>JASENG010000009.1 GCA_030027265.1 Lysinibacillus fusiformis | reverse complement strand
GAAGCGTGAAATTAATCACGCTTCTCTTTATTTCTATTAATTTACTCCGCGCATTGCTTTTGAAATAATTGGTGTAAGTATTAATAAAAGAATACCTAATGCAATAGAAATTGCACCGAGTGTACCGAAGTACGTAATTTCTGTTACCGCTTCATAAATTCTTACTAACTGCGCATTGATTGCTTGAGCTGCAGCACTTGTTAAGAACCATAATGACATTGTTTGCGCCGCGAATGCTGCCGGAGCAAGTTTTGTCGTTGCGGATAAACCAACAGGTGACAATAGTAATTCCCCTACTACTACTAAGAAGAAGGAAAGAACTAACCACCATGGGCTTACAAGTTCTGTACCATTAGACATTGATGCTGGGAAAATCATTACTAAAAATGAAGCCCCTGCAAAGAATAATGAGATAGCGAATTTCTTAGGCGTAGAAGGTTGACGGCTTCCAAGCTTTAACCAAGCCCATGCAAACACTGGCGCTAACATGATAATGAATAATGGATTTAAAGATTGGAACCATGCTACCGGAATTTTAAAGCTGCCTACCGTCAAATCTGTGCGCGTATCCGCATATGTTGCCAAAATAGTAGCACCTTGCTCTTGAATCGCCCAGAACATAACCGCTGCTATAAATAATGGAATATAAGCTAATACACGAGATTTTTCATCCTTCGTTGTTTTAGGACTGCGATACATAACGATAAAGAAGATTGTCGGTATTAATACACCCAGTGTCGTAATGATTAAACTAAAGATGGCCATTGTTAGATTACCAGTAGCATTAAGAATGAAACCAATAACTAAAATTGCTATGATAGCCAATACCACTATAAGGATTGTTTTCTTTTTCTCTTGTTGACTTAGTGGGTTTGGAACTTCGACACCCGCTAAACCTAGGAATTTCTTTTGAGTTACAAAATAAACAACTAATCCGATAAACATCCCAACGGCTGCTATACTAAAGCCTAAATGGAAACTATAGTTTTCCCCAACCCATCCAATAATTAATGGAGAGATAAAGGCACCCATGTTGATTCCCATATAGAAAATACTGAACCCAGAATCACGACGGTTATCGCCTTCTGCATACATATCCCCAACAATTGTAGATACATTGGATTTTAATAACCCCGTCCCGATGATGATAAATGCCATCGAGATTAACAATGCTGCAAGTCCGCCCGGGAAGGATAAAGCTATATGCCCGATCATGATAAGTATTCCACCATAGAATACCGTTTTACGCGTACCCCAAATGCGGTCTGCAAACCAACCACCGATAATGCTTGACATATAAATTAACGACCCATATAGAGCCATGATTGAGTTTGCTGTTCCTCGATCTAATCCTAATCCACCCTCATGTAATTCGTAGTACATATAAAGGATAAGAATGGCACGCATTCCATAATATGAGAATCGCTCCCAAAACTCTGTAAAGAACAATGTTAATAATCCTTTAGGATGTCCAAAGAAACCTTTTTATGGAACGGATTTGACGATTTCGTCTTTACTATACATAAAGATCTTCCCTCTTCCGTTTATATTTTTCATATTTTCCGACAATTCAATGCAAACTTTCTACTGTCTGAAAACTGCATTTTATTACATTAAAGCATAATGAAAGTTTTTTCAATATATTATAAAAAAGTTAGAAATTTCGTTTTTTTCTCTATATTCGTTACATTTTATTAATTTCCAGATTTTTATAGTATATTAGAATAGTTTTTGAATTTAAATTTGAAACGCATTTGAATAAAAAAGAGGTAACGACATATTCATCGTTACCCCACTTTCATTATTTTATTACATATTGTCCATATTTTTTTAAATCTGCATGTTTTAGTTCAACAAGCAGTTTTGTCCCTAGTTCCTCATATTCTGTATCTTTCACTTGGGCATTGGCGTTGAGGTATGAAACAACATCTCCGCGGTCAAAAGGAATTAACATCTCACATTCCACATAGTCGGAAAAGACATGCTGGCGAATCAATTCCACCAGTTCATCAAGACCTGCCCCTTCTTGTGCTGAAATCCATATATTATCACCGCTAACCATCGGATATTTCACATTCGCTAAATCCGATTTATTGTAGACATAAATCGTTGGAACATCTTCTACATCCACTTCACTTAAGGTTTTGTTTGTAACATCTATCATAAAGGGATGCTCTTCATTTGAAACATCGACCACATGCAATAATAGATCCGCCTCACGTGCTTCTTCCAATGTAGAGCGGAAAGCTTTCACCAAATGATGTGGAAGCTTGCTAACAAATCCAACTGTGTCTGTGAGTAAAAATGTCTTTTTATCGGGTAATTCGATATTACGGACAGATGTATCCAATGTAGCAAAGAGCATATCCTTCTCAAATACCTGTTTTGCATCCTCTTGTCCAATCTTCTTGAGTAGACGGTTCATAATTGTGGATTTCCCCGCATTTGTATAGCCAACCAGCGATACAACAGGCACTTCATTTTTACGGCGCTTTTTCCTTTGTGTTTCCCGAGTGTTTTTTACAACCTCAAGATCTTTACGAAGTTTTGCGATTTGGTCCTCGATTTTACGTCTATCCAATTCTAATTTTGTTTCCCCTGCACCACGATTTCTAAAACCTCCGCCTGTGCCGCCACCTTGGCGAGACAGCGAAGCATGGAGGCCGACTAGTCGAGGCAGCATATATTGAAGTTGAGCCAGCTCAACCTGCATCTGCGCTTCTCGAGTATTCGCACGACGATCAAAAATATCCAATATCAGCATAGTTCGATCGATTACTTTACACTCTAAATCACGCTCAAGATTTCGGATTTGAGAAGGAGACAATTCATCATTAAAAATAACGAGGTTTGCTTCAGCCTCATCCACAAAATGTTTAATTTCTTCAATTTTACCTGTCCCTACATAATGAGAAGGATTTACTCTTTCCAGGTTTTGAGTAACACTACCAATCACTTCCACATCTAGAGCTTCTGCTAAACTTTCTAATTCTTCCATTGAGTAATTAAAATTTCGATCGTTTTGTAAATTAACTCCTACTAAAATCGCTTTTTCTATAATTGTTTCTACTTCTTGCAAATTTGTCACTAAGATACCTCCCTATTTGAAAACACGGCTTTTTGTTTTCCTTAAACCAAAGCACTAACCGCAGTTGAAGCTTTAGCTATTTTACGGTTACTTGCTTACCTTTTCGGGTCATTATCATCATCGTATCATATAGTATATGCTTATTAATAATTTCAATTACGTTTGAGGGGCAAATCTAGAAACACCGTTTTCAGAAGCTAAATAAAAATGCCCCAAAAGATTGTAGAATAACCTTTTGGGACACCATTATTATTTCTTTCTTTCAGAATTCAATAACTCTAATGTATCATCAAATTCTTTTTCGATTTCAGCGTTGTGTTTAAAAGTAACTAAACTCACGATAATTGCTAAAACTAAGTTGATAATAAATCCTGGCACGATTTCATACAGCATGCCTGATAACTCTGCGTTTTGTCCCCAGATATAAGCCACGACCGCACCTGCTACCATCCCGACCAAAGCTCCGATATTCGTAAACTTTTTCCAATACAAAGCAAGTAGGATGGTTGGTCCAAAGGCTGCACCAAATCCTGCCCACGCAAATCCAACTAAATCAAGGATAGAGCTATCAGGATCCCATCCTAAAATAGCTGCCACAACAGCTACTATAAGCACTGCAATTCTTCCTGCCATTACATAATGCTTATCTGATGCTTCTTTTTTAAATAAAGCTCTATACATATCCTCAATTAATGCAGAAGACGTTACGATTAATTGAGAAGAAATCGTACTCATAATTGCTGCTAAAATTGCAGCCAACATAATTCCTGCAATGAATGGGTGGAATAAAATTTGTCCCATAACGATAAAGACTGTTTCAGGATCATCAATTGTTCCTCCATTTTGTTGGAAGTATGCTAAGCCTACAAGCGCAGTTAAAGTTGCACCCAATAAGCTTAAAATCATCCAGCCAATACCGATACGGCGAGCTTGTGCTGTTTCTTTTACGGATTTAATCGCCATGAATCGCACGATAATATGTGGCTGGCCGAAATACCCAAGACCCCAAGCAACAGATGAAATAATACCAGCTGCAGTTGCCGTTGAAGCAAATAAACTAAATTGCTCAGGATTTACAGCTTGTATCGAGTCAATTGTTTCTCCAATACCGCCTGTGAAGAAAACACCAATAATAGGAACCAAAATTAATGCCAAGAACATAATTAGACCTTGTAAAAAATCTGTATAACTAACTGCTAAGAAGCCACCGAACAATGTATAGCCAACCGTAACAACACTTACGATCAATAAACCTGTATGATAGTCAAACCCAAACGAACTTTGGAAGAACTTACCGCCGGATACCATACCCGATGACACATAGAATGTGAAGAATACTAAAATAACGATACCCGCAGCAATTCGAATTAACTTTGTATTATCACGAAGACGGTTATCTAAAAAACTCGGAATTGTAATCGAGTCCTTTGAAATTTGTGTATAAACACGTAAACGTGGTGCTACAAAATACCAGTTCAACCATGCACCTACTGTTAAGCCGATCGCAATCCATGCTTCTACTAATCCAGATGCATAAATTGCTCCAGGCAACCCCATAAGCAACCAGCCAGACATGTCTGCAGCTCCTGCGCTTAATGCAGTGACAGCCGGACCTAAATCACGTCCACCTAACATATAATCATTTAAGTTTTTCGTTCTTCTATATGCAAACCACCCAATGATAATCATGGCAAGCATATATATCACAATTGCTAACAATTGGAATGCGTGATCAGTCATCTCTAATCCCCCTTTTAAAAAATTATGTATTTTATAACGAAATAGCGTTCCAATACAGAAAATAAAAGCAGTTTTCAGAATTAGGCTACCTCATCTGACTCTAATTTAACATATTTCAATTGCAAAGTATCTAATAATTTTGAAAAAGGTAATATTTCTATATCTTTATTACTATCTTATTCCCTGTATTCGAACGATTAATCGAGAAAGATTTTAACACTTCGTTAAACAGCTATGTTAAACTATTGCCAATAATTTATTAGAAAAGGCTGATATCCATGGACTTTGAACAAATGAAAGAAAATTTCCTAAATCATATTATTAATAAAGATCTAATTAACGCCACCATTAGCCAACCAAGGCAAAAATCAAATGAATTGAAACGTATTAAGTTAAAACCAATTGAGCTAAAGGGCGTCTACCATATCCAAATTGAATATCAGTATGAGCGAATTTTAAAACACGAAAATGTTTTACTTGAAAAGTTTTCGGATTTTTTGGATATATTATTACCTCAATTCCGACAAATACATGCTCAGCTGAAAAATCAAAATATCCACATTCAAATCTCCAAGAAAAACAAAATATTGTGGAAGATCGAAAGGTTAAATGAGACAAAAGAAATTAATCTTTCTCATAATCGAAAAAAACAATACTTATTAGACGATTCTACCCCCTATCCATTTTTAATTCGCCTGGGTGTACAAACAGAAGAAGGAAAAGTAAAAAAACAAAAGTATGATAAGTTCAGACAAATCAATCGCTTTGTTGAATTCATTCACGATTCTTTAGAACACCTGCCAAAGGATCGCCAAATTCGCATACTCGACTTTGGATCAGGGAAATCTTATTTAACCTTTGCCCTATATCATTATTTAAAAATAGAAAAAGGGCTTGATATTCGTGTGACAGGGCTTGATTTAAAGAAAGAAGTCATCGATGAATGCAGCCAAATTGCTCAAGATCTAAACTACGATCAACTCGAGTTTTTAGTTGGGGATATAAATGACTATAATGATGAAAACTCAGTGGACATGGTTGTTACTTTACATGCATGTGATGTTGCGACAGATATGGCATTGGCACGTGCAGTTAAATGGGGAGCTAAAGTTATCTTGAGTGTACCTTGTTGCCAGCACGAGTTAAATCGACAGCTCGAATCCCCTGCATTAGAAATTATGACACAGCACGGCTTAATTAAAGAACGTTTTGCATCTTTAGCAACCGACTCGATTAGGGCTGAGCTTCTTACACTTGTTGGATACGATACGCAGCTTCTTGAATTTATCGATATCGAGCACACACCAAAGAATATCTTAATAAGAGCTTATTACAATGGAAAAAAACCATCCATTGAGCAGCTTGAACGGTACAAAGCATTTACTCAATTTTTATCGGCCAATCCATTTTTGGAAAATGAACTAAAAGAATATTTTTAACTGGAATTTCTCATAAAATAGAATCATCACGGCAAGTATATTAGATAAGATCTTTCTTATTTTAACTTACTTGCCGTTGTTTATTTTCCAATATTATACAGAAAATGCAAATGAGTACTAGCGGAATGTTACGGCAATGTAAATTTTATATAGTTCAAGTTAAATTATGTATAGATTTTAGAAATATTTTGATATGATGATTGAGGTTTTAATTTAACTTTTTAAATTCACATGTATACCAGGGGGCAATTCCATGTTTAGTTCAAGAAAACCAGATCCATTTTTCTTATCTTTACACAAGATAGCGGAAAATATGAGAGAAGCTGTACATTACGCAAGGGATTTCAAAATCGAATCAGTTGCTGATTTAAAAGAACTTAGCGTTAAAATGAAAAAATATGAAACAGATGGCGATCATTTAATCCATGAATTAATCGTAATGTTAAACAAATCTTTTATGACACCTATTGAGCGTGAAGATATTTTAGCATTAGCAAACAAAATGGATGATGTACTAGATGGAGCAGAACATTGTGTTGCACACTTTGAAATGTTCTCATTTACTGAAGTGGATGAATCGATGAGAAAATTCTTCGATTATATTTCAAAAAGTGCTGACGAAATTGTTGCAGCCACTGACCTATTAAATAAAAAAGACTTAATTGCAATGCGCAAACACATCATTCTTATTAAGGATTATGAGCGCGAATGCGATGAAATTTCTCGTTCTTCAACAAAGCAATTGTTCTTGCACGAAAAAGATCCAATTCGTTTAATTAAAATGCGTGATATCTACGATCAATTAGAAGAAATTGCAGATTCATGCCAGGATGTAGCGAACACATTAGAAACAATTATTATGCGTAACGCGTAAGATCAGGAGATTTAAAAGATGGATACTATATTAATACTAACCATATTAGTCGTAATTTTCGCTTTAGGATTCGACTTTATTAACGGTTTCCATGATACAGCAAACGCAATTGCTACTTCTGTTTCTACTCGAGCATTGCCGCCACGCGTTGCTGTATTATTAGCTGCTGCTATGAACTTTATCGGGGCAATTACATTTGTTGGTGTGGCAAAAGCGATTGCCAAGGATATCGTTGACCCATTCTCATTAAATGTGACTGCAGATGATACGACTGGAACAATCGTTATTTTAGCAGCTTTACTATCTGCTATTACTTGGAACTTGCTTACATGGTACTTCGGTATACCATCAAGTTCTTCCCATACATTAATTGGCTCTATCGCCGGTGCTGCTATCGCTGCAGCTGGATTTAGCATTTTAAATTATGGTGGATTCAGCAGTATTTTAATCGGTTTAGTTGCTTCGCCATTTTTAGCTTTAGCGATCGGTTTTATTTTTATGTCGATTTTTAAAGTACTGTTTAAAAATCTAAACCTTTACCGAACAAACAAAGGATTCCGTATGTTGCAAATTGTTACCGCGGCAATTCAATCCTTTACACACGGTACAAATGATGCTCAAAAAGCAATGGGGATTATTACAATGGCATTGATTGCTGCCGGGTTACAAACTGATGATGAAGTACAAGAATGGGTTCGTATTGCCTGTGCCATTGCAATGGGGCTTGGTACTTCAATTGGTGGCTATAAAATCATCAAAACAGTCGGCGGAAAAATTATGAAGATTCGTCCAGTAAATGGCGTTGCAGCTGACTTAGCTTCTGCATCGATTATTTTTGGAGCTACCGTTATCCATTTACCAGTGTCAACAACACACGTAATCTCTTCAGCGATCATGGGTGTAGGTTCTGCCCAACGTGTTAAAGGCGTTAAATGGGGCGTTGCTCGTAAAATCGTTCTGACTTGGATTATCACAATGCCAATTTCAGCGGTGATGGCAGGAATTATCTTCTTAATTCTAGATTTATTCTTTTAAAAAATATAAAAACCAAACGAATTTTTCATCGTTTGGTTTTATTTTTTTATATTAGAGTTCTAAAAAGGAAGAAACTTCATCAACAGGCAAGATATGCGAGATTGCTGCTTCCTCATTATTCGTTTTCGGTTCGTATGTTGCAAAGAAAATTTTCATTCCTACTACTATTAATATGCATACTAGAATTATGAATCCAACGAAATAAATCGCTACTTTTTTTCCATTCATCAAAAGCCTGCTCCTTTATTTTTTCAGCCTGAAGCCTTCTTCATGTAAATACTCTACTGCCGCTTCGTGCGTGCCAAAAGTTTCTTCTAAATTACCTTGATAATAGATATTCCAATCACGTCTATGATGTCTTAGCTCTAATGTCACTCCATCCCGTGAAGTCCAATTCTCAACAACCGGAATATCCAGGTCTTCCGATAAGAAATCAATCGCATCACTTATAATTTCCCGTAATGCCGTTTCATCAAAATCGCGTATATTGACTAACCCTTTGTCATTAGACATTTTGTCATATTTTAATAAATCTCCTACATAGACAAATCCATTCCCATTTGGATGCAATTTTTCCACAACTATCGTTTTTTCGTATAAACTGTCTTCAAAATGGTAGTTTAAACGTTTCATGGAGATTTCTTTTTTCGTCAGCTCCGGAAATGATTCTATGATTGCCTGTTTTTGCTCAAATGATAACATGTATATAATGAACTCCTTTATTCTCCTAATATCGATTTTTTACATTACTATTTCTACAATACACTAAAAAGCTAGGAGTATACCACTTATGGTATACTACGAGCCTTTTTAAACGGTCTTTGTAGCCGCTTCTTTAATCTTTTTGCGTTCTTCGTAAATATTTTTTACGATTGCTTTAATAACAGCATAAGTAGGAATAGCGATAATTATAAATAAGAATCCGCCAATATTTCCTGCCGCTAATACAATTGTAATAACCGTTAATGGATGGACATCCAATGATTTCCCCATAATATTCGGTGTGATCAGGTTGCTTTCTATCTGTTGAGCAACCAGTGTAATTACAGCTACCCAAAATACCAAGATCGGATCTTGGATTATAGCCATAACAAGTGCAGGAGCTAAAGAAATCCACGGTCCTATAAATGGAATCATATTCATAAAAAAGGCAAATAATGCCAGGAGCAATGCGTAATCCAATTTAATAAAAAAATATCCGAAATACATCATAGTCGCTAGGATAAGACTGATTAGCACCTGTCCTTGAACGTAGTTTCTTAACACATTATCAATATCTGCCAATGTCTCTTTTACCCAAGTACGTCTTTCTCCAGCAAAAAGATTATAAATATTTGGCGCAAACTTTTCATGATCTTTCAGCATGTAGATAAAGAAAAATGGAACCAAGATTAAGGTAAAAGTTGCTGACACTGTTCCGCTGACAATATTTACAATGTATTTACTGCCCGTCATCATAATATCTTGAATCGAGCTTGAAACGGAATTGATAAAGGTCTCAACCTGAGGCGGAAGATTGTCTTTATTTTTTTCAATAATCTCTGCTGCATCCATAATCTTATCTTCAATATTTGGTGCATTCTTCACTAAATTATTTACTTGTTCAGAGATTGGATTACCGATCATCAGCAAGATTCCTGTTACGATACCTGCTAACAATAAAATGATCGTTAACATACTTGCCCATCTTGGAGCACCCTTTTTTTCCATAAATCTTTGTAATGGCTCTGATATATAATAGAGAACCCCACCCAATAATAATGGAATAAAAATCGTTTTGATAATAATATACAGTGGATTAAAAATCCAATGAATCTCTACTACATATTTAATAATTAAAAGCGCAATAATCATGCCAATTCCTACTTGGAACCAGACCTTTTTCGTCACTAACAATCACCTCTTCTCCTATTGTTGGGTTGATAATTATTTCCTATTCAACCACAATAGCGTAATTTTATATTTACTTTATGTATATATTTCCATCATCCTATGAACTATATTTTTCTAATTTATAGAATTTGTGCCAACCACTATTATATCTTAACTACTGAAAAAACTCTCGGAAATATAATCCCGAGAGTTTTATTGCTTACTATAAATTTGTGTCATCCACAGAATCTAAATATTCTTCAATCGCACCAATGACAGATTCTACACAGCCGTCATCAAATGGAGAGATTAAACCAGCTTCTTTTGCCAGCTTCGTAAATGACATAGAACCTCCCAACCCGCAAAGGTGAACATAGTCCTTCCAAGCAGAACCAAAATCTTCTCTTGAGCGCTTCCAGAATTGGAACGCACACACTTGCGCAAGTGTGTAATCAATATAATAGAATGGACTAGCATAAATATGCCCTTGACGCTGCCAGAAACCGCCCGCTTCCAAGTATTCGTAGCCATCATAATCACGATGCGGCAAATATTTATTTTCGATATCTTTCCATGCTTGCTTGCGCTGAGCAGGTGTCATCGCTGGATTTTCATAGACAACATGCTGGAACTCATCTACTGCAACTCCATATGGCAAGAATAACAAACCACTCGCTAAGTGGGAGAATTTATATTTCTCTGTTTCTTCTTTAAAGAATAGCTCCATCCATGGCCATGTGAAGAATTCCATACTCATCGAGTGAATTTCAGCCGATTCATATGTTGGCCATAAATATTCCGGAATCCCGATATTACGGCTAGAATATACTTGGAATGCATGTCCTGCTTCATGTGTCAGTACATCGATATCACCAGAAGTGCCATTGAAGTTCGAGAAGATAAACGGTGAATCATAATTATCGATAAATGTACAATAGCCGCCGCTTTCTTTCCCTTTCTTTGCTTCTAAATCCATCAATTCACGGTCGATCATAAAGTTGAAGAATTCGCCTGTTTCTGGTGACAGCTCTTCATACATTTTTTTGCCGTTAGCGACGATCCATTCTGGACTGCCTTGTGGTTTTGCATTTCCTGTTAGGAAATTCAAGCCCTCATCATAATACTTGAAGTCACTGATACCAATGCGTTTAGCTTGGCGTTCATATAGTTTTGTTGCAACAGGAACAATCAGTCTTTGTACTTGGTCTCTAAAGTTCGCTACCATTTCCCCGTTATAATCAACACGGTTCATATTCACATAGCCTAGTTCAACGTAATTATTGTAGCCTAAAGTTGTAGCAATCTTGTGGCGAAGTTTTACAAGTTGATCGTAAATGTCATCAAACTTTTCGCCATTTTCACTAAAGAAGTTAAAACGCGCTTCCATCGCTTGTTTGCGAACATTTCGGTCCGTTGATTCGCCATAAGGAGTAAGCTGAGCTAACGTTAATGTCTTCCCATCAAATTCGATTTGTGCAGAGGCTACCAGCTTGCTATATTCGGAAACAAGTTTGTTCTCTTGCTGAAGTAACTCAATGACTTTTGGAGAGAACCCTTTAATTTGGTTTTCAGCTAAAGCAAACAGCTGTGATCCCCATTTTTCTTCTAATTGAGTTCTATATGGCGTTTTAACAAGCTCGGTATAATACTCAAAAAGCAGTTCTTCAAATTGTGGCTCTATTTCATCTAAAATGTCGCGTTCTTTTTGGTAAAACTCATCATTTGTATCGATAGAAGCGCGAATATAGACAAGATTTGCTTGTGTTGAAAAGTCATTGCGATATTCGTTGATCTTCCCGATGACTGTGCTCTGCTTTTCGACAGAGTCTGCATTTTTAAATTGTTCAATTAATGCTCTTACTTTATCCTTGATTTCGTCTAGGTCCGGTCTTTTATATTCATAATCTTTAAAAGTTACCATTCTCTTACACACCTCTCTAATAGTTAGCAATTCGAAGCTCGAAGTTTACTATTCTATTATTAACGATTTCTTCCAAAAGAGCAACTATTCTGATAATTGTTATTTTATTTCAGTTATAACTTGAGAAAAAAGCACATTCACCAACCTTAGATGAATGTGCTTTAATACATTAAAATTTAAACTTGCTTATTTCTTCACCCCATCTCTTTTGATGTAATATCAAGAAGTTTATATTATACAATTTACCACTAAAAAACCCAGTAGCTTTTTTCTACTGGGTTCTTTAGCTTTAATAAATTTATAAGAGATTACTCGCCTAAATCAGCATTATGGTAAACACGTTGAACATCATCTAGGTCTTCTAAAGCATCAATCATTTTTTCGAATTTTGCTGCATCGTCGCCTGTCAATGCAACTTCGGTTTGAGGAAGCATTGTTAACTCCGCTACTGTAAACTCAGTAATTCCAGCTGCTTTAAATGCTTCTTGTGCTGCATGGAATTGATCTGGTTCTGCATAAACGATAACATTTTCGTCTTCCTCGAATACATCGCGTGCATCTACATCTGCTTCCAATAGAAGTTCCAGTACTTCATCAGCAGTTTTCCCTTCGATACCGAATACAGCTGTTGAGTCGAACATATACGCAACAGAACCTGATACGCCCATGTTTCCTCCGTTTTTGCCGAAAGCCGCACGAACGTCGGAAGCAGTACGGTTGACATTGTTTGTTAAAGCATCAACAATTACCATTGTTCCGCCTACACCAAAGCCTTCATATCGTAATTCGTCAAAGTCTTCTCCGCCAGCACCTTTAGCTTTTTCAATTGCTTTATCGATAACATGCTTTGGTACATTATAAGTTTTCGCACGTTCTAAAACGAATTTTAATGCTGAATTTGATTCTGGATCTGGTTCGCCTTTTTTTGCAGCTACATAGATTTCAGTACCGAATTTAGCGTAAATGCGACTAGTATTTTTGTCTTTTTCGGCTTTCTTATCTTTAATGTTATTCCATTTACGACCCATTAATTTCACTCTCTTTTCCGTAATATTAAAAATATATTTAGAAAAACATCACTCGCCCCAAAACGGCCTCTAGTTGATATTTTTTCTTATGCGGATATTCTTAGACGTTCATATCCGCGTAGATGAAAATCTTGAATGTTAATCAGACTGTAATATTATACACTATTCTATTATTAAAGAAAAAGGTGAAAGATGACCCGCAATGAAATAAACTTCCAAAACAAGCTACAATTCTTCTGTGTTAAATGTATCTCCACCTTCTATGGTGCCACTTTCATAGCCTTTTTCAAACCATCTTACACGCTGTTCGCTCGTCCCATGAGTAAAGCTTTCAGGCACAATATATCCTTGCGCCTCTTTCTGAAGGGTATCATCACCTATTGCATTGGCAGCAGTCAGTGCCTCATCTATATCTCCTGCTTCTAAATAACCTAAATCCTGGACATGATTGGCCCATACACCTGCATAATAATCAGCTTGCAATTCTAGTTTTACGGATTCTTCGTTGTACTCTTCCTGACTGATTTTTCCGTTTAGCTCGTGCACTTGCTGCGAAGTACCCAATAAGGTTTGAACGTGGTGACCCACTTCATGGGCAACGACATAGGCCATTGCAAAATCCCCTGGTGCACCAAAGCGGTTCTTAAGCTCCTTATAGAAACTCAAATCTATATATAGTTTTTGATCGGCAGGACAATAAAATGGACCTACTGCTGCACCAGCTGTACCGCATCCCGATTGAACACTCTCTGTAAATAATACAAGAGTCGGGTTCTCATAAGTTAGCCCTTGCTCTTCAAATAACTGATGCCATACATCCTCTGTATCTGCCAGTACAACCGAAACAAATTCCGCAAGCTCTTCTTCCTCTGCTGTTGGAACGTACTCGGTATTAGTTCCATTTTGGAATTGTCCTTGGTTTACTTGGTTCAATACATCACCTGCATCTCCGCCATTTAGAAGCGTGAAGATAATCGCGATAATAATCCCGATACCACCAATTCCGCCGCCTATAACACCCTTACTCATTCCACGGCGATCTTCAACATTACTACTTTTTCTTCTGCCCTTAGTCTCCATAACTCTCCTCCAAAAAATATGCGTTTCTTTAGTATTACCCTGTTTTCCGGCAGAACAGTACATTTTAGGAGGAATGAGAAGCTCCTTTTACTTTAAATCAAAAACAATTTTATTCAGCAACGCCTCACAGCCTTCTACTGCCAAATCATAAGTTTCTTGAAAATCCCCAGTGTAATAGGGGTCTGGCACATCCTTCCGATGGGGCGTTAAGTCCAAGAATCTAAAAATTTTTGGATGATCGGGCTGACCAAGCATATCTCGTATGTTTCGAACATTGCTGCTATCCATTCCTACAATATAATCAAATGCTTCAAAATCTGCCGCAGAAAGCTGACGCCCTTTCATGCCACCAGTTGAGATTCCAAATTCTTTTAATTTTGCCTGCGTACCCTTATGTGGAGCTTCGCCTATATGCCAAGAACTCGTTGCTGCTGAATCGACTTTAATATCGCTTGTAAGTCCCTTTTTTGCAATCAAGTCTCTCATTACTGCTTCTGCCATTGGAGAACGACAAATGTTTCCTAGACAAACAAATAAAACACGTATCATCTTTTATTCCTCCTGTTCATCATGTAAAAAACACTCTCCAATCTTCTTTAGGAAAGTGTTTTAATTTACTATTTTACTTTTGATTGCAACTCATTTGTCAGGCGTTGCAATTCCTTTTCTAAATGCTGGGCTGCTTCATCCCGCGCTTCCTTGCCTGCTCCAACTGTAAAAGGTTCTCCGAAGATTAAATACCCTTTTTGCCGCTTCATAACTTCCCCAACATTTCGCGGACCCACATAAGCTGCCGGTACAATTTGTCCCTTTGATAGCTGGGCAATCGTGATAGCGCCCTGCTTTAACTCCATATTTTCTTGTGAACGGGTCCCGCTTGGGAAAATCCCGACAATTTTCCCCTCTTTGATAAGCTGTCTAGGGATTTTGATTACACTTGGCCCTGGATTTTCGCGGTCCACAGGAAATGCATTTAGATTCGATACAAGCGGGCCAAGCAATTTCATATCAAACAATTGCTTTTTGGCCATGAAGTGAATATGTCTTGGCAATAAGGAAACCCCTAAATTCAAAATATCTGCATATCCATTATGTGTACAAGCGATAATATAGCCGCCTTCTTTTGGTAAATGTTCTTTTCCATAGACCTTCGCCTTTGACCCATTAAGTCTTAAAAATTCTCTAACTACTCTTGCAGCAAAATCATATAACACTGTTCCATTCCTACCTTTTATACTTTTTGTATTTTGAAAGTTATTTAGATTAATTTTTTATTTTGCCCTTAACTCGCAATTTCTCCAATTAATATATCCAAATCAATGGTGATTTCAGTTAAGGATATGCCTTCTTTAAGGTGCCATCCAAGCGGTGTCATTTCAAGAAGCTTGGGTACTAGTTCCTCACTTAGAGGCATGGTATAGGTGATGCGCTCTTGCACTACGTTGGCGAAATGTTCTTTAAACCTTTGAACGGTTTGATCATTTGTATAATTTTCTTTTTCTGAATTTGCAAAAGCCTGTTTACGGATTTCCTTTAAATAATCTGATTGCGGAACCACTTTAATGACCTTTCCATTCGCCTTTAATAACCTACTGAACTCGTCATAATTTGCGGGCGATAAAATATTTAATATGCAGTCAAACGCTTGTCCCTGATACGGACTGTTTGATAAATCCCCGACACACCAGATTTTTTGCTCGTAAAACTTAGCAGCAGACTGAATCCCTTCTTTTGAAATGTCTATTCCCACAGCTACTACCTCTTGTTTTAATAAGCTGCTTATTCTCTCTAAGTGGGACCCTTCTCCACAGCCTGTATCTAAAATTATTTGCGTGTCTTCTCCTATATGCTTGGCAATCGTTTGCTGCAACGGAGTATATAAACCGCTGTTTATGACTTCCTGACGCGATTCAAATAAACTCTTGCTATACATTGAATTAGCAGGTTTAACCATGAAGTTCACATAGCCTTGCTTTGCAATATCAAATGAATGATGATTGCCGCAAAGGACATGGCCATCATCTGTGACATGCATACTTTCTTTACATAGAGGACAGGAAAAGAGTGTCTCATGCTTTTTCATATATAAAATACTAGCGGTTCTTTTTGATACCTTTCCCACACTCATGCTCCTTTTTATTTACTGTAAGTATCATATCATCTATCCATATAGATTGAAAAACTAAACAAGTTCTCTAGGATTATGTTTTTTTAGCAAAATTACAAACAGGCTTGCAAGTAAACAAAATCCACCAGCTAATAGAAACGCCCACATGTACGAGCCAAACACATTGAAAACAACTCCGCCTGTATAGGCAGCCACGCCTGCTCCAACTTGATGGCTGGCCGTTATCCACCCATACATCATTGCACTTTTTTCAATGCCGAACTTCTGTCTTGTTAAGCCGATGGTTGGTGGCACAGTTGCTATCCAATCCAGACCGTAAAAGATAGAGAAGATAACAAGCCATGTGTAAGAACCTTCTGCTAATGCAAAGGGCAAGAAAAGAAGAGATAACCCGCGTAATAAGTAATACCAAAATAACAACCAGCGATTATCAAAACGATCCGACAACCAACCAGATACCGTTGTTCCGATCAAATCAAACACACCCATAAACGATAACATTGCTGCAGCGGTCACTAATGGAATCCCAAAGCTAATACAATAGGAAATAAAATGGGTTCCGATTAAACCGCTTGTGGATAAACCACAGATAAAAAAACTGCCTGCCAGCAGCCAAAATTCTTTTGCTTTTAGGCCATCCAGCAATGAGGAAATAGCCATTTTGAACGGATTACGATTTCGAGGTGCAAGCATTTCTTCTGATATGTCCTTATCCTCTCCATACGGTGTAAGACCCATATCCTTAGGCCAACTCTTCATAAAGATTCCTATACCTATTAACATTAATAGACTTAAAACAAAGATTAAGGCGATTGCTGAGCGCCATGAGTAGTTTTCCACGAAGTTTGCTAGTACAGGAAGTAAGATTAACTGCCCGGTAGCCGTTGCTGCTGTTAAAATTCCAACTGCAAGGCCTCTTCGTTTAACAAACCAGCGATTGGCCACTTGGGTACTTAACACCGTTAAAAACAGCCCAGACCCAACTCCCAGCATGACACCCCAAATCAGGATTAACTGCCATTCCGTTTTCATGATAAAAGTTAATGCTAGACCAACTGTTAGGATAGCCATTGAATAAAGCATCATTCGTTTTAGCCCAAAGACCTCCACAAACGCTGCCATAAAGGGTCCAGAAAACCCATATAAAAATAGACAAACGGCAAAAGCGAAGGAAATTGTCGGTCTCCCCCAGCCAAATTCCGATTCAAAAGGATCTAGAAATATCCCCGAAGAAGAACGAATAATTCCAGCTACAATAATTGCTATAAATGTGACAGCTAGTACAACCCAGCTATAATGGATTTTTCTCATTTCTCCACCCTTAAGACTTTTTCTATATTGTACATGCTAGATTTTCATATTCATAGAAAATTCACTCTTTTTACCAAGGGGATATTTATGGATAAAAAAAGATTACCTCCTTGAAGAGATAATCCTAAATGTTTAATTTGAAGCTGCATTCTTTAACGGCATTTCTTTTGGTTGTTTTTTTTGCATATACGGTTCTAGACTAGAATAAATGGACATCATTTGATCCTTTGTGAAAGATTGATCCATTCGATTCTCCCAGAAGATTTTCAACTCATTGATTTTAAGAACATCCACTTCTGGTGAATTCACTTCTATTTTTTTAAACGAGCAATTATTATTAAAAACAATCATTGAATGATAAAGGTCTTTATCTATCTCCGGGATGTATTTTTCCAAATCAGCTATCAATATTTTATTTTCAATAATCGGATTATAAATCTTATTCATTTTGCCATTTTCCAACACCTGTGCCCAATGAATATCCTGCTCATTGCCATAAATCCAACCCCCCGGCTGTTTCGCATTTATGACATACATTCCCGATTGATGGAGGAGGATGAAATCGATTTTCCGCTCGCTTTCAGGCAGAACAATATTAACTAAAAGCTTCTTCTCGCCATTTACTTTAGTTAATTTTTGAGTTAACTTATATAAAAATCTGATCCTTTTATTCATCCAGGCTGAAATAAAGGAATGACCTGTTATTTTACTAAATTGACTATTTTCAAATACATACACATTTACCGCAAACAGTATCCCGATGAATACTATGAAGCAAAGGACAAGCATTGTCACATTGTTTCCTCCTAATTACTTAATCGTAAGTTTATTTTAACAAAGTTCGCATCTAATGAACATGTCATAAAAAGTATGTTACAGCAAATTAAAGCTGTCCAAGGAAAGCATTAAAGGACCAGATATGAAATTTCATTTTCCTTATTATTTCTTTAGAGGTGATTTATATGAGTTGGATAGAATCGATTCAAAAAGCGATTGATTATATGGAGACCCATTTATTGGACGTTGATTTATCCATTGAACAAGTAGCGAAAGCCAGTAATTCATCTGCATTTCACTTTCAAAGAACCTTTTCTATTTTAACAGATATAACAGTTGGCGATTATATACGCAGAAGACGTTTAACCTTGGCCGCTCAGGATTTAGTTACTTCAAGTGATAAAATTATCGACATTGCTTATAAGTATGGGTATGAAACGCCTGAAGCATTTGCAAAAGCATTTCGAAAACAGCATAATCTTTCCCCAATGGAAGCGCGAAAAAAATCAGGATCTATACAATCCTATAATCGCCTCGTTATAAAAATACAATTGGAAGGAGCACTACCGATGAATTATAAAATTGTTGAAAAACAGGCTTTTCAAGTTGTTGGCGTAAAAAGAAGTTATGGTTACAAAAACGGAGAAAATTTAAGAGGAATTCCGCAGTTTTGGAATGACGTTCATGCCGATGGAACGAATGACCGGCTATTTGATTTAAATAATGGCGATATACAAGGTGTTCTTGGCGTATGTGTTGTCGAACAAAGTAAAAAGGATGAAGGTTTAATGGATTACTGGATTGCAGCTGCATATAATGGAAATACTCCAAATGGGTTGGAATCTTATGAAATACCCGCTTCCAAATGGGTTATTTTCGAAGTTCAAGGTGCCATGCCTCATGCTATACAGGAGACATGGAAAAAAATCTACTCGGAATGGTTCCCTTCAAACCCTTACAAACCGGCTGGAACAGCAGAGTTAGAAGTTTACACCAATGGAGACTCAACGAAAGCTGATTACCGCTCGAGAATCTGGATTCCGATAAAATAAATACCTAATTAAGTCGAATTTTCTTGATAAGATAAATTTCCTGGGAAATCTCGTCGATTTCTGCAATAAGAGTAAAGATCGCTTTAACGGGCTCTTTACTCTTTTTTCATATTTAGATGGAACCTTTTAAAAGAATTTGCGACTAATTCATAGGAGGTGTCTTATGAAAAGAAAACTTTTTCTCTTAATTCTTTGCCTACTTGCGTGCTTCATGTTTGTTTTACATTTTCCTAAAAGAATAAATACGGAAGAAAATAAAACTCCTGCTAATACAAATCCTGCTAAAAAGCCGAGCATTGAAGAAGTTGAAAAAATTTCAGTTAATACTTTTATTCAAAATGTCTTTTCCCTATCAAACAGCGGCAAGGTGATTGATATACCTTTTATCGCAGGGCAGACAACTTTTAATGAGGCAACAGAATTGTGGGGAAAAACCAATAAGCAGACAAATACAGCAGTTGGTGAGTATATAGAATTTCCAGATAAAGACATCGTACTCGGGGTCAAGGATTCAATCGTCTATGATATTCGCTCCTATCAGAATGAATTTAAACTAGTCCATTTAAATGACCTAAAAGAATATCGTCAGCCGGATGAAGTCAAATATTATAAGGATGAAACAACTCATCAAATAATTCTTATCTATAATGTGAACACAAACTATCAATTAAAGTGGATATTGCCTTACCCATCAGACGAGAATGCCAATCCAAAAGTGGATCATATTTCTTTGGTAGCCCAGTCTGACCCGGACATTCAAAACTTGGACCAAAAAATATCTCAGCTATCGCTTGAAGAAAAAATCGGCCAGATGCTCTTTGCAGGAATTACGAAAACAGGGTTAACAGAAACCGACAAAAAACTAATTGATCAATATAAAGTAGGCGGGATTATATTTTTCAAAGAAAATCTTCAATCTTCCAATCAAATCCTTCATCTCTTAAAGGAAATCAAGCAAGCAAATAAAGAGAATGTATTTCCTTTGCTATTAGGAATTGATGAAGAAGGCGGCCGAATTTCACGTCTGCCAAAGGAAATACAAAGCCTGCCATCGAGTTTAGAAGTAGGAAACTCTAATCATGTATCATTTGCCTACGATATTGGCAGAATACTTGGGAAAGAATTATCTGCTTTTGGATTCAATTTAGATTTTGCACCTGTATTAGATATAAATAGTAATCCGAATAACCCGGTGATTGGTGACCGATCCTTTGGAAATACCGCCGAGGTAGTAAGCTCCTATGGCTTAGAAACAATGAAGGGGCTGCATTCAGAAAATATTATTTCGGTTATTAAACATTTCCCTGGTCACGGGGATACAGATGTCGATTCACATTTAGCCTTGCCAATGATTGACAAGACAAAGACTCAATTAGAGCAACTTGAGTTAATTCCATTTAAACAAGCGATTTCACAAAATGCCGATGCCGTAATGATTGCACATATTCTCTTGCCAGAAATTGATTCGTCCTACCCTGCCTCTATGTCAAAGAAGGTAATTACAGATTTATTAAGAAATGAAATGCAGTTTGATGGTGTAGTGATTACGGATGATTTAACAATGAAAGCCATAACAAATACTTATTCTATAGAAGAAGCTGCTGTACAGTCCGTAAAAGCTGGTTCTGATATCCTTCTTATAGCACATGATTTCAAGCATGTAGAGCGTACGATTCAAGCTCTCCTAAAAGCTGTTGAAGCTGGAGAAATTTCTGAAGAGCAAATCAATGCCAGTGTAAAAAGAATTATTCAGTTAAAAGAAAAATACGATTTAAATCACTCTAATCCAGAAAATATTAATATTGAAGAATTAAATCAAACAATTACTAACATACTTAACAAATATCAATCTTAGAAGAAACGATACGTTCTATTTAGCCATTCATCTAAGCGAAATTCTAAAATTTATTCTTCTTTATAGAGTAAAAAATTATCTTTTGTAAATAATAACGGTAATGTCTTAACATACCTAATAAAGACGGAGGTTTTTACTGTGGACATTATAGAAGAAAATGCAATCCCCGCATTTCTCGAATCGACTCAGTTAATAGTTGAGCTTGAAACTGTTGATCTTTATAACAATATTATCTTTCCAGTTCAAGCGAAAGAATACGATATCAATCCACAAGTAGAGGTACCGTATGATATAAAGAAAGAGGAAAATGATCAAAAAAGTGTAGACAAAGGACATTCACCATGGAAATTAGATCCTCTCCTTTCAACACAAGTATTTGTGAGTTTACAGCTTTCCCCAGGGGGCATAGAAGGAGAGTATCCAATTGAAGAGGGAAATATAAAGCTTTTACACAGCACAAAGGATACTGCTGTCGTAGAAGTTAAGGATGCTAAATCTGCTATTAAATTTGTTTACTTGCAAAGACTTGTGAAACAGGATACTTCTGGTATTTGGACGGTTATCGGATACGACAAAATAGATAAATAACATTTAGGTGGTGAATTCAAGCAATTCATCATCTAAATTTGGTATTTCAACTATTAAAGACTCTAACTCTTCAAGTTCTTCCATCACTTTCGCTGGACACTTTACTTTCGAAAAAGTCCCCCTTTTGACTCCCATTACTAATCGCATACCTCCATACTGCATATAAGAGAGGCCAAAATATATGACAATGTACAAAACAGCTGAGTTCTATATCGGTATTTTATTAGTTCTGGGGATTACAGCAATGGCTTACACCTTAAGTTTATTGCCATTATTATCTTTCATAGGTCCTTTAGCGATCGCTATTTCGATTTCTATTTTATATCGAAATATCTTTCAATATCCTGAAAAGTTTCGAAGTGGCATTCAATTTTCTTCCAAAATCATTTTAAGGCTGGCAATTATTCTTTATGGGATTCGTTTAAATATTAAAATGATTGTCGATGAGGGCTTACCTCTTCTTTTCCGCGCAGCACTTGTTGTCCTATTTACAATTTTTATGATGTTCATGATTGGTAAAATATTGGGTGTCGATCAAAAACTCCTGCTTTTACTTGCTTCTGGTACAGGGATTTGTGGAGCGGCAGCAATCGGAGCAGTATCTTCTATTTTAGACTCAGATGAAGAGGATACCGCTTTGGCAATTGGCATGATTGCTTGTTTAGGAACAATTTTTGCATTGGTTGCCCCCCTTATCGCCACTATTACGGATATGACACCGGATGTATATGGGCAATGGGTTGGCTTAAGTCTTCACGAAATCGCTCAAGCACTTCTAGCTGGTTCCTCCTTTGGCAATGAATCTTTAACACCAGCCATACTGAGCAAATTAAGTCGCGTACTATTACTTTTTCCGGTAACTATATTACTCGTGATGATTCTTTCATTTTCAAATAATAAGTCCAAGAAAAAGGCTTCTTTTCCATATTTCATATTAGGTTTCATCGCCGTATCGATTATTGGTACAATCTGTTTGCATAATAACTGGATGACTTTCTCATTTCAAGGCCGGGTTGCTCAGGTTGCTACTTTTTTATTAACCGCAGCGATGGCAGCATTGGGAATGTCCGTAGATCTAAAGAAGATGCGTAAAGATTCTTTAAAGCCTATTTTCACGCTTTTATTGACATCTATCGCTTTAAGTTTATTTGTGTGGTTTATACTTTAATCAGCCAAAAAGGAGAACTCCTCTGCGGAATTCTCCTTTTGATATAAGCTACTCTTTCGGTTGTATATCCTCAATCGAATCGATATCCATATATGATGGAACAACGAGTCCAATTTTTGTTCCTTTTAAATTTTCCCCTAAATCGACTAAATCGGCCTTATGCTTCTCATAGAAAGAAGCATGTGTAGAAGGTAGCCATGGAGCTACAGATGCATCTCCTTCTCCAGTAGCAATGGCTTCAAACATAATTGCCGGGTCGACTGGCGTCAAAGTTACCTCATAGCCTTGTTGTTCCAATACGGCCTTCATCACATAGCCAGAGGCACGTTCTGTATCCCATGGAGTAGAAACTAATTCAATTTCTTCCCCTTCGACTTTCTCAACGCCTTCTACCCATTCTGCCACTGTGTCGGAATTCGCTTCAACCCAATTCATCGCTGCTTCTTCAAACGGAACCTCTTGAGCATCAAACATTACAGCTTCCATATCTTCCGGTTCCCAGTAAAAACGATCAAGAATTGTATAAGCACTTGGCATCTCTTCTTCCAATCCTTTTCTTACGATTGTATTTACGTTCTCACTGCCGCCGAATGTGCCTTTGGGATCTTCGAGAAATTTCAAATCATATGCAGTAAACATCCAGTGAGGTGTCCAGCCCGTAATAATAATTGGTTCTTCTTTTTTAACGGCTTCTTCCAATGCACCTAGCATACCTGCGGTTGAACTCTCTAGAAGTTCCCAACCTTCCAAGTTTTCATATTCCTCTAAAGTATTATAGGCGAGCTCCGTTGTTCCTGCGCCCGGCTCAATACCTGTAATTGTGTAATCCATTTGTTCCCCTAAATTAGCAGCATCTCCTGCTGTACTTGCCTGATCTTGGTTCTCCTCTTCACTTCCGCAGCCAGTCAACAATAACGAAACCGATAAACCCAAAGTAATACCCATTGTTTTTAATTTAACCAAAATTACATCCCCTTTTTAAAAAACTTGGCTTAACGCCTGTGTTTGGTGTTAAGCCTTAGTTGCACTTATGCAGATAAGAAAGTTTTATACTTTCTTATCTGTAAATAAAAGAGTTATCTAAGTAATATTAGATAACTCCATATTTTTGTAGCGATATTAATTATTTCCGTTTGAGAGGTTACTCTACGCCTTCAGTCCATTCAGCAACTTTGTCTGCATGATCATTAATCCAGTTGGCTGCTGCTTCTTCTGGATCAGTTCCACTATTAATATCAAGCATTACAGCTTCGATATCGTCAGTTGTCCAATTAAATGCATCCAGCACTTTGTAAGCTTCCGGCATATCCTCTTCTAATCCTTTGCGTGCAAATGTATTGATCGTCTCTTCTCCACCAAATACACCTTTAGGATCTTCTAGGTATTTTAAGTCATAAGATGAGAACTTCCAGTGTGGAGACCAGCCTGTTACAATAACATCTTCTTCATTTTCGATCGCTTGGCCTAATGCTACAGTCATGGCACCTGAAGATGAAGGCAATAGTTCCCAATCAGCAAGATTTTCATATTCTGCAATCGCATTTTCAGTTGCTGCCATTACACCAGCTCCCGGCTCGATACCTGTAATTGTTTTATCAGCTTCGTCTGTTAAATCCTCAATTGAATTCGCCTCCATGTAAGAAGGAACAACTAAACCAATTTTTGCACCAGTTAAATTTTCACCTAGTTCTACTAAGTTATCTTTGTATTCAGCATATTGAGAAGCATGCGTGTTTGGCAACCAGCCAGCAACCATTGCATCTGCTTCACCTTTTGAAACAGCTTCCCACATAATTGCGTTATCTAACGGTGTCAAAGTTACGTCATAGCCTAAGTCTTCCAGCACTTTTCCTACTACATGCGTCGAAGCAACTTCAGTATCCCACTCTACATAAGCTAAGTTAATTTCCTTAGATTCTTCCGTTGCAGCATTATCATTCGAATCGCTCGCTTTTTCTGTAGAAGTTTCTCCTTCATCAGAGCTGCTGCATGCCGCAAGCATTGCACCCATACCTAAAGCTAAACCCATCATTTTCAACTTTTTGAATTTCATAAAATCTTCCTTTCTATTTTTTATTTAAACTTTGCGTTAAGCGGTCAACAATAATGGCGAAGATTACAAGACTAAGTCCCGCCACAAACCCATTACCTACTTGAGCTCGCTGCAAAGCAGATAACACTTCTCGACCTAAACCAGGAGCACCGATCATCGATGCAATAACAACCATCGATAGCGATAACAGCACCGTTTGGTTAATACCGGCCATAATCGTGGATTTTGCTAATGGCAGTTCCACTTTGAATAGCTTTTGCCATCCAGTACTGCCGTAAGAATCTGCCGCTTCCACTAATTCTTTCGGTACTTGTCGAATACCTAGGTTCGTAAATCTTACAGTAGGCGGCAATGCGAAAATAACTGAAGCAAACACCCCTGGGACCACACCGATACCAAAGAAGGCAACTGCAGGTATTAGGTATACAAACCCTGGCATTGTTTGCATAAAATCTAAAATCGGCTTAATGATATTTTCCGCAACCATACTTTTCGACATTAAAATACCCAAGGGAATCCCGATTATTATCGCAATAATACTTGAAAAAATAACAAGCGTTATTGTGTTCATCAGTTCGTCCCATAAACCTTGGTTATAAATAAATAACAAACCAATGATTGAGAAGATGGCTAAACCAAACTTCCTTTTTGTTGCAAGAAATGCAATAAGGGCAATAACTAATATAAAGACAATCGGCGGAATCGCAACAAGCATATCCGTGATAAAGTTCATGGCATTTTTACCGCCAGTTTGTATAAAGCTAAATAATCCGGATAGATTCCCCGTTAGCCAGTCCATCATTGATTCCACTTTATCTGCTACTGGCAGACTTGGAATACCATCTAACAATTTACTCATCACCAGCCACCTCCTCTGAATCTGAAGCGAGCGATTGGATGACTACACCTTTAATTAACACACCGACTAATTTTTCTTCTTTCACAACTGCTAAAGGTGTCGATGCTTCCGAAATAATTCCTAGTACATCCTGAATCAGCATGTCTGGAGGAACTGTTGGCATATCCGTTTTCAAGATACCCAAGACACCTTTTTCCCCACGTTTTGCTGCTTCTAATGCATCATCTGCAGTGATGTACCCTTTAAACCCTCTATTTTTGTCAACCGCTAGTAATACGCTGACCTTTTCTTCACGCATACGTTTTAACGCTACTTTCGGTCCGTCTATTTCTACATTCACAGACATTGGTCGAATCATCGCATTTTCAACTGTCAGCACCTTCGAACGATCCACATCCTCAAGGAAAGTCTTCACATAATCATTTGCAGGATTCGTCAGAATCTCTTCTCCCGTACCGATTTGAATGATTTTCCCATCCTTCATCAATGCAATGCGATCGCCAATACGTAAAGCTTCATTTAAATCATGTGTAATGAATATAATGGTCTTTTTTACTTTTTGTTGCAAATCTAGTAATTCGTCCTGCATATCTTTTCGAATTAATGGGTCAAGTGCCGAGAAAGCCTCATCCATTAACAAAATATCAGGGTCATTTGCTAATGCACGCGCTAATCCCACACGCTGCTGCATTCCTCCAGATAATTGACTCGGAAGTTGATTCTTGTAAGGTAATAACCCAGCATTTTCTAAAGCTGTTTCCGCTTTTTTCGTTCTTTCTTCTTTAGGGATACCGCGCACTTCTAATCCGTATTCGGTATTAGCAAGGACAGTTCGCTGTGGAAATAAACCGAAGTTTTGAAACACCATGCTCATTTTTTCTCGTCGAATGTTTCTGAGCTGTTGTTTGTTCATTTGGGAGATGTTTTCACCGTCTATGTAGATATTTCCGCTCGTTGGTTCAATAAGATGATTAAGTAAACGTACTAATGTAGATTTCCCACTACCCGAAAGACCCATTATGACAAAGATCTCACCTTCATTTACAGAAAAACTTGCATCGTACACACCAATCGTGGCACCGGTTTGTTTCAATATCTCTGTTTTGCTCTTTTTTTGTTCGACAAGCTTCAGCGCACTATTGATATGCTTGCCGAAAATTTTTGTAACATTTTCTACTTTTATCTTCTCCATACAGTTCCCCTTTCCTATTATTCTCAAATCTGTATTTTACTAGATTACAACAAATCAACAACTTCATCCTAACAAAAGGTTGTTACTTGTGTCAACTTAGCATTCTATGTATCTAGTAGCAGAGATATACCTTTTCGCATTAAAAAAAGGGCTTTAGACACCGTTCAAACGGTATCTATGCCCTATTATCATTTTGGATATAAAAATTTCTGTACGCGCTCTATACATTCATCATTGCCAATGAAATATATAACATCACCTTGTTCAAAGGTTGCATACGGTCCAGGTGAAATCATCAGTTCTACGCCACGTCGAATACCTACAATAGTTGCCATGGTATTTTGCCAAAAGTTAATGGAGCCTATCGACTGTGAAATATAGGGGGATTCCTCTCGAATTTCCACCTGAAATGGCACAAAGGGATTGACTGATTTAAATCTTTCCGTACGGCTAACAAGACGTTCTGTTGTTTCTTGCAATACTTCCAATTCACTCTTCTGTCTTTTAATACTTTCCAGCATCTCCAACTGCACTTGGTATACAGATTGTACCTCTAAAAACTGATGGACAAATTGAGCAGCTTTTTCATAGGATTTAATCATGACCCCGCTGCCTTTTGTTGCCTCTACAATTTCCAGATCCTGCAGTACTGCAATGGCTCTTCTGGCTGTTTCGGATGACACATTATACTGACTGGCCAAAGAAGATCTTGCATAGATTTTTTCACCTATCAAGTATTTCTTTTCAACAATTCTTGATGCTATATCTGCAGCGATTTTTTGATACTTTGGCTGCTTAACTTGGACTTTCTTATTCTCCATTATCGTTACTACCTTTCAATCGGCAAAATTATTTTATATATCGCTTCTTTTCTTCAATATGAATTATATTAAAGCATGTCTCAATTTCTCGCTATTATTATTTTATAAAAAGACTTTTTACCCTGTTGACATTCACGTTGCGTCAACCTTTATGATGAAATTATCTGGAGGGATTACGATGGAGTATACGATTAGCAAATTAGCAAAATTAGCTGGAGTTAGCGCGCGAACTCTACGCTATTATGACGAAATTAACCTTTTAAAACCAACCAGAATCAACAGCTCTGGATATCGTATTTATAGCCAAAAAGAAATTGATCGATTACAGCAAATTTTATTTTTTCGAGAATTGGATCTAGATTTAGAGACTATTATTCAAATCATGAATGAACCAAATTTCGATCATTTGACTGCTCTAAATCGCCATTATCACGAGCTTGTACGAAAACGTGCCCGCCTGGATAAATTAATCGAGACAATTGACAAAACAATTGCTTATCAAAAAGGAGAGATTAGTTTGAGTAACGCCGAGAAATTCGAGGCTTTTAAAGAAAAAATGATTGCCGAAAATGAAAATAAATATGGGGAAGAAATTCGGGGAAAATACGGTGACAAAACCGTTGATGATTCCAATGCAAAGCTTCGCGGAATGTCAAAGGAAGACTACGATGCTATGGAAAAATTGGGGGCTGAAATTTTCGAATTGCTTCCAAAAGCTTTTGCAACAGGTAATCCGGATTCAGAATTAGCCCAACTTCTTGCTGCCAAACATAAAGAATGGTTAACCTACTCATGGCCAACTTATTCGAAGGAAGCCCATAAAGGACTGGCAGAAATGTATGTTGCAGACGAACGCTTTAAAGCCTACTACGATAAGAATATTGAAGGTGGTACTGAATTTTTGAGAGATGCTATCATCAACTATGTAGATAAGAAATAACTGTTCGGCGAGGTAAGCCTGGCTTGCCTCTTTTTTATTCCCGCTACTTTTCATGCAAAATTGCAGATTATATTGTTCATACTATACACGAACTTATTTGACAAAGACGCTTAACGCCTCATAAAGGAGCAATATTTTACTATGCAAAGAAATGATAAAAAACTGAAGAAAATCCACTATGATCACGAGAATCAGGAATACATAATTTTGAACAAATGCCCACATTGCAATTTAGAAATTCATCCTTCACCTGAAAATACGTATTTATTAGAAAACAATAGCTTTAAATTATGTGTCATTTCTTTAACTTGCCCTTCATGTAAAAAAGACTATTTTATTTTTAACGACGGTCGTAATGAGGCAACGACAAATGAAAAATACCTGGTTTCCATTCCCAAATACGGATTCAGCGAGAGTTCATTAATCAATAATACATCCAAGAAGTTTCAAAATCTTTATACGCAGTCTACAAACTGTGAATTGTTAGGATACTATGATCTTGCCTTCTTCGGCTATATTAAGTCGTTAGAAATTTTGCTTAAGGATATTGCAATTTTAGAACATCCGGATTCCGAGGACATCATTCTTTTTTGTAATGTCATTGCCTGCTTGGAACAATTTCATTCCACAAATATTCATCTTTTTTCGAAAAAATTGCTCGAAGTACTAAAAAACGATTATCTGCACTACCAAAAAAATGCTGATTATTACGCTAATTCAGAGCTAGTGAAAGATTGTATCGATTACTTTTTACTCTATTCGGAACTGCTTTTAAAAACTTTAAATTTAAACCAAATCAAAAAAGCTTCAGATTAAGAAGATTGGGAGGTGCTGAACCCTTATAAAATTTTTTTCAGCACTTCTTTTCATTAAGTAAATTGGCATGAAAGTTACTTTATTTCGACTACCCCTCAAACTAATATAATTGCCTTCTTTAACAGTTCCTTTGCAAATTGTGCATATTTACCCTTCACAAGGGGAAGATACCTTATAAAAAGGAGATTTATTATGCCAAAAATTGCATCTATTAGTACATATAATCCCCCATATACATTAGACCAAAATAATATTGAGCACCTCACCAAAGAACTATTTACCGATAAAATTCCCCAACTGGAGCGGTTATTAAAAGTATTTAAGAACGGTGAAATCAAACAGCGCCATTTTTGTGTCCCGTTGGAATGGCACAAAATAGAGCATAGTTTTGAAGAACGTAATAATTTATATATTGATTTAGCAGTGGAATATGGAGTCAACGTCATAGAATCCTGTCTTTCCAATACACTCTTTTTAGACCAGCCTCTATCACCCAAGGAAATTGATGGCATTATTTTTGTATCCAGCACCGGCATTTCTACCCCGAGCATTGACGCACGCATTATGAACAAACTTGAATTTTCGGATCGTATGAAGCGGATACCGATTTGGGGACTTGGTTGTGCTGGTGGAGCTGCAGGTATCAGCAGGGCTTATGATTACTGTTTAGCCCATCCAAATGAAAAAGTGCTCGTAGTTTGCGTAGAACTTTGCAGTTTAACCTTTCAACCAAATGATTTTTCAAAAAGTAACTTAGTAGGCGCCTCTCTCTTTGCAGATGGTGTTTCTTGTCTTTTAGTTTGTGGGGATAAAGTGTCAATTAACAATAAAAAGCCGGTACCCTATATTGTGGATACTGCCTCAAAGTGGATGCCTGATTCTGAAGATGTTATGGGCTGGGATCTGAAAAATGATGGACTTCACGTTATTTTCTCTAGAGATATTCCTTCCATTATTAGCAAATGGTTAGGCCCATTTATAGATGACTTTTTAAAAGAACAAAATCTTTCGAAGGAACAAATCGATTATTTAGTGGCGCATCCTGGAGGAAAAAAGGTATTAGCCGCCTATGAAGAAACTTTAAATATGAACGAACAGCATACCGCAATTTCAAGGGAAGTACTTCACAATCACGGAAATATGTCATCTCCAACTGTCCATTATGTGCTGGAGCAATTTATGATAACAGAATCAAAACCTAATCGTTATGGTTTATTGCTCGCTCTGGGTCCTGGATTTAGTGGAGAGTCATTATTACTACAATGGAGGGATTAACGATGTTCTTTATCTTATTCGTTTCGATCGTCATCTTGCAGCGAGTTATTGAAGTCATTATTGCAAGAAGAAATGAGAAAAAAATGTTAGCAGCCGGTGCCTTCGAAGCCGGCGCCTCACACTATCCTTTTATGATTGCACTTCATGTTAGCTTCTTTATAGGCTTACTTACCGAAGTACTTTTGCTTGATCGGACAATTTCCCCTATCTTTTTATGGCTATTTATTTTATTCCTTTTAGTTCAAGGTTTAAGAGTATGGTGTTTGGCATCCTTAGGACCGTTTTGGAATACAAAGATTATTATATTGCCTGGAGCAAATGTGGTCAAAAAGGGACCTTATCTTTTCTTCAGACATCCAAACTATCTAGTTGTGAGTATCGAAATCTTGCTTCTGCCTTTAATGTTTCAGGCATATATTACGGCAATCTGCTTTACCATGCTTAACTTTGCGATGTTATCCGTTAGAATCCCTGCTGAAGAAAAGGCTTTAGAAGAAGCAACGAATTATAGTGAAAAGTTTAAAAAGAAGGTAACCACGGTTCTTCCGAATGACCAGCAGCATTAAGATTTCCTATAAAATTTCAACATACCCGCTTTCGAACTCAGTATAAATTAAAATTCTTTCTTTATTAATAGAAATTACGAGAATTAAGTCGTATAATTCATCTTGTAAAGCTTAAGTTCAAGATTTTGCTAAATTTTAACTTAAGCTTTATCTCATTGTTAACAGAAAATTGTTTTTATATTAAAAATTTTCTAACATATGACTCACATTTAGATTTTTAACAAAGAAGTATAGGATTACGAGAATATTTAGTTTATCATTGGAGATGTATAAAATTCACAATGATGAAAAATTTGGTTTGATTTCAATGTGGGTTGTATAACTTTATGTGAAATATTTATCAAACTTTTTCAAAGTAAAATGCTAATGTGCAAAATGCAAAGGAGAATTGGATATGTCAGAAGAATTGACTCAAGCTCAGCAAGGCTTACTAACAGGAAGAACAGATTTACTTGACCAATTATTAAAGCCTGAAGTTCAAGAATCACTAACTACTCTAGTAGAACAATTACCTAAGCTAACTGAGGTTGTAACACTTTTAACGAAAACTTATGATTTAGCTCAATTAGTTGCAACGGATGAAGTATTAAAAAGTGATACAGTGAGCGCTATTAAAGAAATGTCTGAGCCTGTAATTGGTTCAGTTAAATCTATCGCTGCCACTGCTATTGAAGCAAAAGATCGTGCCGATGCTACAAACGAAACAATCGGTTTATTCGGACTATTAAAATTATTGAAAGATCCGGAAGCACAGAAGCTTTTCCGCTTCGCAAATGCTTTTTTAGAAGTTCAAGCAGAACGTAAAACACAAGAATAGTTTCCTTATATTTAACTAGTATGGACGGAGGATTTATCATGGCAAAAGAAATCGTCATCTTAGGTGCAGGTTATGGTGGTTTACTAACTGCTCTAACATTACGTAAATATGTAAGTAAAGAAGAAGCAAAAGTAACAGTGGTGAATAAATACCCTACTCACCAACTAATTACGGAATTACACCGACTTGCAGGTGGAACAACTACTGAACGCGCAATCTCTTTCCCTTTAACAAAACTATTTAAAGATAAAGATGTTAACGTTGTAGTAAATGAAGTAAAATCTTTCTCGGTAGAAAACAAAGAAGTTCACATGGTTGATGGTTCTGTAATGGAATATGACAACCTAGTAGTAGCTCTTGGCAGCCAAACTGGTTTCTTCGGTATTCCAGGCCTTGAAGAAAACAGTATGGTCTTAAAATCTGTTGACGATGCGAACCGTATTAACCATCACATCGAAAGCAAAATCGCTGCTTATGCAAAATCAAAAAATCCGGCAGATGCAACAATCGTAATTGGGGGAGGCGGTTTAACTGGTGTCGAGCTAGTTGGCGAAATCGTTGATAACTTCCCTAAAATCGCTAGAAAATACGGTGTGGACTTTAAAGATCTTAACATCAAGCTTGTTGAAGCGGGTCCTAAAATCTTGCCTGTACTTCCGGATGATTTAATCACACGTGCTACTGAAAGCTTAACAAAACGCGGCGTTGAATTCTTAACTGGTCTTCCTGTAACAGGCGTAGAAGGAAATAAAATTTCTCTTAAAGACGGCTCTGTGATTGAAGCAAATACATTCATCTGGACTGGCGGGGTTGCAGCACTTCCATTAGTACAAGAGTCAGGTCTTGAATGTGATCGCGGTAAAGCAGTGATCGATGAGTATTTACGCTCTAAATCTCACCCAGAAGTATATGTTGTTGGAGATGCTTCTGTTGCTCTTCCAGCTGATGGCGGTCGTCCATTATTTGCGCCAACTGCTCAAGTAGCATGGCAAATGGGGGAAACTGCAGGCTATAACTTATATGCAACTCTTGAAGGACAAAAACTAGAAGTATTTAATCCTATTAACTCTGGTACACTTGCTAGTCTTGGACGCAAAGACGGTGTAGCTACTGTTGGAAGCAACAACATTCCATTAAAAGGCCTTCCAGCTTCATTAATGAAAGAAGCTAGCCACGTTCGTTATTTAACACATATTAAAGCCTTATTTGGCTTAGCTTATTAATACTTAACTAAAAAAGAAGATTTCGGCTCTATACCGAAATCTTCTTTTTATTTATTCCTTAGCTGGTTTCCCTGCTTCTATCAATACTTTGCTTCCCAGTAAGACGAATCCGAGCAGGAACAGCAATATCCCTGTTCCGATTAATAGCCATTCGATTGCTACAATATCTGCAAGCGGACCAAAGATAATCATCCCCAGCGGCATTACCGAAGTCGAAATCATCGTTAAAACCCCAAACACTCGCCCCAAGTAATCCGGTTCAACCTTTTCTTGAAGCAATACTGTTGCTGGTGTATTAAACATCGGCATAACAATCCCGACAAGGGCCATAATGATTAAGTAAATCCAAAATACAGGGACTACACCAAGTAAAACAGTACCGATACCAAAACCAAAGGCTGATATCGTCATTGTATGCGTTTTATTTTTAAAACCGCCCCATGAGGCTATAAGTATTCCTCCAGCCATCATCCCTATGGAAAAGGCAATTTCAATCGCTGATAAATACCATTCATTTGCTCCAAAGCTTCTTGTTACTTGTAAAGGCGTCAAGAAGGCGGCTGGCGCTGCTAAAATAAGAAACATCGCAAAGAATGTAAAAAATTTCTTTAAAAATGCATGTTGGTTAATATAAGATAGACCCGCTTTAAAATCACTAAAGTAGCCTGTTGTTTGCGCTTCTTTTGCTTTTTCATGCAGTGGTACTTTTAAGAACAATAGTAATGTGAAAACTGCGATTGCAGCAGTAACGACATCAATAAAGAAAATAATTTCGATTGTTGTCATCGATAGAAGTCCAGCACTTGCAATAGGCGCCACCAGCATCACAAGAGCTTGAATACTTCCGTTTGCACCATTTACTTTCGTCAGCTGATCTCCTGGTACAATCTGAGGTAAAATTGCCCCAACTGCCGGGGTTTGTATCCCCGTTCCAACAGCTCGTACAGCAGAAATAACAAATAATAACCACATGGAATCATATCCATTTAAAAATAAAATGGCCAATATCAGTGTAGCTATAGCAATCATTGAATCTGCAAATATAATTAGAAATTTGCGATTATAGCGATCTGCCCAAACTCCTGCAAAAGGTGACAGGAAAAACGTTGGAACAAATCCGCAAATAATCGATATCGTCATCATAATCCCAGATTGAGTAGTTAAGGTAATATACCACATGATGGCATATTGAACGAGGGCAGAACCAAATAACGAAATCGTTTGGCTCCCTAAAAATAGCGTAATATTTTTCTTCCAATTTTGTACTGTAATTTGTTCAGGGTGACTCATAAATGCTACATCCTTTTCTAATTGATTTTATGATGAAAATCTTATTAGAACCATTTCATTACAATACATTCATAAACACAAGTTAATCTATCTGTTGCAGTTGGTATTGATCCGATTGAAAAAAATCAACAAACTCTTTTTCGAAATAAACGAGAGGCTCGCATCCCTTTTTCAAATCTATTCGCATTAGAAAAATTGGTTAATCGCCAAGCTATTTGCGATTAACCTTAGCTGCGCTTATACGGATACGAAACTGCTATACTTTCTTATCCGCAATTAAAGGTTTCCAACATCGTTAGACCAATCCCATTTACTCTGAATGCAGAGATTTGAACGTATCTAAATGATGGTTCTATATGATGTGACGTAGTCTAACTGATTGCATGCGAAAACCCTCCATTCCTATAAAGTGAATTATATTGTAACACATCATCATCCTAAATATTTAGAGAAAAGGTAAATCCTTACTTAAGTATTTGTAAAGGAAGTTTTCTCTATATAAACCCAAATATCCTTTGCAAATATTCAGAAAAGGGTATAATTGTAACTACGATTTGAATAAAAGGTGTGATTTCAAAATTATGAAGGCAAACAATACTACTTCTTCGAATAATCCAATTTATCCAGTAATGATCGCTATCGGAGTTGCCCATCTAATCAACGATACGATGCAATCGGTTGTCCCGGCAATGTTTCCGCTGCTGGAACGAGATCTAGGGCTCTCTTTTACTGCACTTGGAATGATTTCCTTTGTTTTAAATATGTTTTCTTCTACCCTTCAGCCAGTGGTCGGATTCGTTAGTGATAAGAAACCAATGCCATATGCATTGCCGATAGGGATGATGAGTTCTTTTGTAGGCTTGCTCATGCTGGTATTGGCCGAATCCTATTGGGTCATTATTATCGCTGTATTATTTTTAGGATTGGGATCAGCTGTCTTTCACCCTGAGGGCTCAAAGGTATCCTTTATGTCAGCAGGCAATAAAAGAGGCCTTGCTCAATCAATCTATCAGGTTGGAGGAAATTCGGGACAAGCTTTAGCCCCATTAATCAGCGCATTTATATTAGATGTCTATGGACAGCACGGTGCGGCAATCGTTCTATTATTAACAGCAATCGGGATAGCTATATTGTTAAAATTATCCAGATGGTATATGGCGCAGTTACAGGCGGAGAAATTAGAGAAGAATAAGAAAAAAATACTTATCTCCTCTTTACCGCCTCTAACTAAAAAGCAAGTTGGCATTGCTTTAGGACTTTTGCTGACAATTATTTTTGCTCGTTCATTTTATACAACAAACATTACAAATTTCTATGTGTTCTATTTAATGGATCATTATGATTTATCTTTAAGAACTGGACAAGTATTTATTTTCATCTTTATGGCTTTTGGTGTCGTCGGGACATTTTTCGGAGGCTCACTCTCTGACCGAATCGGGAGGAAAAATGTTATTCTCCTTTCAGTTGTTGGGCCACTTCCCTTTTGCCTAATGTTGCCGTATATGCCGATTTGGTTAGTTCTGGTTTTCTTAATCATTATTGGTACCTTAATCATGATTAGCTTCTCGGTTACGGTGGTTTATGCACAGGAACTAGTTCCAAGTAAAATTGGAACTATGGCAGGCCTCACAACAGGCTTTGCATTTGGAATGGGTGCTATTGGGGCAGTAGTAATCGGATTTTTACTCGATAATATAGGAATTGATACGACAATTAAAATCGTTTCTATTTTACCGATACTGCTCGTGGTGGCATTCTTCCTGCCAAAGGATAATGTAGAGAAGATGGCATAGCGATTTTCCTTTCTGGGATGGGGGATTTCGAAAACTGATATTATTATATCGAATTCACATGTTGATGAGGGATTATCGCGCATTAAAATGGTCTTTAGCCAGTGCAGGTGCTGAGGACCATTTTGGTTTTCTTCGGTGGGATGATTAAGAGGAAGTTTTCCGGTTATTTATTGTTGAGGAACATCCAAAAATGAATTTCTATTTCCCCCCAAAAGTTTTAGCAACTAGCGAAATTGACATTAGCGGAGTTTTTTCCGTTATTCATCGAATGAGGCCTGTTTCAGAGGAAATAACGGAAGTTTTTCCGACTATTCTAAGAAAGATCATCCATTTTCACGATTTTTAAGTCGATAGGCGGAATTTCTCCGGCTATTTAAGCTGCTTTTTCGTTTAGTTTCAAATTAAGAGGAAGTTTTCCGGCTATTTATTGGCGAAGACCTCGGAAAAAGAATTTCTATTCCCTCCCAAAAGTTTTAGCAACTAGTAAAATTGAAATAAGCGGAGTTTTTTCCGTTATTCATCGAATGAAGCTTGTTTCAGGGGAAATAAGGGAAGTTTTTCCGACTATTCTATGAAAGATCATCCATTTTCACGATTTTTAAGTCGATAGGCGGAATCTCTCCGGTTATTTAAACTGTTTTTTGGTTTATTCTATAATTAAACGGAAGTTTTCCGGCTATTTATTGGCAAAGACCTCCAAGTATTGCTCGAGAATGATTTTATTTGATCCCTCTGTCCACTTTATCCTCTCCTCCACTGTTTTTCATTCATATGAGTAATGCCGCCGCTTTCTTCATCGATGTTGGGCGTGCATCAAAAACTCGCAACCATAAGAAAAATGTCCCCCATCAATAAAATGATGAAGGACACATAATTCTGAATCACTCTTAAGTTTAACTTCTCATCTTTTTTCTATAGAATCGAATAACGATGACTAAGAAGATTAGGACTAGGGCTGCATAGGCAAAGTTTGAGTAGATATCCATGTAATGAACAACTGTTTCCCACGAATTCCCTAAAGCCGCTCCTAAGTTGACGAGTACCATATTCCAAATTAACGTACCTAATGTTGTAAGCAATAGGAAAATCCAAAAGTTCATTTTGGCAAGCCCTGCAGGCAACGAAATTAAGCTGCGAATCAATGGGATAAAACGACAGAAGAATACTGTCCATACATCATATTTTTCGAACCAGGCGTTGGCCTTGTGAATATCTTTACTTGTTAATCTTAAAATTTTTCCCCACTTATCCACAAATCGTTCAATTCTTTGAATCCCAACGATTGCACCAATTCCATAAAGTATAATTGCCCCAGCTACCGAACCAATTGTGGATGCAATAATAACGCCCGTAATAGTTAAGTCGGTATCCGTCGTCATAAAGCCGCCAAATGTCAAAATCACTTCTGAAGGAATTGGAGGGAATAAGTTTTCCAGCATGATTAATAAGAATACCCCTAAGTATCCAAAATCCTCCATTATTGTTGTAATCCAGGTTTCCATTCATTCTCTCCTTATGTATGAGTAATATATTGCGTGATGAATCTATCACTGTCAATTCTATATCCTAATGCTACTCTATTATTACACCCTATTCAATTTTTCTTTTAATCATTCACGAAAAACTTCGTATCTCCTACTAAAGTATATCCATTCATCACTTAGAAGTAAAAAAGCCAACGAGAATACTCGTCAGCTTTTATATTATTATATATTGACTCCCTCTCCACCCTTTTGGTTCCTAATGATGAAGAGAAGTTATTTATACCTTTTCTTTTGCCCTTTTGAAATTTGCTTCCATTTTCGTTGTTCTGCAAGCTTTGCCTGAGTATTTGTTTTACGTTCAAGAAAGGCCAGCTCTTTTTGCAGCTTAAAATAGCTTTGCAGCCTGGATCGCTCAATTTCACCATTGTCAATTGCATCTAGGACGGCACATCCCGGCTCACTTTTATGTGAACAATCTCGATAGCGACAATTTGATGCGAACCCCTCAACATCCTGGAAACTAGAAGAAAGGCTTTCTCCTTGATCCCAAAGTTGCAGCTCCCTCATTCCCGGCGTATCGATCAGGCAACCCCCTCCCGGCAATAACACTAGCTCACGATGGGTCGTTGTATGTCTGCCCTTTGCATCATCTTCCCGAATATCAGACACTTCCATTTTTTCGTCACCATATAAAGCATTTGTTAATGTTGATTTACCTGCTCCCGATGAGCCAAGCAAAGCACCGGTTACACCTTCCTTAAATAAGGAACGAATTTTCTCGATTCCCTCGCCGGTATAAGAGCTTGCTACAAAAATCTCTACCCCCATAGCAACAGCTTGCGCTTCTCTAAAATAGCTGTCAGCATCCTCACATAAATCTGATTTGGTTAAGACGATAATCGGTGTTGCTCCAGAATCCCAAGCAGCTACTAAATATCGTTCTAACCGACGAACATTAAAATCAGCATTCAAGCTCATGACAAGCAAAACAAAGTCTACATTTGCGGCAACAAGCTGCTCTTCTATTTCTTGCCCGGCTATTTTTCGAGAGAACTGAGATTTTCTGTTTAAAAGTTTATGAATGATTGCTCGATCTTCACCATCCATTTTTTCAACAAGCACCCAGTCACCTACTGCCGGAAACTCCGCTCGATGAAATGCTTCGTAAGCATAGAGACCCGAAACAGATGCCAGCCACTCGCCAGTTTCACAAATTACTCGATAAGCGTGTTTATGCTCCAGACACACACGAGCAGGTACACATTTTTCATATTTCTTCTCTTTTATAAGTGTACTTAATTGGTCCTCAAAAAATTGTGTAAAACCTAATTCTTTTATATTCAATTTAAATTCCTCCGTTAAATGTGTTGTCACCGTATTTTTCGCAAAATAAAAAACCGTTTGAACTGCGATTTGGCAGTCAAAGGTTTCAACACATTCAAAGAGTATAAATTAAATACACCTTAATCATTTAAAATTAAGGACAGCAGTTAACTCCGTACTTTGAGGTGAGTGAAATTAGACAAACCAAATCGCTTGTTTACAATTGCATATACATTTGTCATAATACTCCACCTCTTCCTCACATTATTTCCCTTATTATATTCAAACTAATCTGAAATGTCAACGAATTATTGCCCACGTTCCAAATTCAAAATTTCATCCACCCGCGAGTACTCTTCTTTCGGACAATTCTCTCTGCTTCCTCTCCACTTTTGTCCGCGACACCTTTACGCGTACTATTAACTCTGGGTTTGGTCATTTTGCTCGCTCCAATTCCAGCGTGCATTTCCCAAATAAAAAAAGAACATCCTCTTATCGAGAATGTCCCTTCTATATATACAAAGCAAGACTCACAAAATTACTTAGTCCATTTTTTGATTTGGCTGTCTGAGCCGTATACAAAATGGTTTGGCAATACTTCGTGCACTTTGATTTCTTCTGTTGTTTCTTCATGGTTGTACTGAATTCTTGTACGTTTTCTTTCAGTCAGCGGATCTGGAAGCGGTACTGCAGAAAGTAATGATTTTGTATAAGGATGAATTGGGTTATTGTAGATTTCATTGGCTTCACCAAGCTCAACGATTCTACCACGGTACATAACCGCAATTCGATCACTGATGTATTTTACCATCGATAAATCATGGGCGATGAATAAATACGTTAAATTGCGTTCTTTTTGCAGTTTTTTCAATAAGTTAACTACTTGCGCCTGAATCGATACATCCAGCGCGGAAATTGGCTCATCGGCAATGATAAAGCTAGGATTCAAGCTTAATGCACGTGCAATCCCGATACGTTGACGCTGACCGCCGGAAAACTCATGGGCATAACGGTTAGCATGTTCACGGTTTAAACCTACAGCTTCAAGCAAGTCTCCGATATGCTCGCGGCGTTCTTTTTTATTTTTGTATAGACCATGGATATCAAAGCCTTCAGCAATAATCTCTCCAGCAGTCATACGAGGATTTAATGATGCATATGGATCCTGGAAGATCATTTGCATTTCACGATTAAATTCCTTTAACTCCTGGCGTGATTTGCTGGCATGAATATCTTTACCCTTAAAGATTACTTGTCCATCCGTGATGTCATATAGGCGAATAATTGAACGCCCAGTTGTAGATTTACCACAACCTGATTCACCTACTAAACCAAGAGTTTCCCCTTCGTATACATCAAAAGTAATTCCATCTACCGCTTTAATAGGATTTGAAGAAGAGCCGAAATGTTGTTTTAAGTTTTTTACTTCCAGTAACTTATTTGCCATTTTCTTCAGCCTCCTTTAAATAACCATCGATTCTTTGTTGAACTGCCTCTGGAATCGGTACTTCCGGTGCATCCGGGTGCAATAGCCACGTTTTTGCATAATGCGTATCAGAGATTTTGAACATTGGTGGTTCCTGTTCATAATCGATTGCCATAGCAAATTCATTACGTGCTGCAAAAGCATCTCCTTTTGGAGGATGAATTAAATCCGGCGGTGATCCTGGAATCGTACGCAGTTCTTCTTTTTCATTATTTTTCAGGTCAGGCATAGAACCTAATAATCCCCAAGTATATGGATGTCTTGGATTATAGAAAATATCATTAACTGTTCCATATTCTACAATTTGTCCAGCATACATAACAGCAACACGGTCAGCAACGTTTGCAACTACCCCTAAATCATGTGTGATAAAGATGATCGATGTGTTGCTTTTCTTTTGAATATCTTTCATTAATTCTAAAATTTGGGCTTGAATTGTTACATCAAGCGCTGTTGTTGGTTCATCGGCAATCAATAATTTAGGATCTGCTGCAAGTGCAATGGCAATAACTACACGCTGACGCATCCCGCCACTGAATTCATGCGGGAATTGTTTAAAGCGCTTTTCAGGCATTGGAATTCCAACAAGATCTAATAATTTGATTGCACGTTCTTTCGCTTCGGATTTTGAAACATTTTTATTGTGCTTTAAAATAACCTCGGTAATTTGAAGTCCCACACGCATCGTTGGGTTTAAAGCCGTCATTGGATCTTGGAAAATCATCGCGATGTCATTTCCTCGAACTTTGGCCATTTCTTTGTCAGAAAGCGGCACAAGGTCGCGACCATCAAATAGAATTTCCCCACCCGCGTAAATGCCCGGTGGCTGCGGAATTAGTTTCATAATCGAGTTACTCGTTACACTTTTCCCTGAACCAGATTCACCAACGATTGCTAGTGTCTCTCCTTCATATAGCTCAAAGCTCACTCCACGAACGGCTTGGACAATTCCTGCATATGTTTTGAAGTTAATTTTTAAATCATTAACCTCCAACAATTTTTTACTCATCTTTTCTCACCTCTTTTATTTACGTAATTTTGGATCTAGTGCATCTCGCATACCGTCTCCAACAGCATTAAATGCAAAGATCGTTAAAGAAATGAACAACGCCGGGAAGAATAAACGCCATGGTGCAGAAGTTAAAGCTTTATTCCCCTCTGATGCCATCGTACCCCAACTCGCCATTGGTGCTGGTACTCCAAGACCTAAGTAACTTAAGAATGCTTCTGTGAAGATAGCTGACGGAATTGTTAATGTCATTGTAACTAAGATTGCGCCCAATGCATTTGGAACAATATGACGCATAATTAAATGCCATGTATTTGCCCCTAATGTTCTAGCAGCCAATACGTACTCTTGATTTTTGATAGATAATACTTCACCACGTACGATACGGGCCATATTCACCCAACCTGTAATCGATAACGCAAGAATCATCGGCAATAAACCTGGCTGTAATACAACCAGTAGGATAATAACAACTAATAGGTAAGGAACAGCTGATAAAATATCTGCAACACGCATCATAATATTATCTAGACGCCCACCTGCAAGTCCAGAAATACTTCCCCATAAAATACCGATAATCAAGTCAATTACAGCGGCTGTAATCCCGATGAATAAAGAAATACGCGCCCCTTGCCATACACGAACGAACATGTCACGGCCTAAATCATCTGTACCAAACCAATGGGCAGCTGATGGTGGCGTGTTGTATAGACCTAATTGCTCTCGGTAGCTATATGGACTGAATACAGGAACAAAAATCGCCAACAAAGTTACGATGATTAATACGATCACACCGAATATTGCTAATTTATTTTGAGAGAAGCGAAGAGTAACTTCTTTCCAAAACGATACGGACTTAGCAGCTAATTTTTCATTTTCATCCTGACGTCCACCGACAATTTTAAACATATCTGGTGAAAACTTATTTAATTGTGGCTTGTTTTGAGTCATTATTTTTTCGCTCCTTTCAATTTAATTCGTGGATCAATTACACTATACAGAATATCTACTATTAATACTGCGAACAGTAAAATGATTGAATAGAATACCGTTGTACCCATAATTACTGTGTAGTCACGGTTTGTAATACTTGTAACGAAGTGTTTACCTAAACCAGGAATCGCAAAGATTTGTTCAATAATGAAACTACCTGTTACAACCCCTGCAGTTAATGGTCCTAAGTATGTAACAACAGGAAGCAATGCATTTCTTAATGTATGTTTAAATACTGTTGTCCACTTTCCAAGCCCTTTCGCACGGGCCATTTTCACATAATCACTACTGCTTTGTTCTAACATACTAGAACGTGTAAGTTTTGCAATGAACCCCATATGCGAGATTGCTATTGCAAATGCTGGTAGAATACTATAATTGAATCCTTTCCAGCCACTTACAGGGAAAAGACCCATTTTATAGGCCAAGAAATATTGCATTAATCCAGCTAATATAAACGATGGTACAGAAATACCTAAAACCGCAATAGTAGATGCAATATAATCTGGGAACTTATTGTGATACAGTGCCGCAATAACCCCTAATAAAATACCAAATCCAATTGATAATAACATAGCTTCAATCCCTAATGTTAAGGAGATAGGGAAACTCTCCGCAATCATATCATTCGTTGAGCGACCTTTGTATTTCATGGATTCTCCAAAATCAAAAGTCACAGTATCGATTAAATAATCCTTATATTGAATGTACCAAGGATTATCTAATCCATATTTTGCATTTAACTGCGCTTCAATTTGTGGCGGGAAAGACTTTTCACTCGCGAAAGGACTCCCTGGTGCTAATTGCATTAAGAAAAATGTAGCAGTTACGATTAAATAAAGTGCAATCAAGATATAACCTAATCTTTTTAAAATATATTTTAGCATTTATGTCCCCTCCTTTAGATTTTTAGAAAAAAATAACGGTACAAGGCTGCCTGACTCATCAAAATCAAATAGCAGCCTAAGTACCATTACAATTAGTAAATAGTAACTTCTTTAGTAATTATATTATTTATTTATATCCACGTATTTAAGGTATACATGACCTAAAGCATTTGGTTGTAAATTTTCCACATAATCTTTTTTCACATAAAGACTTGTATAATAGTAAACAGGTGCAATTGGGAATTCAGCCATTGCAATTGCTTCTGCTTCTTTTAATAATTCAATACGAGCTTTTTCATCTGTTTCAGTAATCGATTGCTTTAATAACTCAGCGTATTTCGGGTTTTCCCAACCAGTATCGTTGTTGCCGTTTTCTGCTGAATCATAAGACTCCAAGAATGTATAAGCATCGTTATAGTCACCAGTCCAACCCATACGAGCAACATCAAAGTCTAAGCTTGTTAGCTTGTCTAAGTATACTTGCCATTCAGAGTTGTCGATTGTAACATCGATACCTAAGTTTGAGTGCCAGCCTTCTTGAACAAATTGAGCGATCGATGAATGTGCTTCACTTGTATTAATTGAAAGACTAATTTTGATTTGACTTGGATCAGTGATACCAAGTTCTTTCATACCTGCTTCTAAAGCTTTTTTTGCTTCTTCGATATCATTATCTTTGAAGTAGCCGCGATCTTCTTCAAATCCAGGAACAGCTGCTGGAACCATACCTAGAGCTGGTGTTTGTTCACCTTTAATCACATTGTCAATTAATGCTTGACGATCGATTGCTAGTGTTAATGCTTTACGGATGTTAGCGTTTTTAGTGAATTCACCAGTTGTATTAAATTTGTAAATATAGATTGAAGACATGTCTTGAATGTTTAAAATTCCTTCTTCTTTGTAGCGGTCAATCACATCTAAACTAACTGTTTGGAATGGTGCACCTAAGAAGTCGATTTCTCCTGCATCAAACATTGTTGAAGCAGTTGCTTCGTTTTCTACCATTGCGATGTTTACTTTGTCTAAAGCAACATTTTCAGCATCCCAATATTGGTCGTTTTTCTCTAGTGTAATTGAAGCACTATGCTGCCAATCAGCTAATGTGAATGGACCATTTGTTACATAACTGTCACCAGCTTCTGCATACCAAGTTTCGTTAGCTTCTGCAGTTGCTTTGTGGATCGGGAAGTATGAATAGAAAGCTGTTAATTCTAAGAAATAAGGCGTTGGGTTCTCTAAAGTTACCTCTAAAGTTTTTTCGTCAACCACTTTAATTCCTAAATCTTCTTCAGTACCCTCACCATTGTTATAGCTTTGCGCCCCTTTGATTGGGTAAAGGATTGATGCATATTCAGAAGCATTTTCTGGATTTAATGCAAATTTCCAAGCATATGCAAAGTCTTCAGCGGTAACAGCGTCACCGTTTGACCATTTTGCATCACGTAATGTGAATGTATACGTTAACAAATCTTCACTAATTTGAACATCTTCTGCTGCAGCGTTGATTACTTCTCCGTCTTTAACTGTAGTTAAACCTTCAAAAACGTTTTCTAAAATCGCTCCAGAAGAACTATCTGTTGCTAATTGTGGATGTAATGAAGGCGGTTCAGAAGTAGTAACTAAATTTAGTTCTTTTGCGCCTGTCCCATCACCAGATGTACTGCTATCTTTTTCTTCTGATCCTCCAAAGTTACATGCTGCTAACACTACTGAAAGAGCTAATAACATTGAAAGAAGTAGAAAGTTTTGTTTCTTCATGAGGATCCCCCTAACTTTATTTTGTAATATATTTCCCATTTTTCAGAAAACTCAGCTTTGAAATATTCATTTTTCAGAAATATTAGAGCTAACGTTTACTATATTAACAAAAAGTTTTAAGTAAATAAACAAAAATTTTATTTTTCTAACTTATTATTTAATTTATTTATTATTCACTTGTTTTTTCTGCTTTAATTTCAATTTTCTGTAATTTAAGATCACTTAATACTATCGAAAATATAGTTTTTATTATTTTCTGAATATAACGAATCCTCCCAATTTTCGTTTTAATTAATTTTTAAAAAATTGAAATTTTCTCTATTTTTATCCCCCTTCAAAATCCCTTCAATTTTCTCACAATAGTTTGCCATAAAAAAAAATGATAATTCATCCAAAATGCTGAATGAATTATCATCTTGCTTATTACAACCATTTTTTAATTTGACTCTCAGTTCCATAAACAAAATGGGTTGGCAGCACTTCATGCAACTTCCCTGCTTCATCCGTTTCTTCGTGAGAATATGGAATTCTTTTTCGAATTCTTTCAGTTAATGGATCTGGCAACGGTACTGCCGAGAGCAAAGATTTTGTATAAGGATGAATTGGATTTTCATATATTTCATCAGCCTTGCCCAACTCCACAATTTTTCCTCTATACATAACCGCTATACGATCGCTTATATATTTCACCATCGATAAATCATGGGCAATAAATAAATACGTTAACTTATGCTCTCTTTGAAGCTTCTTTAACAAATTAACCACTTGTGCTTGAATGGATACATCCAATGCCGATATTGGTTCATCCGCAATGATAAAACTTGGGCTTAAGCTTAATGCACGGGCAATCCCAATCCGTTGGCGTTGTCCACCGGAAAATTCATGGGCATACCGGTTCGCATGCTCCCGATTGAGACCAACAGCCTCCAATAATTCAGCTATCCTCTCTTTTCTTTCTTTTTTATCCTTATATAGGCCATGGATGTCGAAACCTTCACTTATTATTTCTCCTGCTGTCATACGCGGATTTAGTGAGGCGTATGGATCTTGGAAGATCATTTGCATCTCGCGATTAAATTCCTTTAATTCCTTTCGCGATTTACTTGCGTGAATATTTCGCCCTTTGAATAATACCTCGCCGTCAGTAATATCATATAACCGAATGATTGAACGTCCAGTGGTAGATTTTCCACACCCTGATTCCCCAACCAATCCTAGCGTTTCTCCCTCATAGATATCAAAACTAATTCCATCCACTGCTTTAATGGGATTACCGGCAGCACCAAAGTATTGTTTTAAATCTTTTACTTCCAATAATTTATTTGCCATTTTGTTGCGCCTCCTTTAAATAGCCCTCAATTCTCCGTGAGACCGACTCAGGGACGAGAATCTGGGGAGCACTTGGATGCAATAACCAAGTTTTCGCAAAATGTGTGTCCGACACTTGGAACATCGGCGGTTCTTGTTCGTAATCAATGGCCATTGCATATTCATTCCGCGGTGCAAAGGCATCGCCTGTCGGAGGATGAATTAAATCTGGCGGAGACCCTGGAATTGTTCGAAGCTCTTCTTTTGCATTATTTTTCAAATCAGGCATCGACCCTAATAAGCCCCAAGTATAAGGATGCTTAGGATTATAGAAAATATCATTAACTGTTCCGTATTCTACAATTTGCCCTGCATACATGACCGCTACACGATCAGCCACATTTGCAACCACCCCTAAATCATGAGTAATGAAAATGATAGAAGTATTGCGCTTCTTTTGAATATCCTTCATTAACTCTAAAATTTGCGCTTGTATGGTAACATCCAATGCAGTTGTTGGTTCGTCGGCGATTAATAGTTTCGGATCCGCTGCAAGTGCGATTGCAATAACAACCCGTTGCCGCATCCCTCCACTAAATTCATGCGGAAATTGTTTAAAACGCTTTTCAGCCATTGGGATACCCACTAAATCCAATAATTTTATAGCCCGATCTTTTGCTTCTGTAGCGGAGATTTTTTGATGTTTTAGAATCACTTCCGTAATTTGGCGCCCTACACGCATTGTTGGATTTAAAGCCGTCATTGGATCTTGGAAAATCATCGCAATATCATTTCCTCGAACCTTCGCCATTTGCTTTTCAGTTAACGGGACCAAATCACGACCTTCAAACAGTATCTCCCCACCTGCATAAATACCGGGTGGTTGCGGAATAAGTTTCATAATCGCATTACTCGTTACACTTTTTCCAGAACCCGATTCACCAACGATAGCTAATGTTTCTCCTTCAAACAGTTCAAAGCTAACACCTCTTACCGCTTGAACAACGCCAGCATAGGTTTTAAAATTGATTTTCAAATCGTTTATTTCCAATACCTTCTTTGTCATTTTCTCACCCCTCTATTTTCGTAATTTAGGATCCAATGCATCCCGTAACCCGTCGCCTACTGCATTAAATGCAAATATCGTTAACGAAATAAAAAGTGCCGGGAAGAAAAGTCGCCATGGCGCTGTAGTTAGTGCTTTATTTCCCTCTGAAGCCATCGTTCCCCAACTTGCCATCGGAGCAGGAACACCCAGACCTAAATAACTTAAAAATGCTTCCGTAAAAATGGCAGAAGGAATTGTTAAAGTCATAGTTACCAGGATTGCACCTAATGCATTCGGCACCAAATGCTTCTTGATTAAACGCCATGTACTTGCACCAAGTGTACGAGCCGCCAACACATATTCCTGATTTTTTATCGATAACACTTCTCCACGTACAATTCGCGCCATATTTATCCACCCCGTTATGGACAACGCGATAATCATAGGCAGCAGACCTGGTTCTAATACAACCAGCAAAATAATTACAACTAGTAAATAAGGTACTGCTGATAGTACGTCAGCAATTCGCATCATAATGTTATCCAATCTTCCTCCTGAAAGACCGGAAATACTCCCCCATAGGACACCAATAATTAAATCTATAACAGCAGCAGTTATTCCGATAAATAAGGAAATACGCGCCCCTTGCCAAACCCGAACAAAAACATCCCTTCCCAAATCATCCGTACCAAACCAATGACTGGCAGACGGTGGTGAATTATAAAGTCCTAATTGCTCCCGATAACTGTATGGAGAAAAAAACGGAACAAGAATAGCCAGCAGCGTAATAATAACCAAGGCAATTACTCCAAAAATAGCAAGTTTGTTTTGTGAAAAACGCAAGAATACTTCTGTCCAGAAAGATACAGATTTATCGGCAAGTTTTTCACTCTCTTCTTGTTTGATTCCAACAACTTTAAACTTGTCCGGTTCAATTTTTTCGAATTGCAATCCTTGTTTAACCATTACTTTTTCGCTCCTTTCAGTTTGATTCGTGGATCAATGACACAATATAAAATATCAACGATAAGTACTGCAAATAAAAGAATAATTGAATAGAAGACAGTCGTCCCCATAATAACGGTATAGTCACGGTTTGTAATACTTGTTACGAAATGTCTGCCCAGACCTGGAATTGCAAAAATTTGCTCAATAATAAAGCTTCCTGTCACGACTCCGGCAGTAAGAGGGCCTAGATATGTAACAACAGGCATAAGTGCATTTCTTAATGTATGGCGTATGACGATACTCCATTTACCAAGTCCTTTGGAACGAGCCATTTTTACATAATCGCTATTGGATTGTTCCAGCATACTTGAACGTGTAAGCTTTGCAATGAAACCTGCATGAGTAATCGCTATTGCAAGAGCGGGTAAAATACTATAATTAAACCCTTTCCATCCACTAACAGGAAATAGTCCAGCCTTATAAGCTAAGAAATACTGCATAAGCCCAGCTAAAATAAAGGAAGGAACAGATATTCCAAGGACCGCTATCGTGGATGCTACATAATCAGGAAATTTATTATGGTATAGGGCTGCAACTACACCGAGGAAAATTCCCAAGCCAATTGATAAAATCATGGCCTCGATTCCCAGCGTTAAAGAAATGGGAAAACTTTCAGAAATAATGTCATTTGTAGAACGCCCTTTATATTTCATCGATTCACCAAAATCAAAGGAAACCGTATCTACTAGGTAATCCTTATATTGAATATACCAAGGGTTATCCAGTCCATATTTTGCATTCAATTGTTCTTCTATTTGCGGTGTTAAGGAGCGTTCACTAGCAAACGGACTTCCAGGTGCTAGTTTCATTAAAAAGAATGTTGCTGTAATAATGAGAAATAACGCAACAAGTATATAACCCAACCTTTTAAAAATGTACCTCAGCATGATAAATCCCTCCCTATTTAAGTTCCAATTCAACGTTTTGCACTTATACATCAATCATTGAAAAAGGCTGCTTGAATCGATTACTCGATTTTAAGCAGCCTAAGAAGTACGTTACCTTATCTATTGAATAGATTATTTGTTGATATCTACATATTTAAGATTAATGTTACCTAATGAATCTGGTTCGATATTTTCTACATAATCTTTCTTAACAGAAAGGTTAGTATAGTAGTAAATTGGTGCAATCGGCATTTCGCTCATGAAGATTCCTTGTGCTTCCTTCATTAACTCTAAACGTTTTGCAGGATCAGATTCTTTATTTGATTGTTCTAATAACGCTGTGTATTCTGGGTTTTCCCAACCAGTATCGTTGTTGCCATTCTCAGCAGAGTTGTACATTTCCAAGAATGTGTATGCATCGTTGTAGTCAGCGATCCAGCCCATACGAGCGATATCGTAGTCTAAGTTAGAAACTTTATCTAGGTATACTTGCCACTCCGAGTTATCTAGAGTTACTTCAATACCTAGAGCTGTTCTCCATCCTTCTTGGATGAATTGAGCGATTGCAGCATGAGCTTCACTTGTGTTAAATGAAAGGTTAAGTTTGATTTCGCTTGGATCAGAAATGCCAAGTTCTTTCATACCAGCTTCTAGAGCAGCTTTTGCTCCTTCAATATCGTTATCTTTAATGTAGCCCATATCTTCTTCAAAGCCTTTAATAGCAGCAGGAACTAAAGCTACACCTGGTGCTTGCTCACCTTTTAATACGTTATCGATTAAACCTTGACGGTCAATTGCAAGTGCTAAAGCTTTACGGATGTTAGCATTTGAAGTGAATTCGCCAGTTGTGTTTAATTTATACATGTATAAACCTGCATAGTCAGCAATTGTTAAAATGCCTTCTTGTTTATAACGGTCGATTACGTCAAGAGCGATGCTTCCGAATGGTGCACCTAAGTAATCGATTTCGCCTGCATCAAACATAGTAGATTGAGTTGCTTCTGATTCGACCATTGCGATGTTAACTGTGTCGATTGCAACATTGTCAGCATCCCAATAAGATTCGTTTTTCTTTAAAGTCATTGAAGCACTGTGCTGCCAATCAGCTAACGTATAAGCACCGTTTGTTACATAAGAATCTCCAGCTTCTGCAAACCAAGTTTCGTTAGCTTCTGCAGTTGCTTGGTGGATTGGGTAGTATGTTTTGAACGCTGTTAATTCTAAGAAGTAAGGAGTTGGATTTTCTAAAGTTACTTCTAAAGTTTTATCATCAACTACTTTAATACCTAAATCTTCAACTGTACCAGTACCTTCGTTGAAAGCTTGAGCGCCTTTAATTGGGTAAAGGATTGAAGCATACTCAGATGCATTTTCAGGTGTTAAAGCAAATTTCCAAGCATAAGCAAAGTCTTCAGCAGTTACAGGGTCGCCATTTGACCAAGTTGTATCACGTAATGTGAATGTGTAAGTTAATAAGTCTTCACTAACTTCTACATTTTCTGCTGCAGCATTTTGTACTTCACCATTAACCAATGTTGTTAAGCCTTCAAATACGTTTTGGATGATTACTCCAGAAGTTGTATCTGTTGCTAATTGCGGGTGTAATGATGGTGGTTCTGATGCGACTAATAAGTTAATCTCTTTTGGTCCTTCTGTTGTTTCAGAATCGCCTTCTGTTGCTGTTCCATCTTCAGATGCTGGTTCTTCTTTTTCTGCACCGAAGTTACATGCTGCAAGTACTAGAGTTAAAGCTAGTAACATTAGCATTAAAAATAGATTACGCTTTTTCAATGCGAATCCCCCTCTTTTTTGTTTTTTCCCTATTTTCAGATAATAGGATTAACAATTCCCATCATATCAAAAAATATTTACGAAATAAACAAAAAATTCATTGTACTAGGAAAATTTAGATTAATAGCTATATTGATATAATTCTGGTTTTAGTTATTTGATGCTATTTAATGTTTAAAAATTATTAAATGAAAAGCGGTAATAACCTCGATTTGCAATATCCATTCCCCATAGAAACCTACTAAATAGTGAATTTTAGTTTGAAGCATCTCTTAACAATAGCTCGTGTAACCTACTTGCTTTTAGAAGTTTTTTCTATTTGAATAGTTTTTATTATTATAGTTTTTCATCAACAATACTTTTTGAAGTATAATTAAAATTTGTAAATTAAAAGTTAAAATTAATATAAAATAAGGGTTTGCTAGGCAGAAAGATATGTAATAATTCTCATTTATTATATGAAAAGGTTAGTTTTACCTGGTTCTAAATGAATAAATAATGCAAAAAAGGCATCTCAAAAATTGAGATACCCTTATTTTACCGGCTTGCTTTTCGAAAACCTTCAAAGCTATTATAAAGTGAAAAAATTGGGAATAGAATCAGTGTTAACCAAATGATAAACATCTTTATCTGCTCTTCGGTAGATTGAAAGATACGACTCATATACGTTAGGAATTCAATGTTAAATAAATTTGAGTTTGTTATAAGGAATATCAAAACAATTAGCCCTATAACTTCACGTATTAGATTGAATATTGCAATTTTCTTTGTCCACTGATGTTTAATAAATAGAGTTAAAGCAAAGACAATCTCTAAACCGATTACAACAACAATAAGCTGCCAATAAGAATTTAACACAGCTTGATTTAGTGCTGGCAAAATAAATTCAAGTCCATTTCCCGCGTTTTCATAAACGCCCGCCAAGTGATCAGCATTAAAGAAAATTGTTCCCCAAATTGCCGTCCATAGTAAGCTGCCAAATACATAACCTTTCGAAACGACTCGATTTTGTGGAATATAAGAGGTATTTTTTAAATCTTCCGGTGTCCATTTATTGAGACTCATTGTCCTCGGGTATTCATCTTTGCTTCGATCTGATCGTTCCAGAATAGCAAAGGTTAGAGTTAACCAAAAGAAGACTTGCATAAATACAGTGATTATACTCCATATCCCTTCCCCCAGTACTATAAGTGCCACATTCAAGACTGTATCGCCTTGCTCAAACCCTACAACATATTTGGCCAAAACCGAAATAAAAGCAATAACAACCGCTATTGGAACAATCATCTTTAATAGCGAAACATAAATATCAAAATATTTCGGACCAATGAGGTGCATAGGACGCTCATTGTAACCACCAGCTAAAACTGCCGGATTACCTAACTCGCTAAGAACTTCTTTTACATCTTCTTCTGTATATTCTTCAGGCAACATATCTTCAATAGTTGATTTTAATTCAAGCCCAATATCTTCACGGTTTTTCTCCGGTAGCCTTCTTGTTACTTCATATATATAAACATCGATTAAATTCATACTATTCCTCCCCTTCCAATAATTTATAAAGCTGTTTCGAGTTTTTTAGCCATTCTTCCTTAAGCTTTTCGTAAACATTTTCCCCTAAATCCGTTAAAATGTAATACTTTCTTGGTCTGGATTCTGTTGTATCCCATATGCTTTTCACTAATTCTTGCTTTTCCAGCCGACGAAGCAGTGGATATAGTGTACTTTGTTCAATCGCGATTCCAGACTCCTCCAGCAACTGGACTAAGGAGTACCCATATTGTTGTGTTTGTAATTGACTTAGCACAGCTAAAGTCAGTGTACCTCTTCTAAGTTCTGTACTTAAAGAATCCAGCAAATTACTCAAGTGATCACCTCCAAAAATAAATACTGTGTATAATACAGTATATGTCACACAGCATTATATGTTCAACAATATTACATTATTATCTGCACCTTTCCCTTTTAAACGATGAAAATCACAGCATTTCATATTAAAAACAAGGGTTTGGCATGGCTTAATTTCCCAAACAACTTGAAAATCGGCTTTTTTAAGACTAATATTTGTATGACAATACTATTGCTCTTATTAATTGCAAATTTAGTAATCACTTAAAAGTGATTACAGATTGTCTTAAGTTAATTGAAAGGTAGTTACTTCATATGTTTTTTGATTTAGATCCTTCGCTCATTATTGTTTTATTTCTATTTGGATTTTTAGCTGCATTTATTGATTCTGTTGTTGGCGGCGGCGGGTTAATCTCTTTGCCGGCACTAATGTTTACGGGGTTAAGCCCTTCAGCAGCCGTTGCAACGAATAAGCTTGCAGGAACAATGGGCTCTTTGACTAGTACAATCACGTTTTACCGTTCAGGAAAAATTGATTTCAAGTCGATTGCGAAAATCTTCCCCTTCGTCTTTCTAGCCGCAATGTTCGGAGCATGGGTTGTCCACTTAATGGATCCGAATGTCTTAAAACCGCTCATGCTGGTCATGCTGGCAGCCGTAGCTGTTTATACTGTCTTCAAGAAAGATTGGGGAAGTGTCTCTACTTATAAGAAACTAACTACTAAAAAATATATCGGCTTTATATTTTTAGTTGCGGCTATTGGCTTTTACGATGGATTTTTGGGCCCTGGCACAGGTTCTTTTCTTATCTTCGCGTTTTTAATGATTGGCTTCGACTTCTTAAAAGCAGCTGGAAATGCTAAGTTTTTAAATTTCGCCAGCAATATCGGGGCATTAGTGATGTTTTTGTTTTTAGGGCAGATAAACTTCGCCTATGGACTGATAATGGGGGTTGCTCAAATTATTGGGGCAATATGCGGATCTAAGTTTGCTATTAAGAAGGGGAGTAGCTACGTCCGTATTTTATTTATAGTTGTGACAGTTCTTTTACTTGCAAAGAATGCATATGATTATCTTAGCAACTAAGCAAAAAATCGAGACTGCGTGTTAGATGCGCACCTCGATTTTTTTTGTTTATTTTAAGTTATTCACAAAGTCCACGAATTTGTTTAAGTCCGACAAAGCCTCATTGCAGGATTTGCTATCTTCACAAATATAGTTGCCTCTTTTCGTGTATGTTCCTAAATCGGTACCCTTCTTTGATACCAACAACATACCTACCTTTGCATGTTGATTGCATACCGTGCAGATTCCATTCTTCGCTGAATTGCTAAAGGTACCGCGCACACCTTTTAAAGCCCCGTCTTCCCTGTATACAATGTACTTCCGATTTGTTCCTGCATCAAACCAGCTTAAATAGGAAGTTTCTTGCCAATCAAAAGTTTCAAGCTTTGGCAGCTTCAATTTTTTATCTTTTGGAAACAGTTTCTTCAGCTCTGCTTCTGATGGCTGCTTAAAAGGTTCAACATACTGTTTGATGCCAGCTAGAAATTGTTCTAACTGATCTTTTGATTTAATATCGAAAATCGGTTGCAGCACTAACTGCTGTTCAATGTCCTGGAAGGTTAACTTGCTATTGATTTCTTCTTGAACGAGTGCTTGAATAGCCTGAATTACCTTTTGATCATTAGATGTTGTATATGTGTTCACTATTTTTTTTGCTTGTTTTTTAACAAATTGAAATTGTTCCGGTGTCATAAAATGCATGATATCCACTCCTTACTCTTAAGGGTACACAAAAAGTACAGAAAACAGCAATTGCCAAGTATTTTTAAAATTAAACTATACATAAAAAAGAACTGGCTGTTCACCAGTTCCTTACTTTCTATATACAATCTTTTTGATTGTTTCAATCGATAAATGATATTGCTCCGCTAACTTGGATAAGGGCATTCCACCCTGATATCCCTTTTTTATTTGCTCATTTCTTTTTTGCAGCCGTTGTCTTTCACCAGATAAGACTCCCCATTGTATACGTTCTTTCTCAGGTTTTGGGATATAAATTAAATCCCCCTGAACATACTTTTGTATTTCCAGTAGCAGGTCCTCTGGCAAAACTTCATGTGCATTTACGTAACGCATTGAAACTTTCGCTCCTTTACTTTTTATACTTTCAAAGTGAAGGGCAAAGCGCACATGAATAAAGTGACTTAACAGTTAGGCGATAAAAAATTAATTCACCTCATGCAAAGAATCGCCACATTATTCATAGGCTTTGCATGAGTAGTTCCATTAAGCGGCATATTTTGATCTGCCATTTCATCACACCCTTTTTAAAGGATTTATTAGTTTTATTATACCTTGGGAAATAAAAAAATCGAATGGAAAAGGTATTTTGCTTTTTCATTCGATGCAGCCTAATTTTAATGTATAACATTCGGAGCACAACAATCCGTTTCGTCGACAATAAAACAGCTTCCCTTAATCTTTTTGCACTTCCGTTTAATTGCAGCTACGGCATTCGATATACCTTCAATTTTGTCGAATTGCTGTTTTTCATTCGTTAAAACAGCTATTGATAAGGACATGATTGTAAACTTCTCCATATAGCCAGACCTTCCTTTCACTTGAAAGTTCGAATCTGTTAAATGCTTCTCTTCATAGAAGCCTGAAATCGTCTCATCAAAGTCCTTAATAATCTCCTTGCATATCTCATCTACTTTACGATGTGGAAGAATAGCCATAAAATCGTCTCCACCTATATGCCCTAAAAAATAGCCCCGCTGCGTAATTTTGCTTTTTAAAATGCCCGTTAAGTGCAGAAGTACCTTGTCGCCTTTATTGAAACCATATAAATCATTATAGGTTTTAAAATAATCTAAATCGAAATAAAGTATGCTGTATTCATCTAAATAGATGATTTCCATTAACTTTTGATCTATTACGTGATTTCCAGGCAATTTACTTAACGGATTAAGGAAACTTGCCATCTGCACTTGGATATCAACAAATTCCATTAATAATGCTCGTATACTTACAACCCCCATAAATTTGCCATCCTTTGTCACGATCACATCGTCATATAGCTCTTCTTCCTGCCTTTCCATTGCTAGTTTACTGACATCAGTGATTGGCTGATGAAAATCAACTATCAATGGACTTGTCTTAGCGAGCAATTTACTTTCTCTTCCCATATACAAATTATAACCATATAACGTCCCAATTTTTTGATAGAAATGTGTTCTTGTAATATGAGCAATGGGTTTTTCATGATGTACGACTACAATTCCCCGCAAATCCGGATTTTCTGTAAATAATTTGTCTACTTCTTTATTTTTTAAGGATGGAGAAATAGAGGGAACCATTTTAACAATTCGCCCGATATTTGATACTGTTTCACCTGTTTTCGTCATCATCCACTCACCTATTTGCATCAATTTTACATAGCTTTTTCTAATTTAATACTGGTAATGCACCAGGTTTAATAATTCGATTTGGCCTGCCTAAGGCATAGCCCTGTGCATAATGAATGCCTAATTTTTTTAGATACTTTATTTCCTCTTTTCGCTCAATACCTTCTGCAATAATTTTCGTATTGGATTGTACAGCATAGTCATAGATCAAGGATACTAACTGTTGGCTAGCCCTGCTTTCATCTATATTTTGAATCAGCGAACGGTCTAATTTTATAAATTCAGGTTTTAAAAAGATTAAAGTCTTTAAGCTATTATATCCTGAGCCTACATCATCAATGGCAATCCTGTATCCTTGGGCGCGATAATGCGATAATACACGTTCAAATTCCTGAAAATCTGTCACAGCACTTCTTTCTGTTAATTCAAATACAACCTGTTCCGGCTGAATTCCGATATTAACCAACTGCTGTAAAGTATCCCCACTATGGTAATTATTATCCAGCAATACATGAGGATGGATATTAATAAATAGGGTCAGCTCTTCTTTTTTATGCTCTTCATCTAAACCCGCAATATATCTTTTCAAAGATAGATTTCTGCAAAACTTCTCAAAATGAAATACTTTGTCCGTTTGCCCAACAAATTCATAGAACTGATCAACACTAGAGAAAATTCCCGATTGCAAAGGACGATTTAATGCCTCATACCCAAAAGTTTCACCTGTTTGGAGATTAACGATTGGCTGAAAAAATGTCTCTAGGGACTCATTTTGCATAATTTTTTTTAATTCGTTATATCTTTTATAGAACAAAATATCATCTTGCCTTTTGTTAAAGAGATATTTTAAATATGAAAATAAATTAAGAGAATGCTCTCGTGTATATGGTAAAGAATTCATAGTAACTCCTTATTTTTGAAGGGATTATTTCTTATCATATGCCATTTGTATTAACGTACTATGAATTCTTTATTAACCGTTTGTAAACCTCGGCAAAAGAAGATTTATAGCTTAAATTCGGACACAAAAAAGTCTCAAAAGTTTATTCAACAAACTTTTGAGACACCATCATTATGCAGCACTATCTCCAATCCATTCCTGTACGTTCAATTTTAAAGTCCACTTTGGCTTGTATGTCCATTTCTTTATAAATCTCTCTCCAACGCTCTTCCGTTTTAACTTCTTGATGCCAATATTTCGAATGGAATGCCCTGACTCTTGCACCTATACCAAGTAAATCAGCTTCCTTCTCTTGCCATTTTTCTAGATCTTCATTAAACACTGTGTTCGCTAAATCATTCACTTTCTTTTCAACTTCTTCCAGCTTTTTCAAACCTAAATCGTTCGCTTTTGTTTCTTCTTCTATCTGCGCTTCGATTTCTACGTTAATCATCGCAGTAGGTTTTCCATTTTCTATAGTGATGTTGATTCTGGAATTTCTTCGTAATGATTCTACAAGATAAACCCCACCATCATCAGTGCCAACAGCAACAGTATATCCACCTGGGTTCCTTTCTCTCATCGCCAGATATCCCCCCATTTCAATTGGAGACATTTTGCCTACCATGCTATCGTTTATAAAAAAGGCAGCGCCAGTAATCAAGATTCGATCATTTTCTATCACTTTCACTAATGGGAGATTACCATCTATCCCCACATCATCTAAATCCACCCAAAATTTACCCAAATATCCTTTCGGAAGCTTTCCAAAACGCATGGCATTATCTAATGTTTGGCTTAAATATAATGACGGAACCGTTTGGATAGGAGGGGAAGTCTGGAGTACCTTTGATGCCTTTTGTTCAGTAATGGCCATCCATGCCGTCCTTCTTACTTCGTAATCCCGCCTTAAGAAATCATTAATATCTTCTAATCCATCCTTTGCAATTTCACTATTTACAATGACAATTTGAAGATGTCCTAAATAGACCCTTTCTGCCAATTGCTGCTGCAAGTTTACTAACGCATCTTTCATTGTATAACCTACTGTTTCCAACACCCAAGACGTATCTTCAGATCCTCCGCTACTATCGCCTTCCGGACCTAATTTAATTTTCCCGGGTACAGCTAATTGGGCAGTTACTTTATATAATTTCTTATCATTACCTGGAAACTTATCTTTTTGATGAGAGATATCCGGTATGGTAAAATCCTCGGTTGATTCATCGGCATAATCTACTGCGATACCTAGAATATTTGCACGTTCCTCTAGTTCATAACGATCCCAGCATGCCGTTAAAAGTAGTAAAGACATAGTTAAAAGGAAAAATAGAAGCAATTTCTTCATGTTGCATTCCCCTTTTTACGCCTGATTTTGGCCACCAGAAGCAATAATATCGGATAGACCACTACTAGAAATAACTCAAGAAAAGCAGCATTTTTAATATAGCGGTACAAATCATACGTATCTTGGGGTATAAGTGCGATAATCATTGCAACTGGTGTTCCTATATATGAGATAAGATGGAACTTTTTAGTCTTAAATATTTCAGCTGTTCCGCGAACAAAGATAAAATAATATGAAAGCACGGTGGTAAAAACTGCAAATACCCAAGCAATCAGAAATATTGCATCCACTCTTGAGAGCACTTCACTGGGTACATGTACCATTCGTGCTAGAACCAATGTTGGCCAATACATATCGAGTATTTTTTTTTCGCCAAATACAGCCAAGCAGATGGTTACCGTACTAAAAATAAAGATACTAGCAATCAAGAATCCCCAAATACTACTTTTCACAATACTTTTAGCGTTTTTCATATAAGGAATGATCATTGAAATAATGATATAATTCGAAAACCCCTGACACACTATCTTTGCTCCATCAAAAAACTCTTTCCCTGATACATCATGGCCCGTAATCGGGAATAAGTGGTACATTTCTGCATCCGCAAATGATGGTCCTATTACGATAAATAATGGGATAATCAGAAATGGTAGATAAAAAAAATGAATATAAGCAAAAGTGGAGACATTGCTAAAATTTAGAGTTGCACAAATAACAATCATTAAAAATATGGAAACATGAATAGGGGTATTGGGAAGCAGTGCACCTGCCAGCACCTCAGCAAATTGTCTTGCCTCCAAACCAAATAAAACTAGCGTAATGACCATAAAAAGCATATTGAAGATATTACCGAAAGTCTTGCCTAAAATTGTTTGATTGTAGCCAATTAACGTTTTTTCCGGGAATCTTTTACCTAATAGCGCAAATGCCAGCATCCCCACAAACGAAATGCCGATACCCGTTACTGTCGCGAGCGGAGCAGCAACTCCCACAAAATCAGCAACCATTTTAGGAATTATTAATAAGGATACGCCAAGCATTGTACTAATAAGGATTGCTGCTAATTGAATCGAGGAAATAGAATCACTATGTCTCATCACGTTCTCCTCCATCCTCATCCAGGAAATTATAGGCTGTTTTATCCTTGACCCGATTTCCTACTCTCTTCTTATCTTTTGGATTAATGCTTGGTGGCCGTTTTCTCAACCAATCAAAAGGCGAACGAATCACAGAATCTCTTAAGGCTTGTGCATTACCCGGAGAAAATGGAGACATATAAGGCACTCCAAAAGAACGCAGCCCAATCATATGGTTAAGAACGACAATAATTCCTACCGCCAACCCCAGTAATCCCAAAGTTCCTGCTAAAATAATGAGTGCAAAACGCAGCATTCGGAATGCCGTTGCCGCATTGTAAGAAGGGGTTGCAAAAGATCCTATTGTGGACATCGCAATGATTACTACCGTGATTGGACTTACAAAACCTGCTTGTACGGCCGCTTGCCCCACAACCAACACACCGACAATAGATAGAGCGCCACCGACTTGCTGCGGCATTCTGACGGTCGCTTCTCTCAAAATTTCCATCGCTACCTCCATTATTAAAACTTCGATAAAGACTGGAAATGGCACCCCTTGTCTTCCACTGGATGCCGCCACAACAAATTTTGCCGGGATTAATTCAGGATGGAAGGATAGAACCGTTACATAAAAAGATGAAAATAATAATGAAAAAACAAGCGCAATTATCCTGATGACTCTAATAATTGAGGAGATTATCCAACGATCATTATAGTCCTCACTTGTTTGATAAAATTGATTGAATGTTGCAGGTGCTATTAATGCAAACGGACTGCCCTCTACTAAAATGGCTACTCTTCCCTCTAATACATTTCCTATAACTTTATCCGGCCGCTCAGTGTTTAAAATTTGAGGGAATGGCGACCAGGGATTTTCCTGTATATACTGTTCTATATAGCCTGCATCTAAAATACCGTCCATATTAATGGCATCAATACGTTTCTTTACTTCTTCCAGCAGGGTCTCGTTTACAATATCCTCCATATAGCAAACAGCCACTTTTGTCCTTGTTCTCGTCCCCACTTCCGTGGATTCAATTCGAAATTCTGGAACAGGCAGCCGATATCTAAGCAGCGCTACATTTGTACCGATTTGTTCAATGAATCCATCTCTCGCACCGCGAACAACCCGCTCTGTTTCAGGCTGTTCAATTGCACGTTTTTCAGGTTTCTTCGCATCCAATACCAGAGCCTTTTCAATTCCCTCTATGAATATGATGGCTTTGCCTAAAGTGAGTGCCTGTAAGAGGTCTGCAATATTTTTTACTGTTATCACATCTGAATAATAGAGAACATTGTTCAAAATATAATCTACTTCGTTCAATGATTGATCAATTGGGTAGACGCTTTCTTGCAGCGGCTTCACTAAATCTCTTTCAACTTCTTCTTTTCCGACTAATGTTTTCAGACATAGAAGTGCCGCTGGTCGTGAACCAAAAAGTGAAAAGCGCCGCACAAGAAAATCAATATCATTTTTAAAAATCCGATCAAATTCATCAATGTTTTCTTCTATATTTAAAGAAACTTTCTTTTCTTCTTTATCTTTCATGATTTCGCTATCCGGAATTGTTACTTTTGGTTGTGTGCTCTTCGTTCTTTTCTTAAAGAACGGTGACATCGAATCACCTTCTTTCCAACATTTTAGACAATGGTAAAGTTAGTATGTGATGCGCAAGAATTGCCATACATATTTTTTCATTTATAAAAGCCCTAAAGGAATCGATATATATTCCTGTAGGGCTTATTATTATAATTTCTTCTTTAATTGGTTTATTTGCTTGGTTAATTCATTAAATTTGGCATCCAATTCTGGATACTGCGAGTCCTTTACAGTCAAAAAGCTAAGCTTCCCCAGCACCTCCTGTCTTTCTGTTTCGAGCTTTAATAGCTGTTCTTTTTGTATATCTATTTTGGCAGGCATTTCTTTCAATTGTTTAATGATGCGTCCTTTTTCAATCCCTATAGTACTATTCGTTGTTTTTTCAAGGAAGTAGCGGTCATGGGACACAATCAGCAATGTGCCATTATATGTTGAGAGAGTCTCCTCCAATTGTTCACGGGAAGGAAGATCTAAGTGATTCGTTGGTTCATCCAAAAGAAGGACATCTTTTTCTTCTAAAATATAAACCATGAGCTTACATTTCACTCGTTCTCCCATACTCATATTTTGAATAGGTTCCTTCCAGGCAGCCATTTCGAAGCCTAAATGCTTCATAAGAGTTTGTACTTTCCCTCTTTCTTCAAAGGTTTCTCGATAAAATAACTCTTCCGGGGTTTTAGATATAGGTAAGTCAAATACTTCTTGGGTTAAATAGCCAATATCAGCTGAAGGAGATATCCATACTTCACCGCCATCTGCTTCCACCTCTCCCATTAGAATCTTTAATAGTGTCGTTTTCCCACTTCCATTTGGTCCAACTAACGCTACCTTTTCACCGTGTTGGATTGTAAAGTTTACATCTTTAAATAAAGATCGATTATTTAATGATTTTTGTAGGTTTTTCACCTCTAAAAAGCGTTTCCCACGTTTCTCATTGGCCTTTAAAGTAAATTTCACCTCATATTCAGGCTTCACTTGTTCTACTTTAGAATGCTCTAATTCTTTTTCAAGGCGTTTTCTTTTGGATTTTACTTGAGCATCTGTACGCTTTGCTTTTACTCGGTGATATTCTTTAAATCCTTCTTGTTTTGTAGATGCGCTATGCGCTTTTTGCGACCAGGAAGTCAATTCATTTAATTGGCCTTCTATTGTTTGAATCATTTGCTGCTGTTTTTCATACTCACGTTGCTGTGTTAGCCTCCTTTGTTCTCGGGCTTTCATGTAGCTCGTATAGTTTCCTTTATGCTCAATTAGTTGTCTTTCCTCAAGTGACCAAATTTTCGTAGCTACTTTATCTAAAAAGTAGCGATCATGCGATACGAGGATAATTGCCCCTTTATATTTTTTTATAAAGTCGATCAAGACATTTGTTGATTGTTCATCGAGATGGTTAGTCGGTTCATCCAATAGCAGAAGCTGCGCATCACGGGAGAACCCCCTTGCCAGCCTCGCCTTTAGCCGTTCTCCACCGCTTAGTTCCCTATACCGATTTGAAGGCACCTTCCACTTTGCTAAAATTTCCGCTTCTTCTGATTCGTGCAATTCAGCAGAAAAATCTTCTGTTTCCTGTTCAACCATTTCAATCGTCACATGCTTTTGCAGCCATTTTAACCTTCCATGAGATAACGGTAGATCACCTGAAATGATTCTCAGCAAGGAAGATTTTCCCGCCCCATTCTTGCCAATTATTCCAATGACATCTCCGCTGTGTACTGTTCCGTTCACATTTTCAAAAATAGTGTTATCGATAACTTCATATTTGATATTTTGTAATTTTAATAGCTCTTGCATAAATATTCGCATCCCTTCTATATGGGGAGGATGATTGTACGTAAAAATTAAAATAAAAAATCCTCCCAAAAAATTCTTGGAAGGATTAGTCTCATTTTTGGATAGAAAGCAATGTGTGAACTTTCCTATCAACATATGCGCAACTTAGGCAATGTTACAAAACTTAACGATAAGCTAAGCATTTAATCACTACCAAATAAGCTATTCATGGCATAGCAGTTGAACATTTATGGAAAAATGGGCAGACTAATCCTATTTTATAATTCTTGAATTTTTGCATTTCAAAAATAAAAATAAGATTATTTAATCATCGGCCACCCATCTTCCCTTCTCTTTATATTGACACGAATTATACCATAACTGATGCTAGATGAAAATGATGAGATTATTTATGGATGATCAGCATGTCATTCTCATCAAATGCCCACATCTCACCGTAAGCTACCTCCCAGTAGTAGCCATTTGGATCCTGGAAGTATCCGCTATATCCACCCCAAAAGACTGTTTCAGGTTGTTTCACGATTTTAGCCCCCGCCTTTTTGGCCAGTGAGAATACTTCATCTACTTCATCCTTGGACTTTCCATTATATGCTAATGTAATCCCGCCAAACCCTGATCCAATTTCCGGCGGCTGCTGCTCATTTATATCCTTTGCTAAGCGATCAATCGGGAATAATGAAATCTTTGTTCCATTATTATTAAAGAAAATCACATCCGGATTAGATTCCTCGCCATACACCACTACTTCAAACCCAAGCCCATCCCGGTAAAATTGAAGGGATTCCTGCATATCTCTTACACCTAAAGTAAGTAAATTTAAACGATTCATTTTTCTCCTCCTATCGATTCAGAAATAAGCCTTGCCTTATACTTCGGGCTTAATTCGCTCCAAACATCAAATTTATTGCCATCCAAATCCTGAAAGATGAAGTTTCTACCCGTATGTCCACGATCCTCTATTAATCCTACTTGGACATTTTTTCTTCTAAAATCGTTGTGAAGCTGATGGAGCGCTTCTAATCCATCCACTTCAAATGTTACAGAAAACCGTTCCTCCCCATTGCTATCCAGAAAATTAGCACTTTCATTAGGTAATGATTGTACTAGAAAAAAACTTTGATCCGCAAAGTTTAGAATGGCTTTTGAATGATCGATGTAAGAAATATCCGCGCCTAATTTTTCCTCATACCACTTTGCAGCTTCATCAGCTGCTTTAACAGGTATGTAGATCGTACCTACCCTTACTAGCTTCGAGTTCATTTCTTCCCCCCAAAAATAAACCAAATTTCGATAGTCTTAAGTTTTTCAAAATTTGGTCGTATTCTTATGCAGTTCTGGTTGCTAAAGCATTTTGTATATGTGCAAGATGGTGATTTACATGCCAAACACTAAATGCCAGTGTTGATAAAACAGTTTGCAGGCCCGTATCAGGATGTTTAAAGCTTCTTTCCAATTCCTCGAAAGTCTGCTGTTCTATTAAATAGGCTAACCGCGCATGGATGCCTTCAATTATGTACAATGATGATTGAATTGGTAATTGGGAGTCTACTAGATTTGCCCAACCATTTTCTTCAAATGGTTTAATTGAAGGTTTTTCCTCTGTTAATGCTAATTTAATGCGCGTATAGACATTCACTTGTGCATCAGCGATATGATGTACAAGCTGTTTAATGGTCCATGCACCCTCTCGATAAGTAAGCTGCTGATCTTCCTCAGTTAAGGCTTCAACGATTTTGCTTAATTTAGAAGGATATGCAGCCATATTTTGGATCCACTCAGTTACTAATGCATCTGTGATGATGACTGGTTTTTCAAATTTTCCTATTGGATATCTTTCTTCCACTTATCTTCACCTCATTTTAACAATTACATTCTTTTAGCAGATTTATATGTACCGATCTAAAACGTTTTGAATTTGTTTAAAATGATGTTCATCATGCTCAATTGATCCCTTTAAGTAGTCGGTTAAAGTTAAAGTTGTTTGACCAATGCCAAGTTGCTTTTCCCATAGCACATCATCAAGATTGTTGATCGCAATGATCAAGCTTCTTCTGGTAGAGACAAACTTTGAAATGATTTGTTCTTTCGACTTCGCTTTACTTTCTAGAGATGATTGGTGATTTAATTCATCAACGTCAGGACCTTTGGGAAGGGGTTTCTTCCGAAATAAATAAGGAAGGCGTTCTTCAATTATAAATTGATCCCACGCAGGAAAATGGCCAATGACCTCAGCGATTGTCCACTTCCCCTTCGCAATAGGTGTCTGCCATTGTTCTTCTGTTAAATCATCTAAATTTTTTACCCACTCGACAGAATTCTCCAAATGCATTAAGATTTCTTCCTTATTTTGATGCAAAAATGTCATCTCCTAATAGGTTTTCTTCTACTTTTAATTGTTCGATAGATAGGAAGAAAATCCCTTCAAAATTTGACATTTCTTGATGGAATATTGTTTTAAGGTGGGAAAAATTTCATCTTGGGTTCCAATCTGATAAAAGTGCAAAAAACCGAAATCACTTAGTGACTTCGGCTTCTTGCAATATTTTCAAGAATGATTTTACTTTTAGGAATGCTTGGGATATCATCGATTTCAAAGCTCAAATCCTGTTCCGGCACAGTAAATTCCATTCGATTTACTAAGTAGTCAAGACTGATTTTCATCACATCAATTGTAATTTGTTCACCCGCACAGCGATGGCCTAAATAATAATCTCCACCACCTTGGGGAATAAAACTAAATGGGCTTCCCTGCCAATGTGTAAACCGTTCTGGATTGAACTTCTCGGGATCCTCCCACTTGGTTGGATCATGGTTTGTCCCATAAAGATCCAACAGTGTTAACGTACCTTCCTTAAATTCGTATCCATTCCATGTGAAATCTGATCTTACTTTTGCGGCGACAAATGGGAAGAATGGGTAAAATCTTCTAACCTCTTGTACAAACATTTTAGAGTAATCATTGAATGACTGCAGCTTTTCTTTTTCTTCCGGGAATTCGATAAGCGCTAGAAGGGAAAAATTAATATAGATTGAAATAGCTACGATGGGTCTTAACATGTTGATGACTTCCACTGTCACTGTTTCAATATCCAACAGCTTTCCTTGAGAATCTTTATGAAAAGCAAATTGATGCAGGACTGTATTTTGCGGAAATTTGATTTTACCATCTCGCGTATCTTGAATAAGTTGATGAATCGTTTTTTCCCCCATGTTTCTAAACGTTCTTCCTACCCAATGGTTTGGACCAATTGCTGCAGCTGTTTCGAACATCGAAGCCAGCTCTTTCGTCATTTTCTGAGCATCGCTTTCATGAAGCGGATACCCAATCCATTTAAAGGCTACGTTACAAAGCAACTCTTTTACTTCTTCGTAAAAAACAACCTTGTCCATCCGGCTCCACTTATCAAGGGACTGCTCCCATTGCATTTGTGTCAGCTCCATTAAATGATTTAAATGCTCCTGCGTCATAACAGACATGAGCATTTCTTTACGATTGCGATGTTCCTCATCATCTAAAGTTTGCACACTATTTTTTCCAAACAGGGTTTGAACGATTCGATTAGGCGCAGCATCTTTTCTTTGGAACTTTTTGGGGTCATAAAAAATTTGTGCCGCCTCTTCCCCTAACATACAAATAGCTTTTCTCCCTAAAATTCGTGTTTCAAAAACATTCGATTGAAACTTTTCACTTCGATTTAAAATAAAGTGATAGCCTTCTTTTAAAAGACCGATACTATGATCGATTCCTATTTCTTTTGGCATTTGGTTTTCCATTATATCACCTCAGATTCACTTCGCTCTTTTTAGTCTCTCTAAACCTTATCTGTTTATACTTACCCTCATACAATATTAGAAAACTTGTCTACTTAAAAAGACCTATAGCGATTAGCCTTAGTTCACTTATGGAAAAATTTTATACTTTCTTATCCGCAAAAAAACACCAATATGCTAATCTCAAAACATTTTTGGTGTCGGTGTAATATTATAAACTCGATTTGAAGTTTCAAGCAGTTCCGCTAAATGCCCTTCAAATTCCAATTGAAGGTTATTCATATTTTGCAAATCATTTGGAGATACAAGTGAGATGGGCTTTTGGATTTCGCTTATCCCTCCTTCATTTAGCACCTGCGCTACAAATTCCGAACAAAAATACGCTCGTTTTCTCTGATATGGTTTATTTATGATGAAAGTAATAAGTCCTAAAAGGTTATAGCGATAGAGATGCTTTTCCATCTCAATTTCATTTATAAAAGTTTTCATTTTTTCTACTTGCATGTCTGAAACTTCGAAGCTATAGATAGCACACCTTGCATTTTTAAACAAGCCTTGTCTTACATCCTCATTTACAAATCCACCTATAAAAGGATTTCGAGGTCTTTTTCGTCCAAAGCTATAGACTTCGTTAAAATATTCATCAAATACAATCGATGCATGATTATAAGGTTTTTTTGTATAAAGCTTGATCATCCTTGTAAAAACCGTGCCCGTATCAGTCAGTAATAAGTATAATTTTTTCCGTTCCATCCTATTACTCCTTCATTAAAATCTTACTTTTAATAATAGAATATCTGCTATCACCTGGTAACCGACTGAAGAAATATTTCAATATCAGACCTAAGACGTAGTTTGATGAATTGATTCATCTTTTCAAAAATACATTGCATTATGATGAATAAAAGGCACATATGAGCATAGTTGTTTTTATGAAAATGAAGTTAATAATAGAACTCATTTATAAAATATTTTAACTCACTCATTACTTTCGTTACTGCATAATTTTCTAATGCTGAGATTAATAACCTTGTAAAAAGCACTGTTTTTATGAAAATAAACCGCGAAGTTTTATTGTTAGTATGAGCTCTCGAAGCGATTACCAAAAAGCTCGGTAAATCATCGAAATACATTTCGATAAAGGATTTATTTTCCATCTTTCGATTTTATGCTGCTTTCAATTGAGACGCCGAAGCCCCAATTCCCCCTCCAAACCAACAAACGCTAAATGAACAAATTAAAACCCGGAGAAAAACCTCCGGGCTAACGTCTACATTATTTTTGCTTCTGCTTTTGCTCATTCTCACGCTCAATATGTTCTCGCATTTTCTTTAATCGTTTAATTTCATGCTTCTTGATTGGAATCATTTCTGTACTTAGCAATTTCCATAAAGTAATACCCAGCAGCAATACTATGAAGATAAACGGCAACGCTGCGATTAGCGAGGCTGTTTGTAATGCATCTAAACCGCCAGCGTATAGCAAAACTCCAGAAATAGCTGCCATTAAAACCCCCCACGTTAATTTCGTTACCACTGCCGGATTAATTGCACCATTTGATGTCATACTTGCCATTATAAATGTCGCTGAATCCGCCGATGTTATGAGGAATGTAAAAATAAGAACAATCCCGATAATTGACGCAATCATGGATAAAGGTAAATTATTCAAAGTTTGAAATAGGGCTACTGTGACATCTTCATTTACCAATGTTGCAATACCGGTATTTTCATGCAAATCATACCACAGTGCCGTCCCTCCAAATGTTGCAATCCAAAAACATGAAATCACCGGCGGTACAATCAACACGCCAAATATAAATTCCCTTATTGTTCGACCTCTTGATACCCTTGCGATAAAGGCCCCAACGAATGGCGACCAAGAGATAGCCCATGCCCAATAAAAAACAGTCCAATCTTTTACCCATGTATCTTCTTTGTATGGCTGCAGACGTAAGCTATACTCAACAAAGTGTGATATATAATCTCCTATAGCCAAGGTGAAGGTTTCCAAAATAAAGACTGTTGGCCCCATTATAAAAACAAAGGCCAGTAAGAGAATCGCTAATCCCATGTTGACGTTACTCAGGATTTTAATTCCCTTTTGTAAACCGGTTGTAGACGAAAGCATGTAGCCAATAAACATAATCGCAATTATGCCTAACTGTATTAAAAAATTGATTGGCGTTCCAAATACGGCATTCAAGCCTCCATTTGTCTGCAGAACCCCTAATCCAATAGAAGTTGCTACCCCCATCACAGTTGCAATAACAGCAAATATATCAATGAGATTTTTAATTCCTTTTTTCTTGCCCACAATCGGCTCTAATGAAGTCGATATGAGCAGATCCTTCTTCTTGTTAAATTGCATATAGCACATCACAAGTCCCATCAATGCATACACTGACCATTGACTGATGCCCCAATGGAAGAAGGAATATCCCATTGCAAGCCTTGCTGCATCTGTCGATAATGGCTCTACATTTTCTTGTGGTGTAGTGAAAAAGTGACTCATCGGCTCGGCTACACCCCAGAAAACTAACCCTACACCCAATCCTGCAGAAAACAGCATTGATATCCAGGTCATATAGGAGAAATCTGGTTTTGCTTCATTGCCTCCAAGGCGAATTGAACCGAATCTACTGATTGCCAGGAAAAGTAAAAAGAGAATTATTACAAAAACTGATAGCAAATAAAACCATGAAAAATTACGAGTAGTCATATCAAAAATGCTGCTGGCTACTTCCCCAAAGCGAACCGGAAAAAGGGCACCTAAAATAACTAATAATAGAATAACTAATGCCGCTATTGTAAATACCGGATTTTTAATAATATCTTTCACACAAACAACTCCTCATTACATATAACTTTTCTTATATTCCCCCATTCCTTCCGAAGTAAACATTATAACTTATTTGAATAGCTCATTTTTTGAATCTATGTAAAAAATGAAAAAAACCCGGAAAAATCCGGGTTCCTTTTTTCACTGAAATCACTATCGATTACCAATGTCTCGCCTTAGCATTAGTTCTCAAGATTTGGTTCGTAAGTGTGAGCTCCGTTTTACCATTCACTTGAGATTTTTGAAACTTTGGCTTAGCCCAGTTGCTGTGATTCTTTGAAGAATGAGGATCTAATATACCCTTCTTATCCATCGGTCACACCCCTGTAGTCGTATAGTAGATTTCTTAATGTGAAATCAATATTAGTATGAAGCAATCAACGCAAATCATGCATTTTTCATAATCCATAATGACGAATTAGCAAGGGAAAAGAAAAACCCGGAAATAAATTCCCGGGCATGTTCACAAAACTTCCATGATGCTTAACCTGACAAGCTTCTTTACGCCATATCAAGCTTAGTGTTTCAAGAGACATTTGGACTTGCATCCTAATGCTGCAACGGTAACACCCCTGTTCATCATGTTTAATACTTTTGTGAAGCTGTTATTAGTATGAAACGTTTTTTATTTTTCATTCCTATTAAGCAAAAAAATAATTTACCTGCACCGATACAGAAATTCATACTATTTGGGAACACTTTTTTCACCCTTCCATATTTTATAAAGGAAAGGGGCGATAAATATGGTTTCGATAGAACCGATCGAATTAAACGGACACATGTTTACTGCTGTTACTGTACGGTTACCAAAAACAACGCTTTTAACTGTATCAAACGAAAATGGATACATTATGTGTGGAGCGTTAGATGTAGGCTTATTAAATAGTAAATTAGCCGATCGCAAAATCATCGCCGGTCGTGCTGTTGGTGTAAAAACAATCGATGAATTATTAAAAGCGCCAATGGAATCCGTTACGCACGAAGCTGAAAAAATGGGTATTGTAAAAGGGACAATCGGTGTAGACGCTTTAATGATGATGATTTAAACTTTCGCCCGAGAATCAGTTTTCTCGGGTTTTCCTACGCAAAGAGTGTGAATCTATACTTAAACTATATGGTTACTCTTTCCTCTTCATCATGTTATATCTCCTTCAAACACTCCTCAATATCGCAAAATTTCAGGTTTATTTATGAAAAACTTGGGAAACTTCAAACTAACTCCACATAGTATAGCCACATTGTTACCGGTTAAAATAAACGAAACAAAATTCGGCTAACAAAGGGGGATAACGTTGCAAAGATTTCCTAAAATATTGATTAGTTCTCTGCTTTTCTTTAGTTTAGGCAGTACTGTTTTTATCCTTGCCCAAGAAAATCAGGATACTTCTTCCGTGGAGACCCATTCCTCAAATGTCGACATCACAATTACCGGCGAAGCAGATGATCAACTTCTTGATCATCTTACGAAAAATTTGAAAATGGATAGCGAAGAAGAAATCGATGTAGATGAAGCCATCAAAGGGACATCCCAATACATCGATATGGACCAGTTCAAAAAAAGGTATCTTAATATTCCCTACACTGATACAGAAAACGAACGACAGCAATTGGACATTGTTTATCCTAAAATTGGGAATCCGCCCCATAAAACCATAGTCGCACTTCATGGCGGTGGATGGTCAAGCGGCGACCGAAAATCGGCATCCTTAAAAACGCTGCAAATGGCCACACAACAGGGCTATGTTGTGATAAATGTCGGATATAGATTAACAGATGAAGCAAAATGGCCAGCTCAGCTACACGATGTTAAAGCAGCTATCCGATTTATACGAGCGAATGCAAAGCAATATCGGCTAGATACTCGAAATATTGTTGTTTGGGGGAATTCAGCTGGGGGACATTTAGCGAGTATGCTTGCAGCGACGAATGGCAGGGAGGAAATGGAGGACCTTTCAATGGGTAATTCAAATGCTTCCTCTGAAGTGCAAGGAGTAGTATCCTGGTTTGGAATTTCAGATATCACAAAACTGCCCGACAACAGCATTAATATCGCAAACAAGCTCATGGGCTACAATGTACGCGAAAATGCCGAAGATGCGAAAATTGCTAGCCCGATTAATTATGTAACAAAGGATTTCCCTCCGATTTATATGATTCACGGCACAAACGATCGAATAGTTCCCTTCGAGCAATCAGTAGAATTTGCCAAGAAAATTAATAATATTACCGGCAAGAAGCAAGCATCCTTAAAGCTTCATATTAACGCCGGTCATGGGGACAATAACATCCGAAATACAACCAATGTAGATGAAACTTTAAATTTTATAGATAAAATTATGTATACAGATCGAAAAAATCCTTATCGTGTCAAAAGATATAAAGAAATTAGAACAACTACCGAAAAATCATCTTAATGAAAAGCATTACGAATAGCGATGTCGCGGACAAATAGATGAGTATTCAGAGAATGTTGTCCGCGAGTAGGGTTGTCGTGGACAAATTAATAAATATTCAGAGAATCTTGTCCGCGAGTTGCGGTGTCGTGGACAAATTAATGAGTATTCAGAGAATCTTGTCCGCGAATAGCGATGTCGTGGACAAATAGATGAGTAATTAGAGAATCTTGTCCGCGAATAGCGATGTCGTGGACAAATTAATGAGTATTCAGAAAATCTTGTCCGCGAGATGTGGTGTCGCGGACAAATTAATAAGTAATCAGAAAATCTTGTCCGCGAGTAGGGTTGTCGCGGACAAATTAATAAGTATTCAGAGAATCTTGTCCGCAAGTAGGGTTGTCGTGGACAAATTAATAAGTATTCAGAGAATCTTGTCCGCGAGTAGTAGTGTCGCGGACAAATTAATAAGTATTCAGAGAATCTTGTCCGCGAGTGTAGCAGTGTCGCGGACAAATTAATGAGTATTCAGAGAATCTTGTCCGCGAGTAGCATTGTCGTGGTCAAATAGATAAGTTTTCATAGAATCTTGTCCGCGAGTAGCATTGTCGTGGTCAAATAGATAAGTATTCATAGAATCTTGTCCGCGAGCACCGGTGTCGTGGACAAATTAATAAATATTCAGAGAATCTTGTCCGCGAGTAGCATTGTCGTGGTCAAATAGATGAGTATTCAGAGAATCTTGTCCGCGAGTAGTAGTGTCGCGGACAAATTAATGAGTATTCAGAAAATCTTGTCCGCGAGTACCGGTGTCGCGGTCAATTCAATGTGCAATATAGAGGAAATTGTCCGTTACTGGTTTTCTTTAAAAGGACTACCCATATTGATTTGCTTGAAAAATAAAGGGGGAATTTCCGTTTAACTTAAACTATTCCTAGATTTCACCTGAAATAAAAGAAGTTTTTCCGCTTATATTTCCCAGATACCTGCATTTTGGCTTATTTTGTACAGTTAATCGGAAAATCTCCGCTTATTTCATCTCCTTAAGGCACCCGCCTATCCAATAGACGGAATCTCTCCCCTTGTTATATTCAGTAGCAGGAATTTCTTCCCTTAAGAATTTTCATATCTTGATCTAAAGAAAATATAAAAGCATGGCAATTCAATTTTGAATTGCCATGCTTTTTTTGAACTCCCTACAGAGCCCACTGTCATTAGCGGACCTGTCTCTTTTTCACATTCGCCTATTTAATGGCCTAATGCTGCACTATATTTCCCAGTAATTTTCTCTATCTCTATTTCAAATAACTCGGTCTTTGGCAAAGCAGGATATCCGTCCTTTTCAAAGCTCCAGTTCGGGTCGCCATACTTTTTCCAAAGGCGGTCGTAAAACCATTCTTTTTTCGCATCCTCTTGGATATGCTGAACCGTACCGAACACCACAGCACTTGTATAGCCTAAAGCTGATTGGCAGGCATATTTTTTACCTGGGACAATATCCCCCATTTCGCATACCTCGATACTTACTTTTTCATTCACCTTAACATTTTCCCAAAAATGACTTTCTCGTAAATTCCCTATATGTACGTAAAGCTTTGTCCCTTCTTCGTATACAAAAACAAAAGGAATCACATATGGGTAGCCATCATTCCCTATTGTTGCCACATGAGCAACCTGTGCTTGTTTCAGAAATTCAAAAGCTTCCTCTTCCGTTACTTCTCTTTTTTTATTATGAATAGTTCCCCTCATCTTCTTTCCTCCCCTATTAAAATATTCCACTCTTAAATATACATTCTAAATACATCTTTATATTTCCTTCTTACTTTCTTATTTTGAAAAAAATTGCCCTGACATTTATAATCGATCCATAATGTGATAAAATCAAAACGTGAAAGCGAAAACATATAGGGGGAATATCCAATGGGTAACTCAGTTATTAAACCAAATGCTAAAATTAGTCCAGAACGCGAAAGCGAAGCAATGGCTATTCGCAATAACTTAATTATCGAATTATTAGTAAGTGTCCTTGATGAGCAATTAGTTATCGAACGTCATATTTTACGTGAGCGTTTAGCAAATCTTATCGAACTTGCTAAGTATGACGAAGAGTTAACTGAAACTCTTCACGGCGTTATTAACAAACTATAATACCCAAATATAAAAGAGCCGCTTCTTTAAATGGAGCGGCTCTTTTATATTTAGCAAAGGTTTTGACCCGAACTTTACACGAATTCATCAATTTTTAACAAATATTCACCAACGGACAAGCATAAACTTTCTTATCAAAGCGAAAGGATGGTGTATGTGGCATCTGCGTTACTCTATATGGTAATGGTACGACTAATATCCGGAAGTCTAGAACTAACAGTAGCTGGTCTAATGTATAAATCACATGATTTAGAAAAAGCATTAGCACTAAACTCCATGCTAGCTTTAGTCGGACCTTGTGTATTAATCATTACAACTGGATTAGGGGTTGCTGGATTAGGGGATAAAATTTCTTTTCCCAAGATCATTTGTATATTCAGCGGCGTATTGCTGATTTTACTGAGCTTAAGAATGAAATAAATTTTTTGGGGTCCCTCTATTTAAACCAGCCTTTCCTTCTAAACCAAAGCAGCATCGCCGCGCCGATTAATACCATTAACCCCAACGAAAATACATACCCATATTTCCAAGATAGCTCCGGCATATTTTCAAAATTCATGCCATATATTCCGGCGATGAAGGTTAATGGAGCAAAGATAGATGTAATAATGGTTAATAGCTTCATAACATTATTTGTTTGATGTGAGTTTAACGATAAATAACTATCTCTTATATCTGCTGTGACCTCTCGATTAGTCATGACCATTTCTGAGAGCTTCAGCAGGTGATCATATATGTCCGAAAAGTATTCTCTTCTTTCACTGATTCGATTGACATTTAAATGATGGGAATTCAACATACGATATAGCAGGTCCCGCATTGGGTTGACGGAATGCAATAGATTTAATAACATATTTCTCGTTTCAAACAAGTCATTCATCAGATGGTTCATTGAATGCTTGTTTGTGTTCTCAATCATTTTTTCCAACTCATCTTCAATTTTATAAATGAGTGGAAAGTAATTATCAACGATCTTATCTAATATTTCATAAAAGATGTAGTATGGGTCCCAGCCTGTTAGCGACTCCTGAGCCAAAAATTTACTCCATACTTTCGATACCTCTTCTGACGGTACTTTATGAAAGGTTACGATACAGTTTTCGCCTACAAAGAAATCTAATTCATCCTTGATAATGCAGCCATGTTCTTCTTTTAGGATATGGGTTACATAAAATGTGTAACTTTTATAATAATCTAATTTAGGACGCTGAAACTCATGCACGCAGTCTTCAATTGCAAGGGGATGAAAGTGAAACGTATCAGCCAGGTGTTGGAGTTCTTCATCTGTCGGTTCACTGAAATCCACCCAAAACCATTTATAATCCGCTAACACGGCTTGATTGATTGCAATATTTTTTTCTAAATGATTATCATTTGTTACACCTAAAAAATTGATCATTGGACTTAACCCTTTCATATACAAAACATTAGACTATAAAAGGATATTCCCTTTTATACGGTTCATTAAACTTGTTAGTTGGACAAGCGATTGTTACTTCCGGCTCCAAGCTAGAAATAATTCTCAGCTTAGCTACCCATAAGCAATAGTATGTAGCTGAGCGAGAGCGGCTAACCCTACTTCTCCTAAAAACTCTAAAAACACTCTCCCAGATCGAAAAAAAGCCGAGCCTCAAGATATAAGAGACTCGGCATTTCACATGTTAAACCGCTGCGATTGTTTTTTTCTGCTGACGCTTTACTGGATCCAATCTACGCTCAATGATTCCTAATATAATATCTGATAAGATGGCCATTAAAGCTGTCGGTAAGGCACCTGCCAAAATAATGGCTGTACCATCTGTTGCGTTTGTTCCTCGGATAATAATGTCTCCTAATCCGCCTGCGCCTATAAATGCTCCGATTGCTGTTATTCCAATCGCCACTACAAGAGCAATCCGAATTCCGGTAATGATAACAGAGAGCGATAAAGGCAGCTCAACCATATATAATACCTGCATTTTGGTCATCCCCATACCACGTCCAGCATCTGTCACACTTTTATTAATCGTTGTAATGCCGACATAGGTATTTTTAATGATTGGGAGTAGTGAATAAAAGAACACCGTTACAATAACCGTCGTTTTCCCCAACCCTAAGGCAAGCATTAAGATCGCCATTAAAGCCAGGGCCGGAATCGTCTGAATAATATTGGCCAGAGTGATGACAACACTGGAAAGCTTGCCATATTTCGAAATAAGAATCCCAAGTGGAATACCTACGAGCGCCGCTAGTAATACCCCATAAATGGATATTAAAAAGTGATCAAAAAACTGATTAAATACGTACAGGCCATTTTCTTGCATATAAAAGAAAAATTGCTTGGTTGTAGACATTTGTGTCATATCCTGCATTACTCATCACCTCCTGAAAAGTATTTATGCTCTTTCAAGAAGTCTTCTGCGACTATAGCTGGTTCGATTAAATTATTATCCGCCTTGAAATTTAATTCTTGCATTGTTTTTGTAGAGATTTCCCCTACCAATCGTTCCACTGCTTCTTTGACTTCCGGTTTTTCCTCAAGTAATTCATTATCTGCAAATGGACTTGCATCATACGGCGGGAAGAAGTTTAAGTTATCCTCCAATACGACTAAATCGTAGGATGCAATACGCCCATCAGTTGTATAGCCTAAGACAACATCTAGTTCCCCCGTATCAACCGCATCATAAACTAAACCGATTTGCATGGGGAATGTACGAGAAAAATCGAATCCATAGGTTTCAACAAACGCTTTATACCCATCCCCTTCACGATTCATCCATGACGTATCTACTCCAGCTTCTAATTCACCTGCAACAGCAGCTAAATCACCGACTGTTTTTAAGTTATACTTTTCTGCCGTTTCTTTTGTTACCATAAAAGCATAGGTATTTTCGAATCCATAGGAATCAAAGAAGGTTTGATTAAATCGATCCTTAAATTCCTTTTGCACGTATGCCAATGCTTCATCCGCATCTTTAATGGGTTCCGCCTGCAAGGCTCCGGTTAAATCTGTCCCTGTGTATCTTACAGCTGACATATTGGCATCCCCATTGACCATCGCTTGGTGGACAACCGTACTGGAACCTAAGTTATTAATGATTTCGGCCTCTTCCTCTGTGTAATGCTCAATCATATATTTCATCATATAAGCTAAAATCTGCCCTTCTGTTGTAACAACGGAAGCGATTTTAATCTTGTCGCTTTCCTTATTTCCAGATAGCGAGCAACCGCTTATTACCAAAGATAAAACTAGTAAACTAGTTAGCAGGAGTCTTTTTTTCATGAAGCACGACCCCCTTCGATTCTTAATCCTTTAGGTGTGACTAATTTTTCTAATTTGGATAACAAGAAATCAGCTAGTAAGGCAAGTAGAGTAACAATGATAGCCCCACCAATGATGAGCTCAGCCTGGTATAAATTCAAACCATTGAAGATAAAATCACCCAGCCCTCCTGCACCAACATAGGAAGCCAGCGTTGCCCATGAGATGACATAGACTGCCGATAACCGGATGCCTGACATAATGACAGGAATCGCTAAAGGAAGTTCTACTAGCAGGATGGATTGCATTGTTGTCATGCCCATTGCAATCCCGGCACCTTTTGTATTTCCATTCACCGATCTCATGCCAATAAATGTATTATTTAAGATTGGCAGCAGTGAATAAATACATAGAGCAACTACTGCCGGAATCTTCCCTACTCCAAATAAGGGAATCATAATAGCGAGCAATGCTAGAGATGGTACGGTTTGCAGAACACTTGTAATACTTAGAACAATTTTTGATAGATATTTTGACTTCGATAAAAGGATTCCTATAGGAACAGCAATAATGACGCCTAAGGCTAAGGCAATCATGGAGATATAGAAATGTTCCCAAGTTTTTAGTAGGATATCCGAGCTGTTTTCAGTGAAAAAAGTAATCATTCACTAATCAACTCCAATAAGACGCCAGAACCTGCATTTCCCTCAGAAATAGCTGTGGGCTCTTCGTCTCCCCAAATTGTGTCATACACAATATCTACAATATTTGCACGAGTAACCAACCCGACTAAGCGGTGCTCCTCATCGACGACAGGGATATTTTTTAAGTTACGCTTTAGAATTCTACGGACAGAATCTTGTAGTTTAGAACCAGTTTTTACGTAGAAGACGTCTTTTTCATAGCATTCGGAAACACTTTTCTTCGTCTTACGCGCACCTGTAAAGCTTTCTACATCTAAATATCCTTGTAGTCGATTGTCGCCATCAGTTACAAATAGCGTATCCACACGTTTTTCTACCATTAAGCGAATGGCTTCATCAAGACTTTTTTCGATGGTGATAGAGATTGGTTTAATCATTACTTCATCAACTGTTTTAACATTAGGTTTTTGTTGAATGAGGCGATGTGAACCGATAAATTCTTTTACAAAGTCATTAGCCGGGGCTGCTAATATATTATCTGGGGTATCGAATTGAATTAGTTTCCCTTCATGCATAATCGCAATGCGGTCTGCTAGTTTAATAGCTTCATCCATATCATGGGTGACAAAAATAACCGTCTTATTTAATCGCTGTTGAATATCTTTGATCAGATCTTGTAGTGTATCCCGGGTAATTGGGTCAAGGGCGCCGAATGGTTCATCCATTAAGATAATGTCTTGATTTGCAGCAAGGGCACGCAAAACACCAATACGCTGTTGCTGACCACCTGAGAGTTGGGCAGGGTAAAAATCTAAGTAGGATTGCGGTAAATTGACAAGTTCAATTAAACGGCGAGCCGTCTCGTCTTTCTTCTCTTTCGACCATTTTAAAAGATGGGGAACTAACGTGATATTATCCCGTATCGTCATATGCGGCATTAAACCAATTTGCTGAATGACATAACCAATACTTCTCCTCAAACTAACGGCATTCATCTTGGTCAGATCTTTCCCATTTAAGGTCATGGTCCCACTTGTAGGTTCGACCATTCGGTTGATCATCCTTAACGCTGTAGTTTTACCACTTCCACTTGTACCGATGAAAGCAACAAACTCTCCTTCTTGAATATCTAGGTTTAACTTATCGACAGCTACTTTGCCGCCTCTATATACCTTCGTTAAATTTTCTATTTTTAACATTCTATCAATCACCTTCCTCCCCTTTAATGTTACATGGATTTCAGAATAAATCAAAGAAATAGATTCATTGCAATACATAAATGTGACAATTTAACGAACTTTTAACGTAATTTTTGTGACAAATTATCTGTTAAATTTTCAGAAAAAAACTCTTCTAATCTACCGATACAAAGCCATTTAGCGTCTCTCCGGAGAAATCTAATTACAAGTAGGATAAAAATAAGCTATTTGAAAATTAAAACTTTTAGGGGTTGACAGAATAAATAAGTCATATTATAGAAAAATTACCCTTAGAAAAGAAAAATCAAACCTCAATTATTTTGTATGCAGCTTTCTAAAATGATATAATGCCTAGTAAATAAATAAGATTAGTAATTTTAGGAGGATATAATGTTGACTAACGTACCTTTAATAGTAGATAGCGCGTGGCTAGCAAGCCGACTTGATGACCCTAATTTACGTTTACTCGATGCTACAACCTTTTTAAGTATTCCCGATAAAGATGGAGAACCAGGCTTATGGTCCGGGGAGGAAGCATTCGCACAAGAGCATATTCCAGGAGCTGTTTTTGCAGATATCTTAAATAACTTTTCAGACCGTGATGCTCCATTACCGATGACTATTCCAAGCCGGGAGCAATTTGTTGAAGAAATCACGAAATTAGGGGTTGGTGATGAAGGAACTTATGTAGTCATTTATGACCGCGGTGCCCTAGCAAATGCGGATGTTATCGCCTCTTATTGGGCATCTCGCTTACGTTGGCAGTTAAAGTATGAAGGCTATGATAATGTTGCTGTACTGGATGGGGGCTTAGTGAAATGGAAACAAGAAGGCCTACCTACAACCAATGAAATTCAGCATTATCCAAAATCCACATTTAACTATGAACGTCGCCCTCATTTAGTAGTTAATAAAGAACAGGTGCGCGCAGCTATAGAAGAGGATTCAGTTGTATTAATTAATAGTTTATCTCCTGCCGATTTCAAAGGTGAGACAAACACTTACCCGCGCAAAGGACATATTCCTACTAGCAAAAATGTATTCTTTGGCTCCCATTCCGATCCAAATACTCGCCTGCTCTTTAACGAAGAAGTCTTACGCGAAACATTTGATGCTATTGGTGCACTAGATCCTAATAAAACCGTCATTACTTATTGCGGAGGCGGTATAGCTGCAACATGGAATGCACTATTGCTAAACAAACTCGGTCAAGAAAATGTTGCCATCTATGATGGTTCCATGAATGAATGGGCTGCGGATGAAACATGTCCATTAACAATTTAATACTGTAAAAGCAGGGGGTGTCCCAAATCTATGGGATATCCCCTTAATTGATAGTAAATGTTAACCTTATCATTCTACCCCCAATGTCACACCTAACTCTTTTAAGTATTTGCGATAACCTATACTCAATCGATCAAACTTTAATGAAAGTTCCGCCTGCAGATCCAAAGGTAATTCCTCCGGTTTTTGATTTTCGACAATCGGCTTGTCCTGATAGAAGATTGTATTTTGGAATTCAATCGCCTCTTCATCCGTTTGTCCAATATCATAGTTGAAGGATTCTACACCAAAGGCGATACAGTCACATTCACCAACTGGCAGCACCGTCATAAACATTGAAAATTCATGATTCGCAGAAGGATCTCGTTTTGTAAATCTTGCCGTTATCGGATTTAATACTTCATATGTATAAAGCACATCCTTTGAAATACCGGTTCCATCGGCATTCGGCTGATATACAATAATCTCATCGGTAAAAATGCGGCCATCCTTCGTGTGGACTTTATAATCACTTATTTCCGGCTTCTCTTGAACACCAAGATAACCTTCATGAACAAACGCTAAGTGGCTAACATCTAGAAAATTTTCAATTATTCGGGGAGGGTTGGCCTTTACAGTTTGAGGTCCCCAAATCACATTGCGATAATTTTGGTCATGATATTCTGGATAATCGAATAGCACAGGTTCATTATTGTTTAAATTAACCCATACAAAGCCATAGGATGCTTTACAACCAAAAGTAATCGCTTTAGCTTTCGATGTTATTGCTGCCCCTGCCGGTAATTGAGGAATTTTTACACACTCACCACTAGCTTTATATTCCCAGCCATGATAGGGACAAACTAGACAGCCATCCTTCACCTTCCCAAGCGACAGAGCAGCCCCTCGATGGATACATAAATCCTTAAACGCGTGAATTCCTTCTTCATTTTTAAAAAGGACGACACGTTCACCCAGAATTATCACTTGCATCGGATCGTCCTTTACATCCACTTCTCTGCAAGCTGCAATCCAGCCATCCCGCAGCACTTGATCTTCAATTACCATTCATCCCTCACACCTTTCGATTAGGTAGTTGGTAATATTATAATACGAAAATTCTGTAAATTTAATAGACAAATCCTACAAAAATGGTGCAAGAGGAAACTAGTTTCGAACAGGACTCATGTCTATACTGTGTACCACTCCAGTTACACCTTCTAAACTTTAAATATAGAGCCTTTCAAAATTTCCTTTGAAGGAGTTTTATATAATAGCCGTTGATCTGGAACTCCACCATTTTCTATATAAGACTGGACAATTTTGTATCCCATACAATAGCCAATCCACTTTGGCAGCCCTGCAGCTTCATTGCCATATAAAAAAGAAAAATGATTATCCACACCTTTTGCGCGTAAAGCTCGAACAAAATACTTTTTCCACAGCTCCATACTCGTTTGCTGTGAATATCTTGTCGTCCACGGGGATAACCACTTCGTACCATATCGCTGCTCCACAGCACATTCCGCCATCCCCTCGACTATTAACGCATCGAGTAATTCAAGTTCATGGGGAGCTTTATTTAAATAAGCGAGTCTACATATATGATGATACTCATGAGCAAATAATGCTTTTATTTCTTCAGATTCAAGTTCATCAGCTACAAATAGAAATAGCACGCCGTTATACGCAACACCATTTTTCTTAACTTCAACGCCCTCCACTATTGGGCGATTCGCTGTTAGTGGATAAATATAAATAGGCACATCTGGTCCGTCCCATTCTTCCTTTAGATATTCGAATTCATTTTGAACTGTTTTCCACACATGTTTTGCTTCAAGTCTCTTTAGGGTCTTATATAACCCAGTACTTTCAGACGGATCAAATAATCCCCTTGTTAATAACTCTTGGTGGATTTCTTCGTTTGTAGCCTGTGGATAAAACTTTTTCAAAGAATCACATAATAATGCTCGATGAACTTCTATGATCCCTTCTCCTTGCTGCAGTTTGGCCATTTCATTTAATTTATACAATATCGGCAATGTCTCAACGACAGACATTTAACCCCCCCATTCCAAATTCTATTTATTTCTCTAATTTATTTGCCTTAAAAGTTATGCTATAGACTCTTAACCATTTTAGAAAAATATAATTTCATATATTAATTAATAGTACATTAAAAAAGGGGGGAAATTGATGCATCCTAGAGAAGTATACGAGCAATGCAACCGTCACATGGGCAAAAGAGTTCGCATTATAGAAAAGTCCGGCCGCCGTCATGTCGGCACGATTACTAGAGTTGATAGAAACATGGTTTGGATTATGCCAGATCGCGGTTTTGGCGGATTCGGCCTTGGCTTTTGGGGTTTTGGCGGAAGCGGACTAGGTATTGGAATTGCGATTGGCGCCATTGCAGGAATTGCACTAGCAGGCGCTTTTTGGTGGTAAGTTGATATTGATTGAATAAGAAAAGCGCAAGCGCCCTCGCTCAGCCCCGAAAAGCGTTGGAGACTCCGACTAGAAGACGCTCTTTGCCTTCGTAGGAGGAGTTGAAACGCTCGAGGGGCTAGGGTGCTGGAGCTAGACATTCAACCTTGAAAATTTATACTTTCTTATACTTTAAAAAAAGAATCTCTTTTGGATCCATACTCCAAAGAGATTCTTTTTTGTCCCTATTTTAAGCCATCGTTTTCAACGACATACTTCAATTTTGTTAATTTGTTATACCAGAATTTTTCATAGTAAGCTAGCCAATCCTGCAATTCCTTCAAGGGTTCAGGTTGTAGATGATAGATTTTTTCTCGACCATTCTTCTCGCCACGTACTAATCCTGCTTCTGTTAAAACATTGAGATGTTTTACAACAGCAGTTCGACTCACTTCAAAATGGGAAGACAGTTCAGCAATCGATCGATTTTTTTCAGAAAGTAAGTGAAGCACTTCTCTCCTTGTAGGATCAGCAATTGCCTGAAAGACATCCACCTTTTGCAGCTCGGAAGTCATTATGCTTCAACCAATTGTTTTAATTTCTGAACAATTCCTGCCCAACCTAGATTCATTGTATCGCGAATTGCTGATTGTGGACGCCCGGCTTTCGGTACGATTGTCTCTGCTTCCTTCCAGCCGCCATGAATGACTGTGAATTCAGTTTCATTTCCCATATCTTTCAGCAGGAAAATCAGCTCCCATCCATCTGTATCCCATTGAATTGAAATCTTCGTAGGCTCTTCAACTTCAACTACTTTACAAGGAGATGGACCAAAAGGAGATTGGATTGTAAATTCGTGCCCCACCTCTAGTTTGAAATCGTTTGGCATAAACCATTCTGAAATTCCTTCTGCTGTCGATACATAATTCCATACCTTCTTGATGGGTGCGTCTATGGATACAGTTTGCATGATATCCGGTAAATTTTTTTGCTCATTTGTCATATTGTAAATGCTCCTTATAATCAAGATAAAACCTCTAGGTGTTATATTTCGATTATATAGAACTAAAAGGTGTTATGTCAAATGGGATTATTGCTAAAAAATAAAAATGAAGATGGCAAATAGCAACGGCATGATCGTTAAAATAAAACCAAATGTCGTTAGCTTCTTAATGAATAAGAACACGAGGCCAATAATCCAAAGTGCGACAAAAAAGACATCATCATATACGCCGCTGTCTATGCCCCCTCTTTCCAATATAGGTATGGAAATGAAGAAAGCAAAAATGGCAGTCCATATAATATGTATGATTCTATATATTTTAAAAAACATAATAACCTCCCTTTCCTATTTAATTACTAACGATTTCATGTACTGAAAAGATTCTTCATACAGTATATTCTAAACCAAATACGCTAACTTTTATAAACAGTATGACATATAATAATTGAATAAAGGGGTGAATATTTTGAATTCAACGAATGAATCTAAAAAACCTAATATTCTTTTTCTAATCGTCGATGAAGAGCGTTTCTCGCCCTGTTATGAAAATGAAGCATTAAAAGAATGGCGAAAAGAAAATTTAATTACACAAGAAATATTACGTGAAAAAGGACTCTCCTTTTTAAATCATTATATCGGCAGTACTGCTTGTTCACCTAGCAGAACCACTTTATTTACGGGGCATTACCCCTCATTGCATGGCGTTACCCAAACAACCGGCGCTGCCAAAGGGGCATTTGATCCCAACGTTTATTGGCTCGGCTCTAATACCGTACCTACTCTGGGCAACTATTTTCGTACTGCAGGCTACCAAACCTTTTGGAAAGGTAAATGGCATCTGTCAGACGAGGATATTCTAATTCCTGGTACACACAATGCACTACCCAGTTATGATACAACTACCGGCATTCCCGATTCTACAAAAGAAAAGCTCTATGAAGAGGCGAATCGATTAAACGCATACGGATTTGATGGTTGGATTGGACCTGAACCTCATGGAGCAGACCCTCGAAATTCTGGATCTTCAGCAAAAGTCGGGTTAAGTGGACGCGACGAAATTTATGCTGCTGAGGTTGTGGAATTAATTCAATCATTAGAACAAAATCCACAAACCCATCATAAACCATGGCTCATTGTCTCTTCACTTGTAAATCCACACGATATTACGCTATTCGGACAGCTTTCCAGACTTAGCCCTGCCTATAACTTTGAAATTGATCCTTCAGTACCCGATATTCCACCAGCACCTACATCAAAGGAAAATTTGCGAACAAAACCAAAGGCTCAAATGAGTTATAGAGATGTGTACCAAAATGCCTTTCAGCCAACAATCGATTCTCAAGTTTATAGACAGCTATACTATTCCCTCCACAAGAAAGTAGACGAAGAATTATTTAAAGTTTATACTGCGCTTGCAAATTCAATGTTCTATGAAGATACCATCATCATTTTCACCTCAGATCACGGAAGCTTGCTTGGTGCCCATGGGGGGCTGTTCCAAAAGTGGCACAATGCTTACGAAGAAGGGCTGCATGTTCCTTTCATTATCCATAGTCCGAAACTATTTACAGAACCAAAAGAAACCGACATTCTCACAAGTCATGTAGATATCCTCCCTACACTTTTAGAGCTAGCAGGCATCGATATAGACGGAGTACAAGAAGAATTGCGCAACACCCATTCCGAGGTACATCCATTTGTCGGAAGGAACCTTGCTTCCCTTATTACCGGAGAAAATACGCTTGAATGGACGAATGAACCTCTTTACTTTATGACGGATGATGAAGTCACAAAAGGGCTTAATCAAACAACTCTACAAGGGGAGGATTATTCAGCTGTCGTTCAGCCAAATCATTTGGAATCGATTATTATCAAATTACCTACTGGCAAGGATGACACGGAAGAGATTTGGAAATATACGCGTTATTTTGATAACCCTCAATTTTGGAGTACACCTAATTGCTCGGATATTGAAACTTCAACAGTGTTCACAACAAGGATTTCCGATAAAAAAGAAGCGAATATGGTGATTAATACAACCAATACCAAACCCGTTGAAGAAGAATTTGAGTTATACAATTTAACAAGAGACCCACTAGAGAGAAACAACTTAGTTCACCCTGCACATGACACCCCTGAAACTAAATTAGTTCAGCTCCTTTTAACACAAGTATTGAGGCAGCAAAGGAAGCAGAAAAGGTTATATCCAACCAATAAAGGAACATAGTAATTGCAGCATGTATTTTTAAGAATTCCTTAAAAGAGCAAAAGAGAGTCACCCTCCCATTTTTGAAAGGGGTGACTCTCTTTATTTTTGAATGGCATTTTTAATATGGGCTAGATGGTGATTTCCGTGCCAAGCATAAATTCCGATATTTTTTTCAAGAGTAATGACACCAGATTGAGGATGGGTGAAAGTACTTTTTAGTTGCTCATCTGTAAGATTTTCTAATAAGTACACCCAACGTTCGTGCAATCCTTTAATTAAGGTTAACGATACTTCAATAGGAAGATTTGAATCCGCAAGCTCCGCCCAGTGATCTTCTGCATAAGGTTTTATTGTCGGATTTTTTTCCGTTAAAGCTAATTTAAAACGGATATATGAATTGAGATGACTATCTGCAATATGGTGGACAAGCTGTTGGATGGTCCATCCACCTTCTCGATACGTTTTTTTCAACATCTCCACTTCAAGTTCAGTTAACGCTTCTATCAATCTTGCAGGCAGTGTTTTAATATCCTGAATCCATTGCTGAATTTCTTCTGAAGAGATCACTTCATTGCATGAGAACTCTCCGATCGGGTACCTTTCATTCAAATTGAATCCCTCATTTCTCTATTTTTAACCTGCTTTATTCATAGATAATGCATTTTTGTAAAATACGAGACTTAGTAAAGTAATTCCTGCCATGACAAAGTATATTTCACCCACATAATGCGTTAGAAGCCAGCCGCCAAAAATCGGACCGATGAATCCGCCAATATTTTTCAATTGAGATGCGCCTAAATAAGTAGCTTTCTGCGTGTCAGGTGCAATCTCCTCAATCATTGCATTCATCATAGGGAAGGCGAATATCTCCCCTACCGTAAAGACAATCATCGCTATAATAAACAAAGTCCAGCTAGCTGCAATATTGAATAATATAAAACCAAAAGCGAAGAAGCACATCCCCAGACTCAAACTTTTGTAGGTAGAAATTTTCTCCGTATAAACGCTGATTGGCAGCTGCAGCACTAAAACAATGGAAGCATTGATGACTAAAAGGGCCGAATATAATTGGACGCCATCTTCTACCGAAAGATTAACTAGCTGAGGCAGTGTTGAATCGTATTGTGAGTAACCAAGACTAACAAGCACCCCGCCGGCCAGTAAAAGAAGCAGCTTTGTATCAGTCCCTACAACCTTTAACATTTTGGAAAGGGTTTGCCTTTCGGTTGCTAGCTGTTGGCGCATTTCAAAATGATTTAATAATCCAATCAGTATAAAACCATAGACGGCATACATTGCCCCTGTGATGATAAAAGGCATAACAGCGCTTGATAAACTAGAGATCCAAACGCCTAATACCGGCCCGATTACACCGGCAATGTTGATGCTTGTGTAGCGAATTGAAAACAATCTTCTACGTTTTTCTTTTTCTGTAAAATCAATCATTAACGCCTGTGTTGCGGGTTCAAAAAAGGAGCGGCACAAGCCATTTAAACTGCTAAGAATCATAAATAATGGAATACTTTGAACGATTGCAAATCCAAAGAAGACGCCGCTCCAAACAAAAATAGTAATGCAGATGACAAGTTTTTTTCCTAATTTATCTGTTAAAAAACCACCGAAGATCCCCCCAAAGGTGGCAAATAATTGAGCCGCCCCAAGCGTTACACCAATCACTAGCGGCGTAGCATTCAACTCGCTATGAAGATAAAGGGCGAGAAATGGAATTGTCATAAAGCTTGCTGCCCGAGTAAAAATCGTGCCGAATAAAATACTCCATACTAAAGGATGGAAATAGTCGAATCCTTTCAAAATAAACACCTCGATTTGTTCCAATACTGTATCCTAATGATCCGAAAAACTAAAGGGCAATTAGCACTATTTGGAAATTTTCAACTAAAAAAGAGTGCCCTCCGATTCAATCGGCTTTGACACTCTTTCATAGCTAACTGGTTAATTACTTCCTTACCATTCCCTGCAATTTTTCTGCCACGTCCGCCAAGGCGATTGTTGCGGATGAAACGTCTTTTAATGCAGAAGAATTTTGTTCGGAAGCAGCTGCTATTTCCGACATCTTCCATGTAGAATTTTGCGCCAACTGCGATACATCCTCAAAGGATGCATTTACTTGTTCTGTGCTTTCAGACATCTCTTCAACGACTGCCGATAACTCTTGAGTCTGAGCACTTACGCTTTCAACGGATGTCAAAATTTGAGTAAATGTTTTACCTGTTACCTCTACTAGCTCTAAACCGGTTTTCGTTTCTTCAGTTGCTCTATTTGTCATCTCATAAGCTTGATTTGTATCTTCTTGGATCAGCTTGATAATTTCTTCAATTTGTTTTGAAGCTTCTTTTGATTGTTCCGCTAAGAGTCTAACTTCATTTGCAACGACAGCAAATCCCTTGCCATGCTCCCCTGCACGTGCTGATTCAATGGCTGCATTTAATGCCAATAGATTCGTTTGATCAGCAATTCCAGTAATGACTCCAATAATACTGCCAATTTTTGTCGACTTACCTTCCAGCTCTTTCATCACGGAATTCGTTTCATTATTTACATGATAGATAGAGTTCATTTGCTCATCAATTTTTCGGATGTAGGTATTGCCTAAATTCGCTTGTGCAGTTGTTTCAGAAGCCGATTCGGCAACACTATTCGTTGTTTGTGCCACACGGCCAATCCCAATAGCAATCTCGCTCATTGCTGTTGCACTTTCTTGAATGTTTTTGCCTTGAACATCCACACTGCCTGCTACTTCTGATATTGCAGCGGTCATTTGGCTTGTCGACACATTTGTTTGTTCAGTAGATGCCTTCAAATTGCTTGAGGATGTAACTAATTGCTCCGATAAGCTCCCTAACTGGCTAAAAATTGTTTTAAGATTCTCTCCCATACTTTTTAAAGAGTGAGAAATTTCGCTTATCTCATTTTTCACATCTGAAGGTTCAATACTTACTAATTCCCCGCCCTTTATCTGCCTAGTCATTTGAAGGGTTTTTTTCAATGGTTGAGTAATAGATTTATATGTATAGAATGTGATGCTTACCAGAATGATGATTCCAACTGCACTAATAATCGTCGTTGGCATGGATGCTGAAAATAAAAGGTTAACGATTAATAAAACTGCTAATAATAAATTGGCAATGAAAAGTGCATTGGTTGCTTTAATGCCCATGTGATTCTACAACTCCTTTTTATTTTACTTCCTACAACAAAAGTAACACTTTTCTGAATTCTAATCCATAGAGCTAAAGTTATCTGACCAATGACTTTAGAACAACAAAAAGAGAAGTACATTAGTTCATACTTCCCATTCGTAAAGTAGATCGGGCAAATCCTCTTCGTTTTCATGACCACTTCCAATAATCCGAAATCCATGCTTCTCATAAAATAGTTGCGCCTTTTTATTCACCTCGAAGGTATATAAGGTTAGTTTTCCATCTGACTGCCCTTTTGCTCTTGCCAGTAAAGTGCCGCCTATACCTTGCCCTTGAAATTCTAAATGGATATAGAGCTGACTTATTTCCTTAGCATTGTATGCAATCATTCCGACGACTTGTTGATTGAATAGTGCCAGTTCTACTTTGTACTGAACACATAAAATATGGTTTAAGAAATAGACATGATTTTCAAAACTATGAATTTCCTTTTGTCCAATCGCTTGTTCTTTACTATTTCTCCACATTTCTACCGTTTGTTCAGCATAATCGCTACTATACGGAATAATGTCCAATAACATATTTCATCCCCATTCCCTTTTCTTACCGAACTAATGAAGATTCCTCATGATTCAGTGCCCCTCCATCAGAGAAAAACTTCTCTTTATACTTTTCTAATATTCTACTAAACTGTGAGGCAAGTATTTGCTGGAACAGCATGCCAAATACAACAGGCATCACGACTTTAGCTGGGAAGTAAGTACTTGCTACTACTACTCCTACAGCAATATTGCGCATTCCTCCAGTGAAGACAACGGTTGAAATGATATCAAAATCCTTGAATAAAAAGTGCCCCAAAACTAAACACATTGAATACCCACAGATGGCGACTAACATAACAACCACGATAATCCAGACGATTTCCCATGTAATGTTTTTCAAGAAAGGAGCAATGGCACTACTATTAATTCCTACTATCAAAAATAGACTTAACTTCTGAAAAGGGGCCAATTTTTTACCCAGGGTTTCATTAATCTTCCCTTTGGTCCATTCATTTAATAAAACGGCTGCTATGGATGGCAATACAATCATCCATAATAAATCCAGCATTATGGCCATTGTATTGATCGCAATTTTTTCACCTACTACAAAGTGAACCAATAAAGGCAGCACGATGGGCGAAAGGATTGTATCAATCAATATTATGGATAGACAAAGCGGGAGGTGCCCCCTGCAAATGCTGGCCCATATAAAACTTGTTATTCCAGTAGGAACAGCAACGGAAAGAACAAATCCAATAGTTAATAAATGATCGTCGAATAAAAGGCTAGAGATAAAATATGCCCAAACCGGCATGAGGATATGTAAGAAAGCAATAGTAAACAAAATAACCCACGGATACTTTACGAAGCTTCGCAAGCCGTGAAAGTTCATGCTTAAGCTTCCCGCAAAGGTCATAAAGGCAAATAGCCATGGAACGAGAAATAGCAATCGACCTCCGGCATCTTCCAGCAGAACTCCCGCAATAAGGCTTGCCGGTGTTAAAATCGGCATCAGTTTTTGGAGGCGTTTATTGAATTCACCCAACATCTAAGACCTTCTTTCTAAGTAAATCTATTAGTTTTACTATACGCTTATTTCCATTGGTTGTTAAATAGTTGAGCAAAACAAAAATAGCCCGCGGATGTCTAAATTCGCAAGCTACTTTATCTTTTAATGAATAGATTATTCTTCATTTCCAAAATTGCCACCATACTTTTTTCTTTTTCTCCCTTACTCTTTCAGCTTCAACAGCCGCTGCAAGCTGTCTTCTGGTTTCCATTGATTCCTTCATCGCAAACATTAATTTTTTATCTCTTTCTTCGATGCTAGTTTTTATATAACGCTCTTGTTTGATTAACTGTTCCAATAGTGTTTTATTGAACTCCATTTGTTCATTCTTGAATGTAGAAAATTCTTCTAGCAGCTGGTTCATGTCCATTTTTTCTTTTGTTTTTTTTTCTGAGCGGTCTTTTATTTCTTCCACCGCTTCTCCAAGAATTTCACTTACTGCTTGTTTGATTGTCAGGGAACTAGATTTTTTTAGATCGACTATTTTCTTAATCATTTCAATATCTTTTTTATAGTAGATGCGGTGCCCGTTTTTGTTTTTTTGGAAGTCATAATTATGCTTTTGCATGATAGAGCAATAACCTCTTAAAGTCCTATCGTGTACACCTACAATTTTACTAACCGCCTGCGTACTATAAATAAGATCTTCACCAGTTGATGTATCAGATACTACTGTTATCTCAGACATACATATCACCCCTTACTCCATACAATTCGCAAAAAATTACTACATTCCTTTAAAAATCGTTCTACAAATATAGACAAGAAGCTGTGCCGGAATTGTGTGGAAATTGTATATGGACCTGGCCCCCGCCCCTGGACAATTGCGAATTGTCCAGGGAACAGGTCCATAGAAGGCGGAAGTTCTGACCTACTAGATTCTTTTTTTGAAATCAAATGTCGAATCAGTGATTGGTGCTACTTTCGCTTTTGCATAGGTAGATCCCTTTTGACTGAAGAAATCGTAAGTTGAGCCTTCGTTACGAATCCCGTTCATAACGATTGGATTTACTTCTTCTTCCGGGAACATTGCCTCAAAGCCGACATTCATCAACGCTTTATTTGCGTTATAGCGAACATAGGCTTTCACATCTGGAGAAAGACCTGTTTCTGCATAGACATCATCTGTATAGCTCATTTCATTTTGATACAGATCCAGCAATAATTCATATCCCCACACTTTTAGCTCATCCTGCTTTTCTTTTGAAAATTGCTTGAAGAGATTTTGAGCAAAGAATCCTACCGCAACTCCATGAATCGATTCATCCCGTAAGATAAGCGAAATGACCTCTGCTGAATTCCGTAAAATGCCTTGTCCACCTAGAAAAAGGGGATAGAAAAACCCTGAATAGAATAGGAATGATTCTAGCATGACAGATGCAAACATTCCTTTCCATAAGCTTTCTGGAATCCCTTGCTCTACCCCGTTGTAGATATCCCCAATTTTATTGGCCTTGTATTGCAGATATTCGTTTTTCTTTACCCATTCGAACAATTCATCAATTTCTGTGTTTGTGCAAAGCGTAGTGAAAATATAAGAATAGGATTTTGCATGGATGGCTTCAAAAGCTCCGAAGACGGTAAATACGGCTTTTTCTTGCAGATCGGTTGCATAAGCAGCAATTTGGTTCATTCCAATATTTGTTTGGACCGTATCCAGCAATGTCAGGCCAGCAAATACTTTTTTGTAGGTTTCCTGGTGCTCGAAGCTTTGCCACTGCTTCACATCTTTACTAACTGCAATTTCTTCCGGGAACCATATTTGCTTCCATTGCTGGTCCCAAAAGATTTGAGCAAGCTCACTTGTCGGTTTGTTCCAATTAACAGCTTCATAGATTAAATTTGACATGCTACACACTCCTCTAATGTTTGCAATCGTTGACGTACGTAGTAAACCGACTTGATGCCGCGCATCCAAGCGTAAATATAAATTTTCGCCAATTGTTCAGTTGTCCATGCATCGGTTACATATAATGTCATTGAAATCCCTTGATCCACATGCTTTTGCGCAGCAGCATATAAATCGATTAGATCATAGGCATTGACGTCATAGGCTTCCACATAAAGGTGAGCATTGTCGTTCGTTAAATATGGCATCGGGTAAATGGTGCGGCTATCAGCATAGTCACGTACCTCTACCCTTTCTGTACAAGGGGCAATTGAAGCCGTGCATGATCTGATATAACTTATCGAACCCGTTGGAGCAATCGCGATTCTATCCTTTGTACCCTCTCTTTCGAGATATTTAGCACTTCATTGTGAAGTGGGAGTAGACTATACAATCACCCTATTGTTTTATTTCATTAGCTTTTCTTCTTGGCGCAACCTTAAATGGAGGAGTTTCATATAAATCGGTATAAGTTTTTCCTTTATACAAATCTTGTACCATTGCTAGAGAGCATTTCGCTATTTCCGATATTTCCGTTAGAGTTAGATTTGTATTTATAAGCAAAGAATGTACTTTTAATGCCTTTTCAATTCCTTTTGCTCTTGGCCTTATTTCTCTTGGCGGAATATCATATAAATTTCTCCAGCTTTTTCCTCTATATATTTTTTGCACCTTACTATAGGAAACACACGTTAATTGAGAAATTTCTTTTAATGTTTTATCAGTATTAAGTAATAATTCAAGAACTTTTAATGCGTTTTCTTTTTGTTTTGTTTGCACCTTATTCAATTCATTTTTAAAAACAATTTTTTCTTTTCTTTATCGAAATTTAATGTGTGATTTTCACCACTATGAATTTTTCTATGACAAGGTTCGCAAACAGAGATCAAATTTTCAAGTTTATTTGCCTCTAAATAGTTTTCAAAGTAGACAAACGGAATTTTATGGTGTACAGATAATTCTTGCCCATACTTTTTTTCAGTAATTCCGCACCTTTGACAAATAAATCCATCTCGCATTCTAGCACGTTTTCTTTGAGATAACCAATTCGCCCCATAGTACTTCTTTCTACCAGTTTGAATAATACCAAGATTCATTTCATCTGGTAAAACGGACATTGCCAAGTTATGACAACGTTTTGAACAGTACTTAGAATGTCTAGAAGGCATTTCCCATATTGGTTTATCGCACATTTTACATAACACATAACGCCCTTCATTCTTTTTCCATGACAAAGCAAGGGTTTGGCAGTATTTACAGCATGTAGTCACAGCATATCTTCTACCGAAAGGGACACTAAAAGTTCTATTACATATAACACATTCTTTCTCAATTATTCTTCCTAAGCTTCTATTTTTTGAGTAGGTTCTAAGTGTAAAAATATCCAATTAGATCTCTCCTTGGCTATTTTTAATAGGGTGTGGATATGGTAGTCGTTGAGGGTCTATCATTAATAATTTCTATATTTTTAGATAGTTCCCTGCTGATTTCCCATTAAAATTAATTAGTCCATTTCTGCTCTAATTAAATCCTTCTACTTTTTTCTGCTCTCGCTCCTTTACGCTTACCGTTTCCAGTTTCGCTTTGGCAAGAAGGCTTTAGGGGGTTCCAGCATTTAAATCCATTTTCGATACATGTTGCCATGTAAAGGCACAATAAGTTTATGCATTAATCAACCCATTTTTTTGTACTTCTTTTTTTAACCCCTTCCACATTTCAGCTGTAATAATCGGTACTTTTCCAAGAGCTCGAATTGTTTCTTTATGAAACGACTTTTCTTCTTTATTGATATAAGCAGTGAAGTAGTTCCCATTTGCATATTCACTCTCTTCAAATCCATAGAACGTTTCCCCACGTTCCTTGGCAATCTCCATCGAACTTTTAAGAGAGTAGTAGTTTAGCGCTTCCATGAAAGCATCGATAAATTCAATGGATTCCTTTGAACCGTACATGATTCCTTGCGTCACTAAATGTCCGTGCAAATTCATTACCCCAAGCCCTACAGAATGCATTAGTTTATTGGCCTTTGCTACAGATGGAACGTTTTTGATATAGGTCATTTGAGAGACATTTGTTAGAAGGCGCATCGCTGTATCTACCAGCTTCTCAAAATCAGCTGCTTTACTTGCCTCGTGGATATCGATTGACCCTAGATTACACGAAACATCCAAGCCATACTCATTCGGCTCATCCTGGTCTGTGATGATGCTCTTTTGCTGCACCTGCAAGATTTCTGTACAGAGATTCGACATTTGCACTCGGCCTATATTTTTCAAAGGATGCACATCATTCACATTATCATCAAAAATTTCAAATGGATAACCTGATTCAAATTGCGCTTTCTTTACTTCTGTATACAACTTTCGCGCATTCAATCGTTTGATTTTGCGGATATTCGGATTATCCAGCAACTCGTAATACATCTCTGTAATGGAAATCTCGGACATTCTTTTCCCATATTCTTTATAAATATCATAAGGACTGAAGAGCACGATATCTTTATCCCGCTTCATAAGTTCAAAGAAAATACTTGGTATGATAATCCCGGTAGATAACGTTGCTAGACGAATTTTATCGTCGGCATTTGGTTTTTTCGAGGAAATGAAATTCTCGATATCTCCATGGAAAATATTTAAATACACAACACCTGAGCCGTTCCTCTGACCAAGCTGATTGGAATAGCTAAATGAATTTTCCAGAAGCTTCGCGACAGGAATCACACCGCTTGCCCGATTAGCTATCTCCTTAATCGGATCTCCCAATGGACGTAAATCAGTTAGATTAACACCAACCCCACCACCAAGGCGAGACAGTTCCAAGCAATAGCCGATATTCTCCGCAATACTATTCATCGAGTCATCCATCGATAATTTAAAACAGCTTACAAGCTCTCCTCGCGCTTTCTTTCCACTATTTAAAGCGGTAGGCGTCGCCGGCTGGTAGGCTTCCATCATCGCTTCTACAGCTCGTTCCGCTAATTCGGCGTCCCCTTGCGCTAAATATAAAGCAATGATGACAATTCGATCTTCGTATTTCTCTAGAATCTCTTCACCATCACGGCTTTTCATCGCATAACTGTCGTAAAATTTACTCGCACTCATAAAAGAAGGAAAGCGGAAATTGTAGTCATATGCTTTTTTATATAAGTGTTTAATAAATTCCAAGTCATACAGTTCGATAAACTCTTTTTCGTAATACCCTTCCTCTACTAAATAACGAATCTTTTCTTCTATATCAATAAAATAGCGTAAGCGCACATTTACATATTCTAAAAAATAACGCCGTGTTGCCTCGCGATCCTTTTCCAGCTCTAATTGCCCTGTTGTGTTATAACGATTCAGCACATCATTATTTAGTTTTAAATACGTTTTCATCCAATGACCCTCTTTTCATAAAACTGTTGAATGGCTTCATAGTCTGCCTGGTACCCACGCAAATCTAATTTTCGTACCAGCGGGATTCGATAGAGTGCGGCGACTTTATCTCCTGCACCGCCAAATACACGATGGCCAAAGTTGCTATTGCCGCTGACAACTACCCCTTTGCAAAGGGACCCATTGCTTTCTAAAAAACGCGTTACCTTCACAGGAATATCCCCAAGACCATCCGTATAGGTAATGAGCAGAAAGGGCTTGTCCACCTTTAACCCTTCCACGATTTCAATCGTTTCGGCCTTTATTTTCGAAACGACATAACGCACATTTCCAGTTCGACTAGCATAAGCAATCACCCGGCAACCAGCTCAATTTGCGAAACAATCTCCTGTACATCCCCTATCAACCGACCTTCAAATTCAAAGACAGGTACGGAAAGGAAGCCCGCATCTATAATCGCTTTCTTCGCTTGTTCATCCACATCAATATTCACAACTTCGACTTCAAGTCCAGCTCTTTGCAATTCAGATTTTACCCACATACATTTCGGGCAAATTGTTTTTGTATATAGCTTCATCCAATCCCTCTTCTCCATTATTTTCTATACTTAATACCTCTTCATACATCTTGCAAACTAGGATCAAATAACAAATTCTTTAGTTTGCAATGCAAAAAAATAAAAAGGCTACCTCTTCGAAAAGAGATAGCCTAAAATGGAAACGTCGGATGATTGAAAAATAGGTAACGTCCCCATTTCTCAATCCCCGAAGAAATGATTGATCTGTTTTACTAGGCAGGTCTCCTGGCTTAGCCTCACCCTTTGATTCCCTTCCCATGAAAACACAGTGGTATCGAATCATCGTCAGCATTACAGTTGCGGGGACAGCGTCGGATTTACACCGAACTTCCCTTTTAAACTACATGTAGTAGTACCTAGCTAAAACAAACACAATATATAGTTTTATTTTACGAAGATAAGTGTAGCATACATCCCAATATTGTGTAAATGAGTATATTTTCATTTGCTAATATTAAATATATGCTATACAAGAGAGCAGAGGTGAACCGCATGTCCGTATCCATTTTAATCACGAGTGATTTACACGGAAGTCTGGATCGATTTGGGCAATTGGTCAAACAAATGAAAGAATTAAACCCAGATTTAGTAATCGATAACGGAGATTTTCTTGATGGAAGTCCAGCAACTTTTTATTACAAGCATATTAATAAAAAAACTCACCCAATGATTGAGTTAGCCAATGATATCTATGATGTGGCCATTCTCGGAAATCATGAATTTCATAATGATATTCCCTCTCTTCAACGTCTGCGTTCTGATTGCCGTTTTTCTTGGATCAGCTGCAATATTGGCGATTTTGCAAAACCTTATTTCACTAAAAATATAAGCGGCAAAAAGTTTGTTGTTATCGGTGCAACCACTCACTTTACAGCCATTTGGGATGAACATGGATATGTGTCAGAGCTTCCATTTAAAAATGCTTTAACCTCTCTGTATTATTGGGTGGATTATGTAAAAAGAAACGAGCAGCCCGATTACCTCGTCGTTTCCTATCACGGCGGATTTACTGAAAACCCCGTAACAGGGGCAATTTATCAAGAAAGAATTGGTGAAAACCAAGCAAATGAAATTATAGAATCGATTCCAGATATTGATTTATTAATTACCGGTCATCAGCATTTGTACATAAACGAAAAAATTCACAATATGTTAATCATCCAGCCTGCTTCAAATTCGCATGGTTTTATCGAAGTACAAATTGACTTTGAACTTAGCCAAAGCAAGGCAACCTTTCATCCATTAAAGAAATACAATTACGCTTATCCCACTGAAGTAGAGGATTGGTTGAATAAAGAGCTCACATTTATTCAAGAGGATTATTCTTATGAGGGTTTACTCACCTCCAGACTTTCAAGCCATCCCTTCATTCAGTTAATACACGACATGCAACTAAAAGCTACAAATGCTCAAATTTCTGTTTGTGATCTTTTGTATTTGGAGAATGGCGGGTTTAAGGGGAGCATTACAAACCGTGAACTATTGAAGAACGCCTCTCGAGAACATACACTAAGGGTCATTTTGTTATCAGGGATGGAGATTAAACAGCTGATCGAGGAAAGTGCAGCCGTTTTTTCCCTCCATGTAAATGGAGAGATTGATTTTAGCACCAATGTTTTCCCTGACACCCTTCAGCCTTATCAGTATGATTTCTGGGGCGGGATTTCCTATTTAATCGATTTAAAAGAACCTGTTGGACAGCGCGTCAAAAATTTGACATACCATCGAAAGCCATTGAAAGACAATCAAAATTATCAAGTTGTTCTGAATAGCTATCGTTTAACAGGGTACGATTTTCCCTTATTAAAAAATCGGCCAATTTTATTCGAAACACCCGAAACAATTCCTTTTTTATGGAAGGATTATTTACATTCCAGCTTACCTACCGACATTCCAAGCCACGGCAATTTTAAAGTCGTTAAATGACTAAAGCCCTCCAAGATTATCCTTGGAGGACTCTTTCTTTCTTTTTTAATGATTAGTAGCCGTATCCACCATTAAAGTAGTATGCACCAACAATAATTAGAAGAATGAATAGTACCACTAATAATGCAAACCATGAACCATTTCCGCCGCCGTATTCGAACTCACCGCCAACTTGTTTACCCATTCTAAAACACCTCCTCATTTCGAACTCAGTTACAATATATGCATCATTGAAATTGTGTTCTAGACGAATGTATTGGTGTAAATGCCTAGTTGAATCGCCAGCCCTTATTTTTCAGGCACTGTTCGATACTCTTCTAGATTCCGACAGGCGTTTATCAGAATTAATTTTTTCCTAAATAAAGGGGAATTTCCTCCATATTACAAAATTCAAAACTAGCCCTTAACAATACCGATTAGTAAATAGATTGCCGTACCCCAGATAAATATCGCCGAACATTTATTGAATAAAATAAAAATTTGTGAAGAGATACGAGTTTTCGTTAAGGCAGCCCCCAATATGGCTAATCCAAAAAACCAAGTCCATGAGACCATAATGGAAGCACCAGTAAACAAGAGCAGTTCTTGTCCGCTATATTTCATGGAACTTGTCCCAATCACTCCAATAATATCTAATAAGGCATGTGGATTAAGGAAGGAAACAGAGAGGGCAAAAAGTATTTGCTTCTTCATAGGCAAGGCTTCTTCGCCCTCAACATTTGCAGCCGGTGAAGACCAAATAACCTTTCCCATATATAAAAGAAACAGGATGCCGCCAACTAGCAAAACAATTCGCAGCCACTCAAATTGCAGCACGATCAATGATAAACCCAAAATAGCAAGCACTATTAAAAACGTATCGCAAATGGCGGCAGTAATTGTCGCCGGTAATGCTTTCACTATGTTCGGCTGCGTTACGCCTTGAGTGAAAATAAATACGTTTTGCACCCCTAAAGGTAAAATAAGGCCAAACGCCAGTAGCATTCCATGCAGTAAAGGTTCCATCTTTCAAACTCCTTTCCTCTCTATCATACATGTGATATAACTAGAAAAAAGGTCCAATTGGATGGTTTATTTTCCGTCCAATTTTAAAGGAGATAAAAAATGAACTGGCAACCGGATCGCTCCTTATCAATGAGTTTATCAAACCAGATCGTTCAGTGGATTACCGAACAAATCCAAGTCGGTGAGTGGCCGCTCGGAATGAAGTTGCCGCCTCAGCGAAGCCTTGCACTTTCCTTTGGCGTCAACCGCAGTACACTTCAAGAAGCGATTGATGAGCTAAAGGCTAATGGACTATTATCTTCGAAGGCAGGCTCTGCTACCTATGTATCGAACGATTCCTGGAATGTTCTTGCTACGCAGAAACAAACAAATTGGCAGCAGTACATCGAAACAAGTATTCATAAATCAAACTACCAAACAATTCAAATGATAAATGAGTTTGAACAGGATGAGTCTGTAATTCGATTAGGCACCGGTGAGTTTAGTCCAGCATTGCTACCAACTGCCGAGCTCCAAAAATCCCTTAGTGACGTACATATGGACGGGAAAGCGATGGGCTATTCTTCCCCTCAAGGAAGTTTAAGTCTTCGGCAAGCAGTTTGTCAGTACGTTAAAAAGCGAGGAATCGAAACATCGCCCGAAAATATTTGCATCGTCTCAGGAGGACTTCAAGCACTTCACTTAATTGCGCTTGGTCTACTTGAAACAGGATCATTTGTTTTTCAAGACAATTTTTCCTATTTAAATTCCATCCATACGTTTCAATCCTTTGGAATGAATCTATTTACACTATCAGAAAACCAACTTTGTGCTGATGCGATTGAACGAATTCGCAAAAAGCGGCAAGCAATTCTATATACAATTCCGACACTCCATAATCCAACTGGTTTATGCATGAACTTGGAAGAGAAAAAAAGCTTATACCAATTAAGTGAAGCCATACAATTGCCGATGATTGAAGATGATGTCTATTTTGAATTGCTCTTTGACGAGCCCACGCCAGCCATTAAGTCTTTCGATCAAACAGGACAAGTTCTTTATATTGGCAGCGTATCAAAAACTTTAAGTCCGGGTCTAAGGATTGGCTGGGTCATCGCATCAACGCCTGTCATTAAACGACTCGCTGATATTAAAATGCAGATGGATTACGGCTCAAGTGCAATCTCACAGCAAATCGTTGAATACTGGCTGCGGACTGGCAAATATGATAAACATATTAGCGAATTAAACGACTCGCTTAGGATACGTGCAGAGTACATGGAAAATTTATTAAAGCAATATTTTAGCGACGTAGCCTCTTGGGAATTTCCTAAAGGCGGCTTTTATATCTGGCTAAAATTTAACGAGCCGATTGTTACAACCGAATTATTTATGCAATTGCTCAAAAAGAAAGTGCTTATAAATCCCGGCTACATCTACGCACCCAATGATGCCCGCCATATCCGCCTTTCCTTTGCTTACAGCTCTGGGGAGGACGTAAAAAAAGGGCTGGAGATTCTGTATCAGGAAGTCAAACGTATTTTAAAAGATCGTTAATATAATGCAATGAGGGCTGTCCCAAAAGATTGACTTCTTTGGAACAGCCCTCATTCTCTAAATCTACGGCTTTATAATAAAACAACATCTCTACCCAAGATTTCGTCTAATTGCAATAAAGTAAATACCATTTTTACATCTTCGCTTATATTTGTAATAGTAGGTCTTCTATTGGTTTCTTTTAAGCTTGTCGTTAAGGAAATAAGCAAACCAATTCCCGAAGAATCTACAAAGTCTATGTTTTGAAAGTTAAGCTCTACTTCCCCTGTACTATTCTGAATTTCAACCATTAACTCTTCTTCAATAATTTCTGTAGCCTCAATATCTAAATCGCCTTGTAAATTGATCACTAGATTACCAGCTTCATTTTGCAATGTGAAATTGAACATTCTATTCCTCCTTCGATACAACTAAGATACCGTTCTCGTCTAATCTAGCATAGATATTTTTAGCTTTATTAAATAATACCCGGGATTGTCCGCCAACTTGAATGGTTGTGTTTTCAGATGCATTTTTTATCTTTATAAATCCTGAATTTGAAACAGCAATTTTCACATAGGATCCTGTTCGATAGCCTACTTCATTAATGGTTACACTCTCTTCACCATAAATATCTCCTCCACGAACAAATCCTTTAATGATAATGTTCTTCCGAGCAAACAGACTAGAACTATACACCCCTTGTCCCAATATTAAAATATCACCGTTAGAATAGATTTCACTATTCTGAACAAAATCCGCCTTAATAAATGGAGCATCATCTTTGTTTTCGCTTTGAACTGATAAATATAGAGATTCTGCCTGATCTGCTATGTTAGTAATATCCTCTTCATTTTTCATCGTTGAAATATGAAGATTCGAAAATTCATTATTAAGGGACTCTGCTAAATCTATCCATTCTATTTCCAGCTCTGCAGAGTGCTCTCTTACCTTTTTTACATATTCATTCACTAGAAGCGGAGTATCTTTAAACTTACTATCACAAAGAATTTTCATAAGTGGTCCAAGGCCCGTCACTTTAAGTGAATTTACTTTGAATGCAGATACATGTGTTAATTGGGTAATTGCTGCTTTCATGTTATTTAGTTCATTAGAAAGTCTCATTAATATATTTGAAAGTTCCAGTTTTATCAGACTTCCATTGCCAGCTGTAAATTTACTTGCAATAATGTTTTTATTCGCAATAATTGATTTACCGGACAATACTTTAGCTCTAAATACATTTCCTTCTATTTGGATGTTTCCTTTTGCTTCTACTTTCATACCATCTTGGACAGATGCTTTTATTTCCACTGCGCCTAAGTAACTAACATTGCCCGTTTCTATTGTTACATCATGATGGATAATTAATTTAGGAATGACAGATACAATTGCTAATTGACCACTAATCTTGACTTCTGGATACCCCGATTCTATCGAGACTACTTTTAACCCATCTACAAGAAGTACACCTGTTCCAGCCTTTATTTTGAGGGAGGCAGCTTTCATAGGTTCAATTATTTCACCCATAACATTCATTCCAGCTTTTCCCTCTTCGGGAGGCATGACCTCTCCGATAATTTGTCCAAAATTCACAGAAGGAAACTCTTTAAAATCTCTGAAATCTACAGAACCATCTACACGTTCTTTAAATTGTTTTTTTACATCAATATTATTATAAAGTTGAAAGTATCCTTTTTTCCCTTTTGTCGGAGAAGTCCCTTTGGCTATAAGGAAAGTTCCATCTGTGCTTGAGGCACAAGCTGCATTTATGGCTGCATAGTCTACTCCATGAATAATCCCAAGTTCTTTAAGTTTATGGAGAACATCAGTTGAATCAATATAGAGAGGTGCGCGAACTTCATAGGTTTTAATTTCGATTAGCGGCTCGGGTTCAAGATTTTTAAGTGTACGCCTTATTGATAGACCTGATTTTATTTCTAAAAATACTTCCAATTTATCTTCACTAATATTTATTTCCCATATAGGCAATACATCTTCATTTATAAGCTCAACTTCAATTACATCGGCTTCGCAAATAACTTCTGTCGAGGAGATTAACGTGCCATTTTTAAAAATGCGGACCCCTTTTGATGGTTTGATTAATGGAAATTTATCTTCGGCATCTTTGCAATAAATTTTCCCATCAAGCACCCAGACTTTTCCGCTTAAATCATCCTGATTGCTATCCTGTCTCTTTGTTATAGCAACATCATCATGTTGATCATTTAATATTGTTGAAATTAAATCTTCGATGGTTTGCGGTGCAGTTTCCGTTATTGAAAGTGAATCTTTCACCTTCACTTTTACTACAGCCGGCTTCGATTTAATACCTAGAAAACCTTTTTCTCCATTTTCTATGATTTCTACCTCAACATCAGTTAATGGTTTCCCTAACAGCGATAGAGCTATGTCCAATGCTTCTTTTGTGTTTCTGCCTTTTGAAGTAATCGTTTCCCCCATATTTTGTATTCCTCCTCTCTATTAGACTAGTGGACAATTGTAACTAGATATATCGGTACTTTCTTTGCCAATTTTCAATAAAACCATTGTTATATCATCTTTTTGAGGCAATCCTTCGGTAAAATGATTTATATCCTCAATCACTGATTGTTCGATTTCCTGAACATTTTTGGTTACTAGAGACTTTAGCAGGTTTTCCAATCGATTTACTTTATACATTTCACCATCAGTATTAACAGCCTCGATAATTCCATCTGTATAAATGAAAACCAAGTCTCCTTCAACTAGCGTGGCTTTTTCCTCTTTATATGTTTGATTGGGTAATCCACCCAGCATGATTCCTTTTACAGGAGGAATTTCAACTTTTTGTTTAACTCCTCTGATGATTTCCGGTAAAGAATGACCAGCACTCGAATAAGAAAGCGTTCCTAATATCGGATCCCAGTCTGCACAAAAAACTGTGACAAACGAGTTAAGTTTTCTTAAATCCGCATACAGTGCATTATTCATAGCCGTTAATGTTTCTCCTGGCCCTTTAGTAGATTCTGCTGCTGTACGGAATGCCCCTCTTGTCAGAATCATCAGCATTGCCGCCGGGATTCCCTTCCCCATCACGTCACCTATTACAATACGCAGCTTACCATTTGGCAGCGGATAAAAGTCAAAATAATCTCCACCGATTAATCTTGCGGGAATTGATATCCCCGACACCTCATCATTTTCCAAAGTTGGCTTTTCACCATTTAATAATGCGGTTTGAATATTTTTCGCTAAATTAATCTCTCGCTCTAATGTTTTATTTCTAGTATCGACTAAATTATGTGACTGGATCATTTCACGTTTATACACGCTCATCACCCCTCACCTAATAGAGACTTTTTAATTTCAAATACACCGATTGTTTCAAATAGATTTTTTGTATCTTCAGACATTCCTACAAAGCTTACTTTTGCATTTAAACTGCTCGCTGAATGCAGTATGGACAGTATAGCCCCGATACCTGTAGAATCTATAAAATCCAATTCTGAAAAGTCTACTTCCAATTCCGTTGCAAACTCTTTGGTTTTATTAAAAAAATCAAATGTGTCTACTGTGGAGTAGTCAAGAATACCATTCAATTTAAATACCTGCTTTGTACCATCTACAAAGCTATTCACCTTTAAAAGCATGGAATCCACTCCTATTTCAATTTAAACTGGTACATATTTTCGAATAACTTTCCTGAAATTTCCGACAACTCTACAGATTGCGCTTGCATGGATTTCATAAGATCGGATAGGGTGATCGTAATATCTGTAGCCGACACCGCACGATTGCTGGAAATAATTCTAACTTCTTCCACTCTATTTAAGATTGTTTCTATTTCTTCGGTTTTCGGTAAAGTCTTTAATTTCTCTTCCAACATCTCTAAGAAGTCATTGATTTCATAAGCATCTTCACGAGCTTTTGAGGTTAAGTCGATAGAGATTGCATAGACTTTCTCTACTGATTCATCTGCTTCTGCTTTTAAATCTAAAGAAAGGGTTTGAACTTTCTCTGCTTGTTTCGTTGTATCTTTTAAAACATGACTTAAAGTAGAAGTCATTTTATTTGCACTAGCCGATAAGTTCGCTAACTCACCTTTATCTTTTACTTCACTTTGAGTAGTGAAATCTCCAGATTCAAGCTTCTTAATTTGAGAGATAATTACTTGAATATTTTTATAGATTTTGCTAAAGAAACTTGTGGATAAGATAAACAATGCCACTAATGAAATCAAACTGAATGCAAGTAAGATTAGAGACATATTTTGCAGCGGTGCACTTAAGTGATTATAATCCAGCCCCACATAGATGACTCTTCCATCTTTAGTTGGGATAAACATTTTGTAGTACGCATGTTCACCTTGTTTATCAATATAAGCTGTCCTTTTGGGGTTCTCTGATAAACCAGCTAATATTTCTTTGTCTTTTTCTGATTCTGATTTAAATTCACCATATTCTATTTTTTTGTAAGGCTGAGTGGGGTCCTCCATTAAAGAAGGATCTGCATAGACTTGTGGACTTACTACAGCTATCTCGGCTACATCGTCATTTGACTCCAGCACCGTTTTAATCCATGTGTTCGGCCCAACTTCCTGAGTAAAATTGTATACTTCATTCGCCTCAAAATAAGGGTTAATCATGTAATCTTTATCATCATCAACATAATATCCATATTTATAGAATGTTGGCTTTTCGCTATGAGACCCAGAAGGCCCAATAGGTAGAATTACAGTGTTTTTATCTACATATGTCTGATGTGTTACTTTCAATTCATTACCATGCAGCAAATCATACATGATTTTATAGCCATCCGACTCTTCACCAAGAAATTCTTTAAAACTAAAACCAATATCACTAGGTTCGGTTGACTTTACCCCTACTATGTCGCCTTGACCTATTTCTTCAAAAAGTGTTAAACCTGCAATATCAAACTCATCTCTAAGTGCCAATAAATCTTGATTTGTTATTTCTTCTAAAGGTTTATCCCCTAAATTATCACTAATATGTTGAGCAATCAATTTGAGCTTTAAATCCAATTGGAGTTCAATTGCCTTGGAGGCTGCACGCGTTTCCTCTATGCCTTGTTCTATTGTTTGACTTACCTTGGTTGCCTCGATTGCTACACCAGAGCTAATCATTTTGCTTAAATACATATATTGAATTGCACCTGAGCAACTTAATATAATGATTAAAACTATTAGCATCCTAGTTATAAATTGCTTTTTTAGCGTACTATTTTGTTGTTTTGTTATCTTTTTCATGCTTGGTTACCCTCTGCCCAATCGGGATTTCAATTTAATCTTGTCTACTTTGCCATTTGTTAATGGAAATTCATCAGTGAATATAATCTGATCCGGAATCTTATAAGAAGCATATTTCCCTGTACAATAAGTACGGATATCCTTGGAAGTTAGCCCTTCCGCAATTATGTATGCAACTATTTGCTCGCCGTATACATCATGTGGTGCACCAACAACTGCAACACTTTTTACGCCTACAATATTGCTGAGAATTTGTTCAACTTCACCAGAAATAACCTGTTGACCGCCCTTTTTAATAACATCTTTCTTTCTGCCAACAATTTTAAAGTTTTTCTCATCTAAGAATTCTACTAAGTCCCCCATCATAAACCATCCCTTTTCAAAAGCTCCCTGTGTCAAAATAGGGTTCTTATAGTATTCCGTAAATAAACCGGCTGTTTTTACGAATAATTCGCCTTCTACTGTCTTGAACTCTACAGGATCAGCCATTCTAAAAATCAATTCTTCCGTATCCTCATTAATATAAGCATTAGCTAAAGAACCTGATTCGGAACTTCCATAATGCGATACAAACGTACAGTTCTTCAATAACGGAAAGTGACTTCTAAAATTAGTTGGAATTTTCTCTCCAATCACACAAACCAGCTCTAATCTATTTAAAACTTCCGGATTCAACCTGCTTGCAAAGTTATATAGCGATTTAAATATTGAAGGTGTTGTAGTTACTTTATTGCATTTAGCTTTTTGCATTGTGTTTATCATATTCAACAAATCGAATTCATCAGCAACAACTAATGTTGCTCCTGCCTTCAAGATAGAATTCATAGAAGCAACTCCATATTGTGTGCTTGGTGATGCATAAACAAAAACATTATCGGTGGACTCTAGGTTCATGGCTTCTAAAACTCGATTATATACGTAGTCCATTACATCATCTTTAAATACCATACCTTTGGGAGCCCCTGTGCTGCCTGAAGTAAAACATATAAAACCGCCCGAATCAGATTGTAAGTTCTTTGAACACCCGGGAAAGGTCTCAACTTCCCATTTTGTACAATTATCGGATGTAAAAACCAAAGTCTCTGTTTCTCTTCCCAGTGCCCATTTAGTAATCACTTCTGGAAAAGTGAATCCACTAAACTCATTTACAGTGAAAACAATATGGGGATCAAGAAATTCCAAAATATCTGACAAATCTTCTCGTCTTAATTGGTAACTCAAGGGTGCTACTGTGGCCTTAAGTTTATTTGCTGCTAAGAAAAGAGGTATATACTCCTTTAGGACAGGAACTATTAGAGCTATTCTTTTCCCTTCCAGGTTAAGAGGTCCTAACATGGACTCGTATCTTAAAACAGAATTCCTCAATTCACCTGCTGTATAGGTACCTTCTAGATTGCATAATGACAAAACATCTTTATCTAGCATCGCTAAGTTTCTATCATACAAATTCATTAGAAACACCCTTTTTCACGATTTCGTATAATCCACCGACTGTACCCATTTTGTCTGCTTTTTCAATAAATAAGCTAAAAGGAATATGATAATGGTCTGCTAAACTTGTTGCCAGGTTCACCATTTGCAGCGAATCTACATCCAGCTCATCTCTAAGAATTGTAGTGTCAATAACTTGTACAGGCTCCATTCCAATCAAGAAAAACATTGTCTCGCAAAATACTTTAAACTCCATTTATATCTTCCCCCCTAAACCATTCAGATGCTCGAAGCCGTATCTCTCTTAGCTTAAAATTACAGCAATGCCCCTCTTCTTCATAAGTAATGAATCGTTTTTCTGGGGCGAACCTTTTATATAATTCGATTAACTCAGCTTCATTCACAAATAGGTCTTTACCACCGTGAAACATTAAAATATTGCCGATTTCCTCTACATTATCAAACACAGGCAAGCAACCTTTATCAAAGTCGACCAACATATTACTCATTCGTTCTCTAAAATAATCCGGCAGCCTAATATTAGAGACAAATTTTGGCGGTGGACTAACAACTGCAGTTTTTGATACTAGCGAACTCCTACTAGCTTCAATTGCCCAACAGCCTCCTGAACTTGTACCAAAGAGATTTATAGGCAAGCCTGGAAAATTAGCCGATGCAAAATCTATTATCCCCTTTGTGAACTGGTCCCAAGACTCTATATCAGCTTTATGTCCATGGATAAGCAATGTTTCACCTTGTCCCGCTCCATCGAAACTAATTACTGCAAATCCCTCTCTTGCAAAGTCCTGTTCGTAAAGGTAGAATTCCTCTTTTGTAGAGTCCGTTGGAATTACAAGGATTACTACCCCCGAAAGCTTTCCTTTTGGAACACGTACACGTCCACCATAATTTTTATCCCTAATAGTTAATGTATAGTGTGAAATCTTATCTTCTGAAATACTGTCAGCAAGCCTAAACTGTTCCATGCATAATTTATACCATTTAGTTCTGCTGCCACTCGGTTCAGGAAATACCCATTGAACAAGATTATAATAGATCCCTGCTTTGCGATAATGAAATTCTGCGGTACGCAGGTCGGACGATTCTCTAAGTCGCGTTGCTAGATTCAAGTGCTCTAATGCCCGATTAGATAAAGCTTCGATCCACCCATTCAAGGTAATCATCTTGGACTTACTGTTAAGTATAAAGTCATCATCTATCCCATGAACCATCCACCGATGCCAAAAGCCATTATCCATAACGCTGGCAAAAATTGTTTTTTCTATAATTACATCTGTAGTCATTTTACGATGTTGATTTTTTGTATTTTCCATTTTCTTCACCTTCAATATCATCAAAAACTAGAACTACTGTAGTACCAGTCGATGCAGTTTTTAGTAGTACACGAGTCGTTAGCTTCAATATTAATGTAAATCCTTTTCCTAATGACTTCTTAGTTGAATAGCCTTCCAATAATACCGTATAGGGTAATATCTTTATAGGAATTCCTGATCCAGCATCTTCAATCAAAATGTTTAGAGAATTATCATTCTTCGAAATTAAAATTTTTCCATCTTTAGCATGTTTCAATACATTAGTAATAGCCTCTGAGATTAACAAGGTACAACTAGCTACCATACTAGAAGGAATACCTTCTTCAACCAGCTTTTCTTTAGCTCTATTCCTTACTACTGGAATATCAGCTTTTACTGAAAACGTTGCATTGAAAATAATTCCATCACTCTTATAAGCTAATAAATCTTCATCCTTTACCAACAAGAACTTTCTATTGCTCGCTGCATGGATTACATCTCTATAGATTTCCCACTCTTTGTCTTCAAAAACTGTTTCCTTTTTTTCAATAGCTTTTTTATTAAAATATATATTTTCATAAGACTTAACCTGTTCAAATATTTCTAATAGATGCTTGTGGTAGTTGGACTCCAAATTCATGCTTCTTATTTTGAAGTAAACATCTTCACCTTTTTCAATCCAAGAAACGAGGCAATCCGCGAGAAATAATAGATAGTCCTCCTGTTTTTTAAAATCTAATTTCGTTAGATCTTTATTCAAAGTATTTGTAATTAGTTTACCGTTATCACAGCCCTCTACATCCAATAGCTGACCTAACCGATTAGCAATCCAACCAACCACGGATATTCTTTGATGTTGATCCAGGGAGTCTATAGTTAGAGGAATTGAGGGTACACTATTATTTTCTTGTTTTTCTTTACCCCCTATTAATCTACTAAATAGTGGATTCATTTAACCGTCCACTCCTTAATTCAAAGTACCCCCAAAGGTGGTGTAATAGTTACTTCTTCTACTACAGCTCCGTCAGGCTGACATAAGATTGCAGCAATGTGGAGTGCAATAGTTTCTTGTGGAATCATTTTCGTTCTATCCGGGTGATTGTCAATATGATCCCAAAATGGCGTATTTGTAGAGCCAGGAAGTATGGATGTTACATATACTCCTTGCTTTCTCAACTCTAATTGCATTACTTTCGTTAATCCAAGAAGACCAAATTTTGATGCAGAATAGCCAGAATTTCCTTCAAGAGCTGTATTTCCTGCAATTGAATTAATATTAATAATTTGTCCGCGCTTATTTTCAACCATATGCTTAGCGAAATGTCTTGAAGTTAAAAAGGTTCCTCTTAAATTAACAGAAATCATTCGATCAAACTCTTTTGTTCCCGTATCTAAAAAGGAATCAAATGAACCATATCCAGCAGAGTTGATCAGTGCATCAATTTTTCCTAGTTTTGTTATTCCTAGATTAAGAAACTCAATAATAGAATTCTCTTTTTCGACATCTAGATGTAGATATACAATCTTGCCGGAATCGTTAGTCAGTAAAGCTGTTAGCTCTCGTAATTCAGTTTCGCTTCTTGCACCTATCAGTAAATTCGCACCAAGAGAAGCTAGCAACTCTGCTGCCGCTCTGCCAATGCCCTTCGTAGCACCAGTAATTGCAATGTTTTTTCCCTTCAGACTTTTCGAATTAAATACCATATTCATCCTCACCCAAGTATTCAAAATAGTTTTTTTCCGTTTCCCATATACCGACTTTATGCAAGTTTGGGATATGCGCTTTTAATAAGTTATAAAACACCATTGCCACAACTTCAGAAGTAGGATTTAATTCTTTAAATTCCTCGGTATCTAAATTAAGATTCATATGGTCGAACTTCTCCATAATTTCAAGCTCTACAATTTCATCAAGCTCTGCTAGATTCATAATCATGCCAGTTTCTTTAGAAGGTGTTCCTTTTACTTGAACATCTACGTAATAGTTGTGACCATGGCCATTTGGATTATTGCACTTTCCAAATATTTTAAGATTTTCTTCATCCGTTAAATGGATACTATGAAGTCTATGAGCAGCACACAAATGGTACTGTCTAGTCAAATAAGTCATATTATTAATCTTCCTTTCAGCACTTAAATAATGATTTTCATGCAGACGCAATTGGTACAGCTCACATCCCTCGAATTTATTCTCAAGAGATTCCCAGATATAGTTCACTATATTCTCTGTTGTCGGTATATTTTGAATAAAGTTGGGATGTTCTCTATCTAAGAACTTTCCATCAAGTTCGATTGTCAAAAAGTCATTCACAATTCGTTTAATTTCCGTTGTGTTTACAACAATTCCCGATTTAATGTCTAATTTTCCTCTCACCATAACTTCAAGCTTGTAGTCATGACCATGGCCATTTGGTTTATTGCATTTTCCAAATACAGCTTGGTTACGTTCTTTACTCCAAGTTGGATTGTTATATGTATGAGTGGCTGAAAAGTCTACTCTCCTTGACAAATAAAGCATTTGAACTCCCTCCTTTTTCTAGTTTCTTGAAATTGATCTTTCGAATTCTTCACATAAAGATACCTGTTCTGCAAATAATCCCTTTTTGATTGTTGTTACAGTTTTTGTTCCAGGTTTTTTAATTCCTCTGGCACACATACATAGATGCTCTGCTTCCAATGTGACGATTACTCCTTTAGGCTGCAGCACAGTTTCAATTGCATTGGCAATTTGTGTAGTCATTCGTTCTTGTACTTGTGGTCGCTGGGCTGTCAATTCTACCAATCTAGCAAATTTTGATAAGCCGACTACACGACCATTAGGAATGTAGCCAATATGCACTTTTCCAAAGAATGGAATAATATGATGTTCACAGAATGTGTAAAAAGTTATATCTTTAACTGTCACAATTCCTTCATAATCTTCGGCAAACGTTGTAGTTAGTGCAGTTTCAGGATCAACTCCAATCCCACAAAAAACCTCTCGGTACATTTTCGCTACGCGTTTCGGTGTATCCAAAAGGCCTTCGCGTGTTACATCTTCCCCCAATTCCGAAAGAATTGTACGCATTGCTTCTTCAATTACTCGATTTTGTGGCTGTCTATCATCTACTTCAGATTGAAGTTCAATCATTTTTACTGTATCTAGCATGTCGTTAATTCCTCCATCTTCAATAATGTTTTAATATAAAAATTTGCAAACTCATTACTTTTGGCTCTATTTTCCATAAAACATTTCAAGGTAAAAAGTAATGGTTTCAGGGTTAAAAAAATAGGGTTTTACACCCTTTTATAGACAAGATTAATTTTAATGTTTATACCTTTACAATATCTGGATTAAATTGTATTTCTTCGTTTTCAGATATCGGAATTTTAAAGTTCAGTCAATTATCGCCAAAGACAAATGGCATATAAAAGATATATTTATTATCTAAAATATTTAAGGGAATAAACATCACCATACCTTCCTATCTTATTATCTTTGAGTCTCTTATTAGAGCGATATCTTAATAGGAAGCCGTTCCTATTTTTTTATCTTAATGTTCCTATTAATGCATAGACACAAAAAAGACCGAATCTCATTCGATTCAGTCTAAGTAAGGAAGGATTCTTTTACTGCAATCCTTTCAAAAGGAATTAAGATGTTTAGTTTTTATTTTACGCAAAAACTGCTCCACCTCACCTGGTGAAGTTAAGATGATTGTTTCTTTTACCTTCGATAAGGATTCCAATTTCTTCAAAATAATCGGTTTCTTTGTTTTAGGATAGGCCCATACCCATTTTATAAATTCTAAGTCAAGCTTTTCATTGCAGCCTGCTGCCATATCGGGACGGGTCTTATTTCTATATTGAAATCTCCGTTTCAGGAGTCGATACGCGCAAATCGTTCTTGGAATATCCAGAAAGATAATTGTGTCAGCTTTGTTTAAGCGGATATCCATTGTTCCTCCATAATTTCCATCAAAAATCCAGCTCTCCTGTTCCACCAGCTCACTTTGAACCAATATCTGTTCATCCCTAGAAGCACCCACCCATCCGGATTTCCAAAATAGCGCATCCATATGAAAGACTTCAATCGTCAAGTATTCGCCTAGCTTTCTAGCTAATGTAGATTTTCCTGAGCCGCCTGAACCAATAATCGCAATCCTTTTCACTGAAGACCTCCATACTCTATGAATTAATTAATATCCCCTAAATATACAGGCCGCTCCTTACCGGACATATAATCGATTATGTACTTTCGCATTGTTTGCGGGTAAAGTCTGAAGCTTAAAATTTCTGATAGCGGCAACCATTCCACACCAATTTGCCCTTCATCAGGGATGCTTCCATTGCCGATTTTGTTGCTTCCTTCTTTAATATTGCATAAAAACATATATTCCGTTTGATGCACTTCTGAATCAAATTCAAAATGCTCATGATTTTTCCCGATGTATTCCCGTAAAAAGATTAAGTCGCCGATTTCAATCACTGCATTAATCTCCTCTATACATTCTCGCTTCAAGGTTTGATGAAGATTTTCTCCGTGCTCTTGACCGCCGCCAGGCAAAATATAATAGCAGCCTTCTTTGTCTTCCTTTTTAATCGCCAATAGCTTCTCATCCTGAACAATCACTGCTTTTGCTGAATTTCTTATTGCCACTTAATCTCCCCCAAGCTTTTCGTTCCATTTAATTCTTGTATGATTAATAGTACTTCTTTTAAGTCTTCAACTATGTAGTCTGCCTCAACATTTTTCCATTGAAAATCTTTTTTCCACACACCGGCCATTCCAACATTCTTGGCAGCTATAACATCATTTTCAGGATGATCCCCTACGTACATACTTTCTAGCGGGGACACATTCATCCGATCAAGTGCTTTTAGGAAAATATCCGGGTTAGGTTTTTTCACTCCTTCCCATTCAGATATAAGTATCGCATCAAAATAGTTTTCAATGCCTAAAGCTTTGATATTATCCATTTGGAACTGGCCTTTCCCATTAGTAATCATCCCCAATTTAATGGAATGACTCCTTAAACTTTCTAGTGTACTGAGAACATTCGTAAAAGGGACGCAACTTTGATAAAACTCGCTCTGATAATCTTCCAGCAACCTTTCCCAAGATATTTCAGTAATTTTGAATTCCTCAACCATTTGTTGATATACTTTATCTTTCCAGACGTACCCTCGACAATCCAACTCTATAAATCTCGATATGTACTTTTCTTTTGGGATTTTCCCTATCCATTCATTCAACCGATCATACTGAGATGCTATAAATTTATGAACAGAAGCATCCCGATTAAGCAACGTACCATCTAAGTCGAAGATTACAGCTTTGATCATAATCTGCACATCCTTATCAAGAAATTGTCGGGCTTAATGCATTTCAATTGAGTTATCGTTGATCTTTATTTACTCTCAATTTGACTTCCTCCATCTTTTTATAAAAACTATCTTCTAAATCAATATCGAGATAGTTTGCAAATTTCACTAAGTAGGCGATACAATCTGATAATTCTTTCCCAATGTTCTCTTTATGCAGGTCTTTCGCTATTTTGAATGCGTCTTCTTCATTCAAACCATCGTTGTTTACCATCCGATATGTTTTATTAAAAATAGATCTAAATTCTTCCGCAACCTCACTGACTTCTGTAGTTAGCAGCATATAGTTATGCAGCAACGACGCTTTTGATTCCTTATAATTTTCTTCGGAAATTTCCCAGTTCATATCTTTTTGAAATTTACTTAAATAAGCTTGTATATCCCTCACAGCCAGCACCTCTAATTTACATAATTTTTAAAGCTTATTTTAACATAAATATCCAGTTAAGTCGTATTCATGAAATCCCCTCTCTCAGATATGATCGGATTTAAAAATTTTAATATTGACAAAATTCTTTCATTCGCATACAATATGTTTCAATAAAAGCATACAAATTCGTTGATGAGAAAAAGTAGTGTTTCTTCTTGTTCCCCAGAGAGCTGACATTTTGGTGAAAGTCAGTGTTCAAGTGCTGCATGAAAATCCTCTCTGAGAAGGTTAGCTGAAATTCAGTAAGCGAGCCCGGGTGTCTACCGTTAAAAAGAACACGTATGATTGTACGTTGCTAAGTGCTATTGGAGCGGATTCAATAGAATTAGGGTGGTATCGCGGTTAACCCCGTCCCTTGCTTGGGACGGGGTTTTTTGTATGCCTTTTATACAAAATGTATAGGAGGAATGACTTTTATGGGTAAAGAATCAATGCAGCACCGAGAACAAAGAATACGGCAGTTTTGGGAATCTGAGAAGATTTTTGAAAAATCCATTCAAAACCGTAAAGAAAGTGTACCCTTTGTTTTTTATGAAGGCCCCCCTACTGCTAACGGCTTACCACATGTTGGCCACGCTTTAGGCAGAACCGTTAAAGATGTAGTAGCTCGCTACAAAACGATGCAAGGATACTTAGTTGAACGGAAAGCAGGCTGGGATACCCATGGATTACCCGTTGAATTAGGTGTTGAAAAGCAGCTTGGCATCTCGGGCAAACAAGAAATTGAGCGTTTCGGGATAGAGCCATTTATTGAAAAATGCAAAGAAAGTGTGTTCACCTACGAAAAAATTTGGCGGTCATTCACAAAAGAACTTGGCTATTGGGTAGACCTTGATGCGCCCTATTTAACATTGAGCAACGAGTATATCGAAAGTGTGTGGCATATTCTCAGTAAAATTCATCAAGACCAAATGCTTTATAAAGGCCACCGTGTTTCACCCTATTGCCCAAGCTGCCAAACGTCCTTAAGTTCACATGAAGTTGCTCAAGGATATAAGGATGTCAAAGATTTATCTGCCACAGTCAAATTCAAACGTTTAGATGCGGATGAATATTTCCTAGGCTGGACCACAACACCATGGACGCTGCCTGCAAATGTCGCACTTGCCATGAACCCTAACCTGACTTATGCAAAAGTTGAATGCAATGGCGAGACGCTTATTGTAGCAAAATCTCTGTTATCAACAGTAGTCGGTACAGAAGGAAGAGTCATTAGTGAACATCAAGGAACTGAATTTGAAGGAGCAGCCTACCAACCGCCCTTTAATTATGTAACGATCGAAAAAGGACATATCGTAGTAATGGCGGAGTATGTTACAGAAACTAGCGGAACCGGGATTGTTCATATCGCTCCAGCTTATGGGGAGGATGATTATCGGACTGTTCAGGAAAATGGCCTCTCCTTTGTGAACGTAGTCGATCATCAAGGAAGATATACTGCTGAAGTTGCTGATTTACAGGGACAATTTGTGAAAGAGTGCGATGTCGAAATCATCAAATTGTTAGCTGCTTCAAATACCCTTTACCATAAAGAAAAATACGACCATAGCTATCCCCACTGTTGGCGTTGTGATTCACCTTTGCTCTACTACGCAACAGATAGCTGGTTTATCAAAATGTCGTCTCTTAAAAAGCAATTGCTAAAAAATAATGCGACTGTCACTTGGTACCCTGAACATATTAAAGAGGGTCGATTTGGAAACTTCCTAGAAAATGTCGTGGATTGGAATATTAGTCGAAATCGTTATTGGGGGACGCCATTAAATGTGTGGATTTGTACAGCCTGCCAACACGAAGTTTCACCTGGAAGTTTAGAAGAGCTAAGAAAGTTGGCCACAGAGCAGCCGACGGGAAATCTGGAATTACACAAACCTTATATGGATGACGTCCTTTGTACATGTCCAAAATGCCATAGCGAAATGAGACGAACACCAGAAGTTATTGATGTCTGGTTCGACAGCGGTTCAATGCCCTTCGCTCAGCATCACTACCCCTTTGCGCAAGAAGCATTTGAAAAACAGTTTCCGGCAGATGTTGTCATTGAAGGAATTGACCAAACCCGAGGATTCTTCTATAGCTTGCTAGCCGTTTCAACCCTTTACACCGGGAAGGCACCTTATAAAAACGTCCTATCTTTAGGGCATGTTTTAGATGAACATGGACAGAAAATGTCCAAAAGCAAAGGGAATGCATTGGACCCCCTTGAACTCATGCAAGCTTTTGGAGCCGATGCATTACGATGGGCCTTATTAGTCGATAGCTCGCCTTGGAATCCGAAACGCTTTTCAACGAAAATTGTCCAGGAAGCGAAATCCAAATTACTGGATACGCTTGAAAATACATTTAACTTTTATCAGCTGTATGCTTCTATCGATAACTTTACCTTTGATTCAAAACAGACTGGCAAAAAGACCAAGATGGATGAATGGGTCCTGTCTAGACTTCACAGCACAATCGATCAAACAATTGGATTGATGAATGATTATCAGTTTACACAAGCATGCCGTGAAATTGCTAGCCTAGTGGAGGAAGTCAGTAACTGGTATGTAAGAAGATCCAGACAACGCTTTTGGGCATCAGGCTTCTCAGAAGACAAACGTGCAGCTTTCAATACATTGCACGAAGTGTTAAGTGAGGTATGTAAATTAGCAGCACCATTCACGCCTTACATTGCTGATGATCTCTATATGCAATTACATGGCGTAAGTGTTCATTTGCAAGACTATCCTAAAGTGAATAGAGAATTTATTAATTCTCGTTTGGAAGAAGAAATGAATAGGGTACTCAAAATCGTTGAGCTTGGTCGAAGCATTAGAAATGTTAAGAACTTGAAGGTAAAACAGCCCCTTGCAGAGATGATTATTTGTTCGCATACTCCACTAGAGAAATATCAATCCATCATTCAAGAGGAGCTTAATGTAAAGGCGGTACGGTGGACAAAAAATTTGAAGAATTTGGAAGAAGTAAATTTAAAGCTTAACTTTAAAACAGCTGGTGCTGCATTCGGTAAACACGTGAACGAAGTAAAAAAATATGTCGCAAATCTTGCTTCTGAAGAAAAGAGAAAATTTCTTGAAGAAGGAAGGTTAGAAATTCAGTTAGCCGACCAAAATGTTGAATTAACCCAAACCTATTTGTTAACGGATTTTCAGTTGAAAGATGGCTACACACTTGCTGAAGACGGAGGATTGAAAGTACTGCTTTATACTGCTTTAAATGAGGATTTAATCGAGGAAGGACAGATCCGAGACTTGATCCGCTGTATCCAGGACCATCGAAAAAGACTGAATTACCCTATTGAAAAATACATTACACTTCAAATCCATTGCGATGAAGACTGCCAAAAGCTCCTCCGAAAATTTGAAAACTTGATAAAAGCCAATGTATTAGTGAAGGATATTTTATTTGTTCAAGCGGTCAATGGACCATCTGCAATCACATATATTCTGAATCAACATGAGATAAAATATATGATGAAATTAAATTAGCAATAAATAAAACGCATTTTACTGTCATTTGGTAAAATGCGTTTTTTCTATAATCCAAAACAATTATCGGCTATTTTTTTCTTCGCATTATGAAGAACGCCCCGATAACGACTACTAATAACACAATAATGATTACCGGAATGACAGGAGATGTTCCTTCCTCACTCTCTGTTGCCTCTGCCGGCTCGGAAGTTGCTTGTTCATTACTTTGTTCTGCCTGTTCAGTTGCTTCTTGATCGACTGGATCTGTTTCATTTGATACTTCAGATGTAACTTCAGATTCAGGAACATTCACCGAAAAAGAGACCTCACCTTCCATAAGGTGGCCATCTGCACCGATAATGCTATAGTTTACAAGATAGTTTCCATTTTCCAATGGATTAGCCAAAGTACCCGTCATAACCCCTTCGTTTATGGAAATTTCTTCGACAGGAATATTTTGCCCTTGCGTATTATTTAACTCAAACGAACTGCTTTGTTCGATTTTCCCTTCAAAATTCAACGTAATTTCACTAAGTTGCTCGGTCACCACTTGCCCATCCTCCGGCGTAGAGCTGCCTAAGTGCGTATGAGCAAAGGCGCTTGTAGAAGTGGCAAATATAAATAAAAATGTAGCAAGAATTATCTTTTTCATGTTATCTCCTCCAAGATCAAATTATTAATAACTTTCTTTTTCACTTATGTCCTTGCTAATTGTAAATTCGCCGCTCTTTTTGGTAAATAGCTCACACGGGCTATTAGATTTAACGCACTTTTAGTTATACTTATAAGAGATTAAGCTTTATAAAGGAGAGAACTTTTTTGTCTTATCGCCTTTTACAATTTCTTTGTGTTCTTTTGCCAACGTTATTAATTGGTGGATTTGAATATGTCCGACATGATTTTCTTTTGGAATCCCTTTCAATGGAAACAGGAAATTTATATATAACCATTCTTACCTTTTTGCTCTCCCTGTTGTTTTCAATCTGGATGTTCCGGACGATTAAAGCTATGAACGGCAAACTTGTTCACGAACAGTCCAAACGTGCCGTATACGAAGAACGTGAAAGACTTGCCCGCGAACTCCATGATGGCATTGCCCAATCGATTTTCTTTATGAATATCAAGCTGAAACAAGGAGATACAGAAGCTGCATCACGGGCTCTTTCCACTATTGACAACCATGTACGGCAAGCCATTTTTAATCTTCGGTCCGACCCTGAAATTGTTGATTCGTTTAACTCAAGGGTAACAAAATGGCTTTCTGAATGGAGTTCGGTTACAGGGGTTGAGGTTGAAGAAGATATTCAGATTCCCAATAGTTTCTTTACAACAAAAGAAGAAGTTCAAGTATTTGCCATCATCCAAGAAGCATTTGCGAATATTAGAAAGCATGCCGAAGCTTCTAAAGGGACTCTTACGATTAGAGGGACAGAAGATCAATGGCAGTTGATGATTGCCGATAATGGAAGAGGCATGAATAACTCGCAGACAACAGACAGAAATTATGGCCTGTCGATGATGCGAGAACGTGCAAAACAGCTTGGAGCCATTCTGGAAATAAGCAATAGCCCAAATGGCGGAGCTGAAATAATGGTTACAAAGGAGATTCAATAATGCAGCGCTATAAAGTGATTATCGCGGACGATCATCCTTTAGCAAGAGAAGGAATCAGAAGTGTACTTGAAGCAGATCAAGCATTTTCTATTATAGGAGAGGCAACTGATGGCCAGGAAGCTTATGAACTTTGTGGTGAACTACAGCCTGACCTGCTGCTATTAGATATCAATATGCCTCGGGTAAGCGGACTTGAAGCCGTAAAAAAAATACGCTTGGCATTCCCACAAATTCACGTTGTAATGCTGACCGTTTCAGATGATGTAAAAGATTTGTTTACAGCGATACAATACGGGGCACAAGGGTATTTACTCAAAAATATGGAGCCGGATGACTGGCTTGAATATCTTCATGCCCTGCTTGGGGATCAAGAAGAAATTTCCCGCGAGATAGCAAGCCGCCTACTCTATCGCTTTCGTACAGGGAGTATCTATGATGCTGAACCCAGCCCACATACATTAACACCAAGAGAATGCGAGATTCTTTCCAGAGTAGCCAATGGAGACACGAACAAGCAAATCGCTTTGCAACTGTTTATAGCTGAAAATACCGTAAAGAACCATATTAAAAATTTACTCGAGAAGCTGCAGCTTGATAATCGGGTACAGCTTGCTGCATATGCTGTGAGGCATGGCTTGACCTCGGAGTAGCTCAAGACTGTGCAGCGAATTATCTAATAGGAAAAGCAGGAGAAAAACTAAAATCGTTTTTACTCCTTCTTTTTGTTATGCAGCACGCTTTTCTAAAATTTCTACTCTTGGATGAAATCTTCTTTATTTGCTATCCCTAAATGATATCTCTCTTATTTGTTTTTCATATATTTTAATGCTCGATTAAGTTTTACTTGTTCAAAAAGACGTCTTTGTTCCTCTGTTTCAATTACAACCTGGGATACCGGACGAGGCTTTCCATTTTCATCAACAGCTACCATTGTTACAAAAGATTCCGTTGTTAAAGTACTTTCCCCTGTTTCTACATGAAAAGCAGTTACTCGGACAAATACAGTGATTGAAGTCTTCCCCGTATAAACTACCATGCTTTCCAGTTCTAAAATATCACCAACGTGTGCCGATGATAAGAAATCAACAGAGTCTATCGACACCGTTACAGTATTGCCACCAGCATGTTTCATTGAAGTAATCGCTGCAATTTCATCGATATATGCTAGTACTTTCCCGCCAAAAATTGTGCCATGATGATTCGTATCTGGCGGTAAGATTAAATGCGCTTGCAGTGTTTTCATAATTCTCCCCCATCACCGCCATCAGCATGAAAGCCTGATAATTCATTCAGCACATTTAAATATGCGAAATTAATCACTTTATGGTCTTCCGGGTTTTCACGAATGAAGTCATCATGCAGCTGATTTATCGTAATTACCCGTTCACCTACTAAAGCGTTCATAATATATTCTTTAAATTGTTCCTCATAATAATATATTGATTGGGAGGACATATATTTTTCGCTCCTTCTAGAAATCTATTCCTTTATATTCGGGTAAGATATAGTGATGTTAAGTGTTAAACCACTTTCCCCTTTCACAAGCACCTTCCCGAACTGCCCCTGTTATCGCAACAATTGGCTCTTCAAATTGTTGAACCGTAGCTTCCTTTCTCCAATATGGCTCGACTGTCCGCTTCCATTCCCGGTTTGCTCCAATATACGGATAACCAACTACCGTACTTACGACATTCATGTGATACGCCTCCTTTTTCTACATAACCCCAAAAGAAAAAAGCTATTTCTTTGATGAGAAATAGCTTTGGACAATATCTATGCATGACTTAAAAAGCGTAAATGGATTTACGATTATTTCGCACAGAACACCACCTATTTCCACGTAGGTTTGGGTGTGTACTAGAACTAGGCAGGTCTCCTGACTTATCATCAACGCTCCTCATGCCTTCCCGTTTTCACAGTGGCTAACAGATTCGCTCCGAATTACAGTTGCGGGACAGTGTTGGATTTTCACCAAGCTTCCCTTTTAAGCTTACTCTCATAAGCACCTATTCTTACACGTTATGTAATTGGTTTACACTATAACATAAATGGAAATTTTTATAAACTAAAACTTCTGACTCCTTTAGAGATATAATGAAATAGAGTATTGAATTAATTGTAAGATTTTTATTGAAGTCTATTGATAGATTATCAGCTAGGTTTAGTATGGAAAATACCCGCGGAAGGGAGACGAGGGGTTCAGATGAAAATTGGCAAGTTTGGTCAAGTAAATGATATTACCGTTGATACCATACGCCATTATATGGATTTAGGGCTGCTGGTTCCGGAAAAAAATGGAGGCCATTATCATTTTGATGATAATTGCCAAAAAGATTTAGAGTTGATTATCGAGTTTAAATCAATGGGGTTTAGCTTGAATGAAATTAAAACTATTTTGACTTTCAAAAATCTCGGCATGCTGGCAGGCTACGAGGAAAACGCCTATTATCAGTCTTTATTTCACCACAAATACAAGAAAACGAAAGAGGAAATTGCAAGACTAACAACGTCAAATGAAAAAATAAAAAAGAAGATTGATGAATATAACGAGAAATCTGAACACACAAGATTGCCTATGGGAATTAATATAAACAACATTAGCCTTCTTGCCTGTCCAAAGTGTGATGGCCCTCTTTCTCTGGAAAGCGGTTCAATCAATAGAAATCAAATCATTGATGGCGAACTTATCTGCAGCTGCCAAACATATAAGGTTGAATCCGGAATCCTTTTTTCCGGTACCTTAAATGGAGATCTTCCTATATCAAATGTAGATGAATTCATTTCAGAATACATTTTAAACACAGATTCCTTTTATCTGGAGATACTTCAAAAAGGGCTTCAAACACTTAAACGTAAAATAACCGGCCTCGATTTAGAAAGCAAGGTCATCCTTGAGCCTGGTACTGGGGTTGGGTTTTTACTAAGAACCATTTATAATATCCTTCCTGACAACTGTGTATTTATAGCGGTAGATCATAATTTTGAGAAGCAGCGATTATTAAAAGGGATATTGGAAAGAACGGGATTCAAGAAAGATATCCTATTTATCTGTTCTGATTTCTCAGCAATTCCTATAAAGAAAAATTCAATAGATATACTATTAGATAATGCGGGAACGAGCAATTACAGTTTTAAACATACTGATTTTCTGCCAGAGATTCTCGACGAGCTATTGAAGATGGAGGCTTATCTACTCGGGACATACTTAGCTTTTAATAAGTTTAGCATTAATAGTAAAATTCAACCTGAGTATCGCGATAATTTTATTCCTTCAAAAATACGGAGCAAACTTGAGGGTCTTAACTTTAAACTCATTGAAGAATATGAGTCGGACGTGATCAGCAAAGGTGGTCGCTATGAGGATTATTTCGTTCAAGGGGAAGAAGTCTTTAATTATATGTTTATGGGCAAAAGGTAGGGTAAACCCTATCTCAGATTGTCGACAAAAGACCTTCAGAATGGTCACATTCTGAAGGCCTTTTGTAATTTTGAACGTTTTTCGGGTATTTGACAGTCTTATTTTAAGCAAAAGTACTCTACGAGTATTCTATTTTAGACCATTTCTGGAGCTTGCCATGTCCAATTGGCAAGCTTCTTTAAATTCATGGCAGCAAAAGTAAGCATCGCCTGCATGGACAATTTTTTAATCCCACGTAGGGTTGTCCATCGCATACCATGCTTTTCTTTCGCATCCGCAAAAACACGTTCAATCGTTTCTTTACGTCTTGCATATATTTGTTTGATATCGTTTTGATGACGAAGATGATCCGCTTCCTCTACATGATGTGCCCAAATATGACGCTCAATAATTTTTCGATGGTCTTTACTGTTCGTACATCGAGCAAGCAAAGGACAGTTTGTACACTCAGTAGGGTTCGATTTGTATTGGCGTTTTCCATCTTTAGTCGTTGTCGAATATTTTAGGATTTGCCCTTCCGGACAAAGGTAACAATCATAGTACTCGTCATATACATAATCGTGTTTACGTAAAAATCCATCCTTCGTTTTTGGTCGTGTATACGGAAGTGCCGGTTGAATATCATGTTTAAATAAAAACTTAGCAATCGCAGGTGTTTTATAAGCAGCATCTGCCGCAACCGCAAGTGGCTTCTTCACTTTTTCCATTACCTTTTCAACAAGTGGCTGAAGCATATGACTATCATGAACATTCCCAGGTGTCACAATCGATCCAAGTATAAATCCATACCTATCCGCTGCCGCATGGAATGAATAAGCAAACTGCTTCGTCCGTTCATCTTTTACATAGTAGCCACTTTCAGGATCTGTCGTACTCTCTTTAATTTCCTTCATCTCTTCTTTTTCAAATTTATCTGGCGGGAATGGTTTCTTCCCATGATCAATCCGATCTTGATTCAATTCTTCTTGAAGTTTAGCTTCATATGCCCGAGTCTCTTTGCGTACAATCTTCTTTTCGAATTTACGTTTATTCGCACTGGCTTTAACATGAGTTGAATCGATGAAGACATGGTCGGCACTTAGTAATCCTTTATCTGCAATTTCTTTAAGAATTCGATAGAAGATCTGTTCAAAGATATCCGTATCTTGGAAACGACGTTCATAATTTTTACCGAAGGTAGAAAAGTGCGGTACTTCAGAATGGAATCCAAATCCTAAAAACCATCGATATGCCATATTCGTCTCGATCTCTTTTATAGTTTGACGCATTGAACGAATTCCAAATACATATTGAACAAATGTCATTTTAATTAATACGACTGGATCAACACTCGGTCGACCTAGTGTTGAATACAGTGGTTCTACTAGTGGATAGATGAAGGAAAAATCAATAGCTGATTCAAGCTTTCTAACAAGATGATTCGGTGGTACAAGTTGTTCAATTGTAATCATCTCAATTTGATCACGTTCATTTATTTGATTTTTCGACATCATATCCATTCACCTCAGACATTTATTTAGAAAGGAGTTGATTGTAGTGTAGGCGGCGACTCCTGCGGGAAAAGCGTGAAGGCCGATACCCCGCAGGAGCAAAGCGACGAGGAGGATTGGGCCACGCCCGCGGAAAGCGTCCGCCGAAACGGAAATCAACTAACTCTATTTCAGAAACTATTACTTTTATTTTAAAAGAAAAAAGACTGTAGGCAAACTCGAAATTTCGAGTTTGTCTACAGTCTGAGGTAGGGTAAACCCTATCTTTTTTATTTTTCTTTAAAAAAAATTGTAATTTCCCCTATTGTACCGGGGTTTAGCCGACTACCTATACTTAGTTTAACAAAGCATTCAGGAATGGTCGGTCCAGGATTCAGGACCACCACTTAAAAAAGGAGGTACGTCTAATGGAGGCAAGTTTTAATGACAAAGGAGAAATCCGAAATTTGCTGCTTTATTCATCTGGAAAAATCATTTCCGTTTTCGGAACATCAATCTATAACTTCGCTATCAGTTTCTATGTTTTAAAGTTAACAGGTTCCGCACTAAGTTTTACCATAACATTGTTGCTGGGGATTTTGCCCATGATTATCATTAATCCTTTTGCAGGCGTCATAGCAGACAGGTTTAATAAAAAGAAGCTGGTTATACTTATGGACTTTCTCAGTGGTACATTGTTAATTTCGGTATATCTAATAAGCAGCTTTTCTGGTTTTAACCTGTTGCTCATTTATATTACAGCATTCTGTTTAACGATATTTGCAACCTTTTTCGGAGTTGGCATGGAAGCGGCTAAACCTAATATCGTTTCTGGCAATAAATTAATGAATATTAACTCCATTGGAAAAATTATAGACTCTGTTTCATCCATACTTGGACCGATGCTAGGTGGAATGGTTTTCGCTTTTTTCGATATAAGGATATTTATCATTTTTAATGGAATTTGCTTTATCATTTCGGGATTGTCGATGACATTTATTAATTTTAACTTTAATAAAGAGTTAGAGGAGTCCGTAAAAGAATCTGTTAAAATCAACTTTATTCAAGATATAAAAGAGGGATTTCACTATTTGTACGAAAGAAAAAATATGATGGGCCTGTTCCTAATCTTGATTTCTTTAAACTTCTTTTTGAGTTTAGCAGTTACAATCCCGGTTCCCTATATCATAAATACGATTCTGGAGCTTGGTTCAACAACCTTTGGAGTGATTCAAGGCTCCCTCCCTGTAGGGCTGATTGCCGGAGCACTGTTTGTTAAGAAATTGTTAGAGAAAATTCCTTATTCAGTTCTGATGAAAATTCTAACACTCTTCTTATCTATATGTATGGTTGCAGCAGGGTTTCCTCTGATTTTTGAAGGTGCTTCATTCAGCCATCTAATTTACGGAGCATACTACTGCTTACTTATGTTTTGCTTAGGAATCGTAATTGCGTTTATCGACATTCCCATTGCATATTTTATGCAAAAAGAAATACCAGAGGCGTACAGAGGTAGAGTCATGAGTATTGGAATAAGCATCGGAAAGACAATGACACCTTTGGCAATGGTTGTTTCTGGCTTTCTTCTCGAATTAATTCCGCCCTATATTTTACCAATTGGCGGAGGGATTCTTTATTTGTTGATTACCTTGCGTTACTCAAGAAAAATGCTGCTCGATCTACCTTCTTAATTTAACTCATCATCTAGGTAGATGCCAAAAGCCAAACAAGACTCACCCTTCGATCTGGTGAGTCTTAAAATGAACTATTAACATTTACCGAACCGCTTCCTTCGTTCTAGCCGGTGCAACACTAATACCAGTAGATTCTTCAAAGTCATATAAGCTAGTTGGCAGGTCTACAAAGCGTTCTAATTCATTATAGGCTGGAATCCCATGGTAGGACATATCCAGACCTTCTTCTTCCTTACGTTCAGTTGCTCTATGACCAACTGTCATTTCACATTACAACACCGCTGCAAAGCCCCCAAATAATTACAACAGCCGCGCCTAATACTTGTACACCAAATAGCGAAAACTCACCTGTTGTAAGGAGCCCATGAGTTGCATCAAACAATCCAACTGCAATCGTCCCAAATACTCCACCGAATCCATGAACCGCTACAGCTCCAACTGGATCATCTACTTTTAAATTGTCGATCAATAATGTTGCATTTTCAGTCTTTTGTCAAAAATAAAAGACTATATTTTCTCCTATTGAAGATAAATTATTTTCACCCTTTCCTTCTATTATTATGTGAGAAGTCTCTTCTTCAACGAACAATATTCATCTTTGAATAGTAAAAGCATGTATTGAAAATAACGCGCTTTGATCAATACTTTTAAAAACAATATTGACACTAAGGCAAATACATAATTATAATTGGTAACATCAAATGTTTCTCTAAGGAAACAAATTGTCGTTAAGTGAAGACACGCAAAAACTTATATAAACTTTTAATGGGGAGGGATACTTATGGCATCCGAACAATTTGGTCAAAACAAGCTGCAAGACAATGCCGATACGATATTAAAAGGAGAATCTCGTGGATTAAAGCAGCTCTTGCCATTTTTAGGTCCCGCTTTCATCGCCGCAGTAGCTTATATTGATCCAGGCAACTACGCTACAAATATTTCTGCAGGATCAGCATTTGGATATAAATTATTATGGGTCATCCTGGCCTCTAACCTAATGGCGGTATTAATACAATCGATGTCTGCAAAACTAGGAATTGCCACTGGCAGAAATTTACCTGAAATTAGTCGTGATCATTTTTCTAAGAAAACTTCCGTATTTCTATGGATACAAGCGGAATTAGTTATTATGGCGACAGACTTAGCTGAATTTATAGGAGCTGCCCTGGGGCTTTATTTAATTTTTAATATCCCCATGATTGCTGCCGCTCTCATTGCGGCTGTCGGATCATTTGCTATTCTAGAATTGCAAAGACGAGGTGTGCGTCCATTAGAGGCGATAATTACAGCCATGATTTTTATTGTTGTTATTGCGTTCGGGATTCAGGTGTTTTACGCTCAACCTGACGCTGGACTGATTTTAGAGGGCCTTTTCACTCCATCATTCGAAGGAGTAGATAGTATTCTTTTATCTGCAGGGATGTTAGGGGCTACAGTTATGCCACATGCAATCTATTTACATTCAGGACTTACAAATAAAAGAATTCTTGGTAAAGATGAAAATGAGCGAAAAAAAATCTTCAAATTCGAAGTCATAGATGTCATTATCGCTATGGTTATCGCTGGAGGAATCAACGCAAGTATGTTAATTGTTGCTGCTGCTCTCTTTAATAAAGCAGGGCTGCAAGTTGACGATCTAGAAGTGGCTTTCAACCAATTCGAGTCATTATTAGGGCCCACTGCTGCAATATTATTCGGTGTCGGTCTGTTATCGGCCGGGTTATCAAGCTCCTCCGTTGGTACAATGACTGGAGACATTGTTATGCAGGGTTACATTAAGATGAGAATACCGATTTATTTAAGACGAGTCATTACAATGGTTCCCCCACTTGTGATTATTTTACTTGGAGTAAATGTTTCGAAGGCTCTTGTTATGAGCCAAGTTATTTTATCATTTGGGATCGCCTTTGCACTCATTCCTTTGATTATTTTTACAAGTAATAAAAAGCTCATGGGATCTTTGGTTAACCGTAAAATTACAACAGTAACAGCATGGAGTATTGCCGTTTTAATTATTTGTTTAAATCTTTTCTTGCTATACCAAACTATTTTTGCCTAAATTGAAAAAGCACTGCTAAACAAGTGTCGGAGTTTAGCAGTGCTTTTCATTGGAATTTATCTACCGATTATTGATTTGCTTTCTTCGTATCTTCTAGAGGAACCTCCTGATAACCCACCGTGTTTCGGATCAAATGCTTTCTTCGATAAACACTCAAAACCATTCCCACAAGAAATGCATTCAGAACCGTCGGCATTAGTCCGTAACTCATAAATGGCAAGGGGATTGAGCTGAGAGGCAGTAATCCAAAGGTCATCCCAACACTATAAAGGAATTGAGCAGCAAAAATCGTTACACATCCTATGATAAGCAACTTTCCAAAGGCGTCTTTTATGGATCGTGAAATCAGCAAAAATCGTGCAAGGAAAGCTGCTAATATCATAAATATTACTATTCCCATTGCATATCCAAATGTTTGAATTAAGTTTCCGAATACAAGAGTTGTATGTGCTTCTGCAAGAAAGTCTATATTTTCCGCACCAAAGAACCTTGCATTTTCTAATGCCTTTTTTAGCGTCAGATATAGATACCCACTGCCCGTCGGATACTTTTCAGGATTAATAAACCCTAATATTCGGTCGATTTGATATGGTGCGATATAACCTTTTAAATAAGAAACGACAGAGCTAACAATTATTCCACCCACTAAAAGAATAGCTGCACAAACTACTAGTATTTTCTCTTTACGAGTAAATCGACTTTGCAGGAAGAGAACACCTACTAGCGCAATATAAATATATAGCATAGGCAGATTAGCAAGCTGCAAGAAGAGAAGTACCGAAACTCCAAATAGGCCAATACCTTGCCATAACTTGAAGGTTGCTGTACTAAAAAATGAAGCCCATGCTATTAAAAATAATGGAATCGCCATCCAACTTTGAATATCAAATGCGCCTATCTCAATCATTGATTCACCTTCGATAAGCTTATTTGAAAATTTACAAAGCGAAATAATTAATCCTGCCCCCGCTGCATAAAACAGATAGCCGAACCTTTTTAGTATTCGGTAATCAATGTACATCATACAAATCGCAAAAAGAAACCCCATAATGATAAAAATCACTTTATTTCGTATCATAGTTATTAGATTTAAATTGAAGAACTCTAAATACTTTCCTTGATTCACAGCCATAATCGGTAGAAAGCTAAGCAACAATATACCTGCTAACAAGGAAATAAGCAGCCAATCGACTTTTGGTTTATGCAATTTATTTAGAGACTTTCCAAGAGATATAGGGCTTCCCATCTCACGAACCGCTTTTTCCTCAGCTTCTATTTCACTATATCCTCTTTGCACCCAGGATTGTTTGGACTGCTGTACATGTTGGCTCAGCTCTGCCTTCACATATTCCTTTGCTTCTCTCGATTGGATCTGACTCGTTACGGTATCTATAAAGTGACTAATTTTCATTTGGCGTCACCTCATTGAATAACTGTTGTAATGAATTCCCCCGACTTTCCTGCAGCTGTTGTTTTTGTAAAATCTTCAAACCTCTTTTAGTTAATTTGTAGTATTTTTCCTCTTCTACCGTCCAATAAGATTCCAGGTTTCCTTGCTGCTCCTGCGCATGCAAGGTTGTATAAACAACTCCCTCATTATTGATGATGCTTTTTACACCTCTTATATGGAGTAATTGAGTCAATTCAAGGCCAGTCTTTTCTTGGGTTAGAAACGAAAGAATTACTCTCCAAAGGTCTTCGTCTTGAAGTTGTTCTATTTGTTCGTTTACTTTTTGACGATGGGCATCCGTAAACTTTACTTGGCGAAATGTACGATTATTCATCGCTTTCTTTAATCCCTTTAGTCGTTCTTCCATCGTGATCCCTCCAGCATTTCTTTTAGCAATGATTTGCTTTTGCGTAATCGTGTCTTAACGGTGTTTTGATTCACTTCGAGCACCTCGGCGATTTCTTTAATCGAACATTCCTCATAGTAAAACAAATAAATTACCTCTCGATATTTAATCGTTAGCTGCATGACAGCATCTGCCAGCTGCGCATCTTCATCTTGCTGGATAATTGTTTGCTCTATACTTTCTTTTTCGTCCGCTATTATTAAACTGAAATCATCTGCTGGTTTCACACTCTGGCTGTACCAGCTTTTCAAATAATCCTTTGCATGATTAATCGCAATTCGCCAAAGCCATGTTTTGATGGAAGATTTCCCTTTAAAGGAGGCCAATGATTTATAGCATTTCACGAAAATTTCCTGGGTCAAATCCTCTGCTATCGTCTCATTATGAACATAAGCAAAAACGAGCTGCTGGATTTCCTGACCATATGTACCCATTAATTCATCAATCAGCTCTTCATGATTGACTGTTGCCATCGAAGAACATGTTGTCTCTTCCACACTCTCCCCTCCATTTCGACAATTAGACGAGGCTATTAGATAGAAAGTTTTAAATCGAGATCAATTAAAAAAGTTGGCTCCAGGACTTTTGAGGAACCAACTTGATTTGAAAGTTTATATATGCACCGATGAATCAGCTTCTTTAAAAACCTGTCCACCTTACTATTTCCGCCAAAAAGTTGCACAGTCTGCCTTGTCCAAAATATTAAACTTGATCATTTTCTCAAGCAGTTCATAATTTACCGGCTCATTCCATTTAATGCGGAATAAACCCTTGGTAGCACTGTAACCAGCTTGTGCAATATCCTCAGCAAAGTGCGCCATACCAAATTCTTCAGGGGTAGCACTTAAATGCTGTTTGGCTGTGGAAAAGCCCATAATAAACGTGCCATGATCGGTAAACATAGGCTGGTTCCATTTAAGCTCCGGCTTCAAATTCGGGAACTTCTCTAATATCCAACTAAAGATTTCTTCCATTCGTTCACGGTGATTCGGGTCATCAATTTTGTCTAAATACCCTTTTAACTCTTCTATGTGAAATCCCTCCCAAAACCAAAATACCATTTAGTACAATCATATCCAAAAGGGCTAGAAGGGTGCAACCATATAATGGGTTCTGGACTTAGTCATCGCACTATCTTGAATTGCTCTGGAATTGTGTATGGATTTGCGCCTCAGATTACGCCCTATACACTTTAATATTGTTTCTTCCTGATTGTTTGGCGGCATACATTGCGGTATCTGCTTGCTTCATCAGTTCGCCAAAGGAGGTTCCTTCTTTATGGTAATAGGCGACTCCTATACTTGATGTTGTAAATAATTCTTCATTATTGATCATCCATGGTTCCTGAAGAGAAGCGTGAATTCGTTCAGCGATCAATAGCGCATCCTTTTCTTCTTTGATTTCCGAAAGCAGGATGGTGAATTCATCTCCACCTTGTCTGGCAAGGGTATCGCTTTCACGAAGACAGTTTTGCACTTTCTCTGCAAATTGCTTTAATAGGTCATCTCCTGCATCATGCCCTAATGTATCATTGATTTGTTTAAATTTATCAATATCCATATAAAGTAGCGCAAACTTTCGGTCATACCGATCCGCCTCTTTTATGGCCTGTATTAGTTTTTCTCGGAAGAGCCTGCGATTTGGAATTCCTGTTAAGGAATCATAGAACGCCATTTTGCTTAACTTTTCTTCAAGCGTTTTTCTCTCTGTAATATCTCGGCCTACCATTTGAAGTCTAAGGATACGGCCTTGTTCATCTAATATGAATTTTGCATGGGCTTCAATCCAAACCCAATACCCTTTCGCGTGTTTTATGCGAAAGTCGGCAGTATGATCTTCCTTTTCCGCGATTGCTTCCTGAAATCGAGTCTGCATTTTCTCAATGTCATCTGGGTGAATCATTTCAAATACTGAATAACCTTCAATTTCTTCGGGAGTATATCCTAATACATGTTCATGCGATGGCGAAGCATAAATCACAGCTCCATTTGGATCTACCACCCTTACAAGATCCGTCATATTTTCTGCAATTAATCGATATTGTTCTTCACTTTTCTGCAGTGCTTCCTCAGCTTTTTTCCTGCTGGTAATATCTCGGAAAATCATCAGAAAGGCATGCTCTCCTTCATGATTAATAGTAGTGCCGGTAACTTCAACATCTATAACATTTCCATCCAAGCTAATTATTTTCTCTTCAAAAGGATCAATTTTCACCCCAATATCTTTCATCCGATCTATTCGCTCATTAACGGACTCCACATATTGTGGAGGGGAAAATTTTTCAATCGGCTGATCAAGCAACTCCTTTAACGTTGATGCACCCAGGAGCTTAATGCAAGCTGGATTAGCATACCGAATCAATCCCTTGCTATGAATAATAATTGCCTCTGGAGAAAGATCCGCGAGCCGCCCGTACCTTTCTTCACTTTCCTTTAACTCATTTTCGATTCGTTTACTTTCCGTTATATCCCGAATCATCGTCATGGCAGAGAGTTTTCCTCCATCATTAAAAAATACACCACCAACGATAGCATCTATAACACTTCCATCACTACGAACCAATCTCATCTCTTCGAAGGGGACTTCACTGCCTATTGATGAATTTAACATCCGTTCCTTTGAAACTTCTTTATAATCCTCATGAACAAAGGATAAAATGGGTTTACCATTTGCATCGTCCACTTTCATGATTCTTCTTGCGGAATTATTAGCAAAAATAATTTTCCCATCTTGATGAACGACAATTCCAAGCGGCGAACGCTCCACAACCTTTCGATAGCGCTCTTCACTCTCTTTTAAAGAGTCCTCAGCAAGCTTTTTCTCTGTAATATCATTTCGAATTGCTACATATTGATAAGGTTTTCCTTTGTCGTTTAAAAACGGGACAATAGTAGTCGCAACCCAATAATAACTGCCGTCCTTAGCCCTATTACGCACCTCTCCTCGCCAGGTATTCCCAGTCCCAATCGTTCTCCACATCTCTTTAAAAAATTCCTTTGAATGATAGCCTGAATTTAAAATGCGGTGGTCTTGTCCAAGGAGCTCTTCCCTGGTATATTGAGAAATCTCGCAAAATTTGTCGTTTACAAAATGGATGATGCCCCGCCTATCAGTAATAGCAATGATTGAAGATTCATCCAAAGCTTTTTGGACATCCGCCAGTTCTTTTATAGATGCTTTCAATGCTTCTTCACTTTTACCCAATGCAAGTTCGTTTTGCTTTCTATCCCGAAAATATCCTCGTGAAATCAGTGCAAATAACAATATAGATGAAATCATCACATAAAAGTATTTTTTCAAAACGGATATGAAGTTCATTAAAGTCGTATCATCAAACAGCACCTTCAATATTTGATTAGAAAAAAAGATCCAAATACAACTTAAAACAGCATATAAAAGAGTAATTTTTAGCGGTACAGTATAATAGTCAAATACGTTTTTAAATCTTTCAACTCTTCTAACATTCCTCTTATTCATTTCTATTTTCTCCTTCGAAAATCAACGCGCCCAGTGAATCCCTTAGACCCGCAGTTTTGCGTCCGTGCCTTTCAATAAAGTTTCCCTTTTCAAGAATTAACCAAAGCTTTCGATGTATTTTCCAGCACTTTATTTTCCCTGATATGAATATTTAAAACTCCATCTTGCACTTTATAACAAACGGGAATTTTTGAATTTAATTTAGTTATTTTAATAATTATTGTCCCAATTTCATTTGATATATTTTTCTTATCTTCGTCAAACTTTTGAGAAATATCCTCTTTGCGAAATTCATTTTTTGCACAAGAAAAACGAAGAATACTTATTCCAAATACCCTCCGTTGCTTGAATTTACGTTTTACGTTTTATTCTATTTTATATCTTCAAAAGATCTGCATTTGCATATCACCATGTATTCTTAATATTCACTTTCCTGCCGATGGGAATACTCTCCTATACACAATTTGAATTTATATCATTTAACATAATGTTGCACTATAACAGGCAAATTTTTGTTTCATTGACTATCGGTCAGCCTCCATTGGAATACGCTAAACAGATCGTACACAATATGCTCTGTAAAGTGTCATGGCAAATTCCCCAAAGATTCTTATCCACAACCTGAAATGTACTCAAAGAGAACTTGCGTTTTCAATACTTTTAAAATACAGCAAAAATGGCGATAGTAGTAGCACAGTAAATTGAACTTTACAGGAGGATAGTAATGAAAAAGATCAGTATATCACAGCTTTTCGCTATTATCCTGTTAAGTACTGGGTTGAAAAATCATGTAATCGTCACACCTATATTAATTGACACTTCAGGCCGGGATGCATGGATTAGCGTAATCGTCGGTTATGCATTCGCACTTGTCTTTTCATTATTATTGCTATACGTATCAAGGAATTTTCAAACTGTCTCATTATTTGAATGGTTATCATCCACTTATTCTCAACAGCTAAGTAAACTTATAGCCATTTTAATAGTTATTTATCTCCTCATTACCGGTTGGATTACATTAAAAGAAACTGTTATGTGGACTGAAGAAACCTTTTTATTTAATACTCCAACATTTTTTATCATTCTGTTATTGCTTGCTTGCTCCCTTTACATTTCTTACGGAAGACTTAATGTAATCGCTATTTGTGCAGGCGTCTTGCTTCCAATTGTTATACTGTTTGGTATATTTGTAGCTCTTGGAACGATTCCCGATAAAGTTTATAAACTTCTTACTCCAGTACTTGTAGAAAACGGATGGCAGGAGGTTTTTCATGGTGCTTTCATTGTTTTTAGTTCAATGATTGAAATATTTATCATAATTATTCTTCAACACCAAGTTAAACAGAAACTAAAATTTAGGCATTTGGTAATTTTAATTACATTTTTGTCGATTTTGACGGTTGGCCCACTAATCGGTACTATAGCAATATTTGGGGTAGAGGAAGCATCAAGGATTAGATACCCCTCCTTTTTCCAATGGAGAATTTTTGGAATTGGGTCCTATTTTAATCATCTCGATTTTCTTTCGATTTATCAATGGACATCTGGGAGTTTTATACACTTGGCAATAATTTTATATTTAATCACAGAGGTTTTTAACATCAAAAAGAAAAAGGCTCGCATCCAAATCCAAGTATTTATTTGCATCCTATACTTTTTAATCATTTTAGCACCTATATCAAATGAAGATTATTTATTTTTTTTAAGCAATTATTATTATAGTATTTCTTGCATTCTTGGTGTCTTTATCACTCTTTGTATTGCATTACTAATTAAACTATCCAAGAAAAGGAAGAGTCCCCATGCGGAAAAATGAACAGACAATTGAACAATATATAAATAACCTTTTCAACTTTTCGTCGGATGTAACTATTGAAAAGCAATATCTATTTAACTCTAATATGAAGCAAGTTATGTTTGTTATTTACTGTAATGGGTTAACAGATTATAACGTCTTATTGAATTCCATCCTTCCAGATATTCATGATAAGTACTATTATGCTGGGCTCAACGGGATAGAGAATATAAGTTCTTCTAATCAAATGGAATTTTCTATAGGAACAGACGGTGTGGATAAAACAATTCTAGAAAAAGTATTTAATGGATATACAGCAATTGTAATAGCTGATACAATCTATTTCTTCAACCTATCCAATCCGCCTAAACGCTCCCCAGAGGAATCAAATTCCGAGGTATCCGTAAGAGGTCCTCGGGATTCCTTCGTTGAAGATATTAGTTCAAACCTTGCCTTAGTTCGAAAACGGATTAAATCAAATTCACTTGTTACGACTACCTTCGTTATTGGAAAGAGAAGTCAAACTCAAGTTAAACTTGCCTATCTAACCGATATACAAAACAAAAAAATGATTAAGGAGGTTACTGAAAGATTAAATAATATTGATATTGATTTTTTAAACAGCGATAATCAATTGCTTGGATATCTTGGGGACAATAAATCCCCACTATTTCCTTTATTAAAAGGTACCTCACGTCCTGACGGTGTTGTAAGCAGTTTAGCAGTTGGAAGATTTGCAATTTTTATAGATAATTCTCCAAACGTACTTTTAGGGCCAACAAATCTGGGCGTATTAATGAAAACCTCCGAGGATGAACACACACCTTTTTACTATGCAACCTTTGAAATAATACTTAGATTGTTCGGGCTTCTAATCGCTCTTTTTCTCCCTGCATTCTGGGTAGCTTTATCCACTTTTAATGCCGATCAAATTCCATTTCCTTTATTAGCATCTGTTGCCTCTTCAAGAATTGGCATACCTTTTAACGCTAGCGTCGAGATGCTTTTAATGCTTTTTTTATTTGAACTCTTCCGCGAAGCTGGTGTTCGACTTCCCAAAGCAGTCGGGCAGACTGTTTCAGTTGTTGGTGGGCTGATTGTGGGTAATGCAGCTATTCAAGCTGGAGTCACTTCATCAACCATGTTAGTTATCTCTTCGCTTACTGCAGTTGCCACTTTTACACTTGGAAATCAGGCACTTTACGGAACTGTTTCGATTTTGAGAATTTTTTCAATTATCCTATCATCTTTCTTTGGAATGTTTGGTTTTTTCATCAGCCTTTATATTGTTCTTGGCTATCTTGCTAAACAGGAATCATTTGGACTGCCTTTTTTAAGTCCTGTATCTCCCTTTGTAAAAAACGACTTTTTAAAATCGATTATAAAGTTCCCAGCAGTAAAGCAAAATGACCGTGCATCTATGCTTGATCCAATCGATAAAGATAGACAAGGAGAACAGGAGCATTGAGAACACGATCCAAGATACTTTTCATTTGCTTTATTGTATTATTTCAGGCTGGGTGTTGGGATGCGAAAGAAATTGGCGAAGTAAATTATATCACTACATTAGGAATTGATTATAAAGAAGAAAACTATATTATTTATGTTCAAATGCTTGATTTTTCTAGTGTATCTAAACAAGAAACAGGAAAAATTTCACAACCTACTCCTTTATATATCGGGAAGGCATCTGGGAAGAATATTAATGATGCGGTTTATAATTTATACCGTACATCCCAGCAGCAAGTAAACTGGTCACATGTGGGAGCTATTATTTATTCTGACTCTGTATTAAAAAAGGGTATTCAAAAGGTTGAAGAATCCTTAATCAAACATGGTGATTTCCGTTATACTCCGTGGATATTTGGCACCAAAGAATCAATCGAAGAACTTCTTAGCGCAACAGGATTCTTTCAATTGCCTCCGGTATACACTATCTTGTATAAACCTAAGGATCCTTACCAACTTTTGTCATATATACAACCCTTGCGTATGTATAGGTTTATCTCTGATTATAGTGAACCTGGCGGAACCGCACTGCTTCCTTCCATCAGTATTAATGAAACCGTTTGGAAACAATCCGTTGATAAACCAGAAACCAAAAAAGTTTTACAAATAAATGGAGCTTTTCCAGTAAGCAATGGGAAGAACAAAGAATGGTTATCCTATGAGGAGATTTCGGGTATTCGATGGATTCAATCTCAAACTCAGAATACACCAGTTAATATCCTTGTAGATGATGTAAATAAAGGTACAGTAAGAATAAAGAAACCCTCTGCAAAAATTGAGGTAGTCAGAAATGACCGAAGCTTTCATTTTAATATAACTGTTGATGCAAAAGGGACATTGTTAGATCTGGAAGACCCATTAAGTTTAGAAAAAATTCAAGAATTAGTAGCAAAACAAATAGAAAAAGAAATTAGAAATACCTATCTTAAGGGAATAGAAAAAGATGCAGATGTCTACAATTTAAAAAATTTATTATTCCATGATAGGGTAGAGCTCGAACAAATAAAAAACTATCAGCTAACTGAAGAATCTTTAAATGAAATTACCATTAACTTCACCTTGAACAGTATGGGTGCTTATGATTGAATACTCAGCTATGAATGCTGAATCAACACTAATAATTAGAGGCACAATGACAGGATGTTCTCCTATCTTGTGCCTTGATCATTTTTATCATCTAGCTTTTTCTTGTTCTGTAGATTTCTTAAGTTGCGAACTAACTCATACAATAAAAGCCTTAAGCTTTTTATATCGCCACCGTCCGATGCTTTTTAGTATTCTATCCCCCAAAATTGATTACACTTCAAAATACAAGTGTTCGTGAAGACTGCAGCCGGGGTTGAATGCACTTTTGCAGGATGGGCAGGAAGAGCTGCCTGTTAGATATTCATCGATTGTCAGTTCATAACCACAGAACCCGCATAATACGCCCTTTTGGTGGAATTGAGTTTTTGGCCAAACCTGTGGTGCATGGCCCGCCTCTTCTTCGTGACAGGAGAAGCAAGGATAATATGTATCGCAACAGTAAAATTTAATAGCGATTCGATCTACCTCTGAGTGATAATGCAGACAACGTGTTTCTTCATCTACATCAATTCCTTTTACTTCCCGGTCATGTATAAGCATTTCAATAGGCCCCCTTGCTTTTTGCTGTTGAACATCATTTTTGATACCTTTGAATAATTGGTTTTAGTCGATAACCAAAAATTCCTGCAAAGATAGCTAGAATGATATCTTTTGGCAGCGGCACAACCATCCATGCCCAAGCCATTTTATAAGTAAAGCCTGGTGGTGCATCGAACCAAAATTTATAGGCAGCATACATCCAATTTGTTCCTATGAAATAATTGATGGCAGTTCCGGCCAATGCCGCGATTACGTAACCTTTTAGAGTTGGAAGCTTCCGAACAATTTCCCCAACAACATAAGCAACAAAAAAATAGGAAACTACGAAACCAAAAGTAGGTGTGACCAGCGAATCAAGACCACCTGAAAACTGAGCAAATACTGGCAACCCAACCAGCCCAATAAAAGCGTAAAACAGCATAGCAATTGTTCCAGTGCGGGCGCCCAATAAAATGCCGGCTAGCAGCGCAAAGAAAGTCTGAAGCGTAATTGGTACGCCGCCAATAATGAGGAAGGAAGAAATATTTGCACCGATCATCATTAATACCGAAAACATTGCAATTTGTACCATTTGTAAAGTGCGTGAATGATTTGTTGATTTTTCGATTGTAGTTGTCATCATAAACCTCCCCAAAGGCCAATATTTAGGAATAGTATATAAAACTAGCAATCATAGGTCAACCCTTTTTCATTTAAGTTAACACAAAAATATTTTGATTATCTCTTTTTAAACAGTAAGTTCAAATTTATTTTTCCTCAGCAGCAGACAATTAAACAATACGACGGTTGCACTTAATAGAAAGATTGGTGCAACAGGTAAAAAATCCGCCCATATTCCCCCAATAAACAGACCTGCAGGCAAGGCTAACTTTGATATCATCGAAGTTGTTCCAGCAACACAACCGAGTAAATGATTCGGGGTTGTTTCCTGGCGAATCGCTAAGTATACGATATTCGTCATCGTTATAGTTGCAGTTCGGATTGCTAGTAAGATGCCTAGAGACAGCCAATGATTGAAAAAGTAAAATAATGCAAGCGCACTTGCATCCACAAACATACTATATGTATAGATTTGTCCACGTGTATAACGCTTTCTCAGCGGATGTATCATCTTGGCGCCAACGATTCCACCTACTGCCGAAACGGTTAACATCAAACCAAGTTGTTCCTTTGTAAAATGTAATTGATCAAGTACATAAAAGGTAAGGACCCCTATCACTAAACTAGATGCAAAATTAGTAAAAAAGATGGTCCATGTCTGAAGCAAAAGCGACCGATTGCCAGTAAGTGCAGCGATTCCTTCCTTCATATCTTCTAAAATCGACCGTTTTTCCTTTCGAATCGGAGTCGGCACTTTTTCAATGAACAATATTATAATCGTCATACACAATTGACATCCTGCAAACAACCATAAAAAGAGAGCGTTTGATAGCCATACAAGCAGCATTCCTAGCAACCCTGGGCCGATAATTGTAATCATCGTTGACAGTAACGAAAACTTCGCCTGGATATCTGTCATAAGGGACTTCTCAAATAGCTGCGGCATGATAGCATTTGAAGCACTGCCAATTGTATAGCCGATTGTAGAGAGTAAAAATCCAAGGACATAAATGTGCCAAAGCATGAAATCTGTACATGTTAATATGTAGGCAAATAATAAAGCTGCAATCGTTCGAATCACGTTTCCATACACTAAAATAACCCTTCGATTTATTCGGTCAACGAAGACCCCTATCAACATGCCGAGCAAAATATTTGGCAAAAAATCCATGATGCGCATTGTACTCATCGCAAGTGCGGATTTCGTATATTCATATAAAATAATCGGTAATATAAATGAAAAAATGGCGATCGAAAGATTTACAAAGAAATGCAAAGCATATAGTTTTTGAAATGTACGGTTTTGATATAAATTCATCTTATTCCCCCCTTCCTAAAAGTGTAAAATAGTAAAAAGAGAACAAAAAGTGAATAATTAGATTATTTATTTCACCTTTTAGGAGGAGTCTATGTATTATGAATTAGAGTTGTATAAACACTTTGAACAAAACGTTCGAACTGAAACGTCAATCGAGTTTTTAGCCTCTATCTGGCATTGCTCGACACGGCATGCAAAAACACAAATACATCTATTGCACCAACAGCAAGTTATTGAATGGGAAACGTTAAGAGGCCGTGGAAAGAAACCTATCCTCACACTGCTTCGGGATAAAATAGAAGTTTTAACAGACGTCATGCAGACACTTTGGCATAAAGCTAAATATGAAGAAACCATTCAAGTCGCTCAAGAAATGGAATTACTTGCACATCCTCTAATTCAACAATTTCTGAATGTTCAATTCGGGTTGCAAAATGAAAAAAACCTTCATATTTTTCGCCAATCCATGTACTTTGTGGAGCTTTGTCTAGATCCAATAAAAGCGTTATCCCGTCACGATATCCATGTTTTAGATCAAATGCATGAAACATTATTCTTGATTGATGAAGAAGGCAAAGCACGGGAGAATTTATTGTTTTATGTAAACAATGAAGACTTTGTTCAATGGCAGTTCGTTTTGAGAAAAGGAATATTATTTCACCATTTACAAGAGGTAACAGCAGCTGATGTAGCAGCAGCGTTGAAAGCAGCAGCCCATCTTTACACACACTCTTTCCAATTCACAGAAATTCAAGTAGTAAATCGATATGAAATTCATATTAGTTTAAACAACCCATGTGCACTATTGCCCCATTTTCTAGCTAGTGTTCGATTTTCTATTACTCCAGCGGATGGAACGAAAAATATAGGCTGCGGCCCTTTTTCTTTAATCGAACAAAGTGAGAAACGATTAAAATTGGAAGCATTTCCGCAGTATTTTAAACAGCGACCATGGATTGATTTAGTAGAGATTTTCTATAATAATCAGTTTCTAGACGATTCAATTCGCTACGAGCCGTTTGAAGAGTCGATTCCCAGCAGAAAAATTTCAAATCAAGAACCGGGAGCAGATTTTGTTTGTTTAAACGGTCGTTTTGGAGAGTTACGGGATAAAGAGAAGCGTGAGTATATTTGGCATTTGGTAGACCCTTCACAGTTTATGATTTATCCATCAACAGAAAGTATTGCTCATAGCTGGATTATTGGTGGCGAAGCTATAAATTTGCCAAAGCCTCATCATATACCGAAATTCACTCAATCTTTAGTAATCGGGTATCAACAAATTCGTGAGGGTGTAAATCATGAAGAAAAGGCGAAAATTTTACAGCAGCAGCTAGAAAAAGCAGGGATACACTCAATTTTAAAATGTATCGATTTTAAAGAGAAGCATGTCGATCTTAATAAACAAATTGATCTCTTTATCGGTGGAAATGCATTAGGAAATAACATTTATTTATCATTCATTATTCTATATTTAGCAGAGCCAAAAATAATTATCGATTTTTTGGAAAGCAGGCAGGCTAATTATGTAAGAGAACAGCTGCAACTCGTTGTACAAAAAAATGGGAACCTTGAGATTTTCAAAGAAATCGAGAGATATATCCAGGAAAATTACTCAGTAAAGTTTTTAACACATCGCAAGCATGTTTTTTACTTACGAGAAGATACGCCCTATAAGCATGTCCAATTCGATAAACATGGACGCATCGACTATCGGAATATGTATTATTTGGAGGAGAAACTCGGAAATTGAGGTTATCAGGAACCCCTTTAGGAGATTTGAAACAAAAGGAGCTCCTATGAGTACTGGTCATTGTATATTTGCACAAGAACCCTATGCAAGGGCCTTACCCTATACCCTATCTCTTCTTTATCGATTCTCCCTTCAAAGAATATAGCAAAGTAACCAATCTCGTAATCTCTTTTTTCTCTAAAGTCAATTTGTAGAATTCAACCTGTTCTAGTGTTTCATGGCTTATCCCCGTTATTACTGATAAGTCCTGATAGCTGAGATTATGATTTTACGTAAATATTTCAATTCGTTAATCTTATTGATATATTCTTGATTTAATTTTTCAGCAAAAGGAACCGGTAACCGGTTTAATCGACAATTTTTTTAAGGTCATTTTAAATACTCTAGCTGTATTATATGCATCATCTATTGATTAATGGGGTATGCCCTCAAACAATGAATTTCACGATGATTGAGACGGTTCACATTAAATTTCGCAAACAAAAAACTCGACCCAGAAAGTATGGATCGAGTTTATAATTGCTAATACCTTATTCTACTGTAACCGACTTCGCCAAGTTACGTGGTTTGTCAACGTCACAACGACGGTGTAAAGCCGCATAATAGCTGATCAATTGTAATGGCACTACTGAAACAAGTGGTGTCAATAGTTGGTGAGTTTTCGGAATGACGAAGCGGTCGCCTTCTTCCTCCATGCCCTCCATTGAAATAATGCATGCGTTTGCTCCGCGCGCTACTACTTCTTTCACGTTTCCGCGAATGTTTAGGGATACTTGTTCTTGAGTTGCTAATGCGAATACAGGCGTACCTTCTTCGATTAGGGCAATCGTACCGTGCTTCAACTCTCCACCAGCAAAACCTTCTGCTTGGATATAAGAGATTTCTTTTAGTTTTAAAGCACCTTCTGAACTTACATAGAAGTCCAGATTACGTCCGATGAAGAACGCATTGCGAGCAATTTTTAAATAGTCTTCCGCAATTTGCTCTAGCTCTTCTTTTGAATCGACCATTGTTTGGATACCGTTTGCTGCAATCGCCAACTCTTGTTTTAAGTCAAAGTCGATGTCTTTCCCTTTTGCTTTTCCTGCAACATAGGCAGCAATTGAAAGTACAGCAACCTGTGCTACATAAGCTTTAGTGGATGCTACTGCAATTTCAGGACCCGCATGTAATAACAATGTATAATCCGATTCACGGGAAAGCGTTGAACCAGGTACATTTGTTATAGTTAAAGCTGGGTAGCCCATTTCTTCTTTCACTTTCACAAGCACTTGGCGGCTATCTGCTGTTTCACCTGATTGTGAAATGAAGATGAATAAAGGTTTTTCCGATAAAAGTGGCATATTGTAGCCAAATTCACTTGAAATGTGTACCTCAACTGGAATACCTGCAATTTTTTCGAAATATTGCTTTCCGATCAACCCTGCGTGGTAACTTGTTCCTGCTGCAATAATATATAAACGGTCGGCTTGGTTAATCGCCTCTAAAATATTGTCGTCAATTGTTAAATCATCATCTGTATTGCTATACGCTTGAATGATTTTACGAACAACTGCTGGCTGCTCATCCATTTCTTTTAACATGTAGTGAGGGTATGTTCCCTTTTCGATGTCGCTAGCATCCAGCTCTGCTTTAAATGGTTTACGCTCTACAGGTGTTCCTTCTAAAGTTGAAATCTCAACTTTATCTCTGTGAACTAATACAACTTCTTTATCGCGTAGTTCCACGAATTGATCTGTTACTTGCAGCATCGCCATTGCATCCGAAGCAACAACGTTGAAGCCATCACCCACACCAACTAATAGTGGGGATTTGTTTTTCGCAACAAAAATTGTATCTTCATCTTCTTGGTCAAGCAGCGCAAGAGCATATGAACCATGCAATAAAGATAAAGTTTTACGGAATGCTTCAACTGTCGATAATCCTTCTTTTGCAAATAAATCAACAAGCTGAACGATTACTTCTGTATCTGTTTCTGATTGCATCTGAATGCCTTTAAGGTAAGCTTTTTGCAATAAGTGGTAATTTTCGATTACACCGTTATGCACTAAAGTAAAACGCCCAGTCGAACTTTGATGAGGATGTGCATTTAACTGGTTTGGTACACCGTGCGTTGCCCAACGAGTATGACCAATTCCGATTGTTGCATCTACATCATCGTCTACTGCTGTACGTAAGTCTGCAATACGACCTTTTTCTTTAAATACTGTAATTCCCTCGTCATTACGAACAGCAATACCCGCTGAATCATATCCACGATATTCCAATTTTTCTAATCCCTTTAATAAAATTTCCTTAGCATCAAGTGCTCCATTATATCCAACGATTCCACACATATTCTAAAAATCCTCCGTTTAAAGCAATACCAACGTCTAAAAATCAAAATTGAATGAGCTTCCAATACATGTAGGAATTCTGTCTAATTCCTCATCACCTATAAGCTTTGAGCATCGATATTGCTTCTATGATTATTTGCCTTTTCGCTTTTCTGTCCACAGAATCACTTCCATGTTTTAAAACGAAACTATCGACCGGGCATGCGATCGGGAGGTATCCGCCGAAATATCGATAATCCTCCACCTCGTCAACTAAGGATTGTAAGACCGTCCGATTTCCTTAGCTCAGGCGCTGTAATTGTTTTCCGTTTTACTTTTATATAGCGCTATACTTTTCCCTCCTATCGATGCGCTCGCTTGAAAAATCGAAGGAAATTGGAATATTCTTCTAAATATTTTTTCAAGCACCTTCATCATACAGAATATGCATCAAATCGTCAATCATCCACGCATATTTACTAATTTCTGATAATTTTAATACTCAATCTCTTGGCTTAAAGCCGTAGTGATTTCATTTTCTAATCCTTTAAAAAATTCCACTAGAGTCTCGATATAAGTCTCTAGTGGATTGTCATTATTTTAGAAAAATTTTTTACTATAAATCCTTTTCTTTCAGCAGGTTCACAATTTCACGGTTGAATGCTGGTAAATCCTTGGGTGTACGGCTTGAAACAAGCTGGTTTTGGCAGACAAAGACTTCTTCATCATGGAAATTAGCACCTGCATTTTCCAAGTCTACTCGAATGGATTTATAGCCTGTAATATCTCGTCCCTCTAATGATCTAGCAGTAATTAAAAGCTGTGGACCATGACAAATTGCAAATACCGGCTTCATATCACTCATAAATTTTTTGGCAAATGCTACAACACGATCATCATCGCGCAGTAAATCAGGTGAGAATCCCCCAGGTATGAATAGCGCATCAAAATCATCTGGATTCACTTCGTCAATTCCATGATCGATTTCAACTCGGACTTCTCCCTGTTTTCCTCGTACTGCTTTATTTCCCTCTTTATCAATGGTTACGATTGTATGTCCTGCTTCTTGAAGCGCTTCCTTAGGACTAGTAAATTCAATATCCTCGAACAAATCAGTAATTAATGTGGCTACTTTTGCCATATACTATCACTCCTTTCAAACTTACTATTTCCCTTTTATTCGACAAATAAACAAAGAAAAAGAGTTGTTGGAATGAAAAAAACCAGTAAATTTACTGGTTTTTAAACAGTTCATATACTGGCATTGTTTTATTATTCAGCTAACCCTAATTCTTGACGTACTACGTCTGAGATCCGGTTTACATAGCTTTCACATTCTTCTTCAGTTGAAGCTTCTACCATTACACGAACAAGCGGCTCAGTTCCAGATGGGCGTACTAATACACGTCCATTGCCACCCATTGCAGCTTCCACTTCAGCAATCGTTTTTGCTACTTTTTCGTTTTGTGTTACAGCATGCTTGTCTACCACGCGAACATTCACTAGCTTCTGAGGGAATATTGTCATTTCCGCAGCAAGCTCTGATAAACGTTTATCTGTTGCTTTCATGATATTGACAAGTTGGATAGCCGTTAATAAGCCATCACCTGTTGTATTATAGTCTAAAAATACAATATGGCCTGATTGCTCCCCACCAAGGTTATACTCATTGGCACGCATTTCTTCCACTACATAACGATCTCCAACTGCTGTTTGTACACTAGTCATGCCGTTTTCTTGCAATGCCTTATAGAAGCCCAAGTTACTCATTACTGTGGATACCACCGTATTTTTCTTTAAGCGGCCTTTAGTGTTTAAGTATTTTCCAATGATGAACATAATCTGGTCACCATCAACAATTTGTCCTTTTTCATCTACTGCGATTAGTCGGTCTCCGTCTCCGTCAAACGCTAACCCTACATCTGCTCCGCGCTCTAATACAAGCTCTGCTAGTTTTTCTGGATGCGTTGATCCTACACCATCATTGATATTCAAGCCATTAGGCGATGACCCCATAGATGAAATATCTGCTTCTAAATCCGCAAAAAGATGTGTTGCTAATTGAGAAGTGGCACCATGTGCACAATCTAATGCAACATGGATGTCTAAGAAATCTTCTTCTACTGTTTGTTTTAGGTATGATAAATATTTTTGACCACCTTCGAAATAGTCGCTTACCGAGCCTAAATCGCCTCCAACCGGACGGGGTAATGCATCTTCTTCCAAGTCAAGGAAACTTTCAATTTCAGCTTCCTGTGCATCAGTTAATTTAAATCCATCCGGGCCAAAAAATTTAATGCCGTTATCAGCTACTGGGTTATGAGAAGCGGAAATCATAACGCCTGCGTCTGCATTCATTACACGTGTTAGATACGCTACACCAGGAGTACTGATCACACCTAATCGCATAACTTCTACACCAATCGAAAGTAGACCAGCCACTAATGCTCCTTCTAACATATGCCCAGAAATCCTTGTATCTCGTCCAATAATAACCTTCGGGCGTTCTGTTGCATGCTTAGTTAATACGTATCCACCAACACGACCTAGTTTAAACGCTAGTTCAGGTGTTAACTCTGAATTGGCGACACCGCGTACGCCATCCGTTCCGAAATATTTTCCCATTACTATTCTCTCCTTCAATGCTAGACATTCCAGCTCCATATACAAAATCTTATTCTTTTATGATTTTTATAAAATCTTTAGAAAGTTCTATTCTGTATCGTTTACTTCGTCAGCAGGTGTTTCTTCCTCTGGAGTCGTTTCTCCATCATTTGTTTCATCTTCTGGTTCGGTAGTTCCCGGTTCAGGATCTTGTCCTGCTGCTGCCGGTTCGTCTTTTGTTTCAGTTTCAGCCTTTGTAACATCAGCTTGTACTTCAATTGTATTTTTAGATAGCTTCGTTACTCCATTTGGCAAAGGTATTTTAACTTCGTATGCACCAGATTTTTGAATTTCTGATATGTCAAATTCTACTTCTAATCTTGTTATAGGGTCAATAATTGATTTTGGACCAAACACTTCTATGACTTTAGTTTGAGAAGTTACGCTATTGATGGTAACTCCATCCATAGGCTTGCCAGTTTGCCTTACGGTCAGTGGTACTTTGCGACTATACGGCTTTACATCGACACTTACATTCACAGTCTCAGGTTCAATTGTCACATCCAATTTATTTAAGCTACTGTCCAACACCTTTACATTAGCGTCTTTACTAAAAGACTCTGTAATGCCTTTATCACTATTCACTGTCGCCTTCACGTAACTTATACTTTCAATTACACTTTTTGCACCTGTTACAAAAACTGTGCTTGGTTCAACCTTCATGCCAGTCAATTCATATCCTTCTGCTATTAAACTGTTATTGAATTCAGGTTCTACTTTTACTTCTTCCGTTACTTTTTCTTCAATAGCAATATCGAGGTATTTTGGGTCGATTGTCACATCTAATTTAGGCGAAAAGTTTTCATGCTGAATTGTAACTCTATGTTCGCCAATTGACAATGAACTTAAGTCAACGAACACCTTAAAGTCTTTTGTCAATTTCGTTTTTAAAACGATTTGCACCGGTCCCTCAATTGTAACGTCCACCGTTTCAGGCAGGCCCGAGACAATTAAATTTTCAGTATCGTAGTATACCTCGAGAGGGACATCTGTAATAATATCCATATCTGCGTTTGAGCCCGTGTTCTGAGTATCATCCAACTGCGCTTTTGCATAAAAGAATAGTAAGATAGCAAGAACAAGCGCAGTGATCCTTAAAGCCCAATAACTATCAAAGAGTTTATCCATTCTTTTTCCCCCTCCAAGTCCACTTAGAGGCAAATTCCGAATCTTGTTCAGGTCCAAACCACAATTTCCTTAGCTGTGTTTCGAACTCCTCTATTGAAAGATTTCGATATAGATTACCATTACGAGTTAAGCTTATCGCTCCCGTTTCTTCAGATACAACAATCGTAATCGCATCCGTTACTTCACTTAATCCAACTGCTGCTCTATGACGTGTCCCTAGTTCTTTAGAAATAAGCGTACTTTCCGATAATGGTAAATAACAAGCAGCCGAAATGACCTTATCCTTTTGAACTATCACCGCTCCGTCATGCAGTGGTGTATTTGGTATAAAAATATTAATCAGTAATTCTGATGTAATTTCAGCATTCAGCTTAATTCCCGTTTCAATATATTCTGTTAATCCCGTCTCATTTTCAATCGAAATCAAGGCACCGATACGTCGTTTCGCCATATAGCTGACTGCCTTTTTCATCGCCTCTATCAAACGAGTTTGTTCATCTTCCAATTGACCGGTAGAACGTTGGAATATTTTACCTCTACCTAACTGTTCTAACGCTCTGCGAATTTCAGGGGTAAAGATAATAATGATGGCTAAAAATCCGTAGTCAATTATTTCTTGCAGGAACCAACCGAGGGTATCTAAACCGAACACGACTGTTGCAAACCTAGCGAAGATAATGACGAATATCCCTTTTAATAACTGAACAGCTTTCGTTCCTTTAATGAGGGTTAATAATTTATATATTACGTACCAAACTAACAGTACGTCTAAAATGCTAAACACAATACTTACAGGCGTAAAGTCTGTAAATTGCTCAATAATCTGCACGTGGCATCCCCCACTTTTTCCTTGCTATTTCATTTATATCAATAACATAACGGTGTTATTACGCAAAAATAGAAAAATGTTAAACAATTTTATCCATTTAAAAGTTGTAAAGCAAAAATGAATCTTACCTCTATTATTATTACCTAAATAATGCGGGAAATGTATTAAGCTTTCACCAAGGATTGAACTGCATTTTCCTTTTTCACGAGCTTGTTAAACTTATCAAACTTACACTCATTTTGTTAAAACCTAGTATACCATAAATCATGCTTATAAAGCTTTTCTCAAGCAAAAAGCCCACTCCTACGAGTAGACTTTTCTTTTCGATATCGAATACGCATTTTTATTCTTTAAACAGCCCCATAAAATCATTTGCCATCTTTTTCGTCTCATACCAAAGCCATTCAAAAACTTGATCGATTTCCTCTATTTGACCAGTCACGACTGAGGTAGAGGCCATGTATTCACCGTTAATAACGATGACATTACCATCGACTTCCCCTTCAATGACTAGATCACCATTCTTCACAACGATATCACCTTTGACAACTTCACCTTCTGGAACAATGACAGTTTGCCCGTCTACGATTAAGTTCGGTTGTTTCGTCACTGAAAATTCATCATTTGAATAATTACTTAACATCGTTGCACTCATAAATAAGAAGAAGACAGCTGCTGCGACAATGATTGGATGACGTCTTAGCCATTTTTGTATACCAACCCGATTTTTTCCTTTAGGCAGACGACTCATTACTCGATCCTCAAAATGCGGAGGTGCTGTAATATGTGCTGCACTCTTAACAAAAGCAATCGTGTCACTTAACTCGTGCATATGTTGTCTACAATCAGAGCACACTTGCAAATGTTTCTTCAGCTGTTGTTCATGTTCACGACTAATATCGCCATCTAAATATTCGTGCATATAGTCAACAATGTATTGTGGACACGTACTCATGCGGTTACCCTCCTACAGATTGTTTAGTTGCTTTCTTAGAGCTTCACGCCCTCGATGTATTCGCGTTTTTACCGTTCCTAAAGGCATATCTAAAATTTCACTAATTTCTTGTAACGACAATTCTTCAATATATTTTAAAACAATGACTGAACGATATTTATCAGGCAATCTGCTAATTTCATACTGAATTCGATCTTGCAGCTCCATTTGTTGCACAGTTTCCTCCGGCAATTGTTCACTCGATGCGATTTGTGAGTACATATTTAATCCATCTGTACCTGCCACTTCTGCATCTAAGTAATAATCCGGCTTTTTCTTTCTAATTCGATCAATACAAAGATTGGTTGCAATTCGATATAGCCAAGTTGAAAATTTTCTTTTCTGATCGAATGAATGAAGATTTATGTATGCCCGTACAAATGCTTCCTGTGAAATATCTTCCGCTTCCTGCTTATTGCCGAGCATACGATAGCATATTTGGTATAACTTGTGCTGGTAGAGGCTCACAATATCTGAAAATGCGTTTTGATCACCTTTTAGCACTTGCTTTATTCGTTTGTTCACTAACGCATCCATTTACGTTTTCCTCTCCACCTTTAAGGCTCATTATTATTTACGCGATACTTTAAAAAAAGTTTCGCGTATATTGAGAGATTCTATATTTTTAATCCCTAAGAGTATAAATTAGTATATTTTCCCAAAAAATTCAAGAGCCGATTACACTAAATTACACAAGCTTTTCCCCAAATAGTGATCCCATTAAAGCAACGGCAACATCAGCAGTCTTATTTCTCTCGTCTAAAATCGGATTTACTTCGACAAATTCAGCAGAAGTAATAAATCCTTCCTCTTCCAACATTTCCATTGCCAAATGACTTTCACGATATGTGATTCCCCCTGGCACTGGTGTCCCAACTCCTGGTGTATATAAAGGATCCAATCCATCTAAATCTAGCGATAAATGAACGCCATCTACTTTTCTTGCCTTTAAATATGCAATTGACTCTTCAATGATTCTTGTCATGCCCATACGGTCAATTTCATGCATTGTATATACTTTAATACCCTTATCTCGGATTAGTTCACGTTCCCCCGGATCTACAGAACGAGCACCAATAATAATTATATTTTCAGGCTTAATTTTCGCTGTAGGACCACCAATATTAACTAATCGCTCATCCCCTAAGCCGATGCTTACGGCAAGTGGCATCCCATGGATATTTCCTGAAGGAGATGTTGCTGGAGTATTTAAATCTGCATGCGCATCGTACCAAATAACACCCATGTTTTCATAGTGTGCTGCTAACCCCGCAAGCGTACCAATTGCGATACTATGATCTCCTCCCAAAACAAGGGGGAATCTTCCTTGACCAATAACTTCCGATACTTTATTTGAAAGCTGTGTACATACTTCCACAACTTCTTTTAAATTTTTTAGATTTGTATCTAGTTGTGTATTACTAGCTGCTCTTTTAACGATAATATCGCCTTCATCTTTAATCTCGTAGCCAATTCCTTCTAATCTTTCAGTGACATCTGCATAACGGATCGCACTTGGTCCCATATCCACCCCGCGTCTTTGTTGACCATAGTCTGATGGTGCACCGATAATAGAGATTTTTCTGTTGTTCATTTACTGACCCCCTTGTTGATATTCTCTATTCTATATGGAAAAGCCTTATTGGCTCAACTCAACAAAATTTTGAATATTTATTCATTTAATATTCGTTGTTTATTGTGAAAGATTCTTGTGGAGGATTTGCTTGGGGATGGAATGAGGTGTTGGGTGGGATGGAAATGGGGATGAGTGAAATTTTATTAGGGTCGAGCAAAGCATCGTGATGTGATACTGGATACTTGGTTATTCAGGCGAGATTCGGCCTACTGTGATGCCCGATTTTGCTAAATTAAGATGTCTATATAGTTGTGTTATGTCATATAGAACATGTTTGTGAGACAATCCAGATATTTTTAGGTTTTATCGATACCAACAGATACTCTGGCTTCGAAAGCGTTAAGCGGAGATTTTTCCTTTATATACGGAACGAAGCTCTATTTGCCCGAAATAAGGGGAGATTTTCCGTCTATCCTAAGAATAATCCACCATTTTCACGGTTTTCGAGTCGATAGACGGAATTTCTTCTTCTATTTAAAGCTATGTTTTAGTTTATTTTCTAATTAGGTGGAATTTTTCCGGTTATTTATTGCAGCGGACATTCAAATCTTTACTCGAGGTTGATTTTATAAAATTTTCTAGAAACCAAAAGTTTTTCTTCCTCTGATTTGTCCTGTAGGCTTCTATAAGAAAGCTCTACCCCAATTTAGTTACTTATTGTCCAATAGATTTACTTTATTCAATATTTCAATACAGGTATCTTTTGTACCAATAATCCTAGTTAATATTAAAAGCCCAATCTGCTTCAACTGCCACCCTGTGGGACACTGAGGCGTGAGCTACGTCTTGGAATGTACAAAAAAGGAATGAAGGATAGCCGAGAATCTCAAAAGTAATATGAGAACTAGTAAGGGGGAGTATCTCTAATGAAAATAAAAAACCTCTACTCCTTTTGGGAGTAAAGGTTTTGCTTATATTATGTAATTCATTTCGTTAAGAAAATGGCTGGGGTACCAGGATTCGAACCTGGGCATGACGGAATCAAAATCCGTTGCCTTACCGCTTGGCTATACCCCAAAAATGGTGGAGGGGGACGGATTCGAACCGCCGAACCCGAAGGAGCGGATTTACAGTCCGCCGCGTTTAGCCACTTCGCTACCCCTCCAGATGAACACTTATGGTGGAGGATGACGGGCTCGAACCGCCGACCCCCTGCTTGTAAGGCAGGTGCTCTCCCAGCTGAGCTAATCCTCCAAGATATAGGTAAGTGTTATCTAAATTAAATTGGTGACCCGTACGAGATTCGAACTCGTGTTACCGCCGTGAAAGGGCGGTGTCTTAACCACTTGACCAACGGGCCTTATGTATGTCTCAAACAAGACAAGATTTATAATATCATCTTTTTTTTGTTAATGCAACCATTTTCAAAAAAAATTTAGAAAAATATTTGAAAGCTATTTAAATGCAAAATTGATTGTGAGCCATTTTTTCAATTACCTTCAGTTAAATCTATTTTTGGACAAAAAAATGGCTCCGAAGGTAGGACTCGAACCTACGACCAACCGGTTAACAGCCGGTTGCTCTACCACTGAGCTACTTCGGAACAATACTATTTTTCATTAAATTATCTACTGCACATATATTATTATAATAATTCAGAAAAAATATGCAAGTATTTTCTCTAAAAAAATTTAAAATTTAAAAAACTTATTTGATCCTAAATATACAATCTATATTTCCTCAGATGAATTCTATTCTATATTCATTAAATTAAAGCAATAACTAAATAAAATTAAAAAAAGCCACTACTGACTGAATCAGTAACGACTTCTTGA
>JASENG010000008.1 GCA_030027265.1 Lysinibacillus fusiformis | reverse complement strand
TTTAGTCGTTTTTCAGCGACTTCTCTATATTAACATCCCATTCAAACTCTGTCAACAACTTTTTTTGAAAAAGTTTTTCGAAGTATTGGTAGTGATGTTATTTTTCTTTTGCCGCATCAGCGACGTTTTCTATAATACAACCATTCCAATATAAAAGTCAACACTTTCTATCAAAAAATTTCGAGGTGAATTAAACACCCCGAAACTACAACCTATATCAATCTTTAAAGTCTTTTAATAACAAACTTATACGGCTAGCCTCACTCATAAGCTGAAGCTGCAAATTCTTTATCTACTTTATAATGTCGGTGATAAATTAACCCACTCTTTGAAAGTTCAGCTTCTGCAATGATATATCCTTTATCAATCAAATACTCAACAAAAACTTCTAGATCCTTCGAGTAATATTTCAACTCATTATGATTATGTAATTCCTGTGTTGTCCATGTATCTTTTGATAACATCGTTTCTAATATATGCTGCGCTCCGTCATGGGTTCTAGAATTGATTAAGAATTCAATGGCTAAAAATAATAGTTCCAGTCTTTTTTCCAAACTTTCCGTACTCATCACAAGTTCTTCATATAGTTTATAAATAGAAGGCTCTAATTTTTTCACTTGAGACCACACTGTTACTTCTGGATATAAACCATTTTCGATCACCGCTAATCGAGCTAAATGATGCAAGGAATCCACGACATGGTGATAAGAGTCGAAATAATTCCCCCGATTAAAGAACTCTTTTCCTTCTAGATAACGGCGAATCAATTTAGAAAATTGAATACCTGTCTTTAATTTACGGCCCAGGAAAGGAAACTCCTGCAGCTTAAGTCTTAAATCAGAAAGGTATTCATTACGATCGAACATGACTTTACCATGGAAAATCCAGTCTACGATTCTTCTATCCAATCCCACATTTAATCGCTTATTTAATAATTCTTCCGTAATTACATGCATGGCCATCTTTTTATCTTCATGTAAATAATGCTTTGTAAAAATAGGCATGTCCGCATCCTTTACAACAATTAATAAAACAGCGTCAAAAGTATCCGTAACACTCATTGTTTCTTCACGCTTCGTTACAAGAATAACCCCTAATGTATCCGACTGGCTTGCACGTTCTTGGTAGATCGGGCGCAAAATATGCTCCATAATAATCCTCCTAAATTACAATTACGTTAATTTGTTTTTTCGACATCAGTAAAAAGAATCCTTCTTTTATTTTTATCTATTAAGCTGTAGAAGAACCAGTATTAATTCATGCTTCTATTTTATGTACATCCCTGACAAAATTTCTATACTTTCTTATCCGCAAATAAAAAGGTTCTATGTTATAGTAGAATCTAGATTGGGAGGCTAAAGAATTATGGCAAAAAAATATAAAAATAAGATAAATAAAATTCGCTCATTTGCCCTAGCGCTAATTTTCATCGGTTTCGTAATCATGTACGGGGCAATCTTCTTCCGCGAAAATCAAATATTGGTTATTATCTTCATGACCTTGGGATTACTATGCATTATCGGAAGTACAGCTGTTTATGGATGGATAGGTCTCCTTTCAACAAAAGCTGTACAAGTAGTATGTCCGAACTGCAATCGACATACAAAGGTGCTTGGCCGTGTTGATATGTGTATGTACTGTAACGAACCTCTTACATTAGATCCAACATTAGAGGGCAAAGAATTCAATCAAGATTATAATAAAAAACATCAATAACCCTCCGAGTCGACTCCCAAGATGAGTCGGCTTTTTTCATTCGCCATTTCAACTTCTTCATATACAATCGCTTGATCGCTATTGCCCTGCTAAATTCTTTAAAAACAAAAAAACCTAGCAACATACCGTTACTAGGCTTTAGCCTGACTACAAAACTTGTTTTCCGGCAGTTTCAAGACATTCTTGACAAGTACCGTATACTTCTAGACGATGTGAATGTACTTTATAGCCTGTTACATGCGATGCAAATTGCTCCACTTCGTTTAACCCTGGATAATGGAAATCAACAATCTTTCCACAGGATTCACAAATCATGTGATAATGGTCATTTGTAACGAAATCAAATCGACTTGCTGCATCTCCATATGTCAGTTCCTTCACTAGACCGGATTCACGGAATACACGTAGGTTATTGTAAACAGTCGCTACGCTCATATTAGGAAACTTTCCTTCTAGAGCTTTATATATTTCATCTGCAGTTGGATGTGTCATCGATTCAATTAAATATTCCAAAATAGCATGACGTTGCGGAGTAATTCTTACACCTGTTGTCTTTAACGTGTCTAGGGCATCTTTTAAATGCATTTCAGACATCGCCATGCACCTCTTTCTACTTAATTCTTAGTTTATAATAGTTATAATTAGTGTACCCAAATTATCGTTTTTCGTCAACAATTCCTTACTTTATGCTGTTATTTTAACCAGTGGAATCATAAAAAAATACTAATTATAATCATTTATTATTATAAACATAAGAAATTTTCAGTATACGACCCACACAAAGATTTTCAATCTGCACAAATTTATTCTCAATAGCCACGCAAAATATCCATTTTATTCTCAATATCCATATCACCAGCTAGATATTTTTTCAAGCTCGGGATAAAAATCTCAAAGCTTCTTTCCAGATAGCGTGAAGAGTGGCTTGAACAATGAGGTGAAATTGTCACATTATCCAAGTCCCAAAGCTTGCTTTCAAGCGGAAGCGGCTCTTCTTCAAACACATCAAGTACCGCGTGGTAAATTTGCTTTTCTTCTAGTGCACGGATCAATACATCTGTCTCCACTAAATTTCCCCTGCCAAAATTCATGAATATGGCATTATCGCGCATTAACTCAAAATGTTCATATTGAATTAAATGCGCAGTTTCATCAGTGCTTGGCAAAACGGAAATGACAATATCCGCTTTTGGCAAATGCTCCGCTAAATCAGCAATACGGTACGTTTCATTCATATATTGTGCTGGGTTTCCGCTGCGGTTACAGCCGATTGTATAAACATCGAATGCCTGCAGCAGTCTACCAATTTCACCGCCAATAGCCCCAGGACCAATGATTAATGCTGTACTGCCATTTAGTTCTGTTGGGCGGCCGCCTCTTTTGTCCCATATTTTGTTTCTTTGGTTCGTATAAATTGTTGGCAACACACGTTTAATTGATAGAATATGTGCAAGGATTGATTCAGTCATTGGCTTTTTATGAATCCCGCGAACATTAGATACGAGCAGATCACGGGCAGCAATTGCTTTTTTCGGCATTTTTTCAACACCAGCAGATGCAATGAAAATCCATTTTAGATTTTGTGCGTTCGCGATATGATCATCCGTTAAATCTTCACCATATGTAACGATAACTTCTGCTGTTTCTATATCTTCATCCACGATTCCTTTACGAAACGCAAACTCGACTTCCGGAAATTCGTCCACTAATTGTTTTTGTAAATCTGGCCTTGAATCAAAAGTAAAATATACTTTCATCACTCATTCCCCCTCCACTTTTAAAAAACTTATTATAATGTTCGCTATCGCAGACTTTGCAAAACTTCTTCAATATGATTTTTCACTTTTACTTTGCGCCATTCCTTTTCAACAATTCCCTCTTCGTTTATAAGGAAAGTTGAACGTTCGATTCCCATGAATTCGCGGCCGTACATTTTCTTTAACACCCAAACACCGTATTTATCAGCTACCTCATGATTTTCATCGACCAACAAGGAGAATGGCAGGCCATACTTTTCTATAAACTTTGTATGCTTGCTAGCTTCGTCTCCACTTACGCCAAGTATAACTGTATTTAAATCTGAAAACTCTTCATGGCGATCTCGAAAATCACAGGCTTCTGTCGTACAACCAGGCGTCATGTCTTTAGGGTAGAAATAAAGGACAACCTTTTTACCTCGATAATCACTTAAAGAGATTTCCTCTTCTTTTTCATTCAATAACGAAAAATCCGGCGCTTCCATATTTACTAAAGATTCCATAAATATTCCTCCCTTTTCTCTATCCTACAAAAGAAGAGTTCGAGTTTCAAATTCTTTGGCATTCGCCATTCATTAGGTCTACAATAGGATTTGAAATAAATGAGGAGGCTTTACAAATGAATCATACAAAATCTGAAGAAATCCAAATTCATGCATTGGAGCATATTGTTGGTGGCGTAAATAGTCCATCACGTTCTTATAAAGCAGTTGGCGGTGGGGCGCCTGTCGTTATGGCGAAAGGAGAAGGTCCTTACTTTTGGGATGTAGACGGCAATCGCTACATCGATTACTTAGCGGCTTATGGTCCGATCATTACAGGCTTTGGTCACCCACATATTGCAAAAGCAATCTCGCACGCTGCAGAAACAGGCGTATTATATGGTACTCCTACTGAACATGAAGTGAAATTTGCCAAAATGCTAAAGGACGCAATTCCTTCATTAGATAAAGTGCGTTTCACTAACTCTGGTACAGAGGCAGTAATGACTACTGTACGTGTTGCCCGTGCATATACTGGTCGTACGAAGATCATTAAATTTGCAGGCTGCTACCATGGACACTTTGACCAAGTGCTAGTTGCTGCCGGTTCTGGTCCTGCTACACTCGGCTCACCTGACTCTGCTGGCGTACCTGTGGCTGTAGCTACTGAAGTAATTACAGTGCCATTTAATAATAAAGAACAATTCCAGCTAGCAATGGATAAATGGGGCGATGAAGTAGCTGCCATCCTAATTGAACCAATCGTTGGAAACTTCGGAATTGTTGAGCCTAAACCAGGTTTTTTAGAATTCGTACATGCTTCAGCAAAAGAAAAAGGTGCTTTGACAATTCATGATGAAGTTATTACCGCATTCCGATTCCATTATGGTGCTGCCCAGGATTTACTAGGTTTAACTCCTGATTTAACGGCAATGGGTAAAATAATTGGCGGCGGCCTGCCAATTGGGGCATACGGTGGACGCAAAGAAATCATGGAAACTGTTGCTCCTTTAGGACCTGCCTACCAAGCTGGAACAATGGCTGGTAATCCTGCGTCTATGTTAGCAGGTATTGCATGTCTAGAAGTGCTGCAGCAACCTGGTGTATATGAAGAAATGGATCGTCTGGGTGCATTGCTCGAAAAGGGTATTTTAGAAGCCGCAGAAAAACACGGCGTTACAATTTCACTTAACAGATTAAAAGGTGCTTTGACACTTTACTTTACCAATGTAAAAGTAGAAAACTATGAACAAGCTGAAAACTCTGACGGCGAAATGTTCGGCCGCTTCTTTAAGCTAATGCTTTCAAAAGGCGTAAATCTTGCTCCTTCCAAGTATGAGGCTTGGTTCTTAACAACTGAACACAAAGAAGAAGATATCGCAGAAACACTTGCAGCAGTGGACTATGCTTTTTCCCAATTAAAATAATTAAACTAATAATTTTATTTCATTATCTATACACTAAACTAGTTGACCCGTGTAAGAATATTAGGTAAAGTAGTGACTTCTATCATGAAAATGTCTCGTAATTACGAGAAGAAGTATTTGAAAAAGAGAGGGCGTATTTTTACATGCAATTAGGTGCCCGTGTATTAAAAACAGGTGTTGCAATTGTATTTGCACTTTTTCTTGCAGATTTACTAAACTTACCTTCGCCTGTTTTCGCTGGGATTGCGGCAATCTTTGCCATTCAGCCGTCTATTTACCGTTCCTATTTGTCCATCCTTGAACAAATCCAAGGAAACCTGATTGGTGCAACAGTGGCTGTTTTATTTGGCTTAGCTTTTGGTCATCATATTGTATCCATCGGGATTGCAGCCATCATCGTAATTGGATTGATGAGAAAATTCAAGCTGAATAGTTCGATGTCTTTAGCACTTGTAACGGTTGTTGCCATTATGGTGTACGAGGGAAATGATTTTCTAGAATTCGGTGTCGAGCGATTTGTCACGGTCATGATTGGGGTATTTGCAGCATTTATCGTGAATCTAGTGTTTTTACCACCTCGATATGAAGTAAAGTTATTTACAATGATCGATTCCTTGCAGGACGATATTATTCGCTGGACCCGGCTTGCAGCAAGACAGGCATCCGAGCATATCTCTACCAAAGCTGCACTAACGAAATTCCAGGAACGTCTTAGCGATGTTGAAAAAATGTATGACTTCTACAAAGAGGAAAGACATTACTCTAAGAAAAAGCGCTTTATTCAAGCACGGAAGCTCGTTATTTATCGTCAAATGATCACGACAACAAAAAAAAGTTTGGAGCTATTGCATCGTTTGCATAAGCATGAAAATGAAATTTCAAATTTACCTAGCCAATTCCGAGGATTGGTTCAGGAGCGTCTTGATTTCCTGCTGACTTTTCATGAGCAATTGCTTTTAAAATTTACAGGAAAGCTAAAACCCGAGCACTCAAAATGGGTGGATGAACAAGACAAAAAATATGTAGATGTGATGGAAAAGCTAATCCATCAGATTGCAATAGAAGAAAAACGAGAAGGCGAAGAGGAATTCTCAAGCTATCACTTATTCTATATCTTCTCCAGACTTTTGGATTATGAAGAAAATCTGGAGCATTTAGATACATTGATTGTATCTTATAGAAGCTACCATAGTGAGGAAAGAAACTCTGACTTAGAGCAGGGCTTCTATTAGAAAAACAGGATGAGTTGATGTTTTTCTTTTGCGAATCTCCATGAAACCTTTTCTTGAAAACACTCCCCAAAGGCTTACAAACCTCATGGGGAGTTTTAATATTTACCTGAGTTTGTCTATTTCGACGATTTGAATGAACCCTCGATCATATTGAATGGTGCCTTCCTTTTTCCATTTGCTTAAATAAGTGGTCACCTTTTGCCTGCTGCATCCCACCATATAAGAGATTTCCTCATGTGTTAATGAAATATTAATCGTTGCAACCCCATTTTCCATATTGGCAAGTTTAATCAAAAACCAACTAATTCTTTCAGGAACTGTCATTTTTGAGTGGACATATACCAATTGTTTAGCTTCTGCTAGTTGCCGAACCAACGAATAAAATAAAGCTTTTTCAACCTCAGGAAGATTTTCGAAATGTTTTAATACCACCTCCATCGGGAATGAAAGCAACGTAGAATCTGTTAACGCAACTGCATATTGCGTATGTTCTAAATGATTATTTAATCGATCTAAAAATCCGAACATCTCTCCTTCTTGCAGGAGCACGATTGTAACAGGCTGCCCATCATCCGCATCTTCTGCCAACTTTACCAGTCCTTGTTTCAGGAGATAAACCGTATTGATAGCATCGCCTGTTTGATAAATCGAGTGCCCCTTTTTTACGTATATTTTTTTACTATATTGTTCGAGTTCTTTAAGTATTCTAGACACCCCTATTCCCTGACCTTTATCTATTTATAAATATTATTCTGAATTATTGTAACAAAAGTGACAGAAAGATTGAAATACAAAACATAAAATGGAAACTAATTAAATCTTAGTATATTAATATGTTTTATAGGAATGGAGGGTTTAATGATGGCGGAAGAACATATCATTCTTCAAAATGTACATAAAGAATTTCAGAGAAAAGATCATGCTCCAACAATTGCGTTAGATGATGTATCCCTAACGATTAAAAAGGGAGAGTTTGTTTCCTTACTGGGTCCATCCGGTTGTGGGAAATCCACACTTTTAAATATAGTAGCAGGCTTAGAAAAAGAAACTTCTGGCAGCCTGCTTGTAAATGATAAACCTATTAAAGGACCTGGCAATGATCGAATCGTTGTCTTCCAGGAATCAGGATTATTCCCTTGGATGAGTGTTCTGGATAACGTCATGTACGGACTTCTTTTAAAAAAGGTACCGAAAGAAGAAGCAAAAGTCCGCGCAATGGATTGGCTGCAAAAAGTACATCTTGGAAAATTTGCTCAGGCAATGCCCCATGAATTATCAGGCGGCATGAAACAACGTGTTGCGATTGCCCGTGCATTAGTAACAGATCCCGAGATTCTGTTAATGGATGAACCATTTGCTGCGTTAGATGAACAGACACGTATGGTTCTTCATAAAGAACTTGATAAGCTTTGGCGCGAAACTGGAAAAACAATCATATTTGTTACCCACAATATCCGTGAAGCGGTTGTATTATCAGATCGAATCGTATTAATGAAAACACGTCCCGGAGGAATTAAAAATATATTCCCTGTGCAAGCTGCTCGACCTAGAAACTCATCGGACAGCATTTTAATACATTTGGAGAATCGTATCTTAACAGAGCTAGAACAGGAAATGGAAAAAGTGCTGAAGGAGGAATTAGGTAGTGATTACGCTCTTAAGACGGACCATCTTCGTGTTGATCCTAATAACAATATGGGAAGCGATATCTAAATTTGAAGTTTTCCCTGCATTTATGTGGCCACCATTAATCATTCCTAATGATCCAGGCGGCGTCACTGTTATCAAAACCTTAGTCGAAGGAATCATCAGCGGGCAATTATTGGAAGCTACTGGCGCTTCCCTAATCCGATTATTTATTGGTTTTATCGTTGCAGTTATCATCGGGTTAGTTCTTGGATTCTTAATCTATAAATATAAAATTGTCGACGATACACTTGGCTTTTTTGTAACAAGCCTGCAAGCTATTCCAAATATCGTTTGGATGCCATTAGCAATACTTTGGTTTGGCCTAGGTGTCGGCTCTGTAATTTTCATCGTTATTTTAGGGGCTGCCCTCTCGATTACCATTACATCAAGCACTGCTTTTAAAAGTGTTCCTCCCCTGTTAATACGTGTTGCGAGCACTATGGGGTCATCAGGTTTCCACCTGTTCCGAACAGTTATTTTCAAATCAACGATACCTCAGCAAATTGCTGGTTTACGGTTAGCGTGGGCATTGGCTTGGCGTGCAGTTCTTGCCGGTGAATTACTGGGCGGCAGCGGGGGTCTTGGAACACTGCTTGACTTAGGTCGCTCAATCCAGGCAATGGATTTAATCTTTAGTATTATGATTATTATTGGTGTAATTGGTTCCTTTATCGATAACTTTATCTTTGTAAGAATTGAACGTTTTGTATTAAGAAAATGGGGTATTCAAACTACCCACTAAGGAGAAGAAAGATGAAAAAGAATCTATTATTTTTAACAATTTTAACCCTTGTTGTTGCGGTCTTGGCTGCATGCGGCGGTAAAGAGGAAGAAAATGCAGAAAAAGATTCTGTAAAGGAAGTTCGTATCGGCTACTTCCCGAACATGACGCATATCGCAACAATCGTTGCTCTTGAAAAAGGCTTCTATACTGAACAATTTGGCGATGATATTAAAATTACGACTAGCACATTCAATGATGGTTCAGCCTTCATGGAAGCAATGTCTACAAACTCTATTGATTTAGGTACAGTTGGTCCAACACCTGCTTTAAACACATATGTAAAAAACCCAGAGCATGAAATTATTGCTGGAGCAGTTAACGGTGGTGCTGTTCTTGTAGTTGGGAAAGATTCAGGTATAAACAGCGTGGAAGATTTAAAAGGCAAAAAAGTGGCAGTGCCTACATTTGGCAGTACACAAGACGTTGGGTTAATGAAATCACTTCAAGATGCCGGGTTAACAGCTAGCTCTACTGGTAATGGCGATGTTACCACAATTAAACAAGCACCTGCTGATACAGCAGCTTTAATGCTTAAAGGTGAAATTGATGCTGCCGCTACACAAGAGCCATGGGGTGTGAACATCGAAACAAATGGCAATGCGAAACTATTATTAGATGCATCTCAATTTGCTTGGGGAAGCGATTCTACAAATACTGTAGTAACTGCAAGAAAAGCTTTCACTTCTAATAATCCAGAGTTAACGAAAAAAGCATTAAAAGCATACGCACAAGCAGTCGACTTCATTAACGAAAATCCGGAAGAATCGATTCAGCTTTTCTTAGATCATGTAAAAGGTCTTACTGGTAAAGATTTATCAAAAGATGAAGTAACAAAAGCATTTGATCGCTTAACAGCTACAACAGATGTGAAAGAAGAAATCTTAAAAGAAATGGCGACAATCTCTAAAGATGCCGGCTATATTTCAACAGACAATATCGACGGCTTAGTTAACCTATCGTATTTAGAGGAAGCTTTAAGCGAATAAGTTAGTCAACTTGTGTGAAAAGTTTTATAATAATTGGAGACGATAAAGCTAGGCAGATAATTTCGCCTAGCTTTTATCAATTCTACTAAAGAGGTGTCTTGATGATGAAATTACATAATAATATCCTTGAATTAGTTGGAAATACACCGATCGTTAAGCTAAATAAATTACCAGCTAAAGAACATGCAGAAGTTTACATGAAATTAGAATCCTTTAATCCTGGCGGAAGTGTAAAAGACCGCGCTGCTTTAAATATGATACTTCAAGCCGAAAAAGAAGGTAAACTCATCCCTGGTGTTAGTACAGTGATCGAGCCTACTTCAGGGAATACAGGGATTGGCCTTGCCATGGTTTGTGCAGTAAAAGGCTACCCTTGCATTATTACAATGCCGGATAACGCTACTAAAGAACGTGTGCAAATAATGCAAGCGTATGGCGCCGAGGTTCATTTAACACCATCAAATTTACGCATGCAAGGATCTATTGATGAAGCAATGCGTATTGCTCAAACGATTCCAAATAGCTTTATTCCCCTTCAATTTGATAACCATGCAAATGCAGATGCACATAGAACTACAACTGCGGTGGAAATTTTGGACTCATTTGATCAACAACTGGATGTACTTGTCCTAACTGCTGGTACGGGCGGGACAGTAACTGGCACGGGTGAGGAATTAAAAAAACAGCTTCCCAACTTAAAAATCTATGTAGTTGAACCAGCCGGGTCTCCAGTTATAGCAGGTGGAGCTCCAGGCCCCCATAAAATTCCAGGAACCGGGCCAGGATTTGTCCCTAAAATTTTAAACCGCAAAGTGTTCGATGAAATTCTTCATATCGAGGATGATGACGCTCAAATTACAGCTAGAAGACTTGCAGCTGAAGAGGGCATATTAGTCGGTGCTTCCGGTGCGGCTTCTGCTTATTTCGCTATAGAATTAGCCAAACATCTTCCTAAAACAGCACGGGTTCTTTGCTTAGCTCCTGATACAGGCGAACGCTATTTATCATCCGATTTATTCCCGATTGAATAAATTTAGGCAAAAAGAGGATGGGACAAAACCCGAAAACAGCATTTTCCTCAAGTAGGAAAATGCTGTTTTCTTGATATAACTAAAATTAATTTTTCGTTGCGGGGATGCGCATCCATTGGCACGGCTAGAGCCTGCAGCCTCTCGCTCGTGCTTGTTCCCCCAGCAAGCTTTACTTTGTATCGAAAGGCGCAGCCAACAGCTACACTTCCCCCTCCACTCCACTCAATTTATAAAGTATCAATTTCTTAAAATAGCTTCTTCCACCATCTATAGAATTTTTCACTTCCGTCCCAGCCCCCTCCATCTTCTCATTAAGAATCCCAACTAAAACATTGCTCCTGCGGTGGTCACATCAAAATGTCACCATCATCGTTGCAAAGAGGCGTCTCAAAAGGACTTTTCAGACGCCCCCTTTTCTAATTTTTCATCTTCGGGTCTAAAGCATCCCGCAATCCATCCCCCATTAAGTTGAACCCAAGTACCGTCAACATAATGGCCAGTCCTGGAAAAATCATCGTCCACGGCGCCGTCATTAGATGTACCCGTGCATCAAAAAGCATTTTCCCCCATTCAGGCTGAGGGGCTTCTGCACCCATTCCTAAAAAGCTTAAAGCAGCAGCTTCAATAATTGCCGTAGCAATGGCCAGTGTCCCCTGAACAATAACGGGTGAAAATGAGTTCGGCAAAATATGCTTCCATAATATCCTAGAATCCCGCATCCCTATCGCTTTTGCCGCCATAATATAATCCTCTTCCTTTACACTCAATACTTTGGAACGGATTAACCGTCCGAAGTTAGGAATATTGATAATGGCAATGGCGATTAATGCATTTTGCAGAGATGGACCCAAGATTGATACAATTGCAATCGCTAATAAAATACTTGGAAATGCCAGCATAATATCAAAAATTCTCGAAATAATAGTATCAATGAAGCGTCCGTAAAAGCCTGCAATAACTCCTAGAAAGCTCCCTACTATAATCGACAGAATTACGGATGAAAAACCAGCTACAAGCGAAATCCTTGCCCCATAAACGACTCGCGAAAATATATCTCTCCCAAAGTCATCGGTCCCCAGCCAATATTCACTAGAAGGTGGGGCTAGTCGCAAACTTGGATCCTGTAATTTCTGCTCATTTATTCCCTCTGGCGCTATTAATGGACCTAATATAGCAAGCAAAATAAAAAATACAACAATGGCTGTCCCGACAAGAGCCGCTTTACTTTTTCTAAAGCTTCTCCATGCCGCTTTCCATGGTCCTACTACTTTTTCTTCTTTTACGTTTAAATTAACGGAATTAGAAATCAGCTCCGGCATAAATCCCACTCCCTTCTAGTTATATTTAATTCGTGAATCAATAGCGGAGTATAAAATATCAACGACAAGGTTAATCATGACAAACATAAAGGCAACAATTAAGATGCCCGATTGGATAACCGTGTAGTCCCGGTAGCCGATTGCTTCATAGATGTAGCGGCCAATCCCCGGCCAGCTAAAAATGGTTTCAGTTAAAATGGCCCCTCCTAAAAGAAGTCCTGTTTGTAATCCAATAATCGTGATAATCGGAATTAATGCATTTTTTAATGCATGCTTATAAACCACCTTCCCCATTCTTTGGCCTTTGGCACGAGCAGTTCGAATATAATCTGAACGTAAAACTTCCAGCATCGATGATCGTGTCATTCGAGCAATGATGGCCATCGGAATAGTTGCAAGTGCCACCCCAGGTAAGATTAAATGTTTAATTGCGACCCAGAATTGATCCACGCGGCCTTGAATGACCGTATCAATTAAATAGAAATGGGTGATTGCCTGCACGGGATCCCGCACCTCTTCACGTCCTGAAGTCGGAAGCCATTTCAGCTCAAGGCTAAATGCCCATTGCTCCATTAATCCAAGCCAAAAAATTGGCATGGATACACCAATTAGAGCAATAACCATAGCCGTATAGTCAAACCAAGAATTTTGGAACCACGCTGAAATAATTCCCGCATTCATGCCAATGATTACCGCTATGATCATTGCAAAAACGGCTAATTCAATTGTTGCCGCTAAATAAGGCCATACTTCAGTTGAAATCGGCTGCCTCGTTCGAAGAGACTCTCCTAAATCACCCGTTAATAGCCCTTTTAAGTAATCAAAATATTGGATATACCATGGTTGGTCGAGACCAAGCTTTTCACGCAGCGCTTTCGTTGCTTCTTCCGTAGCTTGCTGCCCTAAAATCACTTGAGCTGGATCACCTGGTATCGCACGGATAATCAAAAATACAACAAAAGTCATTCCCAACAACACAGGAATTAAATGCAAAACCCTTCTCCCTATGTAGCGAAGCATACCGTCACCTCTCTTTTGTTTATGGACCAGGTCCCTGAACAATTTACAAATGTCCAGGGACCTGGTACTGTTTTTATTCCATAGATACGTTAATTAAGCTTTCAGAGCCAGTTGGGTGCGGCAAGTAACCTGCAACTCCTTTTTTCGCTGCCAATAATGGGATAGAGTGTGCTAAAGGAACCCATGGAGCGTCATCATGAATAATTTCTTGTGCTTGTTTATATAAGTCAATGCGTTTGTCTTCGTCAATTTCTGATTGTGCTGCGATTAACAGTTCATGTACTTCATCATTTGAATAGTATGCATAGTTGTTGCTGCCAATTGTATCTTTATCGAGCAATGTGTAAATGAAGTTGTCTGCATCTCCATTATCGCCAGTCCAGCCTAACAAGAATGCATCTGCTTCCCCGTTTTTCGCTTTTTCTAAATAGGTTGCCCATTCAAATGTTACGATTTTTGAGGGAATGCCAACATCACTTAAGTTTTTCTGAATAGCTTCTGCTACCTTTTGGCCTTCCGGCATATATGGACGTGGTACAGGCATTGCCCAAAGCTCAATTTCCGAACCATCATATCCTGCTTCAGCTAATAATTCCTTTGCTTTTTCAGGATTGTATTCATAGCCTGTAATTTCGTCATTATAGCCGCTGATTGATGAAGGCATTGGATTAACCGCTACTTCTGCACGACCTTGGTAGAAGGCATCCACAATTGCTTGTTTATCGATTGCATAGTTCACTGCTTGACGTACTAGCTTATTGTCAAATGGTGGACGTGTATTTGTTAAACCTAAATATCCAACATTCATTGATGGACGTTCGATTAGCTGTAAATCTGCATTTGACTCTACTGTCTGGGAATCTGAAGGATTAATGCCATCAGCTAAATCAATTTCTCCCGTCATTAAAGCATTCAACCGGGCCGAGTTATCCGGAATTGCACGGAAGATAATCGTATCAAGCTTTGGCAGCCCCTCTTGCCAGTACTCTTCGTTCTTTGCAACTGTGATGGAGTCATTTCGTTTCCAGTCAACAAATTTAAACGGTCCAGTACCTACCGGATTATCTCCAAATGCTTCGCCTGCTGATTCAAAAGCAGTTGGTGAAGCGATGCCAAATGCACTCATCGCAATATTTTTTATGAAAGGAGCTTGTGGCCGAGAAAGTGTGAATACTACAGTTACATCATCAACCGCTTCAACATTTGCGATAATATCTTTGCCTTCTGCTTTAAACATAGAGTGGTAATAATAAAATTGTTCTTCATTTCCAGCTTTCCAGCGTTCAACGTTTTTCACAACAGCTTCAGCATTGAAATCTGTCCCATCATGGAATTTAACACCTTCCTGCAAATGGAACGTATAAGTTAATCCATCTTCACTAACTTCCCATTCTTTCGCTAAACCTGGATGAATCGTTGTATCTTGGTCACCAAAGTTCAGTAGCGTTTCGAAAATATTTTCTGTTACTTTAAAGGATTCACCATCTGTCACAATGGCAGGGTCAAGTGATACAGAATCTCCACCGCGACCAAATACTAAAGTTTGAGGAACTGTTTCTTCTGCTTCTTCTGTTGTTGTTTCGTCTGTTGTTTCTTCACTTGTTCCTGTTGGCTCTTCAGTTGTTCCTTCTTCGCTGCTACAAGCAGCTAGCAGTACTGAAAGAGCAAGCAACAAAAATAGGCCAATAGACCACAGCTTGCTTTTCTTCATAAATACCCTCCCTATTTTCCCTAAATGTATATGTCATTGCTCCATATCATTAGTTAACCGCAAAGAATTGCCAAAATAAGCAAAATCAACGGTTCACAAATACTGTTTAATCAGTACTATATAAATGACATGCAACAGAGTGACCTGGTTTAACTTCGACTAATTTTGGTGTATTCATTTTGCAAGTAACGGTGGCATAAGGGCATCTAGCTTGGAACTTGCATCCACTATCTGTAAAGGAACTGGAAATATCGCCTGTGATGATTATTTTTTCCCTTTCATAAGAAGGATCAGGAATCGGTACTGCAGATAATAATGCTTTGGTATATGGATGGAGCGGCTCGGCATATAAAGATTCACTTTCCGCCAGCTCTACAACACTGCCTAAATACATAACCGCCACTCGATCGCTGATGTGGCGTACAACACCCAAATCATGGGCAATAAAAATATAAGTAAGCTTTAAATCTTCCTGCAGCCGCTGCATTAAGTTAAGCACCTGGGCCTGGATAGAAACATCTAAAGCAGATACTGGTTCGTCCGCAATAATAAGCTTCGGGTTCGTCATTAGAGCACGGGCAATTCCTACTCGCTGTCTTTGTCCTCCGCTAAATTGATGGGGATAGCGTTTTGCATGATAGCTGTCCAACCCAACAATCTCCAAATATTCGTCTACCTTTTCTTTTCGCTCTTGAGAATTTCCTAGCTTATGGACGATTAAAGGTTCCTCCAAAATCTTCTTCACTGTATGTCTTGGATTTAAGGAAGCATAAGGATCCTGGAATACCATTTGAATATTCCGTCTTTTTTCCCGAATCACTTTTTTCGATAAAGTAGAAAGGTCTTCTCCATCAAACTTGATAGAGCCTGAAGTCGGTTCAAGCAGTCGCATAATTGTCCGTCCGGTTGTCGATTTCCCGCAACCCGATTCACCTACAATGCCAAGGGTTTCCCCTTCAAACACTTCAAAAGAAACATCATCCACCGCTTTTACATAAGATGCATTCTTTAAAGAAGAAGATCGTTTCAGGAAATACTTCTTTAAGTTATCGACCTTCAATAACGTGTTCTGCAATATCGATTCCCTCCGTTTCCTGCAAGAAGCATCTTGATTTATGCACAATCGTTTGGCTCACTTCATATAATGATGGATTTTCTGTGATACAGCGTTCGGTTGCATATTCACAGCGTGGAGCGAAACGGCAGCCCATCTGGATAGAACCAGGTTTTGGGACATTGCCTTTAATGGAATATAATGTTTCCTTTTTATATCGCATATCAGGCACAGACTGAAGCAGACCCTTTGTATAAGGATGCTGAGGGTTTTTAAAAATTTCCTCCACAGGGGCTTCTTCTACAATTTGACCTGCATACATCACTACCACCCGCTCACAAACTTCCGCAACAACACCTAAATCATGAGTAATAAGCAAGACTGCAGTTTTAAATTGATTATTCAGTTCTTTCATCAACTTCAAAATTTGGGATTGAATGGTTACATCGAGCGCAGTTGTTGGCTCATCTGCAATTAATAGCTTCGGATTGCATAATAAAGCCATCGCAATCATCACACGCTGTCTCATACCGCCAGATAATTGATGGGGATAATCCTTCATCAACTCTTCCGCTCTTGGCAATCCTACCAGCTTCATCATTTCAATCGCTTTACCGGCCGCTTCCTTCTTTTTCATTTTTCTGTTGTGCAATAAAATAGCTTCAATCAGTTGATTACCAATTGTGTAGAGAGGATTTAAGGAGGTCATCGGTTCTTGGAAAATCATTGCCACTTCTTTTCCACGAATTTTCCTCATCTGCTTTTCGGTTTGTTTCGTTAAATCTATTTCGCCTAATAGAATTTCACCTGAAGTTATCTTTCCTGGAGGAGATGGCACCAACCCCATAATCGATAACGAGGTTACACTTTTTCCACACCCCGACTCTCCAACAATCCCTAAAATTTCCCCTTCATGAATATGAAAGTCAATATGATCAACCGCTGGGACTCTTCCATCTTCTGTGAAAAAAGTCGTTTCCAAATCTTTTACTTCTAGTAGTACGTTTCTTTCCATACTGTCCCTCCTTGTAAGAGTGGTGATCAAAACTAGCATTAAAAAAATTGATAGATTGGAATCTAGTAATTCATATTTTTTATGCTAAAAAAATTATAAATATCACAGAATTTTTTCGACAAAAATTAACAGCTTCAGTACTTTATCACGTTAATGTCTTGAAATCTCCTTTCTTGTCAATAAGCGCCCCTAGGTGACTGAGCTAGCATAGGAAGATTTTAGACAAAATAAAAATGCCCGGATAAGTCGAAAGCTGACTTACCTGAGCATCTTATGTCGCAAACTTTTTTTAATATTGTTGGCAATAAATCTACTATTCGTTAAAATCAAGACAGAAATTATTCTTTTCTTGATGAAAAATTGTAGTTCTAATCTAACTTTTGAATTTGGAATAAATCATAATAGACGCCTTGCTTTTCCATTAACGATTCATGATTACCCTCTTCCACTAATTCACCATGATCAATCACGAATATTTTATCCGCATGGGTGATGGTAGACAATCGATGGGCAATAATAATCGTTGTCCGATTACTTGCTAAGCGATCCAGCGAATCCTGGATTAATGATTCACTTTCTAGATCAAGTGCTGAAGTTGCTTCATCCAAGACTAATATCGGCGGATTTTTCAGGAACACACGAGCAATCGCCACACGTTGTTTTTGCCCGCCCGAAAGTTTCACTCCCCGCTCCCCAACTTTTGTTTCATAGCCTTGTGGCAAGGTCATGATGAAATCGTGGGCATTAGCTGCTTTTGCTGCAGCAATGACCTCCTCCTCCGTTGCATCAGGTCTTCCCATTAAAATATTTTGTTTAACTGAATCACTAAACAAAATATTATCCTGAAGCACGATGCCGATTTGGGCGCGAAGTGAATGGATAATTGCATCATTTACATCAATGCCATCAATTTTCACAGCACCACCCGTTACATTATAGAAACGAGGAATCAAACTAACGATAGTCGATTTTCCTCCCCCACTCATTCCAACGAAGGCAGCCGTTTCACCTGGCTTAATATTAAAGTTGATATTTTTTAATATCATCTGCCCGTCTTGCTCATATTGAAAATCCACATTTTCAAAAGAAACTTGTCCTTTAACAGGAGGCAATTCACGAGCATTTTTCTTATCTAGAACATCATACTCCTCATCCATCAATTCAAACATACGATCCATTGAAGCAATCGATTGAGTAAGGGTTGTGGATGAGTTCACTAATCGGCGCAGCGGGCTATATAAACGTTCAATGTATGCGTAAAAAGCTGCCATTGTTCCGACTGTTAGATCCCCCTGAATAACTTGGTAACCTGCAAACCCGATTACCAGTAATGGAGCAATATCCGTGATGGTATTAACCACAGCAAAGGATTTTGCATTCCATTTGGTATGGTCTAGAGCACGATTCAAGAATTCCCCATTTTCTCTATCAAAAATTTGCTGTTCATGCTTTTCTAAAGTAAAACTTTTAATAATACTCATGCCGCTGACACGTTCATGCAGATAACTTTGCACATGCGCTAAAGCTTGTGAACGTTTTCGCGTTAAATCTCGAAGCTTTCCAAAAAAATACTTCACGCTAAAGCCAAAGAAAGGCAGTGCAATAATGGCAACGATTGTTAACTTTACATCCATTGTCAGCATAATCGCAATGGCAATCAAGATGGTCGCTACATCCAGCCATAGGTTCATCAAGCCGATCATGATAAAGTTTTTCGTCTGCTCTACATCATTAATAACACGAGAAATGACTTCCCCGGCACGGGTATTGGCATAATACTTCAAGCTTAACTTTTGTAAATGACCAAATAATTCCTGCCGAATATCAAATAGTACCTTGTTTCCAACATGCTGCGCAAAATATTGACGGTAATATTCAATCGGCGGACGAATAATAAAGAATAAAATAACCGTTCCACCCAGCCAATAGACCAGTTGCGTAATTTTTTCGCTATCGGTTAAATCATTGGCTCCAATAATGTCATCAATTACAATTTTGATTAGTAATGGAATAAACAACGGAATCGCAAATTTAATGATTCCAATTACAATGGTTAATAAAATCTCCCAGCGATAGGGCTTTACAAAGCGCATATAGCGTTTCATACTATCCAAATCTCTTCACTTCCTTTACAAGCACCACATTATGTATGAAGGTACCCCATTTAGACACCTGATAACACTATACTCTAGATTGAGGGGAATTACACATTTGATGTTTTAGAATGGTATCCTGTTCGTATATGGGATAAATTGTTTCTTAAGGGGGATTTGCTGTTCCTAATTGTCGTTAACAGCTCAATCAACTGCTTCTCAGAGCCAATTCGCGGAATGAAAGGGGTTTTGAAACAATTTCAACTTCGTTATGTATTCCAATCCACTGAAGAACCTTAGTTTGAAGTAAGTCTAACTCTGCTTCGTGTTCCATTCAGTTATACAGATATTCCTTTGGGTCGGGTATTGAGAAAACCCAAATAAAATAGTCCTAGAGCAAAATTTAGATGTCCACACCAATAAATAACAGGAGAAATTCCGCCTTTCTAGAAAATAATCCGTAAAATGGCTTAAATAGTCGGAGAATTTCCGGCTATTGATTAAAAAAACATGAAAATCTGGGATTTTTCTTCCCATAGTCGGAAAATATTCCCTTATCTTCCTTCGAAAGGACCACCACTAGCAAATAACCGGAAAATATCCTCTTATTACTAATTAGGGGGGAAGTTAATCTAGGTTGGTGGAAGAATATGATATCCTCCTTGATAATTAGCAGGAAAATTTCCGTTTATTTAGAAAGTAATCCGAGAAACGGCTGAAATAGACGGAGAATTTCCGGCTATCTACTCAAAATACGTGAAAATAGGGGATTTTTCTTCCCATAGTCGGAAAACCTTCCCTTATCTTCTCTCGAAAGTAGTACCACTAGCGTATAACCGGAAAATATCCTCTTATTCTAAGAAATTAGGAATCCAATCCTATAGCGCCTTTCTTCCCACTACTCCAAATATGTTTCGCTCATAACACGGATTACTCTTACGAAAAACCTTCACTTCCTTGCAAATACCTTCCCCCCAAACATAAAAAATGAAGAAAAACTAAAATGTTTTTCTCCACTTCATTAATTATTCCTTTGATTGCATTTCTTTATTAAATAAGTAGCGATTCGTCCAGACTTCGATAAAATCCGGGGCGAAAGGGCCTCTTTTTTGCTTGATCCAGCTGACGAGTTTATTGACATTGCGTTTTAGGATTTTATCAATTACTTCTGGATAGCCCATTTCTTTTTTATGTTGCTCATATTCATCTTCATCTAATAATGTATAGGACATATCGGGAAATACTTTTATATCTAGATCATAATCAATATACTTTATCGCATTATTATCAAAGACATAGGGCGAGCTCATATTACAGTAATAATAGACGCCATCTTCACGAAGCATACAAATAATATTGAACCAATGCTCTGCATGGAAGTAACAAATAGACGGTTCCCTTGTCAGCCAAGTTCGTCCGTCCGATTCAGTCACAAGGGTACGCTCATTGGCACCGATAAAAATGTTCTTTGTTCCTTTTAAGACCATCGTTTCCTGCCAGACACGGTGGATGCGACCATTATGTTTATAACTATGTATTTGTATCGTTTCTCCTTCTATAGGTATTGTCATGTAAAGCCCACCTTTTCGTCTCTAGGTATGTATCATTTGCTCGGTGATATTTTTGTCCAATTTGAAAATTTCAATCATCTAGCAACTATTAGGTTCTATTATAGCAATGCTAATCAAAAACTTGTAGCTAGAAGAATATATTTTTCAAATAACTTGGCAAAAATTAGATTATGCTATGTAATTTATGTTAATTATTTTCAGCTAAAAAATTAAGGTATAGACAATAAATTGTCTATACCTAAAAGTGAATTCACTTTATTTACACTCGAGTTAGGGTGACTAATTAGTAGTCGTTGTTTTCGTTGTTGTTATTATTGTTGCGGTTTTGTTGGTTTTGTTTTTGGTTTTGTTGACGAGCTTGTTGGAAATCTTGATCTACAGCAAACTCTTCGTTGTTGTTGAAGTTGTTGTTGTTATTGTTGTTGTTATTATTGTTGTTGTTGCGGTTATTGCGGTTGTTGTTGTTGTTAGCCATTTGTTATCACCTCCGTAAAAATATTGTGGACGGAAGTGGTCGACTTTATTCGACAAAACGAAAATAAGTTAATTCAGAACATTCAAAATCTTCAACATTGGTACTGGCATCGGCAAAGACTTTATTTGTTCAACTGATAGGAATTTTACATTTTCATGAAGCACCATGTTTTGTTCAACTCCTACCAACATGCAATCCATTTCCCATGTCAGGTGGGAGAAAATATGCTTAAACTTTAGCAGCTCTTTATCAATAATAGCTGTGATCTCGACATTATAATTTTGCTGGAATGTATCTTCACTAATTGAATTCTCCGTTACCTCAATCATGGGGAACTGCCACATATCTGCCAACAAACCTTCACTAGGACGTTTTTCTAGTAAATATCGCCCTTGATGGTCGCGAGCTGCAAAAACTTTAAACTGCACTTTTTTTGTTTTTACCTTTTTCGATTTGACTGGTAATTTGTCTGTATCTCCTTCACTAAAGGCGATACAATAATCCCTTACCGGACAGAGCAGGCATTTCGGAGAAGTTGGTGTACAAATCATAGCTCCAAGATCCATCAATGCTTGGTTGAAGTCCCCAGGATGTTCTTCATCAATTAACATCTCTACCGCTTCTTCAAACACTTTTCTTGTTTTAGGAACAGCGATATCATCTTCTATATGTAGAACACGACTTAATACACGCATGACATTCCCATCAACTGCATGCTCTGGTTTCTGATAAGCAATACTTAAAATCGCGCCTGCTGTATAGGGGCCGACACCTTTTAGCTTAGAGATGTCATGGCGATTGTCCGGTACTACTGCATCGTACTTTTCCACGACCTCTTTCACACCGGCCTGTAAGTTTCGCGCTCTGGAATAATACCCAAGTCCCTCCCACATTTTTAATAATTCCTCTTGTGGTGCATAAGCAAGATCTTGTATTGTTGGATATTTTTCTAAAAATCGATTGTAATATGGTATTACTGTATCGACTCTTGTTTGCTGCAGCATTACTTCGGAAACCCAGATTTTATAAGGATCTGCTGTACGTCTCCATGGTAAATCACGTTTTTCATTATTAAACCATTCGACCAAATTGTGTCGAAATTCATTAGTATATTGATATTTCATCCTATCCTCCGACAAATTTCGATTTTAAATTCTAAAATTCGGGTATATTATTATTATAAAGTTAACTTTTTTAAATTTTCTATTTAAACAAACCGTCAAGTATATGGCCACAATCCTCCATATACGAGGAGTTGATAACAATGGATTCGGGCACACATTTAGTAATGGGTGTTGCTTTAGGAGGATTAGCTTTAGCAGACCCAGTTGTAGCAAATAGTACAATGGGATTCGCAGCCGTTATGGCAGGAACGATTATTGGTTCACAGGCTCCAGATGTTGATACCGTCCTAAAATTGCGAAATAATGCGGTTTATATTCGCCATCATCGTGGAATTACGCATTCGATTCCAGCAGTTATTTTATGGCCAATTGTAATTACTGCCATCTTAAGTTTAATATTCCGAGATGTGAATATCTTGCACCTATGGCTTTGGACTTTCCTTGCCGTCTTTCTTCATGTATTTGTAGATATTTTTAACGCCTATGGTACCCAGGCTCTCAGGCCATTCTCCAAAAAATGGGTAGCTCTCGGAGTCATTAATACCTTTGATCCGATTATTTTTGGGATTCATTGTATCGGAATTCTATTTTGGGCATTTGGCTTTGATCCAGTCACAACGTTTTCACTCATGTATGCAATCATCATTATGTATTACATTCTGCGCTTTATATTGCAGGCGTCCGTAAAAAGAGCGGTTCATCATACGATACAAGATGAAGACTATGTTATTGTTGCACCGACAATGCGTTTTTTCAATTGGCGTGTGGCGGCAAAATCGAGTACCCATTATTACGTTGGCCGCGCATACGGCAGAACCATTAATATTTATGATAAGTTTGAAATTCATCCGATTCCAAAGACGCCAATTGTTGAAAAAGCGCTTCAGGATTCGAATTTGAGTGCGTTCTTATCCTTTTCTCCATTATATCGATGGGAAATTTCCGAGCTCGAAAACAACCTTACCGAAGTTCGATTGATTGATTTGCGCTACCGCAGTAATGATCACTATCCATTTGTTGCTGTAGCCCACGTTGATGAAGAGCTAAACATCGTCAATTCTTACACTGGCTGGATTTTTAGCGAAGATAAGTTACAGCAAAAGCTGCAAATAGGAGCCAGTGACTAACAGAAAAGCTAAAGGTGCTTGACTAGCTTCGAACACAATTGGAGGAATCGACAAAAGGACGCTTTTGGTCCTTGCCGGCGATTCTGAAATTGTGGAGGAGCTAGCACCTGCAGCTGGACAAAGAAAAGCGAAAGGTGCTCGACCAGCTTCGAACACAATTGGAGGAATCGACAAAAGGACGCTTTTGGTCCTTGCCGGCGATTCTGAAATTGTGGAGGTGCTTGCACCTGCAGCTAGACAAAGAAAAGCAAAAAGTGCTCGACCAGCTCTGAAGTTTTCTCGGAGCTTGCACCTTCCTCTAGACATTGTTATTAAAAAATTTATAAGGAGCTGTCCTCTTCTTTTTGGGACAAATCCTTTTATCATTATATACAGACTAACTATTGCAGCTTTTCATCATCGCTCGCATCCAAAAGATGTGCGTATTTTGGATTTCTCCCTGCAAATTCGTGGATTTTATCGCCGTAGCTTGCTATCCACTGCTGAATTATTTTTTCCGTGTATTCCGCTCCTCGGTAATCGTACCCAGCTTTGGCGTATGTGGATTCAAAATCCGACCATAATAGCTCGATCCATGTACGCGCTTTATTTACAGAAAGATTTGGGTTTTTCTCAGCCAGAGTCTGTGTCAGCTGTTCAATTGAATGATTTGCATTCATGTTATTTCCCTACCTTCATTGGCAAAAGTATTGAAATTGGCAATGCTTCTTCAAATCGATCCCCGCCTAAACGGTAGCCCCATGCAAAGCGGCCTTTTAAATATTCCACTTTAAAAAACTCTCCCGGTGCCCCATCGATTCGGTACATTTCACCTTTAACGATTGTTTTAGGATCAATCAAATAAGCGGCAGCCATCGTAGCCTTTCTTTCATAGACAGCATATTCATTAACAATGCCCAGCTGTTCTGCTTTTCTCGCTTTTTCTTTCAGCTTTGCAATCTCTTCTCTTAGTTCTTGTTCAGTCATTTCAGCATAACTTTTTTCAGTCATTTTGTTCTGTCTCCTTTTCATCTAGAAAGCGGTCAATTACTTCTATTGGAAAGCCTTTTTGATATAAGGCTTGTTTTATTTTCATTCTTAGGTCATTGCCTGTCAGCTTGGCAGCATATTTTCTCCAAAGCTTCTCGCCTTGAAGTTCTATCATTTCGTACCAATCATCATCTTCTCGCTCTAGCTTAATTTGGTCAAGTATTTCGATTGTAATTGAAAAAGAATATCCTTTTCTCATTAAGACATCCTGGATTTTTTGCTTTATTTGCATTGGTGTTTTATTTTGGTTGGCACGTACAGCCTTTTGCGCTAACTCCATTGCGATTGAGAGTTGCTCTTTATGTGTAAAAGAATCGAGCACCTTATTTTGTGTTTCCTTATCGATTCCTTTTTTAATGAGATCTTGTTTAATGGCTCTCGGCCCTTTTTTAGCCGTTTTTTTCTTTGTTTCCAAAAGAGCTTTCGAATAAGTTTCATCATTTAGAAAACCTAATTTCTCGAGTTTTCTAATTGCCTCCAACACAACCGATTCACCAAAACCAGCATCCAACAGCTTCTTTTTCACTTCAAATTCGCTGCGCATCTGGTAGCTTAAAAAGTTCAATGCTCGATTAAAGGCTTTGGAAATTTCATCCTCATAAGTAATTTCATCAATATCAAATTGTTCGAGTACTTTTCCTTTTGTTAAGCCAAACTTAATAAGGGTTGATTCGTCCACCGCAAATGCATATGTATCATTTAAATAAATATTGTACCGTTCTGGATTGTTTTTTTGTCGTCCTATTTTTGAGATGACCTGCATACAAACACTCCTTCTAAAGTAAGTATACATGTTTTTTTAGTTTGTTTCATTTTAGAAAATCAGATGTATATCCTACTACTTATTTCAGAAAGTAAAAATCTTGTTCGGTTAGCATAAAGAAATTGATTTCGCACAATATAAGCAAAAAGGAGGCTAAAGTTCTTTATGTGGAAACATCACATATTTGGTTTAACATTGTGTGCAATTGTTTTTGCCATTGCCTTTAGTTTTGTTAAACCAGATGTTGCAAATGCAGACGCGTACCATTGGGGCTTCGCTAAATCAAAGGATGGAAAGCCTGTTGATGCAGGGGCTAACTTTGAAGAAATCTTAAAAAAACACGGCGCTTTCTATAGAGGAGATCCAAATAAAAAAATTGTTTATTTAACTTTTGATAGCGGCTTTGAAAACGGATATACAGAATCTATACTGGACACTTTAAAGAAAGAAGAAGTACCAGCAGCCTTTTTCCTGGCTGGTCATTATTTGGAAAGTGCAAATGACTTAGTAAAAAGAATGATTGATGAAGGACATATAATCGGCAATCACACATATGGCCATCCTGACTTATCGAAATTGTCACAGGAAGGAATACTAAAAGAGCTAAAAAAATTTGATAAACGACTAAAAGAAACGACTGGACTAAAACGTACATATTACGTTCGTCCTCCTAAAGGCATTTTTAATGAAAATGTATTGGAAGTTGGGAACAATAACGGCTATACCTATATTTTCTGGGATACTGCTTTTGTCGATTGGAACGATGATGCTAACGTTGGGTGGGAATATGCCTATGATGAATTAATGAGTCAATTGCATCCCGGTGCACTCATCCTCATGCATACTGTTGCAAAGCATAATGCAGAAGCGCTTCCGAAGTTTATCGAAGATGCCAAAAAAGAAGGCTATACCTTTGGTTCAATAGATGATTTAGTAATGGATCAAGTATTGGAGTAAAGCAAGGGATTCTCGCACAAAACGAGAATCCCTATTTTATTATTTGAACATTTTCTTCAAATTGGCCATTTCGATGGCAGATACTGCGGAATCATACCCTTTGTTCCCTGCTTTGGTTCCTGCTCTTTCAATCGCTTGCTCAATGTTTTCCGTTGTGACGATACCGAAAATCACCGGCACATTCGAATTTAAGGAAACGCTGGCAATGCCTTTTGCTGCTTCATTATTTACATAATCATAATGGCTGGTTGCCCCGCGAATCACTGTCCCAAGTCCAATAACCGCGTCATATTCTCCTGTTTCAACCATTTGCTTTGCGATAAATGGTACTTCAAAAGCCCCCGGTACCCAAGCAATATCAATATTCTCTTCTGCCACTCCATGTCTTTTCAGCCCATCTAGAGCTCCATCAACTAATTTTGACGTAATAAAGTCATTAAAACGACCAACTACAACACCAATTTTCAAGTCTGTTCCGATTAAATTTGCTTCGAATAATTTTCCCATTTTTATAAGCTCCCTTTATATTCCATTTTAAAATTCTAAATTTTTTATTCACTGATTAAAATATTGCTCGCATGTTCTTCAAAATAGCTCACCAAATCTTCTATGGAGATGATTTTTAATCCATGTTGATCGGCAAACTCCAATAATCCATCCAACCGCAGCATCTCACCATCATCTCCCATGATTTCGCAAATCACGCCAGCTGGGTAACTTCCACAAGCTCTCGCTAAATCAACCGCTGCTTCAGTATGCCCTCTTCTTTCAAGCACCCCATTTGCTTTGGCGACTAATGGGAAAACATGTCCAGGTCTTCTAAAATGACTCGGTGCCGCATCCTCATTGATTATCTGAAGAATGGTAACAGAACGTTCATAGGCACTAATGCCAGTAGTTGTATCTATATGATCAACACTAACTGTAAAGGCAGTTTGATGGTTGTCCGTATTATTTACAACCATTGCGGGCAACTCTAGTTTTTTTGCACGTTCTTCAGTAATAGGCGTACAAATTAACCCTCTACCAAAAGTCGCCATAAAATTAATATTTTCAGGCGTTGCATGCTCAGCTAGAACGACTAAATCACCTTCGTTTTCCCGATTTTCATCATCTACTACGATAACGATTTTTCCTGACTTCAATTCGAACAAAGCTTCTTCTATTGTATTTAGCACTGTGATGCCACCGCCTTTTTAAAATCCATTCTGTCTTAAAAAATCTACTGTTATATTTGAATTTCGTTCAGTCTTATTTAAATGATGTGAAACATACTTTCCTAGAAGGTCTGTTTCTATATTGACCTGTTCACCAACACCTTTTCGTCCCAAAATCGTTTCTGCATAGGTATGGGGAATCAGCGAAACCGTTACACTGGTATTAGATACTTGAAAAAGTGTTAAGCTAGTCCCATCAATAGTGATAGAACCCTTCGGTATACAATTTGATAAAAGTTCATCAGCCATTTCGATTTCGATATAAACAGCATTCGATACCGGTCTTATTGATTTGATTTCTCCCACTCCATCCACATGACCTGAAACAATATGTCCGCCAAATCTGCCATTTGCCCCCATTGCACGCTCAAGATTAACAAGGTCACCTAATTTCAGTGTATGGATTGTAGTCGCCTTTACTGTTTCAGGCATAACATCTACCGTCATTTCCGTTTTGTTAAAGTGGTTAATGGTTAGACATACCCCATTCACAGCGATGCTATCACCCAGATGTGCATCTGAAACAATTTCGGGCGTTTCGATCGTTAATCGCATACTGTTTACATCTTTTTTAATAGCCGTAACTTTTCCTTGATCTTCAATAATGCCTGTAAACATTTACTCACCTCTTTACTAAAAATAAAAAACCCCTTAAGAATACCTAAGGAGTTTGGGAGTATTTATGGCATAGTTAAATAATCCTTTTGAAAACAGATTTTCAAAAAGAGCCACAATTCATCCTTCTCCCATCCAGACTATACTGTCGGCTTTGGATTCACACCAAATCCTGCTCATAAGAGCTCACGGGCTTAGAAGCTTTGCTTCATCACCGTCGATTGGGAATTTCACCCGACCCCGAAGGATATTATTAAATTTGTGATTAAATAAAAAATCCCGTCATTTGGGTGACGGGATGAAAAAGCATAGCAAAAAATCAAATAGCAAATAACCATTAAAAGTTCCATTTTTAATGATTTACCTATTAGAAAACTTGGCATGTCGAAAAGACCAATAACAAGTGCCATAGTTGTACTTTGCTCCTTCTCCCATCCAGACTATACTGTCGGCTTTGGATTCGCACCAAATCCTGCTCACATGAGCTCACGGGCTTAGAAGTTTGAACTTCATCACCGTCGATTGGGAATTTCACCCGACCCCGAAGGAATTTATTTAATTGGTTACAAAGATATCATGAAAATTAAAATTTATCCACCCAAAAAATCGCACAATTCAAACTTCAGTAAAAAGGAATCACTTGAATAGACAGGAAATATTTATTCATTTGCTTAAAGTCCTAGCTTCGTTATAATGATTAGATGAACTTATTAAAGGACGTGAACGCTTTTGAGCGATAAAGTATTGATGGAAATAGGACAAAAATTTCCTTTAACTATAAAGAGATTAGGTATTAATGGGGAAGGTGTAGGCTTTTACAAACGCAATGTGGTATTTGTAAAAGGTGCATTGCCTGGTGAAGAAGTAACGGTAAAAGTATCGAAAGTACAACGCAATTTTGCTGAAGCAGAGGTTTTAAATGTACGAAAAGCTTCAAAACACCGTCAAGAACCAAGCTGCCCAGTCTATCACGAGTGTGGCGGCTGTCAGCTTCAGCACCTAACATATGAAGGTCAGCTAAAGGAAAAGCGCGATATGGTCGTGCAATCTCTGGAGAAGTATGTGAAAAACATTGCCGAAACAGCGGATATTCGACCAACAATCGGGATGGACAATCCTTGGCATTACCGAAACAAAAGCTCCTTCCAGGTTCGTAAAGAAGGAAAACGTGTATACGCAGGCCTTTATGCGGAAGGAACAAATAAATTATTGAACATAAATGATTGTGCTGTTCAACATCCATTAACGTCAAAAATAACAGTTGCTACACGAAAAATCTTACAAAAATTAAATATCACAATTTTTGACGGCAAAAGCCTGGATGGATTGGTGCGAACAATCGTCGTTCGCACTGCTATGAAAACTGGCGAAACACAAGTTTGTTTAGTAACAACTAGAAAAGATATCCCACATAAAGATGAACTAATTGAACGCATGCTTAAAATCGATCCAAGCATCGTTTCCATTACTCAAAATATTAATCGTGAAAAAACATCTCTAATTTATGGGGATGAGACGATTGTATTGTACGGGAAAGAAACAATTCACGAAAAGTTAGGCGAGCTGGCATTTGATCTATCTTCCCGCGCCTTCTTCCAATTAAACCCAGAGCAAACAGTCCATCTTTACGATGAAATCAAAAAAGCTGCAGAATTAACTGGCAAAGAAAAAGTAGTGGATGCTTATTGTGGAGTGGGAACAATCGGCTTATGGCTGGCTCCAAAAGCAAAAGAAGTTCGTGGAATGGATGTCGTTCCTGAAAGTATCGATGATGCAAAGAAAAATGCCCGCAACCACGGCTACAAGCATGCCCGTTACTACACCGGGACTGCGGAAGATTGGTTGGCAAAATGGAAACGCGAAGGATTCATTCCAGATGTTGTAACGGTAGATCCTCCACGTACAGGGCTGGCTCCAAGCTTTATCAAAACAGTAATGAAGATAAAACCAAAGCGTTTTGTTTATACATCTTGCAACCCATCAACCTTTGCAAAAGACCTGCAAGAATTAACAAAACTTTATCAAGTGGACTACATCCAACCAGTGGATATGTTCCCTCAAACCGCGAGAGTGGAAATTGTCGCAAAATTAACTTTGAAAAATAAATAAAGATATGTAAAGGAACCGTCCCAAATGATTTGGGGCGGTTCTTTTTGTCAAGGCTGAAAATCCACTCTATTGCTATTCTAAAATCTCTTTATGTTTAAAAATTTGTATAGTGAAGATGAGAAAGAGGAATATCAAAGCAACTGTTGTGAGAAATGCTGGCAGGAAACTGGACTGCAGTTCCCCAGATTGTAGCAAATAGCCTGTATGTCCCGTTAACGTTGAAGGGCTCCACTTCAACTTATTTTCTATAATAGAAGTAACCGTTGAAATTACAGCAACGACTAGAATTGTAATGAATGCAACGCTGCCAGTGCCCTTCATGACCGTACTAAAAAATAGCGTTAATGTCAGAACAAATATTAACCAAACACTATAGATTGCAAAACTTTGAAAAATAAGTTCTGGAGTTACTGGTTCAAACAACAAATTCGTATAGTACCATGAAGCTGCATAACCGATAAACAATGACAGCACCGTAATGGTTACCAATCCAGCCCATTTTGATAAAATATAAGAAGAATGCGGCACTGGTTTACTCATGACCATACCCGCTGCCCCATTCTGTCTTTCTGCCGATACAACCCCCATCGCACTCAAGACTAGAATGAGAACACCAAGCATTCCATAATTAGATAGTACCCCGATTAAGACTTCCGCCCCTGTTGGAACTGGTATGTCAATGACCGCCCCTTCAGGCAACCCACCGAAATTATCCAAAATTTCCGGCATATAATACGAGCTAACAGGCTGCATCACACCAAGCAATATAAATACGAGAGGAATCCATATTATTTTAAAATTTCGTATCATTTCCGAGATTTCTTTTCGATAGAGAACGCTCCATTGTGTCATGCCTTCACCACTTCCATAAATAAATCCTCCAAGGTTGTTTGAACAAGCTCGAACTTTCGAATTGGAAGTCTTTGATTGACGATTTCTTCTAATAGTATTTGGCGCCCATATTCCATATCCGTTAATTCGATGCTGGCCACATTTCCTTGAATGTTCACTACAGAAACAAAGCTATAAATTTCGATGCGATTTAGCCATTCGAGAGATTCCGCGGACTCAAATTCAATTCGAATAATTGGTTTTCGGTACTGCTCCATTACGGTTTCTAATTCTCCAGAAATCGCTATCTCCCCATTATTCATGATTAAAATGTCGTCACTAATTTCTTGTGCATCATGAAGAACATGGGTCGAGAAAAGAATCGTTGTTTCTTGTTTTATCTCCCTCATCATGTCCAGCACTTCTCTTCTCCCCAAGGGATCAAGAGCGGAGACAGGTTCATCCAGAATAAGCAGCTTCGGACGATGAATAAGTGCTTGCGCCAAACCAAGGCGTTGCTTCATACCGCCGGAATATCCGCCGATTTTCCTTTTTCTCGCATCAAGCAAGCCAACACGTTCCAGTAATTCTTCACTTCTTTTTTCTGCTTCTTTACGGTTTACCTTCGCTAGCTCCGCAGCAAAAATAAGAAACTCCTTCCCGCTCATCCAATTAAAAAAAGCGGGATATTGAGGTAAATAGCCAATATATTTTCTAATATCCCTTTGCTTAGTCCCTTGAAAATAAATACTTCCCGATGTAGGTTCCAGCAAACCAGAAAGCATTTTTAATGCCGTTGTCTTCCCTGCCCCATTTGACCCAAGTAATGAAACACATCTGCCTTCTTCAATATTGAAAGTAATGCCATTTACAGCATTTGTATCCCCAAATTTTTTGACCAAATCAGTTACGCTGAGCAACTCCATTTAATCATTTCTCCTTCCAATGACAAAGTAAAGCACTGGGCCCAATATGTTAATAAATAGGATAACGAGGATCCACAACCATTTTGGTCCATTTGTCTTTTCCTCTCGAATGCAAGAAACTAAAGCAATCACCATTAATAATAATTGAATCCCTAAAATGGGAGCAATCAGCCCCCAAGGTATTCCATTCAACAACTCGCTCATTTTTTTCCTCCTTAAATAACATTCACTTTGGCTGTATCAATTACTATCATAGTTAGTTAATGCTCTATAAAAACGAAATTAGAAGGATAATTAGCAGAGGTACGAATACAATGATATACCCGAGCGGATTCGCGAAATTGATTGTCCAGCCCACCCCAAATCGTTTTTCGACAAAAATGGATGGATCATTTTTATTGAAATAAAACATTCCTCCTTTCCAATACTTGTCTTCATCTAGGTCCATTATTTGAGCTTCAACAGCAGTCTCCATTTCTTTATCGGAACGCCCTACTTTGATGGCGAAAATTAGTGTTCCAATTAAAACTAGCAGCAAGAAACCAAATGGAATCAAGATTTTCACAGAACCTTCTCCGATTTCCGGATGAATCGTCATCAGTTGGAAATAGCTCATAAGCATCGTAATGCCTAGTAAGACAATGTACAGCAGCCAGCTCGAATATTTTCTCAACGATAATTGTCTGTTGCGCGATGATTCTAAAGCAGTGGCACTAAGTTTAATACCGGATTTTTTAGTTGCAGCATGGATAGCTAAAAACATTATTTGCATTAACAATAAAAACAAGGATAGCTGCATCGCTGAAATCGGCGTTTTCTCTGTAAATGCATCCGCTTCCCCACTAGGTCCCCAATGAGTCGGAATTTGGTCCGGCAACAGATCATAGTTCAACATTGTATATATTAACAAGCCGATAGTTGAAAGAATTGGCAGCAGATATACGTACCAAGGCAGCATTTCATCCTGCTTGCGGACCGTCAGATCAGTAACCTTCATTGGTTTTAAATTCTCTACCCATTGATTTTGCTGTTTTAGTTGCTTTGTTTTCCCGTGATAATATAAATAGAAAGACAAACTTATAAAAATAAGCGCAAACTCAATAATGGCACCTGTTAATGCAATCTGATTTTCCAATCGTTCATTACTGAGAACCCACCCAATATAGGATCCTAAAATAATAATGGACAAAAGGCCTACGCTCATCGAATAATGCTTTCTATATTTCTTGATTGTCTCATCCTTTAGATATCGCTCCGGTATCATGACCCCGAATACAACTGCTCGATTTACTAAGTAAGGAATCGCGGTCTGAATCACTGCAATAAATACCGTGATAATGAAAAAGATTAAAAACGACATGAGTCTTCCTCCTCTATTTTTCTTTCATTTCTTCCAATATCATGCTGACTAATCCTTGAATCTCCTTCTTATTCATACCTGTCACTAAGGCTTCAGCAATTACCGGCTTCAGTTCCGAAATGATCTGATGCTTTTTTTCCTCGCTCATTTGCTCGCTAGGTGAAATAATGGCCCCTGATTTGGGAACAATTTTGATAATCCCCTTTTTCTCCAGCTCATGATAGCTTTTATTCACTGTGTGCATATTCACACCAAGATCTGCAGCAAATCCTCTAACCGAGGGCAACGAGTCTCCTGCAGCAATTTCTCCTCGGGCAATCCCTTCAATAATTTGGTTTGTTAGCTGCGTATAGATTGGGATATCCGTTTCGGCTTCAATTCGAATGATCACTTATTTATCCTCCAATCTGTTCTATATTTATTATAACAAAACTGTTCTATATTTAATAGAACAAATTTTGGTAAGTTTGATTGAAATTTAACCCCTTTCTATTTAAAAGCCCATTCTTCGTTCGTCTTTTTTCACATCGCATGCTCATACAATGAAAGCCATTTCCCCCTGAGATATTTACAAAGAGTCGAAAAATCTGTAAATAATTTCGCTATTTTTGTTTACCCTAAACAAGAAATCGGGAATATGTAATAGAGCTCATTAATGCAATCAAAAATGTTTAACTCCGTAAAGAATGGCTTGTGTGCTTATATTAAAAATATTTGCTATTTTAAACATATTTTTTGTCGAAAAATGATTGCTACGCAAAAAATATTTATGTATAATCTGTTTTATTGTTCATCTTTAGTTTGTTGCTAAAGTTGATATCTAGACTGTTTTATTAGGCTCTACGAGAATATTAAAGTAGAATTGATATGGAATGAGCTTAGGCAAAAAGTCTTTTTTAATACAATGCCGCTTTGCGAGTTAGAAACTCGGCATGCAGGCTTAAATTTAGGGGGTTATAAAGAATTGGGTAAAGCATTGATTATTGGTGCTGGCGGTGTTGCCAGCGTTGTGGTGCACAAATGTGTACAAAACTCAGAAGTATTCGAAGAGATTATGATCGCAAGTCGAACAAAATCTAAATGTGATGCTTTAAAAGAAAAATTAGACGGTGGAAAAACGATTATCCATACTGCACAAGTAGATGCGGATAATACTGACGAGCTAATTGAACTAATCAATGGATTTAAACCAGATGTGGTAATTAACGTAGCTTTACCATATCAAGATTTAACAATTATGGATGCATGTTTAGCTACAGGTGTGCATTACGTTGATACAGCAAACTACGAGCCACCTGAAACAGCTAAGTTTGAATATAAATGGCAATGGGCTTACAAAGAGAAATTCGAAAAAGCTGGATTGACAGCTTTACTGGGAAGCGGATTTGACCCAGGTGTAACAGGTGTATTCTCTGCATACGCATTAAAACATTACTTCGATGAAATTCATTACATCGATATTTTAGATGCAAATGCCGGTGACCACGGTTATCCTTTCGCAACAAACTTCAACCCAGAAATCAACATCCGCGAGATTACAGCTAACGGACGTTACTGGAAAGAAGGCGAATGGTTAGAAACTGAACCACTTGAACATAAAGAGGTTTATAACTTCCCAGAAATCGGACCTAAAGATATGTACCTTCTATATCATGAAGAATTAGAATCTTTAGCGAAAAACATCACGGGAATCAAGCAAATTCGTTTTTGGATGACATTCTCGCAAAAATATATTACTCACTTAAATGTACTTGAAAATGTTGGTATGACATCAATTGAACCGATTGAATACGAAGGTCAAATGATTCAGCCATTACAATTCTTAAAAGCTGTTTTACCAGATCCAGCTTCTCTTGGACCACGTACAAAAGGTAAAACAAATATCGGGATCATCGCTCGTGGCATTAAAGATGGCGAAGAGAAAACTTACTATGTTTACAACGTTTGTGACCATGAAGAGTGCTACCGTGAAGTTGGCTCTCAAGCAATTTCATACACAACAGGTGTACCTGCCATGATCGGTGCAATGCTTGTGATGAATGGTACATGGCAAAAACCAGGCGTATACAATGTAGAAGAGTTCAATCCAGACCCATTCATGGAAGCTTTAAATAAATGGGGTCTTCCATGGCAAGAAAGCTTTAATCCTGAACTGATTGATCTTAACTTTGACGAAAAAGAGGCAAAGTAAATGAAAGCAATCGATTGGAAAGCAGCGCCGTCTCCTAGTTATGTAGTGGACGAGCGCTTGCTCTTACGTAACTTGGAAATTTTAAAGTCTGTACAAGATCGTACAGGCTGTGATATTTTGCTTGCCCTTAAAGGGTTCTCAATGTTTTCAACATTCCCAATGGCACGCAATTACTTAAAAGGGATTACTTCAAGCTCTTTATTTGAAGCTCGTCTTGGATACGAGGAATTCGGCAAAGAAGTGCATGCTTATGCACCAGCATACTCTGAGTATGAAATTGATGAGTATTTAAAATATGTAGATCATATTGTGTTCAACTCTTTTGACCAATTGCACAAGTACAAAGAAAAAGTACAAAGTGTTGAAGGGAAACACGTATCTATCGGTTTACGTGTAAATCCTGGCTATTCAGAAGTGGAAACTCCATTATATGATCCATGCTACATCAATTCACGCTTAGGTATTCCTGTGGATTCATTCCGTCCCGATGAGCTTGATGGTGTAGAAGGGATTCACTTCCATGCAATGTGCGAACAAGGTTCAGATGTGCTTGAACGTATTTTAGTTCACTTTGAAGAAAAGTACGGCGAGTACTTGCATCAAATGAAATGGATCAACTTCGGAGGCGGCCATCACATTACTCGTGAAGATTACGATGTGGATAAGCTTGTTACATTGATTAACTACATGCAAGATAAGTATGATGTTAAAGTTATTTTAGAGCCAGGTGAAGCAATCGCTTTAAACACTGGCTACTTAGTAACAACTGTACTTGATGTTGTGAAAAATGGAATGGAAATCGCGATTCTAGATACTTCTGCGACATGCCATATGCCGGACGTATTAGAAATGCCTTACCGTCCACAAATCATTGGTGCAAGCACACCAAATGACAAACCTTACACATATCGCCTAGGTGGTATGACTTGTCTAGCTGGAGATGTAATCGGTGACTATTCATTCGATGCACCTTTAAAAGCTGGAGACAAAATTGTATTCACAGATATGGCACACTATACAATGGTAAAAACACACATGTTCAACGGTGTTAACCTACCAAGCATCTGTCTATACAACGAAGAAGAAGGCGTAAAAGTCATCCGCCAATTCGGGTATGAGGACTACAGAAACAGATTGTCTTAATGGACCAGGTCCCTAAACAATTCTGATAATTAAAATCGATTTAAAAGCCTTGCACGGAACATTACTCGTGCAAGGCTTTTTTGTTTTGAGTTCATAATGGTAAATACTCCATGGAATGAAAGAATGCGTGCTTCATTTGAATTATGATGCACTTCTTTTGCTCCTGCACATTCTGAAAAGGACTTCATCCTCCTTATGATGCACTTCTCACCCTACTGCCCCCTCTGAAAAGGACTTCATCCTCCTTATGATGCACTTCTCACACTACTGTCCCCTCTGAAAAGGACTTCATCCTCCTTATGATGCACTTCTCACACTACTGCCCCCTCTGAAAAGGGCTTCATCCTCCTTATGATGCACTTCTCACGCCTTTACACCGCTTGAATAGAGCTTCATCCCCTATAAACTAATTTTCACCAATAAAAAAAGCAGGAAAGTTATCCCTGCTTTCAACTTAACTCCATTTTCTTCGTACGTTTCCCTAAGAAGAGAATGATGAAATATATAATAAATAGCATAACCGAAATAAACACTAAAAAGCTTACTGTATCTACTAACTGCAAGTAAAGTCCACCAATAAAGGGTCCTGTTAAACTGCCTAAACTGAAGAATATCCCACAAAGAAGGTTCCCCGTCGGCAGTAATTCCTTTGGGGTTAAATCCGCCATATAGGTAATTCCCAATGAAAACAATGAGCCAAGGAACATTCCCGCCAATAAGAAAGTACACATTACCAAAACTTCTGAATGCTCAAGCCCACTGCCCAGGGCGAATAATACAGCACCACTTAAAATTCCGATCAATATAACATTTCTTCTGCCAATTTTATCCCCGATGATTCCAATCGGAATTTGAGTAATAATAGCCCCTATGGAGAATGCTGCTAAAATGATTGAAACCATTGATACATCAAAATCTTTGCGAAGGGCATAAACGGGAAATAGCGCATTCAATGATGTTTCTAGCACCCCATAAACGAATGACGGTAAAAAAGCTACCCATGCATACTTAAATGATAGCTTATAGCGTGTAAAGCTGTTCGTTTCAGTGCTATCTCCTCTTAGAGCTTCCGGCTTTTCGTTTTGAATAAAGAAGACAAACGACCAAGCTATTAAACAAAGCAATGAGGAAACTATAAACGGCAACGATTCCGAAATTTTAACTAAGTTTACCATTAATGGCCCCACAGCAAATCCTACACCGAACGACAGTCCATAAATGGACATACTCTTTCCTAAATTTCCTTCTGGAGCAGAAGTTGTTAACCATGTTTGCGTAGCGAAATGAAGACAATGATCTCCAATCCCGATCAGCAAACGTAACACAAACCAAAACATGACGTTTTGCCAAAAAGGAAACAATAATAATGAACAAAATACGATTGCGCCACCGACCATAATGATAGGTTTATAGCCGAACTTCCTTAAAGGCTGTTCGATAAAAGGTGAAATCAATAAAGTACCTATGTATAATCCCGTTGCATTTAAACCATTTAAAGTAGCCGAGACTCCATCCGTTTCGAAGATGACAGATATAAGGGGCAAAAGCATCCCTTGTGAAAATCCTGAAATCGAAACAATAATGATTAATGTCCAAAATCTTCGTTTTTCATAGTTAGTTGTTGCTATCATGTACGCCCTCCAACATAAAACTCGTTGATAATCCCGTACTATGTTAACACATCAATTTGAAAATAGCTTTACTATTTTGTAAATTAAAAACCCTAGCAGTTCAACATTTGTTGGACGCTAGGGTTTACAGTTCAATTTCCTCCATATTTACTTGCATAAACGTCATAACGGCTATAACCGACAGCCGAAAACTAGTTTAAACTCCCTCCTTCTTTTTTGTAGAGTGAGTATCATTTTTTCGACCATCTCCCTTCGAATTATTATATTTAATTTATCACATTTATTGAAAATTGTAAATATTCAGATTTACGATTTTTATAATTAATACGTTTGTCCTATCTACTTATTTTCACATATTATTTGAACTCTATTTATAAATTCGCTATGATGGTTTTGACGAAAGAGGTGTAATCATGTCAAACTCTATTACAGATAAAAACAAACAAGTGAATTACTTAAAAGAACGCCTTCAAATTTTTGTTGAGGTATTAGACGCCATTGATCCTGAAACTGCTGATGTTGAAGATATTGACAGACTGATTCAAATGCTTGATGATGTGGAAGATAAAATGGACCAATTCAATAACCGCAACGAACTTACAAACGAATAATCCAAAAAGAGGTGCCTCCAGCTATCGCTATGAAGGCATCTCTTTTCTATATTAACTATCATCGATGCGATTAATTTCTATGACTCTTTTTTTCATGAAATTAAAAAGGTATAATAAGTGATGGAAATCAAAATATTCTGGGGGGAATATCCATGTCTCAAGTAGCAACTTCTTATTTACAAACACTGGAGAAAAGTCTTTATGACTTAGTAAGCGAAACTTCAACGAACTTGCCAAAAGATGTTCGTCGTGCAATTAAAAAAGCAAAAGATGCTGAAAACGCAGGCACTCGTGCTGCAATGAGCTTAGACACTATTGCGAATAATATCGTGATGGCAGAAGATAATGTATCACCAATCTGCCAAGATACTGGTCTACCAACTTTTAAAGTAAAAACTCCGGTTGGCGTAAACCAGCTGGAAATTAAAGCTGCGATTAAAAATGCAGTTGTACAAGCTACAAAGGATGCGAAATTACGTCCAAACTCAGTTGATTCATTAACTGGCAAAAACAGTGGCGATAACTTAGGTGATGGTGTTCCGGTTGTTAAATTTGAACAATGGGAAAAAGACTACATTGAAGTAAAATTAATTCTTAAAGGCGGCGGCTGTGAAAACAAAAACATACAATACAGCTTACCATGCGAATTAGAAGGTCTTGGCCGTGCCGGTCGTGACTTAGATGGTATCCGTAAATGTATTTTACACTCTGTATGGCAATCACAAGGACAAGGCTGTTCTGCTGGATTCATCGGTGTAGGTATTGGTGGAGATCGTTCTTCCGGTTATGATTTAGCCAAAGAACAATTATTCCGTCACGTTGATGACGTAAATCCAAATGAAGATTTAGCCAAATTAGAAGAATACATCGTTGAGAAAGCGAATACATTCGGTATCGGTACAATGGGCTTCGGCGGTGAAGCAACTTTACTTGGCTGTAAAATTGGCGTTATGCACCGTATCCCGGCTTCATTCTACGTTTCAGTAGCTTATAACTGCTGGGCTTACCGTCGTATGGCAATCGACATCGATGTAAATTCAGGAGAAATCACAAACTGGCATTACCAAGAAGGTGAAAAAATCACTTTCCGCGATGAGCCAAAAACTGAAACAAAATCAGAAAATAAAGTGGTTGAATTAACTGCTCCAATTACTGAAGAGCAAATTCGCGAACTTAAAGTTGGTGACGTTGTTAAAATCAATGGTCGTATTTACACTGGCCGTGACGCAATCCACCATCACTTAATGAGCCACGATGCACCAGTAGACTTAAACGGACAAGTCATCTACCACTGTGGCCCAGTTATGGCAAAAGACGAAGAAGGCAATTGGACAGTAAAAGCTGCTGGACCAACTACTTCGATTCGTGAGGAGCCATACCAAGGGGATATCATGAAGAAATTCGGTATTCGCGCTGTAATCGGTAAAGGTGGCATGGGGCCAAAAACTCTTGCTGCTCTAAAAGAACACGGCGGCGTTTACTTAAATGCAATCGGTGGTGCTGCACAGTACTATGCAGACTGCATTAAAAGCGTAGATGGTGTTGATCTGCAAGAGTTCGGAATTCCTGAAGCAATGTGGCATTTATCTGTTGAAGACTTCACTGCTGTCGTAACAATGGACTCACACGGCAATTCATTGCACGCAGATGTTGAAAAATCTTCATTAGAAAAATTATCGCAATTCGCTGAACGAGTATTCTAATAGAATCCATTCAAATTAAAACCTGTAAGAATCTCTGATTCTTACAGGTTTTTTTATTTCCAATGAGCAATTCTCCCCTCCTCTATATAACACTTTTTTCGCCATTTACATAAAAAGAATTGTATTCGATTTACAATTCAAACCCTCTATATTATAATCATTATAAATTAATAATAATTATCTCAACACTTATAAAATAAATGAAAACTATTATCAATTCCAATAGTTATTACTATCTTGATAGTGATATTCATTATCAAAAGGAGGATTGTATGAAACACTCTAATCGAGAAAATGATTTCTTAATTGAGAAAGTAAAAGAACACGGCGAACTGATTGCCGCTATTGTGTCAGGTTTTATCATTCTATTTGCCTGGCGAATGGAATCCACTGGTTTAAACACCGCATCGGTTATCGCCTACCTTACCGCTTTTGTCGTTGGTGGTTATGCAAAGGCAAAAGAAGGTATTCTGGATACCATCGAAAATAAAAACTTGAATGTCGAATTATTGATGATCTTAGCTGCGATTGGTTCTGCTATTATTGGCTATTGGACAGAAGGAGCTATCCTTATATTTATCTTTGCACTAAGTGGTGCTCTTGAAACCTATGCCATGAACAAAAGTCACCGGGAAATCTCTTCATTAATGAATTTACAGCCCGAAGAAGCATGGTTAGTACGAGGCGGATTTGAACCGATAAAGGTCGCGGTCTCAACATTGGACGTTGGAGATCATTTATTAATTAAACCAGGTGAAAGAATTCCTGTTGACGGACAAATTTTTAAAGGTACCTCATCCATTGATGAATCGGCCATTAGTGGTGAATCAATGCCCGTTACAAAAGAAATGGGAGAGGCTGTCTATGCTGGTACAGTGAACTTAAACGGGACATTGACAGTCAAGATGACGAAACCAAATTCGGAATCTTTATTCCAGAAAATCATTACCCTTGTCCAATCGGCACAAAGCGAGAAATCCCCTTCTCAGCAATTCATCGAACGCTTTGAAGGTACTTATGTAAAATTTGTCTTATTGACGGTACTGTTAATGCTTTTTCTTCCCCACTATTTACTTGGATGGGACTGGACGACAACCTTTTATAGAGCGATGGTTTTATTGGTAGTTGCATCGCCTTGTGCGTTGGTGGCTTCAATTATGCCGGCAACATTAGCTGCTATTTCAAACGGCGCCAGAAATGGGATTCTCTTCAAAGGCGGCGTCCATCTAGAACATTTAAGCGTTTTAAAATTATTGGCAGTAGATAAAACAGGTACGCTAACTGTCGGTACACCGATTGTAACGGATGTAATCGTTAGAGAAAGTTTAAATCAAAGAGAAACGCTCGCTATATTAGCTTCCATCGAATCTCAATCGAATCATCCATTAGCACAAGCAATTGCAAAATATGCTAAAGAAAACGATATTCAAACAACTCAAGGAATCGAAATTGAGGATGTTCCTGGGTGGGGACTACAAGCAAGTATTCAAAATGTCACTTACCTTGTTGGGAAACCTGATTTTGTCGGCAAGGAGGAAGCCGCCAAATTTGCGAATCGTGCAGCAGAGAAACTGGCCGAAGAAGGAAAAACCGTCATTTTTCTAAGGGACACTGAAGGCATTGCAGCGCTTGTTGCCCTAAAAGATACCGTTCGTGATGAAGCAAAACAAGCGGTGAAGCTATTAAAGGAGCTAGGCATACATGTCGCTATGCTGACAGGCGATAATGATAAAACAGCGAAAACCATTGCAGCAGAAGCTGGTGTAAATGAATATATTGCAGAATGTCTACCTGAAACGAAAGTAAATCATATTAAAGAATACCTAAATAACTATAAAAATGTTGGAATGGTCGGTGATGGGATTAACGATGCCCCCGCTCTAGCAACTGCAACAGTCGGCATTGCAATGGGCGGCGGTACGGATGTTGCACTGGAGACAGCAGATGTTGTGTTGATGAAAAATGATTTATCCAAAATTGCTTATGCGGTTTCTTTATCGAAGAAAATGCAAAGAATCGTCAAACAAAATATCATCTTTTCCATTGCGGTGATTGCTTTACTTATCATTTCGAACTTTCTGCAGGCCGTTGATTTACCCTTCGGTGTCATCGGCCATGAAGGCAGCACCATCCTAGTCATACTAAATGGATTACGCATGCTGAAATCTTAAAGAAAAGAGCTTTTGCATTAATTGCAAAAGCTCTTTTTTTTGAACCTGCTCCCTGAACAATCCAGCATATAATATGGACCAGATCCCTACACAATTTAGGGAAGCTTTTTTATTCTTTGAATCCTTTTTTTACTAGACTTCTTTTATGCATGGATGCGTTTAGCAAGCCGCCGAAAATTAGAATCATCCCAGTGAAATACAGCCAAAGCATGAGGATGATGACCCCGGCGATACTTCCATAGGTGGATGCGTAGTTGCCAAAGTTATTGACGTAATATGAAAACCCATAAATCAACACGACCCATGCCACTGTAGAAAATACCGCTCCTGGTAAAACACTTACCACACGCAGTCTCGGATCTGTATTAGGAATAATCCAGTACATTATACTTAAAACGATAAAGATTAACGCTGGAGGGAGAATCCATCTTACCTTTTCCCAGAAGTCAGCGAATGACTCTTCTACCCCTAAATAATTAAATAAATTATAAGCAAACTGGTGGCCAAATATCGAAATAAATAAAACAATTAAGATAACCACAACAAGCGCGATGGTAAAGACTAATGACCACCCTCGATTAATCAAGCCAGACTTTGGTTCTGTTTCATACGCTCCATTTAACGTTTTAATTAGGGCATTTACTCCCCTTGAAGCCGACCAAATTGTACCTAGAACCCCTATTGAAAGTAATCCGCCCCCATTATGGGTCGTTAATATTTCTGTTAACGTTCCTTGGGTCAATAAGAACACTTCTGCCGGAACCATCGTTTGTATAAAATCAAATACATATTCTTGATCTAAATCTAAATAAGGCAATAGTGTCACAATGAAAATTAATAAAGGAAAAAATGATAATAAGAAGAAGTATGCTAATTGAGCTCCCATGCCCGACATGTCTACATCCTTCATACGCACAAACAGATCTTGAACAAAGCCTTTTCCGGTTGTTATATCAATTTTGGACTCATCTGGGTCTACAAAGGATTTTACTAAAGTTAGTACTCCATTATTATTTTGAAATTTTTTCTCTTCACTCAAATCTAGCCCACTTCCCCTCGACTTTTAGAACTTTTCAGGTTTGTTCAATTCGCTCTTTGTCTCTTTAACTATATTTTGAACATTTTCTGGTATTTCTTTTACCTCTTCAATTTTACTTACGATTGTATTAATATTTTCTGAAGCATTGACATATATTTTTTGTGCTGCTTCTACTTTTTGTTCAATAGCCTGCTTTAGCTCATCACGATTTTTCGCGTAATACACAACCCTATCCTTTACTTTTTTTGTTGTCTCTATTGTATGTTCTCTCGTTTTACGGTCAAACATACTAATAACTGCCCCTGCAATTACAAAGCTAACAACGGATTTTAATAATTTACTCTCACTCATCTATATACCTCCTGACAAAAGTTAAAACAAAATTTACGATGGGAATTTTTTCTTCTCCTTCATTTTATTAAAATTCTTCAGTTATCGCCAAGAATTTTAGCCACTCACCTTCCTTGCATTTTTATGAAATAAGAAATATTCTTTATTTCTATACCCAAAAAGGAATACTTCTAAGAGTGACGAATGTTATTGACAAAGAAGGGCATTGAATGGAATGATTAAATGTATACTTTGAAAGGGTGGGGACAAAATGGATTTAACTAAACCATCAAAAGAAAATGTGTTTTACATGATTGAACAAATTAAAGAAAAACTACGAATGGTAAATGTTGACGCTATGAAATCAGAACATTTCACAGATGAACATTATGAAGATATATTGTATCTTTACGAAATGGTTATGAAACGAAACACATTCAGTCCAAGTGAAATGCAGGCCATTGTTTCAGAGCTTGGTACATTAAGAAAATAAAGACCTTAAAAATGAATGTCTCCATCTTCTTGATGATTGTCGCTTCTCACTTATAATTTGAGGAGAGATTCTTTAAGTAAATGAATGTGTACTAAAAAAGTTTCCAAACGCAAGACTTAAATCTTGCGCATTGGAAACTTCTTTTTTTATTAAACTGGTTTTAGTTATTTTTATTTAATGCTACAGCGATTGCCGCTCCAACTCTTGCATTATTTTTTACAAGAGCAATATTTGCTACTAATGATGTTCCTTCCGTTAACTCTTTTACTTTTCCAAGAAGGAATGGAGTTACGTCTTTTCCTTTAACCCCTTTTTCATCTGCTTCAACTAAAGCTCTCTCAATAATACCGTTGATAAAGCCTGCATCTAGTGCATCGCCTTCCGGTATTGGATTGGCGATAACCGCCCCGCCCTGTAAGCCTAGATCCCATTTAGCTCTCATCATATCTGCTATTTCTTTCGCTGAATCCGAGCGGAAGTTCACTGAGAATTCACTTTCTCTTGTATAGAATGCCGGAAGCACATCAGTACCAAATCCTACAACCGGAACCCCTTTTGTTTCAAGGTATTCAAGAGTCAATCCGATATCTAGAATCGATTTTGCTCCTGCGCATACAACGGCTACATTCGTTTGAGAAAGTTCTTCTAAGTCAGCTGAGATATCCATTGTTGTCTCTGCTCCTCTATGCACTCCTCCAATACCGCCTGTAACGAACAGCTCGATTCCCGCAAGTTCGGCAGCAATCATTGTCGCTGCTACAGTTGTAGCTCCAAGTTTTTTCGTTGCTAATAAGTAACCCATGTCGCGTCTAGAAGTTTTTGCTACATTGGACGCGTTGCCGAACATTTCAAGCTCTTCATCTGTTAAACCGATTTTAATTTTCCCATCAATAATCGCGATAGTTGCCGGCACTGCTCCATTATCACGAATAATCTGTTCAACTTCGCGAGCTGTTTGAACATTTTGAGGATAAGGCATCCCATGAGAAATAATTGTTGATTCTAATGCAACAATCGGTAGCCCTTTTTCTTTTGCATCCAGCACTTCTTGTGAATAAGATAAGTATTTTTCCATGTTAATTGTTCCTCCAATTGTTTAGTTCTTCTGCTGAAATATTTTGTCTGACCGTTTTATCTGACTGCAGTGTTCTAGCGGCATTATACTGGCCAAACTTAACTGCACTCATAAAAGGCTCTTCATTTAACACACCGTGCAGAAATCCGCCAACAAAAGCATCTCCGGCCCCTGTTACATCAATAATTTCATTCGCTTTTTCTGCTTCAAAATAAGATACGCCTTCCATATTTCCAACAATGGCACCTTGATCACCTAATGTTAAGATAACATTGCTGGCTCCTTTTTCTATGAGGAGCTTAACCGCCGTGTTATAGTCTTGATCGTTGAGAACACGAATATTGAGATACGCCTCAGCCTCATCTCGATTGCATATGAAATACGTTACACCCACTAAATCATCCGGCATATTTTTTATTTTTGGCGATGATACTGGAATAATCGCCAACGGAATACCTCTCAGACATGCAAGGTTTTGTAAATACTCCACAGTTTCTTTTGGACAGTTGAGATCGATAATAATACACTTGGCATTACTTAAAAGCGCCTCGTGTTTCTTTAGCACAGCAGGCAATAAAGAATCATAGATAGACATATCCGCCATAGCAAGTATTAATTCACCATTCGTGTCCAATACTGCGCTATAAGACCCGGTTTTCAAATCAGGCATTACTTCGACATAATCAAGGCCCATGAATGCCTGGCTTTCTTTTTCAATGTACTTGGCCCCTTGATCTTGCCCTAAGAGAGTTATAAGCTTGACTTCGTTTCCAAAGCGGCCTAAATTTTCGGCTATATTCCTTGCAACGCCTCCTACACTTTCTGTAACGGTGGAAGGATTGGAAGTTCCATATTGTACACGTCCATCTATGTGAAATTTACGGTCAACATTTGCTCCGCCAATCGTAAAAATAGAATTTCGCTCAGGGAGCACATAGGCCCGTCCAATAATCTCTCCTTTTTTCGTCAGCCCAGAAATAATATTGGCAAGCGCTGGCCGCGACATTTTTAATGCTTCCGCCATTTCTTGTTGTGATAAAAAAGGGTTGTTCTTAATCGTTTGAAGAACGAGCTGCTCTTTTTCATTCACTTTTGCATTCCACCTCACTCGATATAAACATTTGTTTAAAATTATAAACTTTTGTTCATAAATAGTCAAAGGAATAAAAAATTATTTTTTAATCTTTAAAAAACAAAAAACTCGAAAGCGTTCGATTATCTTCCGAGTTTAAGTGTTTTTATTCTTTTACTTCATTTACTTTAGTGCCATCTTCTTGTACTAATTGCTGAATAAGTACTTCTACACGGCGGTTTTGTGCACGGCCTTGCGGAGTATCGTTTGTTGCAATGGGATTAAATTCTCCGTACCCTTTTGCACTAAAATATTTAGGGTCAAGCTCATGATTACTATCAATAATCAATTTCATCAAGTTAACTGCACGCATTACAGATAATTCCCAGTTCGAACTAAACTCTGCTGTATTTTGCGGCACATTATCGGTATGGCCGGTTACTACTATATGTCTAGCTGGATCAAGCTGCAGAATTTTAGATAGTTCGTCCGCAATTACTGCATAATCTTGCTTGACATCAGCTTTCCCAGAATCAAATAAAATACTGTCTCTAATTGTTATTAATAAACCCTCATCGGTCATTTTAGTTGCAAATGTACTTTCCAATTCATTCACCGCAATAAAATTATCTAATCGTTCTTGGATTTCCTGCAAATCTCTTTGGTCCTCGATATAAGCTGCTTCGGCTGCAGAGATGCCATTTGTTTTGGTATTAGGTCTTTCAATGACAGAGGTATTGTCCATAATGCCTGTACCACCGTCCAAAATCTCGTTAAACACATCAGACATTTTATTCAATTTCTCTTGGTCAATCGAACTTGAAGCAAACAACACAATAAACAGGGCTAATAACAGCGTCATTAAGTCAGAATAAGGCAATAGCCATGATTCATCGACATGCTCATCATGCTTCTTTTTTTTAGCTTTCTTTGCCATTACCGCCAGCCCCGCTTTCATCTGTGATTTTACGGCGTTCCTCCGTTGGTAAATAAGATGCTAGCTTTTGTTCAATAACACGCGGAGCTTCACCTTCTAGTACAGATAGAATCCCTTCGATCATTAAACTTTTTTGTTTTACTTCTTCAGCAGATTTGCGTTTTAATTTATTTGCAAATGGATTCCAAAGTACATATCCTGTAAAAATACCAAGCAATGTAGCAACAAAGGCACCCGTAATGGCATGTCCTAATTTATCGATATCATTCATATCCCCTAAGGCTGCCATTAAACCGACAACAGCACCAAGTACCCCTAAAGTCGGAGCATATGTACCTGCTTGCGAGAAAATTTGTGCACCGCTTGCATGTCTTTCTTCAAGAGCTTCTACTTCTTCTGTCAGTACATCACGAATATAGTCGGCATTTTGCCCATCTATTGCGAGTGTCAGCCCGTTTTTCAAGAAAGGATCTTCTACTTCTGCCGCTTTGCTTTCAAGTGCTAACAAACCTTCACGACGCGCCAGGTCTGCCCAGCTTGAAAACATTTTAATTATTTCAACATCACTTGTAAGCTTTTGTTCAGTGAATAGAATTTTAAATAAATTTGGTATTCTTTTTAACTCTTTCATCGGAAACGCAACTGTAATCGAAGCAATCGTCCCTACGATAATTATTAAAAAGGCAGCAGGGTTAATTAGGATACTTAAGCTTGCTCCTTTTACAACCATTCCGACAAAAACAGCAATAATTCCGAGTATAATCCCTATTAGTGTTGATAAATCCATATATGTGCTCCTCCAAATCTTCTACTATTCTTTTTTTCGACAAATAATCTATTTTTTTTACAGCAATATGACAGAATGCTTGAAACAAAGTTAAATTTAATTCAAAATTTCTACAAACTTAATAAAACTTCGCAAAAGATAAAGAAAAACAATTCAATATGTACCCGTAGATGACATAAGGACCTATACAATTTGACATCATTTCTACATTTAATTATAATACTCACGAATTATATAAATAGGAATTCCTATGCAGATCCTTCATGAAATTGGCAAGATAATTTTTCTTTTCGCCATACATTTAATAATAGTTATATAGTATAATAGGTTTCAATGACAATTGTTAATTTAGAAGGGAGTCTTTCAACAATGGGTTTATTCATTTCAACTGTAACTGGCTTTTTCGTTGTGTTAATGATTGCTATGGCAATGTTCATTCACTATTTACGCGTTGGTTTAGATTCTAAATCATCAGTACGCATCGATCCAAAACCAACTGAAAAATTCTAAAAACATTAGTCGGCAAAACTCTTTAACGAGTTTTGCCGACTTTTTTAGTATATAATGGATTTGTATTTATGTTGAATAGGAGTTGAGGGGAATAATGGGATCTTCTTTAAATGAAATTCTTAATTTTAATGATTCTTTTGTTAAATTCAAACAGTATGAGCCTTACATTACATCAAAATATCCTGATAAAAAATCAGTTATCCTAACTTGTATGGATACTCGTCTTGTTGAATTACTTCCTAAAGCAATGAATATGCGCAATGGGGATGTAAAAATTGTAAAAAGTGCTGGTGCTCAAGTCAGTCATCCATTCGGATCTGTCATGCGAAGCTTATTAGTAGCCGTATATGAGTTGAAGGCAGACGAAGTGTATGTAATCGGTCACCATGATTGCGGGATGAGTGCCATCGATCCAGAAATAATGATTGGACATATGATTGAACGTGGAATCAGCGAAGACATTATCAATACGGTGAAATACTCCGGCATTGATTTAGTAGAATGGCTGCGTGGTTTCGGGGATGTTTCGACAAGTGTGTTAAAGAGTGTGGATATTATTCGCAATCATCCATTAATGCCAAAGACGACGCCAGTCCATGGGCTTGTTATCGATCCTAATACCGGCAAACTAGATTTACTTGCAGATGGAAACACTTATTTAGAGGATCATCAACCAAATAAATCAACAACTTAAATTTCCTGAAATAATAAAAGGGGCTATCCTAAAAATGCAATTGCACCATTGCAAATGACATTTTTATGGATATGCCCTATTTTAATTTCTAAATTCATCTCGAAGTAAAGAGTATAGATAATGGTCTTCCCAGTTCCCATTTATATACAGGAGCTCTCTTAGTAAGCCTTCTCGTACAAATTGAGCATTTTCAAGTACCTTGATGGAACCTTCATTTTTAGGCGATACATACGCTTCGATCCGGTGTAATTTCACATGGCGAAAAGCAAATTTAATCACTTCTTTCACTGCTTCGGTGGCAATGCCCTTACGCGTATACTTTTCATCAATGGAATAGCCGATAAATGCACTATTATATGGCAGTCTTTTAATGGCGTACAAGGAAATATGGCCAATTAATACATTGCTTCCTTTCGGATAAATACCAAAAGAGTATTCGCGATTTGCGCGAAGTAAATGAATGCTCTCCAATATTTTTTTAAATTGAGCTTCCTCTGTGTAGAAATCTTCTTCGTGAAGCGGCTCATGTACAGCCCAGAAATATTTATTTCTTCTCATGAGGTCGGCTAAACTTTTAGCATCGGACTCCACAAAGGTGCGTAATAATAAACGATCCCCCTCAATCTTTACCAACCTATCACCCTTTTTATGTAATAAATTCAAAAACTTTTTCACCATCATCCAAAGTACCTTCCAAGCCTTTCTTGAAGATTCTTGCAACTACCTGTTTTCCATTATTTTGCACATCATCTATTTCTTTATTCAAGCTGTTTTCATTTATTCCTTCTTTTTGGTTTAAAAATAGGTAATCGTTAATCCTCTTTCCTCAGCAACCTGCTTAACATGGCTAATCGTTTCCCTTAATACATTTATGCGAGCATAATGCTTATTATTTCCAGGGACCAAAATCCACGGTGCGTTAGATGAATCCGTTTTTTGGAACATTTCATTCGCAGATGCAACATATTCGTCAAACTTCTCACGATTACGCCAGTCTTCATCCGTTAATTTCCATGCTTTCATCGGATTATTTTGCCGCTCTTCAAACCGGATTAATTGTTCATCTTTATCGACATGAAGCCAGAACTTCATGACGATATAATTTTCGTCTGTTAATGTTTTTTCAAAAGCGTTTATTTCATCATATGCTCTTTCCCACTCATTTTGTGTGGCAAATCCCTCAATTCTTTCTACTAATACTCTGCCATACCATGAACGATCAAATATACTGATTTGACCATGCTGAGGCAGCTTGCGCCAAAATCGTTGCAAATAATGATATCTTTTTTCATGTGCTTGAGGGGCAGAAATTGGATGTACCAGGATTCCGCGTGGATCGAGAGTTTGTGTTAATCTTTTAATTGCACCACCCTTTCCAGCAGCATCCATGCCTTCGAATGCAATGATCAGCCCTATATTATTTTTATATAGGAATTGTTGAATATTAAGCATTTCATATTGAAGTTTTTCCAGCTCTTTTTTGTATTCTTTTTTATCAATTGCTAAATCTAAGTTGAGTTCTTCTATTTTTTTCATCGGGAACACTCCTTAAGTTCTTTACTATGTATTGTACTAGATTTGTATGTTACTGGAAAATGTTGTTCAATGGCTTGTTAATGTATATAATTTTATAGAAGGGAGAGGAATGAATGGGTCGACTAATTTTATTATTTATTTCGGTCATTGTAGCCACACTCTTTACGATCAATGCATTTTGGCTACAATTAAATGGGCATTCCATTATTGATATCATAAATCGATTGCCGTTATTATTTGCACCAGCAAATTATGTTTACTACATATGGTTTATTGTTTTCATATTTCTTTTCCTTTGGGTTTATAACTATCTCAAGTTACGTCGGACTGATCTCATTATTTCGAATTTACAAACCATGCTTTTCCTGGTTGCAGTAATTCTTCAGATTGCCTCTCTTTGGAGCTGGCACAGTGAGTATTTCGTCTTATCAGCCGTGATTTTATTGATACAAGTTATCGTGCTATTCGCACTCTATTATACTTACCCTTTGAAGAAGGAATTGTTTACGATAAGAATGCCGATTGCACTTTTCTTTAGTTGGTCAACCTTCTTGCTGATATTAAATTGTTCCTATCTTTTGGTAGACCTTCAATGGTCGGGATTTGGAATCAGTTATGCTCTTTGGGCAGTGATTATCATGACGCTTGGAACGGCTATTGCGCTGCATCTAAGATACCATCATTTTGATATCGTCTTTCCGATTGTGTTTATATGGTGCTATATAGGAATTGCCGTTCAAAACGGATTGGATGAGCTGTTGGTTACTACAGCGGCACTTTTTTTAGCCGGTGTTATGATTGTGGGCGTGTTCCTAATTAAAAAGAATCCTGTACACTTGAAATAATTTCAAGTGCCAGGATTCTTTTTTAGTCTTCAATTTGTGTAATAATAATTGGTTTATCTTTTGTTACCACAATTGTATGCTCAATTTGTGCAACAAGGGATTTATCCGGCGTGATAAATGTCCAACCATCGCCAGCTTCAACGATATGCTCCGCTTTTTCCGATATAAACGGCTCTACCGCTAAAACCATACCGTCTTTCAAAATAGTAGTATCCCAAGCATCGAAATAGTTTAAAACATGGTCCGGCTTCTCATGTAATGCACGACCTATCCCATGGCCAGTTAAGTTCATAATAACCGTTAGTCCTTTGTCTCTTGCTTCACGCTCTACCGCTTTCCCAATTTGGTTCAGCTTTGAGCCCGCTTTTACCTTCGTCATGGCACGGTCAAATGCAGATTTTGCTACAGTACATAGTTTTTCTTTTTCAGGATATCCTTCTCCTACTACAAAAGAAATTCCTGTATCCGCAAAATATCCATCTAAAGAACCCGAAACATCGATATTCACGATATCGCCTTCGTTGATTACTCGAGATCCTGGAATCCCATGGGCTACTTCGTGATTTACACTAATACAAGTGTAGCCTGGGAAATCATACTCGCCCTTTGGTCCGGAGATAGCGCCTGCTTCTTCAAACATGCGTCCACCGATTTCGTCTAATTCTTTCGTTGTGATTCCTGGTTTTGTTGCAGCTTTCATCGCTTCACGAATTTCAGCACAGATACGCCCAATTTTTTTTAACGCTTCTAACTCTTCATTTGTTTGTACTATCATCTTAAATGTTCCTTCTTCCTATTTACATATCTCTATATAATATACCACAATCAGAGCAAATTATTGGGCAAGTACTCCTGGGAATTGATAATCAGTTTAATTATTTGCTGATTATTCATAGAATGCATCATTTTTTACGCAATTAATTTCTTGGCTGCTAAAGTTAAAAAGACGGCCAAAAATTACTTGGCCGCCTTGGTATTGTATTTTAGTTTGATTTTAAAAGTCTTGGTGCTGCCGTAAAGATGAAGGAGCCGACAATTGCCGTTAAGATGATGGCAGGAATCATATAGGAACCATTGTAAATGATTGTGTAAAGCCACACATTCTGGTCTCCTGCATATTCACTAAAGAACACCGCTCCAGCTATTGCATGTGCTGCATAACGCAATAATCCCCCCAATACAATTCCTAATGTAATATAAAGGGCCATGCGTTTTTTATTCATTTCAATGGCTGCTTGAAGAATTTGTTTACGGAATACACCAGCCAGTCCGACTACCGAAAATGCAACTACATAGTCAAGGAATCCTTGCACCAAATGTAAAACATATCCTCCAAACAAGATTTGCAATATACCGATTAATAATCCGGTTGCAACCCCCGAAAGAATTCCCCAACGAACGGCAATGATAAGGATAGGCAGCATTACAAAGCTAATTGATCCGCCTTGAGCCCAAAGCGAAAAAGAAAATTTGTCCAGCACCAGGCCGATACCTGCAAAAATTGCAATCTCAACGAGCATTAATAGTTTTTTACTGTTCATAACTAATCTCCTCTCTTTTTATCCAATTGGAACCTAAGAGAAGGATAGAAATCATTTAGTCAAATACCTTAAAATGACAAAAGACATATTTCTCCAAAATAAAAATGACGCCAGGACAGAGCCTAAACGCCAATTGGAGTCGGTTTCTATCCACATCCCTACGCAAGTACTAACTTACAGGTTCATAGAGTTAGTGCAATAAGTGCACAATCTCAGCTGACTTCATCAGCTCCCCTTGTGGTAAATACATTTAGTTTTATCGTTAGAACATTATTAATTGTATCAAACTATATGCTTTTTTCAACTAGAATATGAATAGCATCCCCTTTTATTGTCAATGACTTCCATATATAGTAATGTGTAATTGAGGTGAATACATGGATAATAATAAAATATTATCTGCTCTTTGTTATGTAAGTTTATTGTTCGCTCCCTTCATATTGCCTATAATTGTTTATTTCGTCATTAAAGATAAAGAGGTAAAGCATCATGCGAAAAGGGCATTTATATCCCATTCAATTCCCGCCGCTCTCTCGATTCTGATGGCAATTTTAGGATTTATAGGGATGTTCTCGATAAATTATGAAAATATGAACGGCTTCGTTATGCTGATGTTTATTTTAATGGGCGTCTACTTTGTCATTACTTTAGTGATTATAATCTGGAACCTTGTACAGGCTTATCGAGTATTCCGAGTAGGTTTCTAATATTATTTAAACGGGTATAGAATTCTTAAAGCGAAGGAGTGCATTATTTATGAAACTGGGAAAGACTATTAAAACAATCATGAAGGTAGCACCAATTGTATATCCGATCGTAAAGAAAGCAATGGATAAGAAAAAATCATCAAGAACAGGCTATAAATTAAACGGCAGAGACTACTAAAGGTCTCCGCCGTTTTTTTACTTGAGGACTATGGATGTTTTACTATAGCCTTCTTTTAATTTCTCTACTTGTAAAATAGCGGGCATAGCTGCTTTCAGCTCGGATACATGGGAGATAACTCCAATCATTCTTCCCGATTTCTGAAGGTCGATTAAAGTGTCGATGGCTTTCATCAATGATTCCTCATCTAAAGAGCCGAAGCCTTCATCGATAAACATCGTATCGATTTTTACATTTCCTTGGAAACTTTGGATGACATCCGCCATTCCTAGTGCCAAACATAGGGATGCGTTGAATTTCTCTCCTCCTGATAAGGATTTAACATCTCGTGACTGTCCCGTATACGTATCATAGACATCCAAGCTTAGACCACTTTGACGACCGTGGGATTCTTGTCTGTCAGAACATTGTAAATAGTACTGGCCATTTGATAGACTTTTCAATCGAATATTGGCCGCTTCCGTAATTTGCTCTAGATACCCCATTTGTACATAGCGTTCAAAGGAGATTTTTTTACTATTTTGACCGCGCAATAAATTATGCAAATCAATAATCTGGCTCGACTCCTCTTCAAGCTTGAATATTTGATCTGCTGCATGATCCAGCTTCTCCGAGAAATTAATTGCTTGACGTTCGCATTCTCTCGAACGGTTCAACGTTTGAAGCGCACTTTCAAATTCAAGTTTCAATGCATTCAAAGTATCTTCAACGAATGTCAAATCTACTTTATCTTTGCCTTCCAATTCTCCGCTTTCTTGCTCGATGTGAGTAGACACAGCATGAAGCTCTTTGGAAAACTCCATATATTGATTTTGCAGCTGATTAATTCGGAAATCATCGCGTAATGAAGACTCAAAATGCTTATAGTTTTCAAATCCAGCAGCAGCCATAGAATGTTTCAATTCTTCTTTTGCTTGCTCGAGATTTTCTTCAGCCTGTTCAATTTGTTTCGATGTTTGATTTACTGCTTCTTCTGTTGTTGCAACTAACTTCTCAACTTCATGTGCTTTTTTTTGCACCTGTTCCCAGCGGGCAAATAAAATAAGCTTGTGCTTTTCTGCTTGTGCAATGGCCTTGTGCAATAGCGAAATATTTTGTAATTCACTTGGAATTTCCTTTTGCTGCTCTGCCAAAACCGTACTTTCTTTTAACAGCAGCTCTTTCGTTTGATGGTGCTTCTCTTCTAGCTGTTTTTGGTTTTCTTCTAATTGTTCAAGCACCGTTTTTAATTGTTTCAAATTCTTTTTATAGCTTACAAGTTTTGCATCCTCATTTTTCAATTGCTCAATCGTTAAATTCAGTTCTTTAAATTGTTGAACATATTGTTGTTCCTGCGTAAGTGGTGCATGAAGCCTTTCAAGCTCTTGTTCGCACTGCTTTACCCGAGCTTCAAGTGCACCCACATTGGCTTCCAAACGATATTTCTTTTGCTCCGCTTCTGCAAGATTTGCTTTTAATTTCTTTATTGTCGCCTCATCCACAATTTCAGTATGTTGATTACTAATTTGCTGATGCTCTGTACTTCCGCATACTGGACATGGTGAGCCTGGAACTAGACTCGCTGCAAGACGGGATGCCTGATTTGTTAGCCATTTTCCTTCTTCCAGCTCATAGATTACTTTTGCCGCACTGTATTCTTTTTCTACATTATTGGACTGTGTTTGTAAGAGCTGCAATTCATTTTTTAACTGATTGTAATTAGAAAAGCAGTTCACAATTTCTCTTAATACCCCTTGCTGCTCTAGCAGCTCTTTAAAGTTATCCGTTTTTTCTTCCAGCTGTTCGATTACTTGGCTAAGTTGAGTAACTTTAGCTTTTTCTCCATTCAGCTCCTGTTCGAGGTTTTCTAAAGCAGTACGCGCATTGTGTTCGGCTGCCTGCAATGATTGAACCGTTTTGCTTAGCGCTTCAATTTGTTCATAACGAGGCATTAATTTTTGAAGATCATTTAATTGTTGAGATGCCTGATCTCGCTCCTGCTCTTTGGCACGCTCTGCTTCGTATGCTAAATTAGCATCAGCTAAATCTTTTTTCGCCTGTTCTAATTTTTGTTTTATATTCTTTAAATGGTGCTGCTTTTCCGCCTTAGCTTTGTTTAAAGCATGGCATTGCTGATTTATCGGCTGGATTTTATTTGCTTGAATGGCAGCCTCATACTCTTTTTGCATCCGCTCATAAATCGGCTTTTGCTGTTCTAATTCTTGAAGCTTTTGTTTTCTTTTTTCATAAGCTTCGATTCGCTCATTTACCGCCTTGTCATACATATATCGATTGTATTGCTCATTATGTTTTATTACAGCTTCATCGTAAAATTTTTGGTCTTCTCTTATTTTTTGTTGATAAAATTGAATTTCTTCATCCAATGCATCTTGAATCTGATAGATATTCGAATTTTGCTCTAACACTGCAAACAGCAGGGAATCACGTTCTGGCAGAGCTCCTTTGACCTGATCAATTAAACTATCCTTTAAAGCCCGAGCCTGATTTAACTCCATCTCTGCTTTTCGTTTTTTTTCCTCAAGCTTTTGAGCCATTTCTCCGTAGCGGTTCGTTTTAAAAATTTTACGCAAGATTTCTTCTTTATTATCAGATTGAGAGGTTAAGAGTTTGCGAAATTCCCCTTGCGGAAGCATCACAATTTGATTGAATTGGTCATAGGATAGTCCGATTAGATCTTCAATCTTTTGGTTAATATCCTTAATTCTTTGGCGTTCAACTATCGCAACTTCTTGTCCATCATTTTGCATCTCAAACAGCTCGTATTTATCACCCGTAGCGTTTTTATTCCCTTCCTTCACATGAGGAAGCTGGCGCAGCACACGATAGGTTTTTCCGTGAATTTCAAAGACTAATTCAACAGCAGTATGAACTGAATCTTCGGCAAAATCACTTCTTAGCGATTTGGTTTCTTTACGGTCTTGCCCACTTCCAAAGCCATATAAAGCAAAGCAGATGCCATCAAAAATTGTCGTCTTTCCTGCTCCAGTTGAACCCGAAATCACAAATAACCGGTTGCCTTTTAATTCATTGAAATCAATTACTTCTGCATTTTTATATGGCCCAAAAGCCGTCATCGTCAGTTTAATCGGCTTCATTTCACTACCACCTCTTTCGTTTCACGTTCTTCTGCGAGCAATTCCTGTAATACCTCTTCAAACAATTTCTCAGCTATTTCATTTGGCTCCTGCCCCAATATTTCTTTGTGGAATGCCTTAAACAAACTTAAGTCGTCCATCTGCTCTCTTCGTACAAATTCTTCTTCCCCTTCAAATGTTTCCCGTGAAAGAGCTTTGCGTTCAACATGCATGGCATTTGGATAGACTGTTCGAATTTGCTCCATTGCCCCTACCACTGGAGTTAAGTCAGTTAACCGTACAAAAACATAATCCTCATTTACAGGCGTTTTTAATAGGTCTTGAATAGATCCTTCTACTATTCTCATATCCCGTCTCGGAATAAATTTGCGTTTTTCAACGGAGGCTTGTCCATGTTGGTCTAGCTCCACAACTAAATAGCCCTTCTCATGCTTCGCCTCCGAAGACGAATATTTTAATGGTGACCCTGAATATCGGATGGTTTCGTTTAATACATAGTGTGCCTTATGCAAATGCCCAAGAGCTGTGTAATGGAATGAATTAAAGTATTGTGCACTCACACATTCGGATCCTCCGATTGCCAGCGGACGTTCAGAATCACTTGTATTATCCAGTTTTTCACCATATGGCGTTACAAAAGCATGTCCAATAAAGACATGTCGTTTTGACTTGTCCATTTTTTCTTCAATCTTTTCTACGATCTTTTTCATTGCATCATCATGTGTACTTATCGAATCGTCTTCAAATAAACTTTTTACTGTAGACGGCTCAGCAAAAGGAACTAAATAAAAATGAATTTCTCCAAATTCATCATTTAGAATAATAGGCTCTAGCTTCGCTGATAGCTCTCCAGATATATGCAATCCAGTCTCTCTCATCAATTTGCTGCCAAAACGAAGTCGTGTCGGGCTATCATGGTTCCCTGCGATGCTTAATACGGGTACTTTTCGTTTTAACACAATTTCAGCCAATATCTCGTCCAATAAATCAACAGCTTCGACTGGAGGAAGTGCACGGTCATAAAGATCCCCAGCAATAATCACGGCATCTGGTTGTTCTTCATCAATGGCTTGCAAAAATTGCTCCAAAACATAGCGTTGGTCGTCTGTCATATAAACACCTTGTACAAGTTTCCCTAAATGCCAATCTGCAGTATGAAATAGTTTCATTCACTCGTCCTCCATTTGAAATGTTTTTTCCATTATAACATCTTTCGATCAAAAAAGACCGATTTCTACGAACAAACATTCGTAAAAATCAGTCTTTTTTGAGATGTAATTTTTGGGTTGATGCTCAAAATTACCTGATTTGACCATTAAAATCTCTTTTTTTAAAGTAGATTGAGAGTCCAAGAACAACTCCATAAAAAAGGGAAAGAAATAATGAGTAAGTTCCATAGTTAATATCAAAAAATAGATTCCCTCCGAAAAATGGAATCGTAAAAATAGCATATAGAGGATACTGTAAAGAAGCGATTGCATTCAAAAATGGATTAACACTCATTACACTTTCAAAATGATAGATTATACAAATAACGACACCCGAAAAAATACCTACAATTGAAACTATCCTTAACTTCTTGCTTCCTGTTTTAGAATACATGAGTAACAAGAAGCCAAATAATACACTTGTAATTAAATCGCTTATGCTCACATTTAGATCCGGATGCTTTATTGCAGGCATGACATTCATCACAAAAGCTAATAGATATGTCCCTATCAAGGCAATTAAAAGAAACTTCTTGCTATTAGTCATAACACACTCCCCTTTAAATCATGGATTATGCCCCTAACTCATTCAATCTTCTTCTTGCTTCATCTTCATCAAATGAGCTGAACCATCGAAAATTGTCTTCATCTAAAATTCTAAAATGATTACTGATCAGATTTTGTTGCAGGCGGAAATTCCCCTTATTTCCAACTTCCTTCCACCAGATTCTGCCACCCATCGTTTTTTCATTTGATGTTCCTTCAACATTGTTTGCAATAAGCTGGACAAAGGCTACTGGGTTGTCACCTATTGCAGAGATTAAGATTTCACTCTGATTAAATAATGCACAAAAGGCTACAACAGATGTCCAGTTTGCAATAGTTCTGCCTTTTTCGATTTGTATAAGCGTTTTTTTAGAAATGCCTAAAACTTCCGCCATTTTATCTTGTGAGTAATCTTGTTCAGTTCGTACAAGTTTCATTTTATTAGAGATTAATTTAGAAAAACTCTCTTTATCCACAGTATCCAGCTCCTCTTATAGTGTAATTTTACACTATATGTATAATTTGTCAATTTGGGTTATTATTTTCTCTATGGCTGTCGATTAATAAGAACAAAAGCGCAAGCGCCCTGATTAGCCCTGACAAGTGTGCTTGCCACACGTGGGAAGGTACCGAAGCGACCTCGAGGGGCTAGGGTGCTGGAGCTAGATGTCAAACTTATTTTTTTAAGTTATCCCCAAAGCGAAATTTTATAATTTCCTTAACAAAACTAAAACAGCCACGTCCTTCCGAGTATTCAGAAGAACGTGGCTGATTTAGTTAATAAATCTTTTGCAGAAGTAATTTACATTGAAATAATGCACCAAGTACATCAACTAAAACGCCCAATTCCCTTTTCGGAAGATTGGTTGTTTTGTCCCGTCTGGCAAGATTCCATCAATGTCCATTTCCGCGCTTCCAATCATGAAATCGACATGAGTGATGGAAACGTTGATGCCCAGCGATTCTAATTGGCCTTCCTCTAATTGTTGACCACCTTCATAGCATGTCGGATATGCTTCACCGATTGCTAAATGGTTGGAGGCATTTTCATCAAATAGCGTATTGTAATATAAAATGCCGGATTCGGAAATTGGCGACTTGTGTGGAACTAAGGCAACCTCTCCTAAGAAGGATGACCCTTCGTCTTGCGTAATTAATTCCTGCAGCAAATCATTTCCTACCTCTGCACGGGCTTCAACAATCTTCCCTTTTTCGAACTTCAAAGAGAATTGATCGATAATATTGCCTTGATATGCTAACGGTTTAGTACTGCTCACTACACCATTTACCCCGTATTTAGCAGGTAAAGTAAAGACTTCTTCTGTAGGCATATTGGCAATGAATGTTGAGCCTTCCGGTGTTTTGCTGCTTCCGGAAATCCATAAATGTTTCTCAGGCAGTTCAATTGTTAAGTCTGTTCCTGGTGCTTTGTAATGTAATTTTGCTATTTTCATATTGTTAAGCTGTTCTGCGCGATCTTGTAATGTATCAATATGCTTCCGCCAATTCTCAACAGCATCCCCTTCACCTATGCGGACTGTTTTGAAAATTGCTTCCCATAATGCTTGCATTTGTTCGGACTCATCTAAATCAGGGAATACCTTGGCTGCCCATTTTTTTGATGGAACTGCAATGATCGACCATGCAATTTCATCGTTCATAATCGCTTTACGGTATCGAACCAGCGCCGTACCAGAAGCTTTTTCTTGAGCAGAAATACGAGAAGAGGGGATTCCTGCTAAAAGATCCGGATCCTCTGCATCAATCCATAATAGTGCCCCTTTTCGTTCAATTAGTTCGTGTCTTTGGGCAACCGTCCACTTTGGAAACTTACTGAACTCCTCTTCTGCACCTAATTCATAAAAAGAACGTGTTATCTCAGGGTCGGTCAGATTCACTTGAACTCGCCCTGCGCCTGCTTCATAGGCTTTCTTCACAACGATGCGCGTAAACTCAAGTGTATCTGTAGAAGTATTGATTAATAAATACTGCCCTTTTTGAATGTTAACGCCAATCTTTACTGCTAATTCAGCAAACTGCTCTAATTTCTCTTCAAAAGTCATCCTATTTCCCTCGCTTTTGTGTCACCGATTTTGAATTACCCTCTACAATACTTCCTTGATGCCATACTTTTTGAACCGCTTTGACTTTCATTTCACGTGTTAGCTTTTTATAATCTTTTTCATCCTTGAATGATAGTAAAGTAAGTACTTCCCCATCAGCTCCAGCACGTCCAGTACGGCCTGATCGGTGTGTATATTGTTCAATGGTACGTGGGACATCCACATGAATGACATGCGTCAACCCTTCAATATCCAGGCCGCGGGCAGCGATATCTGTGGCGATTAAAATGCGCGCTTCCCCTTTTCTGAATGCGTCCAATGCTTTTTTTCGCTCTTCTTTTTTCATATCTGAATGCAATGTTACGACTTTAGCATCGCGGTATTTTAATTTCGTTTCTTTCATCAGTACTTGGTCGATATTATTGACGAACGCTAATCCGCTAAGGCCCTCGATATTGGCAAGACGACGAAGCATTTCCGTTTTATCCCGCTCATCCACTTTAATGAAGGAATGTACGACCTTCCCAACCTGGACCATGTCTTCAGGTTTAATCTCGATATGCACTGGTTCAAACATCAATCGGTTTGCGACAAGTTTAATTTCTTCAGTAATCGTTGCAGATACCACTACTACTTGTCTTCCGTAAGCAGCACCTTCAATAAAGGATTTAACCGTTACGCGATATTCACGGCTTAATAATTGGTCGCATTCATCGAGAACTACGATTTGAATTTCCTTTAGCTTCAATTTATTTGCTCTTGCCAGTTCGTTTAAACGACCTGGTGTTCCAACAACGATTGTTGGTTTTTTCTTCAATTTTTCAATTTGTCGAGCAGAGTTTGCACCGCCAATTAGTTGCTGCACTGTAATATCAGTACCAGCAGTCCATTCACGAATAACCTCAACTATTTGCATGGCTAATTCTTGTGAAGGAGCTACAATTAGGGCTTGTGTTTGTTTTTTGCTGCCATCTACTTTATTTAAGATGGGAAGTACATATGCCAATGTTTTACCTGAACCAGTTGGAGATTCGGCCACAACGTCTTTTCCTTCGAGCATTGCTGGAATCATTTCATCCTGGACCTTCATTGTTGTTTCATATTTCCATTTGTTTTGTAATGTTTCGTTTAATAAATTGATTACGGACATGATTAGTTTACCTACCTTTAGTTACTTGCGTTTAGTGTACCATATTATTGCAGAAATACTCGACAATTCAACAACCTTTATCTGTTTAAATTATTTCTTTGCCAGTACTGTATGAGTGACAAAATAAACCGGCAAAAATTCACAAAACTAAATATAGCGATTATAAAAAACAGCTACCCCCATTCAATTTTTGAGGCTAGCTGTTCGTGGAAATCGCTTTATAGATATAGATATTAATTAGTCCCTCCACCCAGCCTGTTATTAATCTCTTCATCGGATTCAACGAAGCCATTTTCCGTTAACTCAACAAAAACTTTACTATCATATTGATAACTTTCTAAATCAGAGGGAGCTATATTTGCTGCTTTCTCTAAAGTTTCGTTCACCTTTTTATATTCATCATCATTGAATAGCCAATACGTTGCGGAAATAGAAGGGCCATTAAACTGTTCATAGGATTGCTGAACAATCATTTTTAATTTCTCCGCTGTAATACTGTCATCATTTTTCATGACGATTTCTACATGAATATACTCTGAATTCGATTTTTCAAGATAGTCTTCAATCGTCAAATCTTTCGTAATTTTAACAGATTTTTTTGTATGACTTCTAATCCACGATGAAGCTTCTAATCCTTGTTCGACAATCGCTTCATTAAAAACGGAAGCAAATTTATTCATTAACAGCATCTCTGGGTAATTTTCAACGATGTTTTCTGATGTATCCATTTCCGCAATAAACATAATGTCGGAATCTAATGCTTTCACATACGTCTTTACCGTATCATTACTTTTAGTGCCCCACCGTTCCCCTAAATATTGCACTTCAAAGGATTCATTGTATTTTTCGGATAACTTTCCCTCAATAATTTTCGCTGTTTTTTCATTTACATCGCTGCACCCTATTAAGCTTAGTATGGACATCCCCAATACCAGAACGCCCACTTTCTTTAATAGTTTCTTCATAATTATTGGCCTACTTTCATTAGATATTTAAACCTTTATTCCATTAAAATTTCAATAGCATCTCTATATCAGTAAAAAATTTATGCTAATTTTCAACTTCCATTAAAGACGATCTTGAAAAAGATTATCTTACAAAATAGTATTTCCGCTTACTATTATTCTACTTTTTACATAATTTTCAAAAACAATTATCTACTATTTCCCATAAAAGGTAAATAACTCTTACCTACCTAATTATCAAATCCATGGAAGACTATTTTACCAATTAAAAAAAGAGCATCTACCTTTAGGTAAATGCTCTTTTTCATTCAAACACTGCTATTTTATACGTCCAATTTTAATGGAGTACAAGGTTGTACCAATTCATATCCGCAAGCCACAATAGCACTTTCCGCTAATACTATGAGAGAATCGATATAGCGATCGCTTAGTTTTATTTCTTTATTTACAATAGAAAGCTCTGTACAGCCCAAGATGATTTTGTCACAGTTTAGTTGAAGCATAGCCTCTTCAATTACCTTCCATTGATGCTCAGAAACTTCTTTTCCAGCCTTTACATAATCATATATGACAGACATCACTTGATGCTGAATTATAGCATCTGGCAGGACCGGTTCTACATCTTGCTCGATTAATGCTTGCTGGTAAACACCAGATGTCAAAGTTCCATCCGTTGCTAATATTCCCACTCGCTTTGCCCCCGTGGAAGCGGCGCGCTTCGCAGTTTCTCGAATCATATGAAGTACTGGGACTGGTGAAGCTGCTTGCAGTTCCTTATAGAAAGTATGTGCTGTATTGCAAGGAATACAGATTAAATCTGCTCCGGCATTCGCCAATTTCACTGCATCATTGACTAAGTATGGAACTGGGTTTTCCTTTGTTTGGTCTAGAATATATTCCGTACGATCTGGAATTGAAGTATCGTTGTCTATGATTGTATGAACATGCTCCTGATCTTTAGTGGCACTCGTTCGGCGGACAATCATCTCGCCGATAAACATCGTTGCTAACGGACCGACACCACCGATAATACCTAATGTTTTTCTCATTCTTCCAAACCTTTTTTATTAAAATATTTTTTATACTTACGATAGTAGTTTAAATTATTTAGAGTTATTTTAACCCAACGTTTTAAATTCATGTCCTCTTTATAGAATAAAGAGTTTGTCCATTTCCCTTGGCGAATCAAGCTTTTGGCCTCGATTTTCATTTTCTCATTGGAAGCATATTTGAATAATACACCTTTTGGAATGATCATCCATAAATGCTTGTTTTTCGCATATGTCAGCTCTTGTTTAAGGTTCAGCATGCGATCATCTGCAACATATTTCATCAAGTTGTAGCCAGCAGCTGTAACGAAATAACTTGAACGTCCATTGCGAAGATTGATTTCAAATAGTTTATATTCTCCATCGCGTGTATCGTATTTCATATCAAAGTTGGCAAAACCTGTGTAGCCAATATCCTCTAAGAAATGACGCACTTTATCCATCAGCTTTTCATCATATGTTGTGATAATTGCCGCATAGCTGCCGATACCATCCGGTGAATGCTCTTCTAAGATCGGGTTACCTAGACACATTAATTTTACTTTGCCGTCTTTACCCACATAGGCATTCAGAACACGCATATAAGAATCATCACCAGGGATAAACTCCTGAACGATCATTGTATCTTGATAGCTTGATGCATAGATTGCTTTTAGGATAGCCGTTTTTTCAGCTTCATCATGGGCAACAAATACTTTCTTTTTGCCAGGGAAACTACAAGCCCAATAAGCAACAGAGTTAGAAGCTTTCAAAATAATCGGATACTCGAATGGCGGCGTGAATTCTTGATAGTTTTCTGCTGTTACTGTTGTTGTACCAGGATATTTAAAATCATACTTCTCGCACATTTTATAGAAGTTTTCTTTTAAAAGAATCTGATCCATTAGAGATTCATCAATATACGGTACTGTGAAGTGTTTCTCAAGCTCCGCTTTATTTTTAATAATTAGCTTCGCATAGTCGTCGCCACAGGCTAATAGCAGCAATTTTTTGTTTGAATATTGCTCTGCAATTTTTTCAAGAGCCGGAACAAAAACTTCCTGCTGGTTTAAATTTTTAATTTCTTTGAAATTTAAAATGCGGCTATCTTGAGTTGCCGTTAAATGCGAACGCCCTAAAATAAGCGGCTTTATGCCGTATGCTTCGTAAAATGCACGTGCCATGCCGTACGCGTTCATATCTGAACCTAATAATATCGGTAAAAATGGTTGTTCCATTCTCTTTTCAGCTCACTTTAGTTATTGTATTTTTAGTTGATTCAATGCACAAAATTCTATTCGTACATTCTAAATTAAATGTAAAAACTAGGTTAAATTTCATCAGTCTAAATGATAGTTTAACACATTTTGCTAATATGTTAATATGCAACAGTTACTAAAAATCAGTTCTTAATGTTCTTGTAAAAAATGAAAAAAATGTAGCATATAGCGCAAGTTAACATAGTAGGCCAAAGCTTTTATAAGTAGGATAATTTTTCCTCAAGAGACATTTTTAATAATCCTCTACATTCTACCCAATTTGAGATTGTTTCTTATCTAATTGATATAAATTTATACGAAAAAAAGACCTAAAAGTTCCAAGCGGAAACTTCTAAGTCTAATCAACATTTTCTTAAATTGATTCGAGTATCAGGGCAATGCCTTGCCCGCCACCGATACAAAGGCTTGCGACTGCATACTTTCCGCCACGACGTTTTAATTCGTAGCTGCTTGCTAATACAATACGCGTCCCGCTTGCACCGACAGGATGACCTAATGCAATGGCGCCGCCGTTTACGTTCGTGATTTCACGATTTAATCCGAGCTCTTTTTCCACTGCTAAATACTGTGCTGCAAAGGCTTCATTTACCTCCACTAAATCCATATCATCTAGGTTTAAGTTTGCCCTCTCCAGTGCTTGTTTGATGGCAGGTACCGGACCAATCCCCATGATGGCAGGATCTACCCCCGCTACGCCCCACGAAACAATTCTTGCGATAGGACGTAAATTATTTTCTTGTACCGCTTTTTCACTTGCAACGATTACTGAAGCAGCTCCATCATTAATGCCTGAAGCGTTTCCGGCAGTAACCGATCCCTCTTTTTTAAATGCCGGCCGCAGTTTGGATAAGCCTTCAACAGTCGATGTTTCCTTTATATGCTCATCCACTTCAATAGAAATTTCTCCTTTACGCGTTTTTACCGCCACAGGGATAATTTCTTCTTTAAAGCGGCCCGCTTCCCTTGCTTGTGCAGCACGCAAATGAGATTGAACTGCAAATGCATCCTGTTCATCACGCGAAATATCATAGATTTCAGCTAATTTTTCTGCTGTCATTCCCATACCAGTACCCGTATATTGATCGGTTAAAGTAGCCTGCAGCATGTCAATGAATTGGAGATTCCCCATTTTCGCTCCATTAAATCTTTGCTCAAAATTAGAGTATGGAGATTGGGACATGTTTTCTGCTCCACCAGCCAATACAATATCCGCTTCACCTAACAATATATTTTGAGCTGCTGTAACGATCGATTGCATGCCGGAACCGCATAATCGATTTAATGTTAAAGCAGGAACCTCCTTTGGAACACCAGCCTTCAAGCCAATATGGCGTGCTAAATAGGCTGAATTTACATTACTCGCAATAACACCGCCATATACGACATGATCTACTTGTTCAGGTTGAACGTTTGCTCTTTTTAATGCTTCAATTGCCGTCTGGGTGCCAAGTTCTACTGCATCCACAGCTGCAAATGACCCTCCAAACGCAGTAAAGGCAGTACGAGCTCCTTCAACTATATATACATTTCCCATTTTAATTCCCCTTACTATCAGCTTTGTGTAGTTTCGCTTGCTCTAGGTCTTAATGTATGTTTTAACACTTTACCGGACGCATTTCGTGGCAATTCCTCCAAAAACTCCACTTCCATCGGGATTTTGTATTTCGCTAATTGCGTTGCACAGTAAGCCAATACTTCATCGGCTGTCAGTGATTGTTCGGCTTTTACTACAACAAAGGCTTTCGGCACTTCTCCGTATACCTCGTGTGGTACCCCAACAACTGCAGCCTCAAGCACTTGCGGTATTTGATACAACACTTCTTCAACTTCTATTGGATAGATATTTTCGCCGCCGCGAATAATCATATCCTTCTTGCGGTCAACGATATATAAAAATCCTTCTTCATCAAAACGACCTAAGTCTCCTGAATGCAGCCAGCCGTTTTGGATAGTCCTTGAAGTTTCCTCAGGATTTCGCAGATACCCTTTCATGACTTGAGGACCTTTTACACAAATTTCTCCTACTTCTCCTAGCGGCACTTCTTCACCCAGAGCATCTACTAATTTGATTTCCGTACGCGGCAACGGTCTTCCTACAGACCCTATCTTCGTTAAAGCATCCTGATCTGTTAATGATGAAGCAGCTGGCGAATTCTCTGTTTGTCCATAGCAATTTTGAACTTTCACTTTTGGGAAAGTATCTTTTAAACGCTTGACTAATTCATATGGCATTGGTGCTGCCCCATAAACAAACATTCGCAGATTTTCAAAATTATAATTTTTCAGCTCCGGTTTATTTAATAGAATCGTGTACATCGCAGGCACGCCAAAGAAAATAGTCGCCTTCGTATCGACTAGATTTTTTAATGTCCGATCAGGAGAAAAGGCTTCTTCGATAATAACCGCTCCACCGCGATACATAGTTGGTACTGCAAATACATGACTACCTGCACAATGGAAAAGTGGTGTACAAACATACATGCGATCCTTACTTGTCATTTTCATCGATTCAGACCAGATTTCAGCTGTTTCATAAACGTTTCGATGAGACAACTGTACCCCTTTTGGCTTTCCCGTTGTTCCTGATGTATACATAACAACGGCTGTATCATCAGCACCCATTGCAACTTCTGTAAATCCGGCGTCATCTGTATTTAAGATTTCACTGATTTTCTCTGAATTAATTTTTTCTTTGAAGCTGTGGGTTGAATTAGCAATTGTTTGTTCTATTTTTTCATCAAAGATTAATAGCTTTGCTTCTGAATGGCCAAATATAAATTCCACCTCAGGAGGTGCAAGTTTTGTGTTTACCGGCATGATTGTTAGTCCTGCTAGCTGTACACCATAGTACACTGCCATAAATGAGTCTGAGTTCAGCATAAATTGCGCAACTATATCCCCTTTTTGATACCCTTGCTGCTGTAAATACCCTGCAATTTTTTGCGCATTTTTATAAAGCTCGCTATATGACCATTCATTCCCCTCAAAAACGATTGCTGGTGCGTTTGGTGTATTGCTCGCATGCTGTTTCAAAACATTTAATATTGACATACACATCCCCCTTATCATTTAAGTAAACTACCCAAATCCCCTAAAACCAGCACTTAACTAACTTAAAACCGTTTTACTTTAAAATCTCTTTTGCAATAATCCCCTTCATAATTTCGGTTGTTCCCGCGTAGATCGCAGCTACCGGTATATCTCTGAAGCGTCTGGCAATCTCGTATTCTTCCATGTAGCCATATCCCCCATGGAGCTGAAGGCAATCTGCTGCTACGCGTTTTGCCATTTCACTGATCCACCACTTTGCCATGGATACTTCTTTAACGATCTTTTCACCGGCAATATGTTTTGCTACCAGATTATTGATATAATTACGGCCTATATCAATTTCCGTTGCCATCTCCGCGAGTTTGAATTGCGTATTCTGGAAATCAGCAATCGTTTGATTAAAGGCTTTTCTTGTTTTGACATACTCTTTTGTAATACGGAACATTTCTTCTGCTTCTATTTGAACCTCGATCGCCACCAATAAACGTTCCTGCTGCAATTTATCCATTAAGTAATAGAACCCTTTGCCCTCTTCACCAAGGAGATTGGCAACAGGCACTTTCACGTCTTCAAAGATGAGTTCCCCTGTGTCCGAGGAATGCATTCCAATTTTATTTAGCTTCTTTCCTCTTTTAAAGCCAGGAGTACCCGTCTCAACAACGAGTAAACTGATTCCTCTATGGGCAGGAACTGCAGTTGTATCTGTCTTACAAACCACCACCACATAATCAGCATTGATTCCGTTTGTAATAAAGGTTTTTTCTCCATTTAAAATATAATGATCGCCTTCTTTACGAGCCGTTGTTCGAATTCCCGCTAAATCTGAACCAGCTCCAGGCTCTGTCATTGCAATTGCCGAAATATACTCGCCACTCACACTTTTAGGCAGCCATTTTGTTTTTTGTTCTTCTGTCCCATACTGTTCGATATAAGGAACAACAATGTCAGAGTGCAACACGATTCCGCTTGCTGGTCCCGCACCAACTCGTTCCAATTCTTCCCCTAGAATCATAGAATACCCAAAATCCAGCCCTAATCCCCCATAGGCTTCACTTACCATTGGACATAGAAAACCGTTTTCCCCTAACTTCCTCCAAAAGCCCCTGGGCACTTCCCTATGTAGTTCCCATTCTTCAAAAAAAGGATAAGCATCTTTTTCAAGCATTTTTCGTAAAGCTGCTCGAAACATTTCGTGCTCTTCCGTAAAAATATCCTTCGACATAAAATCCCCCATCCCAGAACTTAGAATTTTCTGAAAATATAACTAAATTTTATCAATCACACTATAAATTATCAATAAAACTTTTTAGAAATAATTAACTTTTAATAGAATATTTTTGAATTAATTAGATATATTTATATATTTTCCATCTTTTAAAATTATTCATTCACTTGCAGCTGCCTTTTATTCAAACTACAATTAATCCAAAATTTACAACCATAGAACCTCTCTTAAAAATAAAAAGTGCTATCCAAGTTTTATTTACTTGAATAGCACTATTATTATATTTGGCGATAGATTAATTATGTCTCTTTTCATCCGGGGATTCTTTTCTGAATACTTCTGCAAGCAGTTCGTCATCCTCCGCTTTTACTCGTTTGTTTAACTCTTCAACCGGAATCGAATCAACGGTTTGCATATCCTCATGCAAATCAAAAAGACTAATATTATCCGAGTCCACCATATCCGGCTTTTCCTTAGCTGGCAAATCGGCAAATACCTTTTTTGACTCTGGTAAAGAATCCATATCTTTATTCATCTTCACACTCTCCTTTTCTTTAGTGTGCGACTCGTTTCTAAAAGTATTCTTCATTTTCTCAAAAGGAGAGTGCCAGAGCCATAACCTTAAAATGCCCACTGACAAAACAGCTCTGATTATGATTCACTTGTTCTTTATAGCCTATAGCTGCAAACAGTATCCGATTGTAAAAGGAATCCGTTTTTGGGATTCCTTTTTGTCCATTCTTAAAACTCACTATTAAATGCCTTGACTGCAATCTAATGGTAAAATAAAATCCTTAACTTCACTGCGGCCATAAACTCAGCAGTATGCAGTCCACTTTCGAATTTAATTGAGAGGATGGATTTGGCTTTTTACTTCTTCCACATTCGTATCACTAAACATTTTTGTATTTTTTCCGCCAGTTTTGGCTAGGTACTCCATCACTTCTTTGTATGACAACCCTGATGCTGCATTTTTTCTTTTTACCTCTTCAATATCTGTACCAGCCACTGTAAATTGTTCTTTTGGCATACTGATATATCTCCTTTCGTTGTATAAAAAAATACATACAAATTACTCCCAATATTAGAAAAACGCCCCTAAAAAGAGGCGTCATACTTTAATTAAAATTTATTCTTTCCTTGTTCAGCTTGTTGGTTTTGGCGTTTTACTTCCGCAATGTCAGTACCAGAAGCTGTTTTACCTGCTTGAGGTCCTCCTGGAGAAGAGACATTGAATGGACCTGCTTCTTGAGCAATTTCTTCTCTTACTTTTTGAATGTCAGTACCAGACGCTGTTTTTCCTGCCCCGAAGGATCCAGAAGCTGGATTCGAGAAAGGCTTACCAAAAGGACCCGCCTCCTGTGCGATCTCCTCTCTTACTTTCTGGATATCTGTACCTGATGCTGTTTTCCCTCCAAAAGACTGGGGGGCTGGATTAGAAGAAAAAGGCTTATTAAATGGCCCTGCCTCTTGAGCAATCTCTTCTCTCACCTTTTGTGGATTAGTTCCAAATGATTGAGCACCTGAAGAACCTTGTGCATTTTGGCGCTTTACTTCCTCAATATCTGTACCTGCTGATGTGAAACGTTTACCATTATTATTTTCCATGTCAAAAACACCTCCAAAAATGTTATGCCTTTATCATGTCAAAGTAACGATCGGATTATGAGTACAATTATTTTATTTCTTTTGTATAATTTCTTATCTCTTCTCCTCATCAAGCTCCGCCTGGTATTTTCTTTTTTGCAAAACTACTTTAAAATAAAAGTAATAAATTTCCATGCATGAAGGTGAAAAAATGAAATATGCTCTTTTAGGTGATTTACATTCAAGTATTGAGGATACAAAAGCAGTGTTACAGCATATCCAAGAAACTGCACCCGACTCCGTATTGATTGGTTTAGGAGATCTATACGAATGCATAATAGGCAAGAAAAAAGCACTAAGTATTTCAAATGCTCCTTTAAAGTCTGCTGCCATTATTGAAGATGATTTTGAGGAATTATTAACATTTCCCTCGATTCGAGGCAATCAGGAGGAACGAATTACAAATGTTACTGGTATTGAACGTTTTGCCTCATTACCAGAAAAATTAGTGATTGAAGGTGCGACCTTAATACATGGCCATCAAATCGAGTGGGACAAGCATTGGGAGCCTTTAAATCCGGCTGCTCTCGAAATTGATACTTCGCTGGTCTTTTTTGGTCATAGCCACAGAAGTGGGATTTATCAAGAATTCAAGAAATTACATGAACCCATCCAGTTCGGCAAAGAAATTCAATTACATAGCATGAAGAACTATTGGATTAATATCGGTTCCGTTGTGGATAATCGAGAATGGTGTTTATATGATAGCGAAACCCGCACCATTCGTTTCATGAAGCTGTCTCATTAATAAGAGGAAAACATACTAGGGTGAAAATTAATGAAAAGCTTAAAAAGAAAGAATCCCCAGACTGACTTAAAAACGCTAGTCAGACAAGGTGGGCAGCCGAGTGAAGACCCGAATAGAACTAAAGGTTCATGAGGGGACGAACGAGGCAACCAACGCAGTATGCGAGCGTTTGTCAACAGGCTGAAAGCACCTGATACTTAGGTGCTTTCATTTCACTTTATAAAATAGCTTCTTTCCACTCAGCAGCTAGCACCCCATAAACGGCATGGTCTACATAATGGTCATATAGCCATTCTGCTTGTCTGATGATTCCTTCGTGCACAAAGCCTAGCCGTTCAGGAATGCTTCTGCTTTTTCTATTTCCCATAGCCGCACGAATTTCCACTTTATTTAAAAAAAGGTGATGAAAAGCATAGTTGGTCAATGCTTTAGCAACTTTGGTCATTATCCCATTTCCTTGGTATTCTTCGCCAAGCCAATAGCCAATATAGGCTGTTTTGTTGGACCAATTGATATTATTGAAGCCCGCTACTCCAGCGATTTCTCCATTGAACAAAATTACAGCATTTAAATTTTTACTCTCTGCATAACCTTTTAAACATCCTTGTATGAAAGCTTTTGTATCTTCCACTTTCATAGTAAAGTCAAGCCATGGCAGCCATTCTTTTAAATATTCCCTTGATTTGTCCGTCAACTCGAACACCTTATTGGCATCATTCATTTCAATCAATCTTAATGAAACATTCTCATCAATCTTATGTATGAACATCTATGACTCCTCCTACGATTGTATTTGTATTATTTTACCATAACATACCTAGGTTTTTGAAAAGGAGTTTTCTTGCGACTGATAAAACGCATTTTGAATTAATATTACTTTTCGTGATGCTTATTTCATTTTTATTAATAACTCGTTCTTCATACGTTATTTTCCACATAGCAATTTCATAAAATAGTGCATGTCCAGTTAGTGAGGAGTTTTGCATGGAATATATTAAGAAAGGCTTAGCAATCATTGTTGGAAGTATCTTCTTATCCGTGGGAATCAATGTATTTTTAACACCCTATGAAATATTGGATGGAGGCATTATCGGACTTTCATTAATTATCTACTATCTATTTAACCTGAAGATTGGTCTTATGATTATTGTTTTAAGTATTCCCATTTTCGTCCTTGCATGGTTTAAATATAAACCCTATTTCTTTAATAGCCTACACGGGTTACTCATTTCTTCAGTCGTGATTGACCTTTTTAAACCCTTACGCTCATTGTTTCAAATCGATCCAATGCTGAGTTCCATAATCGGGGGCATTTTTGTTGGACTTGGCATCGGACTTATGCTTCGATTTGAGACAAGCACTGGCGGGACTGACTTGTTGGCTCAATTTATCTCAGATAAAACACTCATTAATGTAGGCATTGTCATCTTCGCCATCGATGCTGCTGTTGTTAGTTTAGGCGGCATCTTCATTTCACCAAACACCCTGCTTTTATCGATTGTCACTATACTTTGTGTTGGGATAACAACCAGTGCGTTAACAAAGCGCCATACATAATTTCTTTTACAGACAAAAACCGCCTTAGTTTTTAAGGCGGCTCTTGCTCAAGTTAATTTTTCGACACTCTTCCTTTTTAAGAAAGACAATTTCGTTTCAGAGATCATGATGGCACAAAGAATCAAAATTGCTCCAATAACCATTCTTGCAGTTAATATCTCGCTTAATAGAATTACTGAGAATACCATCCCCCAGAACGACTCAGTTGAAAGTATAATTGCCGCCTTTGTTTCGTTCGTAAATTTTTGGGCGATTGTTTGGAAAAGAAAGGCTAGCGTTGTAGAGAAAGCTGCTAAATATAAAATGGATGCCACTGCTTCTGTCTCAAAGGAAAAGCTCAATTCTCCTGTAAAAAGGACAACCATCCAAGAAAAGACAGCTGCGAAAAACATTTGCACAATCGTTAATGTTATTGGATCCTCATCCTTGACGTATTTTGCTGTATAAAAAATCTGGTAGGCAAAGGCCACCGCACAAGCAAGTGATAAAACATCCCCTACATTAATATCCGTTGAAAATTGAAGCGATAAAAAACCAATTCCAATAATAGCTAAGATTGCTCCAGTCAATTCAAATTTATCGATTTTTCTTTTATACGCAAAGAAGGCAATAAAAGGAACTATGACCACGTTTACAGCTGTTAAAAAAGCATTTTTTGAAGGAGTTGTATACTGCAGTCCAACCGTTTGTAATGCAAATGCTAAGTATAGAAAGAATCCTAATACGAATCCCTTTATAATGATTCCCTTATTTACCCCTTTTAACTTTTTATAAAAGATCAAACTTAAAATAAGAAAGCCGACCAAAAACCTTCCCGCCAGAATTTGATAGGGCGTGTAATGCTCCAATGCAATAGCGCTTACAACAAATCCGCTCCCCCATATAATTGCTGTAATACACAGCATGATTTCACCAATATACTTTCGCATTATTTCCTCCAGTGTATGTATAAATTCATTATTTAATTGTATCATTATACAACAATTTCAAATTATAAAAATACTTTGTTTTAATTTAGCTCAAATTGCATATCTATTTGTGATGAAATTTATAATTCCTGTCACCATACTATCTACATACTGTTCATAAACTAATAGAAGCATCTATTCGAATGGAGGTGACTTTAATGCTTCATGAAGTAAAACGAGGAGAAACCCTTTATCAAATATCCGTTGATTATCGAACACCCATTTCCTCAATCATTCGTGCGAATCCATCCATCAATCCCGACCTCATTAGTATTGGACAGGTAATTGAAATTCCCGGATTTCCAAATCCAAATACACTCCCTTACCGGATTGAGGTTTCCATTAATGGACGTTGGTTAAAGCTGTTTCACAATGGGGCACTTCAAAAACAATATCCCATCGCTGTTGGAAGAGTACTGTATGATACCCCCATCGGCAGCTATATAATTCTTAATAAAGCCCCTAATCCTGGAGGTCCTTTTGGAACTATGTGGATGAGTTTATCGAAACAAAGCTATGGGATTCATGGAACAAATGATCCAAGTTCAATAGGAAAGGCTGTGTCGAGAGGCTGCATTCGTATGTATAACCCAGATGTAGAAGAATTATCAAGAATTGTCCCAATCGGTACGCAGGTAAACATCCACCTTTAACCTGCAATTTATAAATAAGCATTAATTACTTAGACACTCCTTTTCATCTACTAAGGAATGTCTAATACATAGCAATTCCCGAATCTAATAGTGCAAGTTACTCCAGAGAATAAAACTGCCTCCTCCTTCTTTCAACATAGTAAATTATAAGAAAAAGGACTACAAATAAAGGTTAATTATTTGTAATCCTCTTTAAATCGAGCTATTTAACTTTAAGTCCAGCCTTTTATGGCCACTTCATGGATTTTTCGTTCATGCTCATTCCTTTTAATAATGACGCTGATCTTTTGATACCATTTTGTGCATTCCTTGAAAATGTCCTTGTATTCATCCAATTCTTTTGGAATCTCTTGTTCGTTATCCAGAAAGATGTATTCAACAATAGGATCTGCTAAATCGTCTACCACAATCTTCAGCATTAATTTTTTTACTTCTTTTGCTTTTTCTTTCTTCTCCGGGAGTTCTTCCATTTCATTTACGTGGCTATCAACTTTCGAACCCCCATCAATTAATGACCAACCATGTACGCCTCCTTTGGAAGTCAGGGCGATATTATTTCCATCTTCGACAATGGCTATTTCATAGAGTTCCTCAAAATCAAACTCTCTTTTATCAAATTCCTCATCAACTTCTTCTCTTTCAAGGATTCTTAACGTATTGGAGTATTCATCAAGCATTAATGCGCTTAAATAATCAGATGAAATGATATATCGAGTATGAGGGTGCTGTTCAACTTTTTGAATGGTTTCATTTAATAATGCTTCATTTCGTTTGTTTATATCTTTATTTAGTTCATAGAGCCACCAAATACCTAGTCCTACTGCAATGATAAAAAATAAAGTGCTGCCTGTTTTAAATGCTAAAAATAGATAGACGACTTCTAATAACAATAAAAATAATTGGAACAACCTACTCACCCCTTTGTTCTAGATTTTCTATTAGTTATAAAATAGTATTCAAGAACTTCTCTTTTCATGCGCATTTTTAATAGTTTTTTAATAGAAAACCTGCCTTTCAAATTAAAACATCTCCCTGCTGACTCTTTCGTATAGTTCAACTTGCATCTACCTATACTTATATTTAGTAAAAGTTGTTGAAAAGAGGGGTCACTTTGTCTGATAGAAAAAATATGCTTTCGATTTTTGCTCTAGGTGGTATTAATGAAATCGGAAAAAATATGTATGTTATTGAATATGGAGATGACTTAGTTATTGTTGACTGTGGTGCAAAATTTGCAGATGAATCATTACTGGGTATCAATTTGATTATTCCCGATGTGACTTATTTACAGGAAAACAAACATAAAATCCGTGGACTTGTTGTCACTCATGGTCACGAGGATCATATTGGCGGTATACCTTTCTTCCTTAAAAAGTTGAACATTCCTGTCTATGCAACCAGATTTACGCTTGGATTAATCGAACTAAAGCTAAGAGAGCACAAAATCTTGCGTGAATCTACTTTAATCGAAATCAATGCCGAGTCCAAATTAGACCTTGGTGAGATTAAAGCTAGTTTCTTCAGAACCAGTCATAGTATTCCGGACTGTTTAGGAATAGTATTCCATACACCCGAAGGAAACGTTGTGCATACAGGCGACTTTAAGTTTGACCTCACTCCTATTAACGATCAATTTTCGGATATTCATAAAATGGCGAAGATTGGTGAAGAAGGAGTAATCGCATTAATCTCTGAAAGTACAAATGCTGAAAGACCAGGCTCCACACCATCAGAAAGTAAAGTAGGTTCTCATATCGAAGAAGCATTTTTAAACGCGACTGGAAAAATTATTATTTCCACTTTTGCTTCAAATGTCAATCGTGTGCAACAAATCGTTCATGCAACCATTAAATCCAACCGTAAGCTCGCGTTACTCGGCCGAAGTATGGTGAATGTTGTAAAAGTGGCAAAGGAACGCGGCTATGTAGAAATTCCCGATTGGATGCTCATTGATGCAAGGGATGTGAAGCAATATCCTCCTGACAGAGTGGTTGTCCTCTGTACCGGGAGCCAAGGTGAACCACTAGCAGCTCTATCGAAATTATCGACAAACAATAATCGAGATGTTCGTGTATTACCAGATGATACAGTGATTTTTGCCGCTTCTCCAATACCCGGGAATGAAAAAGGTGTTTCGAAAATCGTTGATAATCTGTTCCAATTAGGTGCAAAAGTTATTTACGGTTCTTCAAGTATTACGGGTATGCATGTTTCAGGGCATGGATATCAGGAAGATTTAAAACTTATGCTAACCTTAATGAAACCAAAATACTTCATTCCAATTCATGGTGAATATCGTATGCTTCACATCCACCGTTTACTTGCAGAAGCAGTTGGGGTAGAACGTAATCATACTTTCATTATCCGAAATGGCGATGTGGTTGATATCCATGAGGGTGAAGCTCGTCAAACACGAAAAGTAACAGCCGGAGATACTTATGTAGACAATGTTGGAGATGATGAAATTGTTGAGATTGTCCTCCGCGATCGAAAACACCTTTCTGAAGAAGGAATGCTTGTTATTGTCGTAACAATCAATAAAGAAGATGGAAAACGTATTTCAGACCCTGATTGTATTTCTCGCGGCTTTGTTTACGCAAGAGAATCTGAAGGGTTGCTGCAGGATATCACTGATGTTGTCAAAAGAACTGTAGATCCATTTAAAGATCCAAATATAATGGGCATGAAGCGAGCTATCAAAAAAGAAGTTGGCATTTTCTTATTCGAACAAACGAAAAAGAAGCCAATGATTCTTCCTATCATTATTGCAATTTAAGAAAAAGGCCAATGGTTCTGTAATCCATACAAAACCATTGGCCTTTTTATTATTTACTCATTTAAATCATTATGTGCTGAAAAATGCGGGAGGTTTGGATTGGGAATTTGACCAAGAGGTTTTGGGTCTTCCAAGTAAACAAATTCACCTGAACCATCCTGTGCTGTCCCTTTAGCCCATCGCCCATCACCTGATTGTGTCCCTTCAGATAAATTCCAGAATTCATAAGCATGAGGTTGTGCCTCTAATTCCGCTTCTGGCGGGAAGGATGCTGGTGCTACGATGCCATGTTTTTCTTCCAATTCTGAAATGGCTGCCATCCATTGATATTGATGATAACGATCTCGCGCTAACATCTTGCGGAATACCGCACGCACGCTTTCGTCAGTTGTCATTTCATAAACACGTGAAACCTGTAATCTTCCTTGAGATTCGGCATGTAAATTAGAACGGAAATCTGCAAGTAAATTTCCACTTGCAACAATATATCCCGAATTCCAAGGAACCCCATTGGAATCTCTTGGCGTGGCCCCTAAGCCACTCACAATTAAATGCTGAGGATTTGTACCACCAAGGATTGCGGCAATCATTGGATCCTTTGCAGCCTCAATCTGTTCTGCTGGTGAAATACCATCCAGCAGCTGACTAATAAGGTTACAAAGCATTTCAACATGTCCGATTTCTTCAGTACCGATATCCATTAACATATCCTTGTACTTCTCTTCTCCACGACAGTTAAATCCTTGGAAAAGATATTGCATCATAACACTCATTTCACCGAATTGTCCGCCAAGCAATTCTTGAACCTGTCTTGCTAATAGTGCATCTGGACGTTCCACTTTAACTTCGAATTGAAGTTCTTTTTGATGTCGAAACATTGGTTACCTCCTGGATATGAGTTTTACTTCGAAAAGCTTAAAAGAAGTTAATAATCATTATCACCAAAGTTCACTTTTCAAACACAAAAAACATTCACTTTTAAGAATACTTTTAATCTATGTAGGGTAGTATAATATCGGTTATTTCTAAATTTATACTGTCTTAGGAATAAATCGATTTTAGTCCTAATGTACGTAAAAGAAAGAAAGAAAGGATGATACCCATGGAAAAAGACCCTTCAAACCAAGGAAAATATCAAACGAACTATGAAGATGATTCTACATTAACCAACAGACAAGGCCATCCAATCACTAACAACCAAAACATCCGCACAGTAGGAAATCGCGGACCAGCTACATTAGAGAATTATGATTTTATTGAAAAAATTAGTCACTTCGACCGTGAAAAAGTTCCGGAAAGAATTGTACATGCCCGCGGTGCTGCTGCTCATGGATACTTTGAAGCTTATGGCACTGTTGGAGATGAGCCTGCTTCAAAATATACGCGTGCAAAGCTTTTCCAAGAAAAAGGAAAACAGACACCTCTATTCGTACGTTTCTCAACAGTTGTACATGGATTGCACTCCCCTGAAACTTTACGTGACCCACGTGGATTCGCTGTAAAATTCTATACGGAGGATGGAAACTGGGATTTGGTTGGAAATAACTTAAAAATCTTCTTTATCCGTGATGCGATGAAGTTCCCAGATATGATTCATGCTTTCCGTCCAGACCCTGTAACGAATATTCAAGATGCACGACGCTTCTTTGATTTCTGTGCAAACTCACCCGAGTCTTTCCATATGGTGACGTTCGTGTATTCTCCTTGGGGTATTCCTGCGAACTATCGCATGATGCAAGGCTCCGGTGTTAACACGTATAAATGGGTAAACCAAGAAGGTAAAGCCGTACTAGTAAAATATCACTGGGAACCAAAACAAGGGATCAAAAACTTAACAACTAAAGAAGCTGAAGAGATTCAAGGGAAAAACTTCAATCATGCCACACAGGATTTATATGAAGCCATTGAAAAAGGCGATTATCCAGAATGGGAGCTGCTTGTTCAAATTATGGAGGATGGCCCTCACCCAGAGCTAGATTTCGATCCGCTTGATGACACAAAACTTTGGCCCAATGATCAATTCCCATGGTTGCCAGTTGGACGCATGGTTCTAAATAAAAACCCCGAGAATTTCTTTAACGAAGTAGAACAAGTTGCTTTCGGTACTGGGGTACTTGTTGATGGTCTGGATTTCTCAGATGACAAGATGCTCCAAGGACGCACATTCTCTTATTCAGATACACAACGTTACCGTGTAGGCGCGAACTATTTACAATTACCGATTAACGCTGCTAAAAAACGTGTTGCAACAAATCAAGAAGGCGGCCAACTGCGTTACTATAACGATAAAGCCCCTGGCCAAAACCCGCATATTAACTATGAACCATCCAGCATGGGCGGTTTGAAGGAAGCTGAGCAAGCCGGCAAAGAGTATACGCCTCATATTGAAGGCAATCTTGTTCGCGAATCGATTGACCGTAATGATAATACAAAACAAGCAGGCGAAACTTACCGTAATTTCGAGCAATGGGAAAAGGACGAGCTTATTAGCAACCTTGTCAATGACTTGGTGATTTGCCCGAAAGATATTCAAGATAAAATGATCGCACTTGCTGAACAAGCCGATGAGGAATATGGCCGCCGTTTGCGTGAAGGCATAGCGGAAAAAACAGAAATGATGAAAAAAGAAGACCCGAACTTCAGCCCTCGTCCATTAGGCGCAAAGAATGCAGATGAAGCAGTGGATGACGCAGTGAACAAAGGACATGAAGCTGATCCATATTAATAGATGAACAAAAGCCCGCGAATGAACCAATTCGCGGGCTTTCATTATTTAAGTCTGCTGTTTACTACAGTGCCTTTCTATAATTACGTTTTCCATCGTAAGTATAGAGGACTGGTTTGTTTTCCACATATGTTTCAACATGTATAGGGCGTCCCCATAGCTGGTAAATATAAGGCAATACATGTTCTAAGTAATGAGGATCCAGCTCCATTCCCTCGAAACCATGCTTCAAATACAGTTCACCGTTTCGTAAGTAATCTCCATTATCGACAACAATATATGGGAAGCCGCCATTGACACGCATTGATACAAGTTGATCCCTTACATTTCGATAATCCTTATCTGTAATTTTATAATCTGTCCCTTTCTTTTCAAACAGATACATATCTTCTTGTTCAACAAGCTCTTTTGTTAAATAGTTCCGGATAAAGGAAATATCCGACTCGATTTCACGAACCTCAAAGATTTTTTCCCTGCCGGAGCCTGGCTTCACACCCATTTTAATCATTTCTTCTGTTGGGTTATCGTAACGTTTTTCAATATCCTCAAAGATTTTCAACCCTAAATAATACGGGTTAATCGATGTTTTTGATGGCTGAACTACACCTGCATTTAGTTTTGCATATTCAATCGTTTCATCTGTTGTCAAGTTCAGCTCTCTCATAATCCGTTGATGCCAATAAGAAGCCCAACCCTCATTCATAATTTTCGTTTCTAGTTGCGGCCAGAAATACAGCATTTCTTCACGCATCATCGTTAAAATATCACGCTGCCATTCTTCAAGCTCTCTGCTGTGCATTTCTATGAAAAGAAGAAGATCCTTTTCAGGCTTTGGCGGGAACTTTTTTCGCTTATAACGAATAGGTGATTTCAGTTCTTCTTTTTTATCCAAATCCCATAAATCATCATAAGGAGTCTTCGCAACAAAAATTTCATCTTCTTCAATTTCATCTTCGTAGTCAAGTAGTTTTGGTCTTACTAAGGACGGATCAATATGTTCCTGAATGGCTAAAATTGCATCTAAAAATTGCTCGACTTCATCTTTTCCATAAAGCCGCTCATAGCTTGCAATACGATCTGCAGTGGCAGTCATGCTTTCAACCATATCGCGTCTTGTATTTGAGAACCTCACATTATTTTTGAAAAAATCACAGTGTGCCAAAACATGTGCAATAATCAGTTTGTTTTGAGTTAAAGTGTTGGTATCCAATAAGAATGCATAGCAAGGATTAGAGTTTATAACTAATTCATAAATCTGGCTCAAACCCAAATCATATTGCAGCTTCATTTTATGAAATTGTTTTCCGAAGCTCCAATGCGAGAAACGGGTCGGCATTCCATATGCACCAATGGTATAAATAATTTCTGCAGGGCAAATTTCATAATGCATTGGAAAAAAATCCAGGCCAAAATCTATGGCAATATCAGTTATATCTTCTATTGCTTTATGAAGCTCTTTTTCCACCTTTTCTCCCCCCCAATAGAAAAACACGATTTTCACTTTTAAGTGAATATCGATGTTTTTCTTATGCTGATTTCGTTGCCAAACACGCTATTCCTATTCTATTCTTTACACAGTCGTCTCATCATGTTTTTGGAAGAAGCTTTTTAATGTATCATATACATCCTTCTTCTGCCTTAATACATAGTGGCGGAACTTCGGATTATCAATCTTTTTAAAAGTTGACATCAAAGAAGAATAACGATTATTCGGATTTACCTCTCCATAGCCAAACATACTGGAAAGCTCGATTAGTTCATTTACTAACCGCAAACATTTCTCATTGTCGGTTGAAAAATTCTCTCCATCTGAAAAATGTACTGGGTAAATATTGTAGCGCACTGGATTATATTTTTGCTCTATCAGTTCTAACGCTTTTTGGTAAGCGGAAGAACAAATCGTCCCTCCACTTTCCCCCTTTGTAAAGAACTCTTCTTCTGTAACAACTTTTGCTTCTGTATGATGGGCGATAAATTCAATCTCCACGGTTTTGTACTTTGTTCGTAGAAACCGCGTCATCCAGAAGAAAAAGCTTCTTGCACAGAACTTTTCAAAATTCCCCATGGATCCACTTGTATCCATCATTGCAAGCACAACTGCTTTCGTTTCAGGTTTTGTTACTTCATCCCAAGTTTTAAAACGTAAATCATCATTATGAATTGGGGTAATTTCTGCTTTCCCCTTCATCGCATTTCTTTTAATAGCAGTTAATATCGTTCTTTTCTTATCAATATTACCCATTAGCCCTTTTTTACGGATATCATTGAACTCTATCTTTTCTGTTGAGATATCTGCTGTTTCTTTTCTTTGTAAATTAGGAAGCTCTAACTCTTTAAATAACATACTCTGAACATCTTCCAAACTAACTTCTGCTTCATAATAATCATCACCTGGCTGATCCCCGGCTTTTTTCCCTTGACCCTGCGCCTGCTGATTCCCAGGCTTTCCATCACGGGCAACAACATCGCCAACTTGGCTATCGCCTTGTCCTTGGCCAACATGTTTTGATTTTCCATAGTTATAACGAATTTTATACTCATCTAATGAGCGAATCGGTATTTTAATAACCTCTTTCCCATTAGACATGATGATACTTTCTTCACTAATCAAATCTGGCAAATTGTTTTTTATTGCATCCTTTACTTTATCCATATGCCGCAGTTGATCTTGGTACCCTTTGCGATGGAGTGACCAATTTTCCTGAGAGACGACAAAGTTTCGATTCTGATTTTCACTCATGTTATCCTCACCCATCTTTGTTAAGTTTCACTTTCCAAATGCAAGGAAAATCACTTTTCATATAATATGCGAATTTTCTGACAAATTGCACTGCTTTACTTAAATAATTACCCTTTAATGTAAATTGTTCTCATAACCCAATCTTTATCTTTTACTACACCATATGCGTAAGTAGGATAAAAAAATGAGTGTCCTAAATTTTATGGACACTCCTCTCAATATATTCCTTCTATTATCTATCTATTTAATAAACTTCCTACATATCTTAATAATTCGTTGGCTGAATTCGAGTCATATCCGTGCTCATCAATCAATCTTGCAACAACCTCATTAATCTTTTTAAGCTGCGATTCATCAGGTGTTTTCGAGGAAGTCGTGATTTTCACCACATCTTTTAGATCCGCAAACAGTTTCTTCTGGATGGCTTCTCTTAATCTTTCATGAGAATTATAGTCGAATCGTTTGCCTTTACGGGCAAATGCAGAAAGCCTGATTAAAATTTCTTCACGGAATGCACGTTTTGCGTTTTCCGAAATACCGATTTGTTCTTCAATCGAACGCATCAATTTTTCATCAGGATTCATTTCTTCTCCTGTAATTGGATCCCGAAGCTTATTTTTATTGCAGAATGCTTCTACATTATCAAGATAGTTATTCATTAAATGCTTAGCAGACTCTTCATAAGAGTAAACAAAGGCTTTTTGGACTTCATTCTTAGCAATCTCATCGTATTCTTTTCTTGCAATCGCGATGTAATTCATGTATTTCTCGCGATCTTCTTCCGATATCGATGCATGTTGATCAAGACCCTCTTTTAAAGAACGTAAAACGTCTAATGCATTGATAGAAGGAACTTCTTTACGAATAATGGCTGAAGAAATTCGGTTTATCACGTAACGAGGGTCGATACCATTCATACCTTCATTTGGATATTCTTTTTTCAATTCCTCAACATCCACCGAATTAAATCCTTCTACACTTTCCCCATCATATAGCCGCATTTTCTTCACTAGGTCGATGCCTTGTTTTTTCGGTATTTCCAACCTAGTCAATACTGAGAAGATAGCAGCTGCCCGGAGTGCATGTGGTGCAATATGGACATGTGCCATATCACTTTCCCTAATCATCTTCGAGTAAATGCGCTCCTCTTCACTTACCTTTAAATTGTACGGAATCGGCATTACGATAATACGTGAATGCAGCGCCTCATTCTTTTTATTCGAAATGAATGTACGATACTCAGTTTCATTCGTATGAGCCACGATTAGCTCGTCTGCACTAATGAGCGCAAAACGGCCCGCCTTGAAGTTTCCTTCCTGGGTTAAGGATAACAAATGCCAGAGGAATTTTTCATCGAGCTTCAGCATCTCTTGGAATTCCATCATACCGCGGTTTGCTTTGTTGAGCTCCCCGTCAAAGCGATAAGCTCTTGGATCTGACTCTGAACCAAATTCAGCTATTGTCGAGAAGTCAATACTACCTGTCAAGTCTGCAATATCCTGAGATTTTGGATCAGAAGGCGTAAATGTCCCAATCCCTACTCGTCTATCTTCCGAGAAGAAGATTCGCTCTACCAATACATCCTCGATATGCCCGCCATACTCTTGCTCAAGTCGCATTGTATTTAATGGGGATAAGCTTCCCTCAATTCGAATTCCATATTCCTTATGGAAGTCTTCTCTTAGATGCTGTGGAATGAGATGAAGGGGATCTTCATGCATCGGACATCCTTTAATGGCGTAAACTGCACCTTCGTCTGTCCGTGAATACTGCTCCAATCCTCGCTTAAGCAATGTAACAATTGTGGATTTACCGCCGCTTACTGGCCCCATTAATAAAAGAATCCTTTTCCTTACGTCTAACCTTCTGGCTGCTGGGTGGAAATATTCCTCCACAAGTCTTTCTAGTGCTGTTTCAAGGCCGAAAATTTCTTTTCCAAAGAATTGGAACATTTTCTTGCCATCTCTTTCCTCTACTCCAGAGCTTTTAATCATGCTGTAAACACGTGAATGAGCTGTTTGTGCAACTTCCGGTCTTTCCTTAACAATGCTTAAATATTCAGCAAATGTACCTTCCCATTTCAGGCTATCCTCTTCTTCTTTGTAGCGTCTAACCCTGCTTAAAATATCGATAACTATTACCTCCATTCAGGGCGAGTTTTTATAAATGTATGAAGGGAGTCCCTCAATGATACCGAATACTTTTTAATATAATTTTATTGGTTCTAATTATTAAATAGGAATAGTCTTTTAACACTTAGAAAATATAAGTATTTCGGCTTACGAAAAGTTCGTACTGCTTTTGTTAAATTTACAATTTTCTTGTTTTTTCGATGGATTATACGAATATTCCATTTTTGGTGCTCATATAAATGGGTTGTTAGAGAACTAGGCTCATGCGTTGAATTCAGATAGCCTAAGTTACACTTATGTAGATAAGAAAGTTTTGACCTTCTTATCTGCCAAAATTGAAAGGAGGATCTTATGTTTACTCAGTTTAAGTATTGGAAACCCTTCGTTGGTCCATTTGATCCATGTAAACCAATACGTATTAAAAGTTTCAGCACCCCTCCGCAACTGTATATGAATTTTCAGCCACCAGGACTTCCTCAATTCACACCACAAGAAGCACTAATGGCAGGTACTCTTTGGCCGCAACTATATAGCCCGTACCCAGATCCAAACAAAGGAGGAAAGCCTCATGTCTAAGCAAATGCCGCCCGAGTATTATCAATGTCTCGAAGAAATTCAGGCAGTGGACTTTGTATTAGTGGAACTTAGCCTTTATTTAAATACCCACAACCATGACTTTGACGCCATTCAGCAATTTAATGAAACTGCCCAACTAAGCATGCAGTTAAAGGTTGAATTCGAAAAGAAATTCCATCCCTTGATGAACTTTGGAAGAAGCTACTCGAATTACCCATGGAATCTCGACGACTCACCATGGCCATGGCAAGTCTAGACAAAGAAAGTCAGCCAAAGAGCGCTGCGTCGTGCAGCAATGGCTGACTGACCCACATCCTGTGGGCGTGAAAGAATTTGTTCAGCTTCAACAAAAAAGCAAGGAATGTGGGGGGAGGAAAAAAGCATGTTTTATTACGAAAAGAAACTGCAATATCCCGTTAAGGTGAGTACATGTAATCCCATGCTCGCGAAGTTTTTGATCGAACAATATGGTGGGGCTGATGGAGAATTAGCTGCTGCCCTCCGTTATATGAATCAACGCTACTCGATTCCTGATAAGGTTATTGGTCTACTTAACGATATTTCTATGGAAGAGTTTTCCCATTTGGAAATGATTGCCACAATGATATATAAATTGACAAAAGATGCCACTCCAGAACAAATGGTAGCTGCCGGTCTCGGCGACCACTTTGTAAACCATGATCATGCATTATTCTATCACGATGCTGCTGGTAACCCATGGACTGCAGCATATATCCAGGCTAAGGGTGATCCAATTGCAGATCTTTACGAGGATATTGCGGCAGAAGAAAAAGCCCGCGCTACTTATCAATGGTTAATCGATATTTCAGACGATCCTGATATTAACGATAGTTTAAAATTCTTGCGTGAAAGAGAAATTGTCCATTCTATGAGATTTAGAGAAGCTGTTGAAATTCTAAAAGACGAACAAGGCCAAAAGAAATTCTTCTAGTCGTATCCCCCCTCTTGCAAAATGCAGGAGGGATTTTTTTGCCAATTAACACCTCTAAATTTGTTCTTGCTAATCTATCTATTATCATGAGAAGATAGTTTCTATTGATTCTAATAGAAAGATTGGTGAACACTTTTGAATTCAAAAGCTTTATTATTAGGGCTGCTTACCGTTCTCATTTGGGGTTCAACCTTTGCAGCAAATAGTTTTAGTCTGCAAGGTGGATTTTCTGCAGGACATTTACTCTTATTTCGTTTCGCTGTCGCTTCCATTATATTTTTCGCTATCGCCCTAATTCCAAGTATGAAGTTCCGTTTACCAGAAAAACAAGATATCTGGAAAATTGCCCTATTAGGAATAATCGGCATAAATGGATATCATATTTGTGCAACCTTTGGCCAATTAACAATCAGTGCGGGCACATCCGGCATGTTGATCGGATCGGGTCCTATTTTTACAACGATTTTTGCCATTCTTATTTTAAAAGAACGTCTAAGTAAAGTTGGCTGGATTGGACTTGCCTTCGGATTTGCCGGAATTTCCTTAATTGCATTCGGTTCAGGCAATACAACATTTGGTATCGCCCCAGGTGTATTTTTAACAATTCTAGCTGCCATTGCAACATCCATCTTTTTCGTTTATCAAAAGCCATTGTTTAAAAAATATACAGCTATCGAGTTAACGGCTTATTTTACATGGGTCGGAACAATACCTTTTTTATTTTTCGCACCCGGTTTACTTGAAGCTATTCAGACAGTGCCAGTTGGGGTAAACTTAACAGCAATTTATATTGGAATATTCCCAACAGCGATTGCTTACCTAACTTGGGCTTATGCATTATCTCAATCAAATGCTAGCTCCATTTCCACTGTTCTCTACTTAGAACCAGTAATCGCCATTATTGTTGCATGGATTTGGTTAAGCGAGCTTCCAAAATCCATTTCGATCATCGGTGGAGTCATAGCAATCTCAAGTGTTATCCTTGTGAACTTCTATGGTAAAAATCAACATGCTATTAGTAAAACACAACTCGATCCAAATAAGACGAGATGATGCTTTTCTAATGGGATTGCAATTAGGGTGTGAAATTTCGGTGATTTTCCACCCTAATTTTTATTGCTGTATTCAATGTTTTGGGCTAGATACAGGAAAATTGCACGATGGATCACAACTTGAAATAAATAATCTTTTTCGATAATTCGATTGCTAAAATAGATGCAAAGTAATTTGACCTCATTGTGAATAAACGGAAAATTTCCGCTTAAATTAAAATATCCCTATATTTCGGTTAAAGTAAGGGTAGTTTTTACGCTTATATGCCCCATATCCTTGCATGGTGGCATATTTTGAGCAGTTAACCGGAAAATCTCCGCTTATTTCTGCTTCTTAAGCCTCCATTCCATTCATTAGACGGAAATTCTCCGCCTAAAAGTTTGAAAGTAACCAAATTATTGGATTTTATAAAAGCTCATCGCATTCTTTTATATTTCCCATACTTTTCGTATGGCTTAAATCCGATGTTGCGCTTATTTACGGTGAAACGTCTGATCGAACTCTTTCATTCGTCCCTTCATAACTCCTAGCTTACTGTACCGTCTTTCACGCCACGCCTATTCCTCCCTTTAATGCTCCTAGCTTTCTGAACCAACCTTTACAACCCGCTTTTCCAAAAAACTTTGGTGCTCCAAATTAAAAAGCCCGAGATCAATTAATCTCGAGCTCAAATTCCCCATATTTCGCATTTCACCTATTCTATTCGCATGATTACCGATTGCGGTAAACAATACTATTTAAAAACAGCTTCAGGAAAGACGCGCTAGCTGGAAGGTCCTCCAATGCTTCATTGGCTAAAAAATACTGTTCCCATAATTCGGATTTCGCACCCTCTATACCTAGAATCGTCACGAAAGTGGAAGTTTTATTTTCTTGGTCCATACCCGCTGATTTGCCTAGACTTTCAAAATCTCCTTCACTATCTAATAAGTCATCCTTGATTTGAAAGGCGATTCCTGCATGACGAGAGAATTTTTTTAAGGCTGCTCTCTCACTTTCTTTTGCTTCGGCTAAAATGGCCGGCATGAGGAGGGCTGCTTCAAAGCCTAAGGCCGTCTTATAAAAACACATTGTTTCAAGCTCATCCTTAGAAAGCCTTTTCCCTTTCGATTCCAAATCCATTACTTGCCCTTTACACATATTGGCTGTCACTTGCGAAGAGTAACGGACTAGTTCAAGCACTGTTTTGGCATCGAATTCTTCAAGAAAAGTTTGTTGCTCGATCGCCCTTTGTGTAAGAAAAAGCCCAGTTAGTTCAGCAATCGCCACATTATACATTTCATGAACAGTTGGTCGTCCTCGTCGATATGAGGCATTATCCTGTGAAGGCAAATCGTCAAAAAGCAGTGAAGCAGTATGCATATATTCCAATGACTGAAAAAGAGGAGCAAGACTTGACTCCTTTAAACCGTACATCTCAACGCCCACAAACCATGCCATTATAGGTCTAAAGCGTTTTCCATCCCCAGTTAGACTGTAATTGGCCGCTTCTAAGACCGGATCATGTTGAAATTTTATGTCTTGTTCAGCATCAATTAAAAGCGTTTGATTTACTCTTCCCTTTACACTTTCTACTTTGTCTTTGAATGCCTCTTTTTCCTCGCGCTCACTTTTTAAATGATCCACCATATAATCGCGCAGTAATTTATCAAAGAAGTCGACATCATCGCCTTTTTCGACCATTTTCTGTAAAACATTATTAAACTCGGGAAACCCGGAAGCAAATTGCTCCATCACCTGTTTATACTTCTTTTCGCCATGCTTCTCTTTAAATCGTTTCAACCCATTAATGGCTCTGTTCAAAATGACTTCCCGCGTTTGGTCGTCAGAATGATACACGTTATGAATTAAATTGGCAATCACTGCCCAGTACATTTCAAAAGGATTAATCAAATCCGTCCGCAGCTGGTGATGCTTTAGATAATACGTATAAGGCGTAACTGCCCCTGCTTTTAAATCATCATACATATCGGCAAAGTCATCTGCTAATTGATTGTATATCCCATACATAAATGTTCTTTGTTCAAATCCATCGTCCGTGTCTTGTATGACCGAGCGTGCAATCAGTCTCGAGGATGAAGATTTTAAAATAATCGGTACATATAATTCTTCGTTTGTATAGAATGCATTTGATAATTCTTTTTGTCGGTCAATTTCTTGAGAATGAAAGAATACATAGGCTTGCTCAAAAAAGGCTACTGATTTTTGCTGGGATTGAATGTATTCAAATGCTTCCTTTAATTCTGCATGAATAAAACGCAATGATTGAAGGGTTCCATCACTCCATCCTCTGCCAAGAGGCGGAACACTTCCAGTAATGAGAGAGGTGCGTATCAGATGAGAATACTGGTCTTTCTCTTTCTTAGACAATAGATTCGAATCAAGAAGGTCATCTATAAAGGGATAGGTTAAACCATAACAATAGCCTAGCCGAATAGCTTTATCGAGCTTTTCCTTTCGCTCATCGGCAGAAATACCCTCATCCAGGCTATCCATCGTATGCATAAGTACTCCTGCAATGATTTTAATAAGCTTACGCTGTGCATTTACCCCATCAAGCTCTTCAGGGATATTCGAAGACACAGTATTCAATTTACTAAAAAGCCAATCAACCGTTAGAAGAATTTGCTCTTCCCTTGCCTTTTGAATGATCCAGTCTTGGCCAAATAATTCCTTTTTTTCATCCTCCGTGGAATGGATAAGACTACTCGTTAAATTTTCGACAGCTTTATTAATTTTCGACTGGGTTTCCATGCTTTCCAAAGTCTTCCCTAAATCACGTAAATAAATATAAGAAATGCTTCGTTTTAAATAATTCTCTAATTTATTTGTATAATCCAACCATTTAATGTAGTGAAATGTATCTTTCGTACTCGGCTTTTTTTGTTTGGAAGCAAAAAAGGAAAAAAAGGAGGGATGATGGATATGTTTGACTTTCCACTTTTGAAAATCCTCAACTAAATTGGGAATATAATCTTTACTTTCCACCTGCTCAAACAGCAGCTGAAAATAATGTCTCGCCCGCTCTTCTACTTGCTGATAACTGTAATCAGCATTAATTGCTTCTTTCATATTTTCACCCTTGCCTTTTTACTCTTTTTTTCGCAATAAGTAGAACTTTGCCCTTGCTGCTAGAGCCTTTCAAAAGAAAAACAATTTATATATGTAGTTAAATAATATTCAAATCAAGACATCTAAATGCCCTTATGTACAAACAACAAATAAAATAGATGATATTCCAAAATCATTGTTTCAAATAACTTAAATTGGTAAATATTAGTTCTAAAGGAGGTGTTTACAATGGCTACAGACGTACTTTGTGAAGTGGACAGCTGTACATATTGGGCTTCGGGCAATCGATGTGACGCAGCTAAAATCTATGTTGTAAATAGTCGCAATACAGATGAGGCATCGAATAGTGAAGAAACAGATTGCAAAACCTTTGAGAAAAAAGAGGATGACGTAATTTCTTAATGAACTATTAGAAAACACGATTTATCCCCCTAATGGCCAAAATCGTTCTTTTTCCTATGCGAATAAGAAAGCTTTATACCTTTTTATCTGCCTAGAAGAGGCTTAAGAAATCCACATCTTAAGCCTCTTTTTTGTCATCATACATCTGATAATTTTATTCTCCAAATCATATGAGGGCTATCTTCTCCCCAATAATTTTCTAAATAGATAAGGGGAGCGCCAAACTTTTTAGTCCAAATCATTTGTGCTTGTTTATAGCCGCTGTCAAAACAAAATTCCTTAATCCCCTTTACTCTTAAAGAATCAAAAATTGCTTGAAGCAGCTGATTTCCAATACCTTTATTTTGATAGTCCGGGTGAACTAGCATGGATCCTACTTCATGTAAATGATCCAACTGCCCTTTTGATTCTTCAACTATTAATGAATTTGGCTGTCCATACGCTATTGTTCCAATAATTTTATTTTCTAAATAGGCAAACAAGAAATAGTTCTTTTCTCCATTGCCGGAGATATCATCGGCCAAGAATTTTTTCTTCGATTCAATTTCTTCCAAGAGCTCATCATTTAAATCTGACAAACCTTCTTTTAGATAGGTATCCGTAATCACTGCAGAAAAAAATTGATGAATTTGTTCAAGTTCATCGGTCTTTGGCCTTCGGATTTCTACCTTTTCCAAACTCGTGCCCCCCCCTGCAACAAATCAATCTATTCTACTGTGATATTCCCATTATCAGATGTTAACTGTATCTTAATATTTCCATCACCGATTGCTTTTTCAGTAGTAGTTTGACCATAAATATTAACTCTTCCATTATCAGTTTTCACGTTAAATTGTACATTCTTGGCTTTATCCTTTGTTTGCACATGAATTTGACCATTATCTGTCTCCAAATCCATTGGTTGCTCGATGGTATCCATTGTAACAGTGACATTCCCGTTATTAGTTTTACCCTGGATTACTCCTATACTGTTTTCGATGACAACATCGCCATTGTCTGATTCTACATCAATTCTTTGACTTTCAATTTCTTTTATAATCATTTCCCCATTATCAGTATCCGCTTCTAATTCATTTACCTTAATTTTTGAAACATCGATCGTTCCATTATCCGTTTCTGCCTTTATCGTACCATAATCTTTATTTGGCAGCCCTATTGTAACTTTCGGCGATTTTGAAAAGAAATCAAAAGAGAACCAACTAAACCCTTTACGCTCAACATCAATTTCTAAAGTATTTCCTTTTACTTTTACATCTAATTTATAGCGATTTTTATCGTCATTCTCCAATTCGATTAATGCTTCTTTCCCATCAATATTCATAAACTCAATATCCGAATTTTCGCTTTCGACTTCTACGTGAGAAAAATCCTTATCGATCGCTACGTCCTTATCTTTGTTTTTCCCATTTATTAAAATTTGAAAAACAAGTACAGCAATTATTGCTACTAAAGCTATCCAAATAAAAATTTTCTTTTTTTCCACTTTAACACTTCCCTTTCCTTTATCTTCACTTTAATATCATGATACATTTATATCGAAGTCAATAAAACGACCCTTAACTGTAATTTCATCTAAGACCAGAGACTTACTTCACCATTGCTGATATTTTTTTTATATTTCTATTCATTTTGTACATGCTAAATGAAAATACGTTTGATTTTTAAGGAGAGTTGTCCATGAAACTCTTTCAAGTTAGAAAGGGTCAATTTGTTTATTTTGAAAATGAGTTGCACAAAGTTTATGCAGTAAAACCGATGTTCAAAAAATCTGTTCATCTTATAAGGCTGCGAGATCTTACTCAAGTCTTATCTAGTGCCGCAGAAATTGAGAAGTACCAACCAAAGGAACGGGATAGTTTTATTTTCAATAAAAAAATCTATACATTATCCAAGGATCGCAGAGCGGACGCAGGGGATTATGTTTTAATCACAAACCCACATCCGGATATGTTGGATTACTATACTTTAAATTCCATCGAGGTCGTTTCCTCAGTGGAAAATAAAGGCATTATCACCAATGATTCTAATGGAATCCGCCATAATGAATATTTGCTAATGGTTCCAGGGCGTAATGAAAATAGTAATCCGATTGAATATCGTGAATGGCCTACAACGAGTAATAGTGAGTTATCGGAAGATGCAAGTAATTTCGACGATCTGCTTCCTATTATTGGCGATGTCTATAAGAAAAATGACAAAGATTCTGATTTAGAAGTAATGGTTGTCGGGATTGATGATACAACAATCTTTCTCGGAAACGGAATACAAGTTCATCAAGATGAATTAATGAATACAGAAAAATGGCTATATCAATATAATTTGGGGGAGAAATAGCGGTGCATTGAACCTGTTCCAAAATCCGTATTCTACTCAAAAAATAAGTAAAAAAACTGCTCGGCGCGCTTATTGCCTGAGCAGTTCTTCATTTTATTGCGGCTGTCCTGCCGCTTCCCAGCGTTTAATTTCTTCGCGAACGATTGGAGCAACTTCTTTTCCTAAAAGTTCAATGGATTTCATAACATCCTCATGCGGCATTGAACCGACTGGACAATGCAGCATAAATCGGGTAATCCCTACTTTTTTACGTAACAGTATGATTTTCTCTGCTACTGTTTTTACATCCCCTGTATAAAGAGCACCCTCTATACTGCGAGCATGGTCAAAGGATTCACGAGTATATTGCCCCCATCCGCGCTCTCTTCCCAATACATTCATGGCATACTGTGTTGGCGGGAAGAATTTTTCAATGGCCAGCTCTTCAGTCTCTGCTACGTAACCATGAGAGTGGGATGCTACTGTTAATTTAGACGGGTCATGGCCAGCTTCTTGTGCAGCCCGATAGTATAAATTAACAAGTGGCGCAAATTGGAAAGGGCTTCCACCTATGATGGCCAAGACCAATGGCAACCCCAGATAGCCTGCCCGTGCTACAGATTGCGGCGTACCGCCACTGGCAATCCAAACTGGCAACGGATCTTGTACTGGTCGAGGATACACCCCGCGATTTGGTATGTCCGCCCGGTGCTTCCCTTTCCAATTAATAATTTCATTTTTCGTTAAATGCAATAATAACTCTAACTTTTCTTCATATAGCTCATCATAATCTTTTAAGTCATAACCAAATAAGGGGAATGATTCAATGAAAGAACCACGACCCGCCATAATTTCAGCTCGACCATTTGAAATCGCATCAACTGTTGAAAATTCTTGGAATACTCTTACCGGATCATCAGAAGACAACACAGAAACAGCACTCGTTAATCGGATGTTCTTTGTCCGAGCTGCCGCTGCTGCGAGCAGAACAGCAGGAGCAGAACAAGCATAATCCTTTCGATGGTGTTCTCCTACACCGTATACATCTAATCCTACTTCGTCTGCTAAAACGATTTCATCTACCACTTCACGAATACGTTCTGCATGACTAATGGTTTTGCCTGTTTTTACATCGGGTGTTGTTTCCACAAAGGTCGTTAGCCCAATCTCCATCTTCTACACTCCACTCCTTATTCCATATGAAAATTTTTCTACTATGGAAATACCATATTCTATAAATCGTCTTGAAATTAATCATACATGAATATTGGAAGTTGTTTCAATTTTGTTGTTTGAATTTAAACGACAGGACTTGGACAATTAGCCCCTAAAAACTTCCGTTCAAATTCCTCGGACGCACATGGTCTGCCAAAATAGTATCCTTGAATATAATGGCAATTTTGTTCGAGTAAATAATCCAATTCTTCTTTAGTTTCAACACCTTCAGCAATCACTTCTAATTTCAAATGCTGCGCCACTTTAATCATGGCCGTCGTAATACTTGCATTTTCAGATTCAGAAGAAATATTTTGTATGAAAGAACGGTCTATTTTAACGCCATCTAGATGAAACGTTTTTAAATAATTAAAGGAAGAATAGCCTGTGCCAAAATCATCAATATAGATTTTTACTCCCAGCATCTTTAATTCATGAAGGGTTTGAAATACCTGTTGTTCATTTCTCATTATTGAGTTTTCAGTAATTTCGATTTCAAGCCACTTTCCTTCTAATTGAAACTCATCTAGCAGGTCACGAATTTCACTCGCAAAATCCTTTTGTATAAAACGTTTGGAACTTATATTGACACTAATCGGAATAAGCGGAACCCCCGCTTCTCTCCATTCAACCAATTTTTCACATACCTTGCGCTTCATCCATTTCCCCATTGGGATAATCAAACCGCTCTCTTCAGCAAGGGGAATAAATTCACCTGGAGAAACTAATCCAAGTTCTGGATGCATCCAACGAATTAAAGCCTCTGCACTAACAGTTTTACCCGTTAAGGCATCCACTCGCGGCTGCAGATGAACGATAAACTCGTCATTCATAATCGCTTTTCGCAAATCTCTTTCCAATAAGAAGGACTGATAGCTTCTTTTATTCATCGATGGATCATAAATTTGGTACATATTCCGACCTAAATCCTTGGCTTTATATAAAGCGATATCTGCATTTTTCATTAAATCTACAGTATCAATTCCACCTGTTGGGTAAAGGCAAATCCCAATACTTGCAGTAATTAATAATTCATACTTTTCAATGTAGATCGGATTTTCTAATTGTTGCAAAAATCTGTCTGCTATATCATGCACTTCTTCTTCACGAGTAACATCAGAGCATAGAATCATAAACTCATCTCCACCCATCCGACAAGCGAAATGTTTTTTGTTGTCTATGCTTGCTAATATTCTTCTGCCCATTTCTTCCAATAGTTTATCGCCTATTTGATGGCCAAGTGTATCATTAATCGATTTAAAACGGTCTAAATCAATTAAAAGAATGGCAAGCATTTTCTGATCACCGTTATCTATCTGTTCTAATGCCTCTCTTGTTTTTCTTGCCATCCATCTTCTGTTCGGCAACGTAGTTAAATCATCGTGATGGGCTAAATAGGCGTTCATATCTTGTATCATTTTTTGTTCGGTAATATCTTTGCCAATCATATAGGCGCCTTGAATCTGATTGTCCATAAAGAATGGCAATATAGTCACATCAAGATAAATTTTATTTGAATTTTTATCTAGAAAATCCACTTCGAAACTCTGCAGATTTCCTTGTAGTGCTTTTTCAAAATAGCCATTAAGGTACTCGCATGGACCTGGAATTTTATTTTTAATCTCGTCATAAGGAACTTCTTGACCCGAAAACCCAAATATCTCTAATGCTTTGGGATTCATATTTATAATCTGAGCATTTTTATCAAAGACAACGATGTAATCTTGGCTTAATTTTACTAAGGACTGATATTGTTCTTGATTTAACTGGAGTTCTTGTTGAGTAGATCTAAGTTCGGAGATATCCAGAACTGTACCGATGATTTCACTAACTTTATTTCCTTTTCTGATTGGGATAACGTCTACAAAAACGCGTTTACCATTCACATCAATTTCATAGTTTACCCTTTCTCCTCGAAAAGCTCTTTCATAGTGAACATGTTTTATGTAGGCGATTTCTTCCGGGAATATGTCAAAAGGCGTATGATTTCTCATCACTTCATCATAGGCACCTATTTCTTCAAGCAACTTCCCTATTGCCATTGTATAGACAAATTTTCCATCCTTATTTCTATGCATTATAAAAATGCCATTTTGGAGGTGTTTGATTGTATCAATAAACCCTATTTTCTTGGCAATTGATATTTCTTGTTCCATTATCTCTTCTAATTTAATGGCTTCTTTAATCAGTAATATTTCTAATTGTTCATGATCTAAAGTGATTATTTGCGATTCAATGTCAATAATAAATTGGCTTTCACTATTTCTTATTCCCATATACGAATGATGATCATGCTGACTGTTTGGATATCCATTAATTAATCTTGTGATAGGGGCATTTACAATTTCATTGGTTCCAATATTAAACAAATTTTTGGCATTGTTATTTAAATATGTAATTTTCTTCACTTCGTCCAAAACGATAATATTATCTTTTTGCAAACTAAATAGCTGATATAATTGTTCTCTCTTATCTTCTGATCCTTCTATATTTTTGTTCATAACTTCCTCGCTCATTATGTATTGTTTATTAATTTAATAATAACTTATCTACACTACCAAAGTCACATCCAACTTTCTCCAAGTATAAACAAATTGTACACCACTTTCCCATCGAGACGATAGAACTAAAGACCTACAACCTAAAAAAGAAGGAGCTAAAATCTCTCCTTCAGCTTTGTGAGCTTTTCTTTACTTCCTGTATTAAATAATCTACAAATAAATCATCTCTCACCAGCCATGATTCAAATTTTCGTTTGATGAATTTTTCGGCTTCTTCAAAACTAGAATAGTTCTGGCCCAGGACTTTCTTATTTTTTTCAATTACCCATAAATCTTTTTTTGGATATATAAACAAAATATCGTCTTTTCTGTTTTTATAAACTGAACCAAAGGCAGATTTCTTTACGTTATAGCGATTTCTTTTAGCATCTTCTTGTATTGGCTCAAGTTGGAATGTATCTACTACAAAATGTTTATAGGCTTCATGGGTAAGGGTACTTCCGGATGCCTTCTGATGTCCTCCACCACCATAGTGGCTTGCAATTGCAGAAACATCTACATGATCATGAATCGTTCGGTAGGAAATTCTTTTGCCGCCCATGTTCAGGATGACAATATAGTCCAAATGTGCATATTCTTTTCCTAATTCGTTCCCTACTTCAGAATGATAGGATTCCGCGTAAATTACCCCTGCATAATTATCCCTTACTTTGACTTGGACAATTTCCCTCTTTTTTCTTCGGATATATCGTTCAATTTTATCTTCTTCCATATTCAGCAATCTTTTTTCAAACTCATCAAAGTCGAACTGACTGCCGGTAGATAAACGTTCAATCATCGTTTCTTCAAATTCTTCTATCGAAACTAAATAGAACAGGGAGTTCAAAGAATGAGCTTTTTGATTTTCGTTCTTCTCCCATTCCCATGTATCATATTGCCTTACGAGCTCCACAAACTCTGTCAGGGCATCTGTTGCTGCCAAATAATCCATGGATATTAGATACTCATAAAACAATGATGTTGCGGATGTTAAGTTCCCCGCTATATCTTCCACTACTACATAACCCCAGCCATAATCATCTAGATGGATGGCCGATTTATGATGATCGATCAATTGAATATTGCCATTTTCTTTATAATAAAGATCCAATTTATGTTCATTTTCTGAATTAGGTGATAAATCGGTTATAAATAAAAAAGTTTCTTTTGAATCATTTTCGAGAAAAAATTCAATTTCGCGATTTAATGATGCTACCGAATTATATCTTACTTTAACATCCTCTCCAAAAGCCAATTTTGCTAAAATCCCACAGCCAACGCCATCTAGGTCATTATGAGTTAACAATTTGTACATACTTCTCACCTCACAAAATAGTATGGTTTCATCCTAAATAAATTATCGGTAATATAAGTTCACTCTCACCGAAAAACTTCTCGGTATATAATTAAATATTTTGGTCAAAATTATATTGTTACTATTTCATTAAAGGGATGACACCAATGAGTAAACAACAAACAAAAATAAAAGAAAATAAATTCACACTATTACTTCTTCTAGGAATTTTATGTTTTTCCATAGTAGTTTCTTTACTCGATTCCATCTCCATTCAACCAAGCATAACGTCCATTTATTTTTACCTCTTATTATTGCTGATTACTGCAACGATTTACAAACCTGTTCGCATTTTTTTGGTTCGAGGCATAAAAACACTATTTACAAGGATTAAATCATTATGTACTACTGCAATTTCCTTTATGTTACATAAATAAATGCATTAAAGGTGAATGGCTCTTTTAAACAAATCGAATGAAATCTTGCTTTGATTTAAAGGATTTACCAACTGTCACTGACCCTTTTTCATTTTCTTCATATTATACAATTGAGAAGGCAAGAAAAAGGAGGAGAGTGATTTGCCAAATAGAGATCAAATGCAAAATCAAAATCAGCTAGTGAATAATTCAAAAACTGCTGCGATGAGTGAAGAGGAATTCATAGCAAAGCTTAGTACTCTAGGTGGTGTAATACAAACAATTGGCGGGATAATGTCAACAACTGCCTCCTTCTTAGCTCTTCAAAAATTTCAAAGAGATATAATAGTTGATGAGGTAGAAGGCGACGGACAATCAGGCAATGATGAGCGAATCAATCAGTTAGAAAAGCAAATTCAATATTTAATGAATGAAATAGAAGATTTAAAAGGACGAAATTCCAGAAAGTAAAAAACCCCACACAAGATTTCTCTTATGTGGCGCTTTTTGCATCATATTATTTTAAAGAATATTTTCCAAATCCGTCAGTACCATCGCCTAGATACTTGATAGTGCTTCCTTCTGGAATTGAATTTACAGCTTTTTTCGATGATTCAAATACTACTTTCGCTGCAGCAGGAAGTGGAGCAAATTTCCAGTTATTATCAGCAGAAGGGTCAATTGTGTCATTTGAAGAAATATAGTCAATAATCGCTTGACGATTTTCATCTGGATAAATTTCTACATATGATTTATTGCGTACTCCCGGGAATGTACCATTTGCACGGTAGTTGTTTGTTGCAACGATAAATTCTTGAGTTAAATCAATAGGTTTTCCGTCATATTGCAAGTTAACAATACGGCTTGCACCTTCGTTTACCAATTTACCATCCGGATCATATTTTGCTGGTTGAGTTACATCGATTTCATAAGTTATGCCATCAATAACATCGTAGTTATATGAACGGAAATCCGTATTGATTAGTTGTTGTTCTTCTTTACTGTTAGGGTTGATTTGGTTGAATTGACCTGCTGACATTTCAAGCCACTCTTTTACATCAGCTCCAGTTACTTTTAAAATCGCCAATGTATTATCGTATAGATAAAGGTCAGCTACGTTTTTAATTGCTAATTCACCTGCTGGTACATAAGTGTAGTAATCTGGATCGCTGCGTGTACCCGCTTTAAATGGTGCACCAGCAGAAAGAACTGGCAGGTTTTCAAATTCAGTTCCTTTAATTTTCTCTTTTACATACAGAGATTGTGCATCTGTAACAATTTGGATTGATGGGTCATCCAATACTTGCGAGAAATAACTATGAATATCTGCGCTCGTTTTTCCTACAGGTTGACGAACATAGTCAATTGTTCCTTCGTGTGCTTCTTTTACAACTTCTACAAGTCCTTGGTCAACATCTGAAGCATCTTTCGCAATTGTTCGTACTTCACCTGTGCCCTCCGTAACTTCCCAATCTTCGCCTTTTTGCTCAAGAGTTAAGTCGATAACACCTAGGTGGCTGCCATATTTACCTGGCATAACGATTGGTACACCATTCATAGTACCTTTTTCAACATCTACGTCTGTTAAGGATTTATCGACAGTACCTGGGAATACACCATGGGCATGTCCGGAAATAACTGCATCTACACCTTCAACTTTGGTCATAAGGTATGAAACATCCTCTTCGCCAACAGTGTGCGTTGCATCTCCCAATCCTGAGTGAGAAAGAACTACGATAACATCTGCACCATCATTTTGCATTTCTGGAATCAATTTTTCCACAGCTTTAACGGAATCATCAACCGTGATTTTTCCTTCTAAATGAGACTTGTCCCAATTTAGGATTTGTGGAGGTACAATACCTGTTACTCCAACTTTAATCGTTGTTGCATTCCCTTTTGAATCTACTACTTCTTTTTCAACCATTACATAAGGTGTGTACATAAACTCGCCTGTTGATGCATTGCGAATGTTTGCATTTACATATGGGAAATCAGCGTCATCTTGTACTTCCGCTAAATAATCCAAGCCATAGTTAAATTCATGGTTTCCAAGTGTTGCTGCATCATAATCCAAGTACTCCATAGCTGCAATAGAAGGATGATCTTCCCCTTCTTCTATAACATCTACAGAACTTTTATATGAACCTAGCGGCGTACCTTGAATCGCATCACCATTATCAAATAATAGAGTATTCGCATTTTCTGTACGTGCATTTTTAATAAGTGTCGCTACTTTTACAAGTCCTAAACTATTAGACTCTGTATCTTTGTAATAGTCATAATTCATGATATTTGTATGAATATCGGATGTACCTAAAATACGTAAAGATACTGTTGTTTTATATTCAGCTAAGAAACGTTTTAAAATTACATCTAAATGATTGTCGGATAATACATTTTTCAGTTTTAAAGTTTTGTCTGTATAACCGCTTAAGAAGCCTAATGAGATTGCTTTAGCTAACTCATCAATATTTTCTTTTTTTGCAGAATTACTATCTTTAAATTGTTTCAAGACATTTTCTGAATACGTTTTGTTATCTTGAATTGCGTTTGCAAGACCTACCACCGCTTCTTCACGAGTGATGTTTGCATTCGGTGCAAACCTTTTTGCTGTTTTACCTTCGATGAGTTTTAATTCAATTGCTTTTTCTACATAAGGCTTAAGTGATGCAGGCACATCATTAAATTTCACTGATTTACCCGACCCTAATTCAACACCCATAGAATCGATTACAGCTTTTACATATTCTCCTCTTGTTACTTGATCAACTTTGGCAGCATCTGCATGATTAACATTTGCAAATCCTGACACTGCTAAAGACAAAGCTAAAGCAGAGGCGGAAACTTTTTTCCACATTTAAAACTCATCTCCTATTTAATAAAATTCTAAATCAATAGAATTTTATCAAAAAACAAAATATAAAAATAGCAATTTTTATATTAATTTGAAAAAAGATAATATTTTAGTAATATTCCTAACATTTTCCACACAAATATACAAAACTAAAGGCTGACACAAAAAACATTTTTTTGTATCAGCCCTCAGTCAATTATATTGAGTTATTTTATTGACCTGAACGTCCTTTTAATTGTGCTTCAGCCATTTGAACAAGGCGTTTTGTAATTTCACCGCCAACAGAACCATTGGCACGTGATGCATCTTCTGGTCCAAGGTTTACCCCAAACTCTTGTGCAATTTCAAATTTCATTTGATCCATTGCAGCTTGAGCACCTGGGAAGAGCAGTTTATTTGAACTTCTTTCAGAAGCCATTCCTCTCACCTCCTTGTGAGATTAGAATGGTCTAAGCCGTATTTTTAATACGTAACTAAACATTCCTACATAGTATCAAATTCCCTTGTATTAATATTTATGCCTTCATGTGTATTCATAATCCGATTACCGTGTTTTTTCAACATAACTTAATTCTATTTAGGAAAGAATACATTTTATAAGGGAAATTTTTGCTACTAGAAGTTTGAACAACTCTTAGCTATATTATAGGCTAAAAATTCTAAAAACTTTTCAAAAGGTATTGCATTTAGTTTTTGTAAAAGGTATCATGGGTATTAATTAAATAATCACTTATTTCAAGAACTTTTGAAGTAAGGATAGAGGAGCAAAAACCATTAGTACACAGTAAGAGGATTATGAGATCCTAAGACGATTGTGGAAAGGGGAATTTGCCGAAGCTTTTGAGAAACTCATAAACTCATGAGCTGGTTCTGTTGTTGAACAAATGCAGAACTGTCATATAGGTTACTATATGGAGGGCTATCTTACGCAAGGAAATGAATTTTATTTCTTCGCAACAACGATCCCTCGTTGTTGCTTTTTTGCGTTTACTTATCTAACGCCCTTCTCCCTCTATTTTTCCTAGAAAACTAAGGCAAGACATCTGTGAGAGCCTTAGTTGCCCGAAAGGAGAAAAGAAGGTTTATCCTTCTTTTCTGAAAAAATTAAAAGGATGTGGAGAAGTATGAATTTCGGACAAATTTTAACTGCTATGGTGACACCATTTGATGCAACTGGTGAAATCGATTGGAATGCTACTGAAAACTTAATCAATTATTTAATCGCAAATGGTACTGATGGATTAGTTGTATCTGGTACAACTGGAGAATCTCCAACTTTAAGTGAGCAAGAAAAACTGGATTTATTTAGATTTGCTGTAAAAGTAGTAGATGGCCGAGTTCCTGTCATTGCAGGCACAGGTTCTTATAATACAAGAGATTCGATTATATTAACAAAACAGGCAGAAAATGCGGGTGTAGACGGTATCATGCTTGTGACGCCTTACTACAATAAACCTTCACAAGAAGGTATGTACCAGCATTTTAAAGCAATTGCACAAAGCACATCTTTACCGATTGTTCTTTATAATATTCCAGGTCGAAGCGTTGTCAATCTATCTGTCGAGACGGTTATTCGTCTATCAGCTATTCGCAACATTGTTGCAATTAAAGAAGCAAGCGGCAATCTGGATGCAATGGCTGAAATTATCGAAAAAACACCAGAAGACTTTTCTCTATACAGCGGTGATGATGGTTTAACTTTACCCACATTAGCGATTGGCGGAACTGGCGTTATTTCAGTTGCAGCTCATATTATTGGAAATGAAATGCAAGCGATGATTCATAAATTCCAAAGTGGCAACTTAGCTGGTGCTGCAAAGGATCACCGCAAACTTTTACCGATAATGAAAGTGTTATTCGCGACGCCCAACCCTACATCAGTCAAAGCAGCTTTAAATTCGAACGGAATTCCTGTTGGCGGTGTTCGTTTACCAATGATTCCATTAAATGATGGGGAATTAGCTGTATTACACTCAGTTTTAAATACATTAGAAGAAGTAAATATCTAACATAAATGATACTCAAACAGGACATTTGCTGTCCTGTTTTTTTATTGGGATGGGATGGTATTACTGAAGGGGTGTATGGGGATAAGTGGTTTTGTGTGCGCAAATCCGTTTTTTGTGCTCGGTAGACAATTTATAATCTGAATTGTCCTTCTAAACTAAAACCAGATGGAATACAAATGAACTGACCCCACCTGGTTTTCATAAACAACTTCCAACCTATTTTATGAATTGATTAACTTTCCTCTAAATCTTTATTAAATAATTCCCCTAGCTTTTTTATTCCCTCTTCGATTTTTTCTGGTGTACTTGATGAGAAGTTTAAACGCAGGTGCTTGATGCCATCATCAGGATTTTCACAGAAATGAACCCCTGGAACAAAAGCGACTTTATATTCGGATGTAGCTCTTTCAAAGAGAGCCAGAACGTCCGGTTCACCAGGAAGCTCCACCCAAATGAAGAGCCCTCCTTCAGGCTTTGTAAACTTCGTACCTTCCGGGAAGTAGTTTTCTATACTTGTAATCATGGCATTCATTTTTTCAGCATACAATGCATTTATTTTTTTCAAATGGTCTGGCAAGAGCCCACGTTCAAGGAATTCTGCGCAAATAGCTTGCGTTAGATTAGCTGTATGAGTATCTGCTCCTTGTTTTGCCACTGTTAACTTCTGAATAATTTCTGCCTCTGCTAATACTGTACCCACTCGCAGCCCAGGAGAAATGATTTTTGCAAAGCTATTTAACAGAACCACATGCCCCGTTTTATCAAAAGTTTTAATTGCGGGCAAAGCTTCCCCTGAATATCTCAAATCACAATATGGATCGTCTTCTAGAACAATCACATTATATTGTGATGCCAACTCCGCAATTTTATGACGACGGTCTAATGGCAAAGTTCGCCCCGTTGGATTTTGGAATGTCGGAATTGTGTAAAGCATTTTGGGATTATGTTCTTTTATTTTGGCTTCTAAATCTTCCATAATTAGGCCATGCTCATCCATTGCGACTGGAACCGATTTTACAAAATACTTATTGAAAGTAGAAAACACACCTAAAAATGTTGGCGATTCTACTAACACAACGTCCCCTGGCTCGAGAAAAGCATCAGCTAATAAGTGAATCCCTTGTGATGCTCCAGTTGTTACAATCACATTTTCAGCAGATCCCTTAATCCCTTTTGGATGGACAAGATGTTTTAAATAAGCTTCTTTTAACGGAGCCCATCCTTCTGTGATGCCATACTGCAGGATTTTATGTCCATTTTCTGATAACAATTTATCTGTAATCTCTTTAATTTCCTCAATTGGGAAGGACTCATTTGCAGGGCTTCCTCCACCAAATGAAATCATTTCCGGGTCGGCCATTGCTTTAAAAATTTCGCGAACAGCACTTGAGGATACTTCCCCCATACGCTTTGCAAACTTGTACATATTGAATCTCCTTCCAAAATGCCTATATTTTTTTCTTCTTAAAACGCTTGAAAATCAGCAAGAATCGATAAAATTTCACTAATTTAAATAATGACGTCTATTCTTGCATGCTTTAGTGAAGAATAGTGTCGGAGGTGATACTTATGGCAAAGCGAAACAAGCCCCTTAAGAAAGGCAAGAAAGATAAAAAAATGAATAACCGTGAAGAAATTGCAGTGGAACAAGATGTGAACGCAGCTGCACAAAAAAATGCACAACAAAAAAGCAAAAAGAAATAACTAAAACATAAATAACCTATCAAATTTTCTTCAGGGTCTCTTTTGCCAAAGAGTCCTTCTTTTTTATATGACTCCCTTTAACCGTGGTACGAACTTTTACTCCAGCTAGATATTCGTTTTTTTAATCTTCAATACACCATTTACAACATAATTAGGTCTTTGATCGTTCATAACTGCTTCCACATTCGACCAAATATTCTTATGTGACCTGAAGAATGTACTTGATGTAATGCCTCCAATATGTGGAGAAAATAAAACCGCATCTTCTATCTCTGCTGGAAGATTTACTAATGGATTGTCCTTTTTCATGGGCTCTGGATAAATCGTATCGAACCCTGCTCCTTGGAGTTCCCCATCGATTAACGCTTCTCGCATAGCTATGTTATCTACAATTTCTCCACGGGCTGTATTTACTAGGTAAGCTGTTTTCTTCATTTTCTTTAAAAATGCCTGATTGATCATGCCAGTTGTCTCTTCTGTTACAGGTACGTGAATACTAATAATATCGCAGTTTGCAGTCAATTCCTCAAGCTCCGAGTATGTAACATGATATTCATCTTCTACTTCTTTCGAAAGCCTCGTTCTGCTGTAGTAATAAAGCTCACATTCAAATGGATAAAGACGTTTTGCTGTTGCTTTAGCAATATCCCCAAAGCCGATCAGCCCTATTTTACAATCGGCTAACTCTGTTATTCCTTCAATCATGGCTTTTTCTTTTGTTTGTATTTGATTGCCTTCACGGACATTTCGATCCCCTGAAACAACCTTCCTCAATAATCCCAGCATCAGTAGAATAGTTTGTTCTGCTACCGCACCCGCGTTAACGCCTTTATTGTTGCAAACATAGATTCCTCGTTCTTTCGCAGTTTGAATATCAATTGCGTTATATCCGACTCCTTCAGAATGTATAAGACGTAAGTTTGGTAGTTTTTCAATAAGATTTTGACTAACTGGAGCAATCGCATCTACTAATAAGATGTCAGAATCCTTCCCGCTTTCAATGATTTCTTCATCACTTGTTCCAATAGGGAAATAGATAATCTCAGCTTCTTTTGTCGAGTCCATATCCGGCATATACTTTTTATATCTCTCTTCATTTCCAATCACTGCTATTTTCATGATTTCCCCCCATTCGAAAGTATAATTTCAAGAATTTTCTATATTCTATTATTTTATTACGTTTCAACTAGTGAATCAATTTTATAAGAAAAACACAACTGATTCGACTTTTTCTGTTCTATATTACTCGGCTCTAATCGTATAGAACCGAGCGCTTATTCTTCTTTGATGAATCTTACTTCATCATATCCGCAAGTTTTGCACACCATTAAATGTGGGCAAATTTCGTCTTTAGCAGTATTCGGATACCCATCCCCCATTTTAACCGTTTCTTCATCGTTGTAATGGCCATATGGATCTAAATAATCCGATACCTTCCCAGAATCTTCAAGACGAACATTGCATTTTGGACAATCGACTGCCAACACTTTCAGCGAGTTACACAATGGACACACCGCCATCTTTTATCACTCCTTTAATGGTTAGTAACATTGTGAGGAAACTACATAAAAACTAAACCTTTCTTTATTAATTACAACTCACAAAATACATTCTTTTAATATATGTGGGTATCATAAATTCATCTAAAACTTGGAGGTTTTAAGTAGTGAAAAAAAACGAGAAACTAAATGAAGAAGCAGCATTAAATAATAATTTGGACTCTGCGACTTTACGCATGAATGCCGAGATTGCAAACGATCACGCAGAACCAAAGACAGCCGCGTCATCATCCGGAAAAAAACCCGAACCAAAAAAACTTTAATAAGACATGAAAAAGCAGCATTTCCCTGATCGGCAATGTTGCTTTTATTATTCATGCATACAGTCTTTTCGATACTATTAGTATTCCCATATTTATGCTATATTTTAGGGGATAAAATTAAGAGGGGTGTTATTATTGCATACATACAAAATTGCAGTTATTGCAGGCGATGGCATTGGTAAAGAAGTTGTTCCAGCAGCTATCGAAGTGCTGGACGAAGTCGCAAAACTGGATGGCGGCTTTCAATTTGAATGGACACACTTCCCATGGGGCTGTGATTACTATTTAGAACATGGCGAAATGATGCCGGAAGATGGACTTGAAACTTTAAAGCAATTTGACCAGATCTTTTTAGGGGCAGTCGGGATGCCAGAACTTGTACCGGATCACATCTCACTATGGGGATTATTAATTAAAATCCGCCGCGGATTGAAGCAGTCCATTAATGTTCGCCCAGCAAAGCTATTAGCAGGGCTTGAGTCGCCTTTGAAAAATCCAGAAAACTTCGACATTACTGTAGTCCGCGAAAATTCGGAAGGTGAATATTCGGATAGCGGCGGCCGTATGCATAGCGGAGCAGATGAAATTGCGATTCAGAACGCGGTTTTCACACGAAAAGGGACAGAACGTGCAATGCGTTACGCTTTTGAACTAGCGAAAAGTTCTCGCCAGCATGTAACAAGTGCTACGAAGTCAAACGGTCTAACTTACTCTATGCCATTTTGGGATGAAGTCTTTGATGAAGTAAAAGAAGATTATCCTATTATTAATACAGCGGTAAATCACATCGATGCCTTGGCCGCATTTTTTGTGATGAAGCCTCAAGCCTTTGATGTAATTGTTGCTTCGAATTTGTTCGGGGATATCCTAACAGATTTAGGCGGCGCAATTATGGGAAGTATCGGCATTGCCCCTGCCGCCAACTTAAATATTGAACGTGAATATCCTTCCATGTTTGAACCTGTTCATGGTTCAGCACCAGACATTGCGGGAAAAGGCATTGCCAACCCAATCGGTCAAATTTGGACAGGTAAAATGATGCTCGACTTCCTTGGTCACCAAGAAGCTGGAACTCGTGTTTTAAATGCGATTGAAAAAACTTTAGCATCAGGTATGAAGACAGGTGATTTAGGCGGTACTGCTACACTTGCTGAAGTAAAAGAGGCAATTTTACAAGGATTATAATCATATAAAAGCCCAAAAATCACAGAATGATCTTTGGGCTTTTAATTTCCTTATCTAATATAGTTTGTAATGGCATCCATACGAATTTTATAATTGCATATTCTATTTCGCATTTTCATCTGCTTGGTGTATTCCGACAATATTTCCTTCAGTGTCTAGATAATATCCTTGCCAGGCCATCCCAGGCAACGCATATTTAGGCAATACCACTTTTCCTCCATACTCTAGAATTTTCTTTTCCGTTGCATCATAATCATCCACACCCAATGTACAAACAAAACCATTCACACTTTGGCCAAGTTCTGGTGAAGCACCTTGCCGTTTTATAAGTGCCCCATTAATTCCCAGATGCCCTTCTTCTCCTGTTACTGCGCCAAAGTAAGGCATTCCTGCATAGTCGCTCCAATCTTCAAATCCCCAATGAAATACCTCTTCATAAAATTTCTTTGCACGATTCATATCGTCTACATGAATTTCAAAATGAATTACCCTTCCCATCTGTACCTCCAAAGTTTATTATTCTCAAAAACTGTATTCTTATGGCCCTTTTATTGTTGCCCTAGATGTTTTCCTATTATGGGTAAAATTTCTAATTCTAATCATTTTAGTAATTTATTTAAATACCGGAACGATTAAGGATCGTCCACCGACAATATTCAAAGTTCCTTCTTGCTTATAGAAATTTATCTTATTTTTTCGGTTTGATGAATAAGCTATAGTAATCGACTAAGAAAGAGAAAGGTAGGAAGAATGGTAAAGGATTATGTATCTGATATTACCTTTCAAAATTTAAGTCAAAAAAACATGTCATTTGAAAGGGTTTTTCATAATATTGAACAGTTTATGGAGAAGGATCCCACCGGTAACTTCAAATTGATGTTTGGAACCGATTCACAGTGTTTTAGCCGAGAAACAAGGTTTATAACAGGCATTGTTATACAGCAAGAAAGAAAAGGCGTTTGGGCTTGCTTCCGAAAAGTAATCATCCCAAGAAAAATGACCAATCTCTATGAACGGATTTCCTATGAAACTACCTTAACTGAAGAAGTTGTATCACTATTCACCGATGAGAAAAAAGACTGTTTGATCGATATTGTTCTCCCGAATCTATACAAAGGCGCCAGCTTTACAATTGAAGGACATATCGATATCGGTTCAGGAAAAAGAAATAAAACCAGCATTTTTGTAAAAGAAATGATGTCTCGCATGAATACCCTCGGCTTAAAGGCTAAAATAAAACCCGACTCTTTTGTCGCCAGCAGCTACGCAAATCGTTTTACAAAGTAAATATTACCTAGTTTGAACTCTTTGCAATATAATTCCGGCTTCATTTTTTCTAAAAATGAACTCAATAATTATTAAGTTTTCATTCTATTGTGATAATATTGAACGTGAAAGAAAAATATTGGGGGAATTAAATATGTTATCTAATTTTGAAGAAAACTTACAAAAATACGCAAAACTTTTAGTTGCGAAAGGTATAAATGTTCAGCCTGGCGATTGGGTGAAAATGACGATCACTGTCGATCAAGCGCCACTTGCTCGTTTAGTAACGAAAGAAGCTTATGGCTTAGGTGCTGAAAAAGTCATTATTAAATGGTCTGATGATGAAATTACAAAATTAAATTATCTAAACCAACCAACTGAAGTATTAACAGATATTCCTCAATATGAAATCGATGAGTCTGAAGATCATGTTTTAAATCATCGTGTCAGCAGACTTTCGATCATCTCAAGTGATCCCGGCTTATTAAATGAAGCGGATCCAGCAAAAGTAGCTGCTTACCAAAATATTGCCGGTAAAGCATTCCATGCACAACGCAAAGCTACTCAAAATGATGATTTAAAATGGACAGTAGCTGCTGCTGCAGGTGCCGGCTGGGCCGCAAAAGTGTTCCCTAACCTTGCTACTAGCGAGGAACAAGTCGATGCATTATGGGATCAAATTTTCAAAGCTTGTCGTGTATATGAAGCAGATCCAATTGCTGCTTGGGATGAGCACAAGAAAACATTAAACGAAAAAGCCGACAAGTTAAACGATATCCAGTTCGATGCATTGCACTACACTGCACCTGGCACTGATTTAACTTTAGGTTTACCTAAAAACCATATTTGGGCTTGTGCGGAAAGCTATAATCCAAAAGGCGATGAGTTTATTGCCAATATGCCAACGGAAGAAGTATTTACTGCTCCGGATACTCGCCGCATGGATGGTGTTGTTCGAAGTACAAAACCACTTAGCTATGCGGGTACATTAATCGAAGGTATTGAAGTACATTTCAAAGATGGAAAAATTGTTGAAATTTCTGCTGAAAAAGGCGATGAAGCAATTAAAAAATTAGTCTTTGATAATGAGGGAGGCACTGGCTTAGGAGAAGTAGCACTAGTTCCTGATCCATCACCAATTTCACAATCGGGTATTACTTTCTTCAATACATTATTTGATGAAAATGCATCGAATCACTTAGCAATCGGTTCCGCCTACCCTACAACAATTCAAGGCGGTACAACAATGAGCCCCGAGGAATTGCGTGCAAATGGCATGAATACATCAACTGTACACGTAGACTTCATGATTGGTTCTGCTAATATGGACATTGATGGCATTAAAACAGATGGCACAATTGTTCCAATCTTCCGCAATGGCGATTGGGCGTTCTAAAATACCTATTTCCAAAAGCTATAAAAGCGTAAAATGGATTTCTCATTTTGCGCTTTTTTATTTTCCAAATTATGTAGAGGCATGTCGATATATTTCCCGAGAAATGTTCTTTCTTGCGATATAAATCGAAATAAGTATTCATTCAACAACTCTATCATTTTTATAAATTTCTATATTTTCTTATAAATCTCAACTTCGCCCCCTCTTAATTAGACAAAAAACGAACAATTATAACTGAAATAATTAAATCGTTCGGTTTATCAATAAATTTAGAAGGTTTAACCATAAAACAATCAACTTTCATTCGCAAGTTATGTATTTTGAAATAATTTCATGTTTTCATATTTACATATGTATGTTACACTTTATCCTAACAGTGTCCTCTTGAAGGAAACAGTTGTACGCTCTAATTACATATCTTACTAACACCTGTGGAGGGTCATCATGAAAAACATTGTACATAAGTGGATTCAAATTAGTTTGGTTAAACGTATTTTATTGGGAATGATTATCGGTATTATTTTTGCACTTACCATCCCTGAAGCTACTAGCTGGGTTTCCATTTTTGGTTCGTTATTTGTCGGGGCATTAAAAGCAGTAGCTCCGATTTTAGTTTTATTCTTAGTAATGAATGCTATTTCCAGCCATAAGAGCGGCAAAAAAACAAATATGAAATCGATTATCGTTCTTTATATAATTGGAACTGTTTTAGCGGGAGTTGTAGGGGTTGTCGCGAGTTTCCTATTCCCCGTAACTTTAACTTTGACAACGGGTGCTAGTGAGGTAGCCCCGCCTGAAGGAATTTTGCAAGTACTTCAAACTTTACTTTTTAATATTGTGGACAACCCAATTGATGCAATTTTAAATGCGAATTATTTAGGAATTCTAGCATGGGCGATCTTACTGGGATTCGCATTGAAAAAATCGGCGGATAGTACAAAAACAATGATTTCTAATTTTTCTGATGCCATTACGGTAATTGTTAAATGGGTAATCGAATTAGCGCCATTTGGGATTATGGGTCTTGTTTTCGATGCTATTTACACAAATGGACTTGAATCATTAGTAGATTATGGACACCTATTATTCTTGCTGCTTGGCTGTATGTTCTTTGTCGCTTTATTTGTAAATCCATTTATTTCATTCATTTTTACTCGTCAAAACCCGTACCCATTAGTACTTAGAACATTAAGAGAAAGTGGGTTAACAGCCTTCTTCACGCGTAGTTCAGCAGCGAATATTCCAGTGAATATGACTTTATGTGAAAAACTTGGCTTGGATGAAGATACATACTCTGTTTCAATTCCATTAGGCGCCACTATTAATATGGCGGGTGCTGCTGTAACGATTTCTGTTCTTACATTAGCGACAGCACATACAATTGGTGTAGAAGTTGACATGTGGACAGCTATTATATTAGTTGTACTATCTGCTATCTCTGCTTCAGGGGCTTCAGGCGTTGCCGGCGGGTCACTATTGCTGATTCCACTTGCTTGCAGCTTGTTCGGGATTTCAAATGATATTGCAATGCAAGTTGTAGGCGTTGGTTTTGTAATCGGTGTATTACAAGACTCTTGTGAAACTGCCCTTAACTCTTCTTCTGACGTATTATTTACAGCAACTGCCGATATTGCAAACAAACGTAAAGAAGGTCTATAAAATAGGCATACAAAAAAGAGCCGATCACGCTTATGTGATTCGGCTTCTTTTTTCATTTATTGTTCTTGCTCGCGATAGCGCATCGTTAGCCCTTTGATAAAGTTCCTTGTAAAGTTATCCCCGCACTCTTTATAGTTTCTGTGATCGACTTTTCGTAAAATAGCCCCTATTTCTCCTTTTGACACATTCAAGCCTGCATCATAAAAGATATCAATCATGTCTTCGGTCGTTAAGCTTAAGGCAACTTTCACTCTCTTAATGAATAAATTGTTTGCTGTATCCTTTTTGCCTGTAGGTTCTGGAGCTTTAGTATGGCCAGCCTTTTCTTCCTTTTTACCGCGCTTGAAGGTAATAAACCCGTTTAAAAATGCTTCTAAAGTTTCGTAGTCGCAAAACATAAAATTCGGATTGCTGAAGTCAATTTCGCCGTCTTCATCAAATTGAGGCTTCGTAAGGATTTTCATCACTTCTTCTTTTGTTAATTCCATGCCCCCCAATTTAAAAATCTCGACCATATCTGTATTTTTAATATCCAGTGCATAACGTAAGCGAATTAGTAAATCATTATTTGTCATGTAACTTCTCCTTTAAACATTACCAGTTAAAATCATGTATTCCTTAATTTATCACATCAGACATATTCCATCCATTAAATACTATTAAACGCTCCAAACTAACCTTACTTATTCATGTCAATTTTAGAATGTAATTTTCTGCATTAATCCATATATGTTCTCGCTTTCCAGCACTATTGAATGAAGTATATCAAAATCATCTTTTCCACTATACTATCGTCCGAATTTTGCTATAATATAAAATATTTAATAGCATATGGAGGTCTTTTCATGAGACTAAATGAAAAAGAGCTGGAAATAGTAGAAATACTGGAAAAGGATGCTCGTATCGCAACCGAAGATGTTGCCAAAATGGTGGGACTTAGTGTCGAAGAAACGAAACAATCCATCAAAAAACTTGAAGAAAATAAAGTCATCGTTAGATATATCTCAATTGTGGACTGGACTAAGGTGGAAGAACATCCTGGTGTTCGTGCAATGATTGATGTTAAAGTGACACCAAAGCGCGGGGTCGGTTTTGATGAAATTGCAGAAAGAATTTATCGTTTTGATGAGGTTAATTCGGTTTATTTAATGTCTGGAACATATGATTTATCCATTATTGTGGAAGGTAAATCGATGAACGAAGTGGCAAACTTTGTATCCCAAAAGCTTTCTACTCTTGATTCGGTCATTTCTACAACAACGCACTTCATTCTTAAGAAGTATAAGCATGATGGAATCATTTTTGAACCAGATAACAAAGACAAAAGAATTGTGGTGTCACCGTAATGGAATCAACAAAACGTACGTATGTATCGAAATTGGTACATGATTTAAAACCATCAGGAATTCGCCGCTTTTTCGATTTAGCGGCAGGGATGGAAGGCGTCATCTCTTTGGGCGTTGGCGAACCTGATTTTGTAACACCATGGCATATAAGAGAAGCTGCAATTACTTCTCTTGAACAAGGCTACACTTCTTATACTCCAAATGCTGGATTATTGGAGTTGCGTGAAGAGATCGCTCATTACATGCGAACTCAATTTCAAGTAGAATACTCCCCTACAGATGAAATCATTGTAACGGTTGGGGCAAGTTCAGCCATTGATATTGCCTTAAGAACCATTTTAGATCCAGGTGATGAAGTAATCGTTGTAGAACCATGCTTCGTTTCATATGTGCCAATGGTTGAATTAGCTGGTGGAGTAGCTGTTCAAGTTCAAGCATTAAAGGAAAATGATTTTAAAATTTTGCCGGACCAAATTGAAGCAACTGTTACTGAAAAAACAAAGGCAATTATGCTATGTTCGCCAAATAACCCTACCGGTACGATGTTAAGTAAACATGAGTTGGAGGGAATTGCAGAATTAGCCAATAAATATGACTTTTTAGTAATCGCCGATGAAATCTACGCTGAGCTTTCTTATGATGAAGAGTATACAAGTATGGCAGCGATTCCTGGTATGCTAGAACGAACGATTTTAGTTTCCGGATTTTCTAAAGGATTCGCCATGACAGGCTGGCGTCTAGGATTTGTCTGTGCGCCTGCGGAGATTTCAAATGCCATGCTTAAAGTTCACCAATACGGATTAATGTGTGCTTCCACAATGTCTCAGTATGCTGCGATTGAAGCACTTAAAAGTGGCCGTGCAGATGTAGAGGAAATGGTAAAAAGCTATCGCCGCCGCAGAAATTATATCGTGCAATCCTTTAATGAAATTGGGTTGGAATGCCACGAGCCAGGTGGAGCCTTCTACGCCTTCCCTTCTATTCAATCGACTGGATTAACATCGCAGGAGTTTGCTGAAAAGCTGTTATTGCAAGAAGGAGTAGCCGTAGTTCCAGGTGACGTGTTTGGAGAAAGCGGCGAAGGCCATATCCGCTGTTCCTACGCCTCTTCTCTAGAGCAGCTGCAAGAGGCAGTGAAGCGTATAAAAAGGTTTATTGACTCTTTATAGAAGCTAGTGTTGTGACGGTTGCTGGAGTTTCTAATGGGCGTAGCGCTTGTCTTATTGCTGCAATTCAGGACGGAATGCACTCCAAACTTGTGCAAAACATGCCTCATCGCTACGGTTCAAGAGCTATTTCGCTCCAAAAGTCGCAATACAGGCATTATTGCTGCGGTCCAAGGGCCAATCCACTCCAAACAGTCGCAATGCACGCGTTATTGCTACGACAAAAGCGAAGAACCGCGCTCCAAACGGGCATGAAACACTATTCCTATGTAAACTATTCTTGTCTTCACAACAAAAAAACGAATTCCTAAAAAATCAGGAATTCGTTTTTTATATTATTTAAATTTCTTTTCGTCTTCATCGTCCAGATAGGCAGAAGTATACAGAGAGAATTAATGAGTAAGTCTTTAGTTAGCAGCTCCATTTATCATCGAACTCTCATCAATTATTGCTTCAATTAAGCAAGATTGATATTTTTACAACACTCCATTTTCAGAATATTCATAAGATAAATTTTCAGCAATAGGTATTTTTCTCATCAAAAAAATAGTAAGAAGGCTCTCTAAAGTTCATAAGAACCAATAGAGAGCCTCCATATTATGATTTGTTATTTCCAGTTCGTATGGAATGTCCCTTCCATATCGGTCCGCTCGTAGGTATGTGCACCAAAATAGTCCCGCTGAGCCTGAAGCAGATTGGCATTCGATTGAGCCGTGCGGTAACTGTCATAGTACGTCAGTGCAGCACTTAACGCAGGAAACGCGAATCCTGATATCATGCTCTCTGCGACTGCTTTACGCATGCCCATTTGGTACTCTTTTGCTTTTTCAACAAAGTACGGAGCAACCAAAAGATTCGGCAATTCCGGCTGTTCTTCATAAGCTTGGCTGATCGTATTCAGAAACTCTGCACGGATGATGCATCCACCGCGGAATATAAGGGCGATATCCTTAAGCGGCAAGTTCCATTTATTCAGCTCGGAAGTCACTTTGTACTGGGCAAAGCCTTGTGCATATGCACAAATTTTACCCATGTAGAGAGCCTGCCTGATATGTTCAAGCCAGGTTTCCTTGTCCAGCTCTCCGTCCGCTGTTTCCGGGCCAGCCAATACAGATGATGCAAAGACCCGCTCTTCTTTGCGACTTGAAATGTATCGTGCGAATAAGGACTCTGTAATGATTGATACAGGTATTCCATTATCGATCGCCTGCATGCTGGTCCACTTGCCCGTACCTTTCTGGCCTGTTTTATCGAGAATGACGTCAACAAGCGGCTGGCCGGTTTTTTCATCTGTTTTTCTTAATATATCGGCCGTGATTTCAATCAAGTAGCTCTTAAGTTCCCCACCATTCCATCTTTCGAAGATGTCGGCAATCTCCTCGACCGGCATATGGAGCTTTTCTCTCATGAATGTATAGGCTTCCGCAATCAGCTGCATATCTGCATACTCGATTCCGTTATGGACCATTTTGACGAAGTGGCCAGCGCCCATAGGACCCATATAGGTACAGCAAGGTGTGCCCTCCACTTGTGCCGCAATCTTGGTCAGGATGGGAGCGACTTGGTCGTATGCTTCTCGTTCACCGCCAACCATCATGGATGGCCCTTTCAATGCTCCTTCTTCTCCGCCAGAAACACCTACGCCAAGAAAATGGATGCCCTTGGATTTAAGCTCGTCATTCCTGCGGGCAGTATCCTCGTAGAAAGAGTTGCCGCCATCCATGATGATATCTCCCGGCTCCAGGAATGGAAGCAGGGATGAAATCACCGTATCCACCACTTTTCCGGCTGTTACCATAAGGAAGATCTTTCTCGGAGTTTCCAGAGACTCCACAAATTCCTGTGCTTCATAATATGGATGAATGCTTTCCTGACTGATCCGTTCCATCAGGCGATCGGTCAAGTCTCTCGTAAAGTTATAGACAGATACGCGTTCGCCTTTGCTGGCCATATTTAGAGCAATGCTGCTGCCCATGACTCCTAAGCCTAAAACACCGATTGAATTGCCCATAAGTTATTCGGCCTCCTTTTAATGAAAATTGACTAAGATTTTACTTATTTATACGGCAGAGTATCAACCGGCACTCTGCTGCTGCACACTTCCTTAAACGAACATGCTCAGTAATAGTATGAATACTAATCCAGCTACGGAAATGATGGTTTCAAGAAGGGTCCATGTTGCAAACGTTTCTTTCAACGTCAATCCGAAGAATTCCTTGAACATCCAGAACCCGGCGTCATTAACATGTGAAGCGATCAAGCTTCCCGCTCCAGTCGCTAAAACGACAAGTGCCAAGTTCACGTCCGTTGTATCAAGCATCGGAATGACCAAACCTGCTGTTGTCAAAGCGGCAACCGTAGCCGATCCCAAAGAAATGCGCAGGATTGCTGCGATGATCCAGGCAAGCAGGATTGGCGAGAACGAGCTGTCACTGAACAATTCAGCTACATAGTCACCTACACCGCCATCGATCAAGACTTGCTTGAATGCTCCGCCACCACCGATGATCAAGAGCATCATACCAATGTTTGCAATGGCATTGGAGCAAGAATCCATGATGGATTTCATCGGGATTTTACGAGCCACTCCCATTGTGTAAACAGCGAGCAATAATGACAGAAGCATCGCTGTAGATGCATTACCAATGAAACGGACAGCTGCGAAAACTCCATTGTCTTCTATGCCGTTCGTCTTTTGAATCATCGTGATCACTGTTGCAATGGCCATCAAAATGACTGGGAACATCGCCGTGAATACACTGATTCCAAAGCCAGGAGTGTCTTCAAGCTTGAAAGTCTTTTGTTCACCGAGCGAAGCGATATCACCTGCTTTATTGAATGAGTTCGGTACAATCCGTCTTGCAAGCTTCGTAAATATTGGTCCAGCAATGATAACTGTAGGAATCGCGATGATAAATCCATAAAGCAGGACTTCACCAATATTCGCTCCATATTCCCCAGCAATAACAGTTGGACCCGGATGAGGTGGCAGGAAGCCATGTGTTACAGACAACGCTGCAACCATCGGAATTCCTAAATGCAAAATAGAAACCTTCAGCTGTTTGGAAATGGAGAATACGATTGGAATCAGCAATACTAATCCAACTTCGAAGAATAGGGCTACACCAATGATGAATGACGCAACCACTACTGCCCACTGAATTCGTTTTTCTCCAAATTTATCGATAAGCGTCATAGCGATGCGCTGTGCACCGCCTGCATCAGCAATCAAACGGCCGAGCATGGCACCAAGGCCGAATATTAAGGCCAAATGGCCAAGAGTCCCGCCAAGACCGCCTTCAATGGAACCAACAATGTCGTCTAGCGGCATGCCAAGTGCCAATGCCACACCAAATGCAACAATGATTAATGAAACGAATGTATTCAATTTCAACCCCATGATTAGAACAAGCAAAGCAACAATTCCGATAGCTACAATAACTAATGGCATGTAATTCCCCTCCCAAATTCCCCTTTATTTTTTCGTCAAACCTCTTTGATACTCAGCAATACTTGCATATTCGCTCTCCAAAACCCTTGATAAGTTAATGAAGATCGGCAGCAGTTTCTGGTATTCCTGTACGCACTCTTCACTCGGCATATGCTTGAATGTGTTGCCGATCATTTCAGATACGACATCAAATGAATCAATCTTGCCTGTAGCATACAGCCCTAGGATGCAAGCGCCAAGGCAAGAACTTTCATAGCTTTCAGGAACAATGACTTCCACGTCGAATATATCGGCCATCATCTGGCGCCAAACATCGGACCTTGCAAAACCACCAGTAGCCTGAATGCGGGAGACTGGCTCGTCCATCACTTCTAGTAATGCCAGAAAAACGGTGTACAGATTATAGATGACTCCTTCGAGTGCGGCACGAATCATGTGCTCTTTCTTATGCGACATCGTCAGGCCGAAGAATGATCCCCGCACATCCGGGTTCCACAAAGGTGCACGTTCCCCTGCCAGGTATGGATGGAATAGAAGCCCGTCCGCACCAGGTCTGACGCGGTTGGCAATCTTGGTCAAAACTTCATATGAATCAATGCCGAGTCGTTTAGCCGTCTCCACCTCGGAAGAAGCAAATTCATCACGAATCCAGCGGAGCACCATACCTCCATTATTAACTGGACCACCAATGACCCAATGCTTTTCTGTCAACGCATAGCAGAAGATGCGTCCTTTTTCATCCGTATGTGGGCGGTCAATAACTGTCCTGATTGCACCACTTGTCCCTATCGTTACGGCTACTTCTCCCTTGCCGATCGCATTGACGCCGATATTGGAAAGTACGCCATCACTTGCCCCGATTACAAAAGGCGTTTTCGGATCGATGCAAAGCTTGGCAGCTATCTTATGATCGCAATAGCTGAAAATCTCAGTAGTTGGCACAAGTTCGGATAACTGATTTCGTGTCACACCGGCGATTTTGAGTGCCTCTTCATCCCAATCCAGTTTCTTGAGGTTCATCATTCCCATGGCTGAAGCCAGGGAATGGTCCACTGCATATCGATCGAATAATTTCTTGAAAATGTATTCTTTGATCCCAATATATTTATGGGCTTTCTCAGCCACTTCAGGGCAATCGTTCACAAGCCACGCAATCTTGCTTAGCGGAGACATCGGATGGATTGGAGTTCCCGTCCTTTTGTATACTTCAAGCCCATTCAGTTCATTCTTGATTTTGCGGGTCCATGCTTCACTGCGGTTGTCCGCCCATGTGATGCACTTTGTTAGCGGCATATCATTTTCATCCATCGCAATTAAGCTGTGCATGGCGCTGCTGAATGAAATGAACAGCAAGTTTTTCTGCGGGATGCCCGATTGGCCCATCACATTGGAAATGGCTTTTATGACAGCCGAGTATATTTCTTCCGGGTCCTGCTCAGCCGTGGAAATGTCGGGCGTGTATAGAGGATACCCGATATTCGCTTGCTTGACGATTTCTCCCTTTTCAGTGAACAGCACCGCTTTCGTACTCGTGGTGCCTATATCTACACCTAACATATAGTTGGTCATTGTATTTGCTCCCTTTCTCTTGTGAGCATTTGCTGTGACATCCACAGGTCATCCACCTTTCCTTGAACATTATCAAAGTTCCGGTGAAGAGCCTGGATCATGATGTCCCGGTCTTTCGTCTCGATGGCCTCAATATAGACCTCGTGATTTTTCAATATGCGTGAAAAATCATCGTATTTTTCCAAAAGCCGCATGCGCATTGATAGTAGAATCAAACTCTCCATAACAGGTTTAGTGTTGTTCCAAATCAGACGAATATACGAATGATTGATGGATTGGATGATGGTTTCATGAAATAAAACATCCTGATACGAAAAATCATCCGCATCTTTATATTTAATGGCTACTTTCATCATTTCGAGAATCTTGCTGAGTTCCCTCACTAATTCAGAAGTATCCACTTTAACCAGCCGTTCATAGACGAATGTTTCGATGAGCAAACGCACATCGTATATTTCCTTTATATCCTGCTCGCTCAAACCTAAAACTACCGCACCCATGCGCTCCAAGCGGATAATATTTTCAGACGCCAATATTTTCAGCGCTTCGCGTATAGGAGATCGGCTCACTTCGAATTCAGCAGCCAGCTTGTTTTCAGACAAGACGGTCCCTTTTTCAATAATGCCCGCAATGATCCTGATTCTTAGCTCGCATGCCAAACGGACTCCAGTTGAAGCACTCGCGACCCACTTTGCAGGATAGATAAAATCTGCTTTTCGATTCATGCCGTCACTCCCTGTCAACTCAGTCGATATACTTGTATACAAGTATAATAGTCTACAAATAAAAAAATGTAAACGCTTTTATAAGTTTTCTATGCAAGTAAGTTCAGGCAAGCTGATGGAAATATTGGGCGTACTATCTACTATAAATGCAAAGAAACGAATTCCCCCAAAAATCAGGAATTCGTTTTTATTTATGTTATCGTTTTTCTTCTTCGTCTTCCCAACATTCAACATCTCCGATATTTGGAACGTTTTTCTTGTAGAAGACCGGATCTTTTCCTTGTTTACGCTGAGCAATATAATCCTGAATAACAGGTTTTGCTACTTTCCAAAGCATCAGGATGGCAAGCAGATTTATTACTGCCATAATGGCCATGAATAGATCGGCTAAATCCCAAACGATTTGAACTTTCGCAACCGACCCAAACATAACAAAGGCTACAGCTAAAACTCGGAATATTAGCAAGCCCATTTTAGATTCTTTGATAAAGCCAATATTTGTTTCACCATAGTAGTAGTTTCCGATAACCGTACTGTATGCAAATAGGAAAACTGCGATGGCTAAGAAGATTCCAGCCCAATCTCCTAAATTCGAAACTAATGAAATTTGCGTAAGATTTACTGATGCTGCATCTGATTGCAGGTATGCATCGCTTAGCAAAACGATTGCCGCAGTCGAAGTACAAACTAAAATTGTATCAATAAATACACCTAATGTTTGAATTAACCCTTGCTTAACAGGGTGAGATACTTCAGCAGTCGCTGCAGCGTTTGGTGCAGAACCAATACCTGCTTCATTTGAGAATAAACCACGTTTAACTCCGTTCATGATGGCTGCCCCGATCATCCCTGCAAAGGCTTCTTCTACACCAAATGCAGATTTAAAGATAAGTGCAAACATATTTGGCAGTTCAGTAATATTTAAGATGACTACAAGTAAAGCCACAGCAATATAAGCAATCGCCATAACTGGGACAATGATTTGTGTGACACTTACAATGCGCTTTAAGCCGCCAAAAACAATTATGGCCGTTAAAATGGAAATGATAATGCCCACAACAGCACGGTTTGTACCGAAGCTTTCTTCAAACGCAAGCGTAATAGTATTGGCTTGTACAGAATTGAATACGAAACCGTAAGTTAATGTAATAACGACAGCAAATAGTACACCCATCCATCTTTTGTTTAGACCTTTTTCCATATAATAAGCTGGTCCGCCACGGTACATGCCCGTGCTCGAATCTTTTACTTTATATACCTGTGCTAAAGTACTTTCGATCAATGCAGATGCCCCACCGATTAACGCAATCATCCACATCCAAAATACTGCACCTGGTCCTCCAAGTGCAATCGCTGTTGCTACCCCTGCAATATTACCCGTCCCAATACGAGAAGCTGCAGAAATTGTAAATGCTTGGAATGAAGAAACCCCCTTCTTCTTTCCTGATTTATCTGTTGGAGATTTTTCCGTAAGAAGTTTAAACATTTCGGGTATTAATCGAAATTGGATAAACTTTGTTTTAATAGAAAAAAACAGCCCCACTCCTACTAACAAGATGATTAATACGTAAGAGTATAAATATGTATTAATAGTTCCTAATAGACTTCCAAACCAATCCATCAATTTCCCTCCTTTATTTTTACTACTTACAAGAAACCCTAACATTAGAGTTTGCATTTTCTATTTAAATTTGGTGCATAAAATTTCTGAAAATCCAGGAGATTATATTATTCTATATAATTTTTAATCCTTGTTATCATTTAATAAATAGTATCAAATAACACGTTATTATTTAGAATAAAAATACGATTTCGAGAAAATACAAGCGTTCACACAACAATTCAAATTATAACAGTATAATATTAATAATGTAAAATGTTGAAATTTTTATAATATTAAAATATATATTTTCTATAAAAAAGGTCTTACAGAGGCTTCCTTTCTGCAAGACCTATAAGTTAAGAATAATTAATCAAGAAACGTTCAATTCTCTCAATTATTTCATCACTAAAATAGTATTCCATATTCTTCACTTCATTTTCAATATTTTCCTGGTTAACCCCTAGTATTGTAAAAAGATTAACTAATACTTTATGCCTTTTAATCAATTTCTTACTTAGCTCACTTCCCTTTTCTGTCAAAGTAATGATGCCATATCATTGAAAAATCGATTCTAAAGCTCGTAACAAAGCATTATTATATTATTGCTGGTCGAAAACAAAAAAATTTAATGGACTCGAAAAAAATAAAAGGCTTCCTTTTACACTTTGCACCAAATTTAAAACGCTACCAATTCCAATCATGGATTAGTAGCGTTCTTAAGAAACAATTATTAAATCGTAAATTTATTGACCAGTTCACGAAGGTTTTCTGCTAGCTTTGTTAAAGAGGCGGCGGCATTTGCGACTTCTTCTGTTGCTGCCAGCTGTTCTTCTGTTACTGTTGCAATTTGTCCTGCATTATCTGAAGTTACTTTTGCTAATTGGGCCACTTCTTCAATGGAGGCATTTACTTGCTGCACACTTGCTGATAACTCTTCAGAAATAGCAGATAGCTCTTGTGTTTGCATAGCTGAATCCTCGATGGCGTGTTTGATGACATTGAATGTTTTACCTGTTTCTTCAGCTAAATTTACACCATTGGTTACCTCTTGGTTTGCTTTTTCCATCATCTGAACAGCTTTTTGCGTTTCATGTTGAATTTTTCCAATAATCTCTGCGATTTGATTTGCGGAAGTGCTAGATTGTTCTGCCAGTTTACGTACTTCATCGGCAACTACTGCAAAGCCTTTTCCGTGTTCCCCTGCACGCGCAGATTCTATGGCTGCATTCAGGGCAAGTAAATTGGTTTGGTTGGCAATATTCGTGATGACTTCAATAATATTGCCAATTTCTTCAGATTTACTCTCTAACTCTTGAATCACTTGGTTCGTTCCTGAATTCGCTTGAGAAATAGTATTCATTTGATTAATGACATTAAGAACATTCTTATACCCTAACTCGGATTGAGTTGTAGATTCTACTGAGGACTCGGCTACTTTAGATGCATTATCCGCAATTCTTGTAATGGCTATCGTGATTCCATCAATTGCGTGTGCACTTTCCTCTGTGTTCTTCCCTTGCGTCTCAACATTTTTTGCAACTTCTGTAATCGAGACCGCTACCTGATTTGTTGCTGCTGTTGATTCCTCTGAGCTGGCCAGAAGTTCCTCAGCCGCATTAGAAAGGTGAATGGAAGAAGTAGTTACTTCGTTGATCATCGTCTTCAAGTTCTGAGTCATCAGATTAAAACTTGCAGCTAAATCACTTAATTCATCCCCAGTATTATCTTCTATAACGGATGTGAAATCACCCTTCCCAGCTAATTGAAGAGCCGAGGACATACGGCTTAATCGCTTTTCAATTCTTCTAGTAAAGAAGTAAACTCCGATACCAGATAACACAATAGCAATAATCAATACTATTAAAAACCCTTTAAGTACTTTTGAAATAATACTATCAATAATATCTTGTGGAGCCCCTACATAAAGAATTCCGATAATCTCATCCTGCGCATTTCTTAGTGGCATGTAAGCAGCCTGATAGATATTCCCCTGTACATTTGCTTCCCCTAAATATTGCTCGCCTTTTGCAAGTACAATATCTGCAACTTCTTGGGAGACCTGTGTTCCTACTGCACGTTGTCCATCCTTTAAGACATTTGTCGTCACACGAGTATCTTCTTGAAAGATTGTTACAGTATCCCCAGTGTTTTCACCTATTTCATCTACTATATCTGTATTGTCATTCATCATAGTAGAGCCTTTATAGAGTTTGTTATCCTTAATCTCCCAATCTCCAGGATACTTGCTATCTATGAAGCTATTTGATTGTTTCAAATCTGCTTGTGCTTTTTCAACGGCAAATTCCTTAATTCCTGCTCTTACTTCAATATTTACAACAATTCCAATAACCGTTGAAAGTAACAGAATAACGACTATAACGATGAAATTGATTTTAGTGCCTAATTTTATTTTCATATTTTTCTTCCTTAATCTAGTTTTGATTTTCTTTGATGAAATGATATTTCCTAATATGAATTTGACTTAAGTTGATTCATGGTGCGATTGAAAGGTCCAATAATTATTTAATAAAAAGTTAACAAAAGGAATCACCAAAATTGTAACCAATTCTCCAACGAAATAATGGAAGGCGAAAATATGCACAATGAAAAATATCAGCAAGAAATTCAATATAAATCCTATTGCAGATACCGTTATAAAACGAAAGGCCTTCTGCTGAGTAATACGACTTCCAAATGTATACTTTACATTTAGAAAAAACGACACGACAGTCATTATGATAAACGAAACTGCAGACGCCGCAACGGGGTCCATATGCACTCCTTCGATTAAAACAAAGACTGCGAGAAAATAGATTGCCGTACTAATACAACCTACAAAACTATATTTTAAAAACTTTAAGATTAACGCTTTTCTTAGCAGCATCTCTACCCTTTCCGATTCTTTCCTTCAAGTGGCCAAACAAGCATTAATTGCACTTTAGGAAAGATCCCTTCTCCCATTATTCGAACCGCACTTTCCGCGCTATTTCCTTCCAAACCTCGTTCTTTCTTAAGACCGTTTTCTGGGAATGATTTTTGCGATTAATCAATAATACTAATTGCAAGAATATAACTGGTAAAAATGATTTTTTATAGGCAAGATATTTTGGTTCCCAATCTGTCGCAAATTTGCCTTTAAACTCTTTCAACCCTTTAAAGTTGTACTTTTTATTGCCATAGCGATATACATAATAAATCATTTTTTCACTAATAAATGAATGTTTATAATTCCCTACATTAGCAAGCGGCGCCATTCCTAAACTGCATTTTCGATAGCCAGAATCTTTCGCCCACATAATAATTCTAGAAAACAATACATCCATTGTTCCGTGTGGACTCTGCTGGCAATTCCTCATAAGATCAATCGTTGTTGTTTCCTTATAATCCGTTGCCAATGTGGCAAAAGCGATAATTTTCCCATCTGAATTATGTAATAGAGCTACAGGAAACCTAGAAACATAATCTTCTTTAAAAGAAACCACAGAAAAACCCTTTTCTTTCTCAGTTCCTAACCAACAATCTGAAATACTCTTAATCTCGGAAATCAATTTAGCAGAATGAGGCGGCTCTACAACACGAAATGTATAGCCGTTGCGTGTAAATTTATTGAGCCTGGTACGAAGCTTTGCACCCCTTTTCCCTTCTAAAGAAAAATCATCAAGCTTAATAAGCGCCTCTTCCCCCAACTTCATAAATCGAAATCCAGCATCATGGTAGAGTTGCATATAACTGGGATTTACTTGATAATAAATGGGTTTTGCCCTGTTATGCTTACAAAACTCATTAAATTCTTTAATAGCATCGTGAATTTTTGATTCATCGCCGATAGGATCTCCAAGTACGACATATTTATTAAAAATTTGTTTATACACAATCAATACATTCAAATCTTTAGTCCAAAACTGTTCTTTATCTTGCAAAAAAATAAGATGTGATACATGGTTACCCCCACTCTTCTCGATAAAAGGGAGCAAGTCATCATACTGAACTTGTACTTGATCCTCTGAAAAACCTCTCTTTATAGGCTTTTTTCGGGAGTAAGAAGTGAGGTTCTTCATAGAAACCATAGGTATTTCCTCCTGTTACATTAACAACATTATCTTTTAGAATAATAGCACATAGTAAGTACTGTTCATAGATAGCAAATTTTAACTGCAATATTCTTTTAATTGTAATAAAAAAGGAAGATTTTAGATAAAAGAAAACTATCTTCCTAGTGTTAATATTTACGTTTATCCATCGATATAATCATTATGGAGATTTTTATCATACAAATCTATCAGACATTCATCACGGCAAAGGAGAAAACATCATGAAGTGGATCAAAAATTTAAAAATGAACCAAAAGTTTACCCTGCTTTTGGTCGTTACACTTATCAGCCTTTTACTAATTGGCGGAATAAGTTTTATGCAATTCAACAAAATGGGCAACTCTTTAGAGGATATGTACGATAACAAGCTGACACCAATCGAAACAGTCAGTGAATTGAGAAGCAATTCAATATTTGTACGGTTGGCATTAATCGAATTAATGGTTAATACGGAAAAAGAACGTAACGAGGAACTATTAACTGCAGTAGATGAAAGAATTAAAACCAATCAAGAGCTAAGGGCATCTTACAATACAGATGATCCTAGTGAATTGGAGCGATTAGATAGAATCAATGAACTGTCCTCTGAATTCCAACCATTCAAAGAACAGCTACTGGGTCTAGCCAAAGAAAACCAAAACGCTGAAAGCTACGCACTTTACGTAGCGGAAGTTGCCCCAATTTTAAATGAGATAGATGATATTTATACTCAAATTATTGAGATAAATAGTGAAGATGCAAAAGCTGTTAATGATCAAAATGAAAAAGATATTCAGTCATCCACGACTCTATTGCTAGTTATCATTGCTATTGCATTAGTTCTTTATATTGGATTAAGCTGGATTATTTCTCAACTTATTTCAAAACCAACGAAAGAAATGGAAAGTTTGATGAAACAGGCAGAGCAGGGAGACTTAACCGTTCAAAGTACATATGTATCTAAGGACGAAATGGGGACACTTGCACATTCATTCAATGAAATGTTGAATCAATTAAAAGGTCTAATTATGAAAGTACGTGAATCATCCGATCATGTCGCAGCATCTTCTGAGCAATTGATTGCAAGTGCAGAAGAAACAAGCAATGCCTCCCAGCATATTGCCGAAGCAAGTTCTTTCCTGGCAGCAGGAGCTGAAAACGCAGTTGCAGCAACTGATGAAATTTCGGTTGCAACACAAGAAACAGCAGTAAGCATTGGTCAAATTGCCAATTCCATTTCCTTGGTTTCTGAGCATTCTAAATCTACAACTGAAGAATCAGAGCGAGGTAATGTAGCATTAAATAAAACGATTGAGCAAATGAAATCTATTAACAATACGGTTCTTGCTTCATCAAGCGTTATTAAAGGTCTGGGAAATCGTTCTGCAGAGATTGAAAAAATTGTAGGCGTAATCTCTGGAATTTCTGAACAAACGAATTTATTGGCCCTGAATGCAGCAATTGAAGCAGCAAGAGCAGGCGAAAATGGCAAAGGCTTTGCCGTGGTTGCTGAGGAAGTTAGAAAACTGGCTGAGGAGTCAAGACGTTCAGCAGAGCAGATTACCCACCTGATTTCAGACATTCAAAATAACACAATGGAAGCTGTTGCTTCGATGGAGCAATGTACTTCTGAAGTAGAGTCTGGTTTGCATTTAATCACTGAAACAGGAGAATCCTTTGGAAAAATTCTTCATTCCGCGAAGGACGTCTCAACGAAATCAGAAGAAGTTTCTGCAACATCCGAGGAAATTGCAGCAGCTGTTGAACAGATGAGCTCCCAGATTCAAAATGTTTCTAAGAGTGCCGAAGAGGCTTCTGCCAATTCTCAAACCGTTGCAGCAGGCGCGGAAGAACAGCTTGCCTCTATGGAGGAAATTACAGCCTCATCCCATGCACTCGCAAAAATGGCTGAAGACCTCCGCAATGTGGTCAACACATTTAAGATTTCGTAACTTAATAAGACCAGTTGGCACAAAAAAATTAAACAAGTGGAGAAAAACGTTGATCGTTTTCTCCACTTGTTTTTATATTAAAGCAGTATTAATGAATATATATCCAAATAAAATAGGTTTTGACACTCTGTTTTAAAACAAAGAAATGCCTCATTGAACTGATTCGTTCCCCAGCAGTTCTTCTGGACAACTCTCGCTTGGTTTTTCCATATTTGTCCGCGTGACCCCTTATCGCGGACAACTCTCGCTTGCTCTTTTCCACATTTGTCCGCGAGATCCCTTGTCGCGGACAACTCTCGCTTGCTCTCTTCCTTATTTGTCCGCGAGATCCCTTGTCGCGGACAACTCTCGCTTGCTCTTTTCCACATTTGTCCGTGAGACCCTTTATCGCGGACATCTCTCGCTTGTTCTCTTACATATTTGTCCGCGAGACCCTTTATCGCGGACAACTCTCGCTTGCTCTCTTCGGTATTTGTCCGCGAGACCCTTTATCGCGGACATCTCTCGCTTGTTCTCTTACATATTTGTCCGCGAGACCCTTTATCGCGGACAACTCTCGCTTGCTCTCTTCCATATTTGTCCGCGAGACCCTTTATCGCGGACATCTCTCGCTTGCTCTCTTCGGTATTTGTCCGCGAGACCCTTTATCGCGGACAACTCTCGCTTGCTCTCTTCCATATTTGTCCGCGAGACCCTTTATCGCGGATATCTCTCGCTTGCTCTCTTCCATATTTGTCCGCGAGACCCTTTGTCGCGGACATCTCTCGCTTGCTCTCTTCCATTTTTGTCCGCGAGACCCTTTATCGCGGACATCTCTCGCTTGCCCTCTTCCATATTTGTCCGCGAGACCCTTTATCGCGGACATCTCTCGCTTGCCCTCTTCCATATTTGTCCGCGATACCCCTTGTCGCGGACAAATTCTTGCTTCATCATTTAAAATTGTCCTTCATCCTTCATCCTTCATCCTCCAGCCAACACCCACTAACTTCATCAACTAAAAATGTCCTTCATCAACCATCTGATGAAGGACATTTGTTATCTATAGTTTATATTTTAAATCGATTTAATAGTTCTTTTAGTTCATCGGCAAATTGAGCCGTTTTTTCAATTGAAGTTGTTATATCTTGGATTGACCCCAACTGTTCTTCTGATGATGCTGCTACTTCTCGAATGTATTTTGACGATTCAACAGATCGATTTAAATTCTCATTGATCACTTGCTGGACATCTTGCACCTTCGAAAGTAATGTTTCGATCTCCACAAAAATTAGGTCTACTTCATTGGAAGAAGATTGAGAGGAATGGTAGACATTTTGCAAAATTCCATTGACCCCTTCTAGCCTTTCCATCCCTGTTCCAAATTGATTTGATCCAGCTTCTATTTCTACTATAGCACTTGTAGTATCAGATAAGATTTCGTTAACAAGCTCCGATATTTGTTGAGCAGATTCAGCAGACTGCCCTGCCAGCTTCTTAACCTCATTGGCAACAACCGCGAAACCTTTACCGTGTTCACCCGCTCTAGCCGCCTCAATGGAAGCATTTAAAGCCAGTAAATTCGTTTGTTCGGTAATACTAGTGATCATTTTTACAATATTCCCGATTTCAGATGAACGATTGCCCAATTTCTTTACAGTCTCTGCCGAACTTCGAACTGAATCCTGAATATCGTCCATTTCGGTTATCAATGTTTTTATTTCTTCATTTGCCTTCTCGACATCTTTGTAGGCATTTTTTGTTTTCTCGGATACTAAAGAAGAATGATCTTTAATTTCCGAGACGCTTTGTGTAATGACATGAATGGATTGTAGATTATTTTTGTTGCCCGTTTCCTGTTCGATTGATATTTCGGCTGAATGCTGTACATTTTTAGTCACATCATCCGATAAATGCATCATCTCTTCCGAACGATCTAATAAAGCAGTTGTGCTATCGGAAACAACTTCACCCTTGTGAAGAATATCTCGGATTAATTCCTGCAAACTATCCAAAAGAGCATTGAAGTTGTTTGCAAGTTTTCCAACTTCGTCTTTTCTGTTGATTGTAAGTCTTTGCGTTAAGTCTCCGTTATTCGTTGCCAATTCTTCAACTTTATCATTGACCTGCTGAATCGGCTTTAGTTGTCGACGATTAATCAGGTAGCTAATAATTGCACCTAACACAATAAAGACAAGTGTCATGATAATAAAGTAATTTAATAGCGAATTTGCATCTGCAAATGCCTCTTTCGTTGGGATTGAAATCATAATACCCCAATCCATTTCACTCGCTTTACTATAAAAGACTAAGCTTTCCTCACCGTTGAAATCTGTTTCAATAACATCACTTTTGCCATTCATGCTTTCTTCAACCAATTTGTCTAAATCACTATTTTGATAGTCTGCAATCGTTTTACTCAATGTGTCTTCTTTATCTTTCCCTACAACGATTGTACCGTCACTTGTAAAGACCGTTACGTAACCGCTCTCTCCCAATGTTACGTTGGAAATAATATTCATAAGACTTTCGATTTGGTTCCCGCCTGAAGCTACACCAACAACTTCCCCATTATAGCCGTATATTGGCGAGGAAGACAAAACAATTGGGGCACCATTCACACTTGGGGATGATGAAGGTACTGGATTATAAGTCTTTGTCTGCTCGTTCATTCCACCTTGAAAATGTTCAAATTCTGAAACTGGAATTTTAGCCCCGCCTAAATATAAGAACCCTTGGGCATCCATATAAGCAAAGGCATCGGGGTTCCCCATTTTCTCTGCAATTCTTCCCCCTAAAGCATCTGCTTTTCCTGTATCATTTGCCTTAAGCTCATCGGCTTCAGCTATGTATTGCATCGTTTCTTGCTTGCCTTTTATCCATATATCTATATTGGCTTTAATAGATTCCAGTTCGCTATACGCTTGTTCTTCAAATCTTTCATATAAAAAATCCTTTGCCTTCAAATAACCGAACGCAGATAGACTTATCATCGAAATTGTTATTAACAAACTAATAACTATAGTGTTTTTAAATACTAATTTCAATGTGTTATCCTCCTTATTTTTTTAAACCATTCCGATAAAATAAAAAAATCCACCCTAAAAAGGTGGATTTATAAAATATAAAGCCCTCTTTTTCGGTAACCCAGCCACCATAACAACATTGTTTTAGGTCTGTAGCTTTGCGTCCCTGCCTTTCGATAGGTTTGCCTTTATCGCAAGATTATTTAATCATCTATTTTCCTTTAATTTTACCATAACTGATAGTTGAATAAAATTGAATTAATTATCTTGAAATAGTATCATTTCCCATTTCATATGCTAATTCCTCATACAATTTCACACGATTTAGATACAAATCGTTTCCACGGACTTAGAATTCATTCCCCCATATTTAACCTTTAAAACTACTCAAAATTCACTGAAAATAGGCTCAACCATACGTAGTTGGTTGAGCCATTTTTTTGTGGACCAGGTCCGCTTACAATACTGAATTATTTGCGGATCTGGTGCCTCTACAATTATCTACAACTTAAATCTATTCACTGCTTCGTTTAGGTTGTCAGCCATTTGAGATAGAACGCCAGCTGATGATGTGATTTCTTCCATTGTTGCGGATTGCTCTTCTGATGAGGCTGCAACGTTTTGGATATTCCCTGAGGTTTGGGTAGAGATTGCACTTAAATCGTTCATCGAAGCTGAGATATGGTGTACCCCATTATTTATTTCTCCGATTGCAAAGTTAATCTCTAAAATCTGATCATTTACACGATTAACCGACTGCAAAATATTAGTGAAGTCCGTACCAACGTGTTCAAATGATGAAACCCCCTCTTTTAATGTGTTGTATCCTACTCCCATGTATTTAACTGCGTTTGTTGCTTCATCCTTAATAATTTCAATTTTACTTCTTATATGATTTGCTGCATCCTTCGATTGATCTGCCAACTTACGTACTTCTTCTGCCACAACAGCAAATCCTTTACCATGTTCGCCTGCTCGGGCAGCCTCAATGGAAGCATTTAATGCCAGTAAATTGGTTTGCTCTGTTATTTCAGTTATGATCGATACAATCTCACTAATTTCTTTCGTATAATCACTTAAACGATTTACTACATCCGAAGTTTCTTGAATTGTTTTATAAGTGATATGAATTTTTTCCACTGCATTTTCAATCACCTCGCTGCCATTTTCAGCGATTTTTGTTGTACTTTGTGAATTGTCTGCAACCATACTGAGATTTTCGGTAATTTGTTGCATGCTACCTGAAATAGTTGCTACATTATCATTCATATGTTCAATATGCGATACTTGGTTTTCCATTCCGCTTGATACTTCTTGAATTGCCCCTGTAATTTGATTGATGGACTCGCTTGTTTGTTCTGCACCAGCCATCAGCTCCTGGGAAGTAGCTGCAACTTGCTCACCACTCTTAGAAATCGAAGCAATCAATTCATTTAGATTTCTTACCATGCCTTGAATGCCTTCAGCTAATTGAGCAATTTCATCTTTCCCTTTAATATGAAGCTCATTTACTGATAAGTCCCCATCAGCTACTCGGCTGACATAATTACGAATCAAAATAAGCGGATTGATAATTTTCTTACTAACAAAGAAAGCAATGATTGCCCCAATTACAATAAAAATTAAAGAAACAATAATAGCGGTATTTAAAATAGACGAATATAGTTTCTGAATAAACGATGCATCAAGATCTACTCCAATAATCATATCCGTACCTTTAATAGGAGCTGAAATCGATTTATGTATCCCATATTCATCTTCATATATATCACTTATTTCTGTTGTACCTTCTGAAAGAGATTTATTCATTTCCTCGGTTAATGCATATTCAGTTCCATATAAGTCATCTCCGTTTACACCGACGATATAACTCTTGCCATTTTTTTGATTCAATACATAGGCTAATTCAACCGACTCATTTTTATCAGCATAATTATTTAGAGTATACATAAGCTCTTCATACTTTTCTTTGTCTCCATTATCTGCCCCTTCTGCAACAGATGGATCAATTTCCTTCTGAGCCTCCTGCACCAACAGCTCCAGGTTCTTTTCAAACTGGTCTAGAACTTGGTTATTTACAATACTTTCAGAGAAAATATAGAGAATTGCACTGAAGCAAAGTGAAAAAATAGCAATAGGGATAATAAAACTTAGAATATATTTTAGTAAAATAGAATGCTTAAATTTAGATAAGAACTTCATTTTTTATTTCCTCCAATTCCTTGATGGCACTATCGACCGCTTCAACAATATGGTCTAAATGCTCTATTGTTGTATATGGAGAAATTGAGAAAAACTTGGCCGCATAAATTGGCTGACGATTCCTTGAGTTTGAGACATCCACTAAGCATTGTTTTTTTGTATCCCCAAAGAATACACCTTCACGATTTTTGCCTAAAATCTCAAATAACTGATTGTTTAAAACATTTATTTTATCAATTTCCTCACTTGTTGCTCGTCCACTGATTTCAAAATCCCAGTTTGCTTTATTTTCATACAATCTAAAGTTTGTAATTGGTCCGATTGTTTCGTTATTTGTAATACTGATTCTAGGAATTTTGTTAACTAGTTTTTCTCTGAAAGCAAGGTTTACACGAACATAGTTAGCTAGTAATTGTTGATATCCTTCGACACCAAAGGCTAATAAAGATGCATAAATCGAAACAGCACTTCCCATTCTTGAACATTCCAACGTATAGCCTGTGTGATAGCTTCCGTAACCACGATTCCCAACATAAGGCGTATCGAATTCCTCAAGATCCAGAAGACCAAAATCCTGTCCATTTTTAACTAGATATAAACTTGCGTTATAAGGGTTTTGGCCAAGTTTATGGAAATCAAAACAACAACTATCCGCTAAATGAATATGCTGCATTCTTTCATTTATTTTTTCCAAGCTTACCAAGACGTTCTCTTCAAATTGAAGTGGATTGTTTGCGAAATCATATTCACGGAAGAAGCTATAAAAACCGCCCATTGCAGAATCTGCATGAATGTGAATCGGTTTTAATTGATATTTTTTTTCAAGTTCTGCAGTTATTTCCTTAACCGCTTTCACATCATCAATTCCAAAACTGTCTGTTACACCTGTTGTTGCAACAATATAAACGGGAATTCCGCCCTTTTGAATAACCCCTTCCAGCTTACATTTCAAATCATCTAAGTCCATAGAGTGATCTGCTCCTGCTTTAACTGTAATTAAATGCTTACTTCCTATACCTGTCGCTTCAACAGATTTCAACAAACTGTAATGAGCATTTTCAGAAGCGAAGCAATAGAGGTTATTTGGAATACCCTCTTCATTTGAATTGGGGAATTGCTTAACAATTGCAAGACGCAATCCATTAAAGACAGCACCTTGCCCACCCCATGTTGTATAGCCCCAACTAGTCGTATAGTCATACCCAACGATTTTCGACATCATGGAAATTACTCGAACCTCAGCTTCGGTTGCCGCTGGTCCATAAACATCCCATAAGCTATTTGAATTTAATAATGCTGTAGTTAATTGACCGATAATTCCTGCCATACTTGCTACTGGAATTGAATTCGTTACATAATTTCTTGTTTGATACGGGCTGCCTTTTGAAAGATTGACCAATTCTTGTACTACTTGGTCCATCCCAATCCCCGATTGAGGTGTATATGTATTTTCAATAAGCTCTTTATAAAAATCGTTGTTTTTATCTTGAATATTTCCTAAGGTAGATTTTTCTGGATCCTTCAAACTGTCGATATTCTCTATCAAATTTCCAATATAATTTAAGAATGCTGCTTGCTGCGGCTTATTTCCATCCTCACTTGGAAATAGTCTTTGTACACTTTTAAAATCCATTGTTATTCCCCCATTTGCTGAAGATATTCTGAAGAGTTCTTTGTTTAAATTAGAAAATCTTTGTATGCCCGTCTTCTCATTATAAAAAAATCCCTTTAAAAGGGATAAAAATGTAAAAAGTATGGCATCCGTAAGTGATTACTGTCTTCCCATTATAGGAATCCAACTTTGCCCAATGATTTTCAATCATTATTACTATAGTTTTCTTCAACTAGTAATTATTAACAATATAATAACATGCTATATAGGACTATTTACTAATTTTATTAATTTCGAATTAATAGAAAATTCTCACTAAAATCAAAAATGGACCTGATCCCAAAACAATTCTGAGTTATTTTGGGACCAGGTCCATATACAATTTCCGAACAATTTCGTCTTGTTCGAGGGAGCCGGCACTTAGATTTCTCTATTTTTTCGGGCATCGATTTCCTCTTGCATTTCTTGTTTCATGGCTTGAATCGATTGCTGGCGACGTTCATTTTTGCTCTGAAGCATCTCTCGTTCTTCGGGGCTTACAAATTCCAGACTGATTTCGGCTTCTTGAAGTTTACTCTCCGTATTTTCAATCATGTCATGCAATCGTTCCACATTGTTCTGTCTATTATCAGGCTTTGGCAGCTTCTGATGCGGCATGCTATATCCCTCCAATCAACTTTATAAAAGTAGTTTGGTTTTACTTTACTTTTATATACTAAATAGGCTTATGAAGATAAAAAAAGGCAAGATATCACAAAGTAACTTGTCATATCTTGCCCACTTTATTTATTCATTGCTAGTTTCTTGTATTTCTTGTTCTTGTTCTTGTTCTTGTTCTTGTTTTTGCTCTTCAATCAATTCTAAATCTTTGTTGTAATTGAACTCTGATGGATCGACCTTAGTAAAATCTGCCGGTGTATAAAATCTTAATAAGTCACCGTTTACAACTCTATCAGATAATTGCAATTTATAATCTGCTTCTTTTTGATACTCATTTGCTAAATCTTTTTTACTATCATCTAGCGGCTCACCAGTTGCAGGATCATAAAGTGTATCATTGATTGAGTAGATTTCCGGGCTTACATAGTCACCATTTCTGAACGTTACTACTTCATTATGCTCTTCAGATAATAAATCTGTACCGAATTGAACATAATTATGTGTATCTACACCAAGTAAGTGCAACAAAGTTGGAAGAAGGTCAACTTGTCCTCCGTAAGTATGATTCACTCCACCTTCCATTCCTGGAACGTGAATAATCAATGGCACTTTTTGTAAATTAGCATTTTCAACAGGTGTAATCTCTTTGTCAAATAGTTTTGACATTGCTTTATTATGGTTTTCCGAAATACCATAATGGTCACCATAAAGTACGAACACACTGTTTTCATATAAACCAGATTCTTTTAACTCATTAAAGAACTGTTCAATTGCTTCATCAGCATAACGAGCTGTTTGGAAATAATCATCCACACTTGCGTCACCCGTATCAGCTGGTGCAATCGTTGTTAAGTCTTGATTCATTTTATATGGATAATGGTTCGCAACCGTAATTAGTTTTGTATAGAACGGTTGAGGCAAGCTTTCCAAAAGCGGTACTGATTCCTCAAAGAATGGCTTGTCTAATAATCCGTATTCGGCCATATCAAGTTCATCACTTGTATCGTAATATTTCGCATCAAAGAAATGCTCATAGCCAAATGCTTTATAAATCTTGTTTCGATTCCAGAAAGTTCCGTTATTGCCATGGAACACAGCCGATGAATAACCATTATCAGCTAAAATCGCTGGCGCCGATTGGTACGTATTTTCACCCTTAGTAATAAAAGCGGATCCTTGCGGTAAACCAAATAAAGAGTTTTCCAGCATAAATTCAGCATCCGATGTTTTACCTTGAGCTGTTTGATGGAAGAAGTTGTCGAAGTATAGCGAGCTTGAATCTCCAGCTAACGAATTAAGGAATGGAGTAACTTCTTCACCATTTAATTTATAGTTAATTAAAAAGTTTTGCATTGACTCTAAATGGATATAGATAACATTTTTACCTTTTGCTGCACCAAAATAATCTGGATTTGGTTCTGCATAATTGGATTTTGTATAGTTGATAACTTCTGTCATATCATCGTTATCCGCTAATACCCTTTGCGAAGATGCCTTTACTGTTTCAGCAGCATCGTAAATCGTATAGTTGTACATTCCTAAGTACTTCACAATATAACTTCTATCAAATCCACGTGTTAATAATTGTGGACGATCGACATTTGCCAGTTCTAAGTTCACAGCAGAAAGTCCGATAACAAAAGTAATTACCGCAACTGCTTTTTTATATCCCATTCTTGTATTATCTTTTTGAACTTTTTTAGATACACATAGGTAAATTAAGAAAAGCACATCAACAAAGAATAAAATATCATACGGTCTCAATAATGAAACAACACTGCCGCCTAAATCTCCAAAGTTTTGAGTTTGAGCAACCGTTGGTAATGTAATAAAGTCACTAAAGAAACGGTAATACACAGCATTTGCATATAAAAGGATAGACATGACTGTATAAATGATGGCTAGTGAAGCATATCTTCCTTTTCCTCTAAATAAAAATGCCAATCCAAGGAACAACATAGCCGAGCCTAACGGATTGATAAATAAAAGGAATTGTTGAAGCGGTCCTTCAACTCCTAAGTTGAACTGCGTTACTTGCGTAATATATGTTTTAAACCATAGCATGATTACAGCTAAGAGATATAAACCGAAAAATTTATTTAAAAAGTTAGCTTTTTTATTAGTTAAACCTTCCATTTTTCCACCTTCCTATTATTCTTTAATATATGAATTTACAAAAACTTAATCATTATTATTTAAAAAATACAACAATCAAGTTTTACATTAGAAGATTATTTTGGTAAAATATAATGCTATCAATATCATTCTAGACTTTTTCTAGAACTTTTATACATTACATCTAATGACATACTTCTGTCAAGTCTTGTTCAGCTTTCTCCTTCAATCATCCTATCAAAATTACATGCACTATCCTTTTATAATGAGCAAAATAAGCCGTTTTGCTTACTTCAGCTGAAATATCCCAATCTGTAAATCAATTTTTATTATCTTAACATTGTATGACAGCTCTCAATCACGTAGTAAATTATCTTATACACTTGTAAGTATAGGCTAGATTTAAAGATTCTAAACCTGATATCTTGCTTCTCTATTATTTTTTCTGGTGAAATGGCTTATTGAAATCTTTACATTGCCTTTACATTAGTAATATAACGTTTATACTTCTCAAAAGTTTCAATTCCTCCTCAAAAAAAAGATTGATTCGGAGTAAAAACCCTCCAAATCAATCTCCTGCCGTTTACTTAAATCATAATACTGGCACTTTTATCGGGTAGCGCACGGTTGTGTAATGTTAATTAAAAACGAAAAACTCTTATTTTGATACCATTTTCTTCTTATTTAAATAGGAAACAACACCATATAATCAAAACAATAAATATTTAGGTATCATTATTTTTTATGGCACTTCTTCATTGGAAGAAGAAATTGGTCCAAACAAAAGTTTCTTTTCCAATTATCAATACCCGTTCTTACTTAAACTCAAACCACTTTGGGATAATTTAATAAGTTATTCGATTCATTACAATTCAACATTAAATGTTACTTTTGAGAAAACCCGAAGATTCATTGAGCATCTTTGGATTTTAACATTTTAATAGTTATTTTGGACTCTATTATAATCGTGTTAGAAGCTATTACAAGAAACATGTTTGCAATATTCTTGCCATAGACGTAATCGAATTAACACCTCCTTGTTCTTTTTCTCGAAAAATTCTATGTTACGATAAATCTCGAATTAAGCAACCTAGATTTGGAGGATAAGTGAATGTTTAAAAAAATAATATCAATCGTACCAATGGCAGCAATGCTAACAGTAGGTGCTACCGCGCATGCTTCAACAATTACAGTCGAAAAAGGAGATACGCTTTGGGATTTAGCGCAAGCCAATAATACTTCCGTAGAAGCTATACAAACAGTGAATGATCTATCAACTGACCTCATTCACCCTGGAGATCTATTAACGATTGCACAAGAAAAACAATATACAGTAAACCTTGGAGATACATTATGGGACATAGCGATAGCTCATAAGGTTAGCGTTTCACAAATTAAAGAATGGAACAATTTGCAATCTGATCTTATTCACCCTGGTTTAAATCTATTAATCTATTCAGGCGCTAAAGCCAGCAATACGGTTGTGAATGAAAAACCAGCGGCTGCAGCAAATATTACAGGGTCAGCTAAAGAAGCTTCTGAAGCAGCGGCACCTTCAACAAGTAATGAAATTTCGAAGAATGGTACCCCTGCAGCATCAGCACCAGCTACAAGCAATGAAACTGCGAAGGATAACGCCCCTGCAGCTCCAGCTGCAAGCAGCGAAGTATCTACCGAAAGTGCACAAGAGGAATCTGCAAAAACTTCAAGCAGTACTGATTTAAAGGTATTAACGATGGAGGCAACAGCATATACGGCTTCATGCGAAGGATGTTCAGGTATTACTTCTACTGGCATTAACCTTATCGAAAACCCAGATGCAAAAGTTATCTCTGTTGATCCAACTGTAATTCCACTAGGCAGTAAAGTGTTCGTGGAAGGCTATGGCGAGGCAATCGCAGGAGATACTGGCAGCGGCATCAAAGGAAATAAAATCGATGTTTTCATTTCTTCAAAAGAGGAAGCCATTAAATTTGGCGTGAAACAATTAAAAGTTACAATTCTAGATTAATTTTTTATCCAGCCTCTCTAGGATTTCAATCAAATACACATATTTAAAACGCAAAAAAGGAACCAGTGAAGGTTCCTTTTTGCGTTTCATTTTATTTTTTATAGATTTCTGATGAAGTTAAAGCTGAACGTACCCTTCCTGCAAAGGATTTTCCAAAAATGGAGTCGGTTTTCCTACGCAGTACAGCTGCAAATAATGCATCGCTCGAGTGCAAGCTGTATAAAATACTCGGCGCAAGCTCTCATCGCCATATACTTCCTCCGATGCATCATAGATGATGACTGCATCAAATTCGATTCCCTTGGACAAATACGAAGGAATGACAACAACACCTTGTTCATATTCAAATGAACCATTTTTCATGAGCTTAATATTTTCAATGTCAGACAAGGCTTCGTATGCTCGCTTACTTTCTTCAGCCGATTTGCAAATTATAGCAATGCTATTATATTGCAGACTTTGCAAAGCAGCTACTTTTAACGCAATACAGCTGTGCAATTCTGCGTGATTAGACAATTGTGTAAACGCCGGAATCTCTCCCTCGCGTTCAAACGGGATAATCTTGTTTCCATTAGGCACTAGACTGCGTGTCAAATCGATAATCGGTTTTGTGGACCTGTAGCTACGTGTTATATTGATAACTTCTGTTTCAGTTTTTCCGTATATTCCAGCAAGTGTTTGGAAATCTATCATTTCGCTTGCATGAGCGAAGATCGCCTGATTAAAATCACCAAGCACCGTCACCTTTGCTGCAGGGAACAGCCGCTTTAAAAACTCAAATTGGAACGGTGAATAGTCTTGTGCCTCATCAACAAGAATGTGCTTTATAGAACGGTTCGTCTGAAACCCTTGAATCAATTCTTTCATAAGCAAGAATGGGGTAGCATCTTCATAAGATAATTTGCCCTCATTGAGCATTTCCTCAGTCGCTCGACAAATCTCACCCCACTCTGCAGGCATTTCCCCTTCTACCCATTGTTTAATTAGCAGCGGATCATTAAAAAGGTTCTTGTATATTCCCATTATGTCGATAAAATCAAACGCTCGAATCCTTTTTCTCATCGGTTTTAATTTCTTTTGAACTATAAATTGGGCTAGTATTTCCGGCTCGATTTCATAATCTGCAATCGATTCTCCGCGATAGCCCCGTTTTTTTGCTAAGTAAGTTTGCGTTTTATGGTAATCCTCATTACTTAGCAGTTCAATTTCCTCCTGTACCCAAGGCTTATGCCGTTCCACCTTTTCAATCTCTTTAATATGCTTAAGGAGCCAATCCTTCAGCTTCTCAAGCCTGCTGTAAAAGTGGAGTGAAGTGTCACTATTATAAAACCTATCTTTAATTTGCGCTGCTGTAATAATCGGTTTCCCTCTGAAGTTGATATCCTTGAATACCATTCCGGAAAACTCCAGCGACTTCCTGTATGCATCAATTGCTTCAAAGAAACTTATAGATGCTTTGAACTTGATACTGGCAACTCTCGCTTTATATGAAGAAGTATTAGCTGCAGCAGTCAAAACATATTCCAATTGATCAAATGGGTTTTCAACTTCAAACTCTTTGCTTAGCCGATGATTCAAATAATCCTGAAATGTGACCTGCTGCATATTCTCTTCGCCAAGCTCAGGCAATACATTCGATACATAGCTGTTGAACAGTGCATTAGGTGAAAAAAGAATAATTTGGTCTGCTTTTAGACTACCTCGATATTTGTAGAGCAAATAAGCTATTCGCTGCATAGCGGCCGATGTCTTGCCACTGCCGGCCGCACCATGAACAATGAGCAGCCTGCCTCGGTCATGGCGGATAATCTGATTTTGCTCCTGTTGAATCGTAGCGACTATATTATGCATTTTTTTGTCGGAACCTTTGCCTAGAACCTGTTGCAATATCTCGTCACCGATAGTGAGACTGGTATCAAACATCGATTGAAGCACTCCATTACGGATTATATACTGCCATTTTTTCTCTAAAGTACCTTCGATGATTCCTCCCGGAGTTTTATATTGTGCAGGTCCAGGCTGATAATCGTAATAGACGCTCGAGATTGGCGCTCTCCAATCATAAATAAGGAAGTTATCGCCGCTTTCATCTGTAAGAGAAGAAATTCCGATATAGATTGGCTCCGGAGATGAATCCCCTTCTTCGATGAAATCAATTCGTCCAAAATATGGAATCTCCCGCATACGCCGAAGCGTCGACAATCTCTTGGATGCATGTCTATGAGTACTTTCATTCACGGCCAGATTTTGAGCTTCTTGCCTCAATCCGATAATCGTCTCGAGATAATCGTCAAAAGTATCTGTATTGACTTTAATTTCGTCCCAAAAGTGTTTACGAATTTTAACTACTTCATCTCGGCGCCTGGATGTTTCACTTTCCAAATCACGGATTTGATCGGCAATTAATTGCATTACACCGGCAACTCTTTGTTGCTCTTTTTGAAATTGTTGATCCACAGCAAACACTCCTTTAAAAAAGGTTGACTAAACTTCAAAAATATCTTATAATTATATTGGATAGTTATACGCTGTTACAAAATAAGATATTTAACTATATAATAGTACCATGATATTTCTTGTTTTTAAAGTATTATTTCTATTCCTGTCACTTTATAGAACGATTACTCAAGTGTAGCACACTCTTTCCCTTATATAATCCTTCACCGCATAGCTTTTCCTTGATTACATTCCATCAAAATTTTCCATCTCGTATAAGTAAGCCCTAACTGCCCATAGTTCAAACACTTAAATTTATCTTTTAGAATTTCAAAGCTTATACCGGTTTCCTTCAAAAAAATAAAAAAAGAAGGAAATCAATCATATTGAATAATGATTAATTCCTTCTTAACAATTGTATTTTACACTTCTTTTTCCTTCAAATTAACCTTCGTTTTTTCTTTAGAAGCAAGCCCCGAAAGCGCACTTGGAAGAGCCATCAATGCAGGAACAAAGAGCGGCAGTAAGATAAAGCATAGGACAATGAGCCCTGTAATAACCGCAATCGCCAACTCCGTCAACAGGATAATTCCAGCTGGCATTAATGTTGCAAAGGTACCACCAAGTATAATAACCGCCGAGATGATTACTCCACCAGTATGCTTGGAAGCTAAAACAATTGCTTCTTTTGGCGATAGCTCAGGATATTCCTTGAAGCGCATCATTAAGAAGATGCTATAGTCTACTCCCAGTGCCACGATTATGATAAAGGAGAAGAATGGAACAAAGGAGGAAATTCCCGCATACCCCAACAGATTTATGAAAACAAAGTTAACGATGAACATAGCCGTATAATATGCTCCAACAAGGGATGCCGTTATAAATACCGGTGTCCATAATGAACGAATTACCAAGAATAAGACAAGCAATACGCCAATAATAACGATTACCGTTGTTCTATTTAAGTCTCTCGATAAAACATCGTTCATATCGTTCGTTGTTGCACTTGTTCCGACTGTACCACTCTCTGCACCCGAAAGAACAGTTCCATTTAAGCCAGTTGAAAGTGTATCATTGATTTGATTAATTGTCTCTAAGGCTGCGTCTGAATATGGATCATCCTTTAAAACGATTGTCATTTTTGTGATTTCACGATTTTCAGACATAAATGCGTCCAACGATTTTTTAAATTCTTCGTTCGTTAATGCTTCCTCAGGGATAAAGAACGTCTTATTCGTATTTAGCTGAGTTAAATAGCCATTTGTTTGTTCAAGCCCATTCGAAATGCCTTCTAATCCATCATTTACATCAGTAAGCTTTTCACCAAATTCACCAAATCCATTTAATCCTGCCACAAGCTGCTGCTGACCCGATTTCATTTCACCAAGTCCTGTAGTTACAGCATTCATATTGGTTACGATTGTGTCAATTCCCGAAGAAGCCTGTCCAAGTCCTGCCTCTAATTTTTTCAAGCCATCTGACATTTGAGATAGGCCATTGACCATGCTTTCCAGATTTTCGTTCGCTGCAGCAAAACCAGCAGTAAGCGCCGTATAATTTTCGTTTAATGCCGCTATACTTTCCGGTGTAATTTGACTTAGAGATGCTGATAGCTGATCGATTGTCTGTTTTAACGCTTGGAAGTTTGCATCAGTATCAGAATCTTCATAACTGCTGCCCAATGCATCGGTCATGGATTTCATTTGAACAAGGGCATCTTTAACTGCTAATAGAGCCTTTGCCGCATCTTGATAATGCGTACCCATTTCAGAGTAACCACCCTGCATTTTCTCATAATTTTCAGCAAGAACCGTAATCCCGCTACTCATTGCTGAAAGATTCGTCTCTATTGCAGCCAAGCCATTGTAAATCGTTTGAGGATTATTTGTCCCATCATCGATTCCCGCTTGAATCTGTTTTAAACCATTTGCTAAGGCTGCCACACCGTCTTGAAGTTTTGCAGTCCCATCCACCATTTGGTTCACTTCAGAAAAGTCCGCGGCCTCAAGCCCTTTTTGAGCTTCTGTTAATCCATTATAGATTTGGTCAACCCCATCTTGCGTTTGGGTAATCCCATCCGTTACAGCACCCATTTGACTGTCTACATAGAAGTCTGCAATTTGATTGCCTTGAGGCTGAGTAACCGAAGAAACCATCTTCACTCCTTCAAGCGCCTTCAATCGTTCTGTGATGTTATCAATAACGGCAAGTGATTCATTATTATCAAGAGCTTCGTCATTTTCAATAACCACAGTAGCAGGCATTGCCTGGCCTTTTCCAAAATGCTCGGCTACAAGATTGATCGCTTTCGATGAAGGATATTTATCCCCTAGTTCACCAACTGTATCGAAATTAAGCTTTTCGTCATGAAGCAAAATCATCGGTAAAATGATTACGAGAATAATTCCCGTAATAAGTATCGGATGCTTTGTACCGAAGGAAGAGGTTTTCTCCCAGAATTTATTATCCTTATGGCCCCCTACATTTTTCGATGGCCAGAATATTTTCTTTCCTAATACTTTCATGATAAAAGGTGTTAATGTCAAAATTTCCACTAATAATATGGTTACTCCAATGACAACAACAACACCAGATTGATAGATTGGAGATTCTGAGAATACCAGTGCCAAGAAAGCGATGAATACAGTGAGAATACTGTAGGCAATTGTTTTCCCCGCTGTTTTGTACGTATTAACGATAGAGTCATCTACAGAGTGACCGTGTGCTAATTCTTCCTTAAATCGATTAAATAAAAGAATGTTATAATCTGTACCAATTCCAAAAAGAATCAGAACCAAAAGCATTTGTGTAAGACTTGTTATCGGGAAACCTGCCTTATCGATTAATTGTGCGGCAATACCCATAGAAACAAGGTACGAAAATGCCACTGCCACAAGTGAAATGAAAGGCGTAACAACCGATCTAAATGCAATGACAAGAACTACTAAAATAAAAATTACTGTCAATGCAGCACTTTTTTCAACACCTGCTTGCGATGCTTTTAAATAATCATTATTAATAAAGTCTTCCCCGCTAAGGTAGACTTCGACAGGAACACTCTCAAGTTTGCTTTCAAATTGTTCTTGAATGTCGTCTATTTCTCGGCCCTTTTTATCAAGTTTATAGCTTACCATTAAGGTTGTGCCATCCTCAGAGAATAAAGAGCTTTTTGCATCTGGCATACTGAATGGATCAATCATTTCTGTAATCCCCAATTCCGAGCTGCTATTACGGATAGATTCAACCGAATCCCCTATTTGCTGCATCTCTTCATCGGAAATTTTGTTTTCATCGTAAAAAACAATTAGATTATCTGTACCTACAGCAGTGTTCATCTTTTCCAAGATATTCCCGGCGATTACTGATGGACTTTCACTGCTTGTACCTACCTGCCCTTTTTGCCTTAAAATCGCATTAATGTCAGGTTGAATAACTGTTAGCAAGATTGCTGCAATAAGCCAAAGTGCAAAAATGGCCCAGCGTCCTTTTATGATGGTTTTCACCTTGTATCCTCCATTATTAAATAAATATTATTTCCCTCGTTTGTCTTTTTCGGAGAAGTATAGAATATCGATGAAATCATGGTTATCTATTCCGTCAAGCATTATTTTTTCTTTTACCGCGGAAACTAATAATTCCATTCCTTTTTCCACTGCTTCCTGTTGATCAGGATTTAATAGATTCATGACCCCAATTAATGATTGGTTTGTGAGTTCGGATATACTTTCATCAATATTTTCAATTAAACTAGAAGATAACGAAATATCCACTAGCCGTTTATCCTTTTGATTTGGTGTTTTCACTAGCAAGTCTTTTGCAATCAGTCTTTCAACAATATCTGAAACTGTACTTTGCGTCATTTTCAAATTTTGCGAGAGTTGCTTAATGCTAACGGTTTTATGGGCATACACGTCACCAATCACCCTTATTTGAGGAATTGTTACTCCATGCTCTTCCGCTGTTTTCTGTAAACTTTTCATCGTATAGCGGTGGATAAAATCAATGGATTCCCCAATAAACTCGGCTCTATTCAAATTCACATCCCCTTTCCAATATATCGCACACGATACATCGTACACGATATATATTAGGTACTTAATATCCCATTGTCAATGTATATTTCTACGTGCTGTTCGCATTGTAAGCATAAAAAAACAGGAAAGAGTTTTTTCTCTTCCCTGCTTTTGCTATTTATTCAACCTCTCATATTGGCTGACACTATTGGACCACACGTTTTGAGAATAGATAATTTTTTGCCCAATAAGGATTACTCAAGACATTCGTTGTGATCATTACCCCTTTAGATGTTGAGGCATGAATCATATTTCCATCACCCATATAGATACCGACATGGGCAACTCGTCCATCCGTGTACGTATCATTCATGGTGAAGAACATTAAGTCGCCAGCTTTTAGATTAGCCGTTGCAACCGATACACCTTTACTTGCTTGATCTCTGGATACGCGCGGAAGCTGAACACCAAAATTACCAAAGACATATTGCGTATAGGATGAGCAGTCAAATAAGTTTGGTGCTTCTGCTAAAGTTGCACCATATTTATATTTAGCCCCGATATATTTCTTCGCATCTGCAAGGATATTTGCGATTTGCTGCGCTACTGTATCACCGCTATTGTTTTTGACCGGCTCTTGCTCTTTGGCTGGCTCCATTTCCCCTTTGGATGTGGACGCATCGGGATTCGGTATATTTAGTACCTGCCCATCGTGAATAACATTCGTCGTAAGATTGTTCGCTTTTTTCAATTCATCCACACTGACATGGTGAATACGGGCAATGTTGTACAATGTATCTCCTGTATGCACGATATATTTGAGCGCAGGGTTTTGGATTTGTATTGAACCATTTTCTTTCTTGAATGTTATATAGGAGTTAAAAATAGCGCCACCAGTATGAAGTGAAACATAAGGAGTTTCATTAATCCATCGCGGAGGCTCAATATTTATATATTCATTTCCTTTCTTCGCTTTTGTTCCCCCCATTGTTATTCGTATAATGGTAGAGCCGTCCGTTATTTCATATGTCTTCGTTTTTTCTTCAAACTTAATGCTGTTATAATTTAAAATTTTAGCCAGATCTATAAATGGCAAGTAGTACACACCATTTTCTATAATCGGATTAATGCCGCTGACAACCTTTCCATTAATGAAAACACCAGCATTAGGAACAGATTGCACTTGGGCATTGGTACTCATTGTTCCGCTCAGGGATATTCCAAACACTAGCATAAACACAAGTACCGTTCGTAACAGTATAATTTTCCTCATTGTTTCTCTCCCTATAATTTGTTTTTTCTGCTTATAGGTTAGAATGGTTTTTAATTATATTTTTATGCTTTCTTATTTTCTGGCTTTATCTAATTCTTAATTAAATAAAAAGGACGCATTCCAGCCTTGGAAATGCATTCTTTGTTAAGAAAATGGCACTTTTTCATTTAGACAACCTGGACTTATGTTTAGTATAATATTATTATCGAAAAATATATAAAATAAGTAATTTATACTATACGAAAATCTCTGAAAGCCGATCTTTTATTAACAACAAAAGGAGATAGATCATTGGGATTCAAGCCAATTTATTTCTTGTTTCTATACATTTCTGTTCACTATGGTTTGTTTCTTTTTTTAGATGGAAATCCCATTCAGCCTACTATTAGCAACATCATCCTTACGATTGCCAGCTTAATTACTGTTGCTATACTTGTTAACTCATTCATTAGCCAAAATAATTCAAATAAAAAATTCACACTATTATTGCTTGTGGGTTGCATAGGCTATTCTATAGGAAATGCTTATTGGACTTACTATGAATATGCAAATGGAATCGCCCCACTGATAGGGCCATATGATTGGTTACTGTTCATCGTCTATGGATTTTTTCTTTGGGCATTAATTTATTACTTTAAAATACATAAAGTCGTTTTAATAACTACTTACATATTTGATATTTTAATCTTTACGGCAATTACCGCAACCTTTTCTTGGGTATTGATTATACGTCCTTTATTAATGCCTACTAGCGATGCTTATCCTTTGGGTATTCTAATTACTAATTTAGGACATCCAATAGCTGATTTAACAATATTATTTGCTTGTATAATCATCCTGCTTTGCACTTCACTTTCTAAATCAATACTTATGATTGTTTTAGGTTTTTTTATAACAATTATCGCAAATAGTATTAGCTTTTACGAAATTGTGAATAATACATATCTTTTAGGGCATCTTATTGATCCGGTGTGGGGTATAGCTGTCATACTAATAGGTTTCTCGGGTTTGCACAATTTGGACAAGAATACAGTAAATCAGAGAAGTTATTTCAAAAAATACTTTCAATTATTTATTCCCTACACTATCGTAATTATCTTTCTTTTTGTAGTATACCTTAATTTTTATGATGTAAAAGATCCCTTATTAATCGGTGTTTTTATTTCGATTGTTCTATTAATGGTTCGGCTGTTTATTACGATTAAAAGTAATGAAGCCTTGAATATAGAAATACAGCAAAAACATATGCAGTTAAAGGCTGCAAACAATCAGTTAAAATTTTTGGCCTATCATGATGAGTTAACACAATTACCCAACCGCCATTTTTTATTTGAAAAATTTCAAAATGAAATGAATGACCAAAATCAAGCTCATTTCTATGTTTTATTTATTGATTTAGATGGATTTAAATTAGTAAATGATACATTTGGCCATAATGCTGGAGACAAACTACTGAAGCAAGTTTCTCAAAGGCTAAAAGAACAGATAGGGGAGGGCGATTTTTTATGTCGCTTTGCTGGAGATGAATTTATCATGTTATTATCCCACCGAGATCAAAATAGTGTAGAAAAGATGGCGACAGCAATTGTGGATTCCTTATCGATGCATTATTTGATTGATTCTCATGAAATAGCTATTTCTTCGAGCATTGGAATTAGTTCTTTTGAAGAAACAGACTCAATCGCATCTGTCATTAATAGAGCTGATCAAGCGATGTATAACATTAAGAAAAATGGAAAAAATGGTTTCGAATTTATAAGCGGTAGCTAGCTAAGTGGATTTTGATTTCCACTTAGCTTTTTTGAATTTCTTTCCTTAAACCAACCTGATGAACAAAATCTAGAACTGCAGCTTTAAATTCTGACTGGTTCTCGATGTATGGATGGTGGCCGCTATTTAAAATTTTTAGTTCAGCGTTTGGAAATCTGAACAGTTGCTGATGATTCGGACCAACAGCATGATCATCCTTTCCGGCAATCACTAACACAGGCTTAAGAATGTTTTCCGTTAGTGTCGTGAAATCCTGGAAATATTCCTTTGAAGAAAATACATATCGCTGGAACCCAGGATCACTATTTAACCCTTCCTGATCGATGAGGTCCACGTTTTGCTTATTGTCAAGATTCTTATACTGAAATTTAAAATACCCATCCTTTTCCAATAATTTTATTAGTATAGAATAATATGTATTGATGAAAGATGTTAAATCTTCAGTACATATATCTCCATCATCTAACCCTAATATAGCAGAACCTGCCCTCATTTGATGTTGGAAAGAATTGAACATATTAAGGGTTGCATTCGATAAAATAAGCCCCTTCGTTCTATGCGGGAATCGTTGCGCGTAGTTAACTGCTAATATCCCGCCAAATGAATGCCCCATCACAAACCATTCTTCAATTCCTAAAAACTTCCTTAATTCTTCAATATCATCGATTAGTCTCTTTAAGGAATAATCTTGAGTGGCGCTGTGTTCAGAACGCCCGCACCCTCTCTGATCCAAATAAACCATCTGCAAAAAATTCTCTAAAAAACCATTGGCAAAGTGTTGAAACGATTTACTCCAATAACCTGGGCCGCCATGCAAATAAACACAAGGTATGCCTGTTCCGGTTAAATGATAGAATAATTCCAACCCGTCACCTGTTTTCATTTTCATAGTGAACCTCCACTTTGATTGATTAAAGGAAAAGCAATCGCTATCTAAAATTGAGCTATAATTGAACATACAATCAATAATGTAATAATAATCAGGCTGATTAAAGAAGCAAACTTTGTATAGTGAATCGCTCCTTCAGATGGTTCTGGCGCTTCTTTGAACATTCCTCGTTTTCCCAGCATAAAACTTTCCTCAGGACATAGATAACTCCAAATTAAGAACCCGTAAACAGGAATTAATAAAATAAAAACGATTATTATCGCTGCGATCTAACCACCTCCAAAATTATTCGTTACGTATTATACGAATAAAATTTCCAATAGTTTCAAATTCTACTTCAATATCGATTTTTTCATAACTTGAAAAAAGCAAAAAATATTGGATAAATATATATTTTTGCCTTTATGCAAATGATTAATCTTTAACTTTTTCCAGCACTTTAATTTGTTTTTATCGCTTTTAGTTCCGCCTTTAAGGACTTTATCTGATTTGAAGAGTCAATCCCATAACGAACAGCGTATGTAATGGTAAGAAACAGAATCACTAAACCTGCAATGCCTAATAAATATTTTTCCATAAACACACCACTCCTAAAATTCCTTCACAATAATATTACCATATAAAGTAAAACCTTGTGATTTCCTTTCCCAATACTCGTGATGTCATCTTTTCCTTACTCAATCACAAAAAATGACTGGCATAAACACGGTTCTATACCGCATTCAAGCCAGTCAATTTAATCTGTCACTTTTAAGTGTTACATTATTCCGTCATTTCCGTCCCATTCGCTTTTTCAAAGTTGTCAAGCAATGCACGAACTTCATCTGTCGACTTCGTGCTCATCAATTGATTTCTTAATTCACCAGCTCCGCGGAAGCCTTTGACATAAATTTTGAAAAAGCGATGAAGCCCCGTGATTGAACGCGGCAGTTCTTCAGCGTATTGATCTTGAAGATCGAGCTGCAATCTTAAAAGATCAAGATACTCGGCACTGCTATGCTCTTTTGGTTCTTTTTCAAAGGCAAATGGATTTTTAAAAATTCCGCGCCCGATCATAACACCATCAATACCGTATTTTTCAGCAAGTTCTAGACCCTTTTGACGGTCAGGAATATCTCCGTTGATCGTCAAAAGCGTATCTGGTGCTATTTCGTCACGAAGCTTCTTGATCTCTGGGATCAGCTCCCAATGGGCATCTACTTGGCTCATTTCCTTTCTAGTACGAAGGTGTATCGAAAGATTTGCGATGTCCTGTTTTAATATATGAGACAGCCATTCCTTCCACTCGTCCACTTCCGCAAAACCAAGTCGTGTCTTTACACTTACAGGCAGTCCGCCAGCTTTTGCTGCTTGAATAAGTTCTGCGGCAACTTCCGGACGCAATATAAGGCCGCTGCCTTTTCCTCTCGAAGCCACATTCGGTACAGGGCAGCCCATATTAATATCGACGCCTTTAAATCCGAGTTCCGCCATACCAATACTCATCTGACGAAAATATTCAGGCTTATCCCCCCAGATATGGGCAACCATTGGCTGTTCATCTTCTGTAAAAAGCAAACGGCCTCGCACACTTTTATGTCCATCTGGATGACAGTAGCTGTCCGAGTTGGTAAACTCCGTAAAAAATACATCGGGTCTAGCTGCTTTACTCACCACATGACGAAAAACTACATCCGTCACATCTTCCATTGGTGCAAGCACAAAAAATGGCCGTGGCAAATCCCGCCAAAAATTCTCTTTCATGTTAAAACTCAAATCCTCTCATTATCTATGCAACGTCAAATGCTCATCCAAAATTAAAAATGGGTTTATATTCTATGCTGAATACTGCTGCTTTTCCTCTTCAACTGAGTCCATACCACCAGTTATCTTTAAAGAATTATATTACAAACAGGCATGTATAAGTATTAGTATCTTATCTTGTTATTAGCTTGAATAATTATATCAAACTCCATTTACATAATCGAGATTCGAACCTTGCCAATAATTTATAAAATGTGAAATTGCATACTATTCGGGGATATTAACTTCTAATATTCTTCACTATTTTGTAAAAAAATAGGAATTACAAATATTACTTACCAATTTATGTTATTATTTGTTATTGGATAAGCCATAATAAACCAGTAAATGAATCACAATGAGGAGCAGGTGAAATGATTGACACAACCAATTGTAGAAATAAAAAATTTAAGTAAAACAATCAAAGGCAAACAAATTATCAAAAATTTAAACCTAACATTTTTGCCCGGTCAAATCACAGGATTTTTAGGACCCAATGGTGCAGGTAAAACAACAACGATTCGTATGATGACCGGTCTTATGCATCCCTCTGAAGGGGAAATTATTATTAATGGTCATTCAATTGTGAATAACTTTGAACAAGCCATTAGTAACGTTGGTGTGATTGTTGAAAATCCGGAGATGTACAAATATATGTCGGGCTATAAAAACCTGCAGCACTTTGCACGTATGCATAAAGGTGTGACAAAGGAACGAATCGATGAAGTTGTTGCTCAAGTTGGCCTACAAAATCGTATTCATGAAAAGGTAAAAACTTATTCACTGGGCATGCGTCAGCGACTCGGCTTAGCGCAAGCACTGCTGCATCGTCCTAAGTTTTTAATTTTAGACGAGCCAACAAATGGTCTTGATCCTGCGGGGATTCGGGAGTTCCGTATGTATCTGCATAAAATAGCTATGGAAGATAACGTAGCAATTTTAGTTTCGAGCCATATGTTATCTGAAATCGAGTTAATGGTTGAGCGTATCGCTATTATTCAAAACGGTGAATTGATTGATATACGAGAGCTAAAGCAGGAAATCGCTTCTCAATATTATATAGAAGTTGGTCAGCCTGAAAAATTAGAAGAATTATACGCAGGGCGTGTAAAAAAAGAAAGCAGTGGTTTCGTCGTTGATTTGACGAGGGAAAATGTGCCAGAGTACGTTCGCAGCTTAATGGAGGCAGGTATTGATTTATATACCATCCACCCTATCCAAAAACGGCTGGAAGATCAATTTATTGAAATGACAGGTGGAGGTGCAATCAATGCAATACATTAAAAATGAATGGATTAAAATTTGGTCACAAAAAAGCACTTGGATTATGCTTATAATTTTACTAGGCTTAGTTTCGATTGTTGCAGGAATAAGTAAATATTTTGATGTTGATTCAAGTACCAAAGAAGTACGTTTGCAAGAAAATGAAAAGTTGCTGAATCAGTATAATGAATGGCTTTCAGAAGAGGGAATTGCTGAAGAAGATAAACTTTATTACAACGAGGAAATAGCCAAATTACAGTATCGCATCGACAATGATTTACCCTCGCCCGATACAGTGACATTTACGGAACAAATGGAATTATCGATCACAATATCGGTCGCGTTAATTAGTATTTTTGCCATTGTGGTTGCAGCAGGCATTATTTCCTCTGAATTCAGTTCTGGAACGATTAAAATGTTATTAACACGTCCAGTAGCCAGATGGAAAATATTGCTTTCAAAATTGGCGACAACCATTTTATTTAGTCTAGCTTTACTCGCAGTAAGCTTAGCTTTTTCCGCATTGCTTGATGTACTATTGTTCGGTACTGAAAAGGCAGTCACATTATCCATTTTAGATGGACAAGTTGTCGCACAAGAGGTTGAAAATACATATTTAGAAAATATACCTTTTTCATTCGCCTCTTTATTAATGACCATCATTTTCGCATTTATGATTGGCTCATTATTTAGCTCAAGCACTTTAGCTGTAAGTTTATCCTTGTTTATTTTATTAATGGGACAAACTGCTACCCTGTTTATTTCACAATATAATTTTGCGAAATATATTTGGTTTGCTAATGATATAGGACAATTTGGGCCTGGAAATAGTCCGATTATCGAAGACTTAACATTTACATTCTCAATTATCATCAACATTATCTATGCAATTGTTTTTCTAGCAATAACATTTATTGCTTTCATGAAGCGTGATGTAACTGCTTAATATTTTTGGGGGTTGTCGGAAAATTGATATTCGACAACCTTTATTAATTTTGGAGGGTTTATGTTATAGGATTTGCCCCGATTCGTTTAATTACACAAATACGAATTAATCTTCTAACTTTGCTACCCCTAAAGCAAAGTGATCCCAGAGCAATCGTTCCACTCTTTCTGCTAGTTCATTAGGACACTCAATAACTAGAACTACTTCTGAATGTTTCCCCTTTAACAGTCTTTTTCTTTTATGGATGACTTTATAAATGACATAATCAATCATAAATCCAATTATAAAACCCACAGTTCCACCTATAATCCCCCAAAAGATCGGACCCCATTCTAATACAAAACCAATACTGGCCCCTATGACCGAAAACGCAGTTCCGATTGCGGCTCCCTTATCAAACAAACTAACGCCATCAGCTTGATGAAGTGTATCAAATAATTTTCTTTCTTCTAATCGGTTCATTAGTGGTACAGCGAGAATTTTGTCCTTTTTTATCCCTGCTGTCTCAATAGCAGTAATCGCTAACTCGAGGTACGTTGTATGCTCAAAGGTAGAAAAAATTTGCAATTTATTTCACCTCATCAAATGCTGAAATTTTAATACGATATTGTTGATAGTTATGCTGCAGAAATTGTCGTTGAGCACTTTCAAACAGTTTATTATTTTCTACTGTATTTATGTATGCATCATACACACCAAAACCGATGAGCGAAGGAATAAATAAAAACCACTGAGGGTTTAGAGCTTCGGTTGCTTGTCCAACTTCCCCTAAAAAAAGGTAATGTACAGCAACTAGAATATTAGAAAAGTATACAAAAATAATCATAAAAGCCATCATGAAAATAGCGGTAACTACTCGATGCAGATACAATTGACCTAATCCTGGCGTAAAAAGAGACCATAATATCGCCATATTAGGACTTCTTTTATCTAAATAATTTATTTCAACAGCCCCAAGGACGTAAGAATTAAAATCGGCCTTTTCACGTTCAGCCAATATAAATACTTTATTCATATCCACAGCACTTCGGTAACTATCCCAGATGCCAAAAATATAGACGGGCAGATACAAAAGAAGCCATCTGTGCTCAAGAGTTTCTTTCGCCATTTCTATGTCACCCGTAAAAGAGTACATGATGGCGTGATTTAAATGGGCCATGTTATTCACGAGAATCTCCCACATAAAGAGGGAGTATCCCCTTAGATATTTAGATAAAAGGAGATGACCAAAACCAGGGAACGCAGCTGACCACCAAGCAATAATAAAGGGATTTCGCAAGTGTAGTTGTGTTGTCCCAACTATACTTACATGAGCCTTATAACGTCTTGCAGTATTATCATTGGTATAATTGTTCATCACCGCTACCCCTTAGATAAAATGATTTTACGCCACTATTTTTTATTATGTGCAGGAAAATCATTTCCATTCCCAATTGAAACGCCTCGCCTTAGTCTGTTTTCTCCATATGACATACCCATTTATAATAAGACAATACAATAAGGAGTGTAACTGGGTAACTGAGCGCTGAATATCCCAGCTTCCACCATCCATAATGAAAATATCCCCAAGGTTCTGGAATCAAGGCAATAGCCTCATAAATTACAAGCAATAGAGACCATAAAATTATATAAGATAAACGCTTCAAAAAAGAGGTATGAAATGGAAATCGATTTAAAAATAGAAGTATTGTGGGTGGCCCTAATAAAGTAAGTACCGGCAAATCTGACCATTCAACTCCATAGTTAAAATACCAATAGCCTTGATATTTATGGCCCAGATATAGATCAACAAGTAGTTGAAAGACGATTGTAAATACCCACATATGAAGCATTTGACTTTTAGTGAGCTGTTTAACGGTAAGAAAAGCAGCAGTGTTAAAAAGAATAATCGCAATAATAAGTCCGGCCATAACAGAAATATAATCTCCTCTTTTGAAATTAATTCTTTACTAATCCTTCTATATATATACTGTCCCGTTGGTACAAGATTTTAAGAGATACATGGTTATGTTACTTTATGCCGGTGGACTTAATAAACCAAAATAAACTTCCATTATAAAGCAAAAGAACGAATTCCTCTGCCTGAGAATCCGTTCTTTTAACTATGCTTGCGCTAATCACTTTAATCCAAACACTTTAATAAATATGAAGAGGGAATGCTTTCTAAGTGAAGCATCCCCTCTTTTAACCTAGGCTTATTTCGTAAACAATTGGGCCATAATTGGGTTAGTTTTACCATTGATTCTCTTAACGAAAATTGGATTTAGAATAACGAGAACCAGCACATTTGCTAATAATCCCCAGAATCCTTCATAGATGCCGAAAGTCATTCCAGTTCCGGATACAGTAAAGGTTACAATTAATCCAATTAGTAATCCGATTACCGTTGCCTCTTTCGTTTGCTTTCTCCAGAACAAGCTGAAAACAATGGCTGGGAAAATTTGTACCATTCCCGATACCCCCAGAAGTTGAAGGGATACAAGGGCTGTCGGGAACAGCATTCCAAATACCAAAGCCAATCCGATTACGACAAATACCATTGAACGTGTAATTAGCGTTAACTTCGCAGGTGCTACCTTTGGGTTAATAAAATCACGATAAATATTATTCGCAAATAGATTGGAAGCACCGATTGCCATGATGGAACATGGAATAAGTGAAGCAAGCGCAATCGTAGCATAGGCTAGTCCTTGAATCACTCCGCCGTAAGACACTTGGATTAAATTTAACAATGCAAATCGAGGATCGCTACCCTCCGGCAATACATGAAATGCAGCAAACCCTAGAAATACAACAAGGATCAATACAATGTTATAGAGTGGCAGATAGATGGCATTTTTCCGAAGTGTATCAGCACTTTTTGCCGTGAATACGCCAGTCGCCCCATGCGCCCACATAAATAACGCCAACCCAGAGACTAATGAAGCCGTTAAAAACCAAGGAATTCCTTTTGGTCCAGTCGTCGGGATTGTTAGAAGTTCAGGAGATTCCACCACAAGCTTATTAATCATGGATCCCCAACCGCCAAAATGGATGATTGGAATCGATACAACAAGGAACAGCATAATGACCCAGATTAAAATATCCTTAATAATAGCCGTATAGGTTGGCCCTTTTATTCCACTAAAGAATGTATACAGTGCAACTAATAAAAACGATATGATAACAACAACTTGTACATTGATATAGCCTGTACCAGCTACTCTCAATGTATCTTGAATACCCGCCAGCTGCAGATCAATATATGGTATTAGCATTAAAACTCCAACAATGGCTATCAGAAGTGATAAAAATTTACTATCGAACCTTCCTTTTGCATAGTCCGCTAGAGTAGTAAATTTAAATTCTTTAGAAACCTTCCACAACTTTGGCAAATAAAAATAAGAAATAAAGAACGCAATAATCGTATAAGGAATAGCAAAAAATGCAAGGCTTCCTCCTGTATAGGCTGTACTCGTTAACCCTAGGAATGTATAGGCTGTATATAAATCTGCACCTACTAAAAGCCAAACAAGCAATGGTCCGAATTTTCTTCCCCCTACAGACCATTCTTCTACAGAGCTTCTGCTTGATTTATCTCTTCCAGCTATAAATCCGATTAATACAACTGTCAGTACGATAAAACTTGTGACTAACAAAGCTGTTAAATTTCCTTGCATCATTCAATACTCCCTTCCGACTTTTGCAATCGATAAATGACATATGTACAGATTGGAACAATAATCATCCCCAAAAACAGCCAGAAATGGAAAAATGGCAACCCTAGAATAATAGGATGAATTCGATTAACAAAAGGTATAGCGCCAAGCATTAAAACAAAAGGTATAACTACTAAAATCGCAATTATTAATTTTTTCAATATATATTTCCCCCTTTAGCATCCTTATAACAGCATAATATATTGAAATATCAGAATTTAATAATAATATCATAAAAATGGGTTAAAACAAGGGGTTTTTTAAAATAAAGGAAATGACTCATAGCGGAAGGGGTTGGCAAGTTTGAGATATTGAATAGTAAAAGGCAACGGTCCAATAGGATTAGTTGCCCTTTTTAAGTTAAATCAATTTACCATCAAGAGATGGTGTTATAATTTTCAACAATATCTCTTCTTTAGAACGGGGTTCGTTTTAAGGATCATATTTCAACTTTGTTTGCACACGGTAAAAGATGTACATAATCCTTTTAGAGGTATTATCTTACCTGAAACAGTATTGATATATACTTGCGAAATTATAACTATTCCTATACCTTCCTTGATGCTAACAATTCTATATCACTTTTTATAGTGCCTCTTTCATCTCAAAAAATAAAAAAAACGAGAACCATTAAAGATTCTCGAGAAAATGCTTATTTTAACTCCAACCATGCGACCGCTTCACAGTTTGTAGACTGTATGTGGCAACACATTGATGCTGGTGGGTTTAATGATTTTAGCTAGTTTTTTATTTTAGTGGAGTTAATACCTCTTTACGGTAAAATACTCATTTTTTAATATCGAATAATATGCACTATCTACTAGTGCACCTTTTATCATTTCGCTTTTACGAAGAATTCCTTCAAATTCCATTCCTAAGCGACTCAATACTTTTCCAGAAGCACTATTTTTCACCTCGTGGGCTGCATATACTCGCTCTAACCCAAGATCATCAAAGGCTAATTTAAGTATTAATTTTCCGGTTTCTGTCATGTAGCCCTTACCCCAATACCGTCTATTTAATGTAAAACCTAGTTCTCCACTTTTATTCCATTCATGTATTCTAAACTCAATTGCACCAATCATTTTATTACTTTCTTTCAACACAATTGCATATTTACCGATAGGCTCTTTTACAAAATAATTCGCAATGAAACTTTTTGTTTGTTCTAAATCAGTATGTGGCTCATAAATAAAACGTGTAGTTTCTTCATCAGATGTATATTCATACATATCATCAGCATCATCAATTGAAATTGGACGTAATAGGATACGTTCACTTTCTAACTGGTTATGCTTAACTATTAATAAGTTATAATTTCCCATCTTCTATCTCCATTTTTTTACTTTTCAAACTTAAATTAATTAAAATTTTTACCAAGATTAAACTACATATATAAATGAAGGCACGTAATTTAGTGCCTTCATTATTTATAGTAAATTTGGTTATTTTGAAATTGATTCGGCATTTTTTAAGAACTGAATTAACTCAGCATTGAACTCCTCAGCATGTGTAACATTAAACCCATGAGGACCACCTTTTATTATCACAAGCTGACTGTTAGGAATACGCTCATGTGCCAAGTGTCCACTGAATTCAACAGGAACGATTGCATCTAAATCCCCATGTATAACTAGTGTTGGTATATTAAACTTATCTAAATCACCACGGAAGTCTGTTTTACTAAAAGCCTCGATACAGTCAAGTGTACCCTTTGGTGAAGCGAACGCTGCAATATCACGGTTATATAAGCGAAATTCTTCACTCACTAAATTTGTTCTATCTCCAGAGGCAAAAAAGTTAGTCGTAAAGTTATCAAGGAATGCAATTCGATCCGCCTTTACGCCATCTTGCAAACCTTTAATTGTAGCATCATCAAATCCGCCATCTGGATTATCAACAGTGTTGTAAAGGTATGGTGGCACTGCTCCTGCTAATACAGCTCTTGATACTCGATTCGTTCCATAAGTACCGATATAACGAGAAACCTCACCACCACCCATTGAAAATCCTACCAACGTTATTTCTTCAAGATTCAAATGAGTAATTAGTTTATGGAGATCCGCCGTAAACGTATCATACTCATATCCATTCCATGGCTGTGATGATTGCCCGAATCCACGACGATCATATGTAATAACTCGATAACCAGCTTCAATTAATGATGGAACTTGTTTTTCCCATGATCTCCCGCTAAGTGGCCAACCATGAATTAATACGATTGGTTTTCCAGTTCCAACATCCTCGTAGTGAAGCTCAATAGGTGCACCATTTTCAATTCCAACTGTTACTTTACTCATTATAAATCCCTCCAAATTTTAATTTCCCTAAAATACATTGTGCGAAATTGTATTGTGCAAAATATATTTTGTAAATTCATATTAACCTCCGAAGAAAATATTGTCAACAATTAAATTTCGCAAAATATTTATTTTTAAAATTGTGGTGTGTTAAAATAATTATGAAAAGAATACTTAATACCTGAGGTGCAATTATGGGAAATAATTCAGAAAATCTTAACTTAGAGGAACATTTATGCTTCTCATTGTACGCTTGCTCGAGGGCTATACTGCGCCTTTATCGCCCTTATCTAGATGAACTTCAACTCACTTACCCTCAGTATCTAGTCTTAGTTACGTTGTGGGAGAAACCACAAAGAACAATTAAAGAACTGGGCGAAGTGCTTAATCTCGATACAGGCACACTTACACCACTACTTAAACGTATGGAAGTTGCTGGGCTTATCGAACGACGTCGCGACACAGTGGACGAACGTGTAGTGAATATCCACATTACTCAAGCAGGCAAAGAATTACAGGAAAAAGCATCCTGTGTTCCTCAGTCTTTATTTGAAGCTTCTGGTATGAGTGAAAATGAAATCAGTGAGATAAACCAGACAGTAACGCGGCTTTTACATCAGCTCAATGAAAAAGGAACGAAATAAGTGCATTCGAAAAAAGACCATCTCAAAATGTATTTTAAGATGGTCCCTTTTTTATTGAACTTTTTCTCTTTAACTAATCTAATAAATGTAGAGAACGAATTCCACCTTTGATCTTCGTTCTTCTTTAACTATGCTAACTCCAACCAAGCAACCGCTTCACAATGAGTAGTTTGCGGGAACATGTCCACTGGCTGGATTTCCATTGTTTTGTAGCCGCCATCTTCCAGGATGCGTAAGTCACGAGCGAGTGTCGCTGGGTTACAAGAAACGTATACAACACGTTTTGGTTTTTGTTCGATAATTGTTGTTAATAATGCTTCGTCGCAGCCTTTGCGTGGAGGATCAACGACCAATACATCTGCCTCTTTGCCATCTGCGTACCAGCGTGGGATAACCTCTTCAGCCGGGCCCGCTTCGAAGTACGTATTCGTGATGCCATTGATTTCCGAATTGCGTTTTGCATCTTCTATCGCCTGCTCGACAATTTCTACACCCATCACGGATTTTGCTTTTTGGGCCAAGAATAATGAAATCGTTCCAATACCACAGTAAGCATCAATTACTCGTTCATTGCCTGTAAGCTGTGCGTAATCCAGCGCTTGTTTGTACAAAACTTCCGTTTGAACCGGATTCACTTGATAGAATGAGCGGGCTGAAATTTCAAATCGTACACCACCGATTGTATCCTCGATGAAATCTTTCCCCCAAAGGGTAACCGTTTCATTTCCAAGAATCACATTCGTTTTTTCGATGTTAATATTTTGTACAATCGACGTCACATTAGGTATAAGCTTTTGAACTAACGCAATGGTTTGTTCTTTTTGTGGGAACTTGTGTTTATTTGTGACAAGTACAACCATCACTTCCCCCGTTGACCGCCCTTTACGAACTACGACATGGCGCAGCATCCCCTGATGAGAAGCTTCGTTATAAGGCTGCACTCCAATTTCCATCAGCTCTTTTTTCAATGTCGCCATCATGCCATCAGCTTCACTTACCTGAATTAAACAACGTTCCATATCCACGATTTCGTGTGATTTTGATTTATAAAATCCTGCAATTGGACCTGTTTCCGTCATGGAAAATGGAATTTGAGACTTGTTTCGGTAATTCCAAGGATCTTGCATCCCTTTCACAGGCAGTACTGGTGCATCGATTTTCCCAATACGCTTCATCACGTTGCGAACCATGTTTTCTTTCCATTTCAGCTGTCCTTCATATGACAAATGCTGAACCTGGCATCCACCACATTTTCCGAAATAAATGCAAGGCGCTTTCACTCGGTCCGGCGATTCTTTTATAATATCTACGATTTTTGCAAACCCGTAGTTCTTTAATGTTTTTAATACATGCACTTCAACCGTTTCTTCAGGCAGCGCTCCCTGGATAAATAAAGGATATCCATCTACCTTCGCCACGCCATTTCCATCATGCGTCAAATCTTCTATATAAACTGTTCTGCGATCATTCTTTTTTACTGGTGCTACCATCTTCCGTCCTCCATTTCAGTTACTCTATTGTAGCAAAAATAAAGTCAACTCAACAGTAAGTTGAGTTGACTTTATTTTCTGCGCCGAAAGCCTGCGACAGGCGCAAAAAAACTATTAATGGTAATGGATATTTTTATTAAAAAATATAATTAGAAGCATCTTAAATGAAACTCAAGTTAATTGAGTTGGATTCATTTTCTGCACCAGAGCCTGCGATAGGTGCAAAAAGTATCTAACGTACTATAATTATAGTCCATGATGCACTTTTCTGAAGAAAACCACCTGCCTAAAGTGCTTCATTCGCTTTATGATGCACTTTTCTGAGGATGATCACTTGCCTAAAGTGCTTCATTCGCTTCATGATGCACTTTTCTGAGGAAAACCACCTGCCTAAGGTGCTTCATCTGCTTCATGATGCACTTTTCTGTTGAAGATCACCTACCTAAAGTACTTCATCTGCTTCATGATGCACTTTTCTGTTGAAGATCACCTACCTAAAGTGCTTCATCTGCTTAATGATGCAATTTTCTGAGGATGATCACTTGCCTAAAGTGCTTCATTCGCTTTATGATGCACTTTTCAGAGGATGATCACTTGCCTAAAGTGCTTCATCTGCTTCATGATGCACTTTTCTGTTGAAGAACCCTACCTAAACCTAAAGTACCACTGGAAGTTTGACAAAAGCGCCTGGACTGATTAGAGGAATTTATGGGGAAGAAGTTTAATTAAAATTGAGGTGCTAACTTCAACCAGTTCGGCCCTTTTTTACTTTACTATACAAATATGTTTAATAGAGCGCAAATTCAAATAAAAAGAGAGTATGATTTGTCATTATAGCGTATGTAAAGTGACAAATGAGAGTTGGGAGCCTAATTTTTGTCACGATGACGTGCTTAAAGTAACAGATGGAGGGTTGAAAGTGACAGAAAAAGGGTTGGGAACCACAAATTTGTCATGATAGAATGCTTAATGTAACAGATTGAGAGTTGAGAGCCTTAGTTTTGTTATAATGGAGTGTTTAAAGTGACAGAAAGATTATTAGGAACTCCAGATTTGTCAAAATAGAGTAGTCAAAGTGACAAATTAAGAAATCATTAAAAGTGCTTTGGGACATTGTGTGCTTCATCCGCCCTATGATGCACTCGCAAGTTAAATCCTCCACCTAAAGTACATCATCAACCAAATGAAACTCATCTCACTCGAAATTCACTATTCAACCTCGTTCCAGAACCTTACGTACAGCATACGTCCTCAAAACAATACATCATCCAACAAAAAAGCACCTGCAAAACAAATCCCCACACAACAGTTAGCCGAACTTCACTAACTGCCATATGGGGTTCTCTCACACGGCTATTTAATTATTCAACTCTGTCCAAATCACGAATATCATCGAGCGGGACGAATACTTCGATGTGCCGTTTTAGGTTGGTGAAGGTTACGGGTGCATCGCCGCCGTACTCTCCATCTAGGTTGATGTGGATATTTTCTTCATCGATCGTGGATATTACTTTGACCACACTGGCTTTTTTGTAGATTAAGTGTGGATCATTAAGGTGCTCACCGCGTAAAGCAAGAGAGGCAATTCTTATAAAATCTGCGATATTGCATTTTTTTAGAATCATCATCGTAAATAACCCGTCATTGATGCTTGCATCTGGCGCGATTTTTTCAAATCCCCCGACCGAATTGGTTAAGCCGCATAAAAACATCATGGCCTCTCCTTCGAAAACTTCGTCATCGTATTCTATTCGCATTGTCGTTGCTTTAATCGATGGAATCATCTCGATGCCCTTTAAATAATATGCAAGTTGTCCAAGCAAGGTTTTCATTTTGCTTGGCACTTCGTATGTTAACTCGGTAATGCGGCCACCCGCAGCAATATTGATAAAGTAACGGTCCTCATCTATTAATCCAACATCTACTGGAATTGTATCGCCTTTTACGATAATATCAATTGCTTCGTCGATTTTTCTAGGAACACGGATTGCTCGGGCAAAATCGTTTGTTGTTCCCATAGGTACGACGCCTAACTTTGGCCTCTTCTCATAAGGGCTCATACCAGCTACAACTTCATTTAATGTACCATCACCGCCAGCAGCAATAATAATATCGAAACCACGTTCAACAGCATGGGCAGCCGCCTGTTTTGCGTCCCCTTCACATGTAGTGGCATGACAAGATGTTTCATAGCCTGCCTTTTCTAGCTTCTCTAACACTTCAGGCAAATTCTTTCGAAAAAGCTCTCTGCCCGATGTTGGATTATAAATGATTCTAGCTCTTTTCATATTTTTTCCATCCTATACCATTTATTATGTAAGAACATCTTTAGGCGTAAAAAGGTTCCCCTCAATTACAGTAAAATTATTGAAATTGAAGAGAACTTCCACCTAAAGCTATATTATGATAACGCTTTTGTAATCACAGTTTTCATATCTTCATAAACCCAGTTTGCACATTGTGGGTCTTTTACATATTTCTCCTGCAAGTTAGTATACATCTCTTTTTGTTTTTGTTCAAATGAAGGGTCGTCTTTTGCAGGAAGTTCTGCACGCATGTCCATTACAAGTTGTTGTAATTGCGGTGCACGTGGCCCCCACTTACCAATTACTTCTCCTTGTTCGCTTAAGATCAGATAAATTGGAATTCCTCTTCCGCCATTTGTTAAATAACGATCAATTAAGTCTGTATCCGCATCACGGAATGCACAGCGAATTTCTAAATTTGCTGCTTCCGCAATCTTGCGGATGACCGGGTTATTTAACATAGCATCCCCGCACCAGTCTTCAGTTATTGCTAAAATATGCGGTTTTTTCGCTTTTAATAATTGAAATACGCCATCTTCAGGAGCCACGTTAAAGCTTTCATACACCTGGAAGCTTGGCGTTTTTAGATTGGTTGTCATTTGGTCCATATATTCGGCCATCGTCATTGATTCTTCAAAATATTGTTGTTCAGTTTTCATGATAAAACCTCCCTTTCTTCATAATTTTATTTTGCAATGGATTTATGAGAATTACAATTCTTCTGTTTCAGCTAGAAAATTTGGCAAATTGAAAACGAGCTAAAGCGATTTGTCATCATAGCTGCACTTATGCGATTAAGAATGTTTTTCACTTTTTTAACCGTCTAAAATAGCCCCTATAAGCCAAATTTAACATTCAGCTTACAGGGGCTATTATGAACCATCACGTGCAAATTAAACACGAAAAAGGCACTTATCTTTTATTAATCTCTTCAAGCAAGATTTTGTTTACCATTGGCGGGTTTGCCTGCCCTTTTGATGCTTTCATAATTTGCCCAACTAAGAAGCCAATCGCACGGTCTTTCCCGTTTTTAAAGTCTTCGATCGATTGTGGGTTGGCATCAAGAACTTCTGTAACCAAACCAAGTAAAACAGATGGATCAGAGATTTGAACTAATCCTTTTGCTTTTACGATTTCATTCGCGTCTCCACCGTTTTTCACTAGCTCAGTGAATACTTTTTTCGCGATTTTAGATGAAATCGTGCCATCCGCAATTAATTTCACCATACCGCTTAGGTTTTCAGGAGTTAGCGCTGTATCACTAAGCTCTTTTTGCTCTGAGTTTAAATAAGCTGAAACGTCACCCATTAACCAGTTTGCAGATAGTTTTGCGTCTGCTCCCAGTGCCACCATTTCGTCAAAGAAATCAGAAATGACTTTATTTACAACTAGTACGCTTGCATCATAATTATTTAAGCCAAGCTCTTCCACATAGCGTTTTTTGCGAGCATCTGGAAGCTCAGGGATTGAAGCTTTTACGCGTTCCAACCATTCATCATCGATATGAAGGTCCACTAAGTCCGGCTCTGGGAAGTAACGGTAATCGTCTGTTCCTTCTTTTACACGCATTAAAATTGTTTTGCCTGTTTTCTCATCAAAACGGCGAGTTTCTTGTTTAATTTCACCGCCAGACATTAGAACTTCTGCTTGACGAACTTCTTCATGCTCAAGACCTTTACGGACAAAGTTGAACGAGTTTAAGTTTTTAAGCTCTGCTTTCGTACCGAATTCTTCTTGACCATAAGGACGAATAGAAATGTTGGCATCACAGCGAAGTGAACCTTCTTCCATACGTACATCTGATACGCCTGTATATTGAATAATTGATTTTAATTTTTCAAGATACGCATAAGCTTCAGCTGGTGTGCGGATATCTGGCTCAGAAACGATTTCCACAAGCGGTGTTCCTTGACGGTTAAAGTCAACTAATGAATAGCCATCGCCATGTGTTAATTTACCAGCATCCTCTTCCATATGAAGACGAGTAATCCCGATTTTTTTCGTATAGCCTGGTTGGCCATCTGTTCCTTCGATTTCAATTTCAATCCAGCCATTTTCGCCGATTGGTTTATCAAATTGAGAGATTTGATAAGCTTTCGGATTATCCGGATAGAAGTAGTTTTTACGGTCAAATTTAGTTTGTTGGTTGATATCCATGTTTAGTGCAAGCGCAGCCTTCATCGCATAATCAACAACGTTTTTGTTTAACACTGGTAAAACCCCTGGGTAACCAAGGTCAATTACTGTTGTGTTTGTATTTGGCTCCGCACCGAAATGATTTGGTGCTGGAGAGAAAATTTTAGAATTCGTTTTTAACTCAACGTGTACTTCTAAACCGATTACTGTTTCAAAGTTCATGATTATTTACCCTCCCAAATTTGAGGAGTTTGAGTATTGAAATCTGTCGCTTGCTCATAAGCATAAGCCGTGCGATAGATTGTTTCCTCGTCAAAATGTTTCCCGATGATTTGCAGTCCTAATGGAAGTCCGTTTTCAAAACCGCATGGGATTGAAATAGCAGGAACGCCCGCAAGGTTGATCGGAATTGTTAAGATGTCATTCGCATACATCGTCATTGGATCATCAATGTTTGCACCAATTTCGAAAGCTGCTGTTGGTGCAGTTGGCCCAATAATAACATCATAGTTTTCAAATACTTTATCGTAGTCTTGTTTAATTAACGTACGGGCTTGTTGTGCCTTTTTGTAGTAAGCGTCGTAAGTACCGGCACTTAAAGAATAAGTACCTAGCATAATACGGCGTTTTACTTCGTCGCCAAAGCCTTGTGCGCGTGTTTCTTTATAAAGCTCCATTAAGTTTTTCACGCCTTCAGCACGGAAACCATAGCGGATACCGTCAAAGCGGGAAAGGTTAGATGAAGCCTCAGAAGATGAAAGAATATAGTATGCTGCTAAAGCATATTTAGAGTGAGGAAGAGATACCTCTTCAACCGTAGCACCTAAGCCTTTTAATACTTCAAGAGCTTGTAATACTGAATTTTTCACTTCCTCGTTAACACCTTCACCAAGGTATTCTTTTGGTACGGCAATACGTAAGCCTTTGATGTCGCCATCTAATTTAGATACGTAATTTGGAACCGGTACGTCAGCTGAAGTTGAATCGTTAGGATCTACACCAGCAATCGCTTCTAATAGAAGCGCATTATCATAGACGTTACGTGTAATTGGTCCGATTTGATCTAGTGAAGATGCGAATGCTACTAAACCAAAACGAGATACACGGCCATATGTCGGCTTCATCCCAACAACGCCACAATAAGCTGCTGGTTGGCGGATTGAACCACCAGTATCAGAACCTAAAGAGAAAGGTACTTCACCTGCTGCAACTGATGCTGCAGATGCGCCCGAAGAACCACCCGGTACATGGTTTAAATTCCATGGATTCTTAGTTGTTTTATATGCTGAGTTTTCGTTTGATGAACCCATAGCGAATTCATCCATGTTAAGCTTCCCTACCGTTACCATGCCAGCTTCGCGTAGTTTGTTTACTACTGTCGCGTCATAGATTGGCATGAAGCCTTCCAGAATTTTAGAAGCACAAGTTGTCTCCAGTCCTTCTGTTACGATGTTGTCTTTCACACCGATGGGCAACCCGAATAATGGGCCGCGTTGTTCAAATGGAACTTGATCCATTTGTGCAGCTTGTTCAGTTGCTTTTTCTTTATTTAAAGCTAAGAAAGCTTGTACATCGTTATCTAGGTTTTCGATGCGGGCAAACGCTTCGTTCGTTAAGTCAGCGATTTTGAATTCGCCGTTATGTAAGCCTTCTTGCAATTCTTTTGATGAAAGTTTGAAAAACGTCATGAGTTGACCTCCTTTTACTCTTGTTTAATCTTCTAAAATTGGTGGTACTTTAACTTGACCATCCACTTGTTCTTTTACGTTCAGCATCATTACTTCACGGTCCAAGCCTTTTTGAGCTACGTCTTCACGCATAACGTTGACGATTGGCAGAACATGTGATGTTGGTTCAACGTTTGTAGTATCCAGTTCATTCAATGCTTGCGCGAAGTCTGTAATTTTCCCAAGTTGATCTGCAAATTTTTCTGCCTCTTCATCAGTAATTGCAAGACGCGCTAAATGTGCAACGTGTTTAACTTCTTCTTTTGATAGTTTCGCCATAAATTTACACCTCCGATAATCTCTACGTGGCAATAATCATTAATTGTACCATTTTTAATTTTAGAAAAACACGATTTTCGCCAATTATAGCGAAATCAGGTTTTTCTTATACTGATAACCAAACTCTCCATTTACTATAATATCAGTAAATTTAAGCATAAATTTGGATAAAATCATGAACTTTTCAGTCAAAGTTCGCCACATTAGGCAATCATTGATCTACTCTGCAAGTTTAATACATTGAATCAAACTTTATTATCGCCTTATCTCCCTCAAATTCAAACATCTGATCTAAAATTGTTTGGGGACCTGGTTCATATACAATTCTAATGTTGCCTAAAAAAGTGCAGCCGCATGGGCTGCACTTTAGTAGTCGTAGATATGAACGAATGGTTCTTGTTCGTTTGCTTCTTTTATGATCAGTGCTTCTGCGCCATTTATAGATGTGATATTTACTTCTATATCTACATCCATTGGGAGCTGTTGCATGATAACACCTGATAAATACTGTGTAAATCCAATGATTTCGGTAGTTCCGTAAAATTGGATCGGCACTTCAATCGATAGTTTACGTAGTGTATCGTTTTGGTAGAATCCTTTTCCGATGACACTCGTATAGTTGGAGAAGTATTTATCGATATCCTGTTTAAAGATTAGGAACCTTTCATTTACTTTACGATATAGCTCTGCAGGCGAGGACATCGGGAAAGTAACGTACTTCTCGTTAATGGCTTGCCAATCTCCTATACCATTTTGTCCTTTTTCCGAAACACTATAGGAAAAATATGCGCCAGGCACAATCGAATTTCTGGCTTCTTGTTTAAATAATCCAATTACAATTGGTACATCTTGCAGCTCAGGGCGTTTACGTAAGCGCGAGATTACTTCTTCTGCAATCTCTTTCCCTTTCTTTTCAAGCTCTGCATTTGGAATAGGTTCTTCAAATGTATCCCCGTATTGTTCTTTTTGATAATAATAAACAGAGTTTAATGCAAGCCCAATCGAAATACCGCCAAGTTTTACTTTATTATCATCTGTTTTGACAAGATAATTTTGTTCAATAAGATGAGATAAGTAAATCGGTGCTTGCTTTGCTCTCGTTACAGGATCTAAAGTTGCTCCATTCGCATCAACATCAGGAGGATTTAATCCTCGCAACTCCTCTTCTTCATCTGCATTCTGATTACTTCTGGCAAGCCAGTTGCTAATCGTGTCAGCATCTAAATACTGACCTTCTTGAAAGAAATAGTTATCTGTATCGTATACATTTTGCGAAAGCCGCATTAAACCTTCTTCCACTTCTTTGATGTCATATTTTGTATATAAATTTGACACGACTAATCCACGGCTAGCACTTTCTTTATAAGGTACTAACGTTCTATAATAACTATCGTTTAATTGCATACTTGGGATGATTGTCGTTTCAACTACGCTTTCAGTCTCATCTGTATCTTTTAACACTTCTGTATCTTCTTTAACTGAAGGCACACAACCTGCTAGCATTGCAACAACGACCATCGCCGGAATCCAGCGAAATCGGTTCATCGTTTGAAACTCCTTTACTGTTGTAATTGTTGTACTAGGCGATCTTCGTCCCATACTTCGATTCCTAGTTCAGTTGCTTTTGTTAGCTTAGAACCAGCATCTTCGCCTGCAATTACCAGATCTGTTTTTTTACTAACACTACCTGTTACACTTCCGCCCAACTCTTCTATTTTCGCCTTTGCTTCATTTCGTGTCAATTGAGATAATTTACCTGTTAAGACAATGGTTTTCCCTGCAAATGGATTTTCGCCTGCCTCAATCTGTACTTTTTTCCCTTTATAAGTCATGTTGACGCCTACTGCTTTTAGTCGCTCAATCAGTTCCTTCACTTCATCACTAGAGAAATAAGTGACGATTGAATCAGCCATCTTACTCCCAATTTCGTAAACAGCCATAATGTCCTCTTCTTTTGCAAGAATCAGCGCATCCATCGTTTCAAATTGCTCTGCAAGCAGTTTCGCAGCCTTTTCTCCAACATGGCGAATTCCCAATCCGAATAGTAATCGCTCTACGGAATTATCTTTGGAGCGTTCAATGGCTTCAACTAAATTGGCAGCTGATTTCTCGCCCATACGTTCCAATTTTACAAGCTGCTCTTTTTCTAAATGATAAAGATCAGCTACATCACGAATATATTCTGCACGGAGAAGCTGTTCCACTACCTTTTCACCTAATCCATCGATATTCATCGCATTGCGGGAAACAAAATGCTTTATGCCTTCTGCAATTTGAGCAGGACATTTTGGGTTTACACAGCGTAAAGCTACTTCCCCTTCAATACGTACTAAATCACTTCCACATGCAATGCAATGTGCCGGCATTTCGAATGGTAAAGAATCTTCTGGCCGCTGTTCCAGAATTACCCCAACCACTTCCGGAATAATATCGCCTGCTTTACGAATGATGACTGTATCACCGATTCGGATATCTTTTCCTCTTATCAAGTCCTCGTTATGAAGAGAAGCTCTTCCTACCGTTGTTCCAGCTACTGGCACAGGATTTAAAATAGCAGTTGGTGTAATCACCCCTGTACGTCCTACTGTCAGCTCGATATCGATAATTTTTGTGACAACCTCTTCTGCGGGAAATTTATAAGCAATGGCCCAACGAGGACTTTTTGCAGTAAATCCAAGTTCATCTTGATGGGCATAGCGGTTTACTTTGACTACAATTCCATCTATCTCATACGGTAAATTCGGGCGATTTTCTGTCCACTTATTTATGAACGCCAATACTTCCTCAATTGTTTCACAAAACTCCCGCTCTTTGTTCGATGGGAAACCTAACGTCTCCAGATAATCAAGCATTTCTGCATGGGAATCAATTCCATAAGCTTCGCCGTCTCCACCAATTGAATAAATAAATGTGGATAGGTTTCGGCTGGCAGCAATTCTTGGATCCAGTTGACGAAGCGAGCCTGCTGCTGCGTTACGCGGGTTGGCAAACAGTTCTTCCCCTTTTTCGCTGCGTGCGCGATTCAATGCTTCAAAGGATTTTTTCGGCATATAGGCTTCACCGCGAACTTCGATGGTTACCGGTTCCTTTAAACGCAGAGGAATCGCATGGATTGTTCGCAGATTGGCAGTTATGTCTTCTCCAACAGTTCCATCTCCGCGAGTTGCACCTTGTAAAAACACACCATTTTCATAGCGTAACGCAATGGCTAGTCCATCAATTTTCAGTTCACAAACATATGAAAAGTCATCCCCGATTGCCTGGCGAATTTTACGGTCAAAATCTCTTAAATCCTCTTCACCAAAAGCATTCGACAAGCTCAGCATCGGGTACGTATGGGTAACCTTTTTAAAGCCTTGGAGAGGAGTGCCCCCGACACGTCCAGTAGGAGAATCAGGATAAATTAATGATGGATTCGCTTTTTCAAGCGTAATTAATTCATGTAAAAGCTGATCATAGACAGCATCCGGCACCAATGGCTTATCCAATACATGGTAAGCATGCCCATACTCATGAAGCAGTTTATTTAGCTCGGCAACTCGTTTTTCAATTTCGTTCATGTTATTCCTCCATCATTAATCAATAACTTATTAAATGCTTTATATTAAAGCAAGATTATCCTTTAGTTATTGGAGCGAATTTAGCCAATAAGCGCTTAATTCCAACATTAGGGAATGCAATATCCAGCTCAAGGCCATCTCCTTCACCTTTAACACTTACTACGGTACCAGTTCCCCATTTGCCATGGACAGCTTTGTCTCCAGCTTTCCATTCCATTTGGTTCCCGCCGGTAGATTGCAGGCCGGCAATTTGCGGCTTCGTTTGCACATTTCCAATTGTTCGGCGTCTTTGACTTTGAGCTCGGCCTCCGCCAAACCCAAATGGCAAATCATCTGCATCAAATCGATTGCCGGATTTTGAAATTTGCTCGATAATATCCTCTGAAATTTCTTCCAAGAATCGAGACGGCATATTGTAGCTAGAACGTCCATATAGCGTACGTGACCCAGCACAAGTTAAATAAAGCCGTTGCTCTGCACGGGTAATCCCCACATAAGCCAGGCGCCGCTCCTCTTCCATTTCGGCAGCATCATCCAATGAGCGTGAATGCGGGAAAATATTTTCCTCCATCCCGATAATAAACACAACCGGGAATTCCAATCCTTTGGCAGAATGCATTGTCATTAAGATAATGCTCCCCTTTGATGTATCTTCTTTATCCAATGAATCAATATCTGCCACCAAGCTTAGGTCTGTTAAAAAGGCGATTAACGATTTGTCTTCACTGCGCTCTTCAAAAGCTTTCGTAACAGATAAAAACTCTTCGATATTTTCTAAACGGCTTTCAGCTTCAATTGTTTTTTCATTTTCAAGCATAGCGCGATAACCAGACTTCTCGATGACTTGTTCAACAAGCTCTGTTACAGGCAGGTAATCCTGCATTTTCGTGAAGTCCTCAATTAACTGATGGAACTTTTCCACGCTACTTGCGGCTCTTCCTGTAATCCCCATGAATAAAACTTCTTTCATGGCATCAAAGATTGAACGGTCTTGTCCAATTGCATAAGATGCTATCTTTTCAAAGGAAGTTGCCCCAATGCTGCGTTTTGGTTCATTGATAATACGCGCTAATGACAGATCATCATCATTGTTTGAGATTAAACGCAAATACGCTAATAAGTCTTTAATTTCCTTACGATCATAGAACTTTGTACCGCCGACAATTTGGTAGGTCATATTCGATTTTACGAGTACTTCCTCCATTACACGTGATTGGGCGTTTGTACGGTAAAGAATTGCAAAATCATCGAGAGTGCGATTTTCCTTTTCCATCAGTTTTTGAATCGTTTGGACAACAAATTGAGCTTCATCTTGCTCATTTGAAGCTTTGTAGAGAACTAGCTTTTCCCCATCTAAATTTTCTGTGCGCAATTTTTTCGGATAACGGCTTTCGTTATTTTCAATCACATCATTCGCGGCTTGCAGGATTCGTTTTGTTGAACGGTAGTTTTGTTCAAGGAGGATGACTTTTGCATTTGGATAATCTTTTTCAAAAGACAAGATATTCCCGATATCCGCCCCGCGCCAACGGTAAATGGATTGGTCAGAATCCCCTACAACACAAATATTTTTAAACTTTTGTGCAAGCAGCTGTACAAGCTTGTATTGAGAGTGGTTGGTATCTTGGTACTCATCCACATGTATGTATTGGAATTTATTTTGATAGAATTCCAACACCTCTGGTACACGTTCAAATAGGGTAATTGTTGTCATGATTAAATCGTCAAAGTCCAATGATTGATTGCGGCGAAGTCTTTTTTCGTACCCTTCGTACACTTGCGAAATTACTTTTTCATATGGATTGCTTGGATTGCTGTTCGCCTTATACATATCTGCTGTTATGCATTCATTCTTAGCAGAGCTGATAGCATTTAAAATGGCTCTAGGCTCAAAACGCTTCGAGTCTATGTTCAATTCTTTCAAGACATTTTTCACGACGGTTAATTGATCGCTGGAATCGAGGATCGAGAAGTTTTTCAAAATGCCGATTCGATCAATATTTCGTCTTAAAATACGGACACACATCGAGTGGAATGTAGAAACCCACATACTTTCTGTTGTACCGTTTCCAAGCAGGTTATCAATGCGTTCGCGCATTTCGCGTGCCGCTTTATTTGTAAATGTGATTGCTAGAATTTTAGAAGGATATACTTCCTTTTCCACAACTAAATACGCAATTCGGTGTGTTAATACTCTTGTTTTGCCAGAACCCGCACCCGCCATAATCAATAGAGGTCCATCTGTTGTTTTTACAGCTTCTGCCTGCTGTGGATTCATGCCGTTAAGTAAATTTTTCGTTATTTGTTCCATGATGCACCGCCTTTACACAAACGTTTGTTCTGTTTTTATTATAACGAATTTTTGCGAGCTTGTGAATTTATATTGCTACGCTTTTTACTGCCTCAACTGTTTTCAAGGCTTGTTTTAAATCATCGTATATGATGTTTCCTACAACAACTGTGTCTGCAAAACGAGCCATTTCAGCTGCTTGTTCAGGACCTGTAATCCCACCGCCGTAGAAAAGTCGCGTCTCATTCAACACTTCTTTTACGGAAGCGACGATTTCTTTATTACCATATGCCCCACTATATTCCATATAAAAAATCGGTAATTTAAAATAGTTTTCTGCCAAACGTGCATAAGCAATTACATCGTCTTTTGTTAAATCTGTTTTTGCATCTGTGGCTTGTGCAACCTTGCAGTCCGGATTTAGTACACAGTATCCTTCCGCCACCAGCTCGTCCCAAACCAAAACATCACCATATTCTTTAATCGCCTCATGGTGCAGATCTTTTACCCATTTAGTATCTCGGCTGTTTAACACACTTGGGATAAAATAATAGTCAAATCCCGCCAATATCGCTTCTACATTTGAAATTTCCAATGCTACCGGCACTGAAAAACGTCTTACACGCAATAAAATATCTATTACATTATCGATCGTCACATCATCTGTTCCACCAACTAATATGACGTCCGTACCAGATTCACATACTTTTTCTAACGCTTCGTCCGATATCTCTTTTGCTGGATCAATTTTGAACACATGCCGCCAATTTTTATAATCCATCGTTCACTTCCCACCTATTCAACTCTAATATTTATATGTTTATGTCTATATTCGTCTACAAGTATAACGTAAACTGCTCCAAATCAAAAAAGTTTTCATTCTTCTAAATCTATTTCCTAAAAGACTTTTTTCCTTAAAAATAAAAGATAAAAGGCCATTTAGGAAGTCTTGTTCTTTCGACTAACTAAACAGCCTATAGCTTATTATTATTTTGAAGCTTGAAACGGTTTTTCGTCTGGATAAAGACGACCCAACATTTCATCATAAGTGTCATTTCCATAATCAAAACAGCGTCTTACACGTGAAATCGTTGCAGTTGATGCACCCGTTTCTTTTTTGATGGATTCATACGTTTTCTTTAGGCGCAATAAATGAGCCACTTCAAAACGCTGTGCCAATGATTGTATCTCGCTAATTGTACATAAGTCATCAAAAAACTTGTAGCACTCTTCTAAATTTTGCAATTCTAACACAGCTTTAAATAATTGATCCGTTTGATGACCACGAATTTTATCGATCTGCATTTATCATTCATCCTTTCGCATTTGCTACGAATATTTTACCGATGCCGTAATTCCTGGATGTGTCGGGACAAAGTGTACCCAAGTTTTTCCCGGGACTAATTTGACTTCACTGCCATCCTCTTCTACCGCTTTTAATATGCCATCTATATTTTCCCAGCGCACTTCCCGCATTATGCCCTGCTGGAAAACATACGCAGTACCGCCTGATGTTAAATCGATTTCTCGACGCCCTTCACTGTCTATAATGGAATGGTTCATTTCAAAAAATAAGACATTTGAAAGTGCAATTGGTTCATCCGTTAAATAATCGATTGTCACAGCATTACCGGATTGGCGCGTATAAGTATTACTGTTTTTATCATAAGTATATTGGCTATTAAATGAATCATTGCGGCTATAAGTCATAGCAATCGATTCAGCCTCTGTTCCTAGTTTAACACTTTCATCCTCTTTATAATAAGTATAAGATACTTTTTTCTGATAAAGAAGTGAAGCGCTCACTCTCTCCGCAGCGACCTTGATGTTTTCACCTGGAAAATAGGAGTTATGTGGTGCTACTCGATCCGAAGAACGCTCAAATAAAATTCCGTCATATTGCATACCGTTGACATTATCTACTACATTATTCGCCAGGAGGCTTTGTGCTTCCGGGCTATAACCGTGGGCAATGTAAAAGGCATTCAGGCCCGCAGCCAGCTCTATAAAGTAATCCCTTGCACTACGAATCGGTCCTATTTTCTCAGGTATTTCAGATTGATACAACGCTAGTAATCTTGTAACATCCCCTTCTGCCAGCATTTCGTAAATCACGTCAGCGGAGGCTATTCCAGACTGCGGTCGTGCATCTGGATGATTGTTAATGGTTGCAATAATAGGACGCTGCGTTACTTCATCTGCAACACTTTCACCTGTAAATGGAGTCACAAAGGGCAGTAAAACTTCCTCTGTTACAGGAATAATTTCTTCTTCTGATGTATTGCTTTCTTCTTTTACTACTTCCTCTTTCTCGCTGCATCCTACTAAAAAGCAAGTACATGCTAATGCTGTCAGAAATGGATTTATACGCATAGAATTCGCTCCTTTAGCGCATCACAGCAGGCAACATCACTTTCTTTTTCATGACATCATATATACCTTGTGGAGTGATACGAATATATGGTAAATGTGTGGATTGCAAGAAGAATAAAGTATACATTGCATCCGAGTGGCTATATCCTCTTTCTTGCAAAGCCTTTGTAAGCAGTTTTTCATATGCGATTAACTGCTCAACATCCCCATCAAATAACTTCCCATTGATTTTAAGAGGGATGGATGCAACTACTTCCTGATTTTCTGCTAGAACAATTCCACCATTTAATCTCTTTAGTTCATTAAATGCAAACTTCATATCTTCTATGCTTTTTCCTATTAAAATAATTTCTCCTGTGCTTGAGTAGGAAGAGGCAAATCCTTTAATATGCGTATCAAAACCTTTAAGCATTGTATTCACACGCCATTTTCCTTTACTATCAATTAACATAAGATAGCTTTCATCCTTGCCAAGAGGAAGTTCTTTTTTACTAAATTGAAGATTAATAGAATAAGGCTTGGTAATAACCTCATTTGTTAGATGAATTCCGATTGGCATTGAAAATTGAAAATCATCATCGGAAAGATCGAATGGAATTTGTAATGTATCGAACTGATCCCAGTTTATTTTCGGAAGAACATTTACCTTCTTATTATCGCGCTTTAGCCAAATTCCTTTAGATAGGACAGACTCTGGATTTGGCGATGATTCATTTTTCAGAATATTAAACGTAGCAAAACGCCCTGTCGCAATAAGACCATGTAAATGTGATTTATTGTAATAGCGTGCAATATTATACGAAGCCATATTATAGGCATCAACTGGAGAAACTCCCTGTTCCATTGCAATGCGTATGCATTTATCCATTACACCATCTTCATGGAAAGCTGGTGTTGAACCATCTGTCGTCATCATTAAATGATCGAAAATATCCAGTTCCTTCTCTAGGATTCCTTTTAATAATATTGGTAAATCTGGACGAATGGAAGAATGACGCAGCGTTACATCCAAACCATGCAAAATCCTTCTTTCCACTTCTTCTACAGTCATGGCTTCATGGTCACTATCTGCACCAAAAAGCTTCATGCGAGCAATGGTTTTTTCTGAAGCTCCCGGAAAATGACCTTCCACCTTTTTGCCCTTAAGCTTTGTCGCTTGAATCCAATGCAGCATTAGATCGTCTCCACGAACTAAACGCGGCCATCCTGTCAACTCGCCGCCCAAGAGCACATCATCCCTGCCTAACCATTCAAAAACAGATTTATTTGTAAAAATTTCATCCTCGTTCTGAAGTACGGTTTGTGAATCAAAACGAGTCCACCAGTAAAATGAAAATGGCAATTTTTTTAATTGATCCATAATTGTAAACGCTTTCTGATTTGGCAATGAAAGGGCAAATGTCATGTTATCGGCAATGAAAGTTGTCGTTCCTGTTTGGGCTGCATAGTCCGCAAATGAATGTGGATTATACAATTGCATTGGATGCACATGCGGCTCAATATATCCAGGTACAACTACTTTACCATCTAAATCAATTACTTCAGTGTGGGAAAGATTTGTCGGCATTTCTTTTCCTGCATATACAATACGGTCTCCCAATATCCAAATGTTTCCTGATAACCATTTTTTCAGCACACTATGTAGAAAGCGAGCATTTTTTAAAACCATTGATGGTGCATGCTGTCCGTCGATGACAGCGACTTGTTTTCGTATTTCATGGATTTTCCAAGTAGACTCTGGCATTATTAACACTCCTTTCTATTATTTATAAAATTTATTTTGGTTAATCGTTTTTTTTACGCACATACTAACTTTGCTCAAAAATTGTTCAAATATTTATTGAGTATTTAGAAAAAATATAATGTTTTTATCGTATCATAGCATTTTTTTAAAGAAAAGATGTATATTTTGTATTTTTTCAACAATTACAAAGGAGTGACATTACATGGAAGAGAATATCTCAGAAAGAAATGGTTTTGTCCGTCTAGCGCTTGGAACAGGTTTAACTGCATGTGGTATTGCTCATCTTGCAAAAGATTCGGGCAATCGTGGCATAGGTGCTCTTTTTGTAGCAGCAGGTGCCATGAAAGTGGCAGAAGGAATTTTTCTTTATTGTCCCGTGAAAGCTTTGATTAATTCCAATGTAAAGGATGCCGTTGCCACTACTTTTAATGAGTACTTAGACGGTGACAGCATTATGAAATCCTATAATGATTTCTATACGGAAAAATGGGGTACTGGCAATTCCAACAGTTCAAGTTTAGAACACAGTCATTCTCAGGCATCACATTCGACTGGCGGAAGTGGCAGCTCAAATATTGACAAAGTTGCAAGCGATGTTGGACAAATCGTTGGAAATGCTACACAAAATGACACTTTGAAGAGCGCGGCAACGCAAGCAGTAAAAAATGCTGCAGGTGATTCCGGGAAGCAAAATAAATAAAACAACGGACAGATTTCAGTCCGATGAGATAAATGATGGCAAGAGGTGATAATCCCTCTTGCCATTTTTACGTTAGACGATTTTGATTATTGAAAAGTTCTCCAACCGATATCTTTGCGATAGAAAAAATTATCCCATTGATGTTCTTGAATCCCTTTATAAACCTTTTCTTGAGCTTCCTTTAAAGTGTCTGCTTTCGCCGCTACTAAAAGAACTCGGCCTCCGTTTCCTACGAATACTCCATTTGCGAGCTTTGTCCCCGCATGATATACTTCGTAGTTTTCCGTTAAGGCATTTAAATCTGGCAGTTGATGCCCTTTTTCCACATCTCCAGGATAGCCTTCCGCAGCCACAACAACACCTAACATCGCTTCGTCAGACCATTGCAAGTCAAAATATTTTTCTTCCATAAGTGCTTTCATGAATAAACCAAAGTCTGAAGCCATACGCGGAAGGACTACTTGCGTTTCAGGGTCACCGAAACGGGCATTGAATTCGATTACTTTCGGCCCTTGCTTTGTTAATATTAAGCCGGCATAAAGAATGCCTGTAAACGAAACCCCTTCTTCTTCCATCGCCTTCACTGTTGGTTCAACAATCTCAGTATAGGCTCTGGATATATATTCTTGCGGAATTTGAGGCACCGGCGAATATGCGCCCATCCCTCCAGTGTTTGGCCCTCTATCTCCATCGTAAGCACGCTTATGATCCTGCGCAATCACCATCGGATAAATTTGCCCTTTATGAACGAAGGACATAAAGGAGAACTCTTCACCATCTAAAAACTCTTCGATAACTACACGAGAAGAAGACTCCCCAAAACGTTGATTTCCAATCATATCGTCAATAGCATTGATTGCTTCTTGCTCAGTCATAGCAACGATTACACCCTTGCCTGCTGCTAATCCGTCCGCTTTTACTACGATTGGAGCACCTTGCTGTTGAACATACGAAATTGCTTCAGCTGCGTCAGTGAACGTTTCGTATGCCGCTGTTGGGATACTGTATTTTTTCATAATTTCTTTTGCATAGGATTTACTGCCTTCAATCAGTGCAGCTGCTTTGGTTGGCCCAAAAACTCGCAGCCCTCTTGCTTGGAAAAAGTCAACGATTCCAGCAGCCAGTGGTTGTTCCGGTCCAACAAAAGTGAGATCAATCGCATTTTCCTTTGCAAATTGAGCAAGACCAGCAAAGTCCATTGCATCTAATGGAAGTAGTTCAGCATCCTGCCTCATTCCATCATTTCCAGGTGCCACAAACACCTTATTTACAGAAGGAGAATCATTAAATTTCTTTGCAATAGCATGTTCACGTCCAGCACTGCCAATAACGAGAATGTTCATGTGAAATGCCTCCTATATTTTTATTGTAAAAATTTGCCTTCGACTTGAATTATGGGCGAGTTTCATACCATTTGGAGCGGCTATTTGCCTTTTACGAGCGACTTCTCCTTGATAATGGGCGACTTTCCACTCCTTGCGAGCGAATCTCCCTCATATCCCCTAAAAAACGCCCGGCTCCTCGCCGAGCGTTTTGCCACTTCATACTGTATTCAAAATTAGTGTTTAAAATGACGTACGCCTGTAAATACCATAGCGATTCCATATTCGTTCGCTTTGTCGATGGAATCTTGGTCTTTAATCGAGCCGCCTGGTTGAATGATGGCTGTAATGCCCGCTGCTGCTGCAGTCTCAACTGTGTCGCTCATTGGGAAGAATGCGTCAGATGCAAGAGCTGCACCTTTTGCTCTCTCGCCCGCTTGATCTAAAGCAATCTTAGCCGAGCCAACGCGGTTCATTTGTCCAGCACCCACGCCTAATGTCATTTGTGTATCAGTTACAACGATTGCGTTTGATTTTACATGCTTCACTACTGCCCAGCCAAGTTTTAATGCCGCCCATTCTTCTTCCGTTGGCTCTCGATCTGTTGCCACTTTTACATCTGCTTCCGCAAATCCAAAAGCATCATCTTCTTGCACTAATAAACCGCCTTCTACAGAGACGACTTTTAATTTATCTTGGTTCTCTTGGGCAAAGTTGATTGTCATTAAACGGATATTTTTCTTTTGAGTTAAAATTGCTAATGCATCTTCTGTAAATGATGGCGCAATAATAATCTCTAAGAAAATACCGCTTAATTTTTCAGCTGTAGCGACATCTACTTCACGGTTTAATGCAATAATTCCACCAAAAATAGAAGTTGGGTCCGCTTCGTATGCTTTGTCGAATGCTTCCTCGATGCTTGCACCAGTACCTACTCCACATGGGTTCATATGTTTCACCGCAACAGCTGCTGGAATATCGAATTCTTTTACGATTTGCAGAGCAGCATTTCCATCTTGAATATTATTATAAGATAGTTCTTTGCCGTGTATTTGAGTTGCATAAGCTAATGAGAAATCGGAGCCTAAACGTTTTTGATAGAATGCGGCCTTTTGGTGAGGGTTCTCACCGTAACGTAAAGTTTGTTTAAGCTCATAAGTCATTGTTAAATTTTCCGGGAATTCTTCTTCTGTTAAGTAGTTCGAAATATATGAATCGTAAGCAGCCGTATGACGGAATACTTTTGCAGCTAAACGTTTACGCGTTTCAAGAGCGGTTGCCCCTTGCTCCTTTAACTCTTCAAGAACGTTTGCATAGTCGTTTGAATCTACGATTACTGTTACATATTGATGGTTTTTCGCTGCAGAACGCAACATCGTTGGACCGCCGATATCAATATTTTCGATTGCATCATCCCATGTTACATTCGGTTTTGAAATTGTTTCTACAAACGGATACAGATTTACACAAACAATTTCAATCGGTTCGATACCATGTTCATTCATTTGTGCTTGGTGAGATGGATCATCAAATTTGCCTAAAAGACCTCCGTGAATTAATGGATTTAATGTTTTCACACGGCCATCCAAAATTTCCGGGAACTTCGTTACTTCATCAACAGCTGTTACTGGCACATTGTTCTCTTGCAACATTTTTTTCGTACCGCCAGTTGATAAAATCTCGTAATCTAAAGCTGCTAATTCTTTTGCAAATTCTAAAATACCCTCTTTGTTAGAAACACTAATAAGTGCACGTTTCGTCACGAAAAAGACCTCCAATTATGTAAATAAATTTATGTATTGCATTTCAAGAGCATCCAATTTTTTTAGATAATCTCAAAATCTACCCTTAGATTTAAAACATCAATTTAACTAATTAAATTCCATAAAAAGCTTTTGCAATGTTCTCGTATAAAGTTCATGTTCAATCGCATGTATCCGTGCTTCTGTCGCTTGACGATTTCCATCGATTACTTCGATAGCAGCCTGACTAAGTATCGGACCTGTATCCATTCCTTCATCCACAAAGTGAACCGTAACGCCTGTAACTTTAACCCCATGTGCCATCGCTTGTCCAATGGCATCCTTGCCTGGAAAAGAAGGCAGTAAAGATGGGTGAATATTAACAATTCGATTCGCAAATGCAGACAGCAAGGTGTTCCCAATCAAGCGCATGTACCCGGCAAGAATCACCCACTCCACTTCATGCGCTTTCAGAATACCGACGATTTCTTGCTCGTAGTCTGATTTGGAATCATAATTCTTGGCGATAAATGAAAACACCGGGATGTTGAAATTTTCAGCTCGTCTCACAACGAAGGCATTTGGCTTATCTGTCACGACAATTTTGATTTGAGCATCAAGCTTCCCATTCTCTATCGCTTCCTGGATAGCTTGAAAGTTACTTCCGCTGCCAGAAGCAAATACGGCAATTTTAGTTGTCATTATTTCAGGCTCCCATCATGCTGCCCGTTAAATATGACGCCTTCTCCTTTAACGACACGGCCTATTTTGTATGCTTTTTCCCCGTTTTCTTCAGCAATGGCTACAACCTTGTCTGCTTCAGAAGCTGGTACCGAAAGAACATACCCAATTCCCATATTGAACACGTTATATAAATCTTTATCTGCTAAAACACCTTTATCCTTCAAGAATTCAAAGACACGTAATACCGGCCAAGAACCTAAGTCGATTTCAGTTGCTAATCCTTCCGGCATCATACGTGGGAGGTTCTCATAGAAGCCGCCGCCTGTTACATGGGCCATACCGTGAATTTCAGCTTGCTTCAAAATTTGAAGAACTGGTTTTGCATAGATTTTAGTCGGTACAAGCAAAGCTTCACCGATCGGGCCAAGATCTTCATATCCTTCCACTACTTCGTCAACTGCAAAGCCGTTATCCACAAAAACAATTTTGCGAACAAGTGAATACCCGTTGGAATGAACTCCGCTTGAAGCAAGACCTATTAAAACGTCACCTTCTGCAATTTTTTCACCTGTAATCACATTCGCTTTTTCACAAGCACCCACTGCAAACCCAGCCAAATCATATTCATCTTCCTCATAAAGCCCTGGCATTTCAGCCGTTTCGCCGCCAATAAGGGCACTGCCCGCTTGCACACAGCCATCTGCCACACCTTTTACGATTTGTTCAATTTTTGCTGGTTCAGCCTTGCCTACTGCCACATAATCTAAGAAATAAAGCGGCTCTGCTCCTTGCGCAACGATATCATTGACGCACATCGCTACACAATCCACGCCAATCGTATCGTGTTTGTCGACCATAAAAGCTAGCTTCAGTTTTGTCCCAACACCATCAGTACCTGAAATTAGAACCGGTTCTTTTAAGTTTAAAGAGGACAAGTCAAACATGCCTCCGAAGCCACCGAATGTCCCCATCACGCCTAAACGGTTTGTACGTTCAACATGGGATTTCATACGGTTTACTGCCTCGTAACCAGCTTCTATATTAACGCCTGCTTGTTCATATGCTTTTGACATGACTTTTGAATCCTCCTAATAATCATTTTGCCTTAACGTTGCACGTACCTAGGCTTAGCTTAGTGTTGTAATTCTTTCACATGAGGTAAAACCGTATCCGGGAATATTTCTGTTGGGTACTCTCCTGTAAAGCAAGCCATGCAAAGTCCACGAGTTTCATCATTAAATGCTCGTGCTGTTGCTTCTACAAGCCCATCAGCAGAAAGGAACGTCAACGTATCTGCTCCAATAGCTTCTCGAATTTCTTCCACACTTTTACTAGATGCGATCAGTTCTTCACTTGTTGACGTATCGATTCCATAAAAGCATGGATTTTTCATCGGAGGTGAAGAAATCACGACATGTACTTCCGTTGCACCAGCTTCTTTTAACATGTTGACAATTCTGCGCGAAGTTGTACCGCGCACAATGGAATCATCCACCATAATGACACGTTTTCCCTTCACAACCTGTACAACCGGCGAAAGCTTCATTTTCACTCCGCGTTCACGCAATTCTTGTGTGGGTTGGATGAACGTACGACCTGTATAACGGTTTTTAATCAATCCAAGCTCATAAGGGATGCCGCTTTCCTCAGCAAACCCAATTGCCGCTGAAATTGATGAATCCGGAACACCTGTCACAACGTCTGCTTCAATACCGAAGCATTCTTTTGCCAATTGTTTCCCCATACGTTTACGTGCTGCATGGATGTTAATTTCATCGATATTTGAATCTGGACGGGCGAAGTAAACATACTCCATCGCACACATTGCACGCTTTTCCATTTGCACAAAACGATCCTCTTCAATCCCGTTATCAGTAATGATCAAGAGCTCACCAGGCTCTACTTCACGAATAAATTCAGCTCCGATTAAATCAAAGGCACATGTTTCTGAAGCGACAACATAGGCATCGCCCAATTTACCAAGAGATAATGGACGTAACCCGTTGCGGTCACGAGCAACCATCATGCCTTCTTTTGTAAGAATCAAGAATGAAAAGGCACCTTTTAGTAAAGAAAGGGATTCCTTCACCTGAGCACGAAAACCTGGTTTTTTACTTTTTTTAATCAAGTGAACAACTACTTCAGTATCAGAAGTGGATTGAAAAATACTTCCTGAACGCTCTAAGTGCTGCTTTAAATGATTGGCATTTACTAGATTCCCGTTGTGGGCAATCGCTAATGTACCCGTAGAGGAACGGAATAATAATGGCTGTACATTCTCAATGCCGCCCCCACCCGCAGTCGTATAACGAACATGAGCTATTGCCGCATTACCTTTGGCTGTACTGATGTTTGCTTCATTAAATACATCATTTACTAGACCTTCACCTTTTACCGCGCGAAGAGCCTGACCGTCTGTAGCGACGATCCCAGCCCCTTCTTGCCCACGGTGTTGTAGAGCATGCAGTCCATAATAGCTTAATTGGGCAGCATCAGGATGCCCCCAAATACCAAATACACCACATTCTTCGTTTAAGCCTCTGATTTCACCAAGCATGGGATAGCTCCTTTCCAGGCAGAACGGAATTCCTCCACTGTACCTTCTAGAAGAACGCCAGTATCACCGTTAATTGAAATTAATGCATCATCTGTTACGATACCGATTTTCTTTGCTTCTGGAATAACTTTTTCGAATGCAGCTGCATTTTCTTCTTTCACTGTTACGACAAAACGAGATTGAGATTCACTGAATAAAGCAGATACAGCTGAACCTTCTAATGTTACGTCCACCCCTAAACCATTTGCTCCGAATGTTTTTTCAAGCAATGCAACTGCCGCGCCACCTTCTGAAACGTCATGGGCAGATTGCAGTAAACCTTCACGGATTGCCGTTAGAATTGCTTCTTGACGATTTGCTTCTATCTCTAAATCGATGTGTGGCGCTTTCCCGAAGATTTTTCCGTATATAAGCTTTTGTAATTCTGATCCACCAAATTCAGTCGAAGTATCACCGACTAAGTAAACAATATCTCCAGCCGCTTTTACTTGCTGAGTTGTCACATGGGCCAAATCCTCTACTAAACCAACCATACCGATTGTTGGCGTTGGGTAAACAGCTTCACCAGAACGCTCGTTATAAAGGGATACGTTCCCGCCGATAACTGGTGCATTCAGTGCTGTACATGCTGCCGAAATGCCATCAGCCGATTTTTCAATTTGCCAGAAGATTTCTGGTTTTTCCGGATTCCCAAAATTCAGACAGTCTGTAATTGCAAGCGGTCTGCCACCCGAAGCAACAATGTTGCGTGCAGCTTCTGCCACTGCGATTTTTCCGCCCATTTCAGGATCTAAGAAAATATAACGAGAGTTACAGTCAGTTGTCATTGCAAGACCTTTATTTGTACCGCGAACACGTAATACAGCGGCATCAGAACCAGGTGCAACAATTGTATTTGTGCGCACTTGGTAATCATACTGATCATAAACCCACTCTTTAGACGCAACTGTTGGAGCTTGAAGCAATGCTTTTAATGTTTCTTTATAGTTATCTACTTCCGGCTCACTATTTTCGATTGCTTGATACTCTGCAAAGTAAGAAGGTTCTTTAGAAGGTTTATGATAGACTGGTGCATCTTCAGCCAAGCTATCTGCTGGAACCTCAGCAACGACTTCCCCCTTATGCACTAGACGAAGCATTTTATCATCTGTAACGCGACCAATTGAAACAGCATCTAAACCGTATTTATCAAAGATGGCTTTAATTTCATCTTCGCGTCCTTTTTTTACCACAAGCAACATGCGTTCCTGTGATTCAGATAACATCATTTCGTAAGCAGACATGCCTGTTTCACGCTGAGGCACTAAGTCTAAATTCATTTCCACACCTGAGCCGGCTTTAGAAGCCATTTCCGCTGATGATGAAGTAAGACCTGCTGCACCCATATCCTGAATTCCTACAAGAGCATCTGATTTTACAACCTCTAAGCAAGCTTCAAGTAAAAGTTTCTCCATGAATGGATCCCCAACTTGAACTGCTGGACGTTTTTCTTCAGAAGCTTCTGAAAGTTCTTCCGATGCGAATGTCGCACCATGAATTCCATCACGGCCTGTTTTAGCTCCCACATACATCACTGTGTTGCCTACTCCAGCAGCAATACCGCGCTGAATGTCCTTATGGTCGATTAAGCCCACACACATCGCGTTAACCAGTGGATTTCCTTCATAGCAAGGATCGAACTGAATTTCTCCACCTACAGTAGGGATACCGATACAGTTTCCGTACCCTGCAATCCCCGCAACTACTTCTTCAAATAGATACTTGCCGCGCTTAGATTGCAATTCGCCAAAGCGTAATGAGTTTAACATGGCAATCGGACGAGCGCCCATTGAGAAAACGTCGCGGATAATCCCGCCTACACCAGTTGCAGCCCCTTGATAGGGCTCGATTGCAGAAGGATGATTATGTGATTCCATTTTGAAAACAACCGCTTGTTCATCCCCGATATCAACGATTCCCGCCCCTTCCCCAGGACCTTGCAGCACTTGAGGGCCTTTTGTCGGGAACTTGCGCAATACTGGTTTTGAATTTTTATAAGAACAATGTTCAGACCACATAACAGAAAATAATCCTGTTTCAGTCCAGTTTGGAAGTCGACCTAAGATGTTTTCCACCATCGCAAATTCTTCATCTGACATACCCATAGAAGCATATAGCTTTTGCTCTTTAATTTGCTCTTTAGTTGGTTCTAAACTAGCTGACATGTGATTCCCTCCACATTTTCACAATAGATTTAAATACTTTTAGACCGTCGTCACTACCAAGTAATGCATCGACTGCCCGTTCTGGGTGAGGCATCATGCCAAGTACATTTCCGCGTTCGTTAATGATGCCGGCGATATCTTCAAGACTACCGTTTGGATTCTCACCTGAATATGTAAAAACAATTTGATTGTTTGCTTTTAATTGTGCCAGTGTATTTTCATCACAAAAGTAGTTTCCTTCTCCGTGCGCAATTGGAATATTAATAATCTGGCCAGCTTCATATTGATTTGTAAATAATGTATCGTTGTTTACTACCTTTAATCCAACTGTACGGCACATGAATTTTAAGTTTTTATTTCGAAGTAATGCTCCTGGAAGTAAGCCTGCTTCAGTTAAAATTTGGAATCCATTACATACACCTAGTACCGGTTTACCTGCTTCTGCGAACTTTTTCACTTCTGCCATTACGTTTGATTGGTTTGCCATGGCACCACAACGTAAATAGTCGCCGTAAGAGAAACCACCTGGTACTAAAACGCCATCAAATTCGCTTAAATCTGTTGCGTCATGCCATACGTATTCTACTTCTTCACCTAGTTCGTCTTTAATCGCATGATACATATCGATGTCACAGTTTGACCCAGGGAAAACGAGTACTGCGAATTTCATGATTAGTTAGCCTCCTCGACTTCATAGCGGTAATCTTCTATCACTGTATTGGCAAGAAGCTTTTCGCACATTTCTTTTACTAGTGTATCCAGATCACGCTCTGTGTCGCCAATGACAACCTCTAAATATTTTCCGATGCGGATATCTTGAACTTCGTTGTAACCCATTTTCACTAATGAACCTTGTACAGCAGAACCTTGTGGATCAAGGACACTTTCGCGTAATGTAACGTAAATTTTAACTTTAGTCATTTCTATTTTCCTCCAAGTCTAGCAAGAATAATTTCATAAACATCTGTTAAACTACCTAAATCGCGTCGGAACACGTCTTTATCAAGCTTTTGTTTTGTTTCTGCATCCCATAGACGGCAAGTATCTGGTGAGATTTCATCTGCCAGCAATACATTTCCATCCTGATCACGGCCGAATTCAAGCTTAAAGTCTACTAAAATAACGCCGACTTCTTCAAAGATTGGCTGAAGAACACTATTAACCCTTAAACCTAATTGATAGAGTGTTTCGACTTCTTCCTTCGTAGCAATCCCTAAAATATCGATATGATCGTTATTGATGATCGGGTCGCCTAAAGCATCATCTTTATAATAAAACTCTACAATCGTACGGTTTAGCGGCGTTCCTTCTTCAAACCCAAGTCGTTTCGCAAGACTACCCGCAGCAATATTACGAACCACCACTTCAATCGGAATAATATCAACCTTGCGAACTAGTTGTTCATTTTCTGAGATACGTTCCACAAAGTGTGAATCAATGCCTTGTGTTTTTAATTTTTCGAAAATTACAGTTGTAATGCGGTTGTTTAGTATACCTTTTCCATCAATTTCTGCTTTCTTTTCACCGTTAAATGCAGTAGCACTGTTTTTATACTCGACAAACAAAATATCATCTTGTTCAGTTTGGTATAAACGTTTTGCTTTTCCCTCATATAAAAGCTGACCTTTATTCATGACGCGTGCCTCCAATTATTTATCATTCACCTCCCACAAGATGTGAGAGATGAATGGGTTTTATCAATGGTTACTAGCGAAACACAATTAGTTGTTTAGTCCAAGACGTTCGAAGATCATATCTACATTTTTAATGTGATAGTTATAGTCGAAGCAGTCATCAATTTCTTCTTTCGATAATAAAGAAGTAATTTTTTCAGTTCCTTCAACCAACGGGCGGAATTGCTTTTGTTCATCCCATGCAATCGCAGTTAGTGGTTGAACTGTGTCATAGGCTTCTTCACGAGATAATCCTTTTTCGATTAGCGCTAAAAGAATACGTTGTGAGTAAATTAATCCAAATGTACGATCCATGTTGCGTTTCATATTCTCAGGGAATACCGTTAAATTTTTCACGATATTGCCGAAACGGTTTAACATGTAGTTTAAGCCGATTGTTGCATCTGGAAGAATGACACGCTCCGCAGAAGAGTGTGAGATATCACGTTCATGCCATAGTGACACGTTTTCATAAGCCGTTAGCATATATCCACGTAATAGACGTGCAATACCTGTCATGTTTTCAGAGCCGATTGGGTTACGCTTGTGCGGCATTGCAGATGATCCCTTTTGACCTTTTGCAAATGCTTCTTCTACCTCGCGCGTTTCTGATTTTTGCAGACCGCGTACTTCTGTTGCAAATTTTTCGATAGAAGTTGCAATTAAAGCTAAAGTCGAGAAGTATTGTGCATGACGGTCACGTTGTAATGTTTGCGTTGAGATTGGTGCAGCTTGCAAGCCTAATTTTTCACAAACATATTGCTCAACGAATGGATCGATGTTGGCATAAGTCCCGACAGCACCAGAAATTTTACCAGTTTCGATTACTCGTGCAGCTTCATCAAAACGTTCTAAGTTACGTTTCATTTCTTCACGCCATAGAGCAAGCTTTAAACCAAATGTCGTAGGTTCAGCATGTACACCATGCGTACGGCCCATCATGACTGTAAATTTATGTTCTTTCGCTTTTTCAGTTAAGATATCGATGAAATTCACGATATCTTTACGCAAGATTACGTTTGCTTGTTTGATTAAGTAAGATAAGGCTGTATCCACTACATCTGTTGAAGTTAAACCGTAGTGAACCCATTTGCGTTCTTCCCCGCAAGTTTCAGATACTGCACGAGTGAATGCTACAACATCATGGCGTGTTTCTTGCTCAATTTCATAGATACGATTGATATCAAATGAAGCATTTTGACGAAGTAAAGCTACGTCCTCTTTTGGAATTTCACCAAGCTCGGCCCATGCTTCACATGCTAAGATCTCAACCTCCAACCATGCTTTAAATTTGTTTTCTTCTGTCCAAATTGCGCCCATTTCTGGACGTGTATAACGTTCGATCATGTTTTCTTCTCCTTTTATTCCGACCAGATGCCAGAATGTTCGATTTCGTTAAGTGTGTCGTCAATATTATCTATCAAAATGGTTACATGCCCCATTTTACGATTCACTTTTGCTTCAGTCTTTCCATAAAGATGGATGGACCAATCAGGATGTTTAGAAATTGAATTGCTTAGCGGCATCACGTGCTGACCCAATACATTCACCATAATGGATGGCTGCATAAGCTTCGGTACACGTAATGGCCAACCGCAAATTGCACGAATATGCTGCCCAAATTGAGAAACATTACAAGCCTCAATAGAATAATGTCCTGAATTATGCGGTCTTGGTGCAAGCTCGTTGATAACAATTTCACCATTCTCTAAAACAAACATTTCTACTGCCAATGTCCCCACAAGCTGCAGATAATCGGCTATTTTTTTCGCAGCTTCTACTGCTCTCATGTAGGTTTCATCAGCAATGCGTGCAGGTACAATCGTTTCATGTAAAATGTGATGAACATGGATATTCTCCCCTACCGGAAGACAATACGTTTCACCCTGTCCATTTCGCTGAACAATGACAGATATCTCTTTTTCAAAAGAAACGAACCCTTCAGCTACACATTGAGCATGCTCAAATAGTTCTTTAGCTAATGGCAGGTCTTCTTTTGAATTTAATAGTTGTTGACCCTTACCATCATAGCCACCAAGTGCGGTTTTCACAATACTTGGATACCCGATTTTATCAATTTGCTTCACTAATTCATCGTAATTTTCTGCTACTATGTATGGTGCAACAGGACAACCCGCCTCAACAATCGCAGCCTTTTCTGTTACACGATTTTGGGTGATGCGAACCAATTCGGCTCCCTGAGGAACATAAGCGATTTCTGTTAATCTTTTTAAACCCTCATAATCTATGTTTTCAAACTCAAAAGTGATTACGTCACTCACATCAGCTAACTCTTCCAATGCCGCCTCATCATCATAAGGAGCTACAATTCTGATATCGGCTACTTGCCCACAAGGAGAATCCATCGTTGGCTCAAGAACAGCTATTTTATAGCCTGCCTCTTTAGCCGAAAGGGCCATCATGCGGCCTAATTGGCCACCACCAATGATTCCTATCGTTTGTCCAGGGAAAATCATTTTAGTCATGATAAATCACCTGAGCTTTCCAACACTTGGAGTTTTATTGATTCGCGACGTGCTTCTAGTCTGTCTGCTAACTTCTCATCTGTAATCGATAGAATTTGAGCTGCCAAAAGTCCTGCATTTGTTGCCCCTGCTTTCCCGATTGCTACAGTTGCAACGGGTACACCACCTGGCATCTGTACGATCGATAACAATGAATCCAAACCGTTTAATGCTCTGGATTGAACTGGTACACCGATGATCGGTAATGTCGTTTTCGCCGCAACCATTCCTGGTAAGTGAGCAGCCCCACCTGCACCTGCAATAATAACCTGGATTCCTCTTGAACGTGCACTTTCCGCATATTCAAACATAAGATCTGGTGTACGATGTGCAGAAACGACTTGCTTTTCATAAGGCACCTGTAGCTCATCAAGAATATCGCATGCGTGTTTCATCGTTTCCCAGTCACTAGAACTTCCCATAATGACACCGATTTTTGGATTCATTTCAATCTCTCCTTCAATCTTCGCTCGTCTTTACAATCGCGTTTTACTGTCTTTTATAATTCATCTATTTACCATTGAATAACTTCTGTGGATATACTCATGATTGATAACATACCTCTGCCGGTCCATGGTCTGATTTCAATTACACACTTGTTTTGAAACAATAAAATAGCCCTCAAATAATCCACTCTCTCAACACGAAGAAAGCAGAATACTTGAGGACATAAGATTGAAAGAGAATGTAGTGAACATAGTGCACCCACACCTTTCTAAACGTCTAAAGTTCGCTTTCCCGCATAGTCCAACATTTTCGGTGTCGGGTAGAGACACTAGAGCCATATTCTCTAGCATATATGTGGGATATTATATTGACTAACCAATTACTTTTATCTCGGCAATTATTGGCCAAATTTCTCATTCATACTTACATGACCATGCGAGAGGACAAACTCCTAAAATAGTATTTATCACTATGCTTATGAAGTTTTTCTTCCTTCTCACATTTTAACAAGCCAACAATAGAAAATCAATGGTAAAATGCGAACGATAAATTTTCAGAAAACAGTAATGTTCGTATTTAGGTTTAAAATCAATTTATTTTTCCATCAAAATTCCTTTAAATTGAATCTTTTGACGTAAATACGTCGGTTCTCCGTCTATTATGTGAAAGACAGGCTCTTCCTTACGCCCCATCGGCATATACCCCTGTTCCTTCATACGCTCAAGACATTGTTCGATCGTTTCATTTTCTTCAACTTCAAACCAAATTTGTTTTTTTCCCATAGATGAGTCCTTTCGGTATTTGTAGTTCTAATATTAACAAATATTTCACCATTCTATCGACTATCTGTTAAAGTCTCGTAAATTTCTCTATAAGTTACCCAATTAAGCATTAATTTAAATATGTATCATCATCATTAGATACAAACACCTTTTGTGAATTTATTTTATTCCTCATATATGGAATGGAAATGGTGAAAATTGAGTAAATTGAGGTGAACCTGTCCTGGCTTACAATCTAATTCTTCAACTAACTTCTAATTAGACAGATCACGTTAGTAACTTTCTTCCATATTTTTCGTCAGAGTTTACATTCTAGTTCTACAAACAGTTATTGAGAACTTCAAATTGAGTAATACTAAAATTTTTGGAGAATGTGAATTTAAATGGAGGTAGTATTATATGGAGTTAATTACCAATAAAATAGTTATCATTTCTATTTTTTTACTGATCATAACCATGATAGAAACTTTAGCTTATGCGACAAGGATTTCAGGGGCAAGGGTAAAATTAATAGCAACCGCCATATCTTTGTTTAGTACAATAGTGATTGTTTCAAGATTTTCAACCATGTTTCAACAACCTTTAACGGCTAAACTTATAGCGGAGGCACCGGATTTAAATAAATTCAGCTATATAGAAGATCAATATAGGATTTTAATTTGGATAGCTTCATTTGGTGCATTACTAGGTATACTCCTTTTTCCAACTTTTATTAATATATTTTCTAGAGCCATTATTCAATTATCTAATGAAGGAGGTTCGGTAGTTTCTACTTTTTTTAAACAGCTGAATTGTGATAGTTTTAAAAAAATTTTTTTATGTTTTAGAGTACCTAAATTTAAATACTTTCAAGGCATTACCTTAAAGACAATACCGAAACGTTTATTTGTAATTAATGTAGTTGTTTCAGCTGTATTTACAACCGGAATATTCTCATCCTTATATGCATCTATGCTAGTTCCAGAAGATTATGCACAAGCAGCTTTAATGTCTTCGGGGATTATTAATGGTATCGCAACAATCTTACTTACATTGTTTATAGATCCGAAAGCAGCTGTATTAGCAGATAAAGTTATGCAAAATCAATGTGACTATATTTATTTGAAAAGTTATTCATTAACTATGATCAGCTCCAAATTCTTTGGAACGATAGCAGCCCAATTTTTGTTCATCCCCGCTTCTTATTACGTGGCTTGGTTTGCAGAGTGGATTTAATTTTGCTCAATTTACGGGACTTTAGTAAAAAATAGAGGTAATCACGCGCTGCTTTTATCTTAAGCTAATACGCTATAAGCTGTGAGTATTGAGCAAACTGATTTTAAAATGAAAATATAAAATCCTTAAGCAAATAAATATCACTTGATGAACAATGGCTTTCGTTTCCCTAGAGACGTCCTACTCTCATACGGTGCTCCCAAGTTCCATAGGCACTTAATTTTCGAAGATAGTGACACATCGGCTAATTGTGTCATCTGTTCATTGTGCATCGCTAAATTAAAGAGAGCCCTTATTCTAAAATTCGATTTCTCCCACCAGTATTAAGATTTAGCAAATGCAAATTAGCGGAGTTTTTTCTGTTATATCAAAATTGAGGCTGGTTCGTGGGCAAATAAAAGGAGAATTTACGACTATGCTAAAAAAATATCTCCTTTTTCACGTCTTTTAAGACAATAAGCGGAATTTCTTCTTCTATCTAAGTTTATTTTGATCAATATTTCCAAATAAGCGAAATTTCTCCGGTTATTTATTGGTGAGGACATCTAAATTTTGTTTGTGCTGATTTTATTTGAGCTACTTGGATAGTAAATAGATATTCTACCGTAACTGAGGGTTATCTTGGCTTCTTGTTATCCTTGCTTCTCCCACTTCACGCGGATGAACCTTCCATTTTTATTGAGGATTTTTTTGCACAT
>JASENG010000074.1 GCA_030027265.1 Lysinibacillus fusiformis | reverse complement strand
TAACGTTTTGTGTTCAGTTTTGAAGGTTCACTAGAAAAGCGGAAAACACCCCTTGGGAGGTGTTTGAAGCTGGACATTTGAATTTTCAAAATGTGCTCCTGCCGCGAAGGAAAAGCAAAGAGGTAACTCAGAGCTTTCGTCGCAAATCTGCATGGAGTAATCTCACTGATGTTTAATCACGATGTGATTGAAGTCAGCTGA
>JASENG010000073.1 GCA_030027265.1 Lysinibacillus fusiformis | reverse complement strand
GAAAATCTAGATACTTGAAGCAAAAATCTAGACATTTTCTTTAAAATTCTAGACACTTTTCCAAGTAATCTAGACACTTTTTGTTAAAATCTAGACGCTTGAAGCAATAATCTAGACACTTTTCCAAATAATCTAGACTCTTCAACTTTCGTTTATTTCTCATTATTAATAAAATTCCACAGAAAAACCCACCAACTTTGCAT
>JASENG010000072.1 GCA_030027265.1 Lysinibacillus fusiformis | reverse complement strand
TGGATTACATACCTGTACTTTAAATCCATAATGATTTTTAAATGCCATGAATTCATCTGTTAATTGTGCCTCCCCTTCAGATCCACGTACCTTTTTAACCGCAGGTGTTAAGTTATCAATTCGAATGCTTAACGGAATACCTCCAGCTTGTTTAAATAGTAGCTTTAGACCACTTAGAAAGCACTCTTGATTTTCAGAGGGAAGAGGTACTACAAAACCAGTATTACTTGCT
>JASENG010000071.1 GCA_030027265.1 Lysinibacillus fusiformis | reverse complement strand
GGCAAGTAATACCGGTTTTGTAGTACCTCTTCCCTCTGAAAATCAAGAGTGCTTTCTAAGTGGTCTAAAGCTACTATTTAAACAAGCTGGAGGTGTTCCATTAAGCATTCGGATTGATAACTTAACACCTGCGGTTAAAAAGGTACGTGGATCTCAAGGCGAGGCACAATTAACAGATGAATTCATGGCATTTAAAAATCATTATGGATTTAAAGTACAGGTATGTAATCCG
>JASENG010000070.1 GCA_030027265.1 Lysinibacillus fusiformis | reverse complement strand
TTGTTCTTTGAAAACTGGATAAAACGACATTGAAAGCAACAAAATTCAAGTAATTTATCGTAAAGTTCTTAAGTCTTTTCTTTATTAAAGAAGAGCAGTAACTTTTAACTGAGGGTTTCAAGACACGAGCTAGACAAGGAAACAAGCGAGTGAGCACCGCAGTGTACTTTAGGTACATGAGGATGTGAGCGAGTGCAGTTGACGCAGTGTAGCGATGTGTATTGGAAGCCGACTA
>JASENG010000007.1 GCA_030027265.1 Lysinibacillus fusiformis | reverse complement strand
CGTGTTGGCTCCTTTTACGCGCGGCTTGTTCTTTTACGAGCGACTTTGCTCGGATTATGAGCGATTTTGATTTGTTCTCGAGCGTGTTGGCTCCTTTTACGCGCGGCTTGTTCTTTTAAGAGCGACTTTGCTCGGCTTACGAGCGGTTTTGATTTGTTCTTGAGCGAGTTGGCTCCTTTTACGCGCGGCTTGTTCTTTTACGAGCGACTTTACCTGGCTTACGAGCGGTTTTGACTTATTCTCGAGCGTGTTGGCTCCTTTTACGCGCGGCTTGTTCTTTTACGAGCGACTTTGCCCGGCTTATGAGCGGTTTTGATTTGTTCTCGAGCGAGTTGGCTCCTTTTACGCGCGGCTTGTTCTTTTACGAGCGAGTTTGCGCTACCAGAAGAGCGCGTTCCCGCTTTACTAGCGAAACGCGCTCGTTAACTGCGAGAACCAGTTCATTTAGAATGAGCCCAATTTTAGTTCCATAAATTTCGTACCTTCCATGGGATTAAAAACGTATGGTTCAATCTCATAAAATCCTAATGACCGGTATAGACTTTGCGCTTTTTCCATCGTTGAAAGGGTATCTAGCCTCATGTATTCGTAATTTAGACGAGCCGCTTCATTGATGATTGCCTCAATTAGCCCCTTTCCGATCCTTAGTCCTCTGTATTCATCACGGACGTATAGTCTTTTCATTTTACATATACGATCTTTCAATTTGCGAAGTGCCACACATCCTGCAACTTGCCCATTCACTATTGCCAGGATAATCGTGCCATTTGGTGGGGCATACTTTCCTGGCAGCGATTTTAGTTCGGCATCAAAATTTTGAAAATCTAGATTAATAGCTAAAGACTGGCCATACTCTAAAAAAAGTTTTTTCACTTCTTCTAACATACCGGCTTCAGTGGCACGCTTAAATTCAATAAAATTTTCAACCAACGGATTCTCTCTCCCCTTCTATCGCCTTTGCAATAGCTTCACATTTTTTGATGGCCCAAATGTAGTGATGGGATGTGTTTGCTGCAAAATAGCTGTATAAATTACTTGTTTTGGTCCACTTATAATATTTTTTGGTCATGATTTCTTCGTTGGTATGCCGGTTTATAAGAGCCATAATTCTTTCATGGCTTAACTTCAATTTTTTAATGGCTTGATTTAAGGTTACGTCTTGATAGTTTTCCCAAATCTGCTTATTAAGCAGTTTCAGAGTCTTCCATTTGTAACCTGGCGCCGGCATGAAAGGGATATCTCCATCCATCCCTTCTCTATACCATCTTTCAAGCATGGCATGCCATTCATAAAGATGCATCAGTACATCTCGAAAATTCTTATCTCTTTCTTCCGTTTCAATTGAAAGGCTGCGTTTTCTGCTAGGGACGGATTCGATAATACCGAGCAGCACTTTGAAATTTTCGACGCTATTTTCCAATAGAATTTCTTTTTCACTTTTGGTTACCATGACAAATACCTCTTTTTCTATTATTTCAGCTAATTCCAAAAAACTCATTTCAAAACGCATGCATGGTGCTGCCGACACTTGAACTGCCCCTAAAGTGTCCCTTTAAATTTCTCTGGTTTGGTTACATAGCTTTCGATGATAAATCCACATTTCGTACAAATAATATATTCGACATCTGAACCAAAACTCATTCTGGATGGATACATGGCTGCATATCCACTATGTTTCCCTTTTCCGAATTCTTTACCGCCGCATTTTGGGCATTCTGTTGCTACTCGAGCATGATTCATTTGAAAACCTCCTTTAGATATAGAAAATAGATTGCTAGAGATGACGAAATATTCTTTCAATAATTATATTTACGAATGGCACATTAAATTGGTTTCATGCTCTTCAATAAAAAAGAGCATTAATTCCCATTGAATTAATGCCCTGTTAAAACTTAACTTATTAATTGCTCCCTGCCTATCCGTCTCAAAAATTTATAGAATGTCTCCCTTTTCTTCCCGTTTTGCGCGTATAGCGCAACGATTTTCTCTACTGAATCGTACAATTCTTCCGGTGTGAGATTCTCCAGCAGCAAAGTGCCTACTTCGGCATCTTTCCCTTTTGCCTTCCCCCCCACATATAAATTGTAATGATCTTTCATCTTCATAATTCCTATATCGCTTAACATCGGTTCGCCACAGCCAATTGGACAGCCTGTGTATGCAACCTTCAAAGTAAATGGGACTGGTTTTCCTGCTATACGTTGATTTAATTCCTTTGCGACAGGCATTCCTTCCTCGATTTCCCCTTTGCAAAAATTACAGGTTTTCAGGCTTTTTACGAAGTTTCCAACAGGATAACAGGCTAACCCGACACTTTCGAACTCTTCTATGATTGCTTCTTTTTTATCTTCAGGTATTTCTATATAGAGCTGTTGGAATGTGGTTAACTCCAGTTCCTCATCGTCATTCATATATTTGGAGATCGTGATAAGCTGTTTCGAATTGAGTTTAGCACCAAATCCGATTCCTCCATTGATGGCGATTTTAATTTTTTTCACATTGTCCCCCCTATTCATTCCTCACCTTAAAATTGGCTATTGTTCTTTATTTTTTTCTAATTTCACCCTCTGTAAACGTAATGCATTTAACACAACCGATACGGAACTAAATGCCATTGCCGCGCCTGCTACCCATGGAGCAAGGAGACCCACTGCTGCAATCGGAATCCCGATAATGTTATAAGCAAATGCCCAGAATAGGTTTTGTTTGATATTGCGCATTGTTTTGCGGCTCATTAAGATAGCATCTGCAATACTGTTTAGGTCCCCACGAATTAATGTAATATCCGCTGCTTCCATGGCGACATCCGTACCCGTTCCAATTGCCATACCGATATCTGCTGTTGCCAGTGCCGGTGCGTCATTAATGCCATCGCCGACCATCGCTACCTTTTTTCCCTGTTGCTGCAGCTTCTTGACCTCTTCTGCTTTCCCTTCAGGCAATACTTCTGCAATTACTGCGTCGACGCCTACCTCTTTACCAATGGCTTGTGCTGTACGTTTGTTATCGCCAGTCATCATAATCACCTTGATGCCCATGTCTTGCAAGCGGACTATCGCTTCTTTGGATGTTTCTTTAATGGTATCTGCTACAGCTACCAGACCAGCATACTGTCCATTAATGGCCGCTAACATGGCTGTTTTCCCATCACTTTCAAGCTTCTCCATTGTAGGCAGCACCGATTGAATATCAATCCCGTATTGCTGCATCAATTTACGTGTACCAATGACAATCCCCTGACCTGAAACGGTTGCCTGTACACCATAGCCCGGAATTGCTTCAAAGAATTGGACATTCCCCAATTCGATGCCTTTATCTAGAATCCCTTGAACGATTGCTTGGGCTAGCGGATGCTCAGATTGTTTCTCTGCTGCACCAATCAGGGATAAAAACTTCTCTTCATTTTGGCCACTAACTGCGTAAACATCCGTTAAGACGGGTTTACCATGTGTGACAGTGCCGGTTTTATCTACTACAACTGCATCGATGCCCTGTGTTTGTTCTAAATGCTCTCCGCCTTTAAATAAAATGCCGAATTCAGCTGCACGCCCAGACCCAGCCATGATTGAAGTTGGAGTCGCTAAACCTAGTGCACATGGACAAGCAATAACAAGAACTGCAATTAACACCTCAAGTGCTTGCGTGAAATTCCCTGGTTCAACTAAGGAAAACCAAACGAAGAATGTCAGGATTGCAATGCCGATGACAATCGGTACAAATACGCCAGAGATTTTATCTGCTAATCGTTGAATTGGCGCTTTTGTGCCTTGTGCATCCTCCACTACTTTAATAATTTGGGCGAGCGCCGTATCACGGCCGACTTTTGTAGCTTTCATCTTAATGAAACCATTTTTATTGATAGTTGATCCGTATAAAACATCATTTACTTTTTTATCTACCGGCAAACTTTCACCCGTTAACATGGATTCATCAACCGCCGTTGTTCCATCGATTACTTCGCCATCAACAGGTATTTTCTCGCCAGGTTTTACTAGAATTGTGTCACCAATAATGACTTCTGCAAGGGATATTTCTTTCTCCACACCATCTCGAAGTACAATGGCTGTCTTCGCTTGAAGCCCCATTAATTTTTTTATCGCTTCAGATGAACGCCCCTTTGCCTTTGCTTCGAATAATTTCCCTAAAAGAATGAGTGTAATTAAAACGGCACTTGTTTCAAAATATAAATGCGGACCATGATGTGTACCTGCTGCCACAATTGCTTGATAGACACTATAGAAGTAAGCTGCTGAAGTACCCATGACCACTAGTACATCCATATTGGCACTACCGTTACGCAGTGATTTATAGGCTCCCGCATAAAATTGTTTACCAATAACAAATTGCACTGGTGTCGCAAATAGCATTTGAACCCATGGATTCATTAAAAACTCAGGTACATATAGAAATGAAGTAAATGAAAAATGCCCGACCATCGTCCATAATAATGGCAATGAAAGAATAGCAGAAAGGATAAATTTACGTTTTTGATCTTTAATCGCTAGTTCCCGATAATCTGCTTGTTCTTTGTCTTCTTGCTTTTGATGCGCCCCATAGCCCAGCTTTTCTACCTTAGCAATAATGTCTGCAATCGAAACTTCGGATGGATTAAATTCGACCACAGCCTTTTCCAGCGCTAAATTTACGTTTGCAGAAGCGATTCCATCGATTTTATTTAAACCTTTTTCAATTCGTGCAGCGCATGCGGCACAAGTCATTCCCGTAATAGCAAATTCCGTTTTTTGCTTTACAACCCCATAGCCAAGCGCCTCAATTTTCTTTTCAAAATCTTCTTCCCTCAGTTTTGAAGGATCATATTGTATCGTTGACTTTTCAAGGGCTAAATTGACAGTTGCTTGTTCCACACCATCCATTTTGTTTAAGCCCTTTTCAATTCGCGTTGCACAGGCCGCACAAGTCATACCTGTAATTTGAAGACTTGCTTCCTTATTTATTTTTGTATTTTCATTTGATGCTGTTGTCATACCGATCCACCTTCACATACCTATTGGGGGTATATATTTTTGCTAAAATTAGAGTGCCTGTAGAGCACTCTTATCGTTTATTTATTCAACATCATAGCCTTGGTCATCAATTGTTTCTTTAATTTTATCCAGCGTAACTTTCTCGTTATTAAATGATACAGCAACCTGACCATCTTCCAGATTAACTTTAACTTGGTCAACACCCGCCAATTCTCCTACACTGCCTTCAATAGCTTTTACACAATGGCCGCAAGACATGCCGCTAACATTTAAAATTATATTTTCCATAAGATCTACTCCTTATTTTTTCATTAATTTTTGAATCGTTACAAGTACTTCATCCAGAACTTCCAAATCCCCTTCTTGAATGCGATCTGCAACGCATTCCTTCAGATGTGTTTCTAAAAGCATTTTAGCTACACCATTTAAAGCCGATTGTGCAGCTGAGATTTGTGTTATGACATCATCACAATACGTGTCTTTTTCAATTAACCCTTTAATGCCGCGGATTTGGCCTTCAACGCGGTTCAGCCTTGTGATGAGGTTTTTCTTTGTTTCCTCGGAATGATGGCTTTTCCGTTCATTTGAACTTGAACAGCAGTTCTCATCATTTAGATCGTGCTCCATTTATCTACCACTCCTTAGTTGAGGTTTTTTATATACCCCCACACCCTATATCTAAACTTTATCATACCCCCATACCCTATGTAAATAGGCAAATTTATTATTTCACAAATCACAAGCCATTAAACAGCTGAGTGCATTTTTTTACTACAAGCTGCGGAATAATTTGTAAAAATGCTTTTAACCGAAACATTTGGGTTAACTGTTCGTATAACAAATAATAGAATATTTAGAGGATGTGATTATTTGTGCATACAAAAAATCTGGAACATAAAGTAGACCTATTTCTATCCATATATACCGAGTTAAAAAATGCTTTAAAGTGGAAAGTCTCTGACAAAAGGATGATCATGCTTATCTCTTCCATGTATGCTGTAAATGATCGACCTTTTGATTTACAACGATTTATGCGGGTTAGTGAGCATATCAAATCTAGTGTTGATGCTTTTAATACACTTCGATCGTCCCAGCGCTTTTCCATTGCGGCCATGTTGGATATCCATTTTGAGGATCCAGAGAATGTCTTTAAACCCTACCTTGATTTATATGAAATGCTGATTAAAGGCGGTTTTAAACGGGGGATGTTTACCTATATTGCAGCAGGTGTTGCTTTCACGGGAGAAACAAAATCATCCGAATATGAGGCATTGATTGAAAAAGCCCAAATCATTTACAAAGCAATGCAGAGGGAGCATATGTTTTTAACCACGCAAGATGATTATCCCCTTACTATTTTGTTAGCATCACGAAATGAGGAGATTCCTTCACTGATGGAGAGTATTGAGGGATTCTACCATCAACTCCAACTCGGAGGATTTAGAAAAGGCAATGACTTGCAATTTTTAAGCCATATTATTTCTCTAAATCCTAAAGGTGACCCAAAACAATTGAGTAATCAATGTACGCAAATATATGAAGAAGTAAAGCAACTTTGGAAAAAACCGAAACCGATGCATTATCCAACTATCGGTATGCTTGCTCTGTGTGATCAAACTCAAGTAAATATGCAGGAAGTGATCCAGCTAACAAACCGTTTAAACATGGAAAAAGACTTTAAATGGCAAGAAGATATTAATTTTATGTTCGCGGTTCATTTATTACTGAGTGAAATAACGGGTGATGCGAGCGTTTCCAGTACTGGAATGATGACAACCATCGAAATTATTATGCAGGCTCAACAAGCTGCAATGATTGCATCTATGGCCGCTATAGCAGCTGTAACGTCTGACGGGTAAAAATGTACTTAAAAGCAAAAGAATTCAGCTGCTACTGATTGAAACCCATACAAAAAACATCGAACATTGATATAGCGATTTTCGATGTTTTTTAGTATTCCAAGCTTCTATTTCTTTCACTTTGATTTTAATCATCCATCTTTAATGGAGGGATTTTACCTTTTTAGATTGGCCTTCATTAATGAGGCAATCTGTTGTTCATCCGTTTTTGGAATTTTTTCCAGCTGATTGATAACGAGCTCTTGCCGCTCTATGGAATGGTTTTGGCTTAACTTCGCCTTTCCTTCTATTTTATTAATTTTTATTTTGAATCCTTGAACCCCTTTATGTAAAACAGCAAGAAAATCAGCATCTACATCCTGTAATCTGTATGTGCTGTCCGGCGATTCATATTTCAACACCATCTCCTGCAGGTGCTCTGCCAACTCATTTTCATCTTCCAACAGCTCAACTTCTCCATAAACATGAACTGTTACATAATTCCATGTTGGAACTGCTTTATTCGTTTCATACCAAGACGGAGAGATATAACAATGAGGCCCATGGAAAGTAGCTAGAACAGTTTGGTTTTGGATATCCTTCCACTGAGAATTTGGACGTGCAAAGTGACCATATAAATATGTATTTTCCTCATTCAAAATTAGCGGTAAATGAGTGGCAAATGGCATGCCATCGTGTTGAGAAAAAAGCGTTGCAAAGCTATTGGTTTTCATCATCTCGTAAACAATCGTGTCATCCGTCATCTTAAAGTACTTTGGTCTATACATAGAAAGCCCGCCTTCCACTAGTATTAGAGAGTCTTTGTCATTATATAATCCGTCTGTTCTTCATCCCCCATAATAAATGCGTGGGTCCCTGTTTGGACAAATCCCATTCTCTTATAAAAGGCAATGGCATTTTCATTTTTTTCCCATACGCCCAGCCAGATTTTCTTTTTGTTAAGTTCAGTTGCTATGTCAATTGCTTTATTTAGCAGAGCTTTTCCCAGCCCATGCTTTTGGTAATTCGGTTTGAGATATATTCTCTCAACCTCCAGAGCTTCTTCACCCATCGGTTCAGATTGAGCTTCGTTCGTGTTGATTTTTAAATATCCTGCTGCCTCATTATTAAAATAAACAAATAAAAATTGGGAAAATTTATTGGCCAACTCTTTTTCTAATTGTTCTAAGTTAAATGCCTTTTCCAAGTAAGCTTGCATATTTTCAGGTGAATTCTGATCTTTAAATGCCTCGTAAAATGTTTCGATGCTGATTTCTTGAAGTGTTTGCAAATCTTCAAGCGTACATTTTTTTATAGTCATATATTATAGCCCCCTAAATTCAGTAATCCCGTTTGTTCCCCTTTTTCACATAATCCCAGTCTTTTTCCACATTTTTTCGAACTCTTTGGAGAAGGCTGAAGATGGCATCGACCTCTTCTTCGGAAAATCCTTCTAAAGCCACTTGATCGGAGTAGTCATGTTCTCTTTTGATAAATGGATATACTTGTAACCCTTTTTCAGTTGGATACAGCTTTTTTATTTTTTTATTGATTTCATCCTCTTTTTTTTCAATAAAGCCATTGCTCTCCAATTTTTTGACGGCCCGAGCTGCTGTTGTTCGATCTACTTTAATCATCTCAGCCAGCTTCTCCTGAATGATGCCTGGAGTTTCGCATATTCTCACAAGGTATAAATATTGCCCTTTTGTCAGGTCGAATTCTTTAAATTCGATATTGCTAATCGAATCGAGGGCCCTTGCTATCATTCCAATTTCACGCAATATTTCTTTCATGATAAGCTCCTTAGCAAAACAATTATTGCAAGTGCAACAATATTTGGTATAGTTTAAATGTAAATGCTTTTTGTTGTAAATGCAACAAAAATAACGGCTGTGAGGTAAATAAAAGTGAGATATGTCTTCTATATATTTGGTATTCTAATATTAACCCTTGGCATTTCCTTCACGATTCAATCGAACCTTGGCACCTCACCTTTTGACGCACTTTTGGTCGGGCTGTCCAGGAATGTGGGGCTTACTGTGGGAAGCTGGGAAATCATCATCGCGGTGATATTGATAGGCACAAATTCCCTTTTAAAAAGGCAAAGACCGGAAGTATTGGGGCTTGTAACTGCCTTTATAACAGGGATTGGGATTGATATGTGGCTTTTTTTATTGCAAAACCTGATCGCACCTGAAGCATGGGTCAGTAAAGCAGTTTACTTTGGAATTGGATTGGTTGTTGTTGGACTAGGGACTGCCATCTATTTACAAACGAATTTTGCACCGATTCCAGTTGACCGACTGACATTGATCCTGCAAGAGTTGACAAGAACGAATGTATTTCTTTCGAGAACATTCATCTACATCGTTTTCTTGATCATGGCCATGCTTTTTGATGGCCCAATTGGTATTGGGACGATATTAACGGTTTGTCTTGGTGGGGTTATTCTCAACTATTTCATGCCGCATACGAAAAGATTAATAGACAAATATACGCTTGAACAGGCTGAATTATAAAAAAGAAACGCTGCTGATTTCAAGATCAGCAGCGTTTCTTTTTTATTCATAAATCTTTTCCCATGTGATGTTAAAGGCTTGTTTCCACAGAATCACTAACCCAAGGATTACAATAACTAAATAGACATAGGTTCCATAAGCAAATAAAGTGCTCAAATAATGCAGCCCGGCTAACAAAGCAACAATCAGCATCAGCCCGAAAATAATAATGCCATTGCCGTTTTGGTTGTACTCATCAAAGGACTGTGAAAATGGAATGGATTTGTTTAGAAGCATAAAGCAGATGACTGCGTAAATACAGGCATGCAAGAACACGACGATTAAATCCGGCAAAATTCCAGCGCCATATAAAACTACAAATATAATACTTAGGAGCAAGTAAATCGGCAAAAACAGATTGACGATAAATGACTTGATCGTTCCGCTAAACATAGGGGCAAGTTTATCCAATGGTGCTGCCTTGTAAATCCAAGCCCCCTTATATTTTCCCGAGAATTTCAGCACCACCATAATTGTCGGGATGATGATCAAACTAAAGTAAATGGATAAATAGGAATTGCTGTTTGATAGATTATCGAGATCTGAACGAAATGCACCGAAAATAAAAATTAATGGAATGACGATGGAGAACCCCAAAGACGGATACACCCTCAATTTAAATTCCCGTTCGTTTTTCATCATCATCGTGGCAAATCGGAAGAATGCCCGTTCTTCTTTTGAGCGGCAAATAATATTCACAAGCGTTTGGCGAAGCTTGCTTTTCCTTTTTTCTTTGGCGTTCCCATGATACGAAAGCTTTTGAAGATTGTGTTCAAAAGCTGGTGTCAGCTTTATGTAAATCCACATCGCCAGAATTGGCACAAGCAGCGCCAGAACCGTAAATAAAATCGTTGCTGGTTCAAAGTTCCGATTCAGCAATAACTCTGTATTTGCTCCATACCATATCGGGAAAACAAATACTTGCCACCATTCAAGGTTAAAGGTAACGGTTAAGTTGAAAATTTCAAAGGAACGTCCAATTAATTGATAGCCAATCATAACGGCAAGGGACAACCCAATTTGAACGTAATTAATAATATCCTTCAGCTTTTCCCCATCAAAGAAACGCAATACCAGGAAGTAGATTAGCGCCGTCAACACAACGATCAGCAAGTCCAACAAAATGATATTGACAAGTGTTATGAGGAAAAATAAAATACCTTTCACAAAAAGACTCACAATCAAAGGAATTCCGACCAGTGCAATCGTTAAATATGATAGATAAATCATGACATGCATTAGCTTGGCTGCACTAATCGTTTTCCGATCAACCGGCTTTGGATAGAGAATATTTCGATCGCGTATATCCAGCAAGACGGATGAAAAATCCGAAATTAAAGATGTCATGATAAAGAAAGTGAAGATCCCATATACCATGCTCATCTGAAACAGATAGTTTTCGCCCATCAGGAGAAAAGGAATTAAAAACAGTCCGAATAAAACATATATCCATAAGGATTTGATATATTGATTGGTCGGTTCCTTATCTTTTTTCTTCGCATTTTGCGAGAAAATCGTCGGCACTCGACGCCCATCCATCGTGAGCTTGACTTGCAGGATTTTTCTCATCACCTTGTAATCGATGCCGAGCCCCCTGAATAGTTTTTCGAAACGGTCTAATAGGTTCAGTGTGAAATAGTCCTGCATCGTCACATCTCCCCTACAACGGAGACAAATCTTTCCCCAATATCTTTGTGCTCGCTAAACCCTGTCAGCTCGTTAAAGATTTGTTCGAGGGAGCCTTCATGATTTGTATGCTGGAGCTCTTCAAAAGTACCATCTGCGGCAACTTTTCCGTCATGCAATAGAATAATGCGGCTGCTTATTTTTTCAACGACATCCATTATGTGCGAGGAATAAAAAATCGTCTTCCCCTGAGCCGCAAGCTGGGTCATAATTTCTTTGAAAATCATGACACTGTTGGCATCTAAACCATTGATTGGTTCATCGAAAAATAGGATTTCAGGATTATGTAATAGGCTTGAGATAATCAAGATTTTTTGGCGCATTCCTTTTGAGTAGGAAGCAATCCGAGAATGATAGACTTCTCCAATGCCAAACAGCTCCATCAGTCTTTTAGCTTTATAGTCGGCAAGTTCCAAATCAAGTCCATACAATTCACCGATAAAGGTTAAATACTCGTGACCTGTTAAATTATCGTAGAGCTCCGCGATTTCAGGCACATATCCGATTTTCCGTTTATACTCGATATGTTCAGCGGAAATATCCTGGCCGAAAATTTTCACTTCCCCGCTATAGCCGCTTTCGATGCCCAGCAGGATTTTAATGGTCGTACTTTTCCCAGCTCCATTGGGGCCGATATAGCCAATGATTTCACCTCTTTTCACTTGAAGAGAGACGCCATCTAAAACAGTCTTGGAGCCATATTTTTTTCTTAAATCATGAATCGATAATAAGACTTCTTCCATCTTATTTACCTCCGTTCTCTAGGAAATTCACTTCCATATTTGGTCTAATTTATCCGAATAGAAATTAAGTGCTTTTTCATAAGCGAGTATTGTGGGGTCCTCTGTCGTTTCGATGAGACATTTCAGTAACAGTTCCATCGCTGTACCATGCTCGTTCAAGTTAAAGAGCGTCATGGAATAGAAGGTTTGGATTGCTCGATTAGCTGGAAATGTTTCGAGTCCTTTTAAAAAAACGCTTTTGGACTTCTCATATTCTCCAAGTGCTCGATAGGTGCTGCCTAAGCCAATTATGGCGCCCTCTAAATCCTCAGTGGATAACCCCAGCTGAATGGCTTTTTCATAATACGGTACTGCTTTGACTTCTTCTCCTAGTAAGTCAAAACTCCATGCACATTGATAGTTAATGGACGCATCCTCAGGGAAATGCCGAACCAGATCTGTAAGGATTTCATTTGATTCTTTGGCCTTTCCATTCTTTCGTAGAACAATCGCTTTATCTAACTCTAGTTCCAATGCATTTCACCTCCAATTGGTTCCGTGCTTTACTGAATAATTGTTATTTCGCCATTTCGATTAATTCTTCCACGGAACTTCCATTCACAAGCTCGTATTCCCGCCCGTGGATATTCATGATTCCATCAGCGTTTATCAAGATATTATAGGGATCCATTGGTTTGGCGTCGTTAATAAAATCCAATTGATACATTTTTTGATTGATATCCATGTCTTTGAACAACACTTTTTTTACTTCCCATTTACGTAAAGCAGCCAGCACCTCATCATAACGGTCATCATTTGGCTTTAGAATTGCCTGATTTGTCCCGTCTCCCCAAATTGTAATCCCTTGCACAACTTCATCAAAGTCATCGGGGCCCGCTATAAATGTCTCGACAAAATTCCTTGTTTTAAATTCTGAAAAAAACAGAATAGCTGAAACGGCAAGGAAAAAGACTAAGAAGGTTAAAATAAATTTTTTCATCTCAATCCCCCATTTCTTTAAGTTTCGAAATACTTTTACAATTAGTTTACGATGAAATTTACCAAAAGTTTCAAGAAAAGCATTTTTATCCAATAATGTTGCGATTTTTTTGGAAAAATGGGCTTCCGTCTGTTATATATCAGTTAACGATTTAATATATTGTTATATATCAAATTAAAAGGAGTAGAGGCATGATTACGGAGCACGAGCGCCAAAATATGATGCAGTTTTTGATTAGATACTTCGGGGTGGATTCTAGCCAGCTAAATGGTATCAGCGACCGTATGCTGGAAATGACATATGAATTTGCCTATAGAAGAACTGTAATGGAATGTGATTTCTAAGCTTCCTTTTAAAATTCTTAATAAAAGGAGTCAGTTCAAAATTAGATGAACTGGCTCCTTTAAGCATTCTCTATTATAGTATTCGTATTTCCCTCAAATAGTTGGGACATAATTATTTTGAAGCAATTTTTTGCCTGATTGATTCCAACTGACATGGAGGATATATGATTAAACAATTATTTAATAAACCCAGCTATTTTAGTTATAGTTTTTTTATCGTATTAGCCTTTAGTGTCATCTTAAACAGGATGGTTCTTAATGGTGAAAGCAATTTTTATATTTTGTACATATTATCGGTCATCTTCCTGGGTATCGGTTTTTATAATAAGCCTCTTTGGTTTTTGATTTTATTTACTGTAATCACGGTAACTTGCAGGTATTTTTCGATTACAGATTCGGAATCTAATATTGGCGTTTTTCTCATCCATTTATTAACCTACTTGTTAATAACACTAATTTCATCCGGGTTAATGAATTATGTGCAAAAAGTGAAGGAAGATCATTTAGCCTTAACGACAGCGCTCGCAAATGCTTTAGATTCCAGAGATCGGTATACACTGCATCATTCTGAAAATGTAGCAAAATATGCTGTACGAATCGCCGAAAAAATGAAATTGTCAGAGGAGTGCTGCGAGGTTATTCGGAAAGGTGCGTTGCTTCATGATATCGGGAAAATTGGAATCCCGGAGCATATATTGGGGAAAAGCGGGAAACTTACCGATGAGGAGTATGAAATCATTAAGAGCCATCCAACGCTGGGTCATAATATGATCAAACATATTGAACATTTCCATAAAAATGGGGTGTTGGATATTGTTTTATATCACCATGAGCGATATGACGGGAAAGGTTATCCAACAGGTCTAAAAGGTGATCAAATCCCCCTTTTCGCGCGGATAGTAGGGATCGCGGATACATTTGATGCCATGACGACAAAACGTGTTTATCGAGATGAATTCGATATAGAATACGCCCTAAATGAAATAAGAAAAAATCGAGGAACACAGTTTGACCCGGAAATCGCAAACGTTTTTTTAAGCTTATTTGAGGAAAATTCTCAATCTTCCGGTATTCTATAGGCAAATTCAACTTTCTGCTTTGTTCCTGGACGAGGGAGTCGCGATTAAGCTCAAAATCGTTTTATAAACTAGTTCTGTTCACCGGTTCAGCCTCAATCGCGCTCCCAGTCGGCCTTTTGATTGGAGTTTCTTTTTTAAAAAATGCTAAGCATGTACTCCGCTATTGTATTTTAAATTTATTTATCTGTTCATTTAATTTAATTGCTAATGTTTCCAACTCCTTAGCTGAGCTTGCAATGATTTCAGTGGAAGCCAGCTGTTCCTGTCCTGTTGCCGAGATTTCTTCTGTGCTTGCTGCAAAGTCCGCCGCTTGGGATGTTAACGCTTGAATTTGGCCGGAGACTGTTTGGGAGTTACCGTTAACCGTTCCCATCGCTCCAGCTGTTTGTTTTAAACCATCTACAATTCCTTCATACATATTCTTGATTTTATGAAAAGCTTCTTCCGTAACCTTTAACCCATCCCTTTGCTGATCTACTAATTGGGTTGAATGCTGGATATTCGCAACGGCCAAGTCTGTCATAACTGAAGTCTTTTCCATAATTGATGTGATTTCACTTGCTGAATTCGAAGTCCCTTCCGCCAGTTTCCTGATCTCATCAGCAACAACGGCAAATCCTTTACCAGCTTCCCCGGCTCTTGCTGCTTCGATGGAGGCATTTAGGGCGAGTAGATTCGTCTGACCTGCAATGGATGTAATAATCCCGACAAATCCAGTCACTTGGTGAATCATTTCTTTGAGTTCATTGATGGAGCGATTGACATCACTAGATACACGAAGGGTTTCATCCATTTTTTTCGTCTGCATATCAACACTTGTTTGGCCCTCATTGATTGATTCCAATGAATGATAAGCTTGTTCTGCACTTTCCGATGTTTTCATGGCTACCTCATCGATTAGAGACACCACATCTGATAACATCTTGCTAATGCCGCTCATCGTCTCGGCTTGTTCAGCGTTCCCTGCCGCCATTTGGTCTATAGTGGTTACTACATGTGTAATGGAATTTAAATTTTCACCTGTATTTTTCGTTAAGTTTTCCGATTGGTGTGTAACAGTGGAAGACACCATTTGCAATTCAGAAGCGATAACTTTTAATTGTTTTCTTGTATTGTATAACGCCCTTGCCATATCTCCTGTTTGATCTTTTATGTTGCCCAGTTTTTCTAATTCCTCATCTGCATCCGCCAGATTTAGATCTGCTGTTTCTTTTGCAAACTCCGTCACTTTCACAATTGGCTTTTCAATGGATTTTCCTAAAAAATAAGATAAGAGAACACCCATAATTAAAGAAATAATCAGTCCCCACAATACGGGTGCAGGAATCATAAATTGCATTTGCTGCATCGCATCTGGACTCGCATCGGTTGCAGATGCATCGCTGCTGCTATTTCTCATGATCAATGAGGCACCTACGTTAATAACCGCTACCAATACGGAATTCAATAAGGATAAAAGGATAATTTTTGTCGATATTTTTTTCATTTCATTTAGGCCACCTAGTAATTTTTAGTTTTGTTTTCCTCAGTGAGGATATTTTGTCTTCTGATTATCTTTTAGGTACCTTAAAAAAACCTTAAAGTTTTTCTCGAAATGAAATGAATCGCAGTTATTTTCTGGGGCATAACGAAAAGGCATTAATCCTTTTCGGGGATTAATGCCTCATCTTTTTAACCTTCTGTTGTGCCAGCTTTCACTTTGGCAGAAAAATCACTTTCTGGTTTTTTCCAGAACATTGTCATAACGATACCTGCTACTATAATCAGAGCTGCAAAATAGTATGGGTAGTTAATATCTACATCAAATAACATTCCACCTAAAATGGGCCCGCTAATGTTCGCCAGGCTTGTAAACATGGAGTTCATGCCACCCACAAACCCTTGTTCATTCCCGGCGATATTTGATAAATAAGAAGTGACAGCAGGTCGGAATAAATCAAAACCTACAAAAACAATAAATGTTACAAGTAAAATAGAGAAATAGGAGTGAACCACGGTCATTAAAAAGACCAGTATCGCCGACAAAATCAAGCTGTAACGGATAAGTTTTATTTCGCCCCATATGCGGGTTAGTTTATCAAATAGGATAACTTGAGCAACTGCACCAAATATCGCCCCACCCGTGATGACAATGGCTATATCCGATGGTTCGAAGCCAAATTTGTGATCGACAAATAAACTAAAAAACGACTCAAAAGCGGCTAAACCAAACGAGGCAATGAAAATTAAACTGAACGCGATAAGATATTTTGGTGCAGTAAGGCGTTTGAAGGCATTCTTGCCCTCTGCCGCTTGTTCGTTAGTTTCTTCTGCACGTCCCGGCTCTCTTAATAGTAGAATCGAAAGTAAACCCGCGAAAACTCCAAGGCCACCTGCAAAAAAGAATGGTATACGTGTTCCGAATTCCGCGAGAAACCCTCCTATACCCGGTCCAATAATAAATCCTGTACTAATGGCTGCCGACATATACCCGAGTGCTTTAGCTCGATTATCCAGAGTTGTAATATCCGCAATAAAAGCAGTAACAGCCGGCATAATGAATCCCGCACTAACTCCTCCTAAAACACGGGAAATAAATAATACTTCTACTTCTTTGCCGAACCCAAATAATAATTCAGAAATACCGAAAATAAATAAACCGATTACAATCATAATTTTCCTGCCAAATTTATCTGCAGCTTTCCCTGCAAATGGTGAAACAATTAATTGAGCAATTGCAAAAGCAGCGGTTAAATACCCGACTGTCGTTCCCGTTATGCCCAGTTCAGTCATCAGCGTAGGCAAAACCGGTATTACTAAACCAATCCCCAAAAAAGCAATGAATAAATTCATCAGTAGCAATCCCAAGGTGACTTTATGCGTCTTCATCTTCTTCATTCTCCTCAACAGATTAAAACTATTAACTAATTTGAACCGTTTCTTAATGATTTACAACTCTCATCGTAGTGTATATAGTAACTATATAGTCAAGGGGGGTATTGTAAAAATTGAGTAAAAAAGAAGGGAAATATTTAACAACCGGTGAATTTGCAAAGCTTTGCAAAGTAAACAAACAGACACTCTTTTATTACGATCAAATCGGCCTCTTAACTCCGGTATTAAAAAAAGAAAATGGTTACCGTTACTATTCGATACACCAATTAGAGTTATTCTTCGTTATTGATTTATTAAAAGAACTCGGTATGTCGCTTGGCGATGTCCAACAATATATGCAAAACAAATCCCCTGAGAAATTTTTGTCGTTAATGCATCGAAAGAAAGAAGAGATTGTAAAGAAGCGCCAGGAAATTGAAAGAAAGGAAAAAATGATTGAAGCAAAAATTGCCTTGATGGAAGAGGCCAAAACCCTTGCTTTTAATCAGATTACACTTGAACAATTACCAGAAGCTACACTATATCTGAGCAGGAAGATTCAAAATACATCGGACGAAGAATTTGTAGAAGTGATTTCAGATTTCATTGAAGAACTGAATGTGTCGCGTCTTGATTCTGGATATCCAATTGGGAGTATTACGGAACGGGAGCAAGTGCTGAAGGGAAATTTCTCTAACTATAGCTATTTATACATTGAGCAGCCCACTCCAAAGGAAGGATACCCCTATTTTAAAGCGGTAAAGGGCGTTTTTCTTATTGGCTATCATATTGGGGATGAGAAGACCATAAGCAATACCTATATGCGGCTTTTTTCAAAAATGGAACGGTTAAACTTAACTTTGGGAGATTATGTTTTTGAGGAATATATATATGACTCCGTTGTTAAAAATCATACTGAGCAGTACGTTACCAAAATCATGATGCAAGTCGCTCAAAATTGAGCTTCTATGCCTTCCTCGTTATCGGAGCAAGGCATAGTTTGCGGATTATCCCCTAAGAAGTTATTACATAAGCCCCGATTCCCGCTATCTCTCCTTCCTTAAAAACATTCGAATCACTAGTATTGCAGCTAAAATAGAATAGGCAATTACCCAAAGTGCAGCCTGCATAAAACTACTATCAATACGGATTGCATCACCTTCTTTTAAATATCCAAGAACATGCGTTACTGGGGGAAACAGGATAAGCACCCATTTTAGTGCATTTATTTTTTCCACCAATCCTTGAAATGAAAGTGAAACTGTAATTATTAGCATGGCGGACAACCAAGTATATTTTTTCGTGGAAAATGAAGTAACCGAGAAAAAAGTCCCCACTAGAATACCAAACCAAGCTAAAAAGAAATGACTGTAAAAAGATAATCCGATATGAATGGGTTGAACTGTACCTCTAAAACTGTTGATAATTATCGGATAGAAAATCGCTACTGCCATAAAAATAAAGGCGAAAAATAAACAAATAGCCCATTTCCCCCAAATATAACGTACTTTGCTCTTTAGTTGGACGAATAACATATTTTTTTCAATCTCTTCCTCTATAGAAAAGAAATTCATGGTCAACCAAGTCATTACTAAATAGATCGCCATGCTTGATACTCCGTAACTGCTTAAAATAGGAACATTACTATAGACATACAATAAAAAAATCCATATACAGAACGCAGTGGCCGGGGGGATCATTTTTAAAGAACGTATGTAACTAATCCATTGGTAGCGAATAAATCCCATCATATCTATATCCTTTCTTTAACCTCTACAATCGAGCAGTTATTTGTTAATAATTGCAGTAAAAGATCATCCGATTTAGCTGCCTCAACCGTAATGAATGCCGAATTTCCTTCATATGTAATATCATCTAGGTTTAAGTTCTCGAAACTAGCTTGATCGATAAAGTTTACCTTGATTAACTTCTGTAATTTTCTTGGTTTTGAGTTTTGTAGCAGATGGCCAGATTCAATCTTCAATATACAATCTGCCAATCTTGCAATCATTTTATCTTCATGTGTGGTGAAAATGATGGTTATTTGCTTTTTCAACTCTTCCAGCAGACGAAATAGCTCCTGTTGAGTCGAGCTGTCCAGTCCTGTCAGTGGCTCGTCCAATAGAAGAATATCCGGTTTCATCATAAGTGCTTGAATTAAACCTACTTTTTGTTTTGTTCCTTTTGAACACTTTTTTAGCGGGGTATCAGCAAAGGACTGCAAATTAAATATTTCAATATATTTCTGAAGTTCCGTTTTGATGTGCTGTTTGGATGAACCTTGAAAAGATGCAGTCAGATATAAGTATTCTTTCAATTTAAATCTTAGATTCTCGGGAAAATGTTCGGTTACATAGGCAACTTTCCAATCTCCCCTTCTTACTTCCCCAGTAGTAGGCTCATAAATTCCTGCCAAAATTTTTAATAATGTACTCTTGCCTGAACCATTATGGCCACTGATTGCTATAGCAGTATTCTTCTCGATAGTAAGGTTTATATTGGCAAGGATTTTTTCCCCTCCAATTTCTTTACTAACATTCAAAACTTCAAAGCGCTGTTTCTCCATTCTTCTATAACCCCTCCTTTTATTTGATTTTTTATTTCGGGGTGGAATTAAATCCTATTACAAATCACAGGTTTTTATTGCATAGACAGCTCCTCAGCAATCCGAACAATTTCCTTGAGAACCGCATCGGCTTCCAAGCTCTCTTTAATCACAAATAAACGATCTGCTTCACCTTTTATAGGCTCTGCCACCTCTTCGTTTAGAGACTCTGCTTTTTGCCGGATAAGTACATCTTCAAAACTAGTATTTGCCCCTCTGAATATTTGGGTACTCCGCTTGCTTTGAGTTACGCGACTTTGAAGAACCTCATCTGGAATGTCAAAATGGACAAGTACACGGAAAATTTCATTTGGCGGAAATTTCTCTTCCAGTAAGTAGAGGCGATCTTTTCGACTCCGATTTGAATTGCAAAGGATAAAATGAAGATCCGTATGCTGTTTTCCATAATCAACAATTAGCTTTGAAATGGAATGCTTCAATATATTCGCGCCTTGTTTGGGTATCAGGTTGTTATAGTATGTATTGAGAAATTCAGCGTGATTATCCTGATCCATCACAAAAGAGTTTTTTAACTGTTTTTCTAAAGCTCTGGCAAATGTCGTTTTTCCACTGTGGGTTTTCCCAACCGTTATCACAACCAACCTTTTCATCGCATTCGCTCCACTCTTCTGTATTCCCTACACCATTGCAGCCTTTACCTTTTTTGGGATCATCACAACTTCAGCCTGCAAATCTACCGGCCGATAGGTTTCATCTATACATTCATCCCAATATTCAAGATGTTTTTTATCAATCCAGTGGTTCGACTCCTCTACCGCAGTACCCCCAGTCCCTTGAACGGAATACCAATATAAATACTCCTCTCCCTCTAAAAATTCACGGAAAATCGTTTCGATGAACATCTTCTCACCTTCCAAAGTGACCAATACATCCTCCATATGGTCATTCAAGAAAGCCAGCCATTCCGTTACCCTTTCTGTTTTTCTCTGCTTTACTCGAAATCGTGTACATTCGATATTCATGTAGCTCCTCCCTTTCTAATTCAAGTTAGATTGTGTATTTATTTACTATCTAAATTATACAATACTACCTTCTTCAAAAGGTAAAACTTACCTATCTTTTAACTAACTGGAATATAATTAAGGGGCAACCTTTTCGTTGGTGCCGGCAACTCCAAGTCAGTAAACTGCCATAAGTAATTTTTTGTAAATCCCAAAATTGTTCAGTAAACTATACTTAAGATTGCCAAGGAGGTTTTTGATGACAAAAAATACGGTTACCTTAGTTCAAGGGGCAAATACAGCGATTGCTGCTGATTCTGCTGTCGAAATAATCGTCGAGTGGAGCTCTTCCCATACCTTAGATGTAAGCTGCTTTTTAGTCCAAGCCGATGGAAAAGTGCCATCTGATGACTATATGATTTTTTATAATCAACCGACCGACCCTGAAAGCATGATTCAACTCCAAGATACCGCACCAACAACTATAACATTCTCCCTTTCCTTACACGCTCTGCAACAGTCAAAGATTCAAAAGTGCGTCTTTGCCGTCACACTCGATGGTCCTGGAACATTAAAAGAAGTGAAAAACCTGCAAATCTCAGTGAAATCGTTCCATAATGAAATCCTTTTTAATATTGCCGAGCTTAGCGAAGAAACCTCTCTGGTTCTCGCTGAAATCTACCGTCATAAGGATTGGTTTAAATTCAGAGGGATTGGCCAAGGGTTTAACGGAGGCCTCAAACCTTTAGCAGAAGCACATGGGGTTGTCGTTGAAGATGAAGCCCCTGTGGTAGAAGAATCACCCCCAGTTAAGGTGAAAACTCCAGCACCCCCTCCTCCTGCTGCAAAGGTGAACCTGACAAAAATTGATTTACTAAAGAAAAAGGTTTCCATCACCCTGGAAAAGCATAAATTAACGACCGAAAAAGCCCGAGTTGCGGTTGTCATCGATGCTTCCGGATCGATGTCGATGCTCTATAGTAAAGGGACGGTTCAGCGTGCTTTTGAAAAAGTTCTGGCCATTGCAGCGTGCATGGATGACGATGGTGTGTTGGATGTATGGTTTTTCGGAGATAAATTCATGCGGGCACCAAGCGTGACTGAAAATGACTATGAGGATTATGTCAAACATACCTATCCAAAGCCGCGCATGTTCGGCGGAGTTGGGATTGGCAACAATGAACCGAGAGTAATGGCAGATGTGATTCAGAAATTTACAGTGGAAGAACCAAATAAAGACCTGCCGACTTATATCATCTTTTTCAGTGACGGTGGAGTATATGCCGAGAAGAAAATATCCGATTTGCTGATTGAAAGCTCGAATAAAAATATCTTTTGGCAGTTTGTCGGGATTGGGAGCGCGAATTACGGTGTTCTCGAAAGGCTGGATAACTTATCAGGACGTATCGTGGATAACGCCAATTTCTTCGCCCTCGATGATCTGGATAAAATCAGCGACGAAGAGCTTTACAATCGCATATTTGCCGAATTCCCTCTGTGGCTCAGAGAAGCCCGTCGTTTAGGAATCACGCATTAAAAGAAGGCCTCCTGCAATCGGAGGCCTTTCATTAATCTTTGCTACCGCATGTGAACCATCGATATAGCTGGTTCAGCCACCGCAGTATTTTGTGTTTGCATACGCGGAGGCATCTTAGGTTCCATAAATAAAGTTGAATGATATGCATCCGCAATGACAACGAAGTAGACCAAAAATAAAAGTTTTTTCAGTCAAGGTTTCAAAGTATCTTGTTTTCTCCTTCTTACATACAAATTCCGGTGAAATCTCACCATTCATGTAATTCTAACTTTATATACGAATGGTCACTAAATAAGTTTCACCAACCATTTATTTCTCAAATATCGGTACACGCCATTCCTTCTCCAGTTTGATGGCTTCGGTTTCTGCGATAAGATGCAGCGTCATTTCTTCCGGAATTTCCTGCAGTTCATAGGAGATGAGGTGTACTCCTCGTTCAAACCGCCCCTGCTGATCGGTTTCATCTTGCGTAGAACTGCCGCTATTAAAAGTAAAATAGCTTTGCCCCTCTCCGTCTTCAATGGCCCATACGTCAAGCTCCGACGCTTTCTGCTCAGCATAGCCTGACATAGACACCTCCACAGTCACCTGGCGACTGATCGGAATCCATGATTTTCGAAGTGAGTAATCTACCTTGCGTTCTACGGAATCAATTGTTAGTTCATAGCCTTCATACTTAAATGTATAGGGAAGCTCATCCGGCTTGAATGTTACCGAGAAATCAGATGTTTTCGGCTTATAAATTGTATCTAAAACAAAATATAGTTCTTCAGGGTCTTGCTCAGGGACAAAGGAATCCGTCATCCTCAAAAGGCCTAACTCCTCCTTTTCACCTTCCCACCTGCCTGAGCCTGCAATCATATTTTCCGTTACGGGATGTCCCCTGTCTTCCCTGCCATAAATATTTTGATAGCCCAGCACATCACCCTGCTCATTTTCGATTCGATAGCCAATCGAAGGATGGTGCGGGAAGAATGTATTCACGATTTCCTCATTAAATTGCGCTTCTTTCTCCTTGATGGCTGCTTGCAATTCCTTTTTGGCTGCGTCCGTATAGGCCAATTTGTAGGTAATATCGGTTGTTGACGTGGCATAGCTTACTTCATCTAACTTTACTTCTACCCCTGCTTCTTCAATAGCTTGATCAATATCTATCACTTTTTGATTGGCATAGGCTTTCGTCAAATCAACAGGTATTTCCACCGTCCAGTTGCCGTTTCTACCGGCAAGCTCTGTTGCAGCTATCCGAATAATTCCTTCTTTGAAATTCTCTACATTTACCAACGAGAAATCGAAAATCCCATAATCGGCCGTATTACTCCAGCCCCGGCTTCCGCCTTCAACTTCATTCCTATCCTGATCCAGTAAGGTAATCGTATTTTTCCCTAGGCCTTCTTCCATATAAGGATCTAATCTTTTACCCTTGCTATTGGTAATGCTGTAGGACAGGGCAATACGCGATGTATCTGCGATTAAATGCTCTACATGCAATGTAATCCCTGCATCCGTTATGGCAATATCAACAGGAGTCGCTATTTCCGTATCAATGGCGATATTCAAGCCCTCATCAACCTTATCGCTATTAAAAATGCCGCCAATAATTTCCGCAAAGCTCGGGTTAACCGAGATTAATATCCCCCCTGCCAAAAGGACACTGGCTGCTGTTCCGATTCCCCATTTCCAAGCTCGGTTCTTTTTTTGTTTATATGGTTGAACTTGTTCCATAATCGTTTGGGCAAAATCCTCAGGCAATACAGGTGTCTTCAAGGTTTCAGTTAAGAAGGCCTGCTGACTTTTCATAACTTCAAGCTGCTGTTCACAGTAAGGACAGGAATCGATGTGTCTTTTCATTTGTTGTGTTTCCTCTTCATTTAAAAATCCATCAACATAAGCTAATAAGTCATCCTCTTTTGGACAGATCATTAAAATACCCTCCTTTTTGTGCTTGGCTTCTTAATTTTTTCTTAGCCCGATGTAATTTGTTCCGTACATCCGCCAGGGAAATTCTTAATGTTTTACAAATCTCCTCGTAGCTTAAGTCATTTGCATAGCGGAGCAATAAAATGAGCCGTTCTTCCTCCGGCAACCCTGCCATCAGTCTTTCAAGCTCTCTGCTTTTTTCCTTCTTCAAAAAGACTACTTCCGGGGTAGTATCATTGATCATCCGTTCTTCTTCTATTTGTTCTTGCTTTATCTTCTTTTTGCGTAATTGATCCAGGCAGTGATTTACTGCCACTTTATATAACCAGCTTTTGAAAGAACCTTTTTGATCGTATTTTCCCAATTGCTCATACACCTTTATAAAAGCTTCCTGCAGCAAATCCTGTGCAGTTTGCGGATTTTTGGCCATACGCAAAATGGTTGCATACAGTGGGTTTTTGTATTGATTGATAATGTCTATGTATGCTTGCTTATCACCTGCTAAAATCCGTTCAACAGATTGAATATCGTCTTCCATGTCACCCCTCCTTGCCTTCTCATTTAGTAAAACGAGTTGAACGTTCAAAAAATCTCACGCATACCGAAAATAATTTTAATTTTTTCCCGAGCATGAAGCTAATAGACAAAGAACAAAAGCTCAAGCGCCCTGATTAGCCCTGACAAGCGCTGGAGGGACCTGACAAGTGTGCTTGTCACACTTGGGAAGGTACCGAAGCGACCTCGAGGGGCTAGGGTGCTGGAGCTAGATGTCAAATTTATTTTTTTAAAAGTTATCCTCAAAGCGAAATTTTATAATTTCCTTAACAATAAAAAAGACTAGGTTTCTCCCTAGTCCTTTCATCAACTATATATGCAATGCTATGAAACAACCACTACTTCCCATCATTTTTGTAAACCGTTACTCGATTTTTCCCTGCCTGCTTGGATTGGTAGAGGGCTTTGTCGGCTCTATTTATGATGGTTTCAGGTGTTTCATCATTCACTTGAAGGGATGTGACGCCTACTGAAACGGTAATCGGTTTTCCAGTAGGACTTTGCATGTTAGCCATTTTCACTCTGAATTGTTCCATAATCACAGCTGCATTCAATTCGCTCTTTCCCTTCAGCAAAAGGCCAAACTCCTCCCCACCATAACGAAAGCTTAGATCCTCCTCTTCCCTTGAAAAACTGATCAGGATGGATGCTAAAAATTTGATTACATCGTCGCCCACCAGATGTCCATAGGTATCGTTGATGCTCTTGAAGTTATCAATATCCAGCATCGCCAGCGCGAATGGCTCCCTTTTTTGCGTCCATTCTTTTATCACCGTATCAAAGGCTTTTCGATTTGCTAAACCCGTTAACCCATCGAGTTGAATTTCTTGGCTTAGCTTCAACAATTGAATTCTGAGCTGACGATACAGCTGATTGATTTCATAGATTTTCGAATTGATGGTCAGCCCATCATTTGGGTTATTCAATTTTTTATTGGAAATTACGCGTTCGGAATACTCCGCCAATTGGGTTAATGGATACGTCAATCGTTTTACCAAAAAAGTTGCAATTATTAAAAGAACAATTAAGACGGCAAGCGATTGTGTGACGATTTTTCGTATTAGATGGTTTAACGGTTCATGTAAAATTGTCGAGGGCGTTAACAAAACAACTCCCCATTCTAAATTTTCTATATACGAATATCCAGCTAAATACTCTTCGCCATCTGCATCCGTTATTTCTTCATAGCCGCTTTTTCCTCTATTGATGGCCTTCACGATGGGATTTTCACTAAAATCCTCGAAAAGATGTTCACCATCTGAATGGTACGCAATTTTCCCGCTTTGATCGACTGCATAGATATACGACCCATCTAGATACTTGTCCGAATTAAATACATTGCTGATAGGATTTCCTTCTTCCAAGTAAATGGTTCCTGCCATCACTCCTTCAAACAAGCCGTTTTCGTTTAGGATAGGAGCCGTGACAAGCATTAGCAAGGTTCCTGACGCAGAAATGTATGGCTGGGATATAAAAGGTTCTTTCGTAGTTAACGCCCTTTTGACAATGTTCGCATCAATTTTCCGGCCAGCTTCAACTATAAATGCGCTTTCTTCATCCTGTATTTCAATGACCTTAGGGCTGATTAATTTGATGGTGCCATCCGTATCCGTCTTGAAAATGGAGTTGAAATGGCCGTTTTCGGATTTATATAAGATATCCAATTGGTTTTGGTCAAAATTCATGGACCGAGAAAGCTCTGCAACAGCAATGATGCTTTGCTGCAGATCACTTGTTACATATTGAACACCTTCAGCTAGCTTATTTGTGTAATTATAATTATTTTGAAGATAGTTGGTTTTTAGAGACGTTCTTAACGCATTTGTGGAAGAAACCATATCAATCATCGTAGAGCCAATCACGACTAAAATAACTAAAATGCTTATGGCAACATTTAATTTAATTTCCTTTTTCATATGCTTATTCTCCCTGTTCAAATAGGCTGCTATACAGTGTGGCGGTCGAAAAATCATCTAAATTGCTATGAAGGCAAAATCAATAAAAAACAGCGCCTATCCACAAGGGGATAAAACGCCAATTTCTGTTGATTTTTTTATGAAATTAATAGTAGTTGCGGCGATCTAAATACGTGTAATCCGGATGGAGTTCTTTTACTGCTTCTGCGGGAGTTGACTCGATTGATTCATCTTCAAAGTCAGGAGCATCGACATTCATATAAATAAGGATGCCGCCGTTTTCGACAATCTGTTTATATAGCTTGAGCTGCGATTCAGGCAAATCCGTCCCCTTCAGCCCTTCCATGACAGCATCTTCTCCTGAAAACAGCGCTTTAAACTTATCTACAACATTTCCTGCCTGATGCATATCTACGTCTACATCCGATCTTAATTTCGCAAACTCCTCTAAATCTTTCCCTACTAAATGAATTTGACCCATTGGAGTTCCACCAGTCTTCAATCGCTCGATAATGCCCAGTGCCTCTTGCTTGGTATTTGCCACCTCAACGTGAAGATTCTTTGGATCGTTATGGTTTGATGAATACATGCTGTGCATTCCCCCTTCCAGTAGTCTATTAAACAACTACCCAGGAGGTGAAAAGGTAAACACGCATTCGTAAAATAGGCATTATTTTTTCTTGCTTAAGCGTTGCTCCCATCTCTTCATAAATATAGCGAAACTGGACTCCATTCTGCTTCTCTTGCCGAAACAAAAATTTAACCAACGTGATATATTTTGTACTTTTCCAGAAGTATTATTTTGTTTTCATCTTATAGCCGATGAAAAGAATGATAAACCAAACCGGCGCTACAAATAATGCAATTCGCATGTCGGGAATAAATGCCATTAAGACAATGACACATGCTAAAAAGAATAATGCCAAATAGGTAGAAATAGGATATAGGGGCACCTTAAATTTTAGCTTTTCTATTTCCTTTTTAGTTTTGGATTTCCTGAATTTCAATTGTGTAGTCAGGATAATCGTCCAGCTGGTAATGACCGCCACTGTTGCAACAGCAGAAATATACATAAATACTTTTTCCGGAACAATATAATTCAAGACTACAGCCACTAATAATATCAAGGATGAAAACAGAATCCCGCGTCTTGGACTACCATTCTTGTAAAGCTTTCCGAAATATTTTGGACCATTATTTTGAAGTGATAGATTGTATAGCATCCTTCCCGAACTAAATAAGCCACTATTGAAAGCCGATAATGCTGCCGTTATGACAACGAAGTTAATGATATGTGCAGCACCGGGTATTCCAACATTAGCAAAGATTAATACAAATGGGCTGCCATTCATTCCAATTTCATCCCAAGGATATAAAATCATCATAATTCCCAACGCACCAATATAAAAAATTAATATTCGCCAGACCACATTATTGATGGCTGATGGAATTGATTTATGCGGATTTTTTGCCTCTCCAGCCGTAATTCCGACCAATTCTACGCCTCCAAATGAAAACATGACAAGAACCAATGACAATAAAATGCCTTCAAATCCATTTGGCATGAATCCCCCATGAATCCACAGATTGTCAAACCCGATTGGCTGACCACTATTGCCGATGCCCAGGAAGATGATTCCTAGTCCAAGTATGATCATGCCGATTATGGCTACAATTTTAATCATCGCAAACCAAAATTCAAACTCCCCAAATGCTTTTACATTTGCAAGATTGATCAATGTAATAACAATCAGGACAACAAGCGCCGTCAGCCATTGTGGTATCTCTGGGTACCAGTAATTCACATAGACACCGACAACCGTTATCTCCGCCATCCCGACGACAATCCACATAAACCAATAGGTCCATCCGGTTAAGTAGCCTGCGAACGCGCCTAAATATCGATTTGCGTATGTACTAAAGGAACCTGACACAGGCTCTTCTACTGCCATTTCTCCTAAAGCTCTCATAATAGTAAAAATCACCAGTCCACCTACTAGATACGACAATAAGATGGATGGCCCAGCCATTTGAATGGTTGCACTAGAGCCATAGAACAATCCAACCCCAATGGACCCGCCAAGTGCTATTAACTGAATATGCCTATTGTCTAAACCTCGCTGCAGTTTCTTACTTTTATCTTCCATATCCGATCAATTTACCTCCTAGGAATCTATTTCTAATATTGCATGATTTATAAGAAAAAAGAGTAAAAAAAAACGCCCTTTTGGATTACCCAAAAGGACGATTCAACTCGTGTTACCACCTTAAATTCATAAGCAACTTACATTGCTTATCTTAGTAAGTACAGTCAAATGACGATACTTTAGCACATGATGACGGGTGCTTTACCGGTGTAGCCTACTAAGGAATCCTATTCGGTACACAGCTCCAAGATGAATTCACAATCGTTCAACATGCACCTCTCATCAACCGGTAACTTTCTGTTGTGTCTACATGATTGCTACTATTTCTTTTCATAGCCTTTATTCTTATACTTCGAAATGCTATTAACAAATCTTCTTTTATGCAGATATTAATTAATAATTCTATCTATTATTTCAAATTTGTCAATACAGAATATTTTTAATCCATAATATGCCTCGACCTTTAACTGAAGAAATACAGCATGGAAACTAAAAAATAGAGAAAAGGGAGGCGCTAATCCCCTCTGGGATTAACGCCTCTTATTTTTTTGAAAGCTATAGCCTTCTTTATATATCCCCTCGAGCCAAGTCCTGCTCGCGGTTCGAATAAGTTTAAATTTAATTATATTAATGGGTTACGCTCATTTGAATACGAATCTAACCCTGTATTTAGGTCACGTTCTACTACAGTCGTGTCCATGTAATCGTCTGTATAGATGAGGACACCGCCATTTTCAACGACTTCTTTGTAGTGAAGCAGCTGACTTTCTGGTAAATCTGCATCTTTTAAGCCTTCCATTACAGCGTCTTCCCCTGTAAAGAGCGATTTAAATTTGTCTGCAAAATTGCCTGCATTGTGCACATCTACATCTGCATCCCATTTTAAATTCGTAAATTCATTTAAATCTTTCCCTACAATATTAATCTGGCCTTTGGGAATTCCATCATTTTTCAATCTGTCAATAATCGCCATTGCCTCATTTTTTGAGTGTGCCACTTCAATGTTGTAGTTACTGTTTGAATACATGTGTTGAATTCCTCCTTTTAATAGGTTATTAGTTTTGTACCCGGGAGGACAATTTGTAAACCTGAAACCTGATTTGTCCTAAAATCTCGGGCCATCCTCATACGCAGGAGGCTCTTCCACAATATTCGGGTCTCTTTCCATCTGTTGAACAATTTTTGTGGTGTCCAAGTATTCATCTGTATAAATCAAAACACCACCTCCATCGATGATTTGTTTGTAGTGGGCCAGCTTATCTTCAGGCAGCTTGGCATGTTTTAATCCTTCAATTTCGGCGTCTTCTCCTGTAAACAGGGATTTGATTTTGTCTCCGCTATTCCCGATGCGATGCATATTGATTTCTGCATCCCATTTTAAATTGGCAAATTCGATTAAATCCTTTCCCACCACATGGATATCACCCTTTTGAATGCCGTCCGCTTTCAATCGTTCAATAACCGCCAGCGCATCTTGTTTGTCGAAGGCTACGACAATATTCGATCTCCCTAAGTTCTCATTGTCTAATGGATTCATGTTGACTCCTCCTCAGCTTAAAATTAATAGATTTGTACCCTGTAGCCTCATGGAGTAAACGCGAATCGGCCAAACTACCTTGCAAATAAAAAAACTGCCGGTCACCTAGGAACCAAGCAGTTTTAATCAGCGAGAATTCTAAACTTTATTTCATGGAAAGTTGCTTTTCGATTTCATATTTCGCATTAAGAATATACTCTTTGTACATTTCTGTGTGCTCATCTTGATAGCGCACATCCGGTATAATGATCGAGATGGAGGCAATGGGTCTGCCTAGCGACAGAATAGGTGTGCTGATTGAACAGGCACCGATGATCCTTTCGCTTTTTGTTGTCACGTAACCCTGGCTGCGGATCCTCTCTAACTGAGCGAAAAGCTCGTCTCGGTCAATTACCGTTGATTTTGTAATCGGGACCCTCTTCACCCGGTCCAAATACTCCTCAATCTCCGCTTGAGGTAGAAAAGCAAGCAGCGCTTTAGCAGAAGCCCCCGCGTATAATGGAGATGTATCCCCTACTTGATGTCTTGCTGTAAGAGAATGAATGCTTTCGAAATTCAAGATACATCTCCGCTGGTCGCCGTCAAATATGCTCATCGACACGCTTTCTCCAATCTTCTCGCTCAGAGATTTTAAAATGGGCTCTGCTACCGCCAAAATGGTCGACTCTTGCTCTACCAATTTACCAAGATAAAATAGGGATAAGCCTAGCTGATAATGTTTTGACTTTTCATCTTTTATCAGAAATCCTTCATGAACGAGGGTAGCTACGAATCGTTGTAAGCTTGAGATACCAATGCCTGTCAATTTATGAAGATCGGTCAGTGTTAGTTTTGGTTCTTCCCTTGTAAATGCCCTTAATATTAAAGCCGTTTTTTGAACCGTGTTCATGAGATAATTTTTCTCGAAATTCGTTTGATCCATTAAGCATCCTCCTTACAACCATAATAGCAAACCCCTCTATTTTTCGTTAAGCAGTTTCATAGATTAAGCCTTTAAAGGATTTACAAATTCTTGCGTATGTTCGCCCAATAGTGGCGGCGCCTGCTCGTAGGCAATGTTTAAGCCAGAATGCTGCAGGGGATTTTTGACAAATTTCACTTTGCCGTAGCTTGGATGCTCGATTTCACCGATCATCTCTCTTGCCTTCACTTGCGGCTGCTCCAATGCTTCTTCAATCGTATTTACCCGGCCACCTGGTATCTTATGCTGCTGCAGAAGGGCGATCCACTCATCCCGTGTTTTCGTTATCGTTATTTCTTGAAGAAGCGCTGTTAACACCTGTTCATTTTGCTTTCGTGCGGTATTTGTTTTAAACCGCTCATCCGTTGCCCAGTTTTCTCTGTGAATCATTTTGCAGAATTTTTCAAACTGGGCATCCGTTCCGACACAGAACATTAACGGTCCATCCGAACAAGGGAACACCTGATACGGAGCGACATTATTATGCTTGTTGCCCAACCGTTTGGAGATAAAATTCGCATTTAAATAGGCACTGGATACATTCGCCAGGCTGCTTAGCTGAACATCTAGCAATGCTAGATCGATGAACTGGCCTGCATTTGTTTGATCGCGCATGCGCAGCGCAGCTAATATCCCGATAACAACGTAGTTAGAAGTAAGAATATCGGCAATTGGGACCCCTACTTTTGTCGCCTCGCCGTCTGCATCTCCAGTAACATCCATTAATCCGCTCATTGCCTGGATGACCGGATCAAACCCCGGCTCCTGCGCAAGCGGCCCCGTTTGCCCAAAGCCCGTTACGGCACAATGAATAATTCGCGGGTTTACCTTTTTGAGAGCCTCATAGTCTAACCCCATCTTCGCCATATCCCCTGTTTTAAAGTTTTCCAGGACAACATCCGCTTCCTCAACCATTGCCAGGAATTTTGCCTTATCCGCTTGTTTTTTCAAGTCGAGTAAAATCGATTTCTTATTTCGGTTGGCGCATAGATAATAGGTACTTTGATCATTTACGAAAGGACCCCAATCACGCATGCTATCAGACCCGTTAGGATGTTCAATCCGAATCACTTCCGCCCCTAAATCCGCCAACAGCATCGAACCCGCTGGCGCAGCATACACTCTCGATAAATCCAACACTCGAACCCCGTCTAATGGGCGCATGGCTCACCCTCCTTTGGTATTCACTAATTCGTTACCTTTTCATTGATTTCGTTTTCAACCATATCTTCACTTTCTTTATGTTGAGGCTCCTTTAATTCACTCACTACTTTAGCCTTTATCAGCAACTGCGAGGCTACAATCCCGCCTACTACTGCTAAAGCGATAACGTTAACAATGAGCGTTGTATCCATCAAGCAAATGCCTGCTAGCAATAATAAAATTCTTTCAATTAAAAATGTCTTTCTAAACATATAGCCCTTTAATCCGGCAGCTAATGCTATCCCTCCAATAATCGCTGTACCCCCTGCATAGATATACTCCATAACCGTTCCACCCGATAACAGCAGCGTCGGGTTAAAGATGAAGAAGAACGGAACAATAAAGCCAATCAGTCCTAACCTCACCGATTCAACAGCTACCTTATTCGGTGACTCCCCGGCAATTCCCGCCGCAGCATAGGCAGCTAATGCAACAGGAGGTGTGATACTTGATAATGCAGCAAAATAAAAGGCAAACATGTGAGCTGCAATAGGCGCTACTCCCAGCTTCGTTAAAATCGGAACCGAAATTGTTGCAACGATAATATATGCAGCTGTCGCGGGTACCCCCATCCCAAGCACAATACTGATAAAGGCTGTTAATAACGCTGCGAGCAGGATACTTTCTCCAGCAAAGCTTAATACATTATTTCCCAAAAGCAGGCCTACACTTGTTAACGTAATTGTAGCAATGACAATACCAACGACTGCACAGGCAATCCCTACGCTAATCGCCCCTTTTACGCCTTCTACAATTGAATCGATCACTACTGTAAAACTCATTCGTGTAGTTTTTCGAATAGCTGCAGCCGGGACGACAGAAATTAAGGAGATGATGGCTGCGTAGATCGGTGAAAACCCGCCAAAGAGCATAATAAGTAAAATAACGAGTGGAATAAATAAATGTCCACCTTCTTTTAAAACCTTTTTTGCATTTGGTATATTTTCCTTTGAAATACCAGTGAGTCCCATCTTCTTTGCTTCAAAGTGAACGATCATAAATAGGGTTAAATAATATAAAGCCGCTGGAATAATCGCGGCAAGCAGCACGACTGAATACGAAACCCCCAAATACTCCGCCATGATAAACGCTGCTGCCCCCATAACAGGCGGTGCGATTAAACCTCCTGTAGATGCAACCGATTCAACAGCTCCAGCAAACTTCTTGGAGTAGCCCGCTTTTTTCATCATCGGAATGGTTACGGTACCCGTGGTCACGACATTGCTAACCGCACTTCCGCTAACCGTTGCCATTAAAGCGCTTGCAAAAACAGCTACTTTTGCTGGACCACCTGCTGTTTGACCTGCTACCGTCAAAGCCAAGTCATTGATAAAATCAGAAAACCCGCTATTTTTTAGGAAAGCACCGAATAAGACAAAGACAAAAATATAGGTTGCCGAAACTCCCAACGCTGTCCCAAATACGCCTTGCCCGCCCCAGTACATGAGATTGACCACGCGTTCAATACTGAAACCGTAGTGCCCCAGCAGGCCGGGAATATAGGCGCCAAAGAAGTTATACGTTAAGAAGAACAATGCAATCAGCGTTAAACCGATTCCTACTACACGGCGACTCGCTTCAAATAAGAGAATCAACGCTAAAGCACCTACATAAATATCCAAGGTTGTATTTTCTCCGGCACGATCTCTTACAAAAGTGTCGTAAGTAAAGAGGAAATAGAAAATTACAAACACCGATAGCCCGATGCAAATCAGATCTACTATCGTTGGCAGCTTCCGTGTTCCGACACTTTTTTTGGTCGCAGGGTAAAAAATAAAACTAAATAACAGAAGAAATCCTAAATGCCAGGCCCGGAATTTCACGGCATCCATGACACCAATACTACTCATATAGAGCTGAAATATGGTCCAAATGACTGCTAGAAGAACAACTGCTTTCCCAAAAATGCCGATATACTTCCTGGAGTTCAGCATTTTTTCCTCTAACTCGACTAACTCCTTCACATCCACATTACTACTCATTTTTGTCGTCATTTGAATCCCCCCTATTCCAATACGCCAATTTCTTTATAGTATTTTTCCGCCCCCGGATGCAGTGGTACCCCGGCTGTCCCCTCAATCGCCTTTTGAGGGTCAAATTGTTTGGCAATGCTATAGGACTTTTCCAGCTCGGAAACATTTTCCCAGAGGAGCTTTGTTAATTCATAGGCAGCTTCTTCCGATACACTTTCATCGATAACGATTGTGCTATATTGACCAACCGTTGTAATAGGTTCAGGTTGTTTGTCATAGGTATTTGCTTCGATGACATATTCAAAATTCCAAGGATACGTTTCTACCAGTTCATCGATCGCTTGTTGTGAAAAGTTCAAAACTTTTGTATCCAATGTGGAAATCAATTCAGTCGTTGCAGCAGCAGGTACCCCGGAATAGATATTTACTCCATCCACCTGACCATTTCTCATTAAATCTGTTGCCTCAGTAAATCCAACATAGTTTCCTTTTACTTGATCTGCTTCGATTCCATGTGCTTTTAATACGAGCTTTGATTCCATTTCAGTAGAACTGCCGGCAGCTCCATATACAAAGCTTTTTCCTTTTAAATCTTCAATCGTTTGAATATCATCATCGTTCACCACAACAATATGGCTAACATTGGGATAAAGATTTCCTAAAATTCGGACACCGTCATAGGATTCCTCCTTGAAAGTCCCCTCACCGTTATAGGCTTCATACGCAATATTTACTGTAGTAAAGGCAATATTCGCTTCACCTTTACTCATTAATTTCAAATTTTCAACACTGCCATTTGACGCTTGGGAAGCAACGCGCTTCTCCATCTCTTTTGTCCATAATGTTGAAAGACCAGCTCCCAATGAGTAAAATACCCCTGTTGTCGTCCCCGTAGTGAAAATTAGCGGTTCCCCATATCGCTCTGCATTACTTTGACATCCCACTAGTAGACTGACACATAACAAAATTGTTGCGAAAAATTTACCTTTCATCCCCCATCCCCCTTGTCACGCTTAGTTGAATTTAGCCTTTCGTTTTTCCAGCACGGCCGACACACCTTCTTTATAATCTTGTAATTCAGTGACAATCCCCATCTTGGAAGAAATATAGTCCAGGGAAGTACGGAGACTCATCGTTTGGCTTTGGTAAACTGCCCGCTTAATAATTCTCATAGCTTCTTGTGGTCCATTGCTTAGTTTTTCTATATATGCTTGAACAAAGGAATCCAGCTCCTCGTCCGGGACGACAAAAGTGACTAAGCCTTTTTCCTTTGCTTCAGCTGCCGTTAAAACCCGCGCAGTCCATAGCATATCGAGCGCCTGATCGATGCCCACTAATTTCGGTAAAAAGTAAGCGCCTCCATCTCCTGGCACGATTCCTACATTGATGTAGCTTTCTGCACATTTACTGGAGCTGGCTGCAATTCGAATATCGCACATCAATGCCATATCTAAACCCGCTCCCATTGAAAACCCATGCATTTGGCAGACGACGGGTTTATCTATTTCTTCTAAAAGCAGAGGAATTCTTTGCACCTTTTTCCATAATGAATTTTTTCTCGCAAGAGCTGTCGAAGTGATATCCTCCTCACTTTCAAAAAAGCCTTTTCCTGCCACCATCGCCTTGACATCTCCACCAGCACAGAAGGATTTTCCGTTCCCCTTTACAAGAAGGACTCTGATTGAATCATTATCCCGCACCTCTTCTAAAGCATTAATCCAAAGGTGAATCATTTCCTCACTAAAAGCATTAAAACTCTCAGGTCGATTTAATGTAATTGTTGCAATTTGATCCTTCACTTCAAATAACAAATCTGCCACTACACTCAGCCCCCTTAAATATGTTCTGCCTGTTTTTTCTTTGTTAACTTATCCCATAGTGTACCGGAAGAATTAAGCCAATTTTTCGCCAATTCTTTTTTCCAATACTTCGCATGATAATCCTCATCCCGCCACGCCCATAATCTGCGTGTGTAATGGTGTAAACGGTGCTCGTGCGTCACACCGATCGCTGCATGTACTTGATGGGCTGAAGTTGCTACAATCCGGCTTGCATCATCGAGTTTCAACCGGGCAAAGGCGATTTCGTCACCCGCTTCGCCATTTAGGAGTAATGCGATAATATTTTCCAGCGCTGCTGCTGTAAGCGCTTGCTCACCGGCTAAAATAGCAAGATGCTGCTGCACTAATTGGAAGCGATGAATTGGACGGCCAAATTGCTCCCGCTCTTTACTGAATTGAACAGATAACTCAAAGGCACGATCAATTGCCCCGGCCATTTTACTTACCGTCGCAGCTGTTTGTATTTTTTTCAGGAATTCAAGCTGTTCTGCTGATATGGACTGGCTTGCTACAACAGCAGCATCCGTAAAATCAACATGATCCCTAGGTTCCGCTGCTAGGTTCGTATCGTTTTGAATATGGGCATTCTTCAAATCTAGTAACACTAAAGCTTGTTTTCCTTCTCCTGTTGCTAGTGTTACGAGTTTTTCTGCGTATCTTGCCCAAGGAACATGCTGTAAGCTGCCGGAAACCTTTCCTTCAGCCAGCGTTAAGGGATTTGCTGCAATATGCACTGTCGATAGATTGGTTTGAGGTTGAAGGTTGATGCATTCTAAGATGAGGTTGGCTAATGTATGTTCAATAAAAGGAATTGGCACTGCATATTTGCCTACTAATCGATATAGATAAAATAAATCTTCATAGTCTCCGCCGGCACCGCCATGCACTTCGTTGACGGCAACCCTCTCAATCTCGTTCTTGAGGATTAACTGCCAGACCTCCTCTGCCCATGATTTCTCTTCTAATAAGTCGACGGTTTCCTTTTCAACGTTTTCCTTAAAAATTCGTTCGACAACTTCCACGATCATGTCTTTCATTTCACTCATCCTGCAAGCACTCCTTTCGCGATAATACCATATAGTACTTCCGATGTTCCGCCTCGAATCGTAAAGCCAGGAGCATGAAGTGTAGATTCTGCCAGGAAACGATCGACAGCGCGCTCTGCTTTAAGATGCGGATAGACATCCAGCAATAGTCGAACGATTTCAGGAATTTTCTGCTCGAATTTTGTTCCTACACTTTTAACCAAGGCTGCCGGGACACTTACTTCTCCCCCTTCTTCCAGCACTTTAGCAACGCCGATTGATAGATTCCGTAAACTCCATAATTCTGCAACGAGCTTTGAGACTTCCGCCAAACCTTCGAAATCAGACGTGCGTTTTAGCTCTTCCATCGCTTCATTCAATAATGGGAAGGTACTTAGAATTCGTTCAGGGCCACTGCGTTCATAGGCCAGTTCAGCCAACCCTTGCGCCCATCCATTGCCTAATGTGCCAACCACCATTTCGTCCGGAACAAACACATTATCAAAAAAGACATCATTGAAATGATGCTCACCTGTTAAATAATTTATTGGCGTAATGGTTACACCCTCTGACTTTAAATCGATTATCAATTGGCTTAAGCCTTGGTGTTTCTTTTCGGCCACAGGCTCTGTTCGAACAAGCATGACCATATAATGAGCATCATGGGCGTTACTAGTCCAAGTCTTTGCACCATTCACAATCCAGCCACCCTCTACTTTTTCAGCCTTCGTTTTGACTGATGCCAGATCCGAGCCGCTATTGGGTTCACTTAACCCAATTCCAAAGAAGCATTCCCCTTTAACGATTTTTGGCAGGAAGAAATTCTTTTGATAATCCGTACCAAATCGCAGCAGCAGCGGTCCTGTTTGACGATCCGCAAACCAATGGGCCGCAACCGGAGCCCCAATGGCCAAAAATTCCTCCGTCAAAATATATCGGTCAATGGAACTTCGCTCTGCCCCTCCGTACTCTTTTGGCCAGGTCATGCCGATCCAGCCTTGTTCTGCAATTAATTTCGAAAATGCAGGATTGCTGCCGCTCAGCCAGGAGTCACATTTCGTTTGAAACGTTCCTTTTTGCAGTTCCTGCTCCAGGAAAGTACGAACCTCTTCTCTGAACTCTTCTTGCTCTTTTGTAAATTGAACAGTAGGTAAATTCAATCTCTCCACCCCTTTTACGCATTTTCGGTAATCATTACCTTATATAAATAGTGTATATTTTCTGAATGTTTTGTGTCAATGGGTTTTGGACAAATATTTTACTTAAAAGAGAGTAATTTTGATTAAAAGAGATAATTTTATTCAATGATGAATTCTCTTGAATTATCGGAGGATAACGTTATTTACGGGGATTATAATGAGATTGGTTTACCAGATTGATGATGAAGCAGTCGCTGTTCTTTTAGAAAAGTATTTTAATCAAGCAAAGAATGAGTAATTTTGAAAGCTTGAGAAGTTAATCGTTTAACAAAAAATTGTGGATATTGTTGATAGTCTTTCTTAGTGAGCTTGCCGTCGGGGATAAGATTGCTGCCGTGTCTCTTGTTCATTTGGATTGTGGGCAATTTTTGTGGATATGTTGATTGGATTCTCCTAAATATCTTGAATGAAAACCATTGAATTGGGGCCAATAATCCCCTCACTATATTTTCACTCTTAGCGATATCTTCACCAATAAATAGAGGTAGAAATTCCGACTAATTAGAAAATACAAGGAAAAATGGATGAAATAGACGGAGAGATTCCGCTTAACGACTCGAAAACCGTGAAAATGGCGGATTTTTCTCCACATAGTCGGAAAATTTTCCCTTATTTATCCCAAAACAGTGTTCCATCCTGCAAATAACCGAAAAATCTCCTCTTATTTTACTTCAAGATGATTTTGATCTGGCTTATGAAACGTGTTTCAAAGAGGAATACCTTGAATGAAGGATACTTTTCGTGGAAATTACTTCCAACTCGACTTCCATGCCTTGAATGGAATGAAAAGAATCCATTTGCGTAATTGCAATGGATTCTTGGTTTGCATATTTCTAATTCAACCGTTTGATTCGGTCTCAATAGTATCATTAGAAACTATTTTGCCACATCATTACGCTTGCTCGATCATTTGGATAAGGTTGCCGCATGTGTCATCGAAAACAGCGATTGTGATGTCCCCCATTTTTGTCGGCTTCATCGTAAACTTCACGCCTTCTTCCACCAGTCTTTCGTACTCTTTGTGAATATCTGCAACCCCGAACATTGTTACAGGAATGCCGTCTGCAAATAGTTTTTGTTGATACTCATTAGCAGCAGGGTGTTCATTTGGCTCAAGTAAAAGCTCTGTACCATTTTCTTCGCCTGGCGAAACAAGCGTTATCCATCTATGCGCACCACTTGGAACATCATGCTTTTTCACAAAGCCCAGAATATTTGTGTAAAATTCCAATGCTTTCTCCTGATCTTGAACGAATATACTCGTAATAATAATTTTCATCCTTATTTTGCCCTCCATTGATAGCTGCATTGTATGGTTTTCTTTAAAATTCAAACCTATATCAATTGATATAAAATTAATCGATCCACCCTTCCAGCAAATCTTTAAGTGGTTCCTTGTTATAAATAAGTACTCGATATTTTCCCTTTCGAACGGATGCAACGAGCCCTGCATCCTCCAAAATATTCAGATGCTTGGTGATCGCCTGTCTTGAAATGGAAAGGTTGTGCTTCATCACGAGACGAGCGGTCAGTTCATACAACGTCAGCTCATTACGTTCCGAAAATTCATCTAACATTAGCCGCCGAGTCGAATCGGCAAGCGCTTTAAAAATTAAGTCTTTGTCCCAATTCATAAATCGATTATACGCAACTAATTGGTTGCACGTCAACAATAAGCAACTTATCTGTTGCATTTCGTATATGAGATTAAAATCTACCGGAAACGTATATTTAAACCTCTCCGCTACTCCTCCATAATGAACAGCGTCATATCCTCCGATTCATCGCAGCCCGCCAGCACATATTCTGTTACGTCCGTTTTTTCAGTTACTTCTATCGAGGTACACGTTTTCTTGTAGATTTCCCCCGAACCGAATTTATCCTGACTTGTGTCAGTTGTTGATTTGATAACCGCCCCATCGTAGTCGAGCTCCTGAAATATCGGATCCCCTTCTGTGGTATATTGCACGATCGTCAGCTTATCCTTTACGCCCTTTTCCGCATTCATTAGAAACTCTTCGAATCGCTCGAAGTTTTCGATTTGCCCAAGCCTATCAACAACTGCTTCAGAGAAAGGCCTGTCGCTTGAAACATTGGATTGCCCCGTATTGACGCTAATTGGTTCATCGGTATTTTGGCAGCCCGAAATTAAGAAAATGGCTAATACGATAGCGTACTTCTTCATAGTGTCCCCCTTCTATACTAAAAGAGCCCCCTCATCATTCGACCATATGAGACAGCTCCAACAATTATTTCCCTATTTTATTTCAAAAACAAAATCATTAAATCCTCATCAAAGTACTGCTCGCCCTCTTTTAATCCCCTTGGTTCGACACCGTATGTTTCAAACCCTAAGGATTGGTAGAGCTTATTGGCCGACGCATTCTGAGAAACAACCTGCAAGTGGATCTGCTCTACGCCTTCAAAATCCTTTGCCCGTGAGATTGCCTCTACCATTAAAGCCTTCCCGGCACCTTGACCGCGCACTTCCGGAGCCACATACATGCCATAAATATTGCCTTTGTGCCTAGATTTTCGGTCCATATCGCGCATAAATCGAACAATGCCCACTAACGCGCCGTCCTCTTGAAATGCCCCCAGTACGATACGGTCCTCTGCTGGGCGAACTCGTTCCTTCACCATCTCGGTTGAAAAATTAACTTCCCTTTCATATGTAGACCCAAAACTTATCGGATCCGTTTGCAGCGCTCTTAATCGAAGAGCTTGATAATCTGCTGCATCGGCTTCGTTTAACACGCGGATGTTCATGTTGACCTCCTAAATCAGTTCTATTAAAACTCTCTTTACATAGTTCGTCTAAATCATGAAAAATCCTTCTTCAGCACAACTACCTTAATCTTTGGAAAAAGGACTTACAAAAATTCCATTATTTAGGAAGGTGAGATTGATGAATATAAGAAAGGCAGTGGCGTTTTGGGATTGGTTGGGGCTGGAGATTTAAAGAGCATTGAAGAAATTTTCTTTCAATGCTCTTTTGAACCCTCGATTATTAAGTACGTTTTCTTAGCAACTCTCGTCTGCGAATTCCTCTTTCAAAATAATCCTTCGTTAAACTACGGCTATCCTCCAAAAGCTGCGTAACCATTTCATAAGTGCCGTAGTTTGCTTCGATATCAAGGAATTCATCCTCCGTATGCTCGTTAGAATACCCCACAGATAGGTTCACACTGTTAATCCCTTGCTCTGCCCAAACCCGTGTATCACTGCTGCCACCAGCAATCGTACTCCAGCGACGGTTCCCGTGTACTGCTCGACCAATTCTTTCTACTTGTCTGCCAAACTGGGATGAGCAAAATGGGATTTCCCCTCTACAAGACGTAACAATATCCCCCGTTCCTCTACGATCGACAACAAAAGCCATATCCACATCCCGAAGAAATGCTTTTTCCACTTGACGAGCTCCAACTAACCCGATTTCTTCCTCGACCGTAAAGACAAATTTCACCGTGCCACGGAAGGTCGAATTCTTTAAGCTTTTCGCAACTGCCAGCAAAATACAAACCCCAGCCCGGTCATCTGCACCTAATACCCCTTCACTCGAAGACCAAATCTTGCCGTTTTTATGAATCTCACGTCCTGGGACGAAATTATCCACCGTATCTAGATGCGCATTTAACAACACTGTCGGACCGTTCCCGTTACACACTTGAGCCAACACATTCCCATAATGGTCCACTTCTAGCTGATCCACATACGGCCGCAACTCATTTAGCACAAACCTGCGAATCTCTCCCTCTTCGCCGCTCACCCCATAGATTGAAAGCAACTCCTCTAACAATGCAAAGTACTCCGGCTTTTTCATAAGTGGATTGGCTTTAGTCCATAATTCTTCAGCTTGCTCTAAAGTGATTGCTGCCAGTTGACCTGCAAACTGCGGCAGCTCCTTTCGATTTTGAACGAAAGCTAAACTACCATTATTTCTGCGACTTGCTAACCCAACATGCTCAAGCAAGTTTTGTGCCTTCTTTGCCATTTCGATTGTCTGGAAATAAATCTTGGCACTTCTTTGCTCATGGCCATCACAGCTATTTGTTGTTACAATTCCCAAGCGATTTAGCTGTATCACTAACCCACGCACATAAATATCTACCGTGTGAATCGCAAGCTCGTTTGGTGAATAGAGCATTTCACCAGTTGATTCGAAAAGCTTCTCCAAAATTTTAATAAAATCGGATTCCAGCATCTGATCGATTGGCAAGATTCCGTGCTCCCCTAACTTGTTGATCACATCATGGTAGTGCTTTTCATTCGCCTCATTTTCATTCTTCAAGCGATAAAACCCTTCCTCCATCTCCAAAACAAACCCGTAACGCACCATTAACTCTACTACTGAAATTGTTGTTGTCATCATAAAAACCCTCTCCTTTTTGTCCGTGGTGAACTTGATAGCTAAAGTATATCGAAGAGGTGAGACAGCCTTTGTCTCAGCTAGGAAGATTGGTATATCAAGGTTTTTGGGGAAATAAAAAAGAGCAAACATTGATTAGTTGCTCTAAAAATTATCCAATTCCAAAAAGGTGCTTTGACGGAAGACGATGATGTAATTGGTTGTGGCGAGTTGATAACTTTGTGGATGTTGCTCACTAAAAGTACCCTTAGAAAGTTCAAAAACTTTTTGAACACTCTCTTTCGTATCAATATATCCATAGGTTCTATTCACATTCCTGCGAAGCGTATCCCATGATAAAGTGGAACCAAAGTCAAATCGTACATCATCATATGTTACATAACCCTTTTTCAATATCATGTCTAACATATAACGAAGTAATTCTGATGATTGTTCGGGTACTTTTTTTGCCTGATAATTCCCCATCTTTATAGTCACATCAGTCTCAACAAAGCTAATTAATAAAACCTTTCCCTTACTCCCCCCTTTATATTGTAAATATTCATTTAGTGAAATGATTCGCTTTTCGCCATTTATAATGGCAACATAATGCTCCGATTCCTTCTTTAACATCTGAAGCACATCTTCTAAACTCTTGCCTTCAACATTTAAATCATAATCAAACATCGTATCTTCAACATTCAAACTTTCCGCTTTTTCTAAACTTTGCTTTAACAGTTGTCCCGCGCAAAACCCAATGAACATATGGGCTTTAAGCATTTGTGCCTTTTCTAAAGGAAAAGAGCAATCCCTCCGATCATTTACATCTAATGCTTCCTCAAATCTTCGAATCGCCTTAGAATACTCCCCCCTATCCATCAGAAAAAATCCATAGCGATACAGGACCTCTGCATTTTTCTTATCGTTCTTAATCGTCTCGGTAAAACGTTTGCGCAACTCTCTTTCTTTCTTTAAGAGAGAACGTTCCCCTTCACTTCTAGCTATCACTCTAGTTCTGATACTTGTTGACTTACGCGCATATGCCGCTTTTTCTTGACGGAGTTTTTCCATCTCAAGCTCTCTAAGGCGATGCTGTTCTTCATTTCCCTGCAATAAGATCCACCTCTTCCTGTACACTTCCTATTGAATAATTTATCATTCAAATCAGGAAAATAGTAAGGAAATAATGCTCAAATATTGGAAATCAGCTAAAATTAGATTATTAATCGTAAAAAGGTGATCAAAATGAAAAAACAAGTCCACGTAGTTGGAGCCATTATAGAAAATGAACAGAATGAAATTTTTTGTGCATTAAGAAGTCCTGAAATGTCCCTTCCGAATTATTGGGAATTCCCTGGCGGAAAAATCGAAGTTGGCGAAACACCCGAACAAGCATTAGCTCGAGAAATTCAAGAAGAATTCAGCTGCACGATCAGCGTTGGAGAAAAAGTAGAAGACACAACGTATGAATATGAAAAGGTCATTGTTAGACTCGAAACCTATAGGGCAAAACTAGAATATGGACAACCTGTCGCTATTGAACACGCTGAGACGAAATGGGTTACACGAGATGAGATTACTCAGCTCGATTTTGCCCCTGCGGATGTTCCTGCGGTTGAAAAAATCTCAATGGAAAAATAACTTCGAAGAAATGGTGGGAATAGTTTGGAACAACTTATTCGAAAAATTGAGAACTCCTTACATAAAGGATTTATTGATCAAAATAAACCAGTTTCTGCACAATTTAAACCAAAGCTACTAACTAATAAAAACCATGAATCGGTTTTAACTACCCTACTACAAGAATTAAAAACATGTAATACTTTCACATTTTCAGTTGCTTTCATCACTGAGGGGGGTCTGGCAACATTAAAAACAATGTTGTTAGACTTAAAGCTAAAAGGGATTAAAGGAAGAATTCTTACTTCCACTTTCCTAAATTTTAACCAGCCGAAAATGTTTAAGGAATTGCTAAAACTAGATAATGTGGAAGTTCGCTTGACTGGAGAAAAAGGATTTCATTCCAAGGGGTACATTTTTGAGCATACGGATTATTATTCATTAATCGTTGGAAGCTCAAATTTAACAGACAGTGCATTAAAAGCCAATTATGAATGGAATGTATTTTTAACATCATTAGAGAATGGCGAAATTATTAACCATTTTAAAAATCAATTCGAAGATGCTTGGAATGCAGCAATCCCTTTAACTGAAGAATGGATTAATGCATATAAACAAACTTACGAATTACAGCCGTTTATTAAACATACAGCAACTAATGCTTTAGAAATCAACACAAAATATCTTACAAATGATTTAGCCAAGAGCTTAGCGATTCAACCTAATAAGATGCAATCTATAGCACTTCAACAGTTAAAGGATCTTAGAGAAACGGGGGCTAATAAAGGGTTAATCATTTCTGCAACCGGGACTGGGAAAACTTATTTATCTGCATTTGATGTACGAAATTTCGCGCCAAAGAATATGTTGTTTGTAGTGCATCGTGAACAAATCTTAAAGAAAGCAATGCAAGATTATCGCACAATTCTTGGTGGGAACGAAGATGATTATGGAATTCTTTCGGGTAATTCTAAAGATGTTGATGCTAAGTACTTGTTTGCAACCATTCAAACGATTTCAAGAGATAATTACTTACAAGAGTTCTCTAAGGATCACTTTGATTATGTATTAATTGACGAAGTTCATAAAGCGGGTGCAGATTCCTATTTAAAGGTAATGAATTATCTTGAACCTGAATTTTTACTCGGTATGACTGCTACCCCTGAGCGAACGGATGGATTTAATATCTATGAATTGTTTGACTACAATATTGCGTATGAAATTCGACTTCAGGCGGCTCTAGAGGAAGATATGCTTTGTCCGTTTCATTACTTTGGTGTAACGGATTATGAAAAAGATGGAGAAATCATTGATAATGCTACTGAACTTAGGAATTTAGTTTCTAGTGAACGTGTGAAGCACATCATAGAAAAAATAAATTATTACGGGCATTCAGGTGATCGGGTTCAAGGTCTAATGTTCTGTAGCTCAAAAGAAGAGGCAAGGACCCTCTCTCAAGCTTTAAATGAAGCGGGTCTTAAGACAACTGCTTTAACTGGAGACAATACACAAGAAGAGCGAGAAGAAGCTATTCAAAAGTTAGAGAATGGTGAGCTTCAGTATATTTTAACGGTCGATATCTTTAATGAGGGAATTGATATCCCCTTCTTAAATCAAATTGTTATGTTACGCCAAACACAATCGAGTATTATTTTTATTCAACAGCTTGGGCGTGGTTTACGTAAACACAATTCCAAGGACTATGTAACAATTATTGATTTTATCGGCAACTATAAAAATAACTATCTCATTCCAATCGCTTTGTCTGGAGATCAATCGATGAACAAAGATAACGTCCGTCGCAAAACCGTAAATACAGATTATATTCAAGGTGTTTCAACCATTAACTTCGAAGAGATTGCGAAGAAGAAAATTTTCGAAGCAATTAATAATACAAATTTATCGACATTAAAAACGTTAAAAGATGCTTATACAGAAGTGAAAAATCGTTTAGGTAGGATTCCGACACTGTTTGATTTTATCGAACAAAACTCACTGGACCCAGAAGTAATAATCGGCTATTCAGATACCTATTATAATTTCCTATTAAAAATGAAAGAAGATATTGCTTCCCTCACTGATTATGAACAAGCCGTGCTGACAATGATTTCAAAGGAATTTTTAAATGGAAAAAGAATGCATGAAGTAATTTTGATTGAAGAATTGCTGAAGGATACGGTTATTTCGAAAGAATCGTATTTAGAAAAATTAAGGGTCTTCGGAACTTATGCGGATGAGGCAACAATACAATCTGTAGAAAATCTATTTGCTTTAAATTTCTTTGTTCAAAACGATGTAAAAAAGTATGGTGGGAAATCAATTATCGAATTAGTAAATGGCTCCTACCAATTTAACGAAGTGATACAAGAAAGCCTAAGAGACTCCTATTTCAGTGGATATATAGCGGATATTGTTAAATGCGCTTATATAAAAAATGAAAAATATGATCGAACAAAGCCGTTTACATTGTATGAAAAGTATTCACGGCGAGATGTGTGCAGACTCTTTAATTGGGAGAAAAACGAAGAAGGCACATTAAACGGTGGACGCATCAAAAATGGTACATGTCCGATATTTGTTAACTACCATAAAAAAGAAGAAGACGCTGCCACAAAATACTTAGATGAATTTTTATCTAATGATTTATTCCAATGGTGCTCCACTAAAAATCGAACAATCATGGCAAAAGATATTAATCCAATTGTCCATTCAACAGAGAATGGTGTAGATGTACACCTATTTGTAAAAAAACATAATGGAGAAGGAAAGGATTTTTATTACCTCGGCCCAGTCAATGTAGAAAGCGTATCCGCCAAGAATCAAAAACTTGAAGAAGAAGGCACCCAATATGGTGTCGTGACTATGAACATGGTCCTTGAAAGCCCGGTTCAGTATGATATTTATCATTATTTGGTGGAGGAATAGCGATTAAGCATAAGGAGTCGAAATTAAAACTCCTTTTGCTTTTTGTTTTCATTAATAATTAGAAGTTATATATACTTTGGTTGATCGAGAGGATTCATTATTATGTCATCATTCTTAAACCAAACTTCATGGGGATTGGACCGACATGATATAATTAGGTTATTTTTACCCACCCATCTCCTGGTTTTTTGATTTTTCTACTTCCATCAAATAACTTCTGTATTGCTTGGTTAACAAATTATTAAAATACATAAGTCCTTCTAAATATTCACCCATACTATAAATGCAATCATCACATTTATCTTTTCTAAAAAGATAGTATTTCAACTTCCTCTTATAATTCACCCTTTCATTTAACAAATCCAAATGGAAACCCCACCTTATCATTCAAATGTTCTTCAATTGTTAGATTCAATTCGAATAATTTTGATACCGGTTATTGCATACTAAGATGCATAATATTCAATCTTATTTATCAATATGGCATGATTCATTAACAGTACTTGAGCATAATAATTTGCGATTAGAACAATATTCCACCCAACTTACTCTATTCTTACATGATATAATACACTTATGCAGTTATTGTAAAAAAATGTAGATTTTTAAGGAAGGATGTTATACTACATGAATTCTTCTACTCTAGAGCGTGACAAAACATCAAGACTTTTCACCTACTTGAAGGAATTATCCTTGTTAAAGACACCATTAATCCGTGATTTACAAAATTATGAAAACTATATTTTTCTTAACGAAATTCCAGAGGAACCAGAATGTGTTTCTCCGTTAACTTCCAATGTAAATGATATCTGGATTGAGATTAAAAAACCCAACAGGCCAGAATTCCCATTACTACCCGAAACAATAAAGGCTTGGATATCACCTTCTTTTCGACTGGCTGATACAAAAACAGAGCTTAGCTTGGTAGAGAAAATTATTAATCCTGATTATATTGAAATTGAGAATACAGAAGCTACTGATTCTGAAGTAAAGTCTCGTTTTTTATACTTAAAAGACTTCCCAGAAATTCAACGTACTTTTGAATACTTTAAAAAAGGTAAATTTGAACCTTGGAAAGCAGAATACATTCGATTTGAAAAAGTTCAAAACATATATACTAACCTATTTTCCATGTACCAAAAACAAAAGAAACTAGGAGAACAATATGAGTTAATAATCGGTGTAGGACTTTTAAATTGGAAAACTCCTGATAACCAACTTGCCCATCGACATGTATTGTCTATCCCTTGTACGTTTCAATTTAATGCTAGCGATGGAATTATTAAAGTTCTACCGCCTTCAGAGGGAAGTAAACCTGAATTAGAACAGGATATGCTTGAATTAGAAGTACGTTTAGATAACAAAGCCCTAACCCCAATTCAAGAGAAAATGGAAGATTTACAATTGAGTTTTTGGAATAAAGAACTCTTGGATTCAATATTAAGATCATTCGCATTTTCTTTATCTGCAAATGGAACTTTTCAAAATAATGAATTGAACAATAAGAGGGATATAACAACAGAACCTAATATTATATATAGCCCCGCTCTTATACTTCGTAAAAGGACTGAAAAAGGATTTCAGCAAGCTTGTACTAAAATTATCGAAAGTGTAAATAGTTCTGAGGATTATATTCCACAAGGAATCAAACGCATCTTTGAAGAGATAGATGATTATAAAGAACCCGATAATTCTCCTGACCACTCTTCCAAAAACGGTGTTGAAGTGGATTCTACTATCTATTTCCCACTAGAAGCGAACGATGAGCAAAGGAAAATCATTACTAATTTAGAAAATCGAAATGGCGTCTTGGTTCAAGGACCACCTGGAACCGGTAAGAGCCATACGATTGCTAATTTAATTTCTCATTTACTTTCTTCGGGTAAAAGAGTTTTAATCACCAGTGAAACAGCAAGAGCTTTAAGTGTACTAAAAGAGAAAATTCCTGACGAACTTCAAAATCTTTGTGTGAGTCTCCTAGGAGCAGATTCCAAATCATTCAAGGACTTAGAAAAAGTTGTCCAAATTATTTCTAATAAAAGAGATACTTGGGATCAAGAACGAGTTGTTAGTGAAATTACTCAACTTTCTAATAACCTCCAAAAGATGAAAGAAAGTAAAGCGGTAACGCAGCAGCACCTAAGATCAATTCGTGAAAAAGAAACATTTACACACAATTTTTTAAATGGCGCTTACAGCGGGACAGCACAAGCTATAGCGAAATCTATCCATACTGACCGAGCAAAGTATAATTGGCTTAAAGATACTATCGAAATGGACACTGAATGTCCACTGTCAAATCAGGAGCGTATTGAACTACTAGAATTACTAGAGTTGCTCAACGATGATGTACAAGCGCAGATACAATACTCCATCCCCCCTTTGGATGTGTTGGAAAAAATAGATGTATTCAAACAAACATCCAGTCGAGAAGAGATTATTCTAAAGGAATTAGAAAAATTCGAGAACATTAACAATGAAAAAACAGATCAACTTACAACTATCAATGTAGAAAAGCGAAAGAACTTAAGACATTTACTTAGCGATTTGTTAAAGGCTTTGAATGAAATCAAAAGAAAAGATGCACAATGGCTTCAATCTGCCCTACAGGATCTATTTCAAGCTAAATTTAGGCCATGGGAAGATTTTTATCGCCAAATCATCAGTTCAATTGAAACGATCAAGCCATTGGTTGTAAAACATAATTTAAAGGAAATAACTGGCGCTGGAGATATCCCTCTTTCGCAATTGTTGACTGATGCAACGCAACTTCATGCTCATTTTAAAGAAGGAAAAGGATTAGGCATGCGTTTATTACGCCCTAAAGTCGTAAAAGACGCTTGGTATATAGTAAAGGATGTACGGATTGATGGACGAAAATGTGATTCCTTAGATTCAATCATTTTACTAGAAGAGACAGTAAAAGCAGATCAGACACTTAGGAAACTGGAACAACTTATTCAAGATCAGTTAAGGATGGAAATGAATACTGTTCAATCCCGTTCTTTAAGTTTGGCCAAAATAGAAGATATCATTGAACCCTTTAAGGTTTTATCGAACATAAAGGAAAAAACAGATGAAATCCATGGAGCATTTAATACCATACCGCTTCTCTTTGAAAAACCATTGGATGAACAACATGTATCCATTCTTTTGACTTACTTGGAGTTTATTGCCTTACATGAAGAAGTTGAAGAAATTAAAGAGAGGTTCCATCAGCTTGAAAAGAAAATTCAACAATCGGTGAATTTAGATGAAAAACACACTCTTGTCGATGATTTAATAGAGGCTATAACTTCACGGAATGTCGAAGAATATTCGATATATTATGAAAATATATCAGAACTTGATGAATTCGGAAGGAAAAGTCGCAGATGCGAAGAACTATTACTCCGTTTAAGAAAGGTTCTTCCTAAATTATACACGGATCTAATTGAGTCCTTCGAAGCACAGAAATGGACGGAGCGATTTACCAACCTAGAATATGCTATGAATTGGGCTAAGGTAAATACATGGCTTATCCAATTTTCTCAAACAAGCGAGCAAGCACTCTCAGAAAAATTAGATCATCTCGAAGATCGTATAAAACAAACAATTACTAATCTAGGAGCTAATAAAGCATGGTACTCCACTTTGAGTACGATGACCGAGGGACAGCGGCAACATTTGCTCGCTTGGACTACTTCTATGCGCAAGGTCGGAAAAGGTACCGGAAAGAACGCACACATCCATTTAAGGGATGCCCAAAAGCATATGTCTGAGTGCCGCGATGCTATTCCTGCTTGGATTATGCCGTTATATCGTGTATTTGACACATTTGATATTAAACCAAATCTTTTTGATGTAGTAATCATTGACGAAGCCAGTCAATCGGGCCCCGATGCAGTTATATTGCAATATATCGCAAAGAAGTTAATTGTCGTTGGGGACGATAAACAAATTAGCCCTGAATATGTGGGGATAAAGCGTGAAGATGTTCAATATTTGCGAAAACAGTATTTAAGCGATTTCAAACTTGCAGATATGCTAGATATTGAAAATTCCTTCTTTGACCTTGCAAATGTATTATTCGGTGGGCGCATTACCCTTAGAGAACATTTTAGATGTATGCCGGAAATTATCGAATTCTCAAATAGAATCAGTTATTCCAACACACCTTTAGTGCCTTTAAGACAATATCCACCTAATAGATTAGAACCCATTAAAACAGTACATGTGCCAACCGGTTATCGAGAAGGATCTGGTTCTAAAACAGTGAATCCACCAGAAGCAAAAGCGATCGTTGCTCAAATTACGGCATGTATTAAAAACCCTTTATACAATGGTAAATCGATGGGCGTTATCTCTTTACAAAATGAAGGACAAGCACAACTCATTGAAAGACTATTAGTAGAAGAAATCGGGACCGAAGAAATAGAAAAAAGGAATATTATCTGTGGTGACGCCTATGCATTCCAAGGGGACGAGCGCGATATCATCTTTTTAAGCATGGTCGCAGCACCCGGACAAACCACTATGAGAGCACTAGCAACCGAAAAAGATAAACGTAGATTTAACGTTGCGGTTAGCCGTGCAAAAGATCAGCTATGGCTCTTCCATACACCAACCGTAAATGATTTCCGCAACAAAGATTGCTTGCGTTATCAACTTATCTCTTACTGTGAAAATCCAGCTAAAGAAATTTTAGAATCTAACCGGGCTCTTTGTGAAAGCGACTTTGAACGGTCAGTCTTCGATCAAATCACAGCAAAAGGATACAAAGTTATCCCTCAACATGAAGTGGCAGGCTATAGAATCGACCTGGTTGTCGAAGGTGAAAAAGGAAGAATAGCTGTTGAATGCGACGGGGATCAGTGGCATGGTCCAGACAGATATGATTACGATATGAACCGCCAAAGAATACTTGAGCGATGTGGTTGGAAATTCTGGAGAGTTCGTGGAAGCGATTATTATTACAATCCAGAACATGCTATCTCTTCTCTATGGGATACATTAAAATATTATGACATTGAACCAAAACATACTTCGATAAAAAATATTGAAGAGCAACATTTTAATGCACAGGTAAGTTCAAATGAAGTGGTTGAAAAGTCAGCGGATAAACCCTCTGCTCCTTTAAACACAAATCAGCTTACGTTTGACGACCAATTGGCCATAAAAGAGCAAGAAATCTCATTATTCAACTGGATGGAAAACATATCAGAAACAGAACTATCAGACTCAATCTCAGCACAATCAAATCCAAATGTAAAAATCCAACATTTGGATAACAAGAATTTACAAAATGACGAAGAACAAAAAGTCAGCTCTCCGAAAAATGGATTAAAGGAGTTTTTGGAAAGTAAAGGCCATGAAGTAATTGATATACGTAACGAAGGTGGCGCCCTATGGCTTATAGGAGGCAAGGACTTAGCGCCACTTATTGAAGAGTTGAGGAAAGAAAATATTGCTTTCACATTTGCCTATAACGGCAGTAAATTAACAGACAATAGACCATCTTGGTTTACTTCTTATATGGAATAAGTAAAATGAGGACTTAGTTCTCACACACATTTTAATATATTTTATTAAAATCCTGTTTCGGATTAAGTAAAGGCGTTCTAGATACATGATTTAGCGAGATTGGCTATCCAATCTCGCTTTTATTTACTCTCCATCTCACAAACCCACCCAGGAACCACCACCGTCTCCCTCATCAACTCCCGAAAGGTTTTCGTTTCCTTCCTATCCGGAAAATACAAGCCCCTATCGATCATCTGGTTATAAGCATCGACTATACGGTTTTCCCATTGACCATATATTTGATGATGCAGTTCTCGTGCTTCCCATGCGTTCATGGCGAAGTAGAAGACATAGGTGGTGGTGTTTCGTTTGATGGCGTATAGTTTAATCTTTCGCATAGCGAGAGCACATCCGCTTTTTTCATGCCCCTGATTTCCTCATGCTCTTCTACTGTTAGATTCATTTCATATAGCTTGTATTCTGAATCTTGCATGTTGACTTTGCCTTTTTTCACTGCGAAGTAAATGAAGTGGGCAGTGTAGGTTCATCGCAGAAAAGCGCATCCTCAAATAATGATTGAATGGTTTGGTGGTTGGGCTTCATGTTGTTTTATTCCTTCATTTGTCCTGTCATTTTGGAGTAATTTACGGTTACGATTCCTGTTGGGCCGTTTCGGTTTTTTGCCACGTGGAGTTCTAGCTTTTCTTTCGAGCTATCGGTTGCTGCTTCCACTTCATGAGGGGTGTCCTCCCCTTCGTCTCCTGTTTGTCCATAGTAGGAATCCCGATATAACAGAATGATGACGTCTGCATCTTGTTCGATATTGCCGGAATCTCGGAGGTCGCTCATAAAGGGGCGTTTGTTTTGGCGGGACTCTACACCTCGATTTAGTTGGGATAGGCAGACCACTGGGCAATCGAATTCTTTGGCCATTTGCTTCAGTTCCCAGCTAATTTGACCTATAATGGCGGTTTGATTGCTCGTGTTAGCTACACTTGAGTAGATAATTTGTAAGTAATCGATAAAGACAATTGGTTTTCGCTCGGGATTGGATTTGATGAGCCTTCTTACTTGGGCGCGCATCTGGCTAACCGTTAGTCCCGCGCGATCATCAATTTGAACGTTGGCAAGACTTACCTCGGTTAACACTGGAATCCATTGTTCCCGCTGCTTTTCAGAGAAATATCGATTCGGATCACGCATTTTCAGTCGGCTGATTTTCCCGCAAGCAGCAATCATGCGATCCAGGAGCATCCCTCGACTCATTTCCAGCGAGAAGATCATCGGCAGGTATCCCTCAAAACCTGCCGTTAGTGCAAAATAATTCATGACATCCGTTTTCCCCATCGAAGGTCTTCCAGCAATGATTGTTAGTTCACCTTGTCGAAAGCCTACGATGAGTTTTTCGAGTTCCTTTAAATTCGTTGGCACTACCCGTTGCTCTTCCATTGGGATGTAGGGACGCTCCGCCATTTTCACTAATTTTCATTTAGCATGGTTCCCAGCAAACTCTTTTCCAGTAAATCAATGCTTAATTGTTCAGACATTCCGTGAGCTCCCCCTCTTTTCTCCTAATCTTCTTCCCCGGCTTCAAAATCTAGAATGATTGGCTGTCTAGCAATATTCCCTTTTGGCAGTTGCGGTTTCGCATTGTTCGATTCGTTAAGGTAATTTTCAAAGTTGGTTGGGCTAAATAGTGTACTGGGTCTTAAATATAGCTTCATCTCCGGTCTTGCAAGCCATTGACGAACCTTGATATCAATGACTTTTTTAAAGTCCTCCAGCTTGTATCCTTCTGCTATCCGGCCATTGATGAGGCGATTTGTGGTGCTGTTGTTTGCTCGAAACTCTTTTTGGGTTTTTTGGTTTAAATAATTTATAACTTCAAAAACAAAACGCACATTGTTTTCTTTTATATCTTTTTTTAAGTCTTTTAAATCTGATGTTTCCAAATTGGAAGCTAGCTCACGCGATTTTTTGTTAGTTACCAGCTTCCTTTTCGGTTCTTCAAAAAGGTCAATTTGACTTTCCAAGACAGCGTTAAGCACAGCATAATCGATACGATACCATTTTGTCTTATTGATTTTCATCTCATTGTAATGTTGGGTAGACACAATAAGCCCTTGGTTTTCAAGCCCTACAAAAATTCTGCTAATGGTTCTCTCCGACCAGAAAGGAAACTGTTTCTGCCATTTTGCGTAAGTATGGTGATACCATGTGTATCCTCCGTATTTTAAAGGCGAATTGGATAATCGAAAGTGTAGCTGCTGCAAGACAATCGCTTCATTCAATCCAAATTTTGCGGCTAAGGTTGGTGACGTCTGCAGGTGAGGTTCATTAATAAGAAGTTTGGTCATTTTTAGAGCATCTCCTTTGCTAAAAAGTAGATAAACCGCTCATTCGTAATGATGGCTTCTGCTTTTTGGAGAACTTGAATGGCCTTTTTCACTTCTTCTGATTTGTTAAAAACAAAATAGATAAACTGACAATACGAGTGCCATGCATCCTTCCCTTTCATGATCGAGGCATGCTCGTACAAACCTTGATCCGTCCACAAATAGATTTTTTCTTGATTCAAACACTCATGCTCTAGAAATTGCCCCTTAAACTCTGCAAAGTCCACAAAGCGATCATCTAATAAGTAGAAATGCTCCCCTTCTTTAAATCTGTCTTCGTTTTCGAAATAGGCGTTGGCAATATCTATAGGTGTCTGACCATACATCCTCGCTAATACCCGTGTTTCAACAACTGCTTCTCCATTGAATTGAATAATCTCCATCTTGGCACCACTCCTTTTCATAAGTGTTGAAGTTGTCTTCACTTATTAAATAGTCTTTTTAAACGGAAAAAGAGACATTTGTGGTGAAAAAATTTTTTGGGGGTTATCCAAAATGATTAAAAATTGAGGTATCTTCTCATTCTCCATATAGGCAGTAAGAATAAATGACTTGAGGACAACTTATAAAAAGGATTTAGAAACAAATTACACTTTATAATTTTAAAATGGTCGGACATCAATAAATCTTAAAAAGGCTTCCATCCATCTAAAGTTTTCTTGTTCCCATATCTATTACTTGTGTCTTTTATAAACACTAAATTAGGTATGAAGCCAAGGTAGATAGAGGGGCTACGATCTAAGTTACAAACCAGATGCCTAGCCAGAGTAGCCTCGGATGTGCAAAATAGTTAATAAAAAAATATAAAACTGCCCAAAATGTATTGTTACACATTTTTGGTGCAGCTTTATTATCTAAACTAAATTGTTAAGCGATTACTAAATCACGCTTCTAGAGAAACCTAATTTATTACTCTTGAATAACAGATCTATTTTTTCTTATTCTTCATGAGAATAATTACTCATTTATTTCTGATAAGATTCATAGTATGCAGTTACATGACATATTCAAATATTGGATCTAAATTAGGTAAAATCGGTTCACTTGTTAAAGGTACTTCACATTCAAAATCTAATTTTACCCACCATCCTGATTCACTTGATTCATTTATATAATTGATAGATACTTTAGGTTCCATTCCATTTTTTATTAATGCAGATATTCCCGACGCATAAAATCGCGGGACATAACCTAATTTGATATTGAACTCTGTATAGATAGCAATTGCGTTTTCATCAATTGGATTTTCGGGTTCTAGTTTTAAAAATATTTTCTTATGTGATTTTAAAATTTCCGACCAATTTCGAGGTAAATTTTGGTAAGACATACCATTAATATAGAAGGAGGTTTTTAAAACCCCATCAATAATTTTTAATGGCTTCTCAAAAGAATATTGATCCCCACCTAATTTTCCACGAGTACGTTCAAGTAACTCCATTTTTGAATAATCTTCTGAAAGACTTAAATCACTTAATATCTCTTTAAAATCAACTCGTATCTCTGAAGGTAGACGACGTTTAAAAGTTCCAAATAAGTTTTTAGATTTGTATTCTTTTTTTATATCCGGAAACATCGGATGTAATAAATAACCATTCTTTAAGGCATCATTTACTTTCTGAGGACCATTACTTCGATATGTGTACTGGAATGTATACTGGTTATCATAAAATGATAATGTTCCCACATGATAAAACAAACGTGTGTTAACATTTTGCCAAACTAACCATAATGATTCATGTTTATTCATATCTTTTCCTCCCCTTCATACCATTTTAAAATATACTGCCTTCTAATTGAAATAATTAACTTTAACCATTCTTTTTGTTTTTCACTTAAATAAACATTTCGATTAATATATTCTTCATACCTAACGATATTGAAATTTTCAATTTGTGCAATTATTAATTCACTTTCATCAATATATCTATTCTTCAATACATTTATTAAATCCTTTGCTTTAACCTGTTTGTATTCAAATAGCCCCACTTTAACTTTGGTATTTCTTATATATCTATGTAATTGAGTTTCATTTGAAATATACGTATTTAATTGATTATCATCAAACCTAAAGCCTAATGATGCACCATTATCATATATAGGAGAAAAACTTTTGTTACTATCTTCATTATAAAGCATCATCCAATTAAATGGATGCCTATCCTGATTTCCAATCAATATATCAAAAAAGTTCATTGCAATAAATTCTTTTTTTATAATTTGCCAATATTCTAGTCTTTCAATAATATCAAAACCGGCGTTGATTAAATGCTCATTTTTTAATTCTAATAACTTAGTGCTCTCATATTCTTCAAATTCAGATAGAATTGAGCCTCCCTCTAAAAATTGTCCTCTATACGGTACGAAGTTTTTTAAAAGTGCTCCTCTTCTAGAATCTCTTTGGACAATTTCTACATCCATCATTTTCAATTTTAAAAGCTTACCTATTTGTGAAGCAATTAATTCTGTTATGTCCTCCCACGAAACACCAACTTCAAAAACTCTAGGATACTTTAATATATATCTTCGGTGTCCTTCTGATTCATTTGGCATTCTTTCGGGTGCCAATAGCTCAATCTTTTCTAATGTACTATCTACACCATACCCATAAAATCCCCAATTACTTATATCCTTCAAGTAATCACCTCTCAGAAAATATTCAATAAACATTAATTTATCCTTTATTCCTTCTTATACACCCCATCTTATTTTGTAAAGGGGAAATACCTCTTTTTTATACAGAAACAAGAAATAAATACCCACCCTTAGATCAAAAGCTCAGAAAGGCAAACTATCTGTTTCCTTCTGAGCTTTTTTCCAATTACTACTCAAACAAGTAAAGCTGCTGTCTTTCCCCCAAACGCATCAAACTATCTGGTGCATGGTCTCGTAAATAAGCTTTTTGCAGGATTTTGTCTTTTGTTAAAACTTGCTTGGATTGCCCTTCTAATTGTTTTAATCGGCAGCTATACACAATTGGGAAGTAATCACTTAAGAATTTTCCTTCTGCGTGCGCTGTTAGGGTAATAAGCTGGAAGCCTAGTTGATCAGCTATGAAAAAGACTGGACTTAAGACGTGATCACTGGACGCTTTCCCAAATGGATTATCTAGAATCACAGTTCTGTTGCGTTTTGTATGCGGTGAATTCCTTTGGCTTTTTTCAGCGATGAAATTGAGCAGTCCTAAAAACAGCGCCATGTTTTTACTCCATTTTTCACCGCCAGACCAGCGATTCGATTCCTCCCACGTATAGTAGGTTTTCGATATATGGGTTGCACTTTCAACTTTTCGGCATTTTACCTTTATAGACTGATTCCCAAGGACTATACGTAAAATTGGAACCGTTTTGAAAGAGTTGTGTAAAAACTTTTGAACTTTAACATGATCTTCTTCCCCTGCTTCATCCAAGTATCGTGTTGTTTCTAATTGATTTAAAATCCAATCAATATAGCCTTGGATCCGTTCCTTTGCGATATCATCATCCCAATCAGGGACATCGATTTTATAAATGTATTTCGATTCGTTTTCTACTTTCACACGCGTTTTTTTCTGTATTTCGTGAAGGTCGTCGCGTAATTTCCGAATATGCATATGAATATAAGTGATAAACTGCTGCAACTCTTTATCATGATCACGCATTGTATTTTCAGCCAGTTGAATCACATTTTCAATACGCTCGCTCATTAATTGATCATGCACGAGTATTTCCGCAAATGTTTTTTTGATTTTCACGCCATCAATCGTTGTTTTTCGAAGCGTTGGATCTTTTACATTTTTCTCAGCATAAGAGATAAATTCTTCCTTTGCTTCGGCTAATACTTCTAATGCCTTTTTAAATTGCTGCTGTGTTTGTTGAAGGCGATTCATTTGCTGTTGTGTGATTATCTGTTTGTTATAAGAATAATCACTCCGCTTTTCTTCCGTAATGGATTGAGCTAAAAGTAAGGGATCTTCTAATCGATGGACAATCGTATATTGGTTGAATAATTGTTCTACTTCTTTGCATTGTATATGTTGAACGTCTAACTGTTGCTTTCGATCTTGGATAAAGCGAGCTTGCTTCTGTAGTTTTTGCTTTTGCTGATTTAATTGCTCTCTGACAACATCTGACTCTCCTTCAATTAGCCATATCTCTTTAAACCTTTCAAAAAAGAGATTTTTGGATTGCTCCAAAGTACGTTGTTCCGTATTCGCTGCAACTTCCGCATTCGTATGTTGTCTCCGGTGCTCTGATTGCTGCTTGTCCATTAGTTTATATTGCTTTTTTAAAGCAGCAATTTGTTGCGCACCATCGAATGGATAGGTGATTGTTTTATCCAAGCTTGGCAAGTCTTCTAATAAGCTGTTCATTGCTTTTTTTGCCAGGTCGATTTTTTCTAGACAGTGTTTTTTTCGCTCCACCCATTCACCACGAGATGTTTGAATTTTTTTGATTTTTTCTTCAATCGATTGATATGTTCGTTTTAATACTTCCAAATTTTCGTTATGCTCTGTTGGATCAATAGCTTGAGTTTTTACATAAAGTGAATCTTCATCTATTTTATATTTTTTTTGGTTTACAAGACCCGAAATTCTTTCTTTCAATTCGTCTATTTCAATTCCAACATATAGAAGGCTGTCTTGTAATTTTCTAAGTAATGTCTTTTGATCTTTTATCTTTTCTTCACAACGTATTACTTCGTTTTTGTATATTGGCAAAGTCTTTGAAAGCTGAACATACTGAGTTGCTTGTGGAATACGATGATTCATTAAATCTTGCAAAATGGTTTGGTTATTTGAAAGTATTGATTGTTTTGATTGGTATTCAAGCTTTAGCTGCTGTAATTGATCAACGATATTTTTTAATTCATATACGTTATTCTCAATTTTTTGGTTAATGGTAAACAGCTGTTCTTCAGTTTCTTTAAATAAGGTATACGGGTATGTCTCTAAATAATCATTCAAGGATTGATACACTTGTTGCCATTTGTGAAGAATAGATTCTGTCTGTTTCCTCTCAATTTCTTTTTGAGCCGCTGTTTCTTGCATTTCTTGTTTGTAACGAAGAAAGGATGTTTGTTGTTGATAGTCAATCCAATTAGAAGGCTCAACTACAGCATTTTGCGGTACATTCTCCATCCCTATTTGCCTTGCTTCATCTAATGATAAAATATAGATTGGAAATGTTAACTCATGTTGAACAGATTTTAATTTATCGAATAACGCGGACTTTTCCTTAGCGGTTGTTATAAGTGTTAGTGCCCAAAAAGGATACGTATTCCCTTTCATTTCGTTTTTATGCTGCTGAATAAATTCAATCCCTGTCGTAATGTAATAGGTTTGTGCCCAATCTTTCATTTTTTGTTCTATAAAAGGATCTGCGAAGAAAGTCTCTTGATGCTCATAGTCATCAATAAATCGTTTCGCACGTCTCTCTTGTATAAGCTTTATTTCCTTTTCACGTTCAAACTTTTCAATCTGGCTTGCAATTTGTTCAGTGAAAGATTGTTCACGTTCATAAATTGATTGAATATGACTCCAATTACTCCTTAAAGTTGCCAGTTGTGCTAATAAAACTTTTTCTTGCTTGGAAATGTGGTCTAGTTGCTGCTCAAGTTTGGCCTGCGATAGTTTATCAGAAGAAAGAATTCCTTGCAGCTCATTCTGTTGCTTTTCTAATTCACCTTCTGAGTGTTTAATTTTTTTCAAACGCTCTTTAAGCTCAACATTATCATTATCAAGTTTTTCAACTTGAGAAATCCAATCTTCTAATAATTGCTCCATCGATTCCTCGTCACGAGCGACAAGTTTAGATTTGATTTCTCCCATTTGTTTTTTTGTATTTTCAAGGTTCGTGGTTGCTTTCGTCTTTTGCTGTTCATGTTTTGAAATTTCAGATCTTAGCTTTGTTTGTTGTTCGTCTAGATTACTTTGCTTTTCAGATAACTGTTCTTTCATTGCTTGTAAATTATCAATTTGCTCTTCTAATTGTTGCTTTTGAAGTAAAAATGCATAGTGGATTTTCCCGCTTACTTGATCTAATTCCCATTGTAAATCTGCTATTTCTTGATTTTCATCCAATTTAGCCAGTTGTTGTTCAACTAAGTTGAGCTGCGCTTCCTCAAGTTCAGCTGTATCCCTATTTTGAGCATACTGAAGTGAATAATAGCGTTTCTGGTTTTCTTCTATTTTTTCTTTTAGTTCATTTAATTGTGTACGTAATTGATGTTCAATATTAGCAAATTCCTGCCATTTCTGCTGTTGTTGATAAATTTCTAGAGATGCATTTTTTCTTTCCCATTCTTCTATCTCTTCGTTATATTGCTGCCACTGTTCTTCTAAAGCAGCAAGACTTTGCTCAATTCTTTGGATTTCCTCTTCTAGTACAAGTATGTAGCCTTTAGCTTGCTGACGTTCTTCATTATACGTCCGTTCTTTTTCATCTACTTTTCGGAAATAATCTACATAGACCTTCAATTCCTGATTCAGCTGTTTCGATTGTTCAATGGTTTCTTTTAAATCCTTATACTTTTTAAATTCCGCACGTCGATTTTCAAAGGTTTCGGCAAACCCGTGCTCTTTAAATCCCTCCATCGCATTTTCAATCGAAGGAATTAAAAGACGGTCAACTAAATCATTTGTCTTTTTACAGTTATCAAAGAATTTTTCGACATCACCTTCGCCACCGTTAATTTTGATAATACTTTCCCATTCAGAATGGATAATTTGGTGATTTTCTTCGATATATGCGGTAAAACTTTTAATGGATTTTGAGAATGTCTTTGCTTTATGCCCTTGGTTTCTTTCCATATAGGCGTAATAATCTGCCATTTCTCCACGGTCACTTGGTCGAATGCCTCCAGCGTTTGTTTGAACAAATGGAATTTCTGTAATGCTATGAGCATCATTTTCCCCATACTCATAGACATAGCGTAAAGAATCAATACCATTTTGTTTTTTATGCAAAGTAACGGCTGTTACGACATAACGTCTAGGACTTTCATTGACAATCCACTCAATGGCAATATGAGCCGGCCCTTCTTCTAGGTATAAAGTGTCTTTGATATCGCGATCTGCAAGGGTTGCATGAGGGATAATAGCTTGAACTACCGTTTGAATAAAAACCGTCTTCCCTCCACCATTTTCAAGAACCAAGGCACCATTTAATCCATCAAACAAGAAAAGTTCATCGTGATAGCGTTTTTGTCCATTTTCATATACAACATTTGTTAACCGAATTTTACTAATAGCTGGCATGGTCTTCCTCCTTTTCTTCAAAGTCGTATAAGAATTCTAAGATTCCTCGGTTAAATTCCCGTTCCATAAAGTATCTACCTACAATAACCTTTGTCTTTTCGGTCAAAGTCACTTCATTTTGTCCAATTAACTCTACTAGGTCAAACTCAGCCAGAAAGCGTCTGACCGTATCGATAAAGCTTAACCGACTTAATGTTCTCCCAGTTTGTTTCGTTACCGATTCCTTTAATTCATCAAGAGTTTCCCATTTTTCAATAATGGTTGACCATCTGTAAGAGTATTCTTTTTCGAGTTTTTCTAGCTGTTCTTCATCATGAGCTTTTAAGCTTTCAATTCGTTCGTTCACTTGTTGAACCCACACCTCATAGGTAATAAAATCAAGCGTTGGTTCATTAGATTGATAACTATTATAGAAGCTTCCTATTAGAATAATTGAACACAAATACATTAAATAAATATCGCTATTAGATGATTTTGAACCTAAAAATTGCCGTTTAATCGTATCGTTACTTACGTGAAATGGAGAGAATTTTGTCCTTGGGATTAAATGCACCTCTTGTCCAACTGTTAAACAGTCTGCATCCATCTTATCTGCAAATTGATTGATTAATGTGTAGACATTTTCATTTACTTTAAATGTATTGGCTTTGTCACCAGTAATTACACCTTTTAAGGCAAGTTCACGGTAAAGTTCAAATGCTTGTTCAACATCTTGACCCTCAAATCTCAATTTTTTTCACCGTCCTCCACTAAATAAAAACTCATATTTTGTATTTCAAATCGTTCATTTCCTAAAATGCGATCAGGTAATTCTTTGCACAGTAGCGTTCTGCCTTGTAATTGTTCCATTACTTCTGCAAGTAGATGAAGTGATTCTTCTGCCTGTTCATCATTATGCGATGTGATAGGGCTTTTTTGATGACATAAAATAAAAAAGTCATAAAACTGTCGTTGATCAAGTCGTCTATCATTTTGACTTTGCAGATATGCTATCCATTCCTTTAACGTCCATTCTTTCTGGTCTTTAAAGGTAGATAGCATATCTAAGAAAATTTCTTTATAGTAGCTTCGAATAATTTTTGCATAGTGTTCCTTTTCTTCTTCTGTTGATACTTTTTCAAAACTTTTACTTGTCTGTCCTTCTTCTGCCTCATTCCATGATTGCGGTGCAAAAACCGAAAGAAGAGACCATGTGGTAAATTGACCTAATGGTAGAAATGGTGCCAAAATACCTTTCATGGATTCGAGTGGATAAGGCGTACCGATAATTTTTGACGTGATTTCATTGTCGAAATTAAAGGAGCTAACTCCGATATAGTACAACGCTTCTTCTGCTGACTGTAATACTTGTGTTTTAAGTTGCAGACTTATATTTAATAATTGCTGATGTTGGTGGTGAACTTGATGTAATGCTTTTTCTACTTTTAAAAGCATTTCATAAGCATTGGCTTCCTGGCTTTCATCAGACAAGTGATAGTAATTTTGTTTTGCTTCAGAAACGAATTGATGAAGTTCTTCAAATTCTTCATTTTCACGACTTAACCGATAATTCCGATCTTCAATGACCTTCATAAACTTATTTTGCGTTTCGATTGATACGACATTTCGTTTAATCTCTTGCTCAATTTTATTCATTCGTTCATGAATGGTTTCAACATCCATCCGCATTTCGTTAATCTGGCGTAGTGCCCCAGCAAACTCTCCCTTCTCCAGCAGCTTTCTTAACATTAGCTGGTGGATTGATAGCTGAAACTCCTGAAAATATTCTTTTGTCGCGAATACCAGTTCCAAGCCATCATCATCAAGTGCATAATATTGCCGATTCGTTTGTATATCAAATTCATTTGTTTTTATGAAATGAAAATCAATTGAATCCTCTATTTGTAATTCAAAATTATAAAATGGATACGATTTTTTCTGCCCTCCGCTTGGTCTAAATACCGCAATAATAATTTTCACTAGCTCTTCATACTTTGCATCTGTCAGGTTATATGCATCTTTACTTACCTTCTTTAAAAATTGGGCAACCTCAATAACCCCTACACGTTTTTCACGAATTAGCTTCATTTCGAAAAAGTAGAGTAATACAAACAATCCAAAACTCCGCAAATCCACTCGTTTTTCATTTCCATCTTTAATTGCTTTTCTGTCTAGTTCAATGAGTGGTTCGAATAATAAAATACGTTTTAATCTTTCTCGGCTATCTTTTAGAATGGTTTCATAGAGCTCTGTATCCAATTTGTTTCACTCCAAACTTGTTTTAACTCAGCTGACGAGAGGACTTCCTGCGGCCAATAGTGTTGATTTTCTAATGTGTTAATTATTTTCTCTTGATGTACCTGTTCAAAGAAGGAAAGAAAGGATTTTGTTGCTTCTTCAGAGGGCTTTTGGTCTGTTTTAAGTGTTGTTGGTGTTTTATCAATACTAGCGAGATAGAATGGAATTGCCAGTTTCACAGCAATTTTATTTGTTAATCGATTCCAGATTTTGATACCTTCCCAATCTAGATCCCCAAAATAATAGAATGTATGTGTCACGTCATCCAAAGGTAGTTGTTTATGAAAATATTCGATACTCTTTGTGATTTTAGAGCCCTGACCGTAAATAAGTGTCGTAAATGGGGTATCTTTAATAACCGTCGATAACCCGTCAAAGGTTGTTTTATTTTCAACAATGAGATGCAGATGGTGTGCGTTCTTCATTTTGTTAGGATTAATAATAAAGGCTAGTGGATCACTCACAGGGATTATTTTAAGTTCATCCCAAATTTGTAGTCGCTCTAAAACTTTTTGACCCCCTTTTTCCTGAATCCATTTTTCATCCCCAACTAATGCAAGACTTCTCTCAGGAGCTGGGACTTCTGAAAAAGGTAATCCATATTTTTCAATATATGTATTGATTTTTTCAATAAAGGGATAATCATTTTCCCACTCTTCTGGTGGCAGGTGAAAATATTCATCTATAATTAGGATTGCATGAAGCTTAAATCGCTTTAAGACAATATCTTGTTGAAGATTTTTTTTTAATGCGGCTTTGTTAATTCGATACTTGTATGCTAAAGAAGGAACCTTGTTATTTCTGCCCGCTTTCTTAACAGCAACCAGTACCCCCTCCGTCTCTAGTTCCAAAATTTCCTGACCAAATTGCTCATATGTTTGACCGTACGAAGAAAACTGCTCAAGTATATCTAATGTTATATAACTATTTTTGAAACCTACTATTTTTTCTCGCATTCGGCTTCATTCCTTTCTGATAAATTTACATTTATATTCCAATTATATACCATTAGTACTACTAGGTAATCTTCCCATTGATTTTAGTTTGTTACAAATTTAAGGTGAGTGGATTGAAGTGATATCTTGAAAAGTTATGTTACCGTAGAATTCCGGAAGATCTGGCGAGGGAAAGAAAGAATGCTCCTATAAGAACTTGACCCAGAGACAAGATTTTATTTTATATCTCTGGGTCTACAGTTCCTATAACTAAGTAAATCTACAACCGATTTTATGAATTATTAAAAAAGTTAGGGAAGCAAAACCTAGAGTTAATAATTTTTGAGTTAGTAGTGGGGAAAAATACAATAAATCGATGGATTGATACAGAGTAATTGAGCTAAATCAACTTAAAATTTATAAGCATGAGGTGAATTTTCATTTACAATTTTTGTAGATAGAAATAAATTATTAACCTCCAATATAAAGATAGATTCAAAAATTAACCAATTAATCTTTTCAACTAACAATCTATTACTATCCCTCCCTACTTCCCTTATTGGTTTTTACATCAAAAAAAGTGAATTCTAAATGAGATTTGAAATAAGTCTAAGAATTATAGGAGTTTTGATTTGAGTAATAGATTACAAGGAAGTTGTAATAAAGGATTTGTTAGTTGCAGATAGTGAGGTTAATATTAAAATTAGTATAAATGAATTCTATAAATTGTCAATATATCAATCGGAATATTCAAACAATTCTCCGCGTCATAGATTAATAATTAGCGGAGATTTTTCCGTTATATGCAAAATAGACCTCGTTTTAGGGGTAAATAAAGGGAAATTTTCCGACTATTCTAAGAAACTCCCTGCATTTTGATGTTTTTTTAGTCGATAGGCGGAACTTCTCCGTCTAATCAAGCTATTTTTCACCTAATTTTCCAGGTAAGCGAAATTTTTCCGTCTATATATCAGATTAGATGCTTAACTTGAACGCACAATACGATAAGAGCGAACATATCTATCCGTCTTCCATAGTCTTATATATTATCGGTAGTTAAATTATAACAAGTAGGTAAACCTTAAGACTCTTCTTGTAATATCAGTCATTTATTCGTATAGGAAACTATAAATCAAAAAAGCCCCGAACAAACTCGAAGCTTTTTTGTCATTCTAAAATCTTAATGTTCTACCTTGCATCCTTTAACGCTTGTACCTGATAAGTCACTTTCAAACCGTCTTGCCTATTTCTGAATGAAAAGATTAATGTCTCATTGGTGAGTTGTTCGATTCGCATATTTGCCGGATTGTTGATGATGGAATGCAATTTTCTTTTTGCTAGATTTATTGCGTTTTCGAGGTTGTCCACATTCAGCTTTAGCTCTATAAATTGAATGGGCACAAAAAATGGGTTTTCCACTTTGCCGCGCAATCTCTCACTTTTATTTTCAATTAATTTCGCGATGTACATAGAGCACCTCCTCTTTTTTCGCCTAATCCTGTGTATATTATTTATTCTCGTGAATTTCAAAAATAAACATTTTTCAAATAAATTCATCTTCATTCAGTACTTTTTGCTCACAAAAAATTAATCACTTAACCTGGCAATTTCACATAAATTAGGGTGTTCTTTAGATCGTAAAAAACATGAATTTATGACCAGAAGAAGGAATTCCCTCTAAAGGAGAATCTGAATTTCAGAAAGGAAAGGAATAGGCATGGTTAATTTTAAATCGTTTCAAGGCACTGTTACACAAATCAACGATTCAACGATTGGACGTAATGGAGATGGAGCAGGTTGCCATAAAGTGATGACCATCAGGGATCGGCAAGGCGATACCGTGAATTTCATCGTCTCGCCTACTACATTCTTTGTTTTCCATGATATCGTGCAGCCTGGTGATGTAATTACAGGTTATTATGATGGTGATGCACCAGTTCCCTTAATATTCCCGCCACAATATCCGGCCCTTATCATTGTAAAAGAAAATAACTTCGTCAATGTGAAAGTGGATTTTTTTAATCATCAATTCGTGAGCCGCGATGGCCAATTAAGGTTAAACCTTTCTCCTGGCACACCTGTAATTCTAAGAAATTGGCAGCCATTTACCCAAAACCCTGCCAATCATAACCTTATTGTCGTCTATGGGACTTCTACAAGAAGTATCCCTGCTCAAACTACACCTTTTGAGGTCATCGTTTGGTGTTAGAAAGAATGTGCAAAATGCAAAAAAGCCGACACCTTATTTGATAGATGTCGGCTTAATTCTCTTTAATTTTCCGGTCTGCCATGCTCATATGGCTTTAAAATTCCGTAAAGTGTTTCAATCACCGGAATGGCAACATCATGTTTCTCTGCCAAACGCAGTGCCCCTCCATGCAAATGCTCAAGCTCGATTGGCAGTCCTTTTCTAAGGTCTTGGTGCATAGAAGAGGTTGCTTCTTTTTTGAATCCCAGCAACATATTGACGACACCTTCGACTTCCTCGTCTGTTAAAGGTGTACCCTCCTTCTCCGCAACCATGCTCATTTCATGAATAACCCTCTTCGCGATTTCCAGTGTCGCGGGTGTATTCGTGATGTAGCCTGTTGGTAATTGCATGGCTGATGTGATTCCGGAAAGTGCTGCGATAAAGGCGTACTTCAGCCATAGATGCTTCCGGATATCCTCTTCTTTTGTGAAAGTGGATTTTAGCTTGCCATGAAGTTCTTCTAATTGCTGACAAATTTGTGTTTGTTCACTATGAAGAGCCCCGTATTTTAATAGGCTAGTTGGATTTGTATGCTCCACATGCCCGTCTTTATTTAACGTGGCAACAATTGTGGCAAGTCCACCCATTACTTTTTCTTCCCCAATAGCCTGCTGCAATCTTTCAATATGCTCCATCCCATTTAACAAAGGCAAAACAAAAGCCCCGGTCTGCGCCACGATCGTCTGAATCTGCGGGATAACTGAATCGAGATGATAACCTTTCACCGTGAGGATAATTAAATCTGCATTTTTGACTTGCTCAGGCGATGTGTAAATCGAGAAGTCTTTACTTTCAAAGTCGCCTTCCGGGCTGCTAATCTTCACCCCCTCTTTCGTGAGTTGTTCCGCGCGTTTTTCCCTCACAAAAAATGAAACATTCTGACCAACCTCTAACAGTCTTCCCCCAAAATAACCGCCTAAAGCCCCGGCACCGAAAACTAAAATATTCATAATACAGCCTCCATCCCCTGTAATAGCTTTTAAGAAACTATCAGATTTATTATCACTAAATATAACATATTTAACTAGAATGAAGGTTATAACTTTCTGATATTTCAGTTTATGGAAGCGTGATTGTATTGGGGGGCAAGAAGGCAGGAATTTACGCGCAATTATGGCTATCCGATCAAATCTCATCCTTGACGAGCACAGCCGCCGAATCCAACGAAAAAAAATCCTTTTTGGCGGATATTATTCCCTAAACTTAGGAAAAACTAGGGCAAAGAATAGGAATAGGAATGAGGAATTATGAAGGAACATACAAGCACCAACCAAGTTTTTTGCAAGAGTGAATATGATACATTAAAACGCGTCATACTTTGTCAGCCTCAATATATGACAATTCGGCAAGTAATCAACGAAACACAGGAGCATTTTAAAAATGAAGGGATTCATATTGAACGTGCCCTCAAGCAGCACGATGAATTTGTGAATACGCTCAAAAATTACGATATTGATGTTGTTTTATTACCCTATCATAAGAAATATCCAGAACAAGTTTTTACCCGGGATATCGGCTTTACATTAGGAGAAACCATTTTTGTGGCGAACATGGCCACGGAAGCCCGGGCTGGTGAAGAAAATGTGTTGAAGCAATGGCTGGAGGACGAAGAAATCTCCTATTTCAATCTGGTTAGGGAACATATTGAAGGTGGCGATGTTATCGTCGACCAGGATACGATTTATGTTGGGCTAAGTAGTCGAACAGATGAAAAAGCTACTGCTCATTTAAAGCGGCTTTTGAATAAATTTAATGTAGTGACGATTCCATTTAAGGAAAAATACCTGCATTTAGACTGTGTTTTTAATGTCGTTTCACCGGATGTCGCCCTTATTTACCCCCATGCTTTAACCAAAAAAGATATCGAGCTTTTCGCCTCTCGCTATGATTTAATTGAGGTTTCAAAAGAGGAACAATTTCAGTTAGGTACAAATGTATTAAGCATCGGCAACAAACGCGTCATCAGCTTGCCCGTAAATAAGAATGTAAACGAGCAGCTTCGCGCAAGAGGCTTTGAAGTCATCGAAGTCGATATCACCGAAATTATTAAATCCGGCGGGTCTTTCCGCTGCTGTACACTGCCTTTATTGCGAGAAAAATCGTGAAAAAAATTAAAATAGAATGGTGTATGGACCTGGTCCCAAGAAGATTCTGAATTGTTTCCGAATTGTGTATGGACCTGGTCCACACACAATTCACCGATTTTTCATCATTTCAGAGAGTTCGGATAAGGCGTTGTGGTGTTTAATTTGGTAGTGGCGGCCTTCTTTTTGAAGGAGGTTTTTATCACAGAATTGTGTGAGTACATGCAGTAGATGTCTGTAGGATACTCCTAAATAATCACAAACGGTTACGTGTTTCTCTTTATAGATGCCGCCATCAGCAGTTTGCAAGATGAAATCGGCAAGGCGATTTTCCAGAGGGAAAGCGAGACTTTGAGAATATTTTGCCGACATGAGCGTAGATTTTGCGCTTAAAAATTTCGTTAATTCGCGCAAGAATTTTGTATCATTTAGTAGTTGTGCTCGATACCGATAAGTTGGAAGCGCCAAGCAAATCGTCTTCGTGGATGCTTGAATCCCCTTTGTATAGTACACATCATTTAATAACTCCATTTCCCCAATGTAATCCCTTGCATTAATAAAGTTAATTAAGGAAACTTTCCCATTTTGATGGGTAATATATATTTTCGCCTTCCCTTCTATAACATAAAACAAATAATCCGGCCTCATACTCTCTCGAATAATCCATTCATCCCGTTGATATTCATGGACCTCCATAAATTCCTCTACTGGAAATGAAAATAAATGTCCTATAGAGATGTTCGCCATATATTCTTGTTTTTTATTCCCTTTGTAAATTTCCATTTTTCCACCTCAAAATATGAGATATCTCATATTCTATGTTTTTAATTACATGATATCATGCAATCAAATAAGGGGGATAAAAATGAATACACAACGCTGGATGAGTACACGTTTTTTTAGCTTTTTTATGACATGGGGAATTTTCCTCCCCTATTGGTCAGGATGGATGATTTATACGAAAGGAATTACAGTTACGGAAGCTAGTTTCATCATGAGCCTAGGATTAATTGGAAGAGGTCTTTCTACATTATTTGCATTTCCTTATTTATCTGGAAAGATTAGCAGCAAAATGCTTATCAATGTAGCGGGAATCGGCACACTGATTGCCCTTGTCTGCTATATACCCGCAAGTTCCTTTGCGAGTTTACTAATCGTAACGATCGTCTTACATATCTTTTATCCGATTTTGATGCCAGCATTAGATAGTGCTGCAAGTGTCCTTGTACAAAGCAAACAATTAAAGCATTACGGGAAAAGCCGTCAATGGGGCTCGATCGGGTTTGTCTCAATCGGAATTGTTTTAACTCTTTTCACCGGATGGCTTGGAGACGATGTAATTTATTGGGCACTATTGTTTGGGATATTGGGGTTTGTATGTCTTAGTTTTACAGGGGCGCCAAGTATTTTATCTGCAAAGCCGCAAGTAGCTTCCACTGAAAAAATAGGCCTGCTTCATTTATTTCACATTAAACACTTTGCCTGGGTGCTCCTTATTGTGATTTTACTGCAAGCAGCCCATGCTGCCTATTACAATTATGGCTATATTTTTCTTCAAGATATCCATGCTCCAGTCTATTTCATCGGGCTCATTATTAACATTGCAGTGATTGCGGAAATCATCTTTTTCTCCATTGCCGATAAACGGTTTGACAAATTTTCGGTAGGTACTTTATTGACATTAGCCGCACTTGGCTCAACTGTCCGTTGGGTTTTAGTGTTTGCTTTTCCAAATGTCATTGTCTTTTGTGCCGCACAGACTCTACACGCATTTTCATTTGCTATGGGACATTACGCCTTTATGAAATACTTGATTCACAACATTCCACATGCGCAGATACCAAAGGCGCAAGGAGTCTATTCAGCTCTTGCGCTTAGCTGGAGTACAGCCGTTTTTACAATTTTCGGGGGCTATTTATATGAAATCGAGCCACGCTATGCCTTTGGTGGAATGGTTATTTGTACCCTGCCGGCAATGTTAATCGCACTTGCATATCGAAAATTGGAGGCCAGAAAGGAAATTTTGGTTTCTGTTTAAACCACTTTTATGTGACTTATCTGCCATAGATAAGTCTCTTTTTGGCTGAATACAAATACTCAAATTTATTTTTTCTAGCTTAAACTCCTCCACTATGGGTATCTATAGGTAAACTTTGTGCCATTGATAGGATGTGTTAGTAGATGTTTGGACTATCAAATCTTGTATCTCTTATTGTTTCGGCATTTATCATCCTGCCTATTGTTTTATTTCTTCGGGAGATGAGTTACTTAATTATCAGCGGTTTGTTCGGGGTTATTCAGCCAAGAATTACAATTGGGTCCGGCCCGCGCGTTATTAAACTGGGCATCTTTGATATCCGCAAATACTACCATTTCTATAGCTGGTTTTCGTATGACGACTTAAAGAATGATAGTAAAATCGCCTATATTTTGATCTATGCGAGCCCTATTTTATTTAACCTTTCCATCGCGCTTCTCATCAACTCTTTAATAGCCAACGGATTGCTCGATGATTACAAGGTTTTTTGGGACCGCTTTGTTTTTTATGTGTTTTATTACATGTTATTTGATACCGTCCCTATGTTTACAATCAATGGAAAACCGAACAACGGCATGATTATCTATGAAATGATTCGCTATGGAAAACGGGTGGATTTTAACCCGGAGTCCTTCCTTCCCACAACTTCCGAGATGGAGGAGCAACACAAAGAATATATGAAGCGTATTGAAGAAATTAAAAAAGAACGCGAAGAGAAAAATTGCGATTAAAGCGAAAAAAGCCTTTTTGTTTGGATCTGGCCCCTGCAATATTCTGAAATGCTTCAGAATTGTGCAGGGACCTGGTTCACAGACAATTTTCTTAACTCTCTATTTTTCTGAAATAATGATAAACCCTTTGCAGCTTTTTCTTTTGGTTCCCCTTTGGACTTTCCATATGGCCAAATTCAAAGAACTTCACTTTTTTAATCCCAACAAAACGGAATAGAGCCCTTTTCATTAGGATTTTATGAGCATTATTCAACCAAAGAAATGGATAGTGAGCCGGCCCCTTCATAGTGGACACACATACTACCGATTTCCCTTTCAAAAGCCCCTCCGGAAAGAGTCCCTTCTTATCCCTATAAGCGAAATTCGAGGCAAATAATCGATCAATATACCCTAAAAGCATGGCTGGAGGTCTTCCCCACCAAATAGGATAAATAAATACAAGCTTATCAGCCCACAACAATTGCTCTCTATATTTTTCGAGGGTAGTGTCCGTATGCATATCGCGTCTTCGTTTTTGCTCGTTAAACTCAAGAAGAGGATCAAACCCTTCTTCATATAAATCTAGGATTTGCAGCTCCTTTATGCTTGAATTTTCCCTGCCGCCTTTGATGACGCTTTGTAAAAATGCATAATTTAGACTTGTATGATTGGGATATGTATAAATGATTAATAGCTTCATAACACACCTCTTAGTATCATTTGATAAATAAATAGTAGCATTTATCAATTTAATTATCAAATGATAATTGTATATTGATAATTACTTTGTTACATTGACCAATGAGGTGAACAATATGGATAAATATGCCCTTTTTAAAAGTTTTGTACTTTTTACAACATCTGTGCATCGTGTAACACATGAATTAACAAAGGATTCAAGATCAGCGTCAATCACGCAGATTCAATATAAAATTCTTGAATATATTGCAGTTAGCCAACCTGTCACGCCAAGCGAAATTAACGATTGCATGAATATGGCTATGCCAAACACAAGCCGAGAATTAAAAAAGTTAAGTGAGAAAAATTTAATCGAAAAGATACATGATAAAGAAGACCGCAGAAAACAATTGATACGTCTCTCCAAAGGTGGGCAAAGTATGATGAATGAAGCTTTTGCAGTGATCGAAAACCGTTTTTTAAATCGATTACAAAATGCTTCAGAAGAGGATATAGAGGAAATTGAACGTGCGATAAATATTCTTCAGACTAAACTCTTTTCTGACTAGTGCTAAAACAGCTGCGGAGTGACAAAACGTCGCTAATGAGCATATGCTCGAAAGCTTTTAAGCGGAAGTTTTTCCGTTATATGCAAAATTGAGCTCTTTCAGGGGTAAATAAGAGAAGTTTTCCTTCTATTCTATGAAAAATCCCCCATTTTCACGTTTTTCGAGCCCATAGACGGAAGTTCTCCTTCTATTCGAGCTACATCTCACCTTTTTTACCAGTTAAGGGGAAATTTTCCGGCTATTTATCGGTGAGGTCTTCTAAAGTCATATAGGCGGAAGTTTTTCCGTTATATGCAAAATCGAGCTCTTTCGGGGGTAAATAAGAGAAGTTTTTCCTTCTATTCCATGAAAAATCCCTCATTTTCACGTTTTTCGATCCCATAGACGGAAGTTCTCCTTCTATTCGAGCTACATCTCACCCTATTTTCTAGTTAAGGGGAATTTTTCCGTCTATTTATTAGTGAGGTCCTTCTGAAGTCATATAAGCGGAAATTTTTCCGTTATATGCAAAATTGAGCTCTTTCAGGGGTAAATAAGAGAAGTTTTTCCTTCTATTCTATGAAAAATCCCCCATTTTCACGTTTTTAGAGCCCATAGACGGAAGTTCTCCTTCTATTCGAGCTACATCTCACCTTTTTTACCAGTTAAGGGGAAATTTTCCGGCTATTTATCAGATTTACAATTACCCTGAATAAATAAAACCAAAAGCGACCAAGGAACATTTGGAGTACCTTGGTCGCCCTTTGATATTAACTATTTTCATGAAAAGCCTCACATAAATATGTCAAACATCACTTTACCGTAAACTCCATTTTAACTGGGACCTTCAACAATCTGCCATCCACTGCGCGTAGATTTTTAATATACAATGTATAGGATTCCCCCGATTTGTAGCCTCCTTGGAGAGGTGATACCAGAATGGTGGTTTGATCTTTATCCAATTTTGCTTCGGTTGGCACGAGGACACCGTCATGATCCACAACATAGATGCGTTCATTGGATATAGAATTCCCATCTATTTGATCGTTCAGCTTCACCTTCCACTCTTTCTTTTGTTCAACGTTTTTTCGGCTTTCGAAAGATTTATAAACCGGATCTGCCTCGCTCTCTAAAGTTGCCCCCCAATCTTTCAGAAGGTTCACCAATTGCACCTGGTTATTTTTTGATGCAATGGATAACGCACTCTCTCCTTTTGCATCCTTAAAGTTCACGTCCACTCCAAATAAAAGCAATAATTGGACCATATTTAAATAATGATTCTCATCATCATTTTTGCGGACAACTTCTAAAAGCCACTCGGGCTCTATTTTTGCGCCAGCTTCTTTGAGCAGCCTGGCAATATTCAGTTGATTTTTCTCGACAATCGAATAATAGATGGCTGGATGTCCTGATTTATCTTTGTGATTTATATCGATTCCATAGGACATTAATAATTTGACCATTTCCTCATAATTATTGTCGCTATTATTTTTTTGGACGGCTTGGACAAACCAATCGGGATCGATTGTTGCCCCCGTTTGTTTTAGCAGCTTGACCATTTCAGTTTGATTATTATATAAAATGGCATAATAGATTGCTGGGTAGCCCGCTTCATTTTTATGATTGACGTCCATGCGATAGGACAGCAGCAACTTGACCATTGCTTCATAATTATTATAGAAATTATTCTGTCGTACCGCTTGGACAAACCAGTTCGGATTGATTGTGGCTCCAGCCTCTTTCAGCAACTTCACCATATCAATTTGATTATTATGTAAAATCGCATAGTAGATTGCGGAAAACCCGGATTCATTTTTGTAATTGACATCCATTCCATAGGACACTAATAGTTTGATCATCTCTATTAATTGATTGTCATGGCTATTTTGCCGAATCGCCTCTATTAACCAATCAGGCTCCATTGTTGCTCCCGCTTGTTTTAGCAGCTTGACCATCTCGATTTGATGTGTCTGCAGGATGGCATAATACATTGCCGAAAAGCCCATCGCATCTTTTTGATTAATGTTAATTTTTCTATTCACCATCAATGATTTCGCAGTCTCTACATCCCCTGCCTGCACTGCCTTCATAAAGTCATTGAAATCCGCTTCAAGCAGCCGGTCTTGCTGAGTTTGCAGGCTGCTTCCCGCTGCCTCTGCCTTATCAAATGAAAATGGAGTTGTCCCCAACAATATCAAAAGGCTCCATAAAACAACGCTCTTTTTCCTTACCATGAATTTGTCCCCATCCCCTCTCATATAAATGTAAGCTCGAGGTCGGTAATATATGAATAAAATGGACCAGGTCCCTACACAATTCAGAATTGTTCCCGAATTGTGTGGAGACCTGGTCCATAGACATTTTTTTCGTGCTGAAGCAGCCATTCTTTTCTCCATAAACCTCCTGCATATCCGGTTAATTTTCCATTGGAGCCAATGATTCGGTGGCAGGGAATGACAATGCTTAGCTTATTCCTCCCATTGGCACTTCCGACTGCTCTGATAGCTTTTTCGTTGCCTACTGAAACGGCAATATCTTTATAGGACCCCGTTTTGGCAAAAGGGATTGCTTTTAAAGCGTTCCACACTTTTTTTTGGAAGTCTGTTCCCTCAAAGATATAAGGAAATGAAAATTCATACCGGACACCTTTAAAATATTCATCCAGCTCCTGATAGCAAAGCTTTAAACTCTCAGGAATACCGTTCTCAATAAAGTTTTCTGCCCTTTCCCGTTCAGAGAACATAATTGAACAGACTGCTTCTTCTGTTCCAATGATTTCTATTACTCCAATCGGTGATTCATAATCGATTTGATATAGTTTGCTATTCATATAAGGACCTCCATAAGTAAAACGTTGCATAAGCCTGCCAGCCCTCCCATACTTTTGCGAGCTCTTCAATCTCCTCAAGTACAGGCTTTCGTTCCAGTTCCAATTGCAGCTTTATAGCATTTTGAAGACCGACATCAGCTATTGGAAACGCTGCGTTGCAGTGCAAGCTTTTCATCATCACATAATCAGCCGTCCAAGCCCCAACTCCCCTGATTGCCATTAATGAATTTTTCACCTGTTGATAGTCTTGGAGCTTAAGCAATTCTGCTTTCTTCATTTGGCCGTGTTTCATTAATTGAGCGACTCCAATGATATATTCTGCCTTCCTTGTAGTGAATTGAAGCTTTTTTAATTCCTCAACAGATATATCGGCGATTGTTTCAAATTCCGGGAATATCCAGTAGCTGTTTCCTTGGAATATAAAACTTTCTCCGAATTGCTCGACAAAACGTTTTTTTAACGTGTAAGCAAAAGTTAAATTAATTTGCTGCCCTAGAATTGCCCATGTGCAGGCTTCAAATAAATCTGGGATACCAATAATTCGCAGACCGCGATATCGATTCACTATTTTGTGTAAAATCATATCTTTATTTGCCATTTCATAAAAGGGTTCCAACTCTTGACTCAAATCAAACCATTCCCAAACATAGGCAGCTGTTTTCTCTCGTATGGCTTGAGTAGGAGTTTGGGCAGGGAACTCTATGCGAATTATATTTGATATCTCCCCTATTCTTAATAAAACCAATTCATCCTCTATTTTTATCAATTTTAATAGATGACCATCATGGATTCGATGCAAGATTTCATGCTCAGATCTTCCTAAAAATACTAGACACTCCTTAAAGTTGAAGTCTTTAGGTGGAGTTATTTCAACAAACGACCCACAATCAACCCAATTCATTGCTTCACCTCTTGAATCATTTGACTTCGGTATTCACTAGGTGAACAATTTTTCAAACGGCGAAACACTTTATAAAAATTCGAGGGACTTTGAAAGCCAACCTCATAGCAAATCTCAAGAATCGATTGATCCGTATTTTTCAGAAGATGCGCTGCTTTATCCACCCTTATTTTTTCCAAATAGGTACGGGGCGTTTCAGAAGTTTCCTTTTTAAACAGCCGTTCAAGATAAAAGATGCTTACGCCTGCATGATTTGCAACATCCTGCAACGCTAGCTTCTGTTTATACTCATTTACTAAAAAAGCGATAACCTTTTTGACAAGCTCTCTATTCGGAGCGTCATCCGCTTCTGGTTGACACCTTTTGCACGCCCGATAGCCCGCATTTTCAACTTCGTGGATGTCATAGAAAAATTCCACATTTATTTTCTTTGGCTTTCGCGATCTACAAGAAGGACGGCAGTAGATTTTGGTTGTCTTCACTGCCGTAAAAAACAGCCCATCATATTTACTGTCGCAGTCAATAATTTTTTCCCACATTTCTTCAAATGAAAGCCTAATTTGAGACGCCATTCTACTTTCCTACCTCCCTTGTCTAGTTCTTAATGAGATGTACGCATCGATTCTACTAATTGCTCGGCATTCTTTTCTAAGAAAAATAACGTTTTGTCAAATATGCACTCAAAACGTCACTCGCCTAATTCCTCAAGCTTATTACAATCGATAAGTCCACGTAAAGACATCACATTCAGCGGCACATTTATAGTTTCTTCTAATGGATTTCCATTAGAAAGATAAGTATTGGCTCAATTTTAACAAGGAAGCTCTTCACTTTTCGTCCTCATTCTTGCTATTATGGTCCTTGAAAGTACCATATATCAGAATTGTGTAAGGACCCGGTCCACACACAATTCAAAAAAGCCAACCCTCTATCCAAAATAGAGGCGTTGGCTTTCGTCTTTATACAAATCAATATGGGTTTGTTGCGATGAAGCTTGCTGTTTTCACGTAGATACGTGGGTTTAGTTTCAGTTGGTTCACGATAATTTCCGCGATATCTTCCGGCTGCATGAGCTTGGATTCATTGTTTTCTTTGATCAAGTTCGTTTCTACAGCTAAATCCGTTGCTACTGTACTTGGCGCTAAAGCAGTTACGCGAATATTATTGCGGCGAACTTCCTGTGCTAACGACTCGGTAAAGCCGATCACACCGAATTTCGATGCACTGTAAGCACTTGATGTTGCGGCTCCGCTTAATCCACTTGTTGATGAAATATTAATGATGTCGCCAGCCTCTTTATCCAGCAATTGAGGCAATACCGCGCGAGTCACATAATAAGTCCCCTTCAGGTTTACATCAATCATTTTTTCCCATTCTTCCGGCTCCATATCTAACACAGAGCCAAATGTAGCAGTTCCTGCATTGTTGATCAGGATGTCTGCAGTCCCTACTTCGTTCGTAATCGCCGAAACTGCTGCTTCCACTTGCTCTAATGATGAAACATCAGCCGCTGCATACGCTACTTTCACGCCTAAAGCTTCAAGTTCTGGAGCTACTTCTTTTAAGCTAGACTCCGTTCTAGCGATAATACCAAGATTTACGCCTTCTTTCGCTAAAGCAATCGCTGTCGCCTTACCAATCCCTCTTGCTCCACCTGTGATAAATGCCACTTTTCCTTGTAATGATTGTGCCATATAATTTCGGCTCCCTTCCATGTAATCTATACCTTCGCCCTCATTATACTATTTCGGGATAATGGAAGCATGGAATTGAGCTTGAACTGTTTATGATCCAGGTCCGCAGACAATTCTCAAACAATTCCCAAAAAATGGAGAAGCTTATGCTTCCCCATCCGTACGTTTTATGAAAGCGCATTTTGAACCGGCGTTTCACGATGCTGGATATGACTTGCTACCCAAGCAATAATGACAGCACCAGCAAGATACATCCCCAAGATGAATAATTGGTTTTGCAGGTCATGCCAATTCCCTAAAGAAATTACCTCTTGCATACTTTTGAGGGAATGCGCCATAGGCATCCATTGTCCAACCTTACTTAGAATAGGGTTCCCCAGTTCCATTGGGAAGGTGCCGCTGCAAGTTGCCAGCTGGAATACGAGGGAGGTAACAGCTAAAAACTTCCCTAACAGACCAAACACAGTCACAAGCATCAAAATAAAGGTCATAAATGTGAATGACACAATAACGCTTGAAAGTACAAACAATGGAATGCTGGCCACTTCTAAGTTAAATACACTCAGAACAATGCCATCTACAATAATCGCCTGGATAAATCCAATCGTATATACCAGTCCCAATTTATTGATTAAATGATGGGTTCCATTGACAATCCGTTCTTGTCTTTTTCCAAGAGGAAGGATATTGGATGCCATAATCCCTCCTACGAAAAAGGCAAGCGACAAGAAGTAAGGCGCAATACCCGCCCCGTAATTCGGCACATTGGAAACGTCTTTCTGTTCCAGTATCACTGGTTCAGAGAACATATTCGTTAATGCATCACTGTTTTTGACGCTAGACGTTTGTTCGGCAGCATCTGTCAGTTTAGTTGAAAGCGTATCTGCTCCATCAGATAACTGACCAAGGCCATCTATTAGTTTATCTGATCCTTCTTTCAGCGGTTTTACTCCATTGGCAGCTTTAGCTATCGCATAATTTAGTGAAGTAAAACCTGTTCGAAACTCTTCAAAACCATCATTGAATTTCGTTGTACCCGCTGCTAGCTCCTGGGCTCCTGCTGCTGCCCCATCAAGCTTATCAGAAAACATGTCTAGTCCGGAATTTAAACTTTCCTGCCCAGCAGCTACCTTCTGCGCTCCCTGTGCAAGCTGAGTTTGTCCTGCCTGAAGCTGCCCTTCCGCCTCCGCTAGTCCATTGGCAACGGCCTGAAGCTTTTGAAATTCTGCATCCTCTGCCAATTCAGGATGTGACTCGCTATATGCGATTAGTTGTTCTTGAAGAAGGTGCGCTGTTTCATTTGCTTTCGTTTACCCATCAAGCAGCTTTTCATTGCTAGAAGACCATTGTGCCAGTCCAGCAGCAACTTGCTCTCCGCCAGCTTGTAGCGTATCAAATCCAGCAGATAGTTTCCCCATACCTTCTGATAATGAAAGAGAACCTTTTTCTAAATTATTTGCACCAGACGACAGGGCCAGTTCACCATTTTGAAGCTTATTGCTGCCTTCTGATAATTGGCTCATTCCTTCATCAAGCTGACTATATCCATCACTCAGCTTTGCCATTCCGGATTTTGCATCCCCAATTCCGTCATGAAGCTCATTGGCACCGTCCCCTGCAGTCTGTAATCCCGTTGCAAGCTCACTGAACTTAGAAAAAACCCCATCCGCATAAGTCTTTGTGATACTATTCGAGATTTTAGCGTTTATTTTCTCTACCGCCGTTGAACTGATTTGAGAGGCTACAAAATTACTCCCTGGATTCGTCTTTGAGATAAGCTTTGCAGGAATCGGGTTGTCATCCATTAGTGTACTAATGTTTTTTGAAAAATCTTTCGGAATTGTCAGGACCATATAATAATCCCCGTCTTTTAATCCCTGATCAGCTTTTTTCTCTGAAATAAAATGAAACTCCAATTCCTTATTTTCCTTTAATTCCTTGACGAAATCGTTCCCCGCTTCGATACGGTCACCGTCCATCATCGCTCCTTCATCCTCGTTAACAACTGCAACGGGCAGATTTTCTAAATGACCATATGGATTCCAATAGCCCGCCAGGAAAAATCCCGCATAGATTAAAGGTACAAGTATAAGGAAAATTAAAGCTATGCGCCCATGAGGATGTTTCCACATCGCCATAAAATCACGCTTTATCAGCTGTATACCTTTCAAGCAATCACTTCCTTAATTATATTTTCATCTTACTTATAGTAGTTACTTTTCTGCATAATGTATAATATATAATTAGCTATAAACTGATAGCTTTTAGTCTATATAAGGAAGGATCATTCGAGATGGAACTTTTGCAGCTTCAATATTTTCGGACGGTAGCAAAGCTTGAGCATATGACGAAAGCAGCTCAACAATTGCAGATTGCCCAACCCTCTCTCAGCAAGACGATATCCCGACTTGAAGAAGATTTGGGTGTGCCTTTATTCAACAGGGAACATCGGCAAATCAAGTTAAACGAGTATGGAAAAGTGTTTTTAAAACGGGTAAATCGGATTTTTGGAGAGCTAAATGAAGGAAGAAGAGAGCTTTCGGAATTAGCCAATCAACAAGAAAATAAAATCACGCTAGCTGTTACGATTCCAAGGGTTCTGCCGGATCTTTTGCAGGCATTCTTATCGAAGTACCCAAATGTTAAATTTCAGCAATATCTCCAATCCACTTCTTCCATGCAAGCACAATTGGCTGAAGGCAAAATTGACTATTGCATTTCTTCAGTTCCTATCGAGAGCGCAGATATCATATGGGAGCCTCTGATCACCGAAGAAGTTTACCTTATCATTCCTCCTGGCCATCCATTTTCCGGGCGGGATACTATTCGATTGGCAGAAGCAAAGGATGAATCCTTCATCAACATGCATACCGGCTACGGATTCCGGAATTTAACGGACCAATTTTGCAATGAAGCCGGCTTCGAGCCTCATATCGCTTTTGAAAGCGATGATTCAACCGTTATAGGGGATTTGGTGAAACAGGGATTAGGCGTTGCTTTTGTTCCGGAAATTACATTGCTTCATCAGTCAGACCATTTTCCCTACAGCCTTCGCATAACAGAACCGAGATGCTTAAGAACAATCGGGATTGCCTGGTCAAAAGAAAGGTATCTATCGGAAACCGCACAGCAATTCAGGGAGTTTGTGAAAGAATACTTTCATATTCTATCAACGAGGCTCAATAAAAATGAGGAGTTCCAAAACGGGGACGAGAAATAATATCCAGCTATTATTCCCGCCTCCCTTTTCGGGTAGGGGCAGGCTTGCCGTTCTATATCTAAATGCGGTTATTATTAATTTTCTCGTGCGTTTGCCACTTTTTCTAATAGTCGAACAAACTTTTTCTGTTCTCGTTCACTACTTTCAAGTCTTGAGATTCGAATGGAACTTTCAAGATATTTTCTTACCTCCAAATTGATAAAAAAACTTTTATGATGGCGCTCACTTTCATACAAGTCATTAAACCAATCCAGCTTTCTTAAACGCTCAATATTTTGGTCGATTTTTCGTGTATCTAAACTACTGCTTCCGTTAAAAATATTGATGGATGATGCCAAGCTAATTACAATTCCTGTTAAGTAAATTGCCGTTAACCCTAACCAATGTAATGCCCTTTTCATCGCGAATCACCTTGTCTTTGATTTGGTTACATCATAGCATAAAACCACCTTTACTTATGCGAAGGTAAAGGGGTTGAAGGATCCCTCCTAAAGAATTCTGCTTCTGCTTTGAGTACTGGCGAAATAAGCGGAGTTTTTCCCGTTATTTCCGGAAATGAGCTTGTAGGGGGGAATAAGGGGAGTTTTTCCGGCTATTCTATGAAAATCCCCCTTAGATGAACCGTTTTCGAACCGATTAGCGGAATTCCTCCGTCTATTTGAGCTATTTCCCCTTCGATTTTCCAAATAAACGGAAATTCTCCGATTATTTATTGGTGAAGACATCCAATCTTTATAAGTGTTGCATTCCTCAAAAAACAATAAGCGGAGTTTTTTCCGTTATTTCCGGAAATGAGCCTGTATCAGCATGAATAAGGGAATACTTTCCGGCTATTCTTTGAAAATTCACCTAGTTGAACCGTTTTCGAACCGATTAGCGGAATTTCTCCGTTTATTCGAGCTATTTCCCATTCGATTTTCCAAATAAACGGAAATTCTTCGATTATTTATCGGTGAGGACATCCAAACTTTATAAGTGTTGCATTCCTCAAAAAACAATAAGTGGAGTTTTTTCCGTTATTTCCGGAAATGAGCCTGTATCAGCATGAATAAGGGGTGTTTTTCCGGCTATTCTAATAAAAATCCCCTAGTTGAACCCTTTTCGAACAGATTAGCGGAATTCCTCCGTCTATTTGAGCTATTTCCCATTCAATTTTCCAAATAAACGGAAATTCTCCGATTATTTATTGGATTGGGCTCTTATCCTAAGCACCAAACCGATTAGATTGTTTTCACTCTCCGTGATTTGATCTACGAAAGTTCCTTACAGTTACTCAATCGTCCCACTCAAATATTCCAAAACCTTATACATCTCCAGTGCATCCTCCGCCCCATCTTCAACTGCCCATAGGACCTGCACTGTTAAAAGCGCCACTGCGGCTTTTCTTAAACGCAATTCATCCAAACGCTGCCTGCTCGAAATTTGATTCACTCTTTTCTCCAATAATTCTAAGTCTCCAGCTAAATCGTTAAATAAAAACGAGATATAATCAAAGTAAATATCCCCCTGGACACCCTTCGGATCAATGACCAGCCAGCCCCGTTCCTCTTCCAATAATATATTTTCATGATGTAAATCCCCGTGTAGCTGCACATTACCAGCTGACGTGTCTTCGATTTCTTTTTTAAAGCGCAGGGCTGTTTCAATTTGCCCCTCCGATACCAAGTCATTTGCCACCGGGTTCAACAAAGCACTAAACCAATTATGTATAGGAGGTAACCCTTGTGCGGGCTGTCTATTCAGCCGATTCCACACATCCAAATAGATGTCGATTTGGTGTTCTTTTTCTACTTCCTTTAACATCCTGCCTGGCTCTAGTCGCTCAAGCAAAATACTACCTAGTTGATCATCCGATTTTAATAACTTGACGAAGCCCTCTCCCTGAAACTCCTTCGTTGCCTGGATTTCATTCGAAAAATCATATCCAGGAATCCCGACTTTCAAGACTAGTGAACGATTCGATTCGTCTCTTACATAAGCAATATAATTGTATGACAAATTCGATGGCTCACCTTCTATCGTTACCCCCCATTCATTGCAAATCTCCTTCAGCTTCTCTGGCAACTGCTCTAGCCACTGCTCTCCCACTTTCCCGAAAGCTGCTCGGATTTTTTCTTCAAACTGGCTCTTCACTTTTCCCCACTCCAATTGAACTATTTAAATTATTCAGCACCTGGTACAAACAAAATAATTCAATAGTCAGCTACAAAATCCCTTCATTTGAAAATAAGAAAGCCTCCAACGCTATCATAAAACAGCGCTTGAGGCATTGGGAAATTTCATCGGTTATTCATCATCCACTTCGCCATCACCGATTTCATCTTCCTCTTCTACATCTTCAATGTGTTCATCTTCTTCAGGTTCTTCATCACCACAGCCTGCTAAAGAGAACATTGAAACCGATAAGAACATCATCATAAGCAATTTTTTCATTTAGGAATAACCTCCTTTTCAATAAGGTTTCCCAATTACTTTAGAATAAAACCTGCTTTCCAGGCACTCCTTCGATTGGTTTAAGGAGCTGGTACATAAAAAGCTCCTCTGCTATTTTATTAACACCTGGAATTAAATTTTGAAAATAGGGTTTTTCAATTACTTGTGCTGCACCATGGCCGATAAGTTCCTCTGCAATCCACTTTTGTCCGCCCATGGAAGTGCACATCATCACCTTAGCGCTCATATTCATGTTCTTGATTTTCTTCAAAGCACCTAATCCATCTAAAACTGGCATATTAAAATCCATGATAACAATACTTGGACGATACAATTTGTATATTTCAACAGCTTTCAGACCATTTTCCGCTTCAAGCAAGTCCGTATAGCCGGCCTCATGAAGCATTTTCATAATATAGCTTCTCATAAAGCGCGAATCATCTGCGACAAGAATTCTCATGGTCATCACCCTTACTGTTTTAGTAAACTATTTTCTAATAGTTTGAAATTTGTTACTTAATTATCTCGTTAAATGCATTCATATGTAATCACCTGGTCTTCTTATTTCGAGGTCCTATTTCTTTGCAAGTTATTATAGGAATATCTTCTCAGTTCAATTCTGCCCAAAGAACAAAAGCGCAAGCGCCCCGATTAGCCCTGACAAGTGTGCTTGCCACACGCGGGAAGGTACCGAAGCGACCTCGAGGGGCTAGGGTGCTGGAGCTAGATGTCAAATTTATTTTTTAAAAAGTTATCCCCAAAGCGAAATTTTATAATTTCCTTAACAAATAAAAAGCCGACTCCTCATTAGGAATCAGCTATTTGGTATTTTATTTGTGCGTAGACCAGTCCCTACCCATCATACTTTTGAACAATGCTTTCGTGATTTTGGCATGGTTCAATGCGAGATCGGCGTGATGGAGCATCAGATTGAATTCTCCGCCATCTTGCGGATAAAGAACGACACCAATATTAAGCGATATATGGGCAGTCGTGTTGGTCATATAGATTGGTTGGCTAACGATGCGATTGATTTCTTCAATTATTGAACGAAGCTCAATGTCCGAAACTTCGCCTGGTAAAACAATCGAAAATCGGTAGCCATCCATGCGATAGACGAGCCCCTTATTTGCCATTGCACCAGATAAGCGACCGCCCACTTTAATAAGTACCAAATCGCCTGATTGACGGCCGTATAGCTCATTAATTTCTTTCAAACCATTTATATTCAAATAAAGAATCGTGAATTTTTGATCGCCGTTAAATTCTTCTTCAAAGTCTAATTGGAATTTTTGCAGATTTGGCAGGTCCGTCAACGTATCAAAATAGGCACGAAAACGAATGAGTTCCTCTTCTTTCTTCCGCTCCGTGACATCCCAGAACATCGATTCAATCGCAAGCTCACCATTTAACTGAATCGGTATAGCACTAGCCTCCACATCAATTTCCGTACCGTCTAATCGAATTAACCTTTGATACAAAGGCTTTGCAGTAATCCCGAAATTTTGTATATTATGAATTCGTTCCGAAACAACTTCTTCATATTTCTTATGGATGAGACGATGAATCGATTGACCTCTAAGCTCATCTGGAGTGTTTGCCCCAACCAGCTTAAAAGCCATGGAGTTTGCGTATTGTACAATCCCTTTTTGATGTACGATAATTCCCACTGGCGCATTATCTACAATATTTTGATAACGATTTTTACTCTCTTTTAGTTCTGATTCCATTCTTTTCCGATCACTAATATCCATCAAAGAGCCAATTGAAGCAGGCTTGTCCTCAAACAAAACACGCTTAATGCTTAATGAGATATCAATCATTATGCCATCCTTTTTTACCCCTCTCAGTTCTATCTCATACTGTTCTATTTCACCAGCTCTGAATCTTGAAACAACCTGCAGAAATTTATTTAAATCATCTGGTTAAATAAATTCCGTATAATGCATCGATAAGATTTCGTCCTGTTCATATCCAGAAATCTCGGCAAAGCTTTTATTCACCCATAAAAACTTTTCATTTTGTATCATAAAAAGGCCATGCCCTAATTTATTTGCTACTGTTTGGAACACTTTTAGCAGCCTCCACTATTTCATCTTGATTTCAACATTATGACATCCGTAATTCATTACATCAAGACTATTTAAACATACTCTTAGAAGAAATTTCTGTGATTTTTATCACAATCCTACTATGTATTATGGCCATTAAATTTCCTCTAGAGTTAAAATACCAGTATATATAAGCTTAGCGTTACTCAGAATCTCCTATGCAATACAAAAATACACATCAATTTTCTCTGATTGATGTGTAAAGATTTCATCATATACTATCTAAACATATTAAAAAATGATCCAATCTGGCGTACGATATTTACTCCTTCGTATATTTTGCCCGCATGGCTCATCATTGTATTCAAATTCTCCGGAAATCTCCGTCTTGGTCCCTGCTCTGGAAAATCATTGGGTGGTTGCTGGTTATACATGAAGGGACTAGCAGGTCTCCTTCTTGGCCCATGCTGCGAATACCCTTGCACCTGTTGCTGATGAAACATATTAGAACGGTCATATCTTCTCATATCATTTGGCGGCTCAAAATTTTGTCTAAAACCCGGTGGGACAGCTCCCCTCCTAGGATCCTGCGAGAAGGCTCTTCTTCTCTGATCAGGCGGATAATACGGCATTACTCTATTCACCCCCTATCAGGATTAAGCTTTTTCTCTAGTATATGCAGTTGTTTTTTTATAGATTAGACACTAGCAAAAAAGAGGCGGGGACAGAAGTGAAAAATTCTAAAAATGGTGGAAGTAGCTATATTAAGAAATTGATTGGAGTGGAGGTGCGAGTGTAGCTGTCGGCTGCGCCTTTCGCTACAGAGCCATGTCTTTTCTGCACCGAAAAATCAATTTTAGTTACATCAAGAAAACAGCATTTTCCTCCTTGAGGAAAATGCTGTTTTCGGGTTTTGTCCCACCCTCCTCTCGCTGTCTAACTTATTCAAAATGACTTCCTTCAGAGAATAATTATGGCAATAATGAAGGAGGGACCTCCCACAAATAGCCTGTATTGTCCGCGAAGATGCCCATAATCGGCTTTTGTTCCGCATACTCATAAATATATATTTTTTTCCCTTTATAGGTAGTGGTATTCAAAAGTTCAACTTTTGATCCGTGCTTTTCTAAATACATTTTCACTTCATCCCATGATAATTCAATCGGTTCTTCTTTGGCGGGAACCCATTTATAGCTATCGAGGACCCAATTTCCATTTTCCTTTACAACTGTGTAGTAAACCGTACTTCCACTTGAAATCATATTATCAAACTCAACACTGGACACTACGAATCGATCCGCTGTATTTTCATGCATAGTAAAACGAATATCTAAATCCGTATCGGGATACGGCGGTACGTCACATGAGCAATAAAATTCATCTTTTACTTCCTTCAAGAAGCCATCAGTAAAATTTTGAGAAGCATACTTTAATAATTCGGGTCTTAAAATTGCAAAATCAGGATGATTCTCAAAGGACCATTGATGCTTTTCCCCTAATCGATCGAAAGTACCAACAATTCCTGTAAGCAACTCATTCACGATTTTTTTTGCTTCATTCTCTGCAACAACCTTTAAATCGCCATCAATTTTTGCTTCAGCCTTTTCAGCCAGTTCCTCTATCGAGTGGCTCTTTTCCTTTTGATAGGTCGTTAAAGCACTTTCACTTATCTCATTAAAATGATTAAAGTTCATTCTATATAAAAATGTCACAGCTTGTGCTCGAGTCAAGTTATTCTCATAGCCAAATAATTTCAATACATTATCTTTTTCGTCTGTATTTTGACCGGTTGAAATTTTTTCATCCAGCAAAAATTGAATCGAGTTTTCCAAATCCAAGCTATCATGACCTAAATAGACTAGGCTTTGTGCCACTAACCCCCGTTTTATCGGCTGATTTCTAATAGAATGATCGATATATCCGTTAAGCGGAACCCCATAGACAGCTAATGAATCATACACATCATCTGCAAAATGCTCCATAGGAAGTCGTTTATTGACCGTTTTGATATTAAAGAAATTTTTTAGCATAATGGCAAATTGTGCTTCGGTGACATGATTATTCGGTCCAAATTCCCCATTTTCGTAGCCTTGCACGATTCCCTCTTTTTTCGCCCATTTTACTGCTTCGTAGGCAAAGTGATGAGGTCTCACATCCGGAAAGCTCGCTGCCGTTTGATTTGGCATCTTATTAGTGGGGGTCTCAGCTGCGATTGCATTGGGTTGAATAACAGTGAAAAGACATGAAATACAAACGAATATAGTTAAAAACTTTTTCATATAAACCTCCTAATCATAATGATTTTTTGGTAAAATTATACATGTAATTCTGTGCATTTGGTTGACGGAACAGATTCTATTAATCACTACTTCTTAAAACTTATCTTCCCTAAAACCTTATGTATAAAACCTGCAATTTCTTCATATTGGATATAGTGGATACGATCTTAGTTCATATTGAAATGGAGGGCCTATGAAAACTTTAATTCGCGGCGAAAAAGTAAATGTATCGGATTATACTTCTGCCACTCAATTAGAGGTAGAAGTGAATGTATCATCTAGTTTTGATATTGATATTACCTGTTTTGGTTTAGATCAGAAGAAACAACTTACAGACGATCGCTACATGATTTTTTACAATCAATTACATTCCCCTTCCCATGAAATACAATTCCAGAACCTTGGCAATGGCAGCGGAACTTTTCATATCGACTTAGCAAAAATCCCCAGCTCCATCCAGTACCTCGTCTTTACAGCAACAATCGATGGAAACGGAACAATGGGGATGATTCAGAACGGTTTCCTTAAGATAAAGGCAGGAACTCAAAACCTGCTTGACTACTCCTTTAACGGGAACGACTTTAAAAACGAAAAAGCTGTTATTATAACAGAAATTTATCATTATAACTCCCTTTGGAAGGTTTCATCAGTCGGGAGCGGCTTTGACGGTGGACTTGCCGCTTTGTTATCAAGCTTTGGCGGTACAGCCGCGGAGGAACAAGCTCCTGCCCCGGTGGCGGAAGCTGCTCCAGCTCCAGCACCCCCTGTATCAGATAAAAAAATATTGCTGGAGAAAAAAATGGAGCAAAAGGCACCAAAGTTATTGGATCTTTCAAAGAAAGCCAAAATCTCATTGGAAAAGGTCGGACTGCAAAATCATAATGCCAAGGTCGCGCTTTGTCTGGATATATCCGGATCTATGTCAAAAATGTACCGTACCGGCAAAATTCAAGAATTTGTGGAGCGAATTTTAGCTTTAGGTACACGCTTTGATGATGACGGCTCCATAGATGTATTTTTATTCGGAAAAAATGCCCATGACGCAGGAGAAATAACGATTGATAACTTTAATGGCTCCGTGGATCGTCTTATAAAACAATATCCTTTGGAAGGCAGCACGTACTACGGCAAAGCCATGAAAAGTCTCCGAAAACATTATTTTGGCCATGGTGGCAAGCGCGATAAACCATATGCACAAAAGTCACCTGTCTATGTAATGTTTGTGACAGATGGTGCCCCTTTCGATAAATCCGATGCGACAAGCCATATTCAGCATTCATCGTATGAACCGATTTTCTGGCAGTTCATGGCGATTGGAAAGTCCAATAAAAGCGCCAAAAAGAAAGGTGGATTTTTCAGCAGCCTCGTCCAATCTGATTTTACCTTCCTGGAGCAACTGGATAATTTAAGCGGGCGCTATCTCGATAACGCCAATTTCTTTAGTGTGGAAGACCCGTTAGAGGTTTCAGACACTGAACTTTATGATTTGTTAATGACCGAATACCCTGGCTGGGTGAAGTGCGCTTCACAAAAAGGGTTAATTCAGTAATATTTATTGAACCTACGAAACACACGAACAAGAGCGCAAGCGCCCTGCTTAGCCCCGACAAGCGCTGGAGGGACCTAATGATGAGTGTGCTTGACACACGGGGAAGGTACCGAAGCGACCTCGAGGGGCTGGGCGCTGTAGCTAGATATGAAATTTATTAATTTTAAAAGTTACCCCCAAAGCGAAATTCTATAATTTCACTAAAAAATGCAGCAATGAGGAGGAACACTATGTCGACGATTTCTTTAAGAAAAGACAAAGTAAAAGTGGTACTTACAAAGAAAAAACTAACTGGTGTCCGCGCAAAAGTCGGTCTCGTGTTGGACATTTCCGGTTCGATGAGGCGCTTGTACAAAATCGGAGAAGTTCAGGAAGCTGTGGAACGAATCGCGGCCGTGGCCTCTCAATTTGATGATGATGGTGCGCTGGATCTCTGGGTTTACGATAATGAGTTCTCTCGCCTCCCAGAAGTAACGGAGCACAACTTACTGGGCTATGTCGAAAAAAATATCTTAAATAATGATGGAATCCATAAATTCGGACGAAACGACGAACCACTAGTCATGGCCGATGTCATTAAAAAATACACTGTTGAAGAAACAAGTGATGAGCCTGTATTCCTTATCTTCATCAATGATGGCGGCTGTAAACCAGGCATCAAAAAATTCATTGTGGAATCCTCTACGAAGCCGATTTTCTGGCAATTCGTCGGCATTGGCGATTCGAATTTCGATGTCTTGCGCAAGCTGGATACAATGGAAGGCCGCTTTATCGACAATGCAAATTTCTTCCACTTTGAGGACATCGAAAAAGTATCCGATGAACAATTATATGAAAATCTATTAGATGAATTCCCCTCCTGGCTTCAAGAAGCAAAGGAAAAAGGGATATTGAAATAAGAAAAGACAAGCAAAACCTTGTTAAGCTCAGGCTTAACAGGGTTTTAATTTTGTAAGCTTAACGTTTATTGGGCATTCTTAATATGTGTAGGTTTTAATATTTATTGTATTTTTTCCTAACGATTTTGAAGAGGCCAGATTTTTTGAATCTCACTCAAGACCTTTATTTTCCTTATTACTTTTTCCCCTCTTATTAAATACGTTCATCTACTGGCTCAATGAAATTTCTTCACATCTTCGTACCCTTTATTTTATGGCTTTTCACCTAACAAATAACAATTATGTGCCGTATAAAAAGACTATACAAAATCAAAAATAAGAGCAGTCAAAGGAGGTGTTCAAAGTGTTAAAAAAATCAGTAAGTGTACTTTTATTTTGTGCGTTATTCCTGTTTTCATTTAATTTCTCTGCACACGCAGCGATTCAAACCTTCAAGGAGCCGCCTTTCGAATATTATAAGGTATCTAAAGGGGATTCCTTCTGGTATATTGCGCAAAGATATGGCCTGGATTATAAGGAATTAATGAGACTGAACCCTAACGTTGACCCACTCAATATGCAGGTCGGTTCATCTATTCGCTTAAAGGATACTGCTAAGGCTGCATCAAGCTTTGAGGAAGAAGTCGTTCGCTTAGTAAATATCGAAAGACAAAAAGCTGGATTAGGAGCCGTCCAACATCGAGCTGATGTGAAAAACGTAGCTGAAAAGAAAGCGATGGATATGATCAACAGCAATTATTTCAGCCATACGAGTCCGAACTATGGCAGTCCTTTTGATATGTTGAAAACTTTCGGTGTTACTTACAGAGCTGCAGGTGAAAACATCGCAAAAGGACAAAAATCGCCGCAAGAAGTTATGAATTCATGGATGAACTCTGCTGGACATAAAGCCAATATTTTAAACGGCCAATACAACGCGGTTGGTGTTGGGTATTATAACGGCGCTTGGGTTCAGATGTTTATTCAGTCTTAGAAAAACACAACTCGGCACAAAATGGGTCGAGTTGATGTTTTTTATGCGAATTTCCTTTTTAAATAAAAAACAGCCGACTCATAAACACTAAATGAGTCGGCTGCTGCTTATTCTAGGCTTTCCTGCCATTACTTCCGGCCGGCCACCCAATTCATGCCCCAATTATAGGCTTTGTCCATATTTTGGTGACCATTGAAGTATTCCACAAGACGTTCCACTTTGAATGTCTCGTCACTTACATTTTCAATCATGGCGATAGCACACATGATTTGCCCATTTTTGTGCTCATCCAGTTTCACTTCAATATCCGGGCCAGCTGGGTATTTTAAGGTTACAATTCCATCTGCTTGAGACCAATTGGCTACCCCTTCGTAAATAAAGGCATAGACCAAAACACGTTTAATTTCGGTAATTTTGCTGCCATTAATTCGCAGGTTTTCTCCACCAGTCGCTGAACCTGTACGATCATCTGCATCCAATTGAATATATGGATAGCTTTGATAGGAGCCAAAAGCATTCCCTAAAGCTTGAACGCATCCTTTTTCACCATTTTTCAATTCGTATAAACAGCCTAAATCAAGATCAACATTATTGGACTTCCCTAACAATGAAGAAAGAAATCCGCCTGATTTTTTGCCAGTATTTTGCTGATTCCAATTTAAATTGACCAAAATTTCACCAATCGCTTGATTATTCTTCGTCAAATTGATGGATTGTCCCTTTTTCTTTAACTCGATTTTATTTAAATTCACCATTTAAATGTAGCCTCCCATTTTTTATAGGTACTTGCATTTTTCTTTGTTCCTCAAGCTTGCCGACAACTCCAGCTTATCCAGTCCGTTGCGGCATTAAACTTTACGACAACCTACATAGTAAGCCGCGCATCTCTAAAAGGTAAAGCTATTTCACCACGTTCAGCTCCAAAATATTACGAAGCATTTCCTCTGTTGAGCTAGCCCCCATGCCATTTAGCCATTTTACCTTCTCGTCGGTTGGCAGCATTTCATAGAGCTCTCCATGTGTCGGACTATAGCCATAATCAGCTTCAATAATCATTTCGTAGTCCATCATCGAATCCCCTGCTGCAACATGGAGATCAAAATCCACAAGGTTTTGCAAATATTGCACGGCATAAGCTTTATTTAAACAAGTCGGCAGTACATATAACTTTTTTCCATGAAGGAAGATGCTCCAGCCGATTGTCGCAAGCTCCTTCTGGAATTCCGCGAGCTCCCCGCGAGGTACCAGCTCCCTGTTTACATGGAACATAAAGAACAAATCATCGATATAGAATTCTCTCAGCACCCATGACTCGTGACGGATCTTCGAAAACACCCGCAGCATTTCTTCCTTTGCCCCCGACTGGTCTGCTAATCGGGTTTGCACCGTTTTACTCCATGCTAAATCGGACTTGCCATCAATTAGAATCGTGCCCCCATTACTCGTAATCGCATATTTCGGATTAATGTCTCGAGCAATCGCATGGATTCTTTCATATTGATAGACCGCTCTCGTTGTAACGGGTACAAAAAGATGCTCCTTGCTGAATTCTTTTAGCAAATCAATCGAATCCCGGGACATATAAGAAATCACCAAATCCTCTTTATGTTCAACTGGAATTACGTCCCCAGCCACCGGATATGTCTGCATCATCGTATTCGAATAAATTAAAGTACGATCCAGATCAGATGTGAATAGTATCAAGATAATCCTCCTTATAATTCTTTAATTATTCCGCAACACGAATACGACATGTCCGTAAATTCTTCTATTGGCACATTCCGTTCCTTGGCCAACATCAAGATATGTGTTAAATCATTGGAATGCTCAGGATTCACAAGGATTTTCCATGGAACACGGCGCAGCAGCACACGCGTTGTTTCCCCAACTCCCGGTTTGATGAAATGCGTATTATTGATCTCGAACAGTTCCTGAATCACTTCAACGGATTTCATGCCTTTCCATGAAGGCGTTGGATCCTCTTTCTCTAGTTCCTCCAGTTTTTCTTCTACCTCGTTTTGCACGTGCTCGAATTCATTTGTTAAGGTGTCCACATAAAGATTAGATACATCGGCATCCATTAATTCTTTATAAAACTTCGCTCCGTGGAAATCTCCTTCTTCCATGAATTCGTAGTTCAATACCGTACGGCTGACCAAACCCGAAACTGTGGAATTCAAGCAGGCAGACGGAATTAAAAAGTCATCGCGCGTACCGTAAATACTTACACAATGGCCTGGGTCCGCCAACACACTTAAGGAAGAATCCAAATGATTGTCATGCGTGTCATTGTATGCTTTACATGCCTCATCTAACTCGTAGGTAATAGCACCCTTCCCAGTCCAGCCATCCACAAATTGAATTTTGGCATCTTGATGCTGGTCAAAAATATAATCGATTGCCGTTTCATCAATCCCTCTACCGCGAATAATTGAGATGGAATAATGTGGAACTTCCACTTGGTATTTAAAAGATAAATACCTTTTGATTAAGATTCCTATTGGTGTTCCAGCTCTTGCCAAGCTCACAAGTACCAGATTCTCCAAACCATTTTTTTCCTTAATTTGCTCGGCAACTACCCCAACCGCGATGGCCACGCGTTTTGAGTACTGCTCTAGCGTATTATGAAATAAGTTTAAATATTCATCTGTTGGTTGATATTCTACAGGCAGCATTTCCGAATAATGTGTACCCGATTGGATCAGTTTTTCTCTTTCTTCAGACTTTCTCTCAATCTCAAAATTGCTTATATCCCGTAATAAAAAAATGACATCCTCTTCACGGTAGCTTCCCATTTTATCCGGTTTCACAATTGGTTTATTCATACATTCACCCTCCATGCTTTTGTAGTTTCTCCAGCGTTTGCTCCTTTACTCGACGATTTCTGTCATATTCACTATATGAATATAAGGGATTTTTACTTTACTTAACTCTTTTATTAGCGGGCTGGCCGCATCCAACGAAGACATTCTCTCAAATATGATAAACACCTCATCATATTGATTCTCTTCAATATTGTATAGATAGTTTGTGACCCCTTGGTTTTCGGGACTATCAAATATAAACTTTTGCTGAATTGTATAGTCATTCAAACTAGAATGGTAGATTGGACTGCGAGTAGATGATTGGAAATAAACACTCTCCCCCATGTGAGAAGCAATTTGCATAGGCACATACATAAATTCACCCGTACCAATGACTAATGTTTTTCCTTTGCATACACGTCTTTGCTCATGGATGTAGCTTGCTACTGCTTGGATTTGACTTGAAAGCTCTTTTTCCTTTTCAATGGAAAGTCCAAATCTTCCTGTCATCTGTAGATAACTCGATTTATTGGGAATGCCATTGACACTTGTTGAAGAGCTTTGTTGAAGGCTATCTGATGATAAAAGATGTTGAACAGGCAAGTACGACAATTCCGACTCGAATATGTCCGCTTGTTTACTTTCATTTTCTTGAATTGCAGGTGATCCGCTAATCGAAACAACCCCGTCGATCAAGGCAATTGTGTGAATCGTAATATTAAGCTCTTCCTCTAATTGATGGTAGCGCTGACGGTATTCCGGAGTTCGCCAATCTAAAATCGATACAACTGTAAACTCCTTTTTGAAAGGATACTCCGCTTTAATCGTCCGGATGATGTTGATGGCTGTTTTGCCAGTGGTCACTTCATCATCCACGAGAACCACCTCACTGGTATCCTGGAAGAATTCCGAATCTGACGCATATACTCGATGACTCGTTGCATGTGAATGCTCTTCCTCAAAATTGATAATGGAACATAGATTATCAATTTGTTCCCTTGTTGTATGGATGTACTTCGCGTTTTCTTTAAAAGCACTAAACACCGCATGCCCCAGAGCAGTTGCAGTCTCGGCAAAGCCGATAAAAGTAGTGGCCTTCGGGAGCTCGATCGGATTATTTTGAAGTGAGCTCCATACCTCATCGATTCCTTCATTTTTTTGAATTGCTTCTGCGATTTTTGGCGCTCTTGAATCACGAACGCCATGCACGATATCTAAATAGCGCATTGCTAGTAAACTACCCACCAGCAATGGTATTTTAGGGTTGACGGCAAGATGTTTTCCTAAAACCTTGCTAACGAACAAGAAGCTTCGGTTTTTATTGATTCTTGCTGCCATTTGAAATAACTGTCCAAGCTCAAACTCATATGGATTATTCATCACTTCCACTTCGACAGTCAAATCATTTAATACATGATAAACTTCTTTGATTTCAACAGGTTTCAGAATCATCTCTCCTTATCTATTCACTTTTACATCTTCTATTAAAAGACTTGTATAATCCTGGTGCTCATTATAGACACCAAACGCTTTGGCTCTCAGTAAAATGCGTTTTGCCCAATAATAATGGGGCTTTACTTCGTTCATCTTGTTTTGGTACTGGCTTTTTAAAACACCCACATTGCCTTCCGCATTATTAATAATGCTCATTGCATCCATATACTCTTCGTGGGTAACTGTATATAAAGCATGCACCGGTTTAATATGTGTTGGATGAATAATCGTTTTTCCAACAATGCCGTTTAATTTATCTAAAATAACTTCATTAATAAGTCCATCCAGGAATTCGTTTAATAATTCCTTCCGTTTCTTAACACCTGTGTTCCCTCTAAATTCAAAGGGGCTTACACGAAGCTGGGGTTTTAAAATCCGTTCCTCTTTTGAAAAATACTCCCAAACCGGACCCGAAATAACATAGCCATCGTTTTGTCTATTGAATACATTTAAAATATTGGCTAAACAATCTCGAATAATAGATACATCATAGATAGTTGTATCTACGTTTCTTCTAATTCCATATAATCCACAAAAATCTGTACAGCCCACTCGTATATTTAAAATATACTTGCTGTATTCATCTATGATTTCCTTTGTTTTTAACAAGGAGTCCAATCGATCTTCTTTATAGATAAATTCCGTGGATTCCAGGATTGGCATCGCATAGAGAACTGTATCCTCGGTGTTGATGGCATCAATAATTTCCAAGAATTCTCTTCCGTTTTTATGAGAAAACTTCGGAAAAACATATCCAGTCAGCACTTTATGGAAGATTCCTATTTTTGAATTCATTCGTTTGAGTTGTTCAGGAGTTCGTACCCTTACAAAAATCAGAGGTAAATCCTCAATTGTGATAATATGGTTTTCCAAAGCAAAATAGATTGTTTCAAGATGCTTTACCAATAGCTCCTCTGCTTCTTCCAGCTGATTATCCCCAACTGCATCCTCTAAATCTATGACCATGGATACCAGTTCTTTAAATTTCTTCGTAATAACATCCTGAGCTATACTTTCCTTGGTCGCCGGCATATAGAGAGTTGCACCCACCATGTATGAAAGGACTTCTTTTTCTGAGTACTTTGTGAAGGATTCTGGTTGTTTATAAAAGATTTTCTCCAATCTTTCTGGTGTTTCAAAATTAAAGTGTTTCATCCCATTCCCCCAAACTTCTGTATTATAAAAACACAACTCGACCCAAATTGGCCGAGTTGATGTATTCTTATGCAGATATCATTGAGCATTTATAATCTACTATCCGTTAAAGAAAAGCTACCGCTTGGAGCAGTAGCTTGACCCATTGATGAAAATCAGCAGATTACTCCGCTAACTTTTTCTTGTTCATAAAGTGAATAACAAACGTAATGGCGAAGGCTAAGATTAAAATGATGAAGAATAGCCAGTGTTCTAAATGGAATCCAAACACACTAGCTAACATTTTCAATGAAATAATTCCGATTAAAATGAAGGCTGTATTTTCTAATTCAGGGACTTTTTCAATTAGAGTAAGGAAAATCCCTGCAACGGTACGCATCATGATAATTCCTAAAACTCCACCTACCAATAGCACCCAAACTTGATCTGAAATGGCGAATGCAGCAAGAATGGAATCGACCGAGAAGGCAATATCCATAAGTTCAACGGAGATAACAGTTGCCCAGAACGTACCAAAGATTCGAACTAATAAAGAATCCTTTTTAAATTCTTTTGCATCGTCCTCTTCATCTCCACCTTTTTTTCTGAAATGAGAGTATACAAGCCACCCTAAATAAAGGGCACCCAATACTTTAATAAACCAGAATTTAATGAGGTATACACCAATCCCGATGAAGATGAAACGGAAAAAGTATGCACCGAACATACCATACATCAGTGCTTTCCTTCTTTGCTTTTCAGGAAGGTGTTTTACTAATACGGCTAAAACGAGGGCATTATCTGCAGATAACAAACCTTCGATAACAACCAGCGAACCGATTAGTCCCCATGATACAGGGTCGGTTAAAACTTCTCCCCAATGTGCCCAGTCAAAAAACAGGGCATAGGTGCTTAATATTTGATCTATAATTTCCAAAGTCGTATTCCTCTCGCTTTACATAATATCTCTTACTATTAAATTCTTTTTGATAGAGTTTTATGCATTTAGTCCATAAGCATTTACTAAAGCCTGCAATCCACCCTGGTAGCCTGAACCAACAGCATTGAATTTCCAATCATTGCCGTGCTTGTAAACTTCACAGAAAACAACGGCCGTTTCAATACTGAAGTCTTCGCCTAAGTCGTAACGCAACACTTCTGCGCCCGTATCTTCATTCACTAAACGAACAAATGCATTTGCTACCTGACCGAAGTTTTGGTGACGGACCTCTGCATCGTGAATCGTTACAGTAATGGCAATTTTTTGTACATCTTGAGGAACTTTTGAAAGGTCAATTTTAATCTGTTCGTCATCTCCATCACCTTCTCCAGTTCGGTTATCCCCTGTATGTGTAACTGAACCGTCAACGCTGCGAAGATTATTATAGAAAATAAAGTCTAATTCATTTCTGCATTTTCCACTCGCATCTAAAAGAAAGGCAGAGGCATCCAAGTCGTAATCTTGACCACCATCAAATTGTTTTATATCCCAGCCAAGACCAATAATAATTCGTTGCAGCGATGGGTCATTCTTGGTTAGATCAATACGCTGACCTTTACTTAATTGAATTGCCATATTCAACATCCTCCTAACGTAAGAATATTCAATTAATTAGACCAAAAGCAACACAGCAACCTCATGAACAAGTCACTGTGCTACCTCCTGCTAATCGTTAACCTACTTGTAAACCAAAGTCATTGCATAATGCTGCTAATCCACCTTGGTAACCCGAACCAATTGCACTGAATTTCCATTCGCCATTATGACGGTATAGTTCTCCAACTACAACTGCTGTTTCGATACTGAAGTCCTCACCCAAGTCATATCGAATGATTTCTTCATTTGTTTCTTCGTTTACCACACGAATAAATGCATTTGAAACCATACCGAAGTTTTGAGTTCTTGCCTCAGCATCATGAATTGTAACTGTAAACGTTACTTTTTGTACGCTTTCCGGGATGTCTTTAAGCGAGATATTCACTTGCTCATCATCACCATCTCCATCACCAGTCAAGTTATCGCCAGAATGGACTACTGAACCATTTCCGCCTGTCGTTTGGTTATAGAAGATAAAGTCTTGAGGACCAGATACTTTACCAGTTGCGTCTAATAAAAATACAGATGAGTCCAAGTCGAAATCATGTCCGCCATCGTATTTATTTGTATCCCAACCTAGCCCGACAGTTATTTTGGATAATCCTGGGTTTGTTTTAGTTAAATCGACCTTTTGACCTTTTGCAAGAGAAACTACCATTTGAAATCCTCCTAGTAATTGATTATTTTTTAATTTATAGAATACTTATACATAACGGTTACAGATTGCCGACAGACCTGGATCTGTAGTCCCAGTTCCGATAGCAGCAAACTTCCATTCATCGCCGTGGCGATAAATTTCACCTGTTATTAATGTTGTTTGGCCAGAATAGTTATCAGATAGGTTATATCTAATAATTTCTTCATTGGTTTGTGGATTAACCACTCGAATATAAGCATTTTGGATCATGCCAAAATCTTGTTTTCGTCTTTCACAGTCGTAAATATTAACGACGAAAACCAATTTATTATATTGGGTTGGGATATTTTTTAAATCCACCATAATTACTTCGTCATCGCCATCGCCTTCACCTGTTAAATTATCGCCAGAGTGAACAACCGATCCACCGCTGCTGCTTTTGTTACCAAAGTATATGAGATCTTTCTTATTTGTAAAACGGTCATTTTGTAGCATAATTACAGATGCATCACAATCAATATCTGGTGCAGAGGATTTAAAGAACCCAAATCCGCCTGTTTTCCCTACCGGATCCCATCCTAATCCAACCATTATACGATTCAAATCAGACTTACCTTTTGTTAAATCAATCCGTTGACCTTTTTGCAAGTTTATCGTCATGAGCTGTATTCCTCCTTCAGGCAGCAAAATAGCATTTTAAATTTCGCTAAATCAGTATGTACGAATAATTACATATTTAAAATTCTAAAAATTTCATATCCCTATTACTAGTCTAGTATTCAAAAAGTAGTAAGTAAATGATATTCCCTTTATTTAACATTCACTTAACAATTTACTATTCTTTTTTAAATTTATACCAAACCTAGTGGGAATTTGGGTGGTGAACTGCTGACTTCCATTATCCGTTATATAAATATAGCTAGTTTTCACTCTAAAAAGCTTTATTAAACGGATTTTTCTGACAATTACCACATTTTTCATGTTACCATATTGAGCATATTTATACAATTAATACACCCACCTAAAATTTTACATATTTTGGATTTATAGAAGGTTGAACGATTCAGGAAGGCAGGACATCCTTTTCATAGGTTTTCGTGCAATAAAAAACCTAACACGAAGGGTTCCTCCCTATGTTAGGTTTTGATTGTTTATAAAAGTAAATGCTTTCCTTCTGAATAGAAAAGTACACAATTACGCCCTTCTTCTTTTGCTCCATAGAGGGCCTTATCTGCATTATTTAGCAGCTGTGTCAATGTCTCGCGCTTATCTTTCGAGCTTTCGGCCACACCAAAGCTGGCTGTAATCGAGAGATTCAAATTATCTACAATCAAATGCCCAGACTCGATTGCCTGTCGAATCTGATTGGCAACCATCACGCCTTCTTTTGCTGTTCTCCCTTCTAGAGCGACAACAAATTCCTCCCCGCCGTAGCGAGCAAAAAGCGAACCCTTTTCCAGCTGTGTTTGTGCCTCCGAAACTTTTGCCACATGCTTTAATAATTGATCTCCAATCAAATGACCATATGTATCATTTACTTTTTTAAAATAATCAATATCAAATAGGATGACAGTTAAAGGAGTTTCAGTTACTTTAGATTGTGATAATTTGTGCTCACATTGCTGAAAAAAGGCACGGCGATTATAGATTTGAGTGAGTTCATCAAAATAAGCATGCTTCTCCAGTTTGGATTGCAGTCTTTTTAGCTCCGTAATTTCCGTTAAAATAATAAGAAATCCTTTTTTAAGATTCCCATGCTTTAATATGGATGTACGAACCTGATAGATATTTTCTGAAAGCTCTATCTCAAGCTTCAATTCCCGCTCTGCGCCGAAATTGCCCAACTGAAATTCATTAAACCCGCCGGTCACTTCTAACCATATTTCATTAAAATGCAGTCCCACCATCGTTTTCCTTAATTGTGGGAACATACGATTACTCGCTTCATTAAATTCGATTAAATGATGTTCTTCGTCCAAAACGAGAACGCCATCACTTATACTGTTAAAGATTGCATCCTTTGCAATGGGCATGACTGTAAATAATCGAGTTGTACTAATGGCCCATAAATATAGAATCGATGTAAGCCAAAGAACCATGGGCACTGGATCGAAGCCAGGAGGTGTTGCACCGATTAAATAAATAAAAGCTGTCACCATAGGCATCAATTCACCAAATGCTAAGGCAAGCATCTGAGGACGATACATTTTCGCTGTTTCTTTCCAACGAAGGATAACTAATAAAAAAGCGGCAAACATACAGCCGAAGGTATACATGCCATGCACCAAATACCAAGCGCCTATTTCAATAATGCTGTAGGGTACCCCTAATTCAGGGTGAACCGTGAACTCTTTATAATGTAAATGATGAAAATCATTTGTGGCCACCATGATAAAACTAATTAAAGGAATCGTAAGAAAGAGTATGACGCGGCGTTTCGTAATTTTCATGCCTAAATAATGCATGATAAATAATAGTCCCAGGGGTGGTGAAAACGGCATCCCGATATATTGAACGACGGTCCAGAACTTAATTTCCTGTATGTTTGATGCAGTTAGTCCAAAGGCTGCCGCAAAACAATAAATTGCGATACTCAGGCAATTAAGCGCGAAGAAATATCGTATATTTGCATATTGATGACGTTTAAAATAAACATAAAAACACAAATATAAATTCAGAATCCCCGATGTACAAAACAATGTCATATAGGCTGTTAATTGAGAAGTCACGGTTTTCCCCTCACCAACTTACTTTTTTCCTTAAATGTAGCATATTTTATAGTAATTTTGGATAATAGATTTCATTTATTTGGCACATATTTCACTGAGGGAGATAGAGTCTAATTTATCGTAATTTATAAGCTTGAGAATTCTTATACTTCTTTGAGTAAAGAATTAATTTTTTTCACGGAATTGCTTGTTTTTACTTCTTTCACGTCTCCCTTTGCCTCTACTGGTGTGTCATCCCCGTTATCCGTACACGCTGCCATCGTTAGTGCGCAAATAAGACATAATAGATACAAACGTTTTCGCATAGATTCACCCTCACTTTTGTCATTTCGTTTATTTTTTGCATCAGGTGTTAAAATATGCGAATTATTTTATCCGGTTGTACTTTTTCGAACCTGCCATATCTATCTATTTTGATCCAAATACATATTCTTTTCTATTTTCTTTTCTAGGATGTTCTATAAAATCGAACCTTGTACCCTTCAAAATACGAACATGTGTGCTATAATTTAGTTGTGAAAGTGCAGGAACTATAAGAAGGATGGCCAAGCTCTTTTCGCCAGAGAGGTGGTGATGCCATGACAGTTGCTGAAACGCTCATGTTTGCAGTAGGTTTTTCAGCCTTGATTGTGTCGGTTCTATCTTTTAACCATAAAAAATAACCCATCCTCGGTGCAGCAGCACTAGATGGGTTAAGTCTCCTGAAATTGCCAATCCTCTTATAGGGACCAGCTATTCACTTGGCTGCTTGATGTTGCAGCATCAAGCAGCCACTCTTAAGTTACGATTTCCTTACTATTATTATACCAGATTGTCTAATTTTCTAACAAGATTGGAAAGTGTCATCGTTTTATTTGATATAGATCGAATTATTCCACTTCATCTCATCACTCCTAGTAAATTCTTTAGTAACAAAGATTTTCCTACATCATTAAATACGGGTTTTTGATATTTACGGCCGCTTTATGTTCGGGTAATGCTTTCGATTCCATACCCTTCTGATTTTTCGTTGGTAATCGTTGTTCGATGTCCGTTACGATCAAGCTCTTCACTTAAGATCCCACTCTTCTTTTAGTTTCTTATTAATCAGAGCTCCAGTAATTTTTTTGCTAATCCTTTTGTTCGATTACTAAATGGATTGCTTTAGCAAACTAATTGACTCCAATGCTTCCGGATGGTATTACTACTAATTCTAATTATTCTGCTGTAATACTAAATTTGGTTGGTCTTCTTTTAGTAGGGGTTCTCGTTTGATTTTTCAATTTCCATTGAAATATGGTCAGTTAGAAAAAATAATGGACGGATGACTTGAGGATTATGTAAGAAGCATTCTTCACGTATGGGTGTTTAAATGGATTTATCCTATTTGCAATTTTTATGAGCAGGTTTTTATTCTAGTAATTATTTGGATTGATGAACCATAAACTCTTCCCTTCACCTTTTTATGCAATAGCTTCTTTTTCGCAGGTTTATGGGTTTGTAATAAGTTCATTATAGATATCTAAAAAGTTTTCGGGAATCTTCCCATAGGTCACATAAAATGCATTATTTTTATGAATATACTTGACCAAATAACTCTTATAAATGTCTGTATCCCTCATCGCTAAATTTATTTTAAATCGATTTATTTCTTCTTGATCATTCTCCGGCTCATAAACGGAGTATTGGACAGTGCCGTCTTTTTTCCCTATACAAACTACATCAAAATCCTTATCATCGTTTGTCTTGAATTCTTTTCTCTCATCAATCACATTTAGTTCCTCTTTTTCATAAGGACAATAAGTACATTCTACATAACGTTCTCCTGTTTTGTAATCAAGCTGAACGATAGCCTCCGATTTGCATCTAGGGCATGTTGTTCCGGAAATAATAGATACCATGCGATCGACTCCTTTTGATTTAATTTTAAGTGCTAAATATAAAATGAATTGGGCAGTTTCCAGGAGGAATACCGAGAGGTTCTTTGAAGTTAATTCCATTTTAATCCATTCTTTTCCAATGTCAAATGACCTAAAGATAACATTCGAAGCAAAAAATGCACAAAAATGTAATTTGGACGATTTTTTCTATAAAAAACTGAGATTTCATTTAAAAACACCTCAAATATAAATTTTGACAGTTTTTAGAATTTTCGCAAAAATAACTCCCCAATATCTTTAATGGGGAGCAGTAATCAACTATTTAATTGGTATGACGACCTTTGCTGTTGTTATCTTTTCAGCAGTTGAGTGAATTGAAATTTCACCATTGTAATTTCTTACAACCTCTCTAACTATGAACAATCCTTGTCCTCGGACTTTTCCCTCTTCAGGTTCCTTTGTTGAAAAACCTTGTTTAAATATTTCTTCATTGCTTACCACTTTAGGACCTGTATTGGCAACCTCAAAGATATATTCACTTTCGTTTGCATCACATAAAATGGAGATTCTTCTTGGCTGTTCTGTTAGCTCTCTCGTTGCATCAATCGCATTATCTATTAGATTTGAAAGAATTTTAATCATATCTGTTGTTTTAATTTGCTGATAGGAATTCTGTGTCACTTTTGTTTCCATTGCAATTTGGTGATTTTGAGCAGCAAGTTTTTTCGATTTTAACAGAATGGCCAGACCCGGATGCTCGATTGTCGCATTAATCGACTCAATCAGCTGAACCTCACTGGATAGAGAGTTTACATATTGTTTGGCCTTCTCTGCTTCTCCTATAGTAAGGAGTCCATGAATAACTTGAATATGGTTGGAAAAATCATGTCTTAGGGAAGAAACCGAACTAAGTAAAGTTTGAATTTCTCCTTGATAGATGTCCTCGGTATTTTCCACTTCTTTTGCAACTTCCCTTTGATACCATTTTTGAAGGGAATAAGATGAAACTATCACAATTAAGAGAAATACGGAATTTATCAAAAAGATAATCATGTTGTTTTCTTGAACGCTCTCATTTATGCCATTAATCTGATCCGTACTAATGTCAATTGCAAGAAAACCTATTATGTCATTATTCTCATCCAGGATTGGTGTTCCAACGGATAAATACTTTCCATAACGGGAATCATCGATAATATCCGATGTATAAGGCGACCCCTCAAAAGCAAGTTTTACTTGTTCCTCCGGCAGCGTGCAAATTGTCCCTACTTCAATAGAAGCTTGTTCTCTAATAGGTAAACCTGCAATCATTGTATGCGATACCCTCGGATTATCAATTTTTAGTATGTAAACAAATAATGCACCTATGTCTTCTCTGATATTATTCAATTCATTATTGAGCTGCCAATAAGATTCATTTTTCACTGGATTACTTAGAAATTTTTTATATGTATCAACATCTATTTTTGTGGAGACTGCCTTTGCTGTTTCTAAGGTTTGATTGGCAACCGCTTCTTCAACAGTAGTTTCTAAGTTTTGATCTGTCACATAGAAACTAAAAACATTAAAAACTACTAATAAAAAAGCCGATATTACTAAAATTAGTCTTATTTTACGATTTTTCATTACTAAGTGCTTCTTCCTTAATTTTTTTCGCGCTTAGTATTATAGTACAATAGTAATAACTATTTTAAAACAAATAAATTGCGGGACTAAAGAGTTCCCTCATTTTAGTCCCGCATTCCCAAGTATTTAGAACGCTTTTCACAAACACCTATAAACCGATCTAATTCCAGGCCGTGCGTTCACTCACCGGAAGTTGATTACGTTTATCAGTTTGATTGCCAAATGTATTTTTCGATTCATCATTTTCCATATTGACATCTAAATGAATCTCAGAAGCAAACTCCTCATTGTTGTATTGGGTTTGTTTGTTCTGATTCGCTTGTAGATTATCCACTGCACAAACATCCCCTTTCGTATTCGAATCACAATTTTTGTTGTTCGCTTCTACCTCTGGCATGACAGCTTTCCTCCCTACTTGGAATCTAAAACAGATAGAAAATACTTTTTGATATGCATTTTCTATCTGTTTACAATTAGTTTGTCCAGCAATCCCCATTTTAATTTATCATAAAGCAAAAACTTTCAAGAGAATAATGTTATCCTTCATATCTTTCTATTATTTCTTTTCCTAGATTATAGAAAGCATTATATTGCCCATCTTCATCCCACTTTTGTTTAAAGGTAGCGTATTGTTTATTAAAATCAGCTGCCATAGCAACTTGATTGCTCTCTTTAAAAATTGAGCTAAAGACGTGTTGTGTCATTCCTTTTTTTAGCTTTCCTAAAGTAGTTTTATGTACTTTTGAGTTCTCCTTGAATTTTGTCACTACAATTCCCAATGCTTCAATTTTAATATCCATATTATTTGAAAACTCATCAATACGATCCACAACATAAGGAATTCCATATGTAGAAAGGACGTCCGGAATTGTTGGAATCAGATAGCCATTGGCAATACGCAACCCATTCAGAGTGATAATCCCCATATTCGGAGGACAGTCAATTAAAATGTAATCATAATTATATTTGATGGGACGGATCGCTTTTTTTAAAATTTCGATTGGATTATCTGAATAAAACGGTCCTGTCGGCATTTTCGCCAAAACGTCCTGAATGTTAATCAAATCTAAGCTGGATGGAAGTAAATCTAATTTTTTACACGAAGAAATGTTAGAAACATTTGTCTGAAGTGTTTTATCGAGTATAAATTTTGTATCATCTGGATCCAGTGCTTCTTCAAAAAGAGTTGCCAGTGTATAGCCATTATTGTTTAACTCCTGCCAATTCCGATCCCCGATTAACATTACTGTTGCATTGGTTTGTGGGTCTAAATCGATAAGCAGCACTTTCTTATTAAATTCAGTAGCCATTACTTCCGCAAGTCCGACAGTCATCGTTGTTTTTGCTACGCCACCTTTTAAATGGATTGTTGGTATCACAATCGCCATTCAATCGCCCCTTTCCCTTGTCAAATAAGCTTTAACAATTCCAGCCGTTCATTGGTACTAAAGATCAAGTAATTTGTTCCTGCCAATTAACTTATCCGTTATAATCCCATCAATGAAAAATGCCTTAAGTCAGGGTATGTCTTTCCCCTCTATTTCATTAATCATTCAAAGGTTTTTACAATTTCCTACCTTAAACGCAAAATAAGACATTTCTCGGGAAATATTTATAAAAATTTATTTGGAAATTGTTGAATACAGGAGGAAAATCGATACTTCAGCTGTGGATAACAGTTATTTTGTCAACATTTGTGGATGAAATTATTCGTTTTGTGGGTAAAGTTGATATTTATTTCATGAAAGGATGAATTCGGGTTGTGGATAAATGCAATTAAGAAGGTTCCTCCTATAAAGTTTCCCTAATTTTAAAAACCAACGCCAAAAAAATTCGGCATTGGTTCTTATTCTTATTTACTATGTGACAAATCCGCACTGGCAGCAAAAACCTGCTTCCCCTTGCAATAAGTCGCAACGATCTTATATGGAAATTTATGATTTTCATATAAAGAGTCTTTATGCTTCGAAAAGATTGTTTCCTTCGCTACCAAATAAGGAGATTCCTCTATAATTGCGAAGTCGGCATCATACCCCACTTCAATACGGCCTTTGCCCTCAATATCAAAGCGAGAAGCTGGTGCCTCTGCCGTTAACTTGGCTACTACTGTTAAAGGTAACTCTTTTTCTTTTGCTACCTCTAAAACGGACAGCAACGTAAATTGGCCACCATTAATGCCGCCCCATGCCTCGAAGAAATTACGTTTCGTTAAATCCTTCAACTCAGGAGAACAAGGTGAATGATCTGATGTTATGAAGTCAATTTTCCCTTCCGCAACCAGATCGATCATTTCCTGTTGCACACTTTTGGCCCGTAATGGCGGTGCACATTTTGCATGAACGCCATGTTCTTCAAAATCTTCATCATTAAATATCAAATAGTGTGCACAAGTTTCTAGTGTGACATTCAATCCGCGCTCCTTAGCACCATTAATGATATGAACGGCTTCCGGGCTGCTAATATGAACAAAATGCAAGGCACAGCCCGTAACCTCAGCATAAGCCAGTGCTCTTTGAACAGCTTCTACCTCAGCGATAATTGGGCGAGATTCACAGTAATCTTTCGGTTCAAGCTGACCGTTTGCGATTTTTTGACTTGCAAGAAGCTCCGTCATTTCATCACTTTCTGCATGCAAAGCTAATATCTTGCCGAGACGGCTAATCTCCTTCATGCCATTCAGTAAAGCAAGGTTATCCACAGACTTAAAGGGCTCAAAGCCTGAATTTGAAATAAAGGCCTTAAATCCAATTACACCGCGCTCTGCTAAACTCTCTAACTCGCTTATGTTTTCTGGCACAAGCCCGCCCCAAAAACGATAATCGATGGCGGACTTTTCAACCGATAACTGCTCCTTCAATTCAAGAGAAGGCACGTCAATCGTTGGAGGATTACTATTCAGCGGCATATCAAAATAAAGTGTTGCCCCACCTGCTGCCAGCATTCTGGACCCTGTTTCGATCCCTTCCCATTCAACATTGCCCGGTTCGTTAAAATGAACATGTGCATCGATTGCTCCCGGCAAAATAATTTTCCCTTCTAGTTCCACTGCGGGAACACCCTCGGCCAAAATCTCTGAAGCAATCTGAACGATTTTCCCGTCTTTGACCGCAATATCACTCACAGTTACTTGATGGGGCTCAACTACTGTTCCACCTTTTAAAATGTAATCAAGTGTCAAATGGTTACGCCTCCTTTACTGCAATGTATGAAGGAACCTCATAATAATTAAGTGCTGCCTGAACTCCTTCGCCTCGTTTCGGTTCGAATCCGTTGCGAATTAAAGCGGCCTCTAATGCTTGCAACACCTTGAAGATATTTTCTTTTCGGCAGCTATAGCCCATCGTACCAATACGCCAAATTTTCCCTTGTAATGGACCGAATGATGAAGCAATTTCTACACCAAATTGCTCAAGCATCACTTTACGCACATTTTCACCATCAACATCATCAGGAATGACAACACAAGTTACTGGCGTTAGCTTGCATGATGGATCTCCGAAAATTTCCAGCCCCATCGCTACCAGTCCTTTTATAAGCGCCCCTTCATGATAGCTGTGACGAGCAAAGCGCTGTTCTAATCCTTCTTCCAGAACAAGGCGCAACCCTTCTCGCAAAGCATAAATCATGGATGTGGCCTCAGTATGGTGATTTAAACGACGTGGTCCCCAGTAATCTTGAATCATGGCGATATCAAAGTAATTGCTGCGAATCATATTCGTACGTTTTTCACCAAATTCATCTTCCGTTGCGATGCCATACTCAATCTTCTTGCGTCCTTGAATAACAGCTTCAACACGATCATTGTACGTAATCGGAGCCATCCCGGCTGGAACCGATAAACATTTCTGTGTCCCGCCAATGATGCCATCAATGCACCATTCATCCACCGGAATATTGACGCCGCCAATAGAAGCAACCGCATCGACAATCAGCAGCACATCTTGCTCACGGCACGCTTTACCAATAGCATCTAACCCTTGCATGCAACCTGTAGAAGTCTCTCCATGAACAACAGCAACAATTTTCGGCTGCACTTCTTTCATCTTGTCGATAATGACCTGCTGTTCAAATACACTTCCCCACTCGGTTTCTAAAGTGTACACTTCTGCCCCATAACGCTCACAAATCTCTACAAGCAAATGACCGAAGCGCCCAAAAATCGGTACCAATACTTTATCTCCTGGCTCAATGACACTTGCAAGGAGTGCTTCATTACCAGAACGGGAAGTTCCATCTATTGGAAATGCCCATTTATTTTTTGTTTGGAATAGTTTTCCGAGCATCTCCATTACTTCATTCATTATATTTGTAAAGGCTGGATCGAACTGTCCCAAGATCGGGGTACTCATCGCCTGTAAAACACGAGGATCTACTTCTACTGGACCAGGTGTCATAATTGTTCTTGAAGGTGTTTGTAATTGTTGATAGTTCATCACATTCCACTCCTTAGTATGCTAACTCGTATAAATAATCCATTAAAACCGAGACACCGATTTCTAACTGGAAACTTTCCGTAAATTCAAGCGGTGAATGGCTTATTCCGTTTTTACTTGGGACAAAAAGCATTGTCGTTGGGAGATGCTGACCAAACACTTGTGCATCATGACCAGCCCCACTTACCATGGTTGTATGTTTTAAACCCTTTATAGCAAGCTTTTTGTTTAATTCCTCATGCAGCTTCGTGTCCAATGGAACCGGGCTAATATCCGTCCACAGATTAATATCAGTTACGATGCTGCTTTCTTTTGCAAGTTGGTGCAGCAGCTGTATCGCTCTTTGGCAAAATGCTTCTAATACTTCCGATTCATGGTGACGAATATCTAAAGTAAAATTCACATTTCCTGCGATAACATTTGGAACATTTGGTTTTGCTAGGATTTGGCCCGTTGTGACTCTCAACGAAGGGTACTCAGCTTTTGCAATTTTGGTTAACCCACTTATAGCATTCGCCGCACATACAAGCGCATCCTTCCTCTCTGTCATAGGAGTTGTTCCAGCGTGATTGCTTTCTCCGTTTAACGTAACCGTCAATCGCTTTTGCCCTACAATATGGCTGACCAGACCCACATCCAGCTGACTTTTCTCTAAAATAGACCCTTGCTCGATATGGATTTCAATAAAATGCTGAATATCGTCTCGTTTTTTTGTCTTATATTCATCAAATGGAAAACCGGCTTCGCCCATCGCTTGCTTAAATGATATTCCTTCTTTATCTTTCAAAGCCTCTATTGTCATTGGCGAATAATCGCCTACAATATTTTTAGAACCCCAGTAAGTGAGTGGGAAGCGACTTCCTTCTTCTTCACAAAGAGAAACCACCTCAATGGTATTCTTCGGTTTACCGAACCTCTCTACTAATCTTTTTACAGCAAGATAGCTTGCCAGTATACCGTAAGCTCCATCATATTTTCCGCCTTGGATGACTGTGTCAATATGTGAACCTGTCAGAATCACGCCATTCCTTTCATCTGTTCCTTTTATACGTCCAAATAGATTTCCAACTTGATCGAAATACGTACTAAAACCTGTGTCATCCATTTTTTGTTTTAAAGCGGCTTGTGCCTGTACCCACTCCGGTGAATATAGTAATCTTGTGACACCACCTTCAGTCGTTCCTCCAAATGATGCCAACCAATCCACCAAATCTTGAATTTCGCTCACTCGAACCTGTGCCGCTTGAAGTTCACTCATGAGACACACCACCTTCCTTTTGAAAATCGTTCCCATAGTCATTCGGCAACTTTTAGATTTCCGAATATTCAACCTTTTAATTAGTATAAAGAAATTCCAGAAGGCACTTCATTAGCAATTTTGTTAAAAAATTTTTCGATTTTGGTTAATGTAAACAAAAAACCTTACTTTGTAACTAATTTATGTAACTTTTTATAACATACTATTTTTTTCTCGCAATTTGTGTTAGATTTTGTAACATATAGCAAAAAGGAGGGTTTAATTGTGAATATTCTACAAATGCTTTCTCAAAAAGAATTGGCCCCTATTACATTAGTTGCCGGGGAAAAAAGTAGAGGTCGCGAAATCAGTTCCATAACAATGATGGATGCCCCGGATCTTATTCCATACTTACGGAAAAACGAACTGGTTATCACTACAGCCTATCACTTACAGAACAATCACGATGTCTTCCAGGAGCTCATTCGCGAAATGGCTGCGAAGGGTTGTGCCGGCATCGGCATTAAAAAGAATCGCTTTTTACATGAAATCCCTCAAGATATTTTAAGCCTTGCCGACCAATTACATTTGCCTCTTATCGAGTTACCGGAGCATCTATCTTTAGGCCAAATCAATTTTTTAATGACCGAAAAGATTTTACAAAGTGAAGCTTCTTTGCTAACTCATGCCATGGATATCCACCGTCAATTTACACTGCTTATTTTAAATGGCCAAGGAATTCCAAGACTAGTACGTCAACTAGCTTCTTTAATAGGGAAAGAGGTTCAATTAATCAGTCCCTTTTTGCGTCCGATGTATTCGGCTCAGCTGCATGTACCTGAACTCGTTTCAATTCAAAAAATGATGCGTAATGACATCAGCCATACTTCAGCAAATAAAGCATGGACGTTTTCAATAGTATCCGACCGTCAAACAGTATCTTTGTATCCAATCAATATTAATTCTGAAAAAAATTGTTATTTAATGATGAAAGGTACCATCGATGAACAAGATATTATCTCTCGTTTAACAATCGAACAGGCGATAAATGTTTTATCCTTTGCAATCATGCAGGAACAGGCTCTTCAACAACAAAAACGCAACATCAGGAACCAGCATTTTCGTGATTTATTAGAAGACGAAGGACACTCCCCTATAGCACTCAAGGCGATGTCTCAAGAGCTTTCATTACCCTATCAGCAAGTTTATTTATGTATTATCGGGCATGCAACGACAAAAGCAGCTTCCTATACATATCAACCAAACTTCGCAATCGAGCAAATCCATAAATTTTGCGAGGAAGCCCTACAGACAAGTCGCATCCCAATTCATTCTTTTACATTAAATAACGAATTGATTTTCTTATACGAATTACAAGATACGAACGCGGATTATACGTTATTTCTAACAGAACTATTTACAGAATTAGAAGCTTCCATCCATCAATATTTCAACCTGAATATGATTTTTGGCGTAAGCAATCAAACACATAATTTCTCAGAGATTCAACGCGCTTATAAAGAGGCGCAAAGCACAGTATTAACAATTCGTAATCGAAAAAAGTTGATTTCCTTCTATAAGAAAAAAGAAATCAACGAACTGCTGCAAATGATTCCTCAAACCGATTTAACGAATTATCACCGCATGGTTTTCAAAGCATTTTCTTCATTGTCCGATGAGGAACAAAAGATTTTGTTTGAAACACTAAATGAATATTTAGAATGTCATTGCCAAATATCAGAAACAGCAAAAAGGCTTTACGTACATCGCAATACCGTAATCTACCGCATAGAAAAATGCAGCTCCTTATTGCAAAAAGACTTAAAGGATCCAGAAGTAACACTCCAGCTCAGATTAGCCCTTCGCATCCGAAACCATTTGTTAATCGAACAATATGCTTAATTATGAATTCGGTTATATTAGCTAAAAGTTTCTATACTAATTAGCCATTTCGTCCAAAGACAATTAACTGAATATTTTTTATTATGTAATAAATAATTACATCGGTAGTCAGAAAAAGTTACGGATGGATTTGGAGGGAATCATATGATCGAACAAATAAGTAAACCAAAAGCCGCCTCACTTGGATTACAGCATGTTTTAGCCATGTATGCGGGTGCAATGCTTGTTCCCATTCTCGTTGGCGGTGCTATTGGTTTAAATTCTACCCAGCTCGCTTATTTAATCGCAATTGATTTGGTAACTTGCGGAATTGCGACCCTATTACAAATGTGGAAAAATCGTTTCTTCGGAATTGGCCTTCCCGTGGTACTTGGCTCTTCCTTCGTTGCCGTGACACCAATGATTGCGATTGGCACAAATTACGGCATGACCGCTATTTACGGAGCCATCATTGCTGCCGGGCTGTTCATCATCCTGTGCGCAAAATTTTTCAGCAAAATTTTAAAACTCTTTCCTCCAGTCGTTACTGGAACGGTCGTGATGATTATCGGTTTATCCCTTATTCCAACGGGGGTTAAAAACATGGCTGGCGGTGCAAGCAGTCCTGGTTTCGGCTCACTTGAGAATCTGATCTTTTCCATCGGTACCCTATTTGTGATTTTACTAGTTCAGTATTTTGGAAAAGGCTACGTAAAATCTCTTGCTGTATTAATCGGGATTATTGCCGGAACTATTTCTTACGGTTTTGTAAATCCAATTGATTTTACAACAGTCGGCAATGCTTCTTGGTTCCACTTACCCGCACCATTCTATTTTGGTGTACCAACCTTTGAAATCGGTCCGATTATTACCATGATGATCGTCGGAATTGTCGTAATGATTGAGTCCACAGGGGTATTTTTAGCGCTAAGTGATATTACAAAGCAAAAGCTATCGCCAAAGGATATGGAAAGAGGCTACCGCGCAGAAGGAATCGCCTTTTTATTGGGAGGAATTTTCAATGCTTTCCCTTACAATACCTTCGCTCAAAACGTCGGGCTCGTTCAAATGTCTGGCGTGAAATCAAAAAATGTAACGGTTGCAGCAGGACTAATTCTTGTTTGCCTCGGCTTAATTCCTAAAATTGCCGCTCTAGCTACCCTTATTCCGACAGCGGTTTTAGGAGGAGCAACAGTAGTGATGTTCGGCATGATTGTTTCTTCCGGCATCAAAATGCTTAGTACAGTTGATTTCACGAATCAAAATAACCTGCTTGTCATTGCATGCTCCGTCTCTCTTGGATTAGGGGCTACCGTTGTGCCAGAGCTATTCTCCAGCCTGCCTGCCGCATTAAAAATGCTTGTTGGGGATGGGTTGATTACAGGCAGTTTAACTGCGATCTTCTTAAATCTTGTTTTATCTTTAAAGCATTCTAAAAAAGAAAAAGTGAAAGTACCAGAGACATCCCTTGTCTCTCAAGGAGGTAATTAATGTTGGTTATTGAACAACTTGAAAAGTATAGCAACGAGCAATTCATAGAGCTTTTCGGTGAAATTTTCGAACATTCTCCTTGGATTGCGGAAAAAGCCTTGAAGGAGAGGCCATTTCAGTCGGTCGATGAAACATTCGAAGTGATGCGAAAAATCGTAGAAAAATCGAGTTACGACAAGAAGCTTGCATTGATTTTAGAGCATCCCGAGCTTGGAAAACGCATCAAAATGAGCGAGGCATCTGTCCGCGAACAAAGTGGAGCCGGGCTGGATTCCTTATCGCCGGAAGAGTTCGAGATATTTTCCACAACGAATAAAGCTTATATAGGGAAATTCGACTTCCCTTTCATTATTGCAGTGGCAGGAAAAGACAAGAACGATATTTTATCTGCAATGAAAGTTCGATTAAACAATTCTCGTGAAGCAGAATTCAATACTGCGTTAAACGAAATCTATAAAATTGCAAAGATACGATTTGATGCAATTATCGAGAAATTATCCAGTGAATAAACCTAGTAATAGAAGAGTGAAATTTTAATTAGGAGGAATAAGAAATGCCCTCATTATCAACACATGTATTGGATTTACATCACGGAACACCTGCTCAAAATGTAAAAATAGAAGTATTTCACCAGCAAGATGGAGAACTATTCGAACTCATCAAAACGGTTGTGACAAACAAAGATGGGCGCTGCGATGAGCAAATCGTAACGCATGAAAGCTGGAAACAAGGAACCTACGAACTTGTTTTTCATGTAGCAGACTACTATAAAGAAAAAAGCGTCACCCTCCCTACTCCAAACTTTTTAACAACAGTGCCCATTCGCTTTAACATGACAGAATCCGCATCTCATTATCATGTCCCGTTATTGGTCACTCCGTGGGGGTATCAAATCTACCGCGGTAGCTAAGAGAACGATTTAGTTAGTTCTCGTTAACAATTTTGTCACCTTGCTACGAAAACAAATTTTAATTTTCTTAATTTTTAGTCACTTAGTACAAAGATACCCTTTATTAATAACAATGCCTATAAAGAAAGTTCTTTTTCCAAATGATAGGATTGATATATAAAATATACATCAGAAATACTTACATAATATAAAAGGAGTTGTGCCCTATGAGTTTAGAAGCGTTAAACGAACAAGTCAAAAAGGACCTTTCATATATTGCCCACCCTGTCTTCAATGTGGAGTGGGTCAAACCAGCTTCACATCCAGAAGGCCATGTTTATGATGTTGCCATTATCGGCGGTGGACAAAGCGGCTTAAGTACTGCATTCGGTTTAAACCGCGAACGCATTACGAATATCACCATCTTAGACGAAAATCCCGCCGGCATTGAAGGTCCTTGGATTACTTATGCTCGAATGGTTACACTTCGAACACCAAAGCATCTGCCCTCCATCGATTTAGGCATCCCCTCTCTCACTTTCCAATCTTGGTGGATTGCACAGCATGGCCAAGAAGCTTGGAATCAGCTTGATAAAATCCCTCGCAATGAATGGATGAACTACTTAAATTGGTATCGCGAAGTACTGGAATTGCCTGTTCAAAATGAAGTAAAGGTTGATTTAATCGAACCAATCAATGATGCTTTACATCGACTCCACCTTTCTGGGAACGGAGCAAAATCAAAGTCGATTCTAGCCCGCAAAGTCGTTCTTGCAACTGGTATTCAAGGTGGAGGCGAATGGCATGTCCCTGATTTTATTAAAAGCAACTTACCAAAGTCTCTTTTTGCTCATACATCGGAAGCCATCGATTTCGATGATTTAAAAGGAAAACGAATTGGGATACTTGGCGGCGGAGCTTCCGCTTTCGATAACGCGAATTTTGCACTATCAACAGGCGCAAAAGAAGTGCATACCTTTATCCGACGCAAAGAGATGGTTCGTGTAAATCCTATGAGAATTCTTGAGCAATCCGGCCTCATCGAACGATATCATTCATTAAATGATGAAGAAAAATATGCTGCCATGCTGCACTTTTTCAAATTCAACCAACCGCCAACGAACGATACATTCAACCGAGCAAGTGCTTGGGAAGGCTTCCAGGTACATCTCGATTCCCCTTGGTTAGATGTTAGCGAGTCGGAAGGTTGCGCAGTTGTACGGACGCCACACGAAACATTTACATTCGATTATTTAATTATTAGCACCGGACTAGTTACTGATCCTTCTTTACGTCCGGAATTAAAACAAGTCGAGCAATATATCACCCGATGGCGCGACGTGTATAAGGCGAGCCCAGACATTTCAAACGAGATAATCGATGCACACCCTTACTTATCAAAAAGCTTTGCATTTGTCCCGAATTGCGAAGAAGGAAAAGAGGCATTATACGGTCTGTTTGCATTCAACTACTCGGCTTTAATTAGCTGCGGCGTATCAGCATCTGCCCTATCCGGCATTCGCTACGCTGTTCCAAAGCTAGTCACGGCCATTGCCGATGAACTCTTCCAAGACATCAAACCATCCATCTTAAAGGATTACTTCGAATACGATGTCATTGAATTTACAGGCAATCCCAAGATTCCCGCAAAATGAATCAGCGGATTTCCAATATGATAAACCCTGAGCAACTTAGCCCTCTCTTTGTTGCTTGGGGTTTTTGTAATGGGATTGGGTGTGTGGAGGTGTTGCTTTACTTTCTTTTTACGGGCGATTTCTCCCTCCTTACGGGCGACTCACTCTTCCTTCCAATTTATACCTCGCGAAATCTCATCGCCCCTTCTATCAAATCTTCTCCCACAGCAAAAAAAGCCGCCAACCTATTCCCGCTCCCAGGAACAAGTTAACGACCCTCACTCACCTTCAAACTTTATAAGAAAAATCCGCCTACGACTAGCCCTGCCATAATGACAAATGCCGGATGAACCTTAAATCTCTCCAATGCAAAATAAGCCGCTACCATCAATACAACCGTTACAACCAAGCCGATTGCATCGTAGGATGTGTTGAAGAAATCGAACGTCATGTCTGCTAACAGAATCGCGATTGCCGGTAAGACAAAGCTTGATAAACGTTTCACTCGCGGAGAGTTACGATAGCGATACAAAATGTTCAACAGGATTAGCATCAGCACTAAAGACGGCCCCACCGTTGCAAGCAAGGCCACTAGCGCCCCTGGAACACCGGCTACTTCATAGCCAATAAAGCCTGCCATTTTCGTTGCAATCGGACCCGGCAACGCGTTTCCTAAAGCCAGCACTTCACTAAACTCACTTGTTGTCATCCAGCCGTAATTATCAACCACTTCATGCTCAATCAAAGGAATTGAAGACGGACCTCCGCCATATCCTAAAATCCCCGGGTAGAAGAAAGCGAGAAAGACTTGAAGATAGATCATCATTTTCCATCCCCCTCCTTTTTAATCGGGAGAGATAAAGCCAATATCAATAAAACCGCAATCACAATTCCCGGATGAATACCAAGTAAGATTATCGCTAAAAACGAAGCAACTAAAATAATCGAGCCAATTTTCCAGCCCAGTGATTTTTTTGATTTCTTCAGGAAATCCCACGTTAGGACCCCGAGCATCACGGCCACGATCGGTACAACGCCATTGGTCATTCCTTTTACGAAATCGAAATCCTTTATCTCATTTAAGGAAGCAAGAAGGACAATCATTAATACAACAGTTGGCAACACTGTGGCAATTAACGCCGTCACCAGACCTAACCAACCGCCGACCCGGTAGCCAATATACCCCGCCATTTTCGTTGCAATCGGTCCAGGTAATGTATTTCCGATTGAAAGCACATCTGAAAAATCTTCATCATCCATCATTTTAAAGATGTCTACTACTTCTTTTTTCACCAACGGAATGGTAGAAGGTCCACCACCAAAACCTAAAATTCCCGAACGAAAGAAAGCGATGAAAATATCCTTTTGCTTTGCCATTAGCTCCTTCTCTTCAAACGGAACTGAAATTTTTTTAGTAACCAATTGCCACTCCATCCCCTCTTGGGTCCGCACCGCCATATTTCACATTCGTTTTCTCATCTATCAAAATAGCCCCTGCATGACCCATTGTATCCGTAAAATCTTCGAGCACTTCTAATTCATGCCCTAAAGCCGCTAATTCCTCACGAATATTTTCTGCAATTCGATTTTCAACCTTCAAGCTATTCGAAGACGCTCCCCAAGTACGACCATAAAGCCACCTTGGCGCTTCAATCGCTTCCTGCACGGACATCCCGTAGTCAACAATCCGCGTCACAAGAGCTGCTTGCGTTTGGGGCTGGCCTTCTCCACCCATCGTTCCATAAACTAAAGCCGGTTTCCCATCCTTTACCAACATAGCAGGATTCAATGTATGGAAAGATCGTTTTCGCGGCGCAAGCGCATTCACATGGTTTTCATCAAGAGAGAAGAAACTCCCTCGATTTTGGAGAACAATCCCTGTCCCTTTTGGAATAAAACCAGAACCAAATTCATGATAAATACTTTGAATGAATGAAACCGCGTTCCCGTATTTATCAACCACACCAAACCAAACCGTATCCCCCTTCGCATCAAGGGGCTGCAGCTCGTTGGCAAGGTGCTGTTCTTTTATTTTCTCAGCTATTTCCAAACCACGCTTTTCGCACAACAATTCATCTAAAGGAATTTGAACGAAAGCAGGGTCCGTTAAATAGCGATCACGGTCAACAAATGCATGCTTAATCGCTTCAACGAGAACGTGATAATATGTCGATGAACCCTCTTTAATATGCTGTAAATCGATTTGATTCAGGATATTTAAAATAGATAACGAAGCCATTCCTTGCGTATTCGGCGGTAAGTTGTACGCTGTATATTCGCGATACTTTACGGAAATCGGCTCCACCCAATCACTTGTATGCTGTTTAAAATCCTCTACAGTTAGTATACCACCATGATTTTGTAAGTCTTCTACAATTTTGCCGGTTAACTCACTGTTATAGAGATAGTCAGCACCTTTTTCAGCAATCAATTTTAACGTCTTTGCTAGATCTTGCTGCTTCATAATTTCCCCAGCTTTGTAAGGTTTACCATCCTTTAAAAAGACTCTAGTAAATTCTTCAAAACGCTGCAATGCTCGGAACTCAGTATCTGTTTCATCAAGATTAACAGTCGTCCAATGCTCTTGACTTGGCGTAACTGGGAAACCCTCTTCTGCATAACCAATCGCCGATTCCAGTAAACTCGCCCAAGACAATGAACCACCCATTTCCTGTTGCGCATAGTTATACGCCTCACCCCAACCGGCAACAGCTCCTGGTACCGTGTTTGCAGCCAAGGACCCGCGCGAAGGAATTTTTCCGAAGCCTTTTGATCGATAATATTCAATTGTCGCTTTCTCTCCAGAACGCCCACTTGAGTTAATTGCCTTCAATTTCTTTGACTGCGCATTGTAGATTAACCAGAAATTATCTCCACCGATTCCATTCATGTGAGGATACACTACACCAATTGTAGATGCCGCAGCAATCGCAGCTTCGATCGCATTACCGCCCTTTTGTAAAATTGAAAGCGCCGCTTGGGATGCTAAGTAATGTGGTGTTGTCACCATCCCCTTAGTTGACATTGTTGTCGCCCTGTATTGCTTCACCATATGGACCTTCCCCCTTTTTATTCCCCTAAATAACCTGATTCTCCAAACTTAGTAAACTAGTAATATGACAGCCTGCAATATCCCCTCGATTTATTTCAAACGAACCAGGAGTCCCAGTCATAATCAAATCTCCTGGCTGCAACGCAACAAATTGCGATATGTAAGATACAATGAATGCCGGTGTGTACATCATATTGCTGACAGTGTTAGCTGCGCGCACCTCTCCATTTTGCACACTTTGTACAACAATCTGCGATAACGATTCAGTTCCTTCTAATAGTTGTATTTGTGGCCCAAAGCTAAAAAATGTTTTAAAGACTTTGGACATTTGGACAAACCTTGGATTTTGAGCATGAATATCCTTTGCAGTAAGATCCAAAGACGTTGTATATCCACTAACATAAGTCAACGCTTCTTCCGGACTTACCTCATGACACGGTTTCCCAATGACCAAACACAACTCTCCCTCAGCTGTTACTACCTTGGAAAATCTCGGGAGATTAATCATTTCATTCATCCCGATCAAGCTAGATGTCGGTTTCATGAAACAAACGGGCGCATCTGCTATCTGCTTGGCTTGTAGATCGATTGCCTTTTCCACATAATTCATCCCTACCCCGAAAATGTATTGTGGATTGCGGTATGGTGCAATGAAATATAACCCTTCAATCGGAAGCTTTGGCAACGCTTCCCAATCTGATTCTGTAAACTTCGAAACCGTTCGTTTTAGTTCATTCACAGTATCGAGCTCGACTAACTTGAATAACGAAAGCGGAAGCTCTATACTCGCATACTCATTTATACTTTTTATAAGAACTGCCCCATTTTCTAAAAGCAAGACCGGTTGTTCAATATTTTCATACTTAATTGTTGCCAGTTTCATTGTTAACCCCTCCAAAATACTGACGTACAAACCGAAGCAAAGGCAGGTCATAATACTTATTAGCAATAAAGGACAGCCCTAGGGACATGCCATCCATTCTGAAAATCGGAACTGTAACCTGAGGCAAGCCGGCAAGTCCAGCAATACAGGTCATTTGCATAGTAATAGCACGAATCTTTTCAACTGATTCAGCAGGCGCCTGTTTGATTGGTGCCACAGAAGCTACTGTCGGAATGACCAATACAACATTCTCCAATAATACTCGATCTAAATTCTCCGTCATTATCGCTTGCTGCCTCTTCGCATCCTCATAGCCCGCTACATCCAGTAAACTTGCATCCTTGAATCGGCCGCCAATTGCCGGAGAAAAAACAGGATTTTCTTTTTCGATCCACTGCCCATGGGCTCTCCAGGCTTCAATCCCTTGAATATATTTAAAAACTTGGGGCCACTCGCTTATACCAAAATGTTGAAAATTAATACTTCCCATTTCGAGATCATGTGGAATAGCAAACTTTAATAACTCGCGATCCTCGCTCTCCATTAAGCTCCATGTTGTTTCTTCTATATGAAGTTCATCCAGTTCAACGGATGGTGAGTCTGGCAATAACACCTCTCCAACCATTTCAAGCGTTTCAATATCCTTCGCCATCCATCCTACCGTATCAAAGCTAGGTGCTAAGGGAATAACTCCTTCCATAGAGATTGCTCCATGAGTCGGCCTAATGCCAAACAGCCCACAATAGGCTGAGGGGACGCGCACAGAACCTCCCGTATCCGTACCAATTGCGAAGTTCACCAATCCATTCGCCACAGCAGAAGCAGAGCCACTCGAAGAACCGCCTGGAATACAATCAGGGTTCACCGGATTGAGCGGTGTCCCATAATGAATATTTTCCCCATTTAGGCTATACATCAGTTCATCTGTATGAGTCATTCCCTGAAGGCTCGCACCATTTTCTAATAAGCGTTCGATTATCGGCGATGTCGATTCGGCTTTTTCATGCGTCTCAAACCAAGTAGGATTTCCAGCACTATTTCGATGCCCCTTTACCGCAAATACATCCTTTACCGCAAATGTCATTCCATTTAACTTTCCATTCTTTTTAGCTGGCACAGTCAATGTCCGATCAAAAAAAGCTTTATCCTCCATAAAATCCCTCCCGCTTCTGGTCGTTTTATCATACGAATCTTTGAAAATATCTTTTTTCCAGTATAAAAAAACAAACATCTCGCTTCATCGGTAGAAATACCAAATATCCCAAAATGTTTTAGTTAAGTTGTATAAAAATTCCGTAAATTCAGTTATTTCATCTAAAAGGTTACCCGACAACCCAATAAATGTAAAGAGACGCCCGCCAATTAACGGGACGCCTCATACTCTCTATTTACTATTCCGGTAGATAATCATTCGTGAAAATATCCTTCGCATCAAAGACTTCATCTAATAATTTTAAGTCATTTAACTGTTGAATTAACGTTGCCCAACGTTCTTCTGTCATATAGCCAACCCCATGTTCAGCAGCATCCATACCATAAACGAAATCAGCTTGCGATTCAGCTTCGAATTTTAAAGACTCCAATTCGATATCCGGATTATCTTCTTGGATGATCTGATTAATGTCTTCATAGGAATCTTTATAAACATTCCAGCCTTCAACAAATGCCTTTGTGAACGCACGAACCGTTTCTTTATTTTCTTCCAGGTAATCTTTTGTTACATATAACACCACATTGTATGGATCATAGCCTGCATCCGCTATTAATTTCGTTTCTACATCTACACCCTCCAATTCCATAAAATACGGCTCAGAAGTTAGGAAGGCTTGAGTAACTGCTTCTTCATCCGGAATGAAGTTCACATGCTGACCAGTATAAGCTAATTCTTCTACCCCACTTAAATCGTATTGCGTTTTTAAATATTCCCAATACGTGATACCCGGTTGAATATAAACTTTACGTCCATTTAAATCCTCGAAATCTTCAATTCCATGGCCTTTGTGGAACATAAATGCCTGCGGACTACCCTGCATCGCCGTAGCAACCGCTACTAATTCAATACCTTCGTTGCGGGCAACTACAATTTGGTCAGCATGAGCAAGACCGAATTCAGCATTTCCTGACGCTACCATGTTAATAGAAGAAACTTGAGGACCACCAGGCTCAATTGTGACATTTAGTCCATTTTCCTCAAACAAACCATTTTCTTGCGCTGCGTAAACCCCACCGTGCTGCGCCTTTGCAAACCAGTTGAGTACAAGCTTAACATCTGTGGCTTCAGCAGGTTTTTCATTCTCCGCATCTGCCGCTTCATTATTCGCTTCAGTTTCGGTTCCCGTGGATTCTTCTCCCGTTTCCTCCCCTCCACAAGCAGCGAGAACTAAGAGCAGTGCCATCATCATAACTAGAAAAGTTAACGTTTTTATTGATTTCATTTTGCTTCTCTCCTTCTAAACCAATCTCGTATATTGTAAGTTTGCTAAACTAGGAAGTTCTCATTGAATGGTGCTTATTTCTCTACTTTCATTGCCGATTCATGCCAAGATTTCAATACTAGTCGACTAATCATACTAACCATCAGGTAAAAAACGATACCGAATAGCGCCCCTGCAATCGCACAAGCGAATAAATAAGGTGTTTTCAACTGAACAGCAGCAACCGTAATGGCGTAGCCAAGCCCACCTTTACCGCCGCCAATCCCAGCGATATATTCCCCCGTGATGGAGCCGATAATTGCTAAAGTACAGGAAACCTTCAAGCCTGACATGATAAATGGCATCGCTGCAGGTATTCTTAGCTTCATCATCGTTTGCCATTTGTTTGCGTTGTACAATTTGAATAAATCACCCATATTTTTATCAACTGAATTTAAGCCCATTAGTGTATTTGACACAATTGGGAAGAACCCAATTAAGAACGAAATAATTACAATCGAGTTAAAGCCTGAACCGAACCAAATGACAATAATCGGAGCAATCGCTATAATCGGAATCGTTTGCAGAATAACCGCGTAAGGATAAAGGCTGATCTCCAGTACTCTTGAACTGGCTAATAAGACTGAAATTCCAATCCCCACTACCGCACTTAAAAGAAAACCAATCACCGATTCAAAAATTGTAATTTGCATAGCCGGCCATAATAGATGCCAATCCTTAACTGCCGCAGCTACAATATCACTCGGCTTCGGAAGGATGAATGGCTTAATATCCAAAATCATCGGCACGAACTGCCAAATAGAAAAGAAAATCACTAAAGCTACGATTGGCCCTAGATACTTCAGGTTCAATTTTCGTTTGCTTCTTGCCGCTTTTACATCACGCAATCCAGCGACTAACTCTTCCCCATTCGCCGGAACAGATTTCACAGTCATCTAGACCAACTCCTTTCTACCTATGCTATGTTCAAGGCTCTGTGATGCAAAATCCACATACTCCGTGAATTTTGCTGTTGTTCTTTCCCTCGGATAAGGCAAATCTACATCAATCAAGTTCGATAATCGTCCCGGACGGGCAGACATCACTGCAATTCGAGAGGATAAATAGACGGCTTCATAAACGTTATGGGTTACAAATAGTACCGTCATTTTTTCACGTTCCCAGATGTTCAGTAAATCCATTTGCAAGGTTTGTCTCGTCATTTCATCTAAAGCAGCAAAGGGCTCATCCATCAATAGCAGCTTCGGTTTTGCAGCAAGAGCCCGCGCAATCGAAACACGCATTCTCATCCCCCCTGAAAGCTCGCGAGGATAGGATTTCAAATGATCTTTCAACCCCACTTTTTCCAACACTCGAATCGCTGTTTCTTTTCGGCTCTTTTTGTCCGAACCTCTTAATTCAAGCGGCAGCAATACATTGTCCAGCACTGTTCTCCACGGGAGTAAGTTTGCGTCCTGGAATACAAATGCCACATCGTTTGAAGTTTCGATCACGTCTTTTGGATTTTTCCCAAATACTTCGACTTTCCCTCTCGTCGCCTCACCCAATCCAGCTACCATTCTTAATGCCGTTGACTTTCCGCAACCAGAAGGACCTAGAAAACTGATAAATTCTCCTTCTTTAATCGATAGATTCAATTGATTCAATGCGACAGTCCCGGTATTGTAAACCTTATCTACCCCATGGAATAAAACGACTTCTTTTTCATTTACCATCACTCCAGCTCCTCCCTTGTAGAAAACTTATCCAATTTAACAGAGAACATCATTTATAATCTATTCACACGTTACTTCTTCTAACATTTTATGTGTACGTTTTATAACATATGGCTATTGTATAGTTTTCAGAATCATTTGACATTATGTAAGAGTGACAAATCAGCTACAACATTTTAGCTACTTTAACTAAGAAAAACGGCACAAAAAAATGACCTTAGCCTATTGCTAAAGTCATCGGTTCTCTCCTGGATTATTTCTTAAACCATATGTATACCAAGCTTTTCATTGAGTTTCCGATACACGACCTTCATTTCTGGTTCCGTGCTCGCATCAATAGCTTCTTCTAAAGAGAACCAGCCAATATCACTATTCTCATCAGGTTTAATGCGGGTTAAATCGCTTTCACTCGCTTTTAATAAATACGTGACATTTAAGTGAACATGTGTCGCTACATGCTTGCCTTTTTTCTCATGAGCTGGTACCCCCAAAATTTCAATGGAGAAGATTTCATCCGACACAGCTTTTACATTTACCAACCCCGTTTCTTCTTTTGCTTCCTTTAATGCCACATTCAATAAATCTGTATCTCCATCTGCATGTCCACCTACCCAAGACCAGGAATTATAAATATTATGATAAGCCATTAGCACCTTTGTATGATCTTCATTTACAAGCCATGCAGACGCCGTAAAGTGGGCAAACTCATTTTCCCGTGCGAATAGATTATCAAAGGCATCCATATAACGAAGCATAATCTCTTGATCCTTCGCTTCTTGTGCATTGTACGGTCTATATTGTTCAAGCTGTTGTTTCATATGCATTCTAGTTTACTCCTTTATTTCCTATGGTAATTCTGCCAGTTTTCTATAAATTTTTTGTACTCTTCTAGCTTGAGGCTTGGTTAGATACTGTTCACGTTCTTCCAGCACTTTTAAAAATTCATCTTTCGTTTTAGATGTAATTGCTAACAAGATACTTTCTGCATGCTGAGGAATTTCTTTTGTGCGACAGCTTTTTAAATGCTCTATAAGAAACGGAACTATTCGCTCCTGATACTGTTCGTTCACTGCGGCTAATTTTGCCAATGTCAGGATTCCTTTATCGGCCGTAATAACAGATCCAGTTTTAATAGCGTGTTTAATGGCATTCAGATGCTTCATTAAGGTAATGGCACTGATTTCTGCAATAGTTGATAATACTTGCATGGCTCCCCAAACTAGACGGTTATTCTGGCTTTTTAACAAAGCGATAAAAATCTCTGCATAATCACAAATCAGCTCCGGCTTTACTCTTCCAATCTCATACGCAACTTTAATACAATCCGCTTTCATCTTCCTATTTGGATTCACTAAATTCTCTACTATTTCCTGGATTCCCTCAACACTATTTGTTCCAGCCAGCTCTCTCGCAAGTTCAATATTGGGGCGTTCATCTTTTCGATTAAGCTGTGATGCCAATTTTGTTAGAACAGTCATTTTCTATCCCCCTAGAAATCACTTTCTTTGTCGCAGTTGCACTACTGCTTCTTTTTCTTATAACCAATTAAAGTCATTTTATCATTTACTACTTCCTCAAAATCTGTACGTTCGTATCCCATTTTTTCATACAAATAACAATTCCCTTTTTCCTGCAAAATCGTTTGAAGCTCCCATGTGCTGAAATTCGTAAAACGTTCTTCAACTTGGCCGATTGCCTGCTGTGCTATTCCCTTACCTTGAAACTCAGGGAGGATAAAAATCGGGCTAATCCAGTAGCTATTATTTCTCCTTACCACTCGAATCCCGCCAACTACTTTGTGATCGAGAACAATTTTAAAAAATGAACTATATTGAATTTTTTCAAACAGGCGGTTAATCGGTTCGTTCGCTGGATTTGTCTCATAATCCAGGTACTTTTCCAATAAGGGCTGGAATGCCTTCGTTTGAACATCATGCAAAAGCATCACATCTCCCGCAGTTGCTTGTACCAGTTGAATCTCCACTAGTTTTACCCCCATATAAAACATTTCACCATTTTATTTCGACAAATTACTCCCTAATCCTTTTTATTATAGCTTAATGAAAGACATTTCTCTTTCCTATATGCCAACATTTCAACTGGATTTATACTCTTTTAATATTTAGGATTCAACTATTAAACATCTTAAAAACTTTACACCTTCAAGTAATGGCAATAGGCGAAAAGACACATTTGAAACTTTTTTATTTTAATAAATAATAGCGTTTTCATCTGGATTATATTAGGATTTATAGCAATTTTCCACTCTAGTAAAAACAGCTATTTCTCTCTACCGAGCCCTTGATTGATAAGTTTTTCCATGTTAAGGTAGTTATCAATATTCTAATATTTCCAACAATTAGGATATGAAATGCAGATTTGAGAGGAGAAATGTTCATGATAAAAGCAATTATTTTCGATTTTGACGGAACGATTATCGATACTGAAACCGCCTGGTATATAACCTTTAGAGATGCTTATAAAACTCATGGTGTTGATTTAACCTTAGAGCAATATTCCCAATGCCTCGGAACGAGTCTCCATTCCTTTAACCCGTACACACATTTAAAAACTCATCACAATCTTCCAATAGATTTAGAGGAATTCAAACAGTTTGTCCAACAACAGCATACTGACATGATGATCAAAGAATCCGTTCGCCCTGGTATTCTAAAACTCCTGGAATCTGCCAAGTCCCAAGGATTGAAAATTGGTCTAGCAAGCAGTTCAGGACGTGCTTGGATAGATCGGTTTGTAAAATTACATGGCATCGAAGACTATTTTGAATGCTATTGTACGGCAGATACGGTTCAAAATGTAAAACCAGATCCTGAACTTTACCTGCAAGCATTAGAAAAACTCGATGTTGAGGCTAGCGAAGCAATCGCTATTGAAGATTCTCCGAATGGCGCTCGTGCAGCCGTTGCAGCTGGCATCCCGACCATCGTCATTAAAAACGATATAACAAAACTGCTTCCATTCAGCGAAGGGCACCATACAATCGAAACTTTGGCAAAATATGAGCTAGAAGAATTAATAGAACTTGTGCAACAAAAAGTGCATTCGAATTAACTGGTTGATGTAAATTTGGTGGAGAAATATAACTTTCAGTCGGATTCCATCTTTAAATCAGCTGAAATCCTGATTGGTTAAGTTCCCCATTAAGCTGGATGTGAAAAATTAATCCTCAAAAAGGAGAGTGATTCCCTTGAATGGTTTTACTATTGATAGGCCAAAAGCTGTTCACTTTGGTGCTGGAAACATTGGAAGAGGTTTTATCGGGCTTATCTTAACTAAGGCAGGGTTTAACGTTTGCTTTGTCACACGTAGCCAAACCAAAATTCAGCAATTAAATCTCAGGAGAGAATACCCCGTTAATATTGCAAATGAAACAAAAGAACGTATTATTGTCCAGAATGTAGAAGCTGTTTCTTCTGACGATCTATTATCGGTTGTTAAGAAAATCATGAATGCAGAAATCATTACCACCGCACTTGGTGTAACGAACTTGCCTACAATAGCTGAAACGATAGCTTTGGGCATTAAAGCAAGAATTATAAAAAACAACAAGAATCCTCTTCACATCATCGCTTGCGAAAACACCATTGGCGCAAGTACAAAATTAAAAAAATATGTTTATTCCTACCTGCCAAAAGCCATGCAAGAACAGGTATCCAAATTCGTTGCCTTCCCAAATACAGTTGTCGACCGAATTGTTCCTGCTCAATACCATAAAGACCCACTCGAAGTAACAGTAGAACCTTATTTTGAGTGGGTGATTGAAAGTTCCCAACTGCTAAAAAAACTCCCAACCATTCCCGATGTCCAATTTGTTGATTCACTTGACGCCTACATCGAAAGAAAGCTATTCACTGTAAATACTGCCCACTGCTGTGCAGCCTATTATGGATACTTAAAGGGCTATTCGACAATTCAGGAAGTCATGACTGATCCACAATTATCGATGGAAGTACAAAATGTTATGAATGAAACAGGTGAGATGTTAATCGAAAAATACGATTTAGATGAACAAGAACATAAGCGTTACATCCACAAGATCCTGCATCGTTTCGCAAACCCCAATTTAAAAGACAAAATTGTCCGCGTAGGTAGATCTCCGCTTCGTAAACTATCTATCAATGATCGCCTTGTGAAACCAACTGTTCAAGCCTTTGAACTCGGTATTGATATATCGAACTTAACAAAAGCCATTGCTGCCGCCCTCCACTTTGACTACAACAAAGATCCAGAAGCCGTTAAGTTAAACGAAGAATTGGAAAGGCATGATATTCATCTGGTCATTTCAAAATATCTAGGCATTCCTAAAACACATCCCATTCACCAAAAAGTGGCCGACAACTATAAAGAAATGAAAAACAGAAATCTAAAAGTAAAAACCTTAAGTTAAGCACAATAATAATGGCATTCTTGTATCTTGTGGTAACTTTGAATCATCTATACAGAAATACTCTTCATTTTCATCTATAATTCATCTAAATATTGAATGATTTTCCATTGTATCGAAATCATCCGTTTTTTAATTTCGCCGTTGTTATAGTTTGTAATAAATCATCCAGTCTACTTTCTCCTAAAATACTCTTTTTACAGTATGGAAAAAATCTCTCTGTACAAAAACAAACGTGCAAATTGTGACAGCTGTGAAATTGTACAATGAATAAAAATCGACAACGTTTAGAAAAAAGAAGCCAAAATACTTAGTATAACTAAATCAATCTCTCATTTACCCTCATAAAAATCGACATTCATTTCGCAAAATAAAACATTTCTCGGGAAATAAATCGACAAATCTCATAAATGTAAAAAAGCAGAATGGGGATTAGCCATTCTGCTCTAATTTTCTTATTTATTTATTTCGTGAATTGCCTCTACTAATGTGGAAATAACAATCTCTATATCCTCATCTGGGATACTTAATGGTGGAGATATCAGTAGAACATTATTGAAACCAGCGACTGTTGTACCATTCTTCCCTATCAGAACCCCTTTTTCTTTACAGACTGCAATTGCTTTATTTACACTTTCAATCTCTAAAGGTTCTTTCGTCAATTTGTCTTTTACTAACTCAATTCCAATTAGCAGCCCTTTCCCACGAACATCCCCAACTAATGGATGTGTGTTTAATCGGGCTTGTAATGAAAGGAGCATTTCTTCGCCTTTCAGAGCCGAACGCTCAAATAACTGTTCTTGTTCCATGACTTCAAGGTTTTTCAACGCCAGTGCGCATGAAGCTGGATGCCCACCAAATGTATTAACGTGCCGAAAATAGTCATAATCCCCACTTTCCATAAAAGCTTCGTAAATTTCTCGTTTTACAGCTGTTGCAGATAAAGGAAGATATGCACTTGTGAGACCTTTTGCCATTGTAATAATGTCTGGTTTCACCCCATAATTCATGAATCCAAAGGGTTTGCCAGTTCGACCAAATCCACAAATCACCTCATCGACTATCATTAATGCCCCATGTTTCTTACAAACAGCTTCGATTCCTTTTAAATAGCCTTCCGGCGGCATCAATGCTCCGCCGCCTGTAATGATAGGTTCAAGAATCATGGCTGCGATTGTCTCACTGAACTCCCATGTCATCACTCGATCGACTTCTTTTACACTTGGAATTTCAAGAACGTCTGTATAGCCATCTTCATTGTTTCGATAAGAATCGGGCGGTGCAACATGAAGAAAGCCGGGGGACAATGGCTCGTATCGGTATTTACGTTCGGCTTGGCCTGTAGCCGCTAATGCCGCACCCGTATTTCCATGGTAAGCACGGTAGCGAGAGATAATTTTAAAACGGGATGCATCTCCTTTTTGTTGATGATATTGTCTCGCTATTTTAAAGGCCGTTTCATTTGCTTCAGAACCGCTATTTGAAAAGAAGATGACATAATCCCCTCCCAGCATTTCATTTAGCTTTTCCGCCAGCTTAATAGACGGAACATGCCCTTGAGATAAGGGAGTATACGGATTGGCTACCATTTGATCATAGGCAGCCTTTGCAAGCTCTTCTCTTCCATAGCCGACATTCACACAAAATAGTCCAGCCATTGCTTCTATATACTCTTTGCCATCGACATCTGTAATGCGGGCACCTTTTGATTTTTCAACAACTAGAGTTGCATTTGGATTATACGGCTTCATTGAATGCCAAACGTATTTTTCGTCCTTCTCCAGTAACTCTTTTCCTAAAGTAGTATCCCACATCCCCAGTCACTCTCCCATCTTCATTTTGAAGCAACGCTCCTCTTATCCCTTCAGAACGCTTCAATTACACATATTATGAAGAAGAAAGTGCCTCTTTTCATGTAACATAATGTAAAACAATCCCTTTGATTTTATACACTTAGTAAAAGCTATCGCTCTCCACTACTTTTTCGTTTTCTTCGTAAACTTTCGTGCAAGGAGCATAAATTCCAGGGCAAGACGGTTCTGCCCATTCATAAAGTCTTTCCCTATCAAGCTCTCAATTTTCCTCAAACGGTGATATAAGGTTTGTCGAACAATAAATAATCGTTTTGCAGTTTCCTGCTTTGAACCGTTCGACTGTAAATATACTTCCAGAGTTTCAAGCAGCTCGCCCCCTTGCTTCTCATCAAATTCCATTAAGGGCAGCAAGTAATCCTGAATCATTTCCTCTAAATTCGTATGCTTCTGCATTTTATAGATGAGATGGAAAACATATAGTTCATCATAGAAATAGGATGAAGTTTCAATATTTCTCGAAATATATAAAATGTCTAAAGCAGTTTGATAACTTTCATGAATTTTCGTTAAGTCTTTGACAAACTTTCCAACGGCAAATTCTTGCCCCATCAATAGGTCGGACTCCTCCAGCTTCTGAATGCATTCCTGAAGCCTTTCTTTCATGGAGTTTCCCTCTTGGCGGTTCAGCAAAATCAGTATCAAGCTATATTTCTTCTGAATCACAAATGGATAAAACCCCTTCTTATCAAAGGCAGCATGACAATATAATTTAAAATACGTATGATCTAACTGCTTATTTTTTGCATTTCGAGGGAGCGAAATCACAAGAACCGTACTTTCCTTCAGTTTGAAATTCGGCCACTCCGATAAAATAAACTGATTCACTTCTTCTTCTGAATGGGCACCTTCCAGCCATTCTTCCAACCACTTTGCATCCTCCATGCCCTTTTTTTCATCTACATATAAATTCCGCAGCAACACTTGTGCTAAGGCAGTAACCGTTCTGTCCAATATCAGTATTTCAAATTCAGTAATTTCACGATTTTCACTATGAAGTGTAATTTCACCATAGTTATGCTCGAATAAATAGATTGGATAGATTGTAAATTGAGAGGAAGTATCAACACTTGTCTTTTTTTCTAAAAGTAGTTCTCTTTGTTTTTTCGGCATATTCGGATAGAAAATAGTTTCTTGCCCTTCAACCTCAAAAATTATTTGGATTTGCAGGAAGTTATAAAGAATCTTTAGTAGCTGATCTGCATTTTGTGTATATAACGTTTCTTTATTTAAAATTTGGGAGTAGTTTTCTAGTTGAGACATCTTGGAGTATTGATGATTAATAATGAGGGTATGTAAATCTTGTGTAATTTCAACAAATCGCACTTCTTCATGAAAAACGATAATCGGAAACTGATGTTGGTTTGCAAGTGCAATTATTTCTTCTGGTACACTTTGAATATAATCACCGTATTCAATACAAAGGCCAGAACAATTTGCTTCTATAAGCCCTTGGACAAATTGATGAAACTCTGCTTTCTTTTTGTTGAAGCTAACACCCGTTGTGAGGATTAGTTCATGCCCTTTTAGCAGCTTTTGAGCATTGGTTACCTCAAGAACATGAACCCATTTAATCCCGTTATTCAATCCCTTAAATCCGGCTATCAATTGTGCCTTTTTAAAATGAGTATTGTCAAGAATATCGGCAATTTGCAAAGAAGCTTTCATCCTACCCCTCCTACTAAAAAGCGAACAGATCAACACAGTGTTGCATCTTGTTCAAGTCGATAGATTTTCTAAATTAAATATATTTTAATAAAACCACACCATTTTAGCCATAGATATCTGACAATTCCAAAAGTACAGCAATAAAAAAAGATACCCAATGAGCTGAGTAATCGACTCACTAGATATCTTTCTTACGTATATTATACTTTTTCGTTACTTGGAAAAGCAAAGGATGTTGTTGTCTCATCATCTGCATCCAGCCATTTTTCAGATATTGTTTTCGCTTTGGTGAAGAAGCGTGCTTGATCAGGTCCGAACATAAAGCCTTCCCCAAATTTGGAACGTTTCCACCCGCCAAAATTATAGTACCCGACCGGGATTGGGATAGGTACATTTACACCGACCATGCCGACCTCAATTTCCTCCTGGAATTTTCGCGCAGCTGCTCCGTTATTCGTAAAAATTGTAACCCCGTTGCCTAGCTCATGGCCGTTTATTAAGCCAATTGCATCCTGCAGCGTTTCCACCCGAACCACAATCCGTGCAGGACCAAACACCTCTTGCTGATATATCTCCATAGAAGGTGTCACCTCATCGAGCAAAGTCGGGCCGAGATAGAATCCATTAGACGATTCGCAAATACTTGGATTGCGTCCGTCGACTACAACCTTGGCCCCTTCTTCTATACTGCGGTTAATATACCCCTCTACCATTTCCTTCGATTGCTTCGTAATAACCGGTCCAAAGTCCACGTCCGGTTCTGTGTATGGGCCTACCTTTAACTGTTCAGTCTTCTCTTTTAAGATTGCTATAAATTTCTCCGCAGTTTCCTTTCCAACTGCTATGGCACCCGAAATGGCCATACAGCGTTGTGAAGCTGCCCCATATGCCGCGCCCATAAAGGCATTAGCCGTTTTTTCCAAATCAGCGTCCGGCATCACAATCATAAAGTTTTTCCCGCCACCAAAGGCTGCAACCCGTTTATTATAATTCGTACCAGTTTGATAGATGTATTCGGCAACCGGCGTTGATCCAACAAAGGAGATTGCCTGAATAGTGGGATTTGCCAATAATTCATCAACTGCTTCTTTATCGCCATTGATTACTGTCCATACCCCATCAGGAAGCCCCGCCTTTTTCCAAAGCTCCGAGAAGAAAAGTGCGGACATTGGAACTTTTTCAGAGGGTTTCAGAATAACCGAATTCCCGACTGCCACAGCCATACTTGTTTGTGCAAAGGGGACCATTACCGGAAAGTTAAAGGGAGAAATAGCTGCTACTACCCCTAGAGGAGATTTAGTTGAAAAGGCATTAATATTGCCGCCGACATTGACCGAATACTCCCCTTTTAATAATTGAGGTGCATTAATGGCAAGATCAACTGATTCTAGGCCGCGCGCAATCTCACCCTTTGCATCCTCTTTTGTTTTACCGCTTTCCGTACAGATAATCTCGATTAGTTTCGCCTCATTTTCTTTTACAAGCTGACGGAACTTCATCACGATTTCAGCACGTTTTCCTGCCGACATGTTTTTCCAAGCAGGAAAAGCCTTTTTTGCCACTTCAATGGCTGTTTTCACTTCTTCTTTTGTTGCTAGGGGCACCTGTGCAATCACTTCACCAGTGGAAGGATTATAGACTTTCGAAAAGCGCCCGCTAGTCCCTTCTGCCAGCTCCCCATTTATAAAGTGATGTAACTCTTTTACCTTTTGTTCAACCGTCACACCGCAACACCCCTTTGATTGTTGATATCTCACTAAAGTTGAATAAAGAAATACTCGATTCCTTGAAGTATATTTAATTTACATGAAATAAATCCCTTGCGAAATGGACATTTCGTAAACAATGGATATAGAGGCTTTAACAAAGTGTATAGACTTTATCATTCAAATCAAAAACCCTATAAAATTTCTATCAAATAGAAACATTATAGGGCCTTCATATCTACTATTTTGTCACTTTCACTTCGCTGCACACTACCAAGCTTTTATTTTCATCTACTATTTGTTTTTTCATGGAAATAACAGGAATTGTATTGCCGTTTATTAGCTGGACATGCTCTTCTTCATAGATTTGAAATCCAGCATTGGTGTATAAAAGAACATTTCGATCTACATTTTTTCTAACCTTGCATCGTACTTCCGGAATTCCACTTTGTCTTGCATAAACCTCCAATGCCTTTAATAATTGTTTAGCATAGCCTTTCCCCTGGCATTCAGGCAATACAGATAATCTATAAAAATACACATAGCTTTCTTTCACCTGAAATCGTACCATGGCGACTGGCTTTCTATTAGTATCATAGCCAACAAATGCTTGTTCGCCATTTTCTAAATCCTCTTGAACGGAATCAATTGTTTCTTTTAACGCACTGGATGGCATTCCGGCTTGGTCATATTCCAAAAATGCTTGTTGCATGATGTTGTGAATAACGAGTGCATTTTTCGAAAGCTCGATTTGCATATTAATCACCTTTTTATCATAAATATACATCTTATTTAACGTAAACACAATATAAAAAGACTGAATTTTCAATACTATAAGAAGTGTTTTTAATTGAAAAAAGCTTACCCAAAAGATTTCTCTTGGGTAAGCCACATTAAATTATTCATTACTTTCGTTTTGTCCAAAAAACGTGATAATTTCATCACTCTTTTTTCGTTCCATCGCTTTTGGGATATCATCAAAATAACCCATTTGCAGCATCGAAATGATTCTTTCTCCTGAATTCACGCCTAATGCCTCACGAAATTCTGGTGCATCCAAGAAATCCGGTGTTTTCCAGCAAGAACCAATACCGTAATCCCAGGCAAGCAATTGAATATTTTGAATAAACATGCTTGCTGCAGCATAATCCTCTAAACGCTGCTTTTGGCGTACATCTTCCGGAACGATCACAAATGCATATGCACCTGGTAATGTGAACTTTTGCATTTGTTTTTCTAATGCATCTTCAGTAAGCTCTTTCCATTTCGGAATCGCTGTATCGCGTAAAAGCTTATGCAGATCGAAAATTTCTTTTCCACATGCTACAACTAGTCGCCATGGTTCTCTATTTTTATGATTTGGTGCCCAAACAGCATCCTCGATAATTTCTAGCAATACTTCGCGATCGATTGGCTGGCCATTAAATTTTTTAATCGAACGTCTGCCAATAATAGCTTCGCGAACAGATAAAGATTGTTGGTCCATTTGTTTCTCTCCTTAAAGATATTACTACATATAGAACTATAGTAATATGTTAACCTCTTATTTAACCTTAACATATATTGTGGACATTTAAAATATACATAGTTATTTACCAGTTTTAAACAGCGTCCATTGCTTTAATTAAAAACATCATCAATTCGAAAGAAAAAATATTGAATATTTGGTGTATAGGCTAATGAGTTGGAATAATCATAGTGACGATCCGCACTATCTGCTGTATGTGCATGGATATATGGTACGCCATCCACCATGCTCGTTACTATCGTCGTATGATCTACTACACCATTTCCTTGAAAGTCATAGCAAATAACATCTCCAATTTGCAGTTCAGAAGGAGAATCAACTCGCTTTGCTGTAAGTCCTGTTTTCGCATTTTGCAAATACCATCGGAAGCTATGAGCAACCGACCAGCTGTAACTCCATGATTCTCTAGCATAATGTCCACCTGCACCCTGACTTCCCTTCCATGCATCTGTAATCCACCAGCCTCTTCCGCGATTCGGTGCGCCGGACATTGGTGCCCCACCAGCACGCAAGCATTGGGAAACAAAGTTTGTGCAATCCACTAAAAATGCTGGATAATTTGGATTCTTCTTATCCCACCAGGTTCTTGCATACTCAACGGCCGCATTTCGATCATAATAAGTCGGAATTTACTAAACCTCCCTTTCTTTCATTCTATGCTTTTCTTCTTCCATCTTTCGTATTTTCAAAAAACAGAAGGGAATTTGTGACAATTATTTATTAATTCGGTATGCTTAAAGAAATGAAACATCGATTTTGCTACAATAAAACTAATTCTCTTTTTATTGAAGGGTACATTTTCATATTAAAAATATTAAAAAATTTGAGATTTGATATATTTTGAAGGGTAAAATCATATTTTATTTTCAATATTAGAAAACACGGCAAATTTCAGTTCTTTTACCGATTTGCCTTAGTTGCGCTTATATGGAAAAGGGAGTTTATACTTTCTTATCCGTGAACGAAATGGATGCTTACTAGATATTGATTGAGAGGATGTTGGAATTGACGCAGCACGCTGAAAGAGAAATAACTGAACTAACAAGGCTTTGTGATAAGAAGGGAAATCTAAATCCCGAAGCTATTGGTTTTGCTCGTAAACCTATCATCGATTGCAATTTATCTGGGCATTATTTAAGAAAGAAAAAATGGAATAAGTGGTACATTTTTGGCGAGGAAATTTTATTTTTCATTACTATTAGTCATCTAGATTATGCGGCGGTCTGCTTTGTAAGCTTCCTGGAATTCGAAACGCAGAGATTCTTCGAAAAAACAATCACGATCCCTCTTGGTATAGGCAACAAGTTAAAAATGCCAACGAGAGTGCTAGAGCCGATTCAATTGAAAAACAATGAGATTCATATTAATATTACGTATTTTCAAAACCAGACATTTATAAAAGTTACTTCGGATAATTTCGATAGCGATCCCCTTCTTGCCGAGTTGACGATTCAACACCCGCAAGAAGATGATTCATTAAATGTCGTTGTTCCCTGGAATCGTCATACCTTCCACTTCACGGCAAAGCATCATGCATTACCTACCTCTGGATTTGTGAAACTTGGAGACCGAGTCTATCAATTTAATGAGGAGGATTGCTATGCCGTACTCAATTTTGGCCGCGGTGTTTGGCCGCGAGAAGCTCGTTGGAACTCGGCGATGGCTTCTCAACGTGTTCGCAACCAACGAATTGGGCTTAATTTTGGAGGGCAATGGACAGACGGTACAGGTATGACGGAAAATGCCGTTTTCGTCAATGGACATATGAGCAAAATCCATGAAGATGTGCTTTTCAACTATGATCATGCAAATTTCATGAAGCCCTGGTACATTACATCCAAATTCACTGATACAGTTATGCTAACCTTCCATCCTTTCTTTGAGCGCAATGCGAAAACTGATGCCAAGCTGGTAAAATCTCAAACCCACCAATTGGTAGGATACTTCAACGGACAAATTAAACTTGATGATGGCTCCACTCTATTGATTCAACAAATGCTTGGCAGTGTGGAAGATAACCAGGCGAAATGGTAATATATTAAAGAACAAAAGCGCAAGCGCCCTGATTAGCCCTGACAAGCGCTGGAGGGACCTTCCCACGTGTGCTTGCCACACACGTGGGAAGGTAACGAAGCGACCTCGAGGGGCTAGGGTGCTGGAGCTAGATGTCAAATTTATTTTTAAAAGTTATCCCCAAAGCGAAATTTTATAATTTCCTTAACAATAAGAAAAGCGACCGTTGGTTAGTTAAACGGCCGCTTTTTTGTGTGTGGGATACTTCTCGTCTTACAGGGGAGTTTCAGAATTATGAGGGCAGTCTTGCTTGTTACCCGCGACTCAAGCATCCTTACTTGCGAGTTTAGCCTCTTTACTTGCGACCTCTGCTTCGTCGCTTGCAAAGCCTATAAACCTAAATTTCGAGCATTATATACTTCATAACCTTCCACCAGCGTTACACTCGCACGTTATTCTCTTTTAAAAACGCCAACATCATCTCTAGTTCATCCGTAAAGATGGCATCAATTCCTGTATGAAGAAGCAGGGCCGCATGCTCAATTTTGTTTACAGTCCAAACACGCACGACCGAACCCTTTTCAATTGCTTCTCGTATAGGCCGACGAAGTGCTGATGGCAATGAAACATGTAATGCCTTTGCAGGAAGCTTTTCTTGATACTCGGCTATATCTAGAATCGTATTGACGAATAAAGCAGCATTCTCCACATCTGGCGCAAGTTCTGCTGAACGGGCAACGGCTTCATGATCAAATGATGAGATCACCACTTGATCCTTCATTTTCAGTGCTGCTGCTTTTTGCAAAACAAGTTTCTCTAATCCTTCATAAACAAAAATATCGGATTTCAATTCAATATTCACTCGAAGATTCGTACCGCGGAAAACCGAAAGCACTTCTTCCAGAGTTGGAATTTTTGCACCAACGAATTCCTCACTAAACCAACTGCCATAATCAAATTCACGCAACTCCTGCAGCGTCATATCTTTCACATAGCCTACCCCGTTTGATGTACGGTTAATGGATTCATCATGAATTACAACCACTTGCTGATCTTTTGTTAAATGGACATCGAACTCTACCCCTTCTATTGGCAGATTTGCTGCAGCTTCAAATGCAGGAAGCGTATTTTCAGGGTATTTTGCAGAATAGCCTCGGTGAGCATAAATTTTCATAACAGGACCGTCCTTTACTAGAAAATATTTGAGATCTACTTTTGCATGACTTGTTCCAAACTCAATAATATTGTTCCTAAATGAATCATTTATAGGATTTATTTTAAATTTATGTAAAAATCCTATCTAATTCCCTTGCAATTAACGCACGTATCCGCTTTTCATCTAATTTCACTATGCCCATCAAGATATGAAGCGCTAACCCATCCACCAATGCATGTAAATGAACAGTTTCTTCCTCTAAATCTATGTCCTTCTTTAAAAATCCACTTTCATTCAATTTTCTCATCATCGATACCATTCCCTGATGGACCGAATCCTCCTCCAGTTCCTTTTTTCTCAATTTGTAAGAGATATATTCCAGCCATACCTGCATTTCGATTGTACGGTCTCCAATGGGGATGAACTCCATTAGCATATTCAATGCTAGCTGTTTTGGCGGCTGCGGCTGCTTTGTATGTTCCATAATTCGTTCCGTTACTTTTTCTTCCACTAATCCCATCGCAAACTCAAGTAATTCCTCTTGTGTATTGAAATAATGGCGAACAGCACCAAGAGAAAGATTTGCCTCCTTTGCAATCGAGCGTACAGAAGCCCCTTCCAATCCATCTCTAGCGATAACATTCCATGTTGATTTTGCAATTAATGTTTTTCTTTCTTCATGATTCACTATTTTTGGCATAAAGTAATTATAGCATCTTTTTAATACAGTTGTATTATTAAAAACATTATGTTATATTTTAATACAAATGTATTAAATAAATAAAAAGGAGCTTTCATAAGTTGATTAAATGGATTATCGCTGCCGAAATTCTATTTTGGATTGTTATTTTAGCTGGTCTTTTTGCTCGCTATGTTTTACACCAAAAACGTTTAAGCATCGTATTATTCTTATTAACCCCTCTTATAGACTTAGCTTTAATCGCTTTAACTGTTGTTGATTTACGATCGGGTGCTGTTGCAACAACCGCACATGGAATTTCTGTTATCTATATTGGCGTCTCCATTGCTTATGGGAAAAAGATGATTGCATGGGCAGACGAAAAATTCCAAACCTATATTTTAAAAAAGGCATCCACGAAAAAATTGCTTTACGGAATTGAAAAAGGTCTTTACGAACTAAAGATGTGGGGACGGCATGTGTTAGCTTACGCTATTGGCAGTGCAATCTTTTGGCTAATGATTACTTTTTTAAACGCTAACTCTACAGAAGCCTTATTTAATGTTTGGAGAATTTGGTCACTGGCTTTACTGATCGATGGGGGAATTAGTCTCTCCTACCTACTGTTTCCGAAAAAGATCGCATCTAAATAAATGACAGAAAGGTGTATGCAGCAGAACTACTCTACCATTACATACACCTTCTATTATTTCCAAATAAAAACGGCAAGCTGCCAGCCTCTAATCTCCTCATTTTTTCGCATAATTCATAGGATTGTTGAAAACATCCAAACAAGCCCAATTACATAACCCTTTCTATAGGTGCTCACCAATGGAATTATGCTACAATTTATCCAAACTCATTTATTTGGAGGGTTTTTATGATAAAAAAATTCCTGATTTTTTCATTTATCTTCTTAATTTCTTTTGCGAATTCTGCATTTGCCCATACACATTTGGAAAGCTCTTCTCCCCAAAGCGGCGAGGTGCTGACTGGGCAATTAAATGCAATTACATTAACCTTTGAAGGAAAAATCGAGCAAAGCAGTTCCTTTACCCTACAAAAAGTAGACGGGGAAGCCATTCCAGTAGATAACATTGCGGTGTCGGAAAATGTCTTGACCGGCTCACTTTCAACATTACTCGAAAACGGTGAGTACCTGATTAGCTGGAATATTATCGGTGCCGATGGACATGTCATGGACGGTGACGTTCCCTTTACAGTCGATATGCCTGCCCCAGAGGCGAATGGGGATATGGAAAATAATCCGGCACAAGCAGAAGTTACGGATGCAGAGCTCATTATGGATACAGATGAGACAGATACGGTGGCTGAAGAAGAAATAGCAGATAATGAGACGCCAGAAGACACACCATCTTATTTAGTCCCATCACTTATTGGCGTGCTTTTATTGATTGTTATTGGAAGCTTCCTTTTCATCGCTAAGAGGAAACAATAGATATGGCAATCTTAAGTATGATCAGTCAGGCTTTGGTTTATCTTTGTTTCGCCATTTTAACGGGCAGCTTTATATTATTTTTAATTCCGGCCAACAAGCGGCCAACAATTCAGGTTCCTAGAGGAGCACTGGTCATTTCCACTATAGGAATCGCCCTTTTTTCCTTTTTCCCGGTGCTGCAGATTTTGGTGTACCTAGTACCAAATGGAGGCTTGAGTGATACTTTACAATCAGTCCTATTAACTTTCGAGGTAGGAAAGGCATGGCTCTTCACATTTATTATTTCAGCCATTTTATTAATTTACATCTACCTTTTCGATTATCAAGCAAAATTATTCAGTTCCATGGGTTTAGCAATTACCTTTATCTTAATACTCGCTTTGGGATGGTCGAGTCACGCTAGTTCCTACACGCAAGTTTGGGGATTTATAAGCGACACACTACACTTTACAGCTGTTTCTGTCTGGGTTGGCGTATTGCTTGTCATCAGTTGGTTTTCAAGAAATCATCAAAACTGGACGAACTTTTTAAAGTGGTTTACACCTGTTGCTCTAGCCTGTTTTATCCTAACAATTGTCAGCGGCCTATTTTTAATGAATATCATTGTGGATGACTATACAAATTCTTGGCCTATTCCTTACGGGCAAATGTTGTTAATAAAACATCTGTTAATCATCCCATTAATCGTTTTCGCTGCCATCAACAGTCTATTGATTAAAAAGAAGGTCCAATCAGATTCAAGCTTTAACCCCCTTCCATGGGGAAAAGCCGAAAGCATACTAATGCTGGTCATTTTTGCAGTAACAGCCAGTCTTGGGCAACAATCGCCTCCTAGAGAAACAGCTATTTCGGGAGACAATGTCTCCCAGCTATTTAATCTCGTTTATCAAGGGGCCATTCAAGAAAATATGACCGTTCAATTTGCACCAAATATGACAGCGATCATGCTAGGCTTTGTCGCCCTTCTGTTCCTCGTATTGATGCTTTTCTCTTTCATAAAGAAAGGACATGCGACTATGACATTCCTGATGGGGCTATTTCTTGTTTTTAGCGGTTACCTAGCCTTAATGTTGAGCATTCAATAGTTAATCAAAGCCGTTTCCACAATCGAATGGAAGCGGCTTTCGATTTTTTTACGAAAAAGGTCATAGCAAGAATTGCAAAGGCCATTAACAAAATATACTTGATATCCCGTGATAGTTCTTCATCTAACGGCAAAAAGTAGAGAAATAAAATTGTTGCCAGATATGATAATAGGCCGTACTGCTAATTTCACCATCTTCGCCCTCCCCAAAATACTTGCCTAAATTAAATTATCTGAAAAAACATTTATACATAACTTCACTTCATAAGGAAAATTTAGTAAGATAAATATCTAGCTTTTTTTGCACGTAATTACCTGAATGATTGGAGGATTGATCGAAAGTGGCCGAGCAAGATGAACGCAGCACCATCCAGAATCCCGAATTTCAAAAAGAAGTTGAACGATTAGAGTACACAAAACACTATATGAGCGAGCTCCTAGAGGCATCCCAAAGAGACTTAAAAGCAGTACAAGCCAAAATTAAAGAGTCCATGGCAAACCTCGAATATATTGATTCCAGTGATAGTTATATCAATATCCTAACAAATTCCCGCTTTTTCGAATTAGCGTTGAATCAAAAGGAAAGCTTGGAAGCCGTTAAGAAGAAACCTTATTTTGCCCGCATTCACTTCCAACGTACAGGTGAGCTTGAGGAGCTTTTATATATCGGAAAAACCTCCCTTTTCCATAACGAAACCTTCGAGCCAATCATTGTAGACTGGCGTTCTCCAGTAGCAAATGTATATTATGACGGCCGACTGGGCGAGATTTCATATCCTGTACGCGACGAAGTTTATACAGGGCATTTGTTCTCAAAACGCCAATATAAAATTGAAGATGGTGAATTGTTAAGCTACCAGGATGTTGATTTAACAACCAATGATGACCTTTTGCAGGAGGCGCTATCCGGGAAAGCCGATGTACGCTTAACCGAAATCGTCGCGACCATTCAAAAAGAACAAAATGAAATTATCCGCGCGCATTTAAAGCAGCCGATTCTCGTACAAGGAGCTGCAGGAAGTGGAAAAACAACGATTGCCCTTCACCGAATCTCTTACTTCCTTTATACAATGGGCGAACACTTCAATCCAGAGCAGCTGATGATTCTGGCGCCGAACAAATTATTTATCGAATATATCGGCGATGTCTTGCCAGAGCTTGGCGTGGAACAAATTTGCCAAACAACCTATGCAGAATACGTCCAAAATGCGACAGGCATTAAATTAAAACTGCAAAATCCGAACGAACAGCTCGAAACAATTGTGGAAGAAGGGCTGGATGCTCTTCCCTCTTTCAATATCCCCCAAATCAAGGGATCTTTATTTTACAAAGAGTTGCTGGACCGATATATCAAAGTTCACGAACGCAATTTAGCAAATCTATTCAATGAAGATGTATTTATAGAAAAGTACCGCATTATGCGTGGAAGTCACTTGAAAAAGCTGTTTCTGGAAGAGTTTGCCTATATGCCGATAGAAAAGCGGATTGAACGCATTAAGAAGGTTGTGCAGACGGAAGTTAAACGGAAATCCAAAGCAGTTCTTTCATCTCTGAATACCCGTTATGAAGATATGATCGGAAAAGCTTTAAGCGGGCTTCGCGACCCTGACAAAAGGCGGAAAACCGTTACCAAATTCATCGATGAACGGGATGAACGAATTCCAAAAATTACAGCGGAAGCAAAATCTACCGCAACTGCTTATATGAAGCGTTTCGAAAAAGCGAAAATTAAGCAAATGTATCGCAAGCTGTTATCTGATCGACAGCTTATCCAGGATCTTGCACCTGAATGGACATTCGATCAACAGGAGAAGTTCTTGCAGGTACACGCAAAAGAAAAGTGGGCATTAGAGGATTTGGCAGCACTTTACTACTTGCATGCAAAAATCAAAGGGATTGCAGACCAATGGAAGATGCGTGTGGTCTTTATCGATGAAGTGCAGGATTATAGTTTATTTCAGCTGGCTGCCCTGCAAAATGGGCTTGAAACGGACATGTTTACCATGGTTGGGGATTTAGCACAGGGTATCCATAGCTATCGATCATTGACGGAATGGGATTCGGTCCTTGAACTATTCCCGCGTGCGAACTATTTCACCCTCCAAAAAAGCTATCGGACGACGATTGAAATTATGGAAATAGCCAATAAAATCCTTATGAAAATGGATGAAGATTTGCCTCTAGTTGAACCAGTTGTACGACACGGCAATGAACCTACTTTTGTAAAAGCTGATGAATTTGATTCAGAAAAAATTAACGAGTTATATCAATCTATCGGGCAAAATGGCCATAAATCCATTGCCCTCATTTGTAAAACAACAGCCGAGGCAACAAATTATACGAAGCTATTAACGAAAGCCGGAGTTCCTGCTGAGATGTTGAGTGAAGAATCAGAGCTTGGAGGTTCCAAGCTTCTCGTTGTGCCAAGTCACTTGGCGAAAGGGCTTGAATTTGATGCGGTTATTATTGCCGCATTTGATATCCCCTACTTCGATACAGTGATCGACCGAAAGCTGCTATATGTTGCCTTAACCCGCGCTATGCACGAATTATATTTAGTTGGACCAGGACTGGATGTCTTTTTACTGGATGAGGTAGCAAAAACAGTAAACAAAGTGTAGAAGTATGGAGAAATTGGAGAATAATAAAGCTGTTCTAAGTCAACGTGACCTCCGAACAGCTTTTTATTTTCTAGGTGGAATTCGTACGAAGGATCGCTTTTTTCCATTTCTTTTTGAAAATAGAGGACGAAGCAGTCTAAACACAATCCCCCTTCTTTTTAAACCTATCTCTTTTGTTTGGGGCAAAGCAGGAATTCTCACTTTACATCACTCCTTTACTTTAAATATATTTAAAAAAGCTCTATATTATTCACTTCAAGTCATAGTTTTTAAAATTTTCTTCGTATAGTAAAAACAAGGCCAAACCCAAAAAAACTTTGAATTAGACCTTGTAAAACTACCTTATCCATTGAAAAGTAGAGTTTATTCTACTTCGCCTTCCCAAGCAAGCATGCCGCCATTCATATTCGTAACATCAAAACCTTGGCTTTGCAGAAATTCTGTGGCTCTCCCGCTGCGTCCACCAGAACGGCAAACCATAATATATGGCTTGTTTTTGTCTAGTTCATGGGTACGGAATTCGAGTAACCCTAGTGGAATATGCGTAATGCCAGGAATATGCCCTGCTTGAACCTCATCGGTTTCACGCACATCGATTAAATTTAATTGCTCCCCGTTTTCTAGACGTTGTTGTAATTCCTGAGGTGTAATTTCTTTCATATTATTTTCCCCCTTTAAAATTCCAGTGGCTTAACCCGCCACGAACGTTCGTGATATTTGTATGGCCGCGTCTTTTTATTTTTTTGCAGGCTTGATTGCTTCTTATACCTGTTTGGCAAATTACCACAATCTCTTTATCCTTTGGCAAATCTTTGAAAGAAGATTTAAGCGGAATATTTTGAAACTGTTCAATGTGTTGCGCCTTATATTCCATCGGGGAACGAACGTCTATGAATACCTTATCGGGATCATATAGCATCGTTTTTAGTTCTTGTGTCGTGATTGTCTTAATTCCCTTTGTAGGCGTTAATCGATAGACGATAAATGCCACAAGTAAGATAATCAAAATCCATTCTATCACTGGTGCCTTCACTCCTATTTACTCGCGATTTGATCGTTTAATTTGCTTAAGTTTATTATACACGAGAAATGGCAGAAAACCTTTAAGAGAAGTTTGGATTGAATTTTTTATAATTTATCAGACTTTCCAACCTTTTTTTCAGCTATAAACTAGATTATCATTAAATCTATCTAGCTTTTTTGAGAAGTAGAGGGGGATGTATATGAAAATTAGAGAAGCAACCATAGACGATGCAAAAGCAATAGCTAAGGTTCAAGTAGATACTTGGCGAACTACATATAAAAATATCGTTCCTGATGATTATTTAGAAAATATGTCCTATGGGCAGAGGGAAAGCATTTGGAAGAGTATTATCCCACAATGCTATGTCTATGTAGCCGAAACGAATGGCGGTGAAGTTGTTGGCTTTGCCTCTGGCGGAAAAGCTGTGAACGGTGAATACGACGATTACCCTGGTGAATTAACGGCCATTTATATATTAGAAGATTATCAGAGTCAAGGAACTGGTAAACTGCTTTTTGAAGCAATCGTAAAAGGTATACATGCTTTAGGCTTCCCTTCGATGATTATCTTTGTGCTGGAAGACAATCCCGCTAAAAACTTTTATAAGGCAATTGGCGGAAAATTACTGGATCGTGTTGAAATTGAAATTGGTGGAAAAATTTTATATGAACTCGTATTTGCTTGGGATGACATAAACGAAATCTTAAATACGGCACGTTAAATGGAAAAGGTATGGTTCGATTATCGGCCATACCTTTTTTCGTATCTTACTCCCCTTTCTCCAATGAAAAACGAGCATATTCATGATATTTGGGTGTCTTGTCCAAATGCGTTTCGTAAAGTACCACTTCATTCACTGTAAATGAAAGACGTTCCTCGAATTCCGTTAATTTATCAGGAACAAAATCTTCCTCCCCCTGCCACTTCCTTGCTAATGTAATATGTGGCCGAAACGGTTTTTTATCCAGTTGAAAGCCAATTTCAATACATTGACGATGAACCTTTTTTTGTACCTGATTTAAGGCTTCTGATTCTTCCACATCCGCCCAAAAGATGCGAGGCTTTTTGTGAGGCCCAAATGTCCCGATCTTATTTAGCGTTAATGTAAAGGGTCCTTCTTCTTTTAAAATTCGCGGCATCGTATCGATGACATCCTGTTTGATCGCTTCTTCAGCAAATCCCAAAAATGCTAAGGTGATATGATAATCCTCATGATGCACCCATCTGGCAAAAGGAAATTCGGATTGATTTGCCTCAGCCCAATTTTTTAAAAAATCCTTCGCTTCATTCGAAAGCTTGGCTGCTAGAAAGTAATGATGCTTACTCAATTTTCCCCACTCCTCAAGTAGATATGTCTTTATACATTATTATAGAATTTCTCATATTCCAAACTTCAAAATATATTTTCGTTTCTTGAGACTGCGGCCTTTAAGGCTTCAATTCAGTCTGGCTTTATTTATTCGCACTACTGATTCGTCGATGTTCTTAGAATTCCACTAGAAGCAATAATCTCTTAGGTTCCTTCAGCCCCAGAGCTCTCTCTATGTTACGAAACTATCTTCAATCCAACACTGGCACATAAAATAATAAAAATAAATAAAATCCTTTTCCAATTCCTAGACTCCCCGTAGAAAAGCATGCCTACGATTGTGCCGCCTACTACCCCAATCCCCGTCCAGATGGCATAAGCTGTACCCATTGAGATGGTGTGCATGGAATAGTCGAGTAAAAATAAACTGATGCAAAAACCAACCAGCAGCAAAGCTAGCGGCTTCCAATTCCGGCTCATACTGTATTGATTCATCATTGCTACGCCAAAGGTTTCAAATAACCCTGCCGTGATTAACGCGATCCACGCCATTATTCAGCCACCTCTTCCTGCTTTTGATCATCTGTCACGAGCTTCAAACCAATTACCCCTATTAACAACAATACAATTAATAGAATTTTAATCATGTTAAATGGCTCTCCAAAGAACAAGATTTCGGAAAGTACTGCCCCTGCTGTCCCTAGTCCCACAAATACGGCATAAACCGTACCAGTTGGAAGCTCAGAGGTTGCCTTAATCAATAAGTAGTTACAGATTACGATTGCCAGGATTGTTCCTCCCCATTCCCAAAACTCATCTGCATGGGCCAAGCCAATTACCCAAAATACTTCCAGCAAGGATGCTAGAAAGACCTTTAGCCAAGGTTTCATATTAAATCTCCTCCTTTATTTGAAAAACAAATGAAAAAGCCCGAGAGATATCAAAATATCTCCCAGGCTTTTGTCCGTCCGTGTCACGCTTTGCGTAGTTTTCTCTCGGACCAGACTACCGTTATAACGATACGGAACCCTAGAAAACCTTTCTCTTCATCTAATTGTCTTGTATTATGGCACAAATTCAAAGCTGTTTCAAGTTTGTTTACCGGTCAGAAATTTCCAAAGAACATTGCTTTCCAGTATGATAATAGAAAGAGTTCCGCGCAAGGAGGGGCGAAATGGGCAAAGAGAAACAGAGCGAATTTGAACCAATATCTGAAGAAGAGTTAATCGAACTAGTCCTTGAAGAGCAAAGAAAATATCTCGAAAAGGAACGACAAAAGAGATTATCTGGAGTAACTGAAACAAACAAACGCCCGAAGCCTGTCCGTCTTTTTGCTTGGATTATGGCAACGATGCTGGCGTTTAGTACATTTGCCGTGATTTTTGAGATTTTCTCCATCCCTGCCATCGAATTTTTAAAAGTCTCTGCAAAGCTTTCCGGGCAGGAGAATATTCAAACCTATAAACAAGCGGTTGTTGAAATCCAAACAAATGATGGAAAAGGAACTGGATTTGCCATTTCAGAAGATGGCTATATTGTCACGAATGATCATGTTATAGAAGATGCCCTTACCATCACGGTTATCTTCCCAGACGAGAGTCTCTATAAAGGCGAAGTGATTGAAAGCTATCCCAACATTGATTTAGCGATCCTAAAAGTTGAAGGAGAAAGCCTCCCCCATTTAACGCTAGCTGATTCCTATTCGCCAACTCGAAATGAAGCCATCAATTTTATCGGTAATCCTTTGTATTTCACTGGAATCGCCAATGAAGGCAAGGTCATAGATTACAAGCAGCTCTCCGATTGGGATGAAGAAGTTCTAATGCTAGATGCACCAGTATATCGAGGAAACAGCGGCAGTCCTGTGATTAATCAAGACGGACAAGTCATCGGAATTATATTTGCCACCATTAAAGATGAAACCCATGGACGGGTTGGGTTATTTATTCCCGTTGACTTATTACATCAGCAAACTCAATTTTAGTATAGTAAATTTTCATAAGCACATTTCAATCCACACGCTATGAGGGCCGTTAATATAACTCCATACACTAAAATCTTTGTCAACCTAGGTTTACATTCCCTATATATTAGTAAAATAAAAGTACTTGCTGGTATTGTCCAACAAGTACTTTTTCGTTTCTTATTTTGCTACACTTTCTAACACATCATCAATGATTTGATCATTTGCAATGGCACCAGTGTATAACCAGCTTGTATCCGGACCGAATTCATACACATTTCCCGCTTTTACTGCAGGAATGCTTTTCCATAAAGCATCACTTAATGTTGCACTTTCACTGCCATCACTGTTTACTAAGAATAGATAGTCGGCATCAAGCTCTACTAATTTTTCCAGAGAAACAGCATTCCAGTTGTTTTCACCGCTAGCCGAAATTTCTTGAACTACTGCCGGGACTTCAAATCCCAAATCATTATAAAGTACATCTCCACTTGATAACTCTTGGTTGACTACGAAGAAGCTTCCTCCCACTAACCAAATCGCAGCAGCAGATTTTTTGCCTGCTTTTTCTTCAATTTGGGCTTTCGCTTCTTCTGCTTTTGTTTCATAATCCGCGATAACTTGATCTGCTTTGTCTTCCATACCGAAGATGCCGCCAACTGTACGCAGCTCTTCTCTCCAGTCATTGTTTAACTCTGCCCCGATTACATATGTTGGCGCAATCGCACTATATTGACCATACTTCCCGCCTTCTACCATGCTTGGCGAGTCCATGATAATTAAATCTGGCTCAAAGCTTTGCACTTCTTCAAAAGGAAGGTCGTAATTGATTAAGTCAACATCTTTTAGAGAATCCTGTAGGTAGCCTTGTACACTTGCCCCTTCATTTAGTGACCATTGAGCTACCGGTGTAATGCCAAGCGCTACTAATGGATCTTCTAGATAAGATGCAATAACACGTTTGGGATTTGCAGGAACTTCCACTTTATTTCCTAATGCGTCTGTAAGTGTACGCGATTCAGATCCAGTTTCCTGTGTTTCTTCCGCTGTATTTGAATCATCTGTTTTCGGCGCTTCTTCAGCCTTATCTCCACATGCAGCTAAGGCTAATGCCAACGCTCCAACAGATACTATTTGTAATGGCTTGATTGATTTAAGGAAAATGCCCATTTTAATCCTCCTAATAATATGTTAAAATTTAGTTTAGTTTTTGTTCGTTGATAATGATTATCATTCATAATTAAAAGCTAAAAAAACAATATAGTCAACAATAATTTTTTTAAGTAAAGAAAGTAGGCTTTGAAGTATGAGTCAGCCAAAAAAGATATCTCAACAATTACATAGCTCCTTTAAAGGAAAACCATATATATCATTGATGCTTGGATGTGCGGGAATCTTTTTGCTAATATGCTTAGGCATTATTTCCATATTATATGGAGCTTCCTCCATCGATATTGCGACGATTTCTCAAAGTGTTTTTCATTTTGATGATGCAAATAGTCAGCATGTCATTATTCGAGAGCTGCGGATTCCACGTGCAATTGCAGCAATTGCTGTAGGGGCAGCATTAGCAGTTTCAGGTGCCATTATGCAAGGAATGACGAAAAACCCACTTGCTTCCCCTTCCATCATGGGGGTAACTGCTGGGTCGTCCTTTGTTCTTTCACTGGCAATGGCCATCCTGCCTTCCCTCCCTTATCAGTCACTTATGCTTTTCTCGTTTATCGGTGCAGGTGTAGGCGCCTTTTTAGTTTTCGGTATGGTCGCTATGGCAAAAGGCGGTATTACGCCTATCCGCTTAGTATTAGCTGGATCTGCCATTACATCATTATTAACTTCTCTCTCAACGATTATTAGTATTCGCTTCGATATCGCAAAAGATATCAGCTTTTTCTATGCCGGAGGAGTTTCTAGCATTCAATCGCATCACTTAACCTTTGCCATCCCTGCAATCGGGATAGGCTTAGTTTTTGCACTATTTCTGTCTCGCTCAATTACCGTGTTAAGTTTGGGAGAAGATATTGCAAAGGGTCTGGGTCAGAACACAAGACGAATTCAATTATTCGGCACGATTACGGTGTTAATTTTAACTGGTGCAGCCGTGTCCATTGCAGGCATGATTGGCTTTGTCGGATTGGTGATTCCGCATATTACCCGCTTTTTTGTCGGCTTGGATTATCGCTTTATCATCCCTTGTTCCGCCATTTTAGGCGGCCTATTACTATTAGGGGCTGATATTGTTGGACGCTTGGTCAATCCTCCATTTGAAACACCCGTAGGAGCCATTACAGCTATCGTTGGTGTACCTTTCTTTCTTTATTTAGCTAGAAAAGAAGGGAGAACATTAAATTGAATTCGCAAACAATCAACAACCGTAAATTTGTAAGTTTCATTGTTCTATTTTTAGTACTCATTGTTGCCCTTGTCCTAGTTAGTATCAACGCAGGATATATAGCTATTCCCATTTCGGAAGTGTATGCAACATTAACAGGAAACGGCACTGGTCCGAACGAATTGACTATTCTCCAGTTCCGTCTGCCAAGAATCGTGATTGCTTTATTAGTAGGCGCTGGAATTGCCGTGTCCGGGGCGATTTTACAGGGGGTTACAAAAAACCCGATTGCCGACCCAGGAATCCTTGGAATCAATGCCGGAGCTGGATTCGCTGTAGTTCTATACATGTTCTTTTTCCAGGGCTCTGCATTCTTTTCTGGACCGCTTTCCATATTTATTATGCCCATTACTGCATTAGTTGGAGCATTTTTGGCCGCGATCTTCATCTATTTCTTTTCGATGAAAAATCGTTCCGTTTCCATTTCTCGCTTACTTCTTGTCGGAATTGGCATTAACGCCGCCTTTAATGCCGGACTAATCATTTTTCAAATGAAAATGGAGCCCGCTGATTTTACAGCAGCTTTAGTTTGGATTTCCGGCAGCATTTGGGGCACTAATTGGACATATGTATTGGCTTTATGTCCCTGGATTTTCATCTTCATTCCATTGGCCATTTATAAATCAAATTATTTAAATATCTTAAATTTAAACGATTCCATCGCTATTGGATTAGGAATGAAAATCGAACGCGAGCGTCGACTGCTCCTATGCATCGCCGTCATTTTAGCTGGAACTTGTGTAGCAGTTGGAGGCGGCATCACATTCTTGGGATTGGTTATCCCACAAATTATACGCAGACTGATTGGCGCCAATCACAAAAGGCTGATTCCTTTAACTGCCCTTGCAGGTGCATTATTCTTGCTGCTGGCAGATACGCTGGGCAGAATGTTTATGGCTCCTGCCGAGATTCCTGTAGGCTTGATCGTATCGCTGATTGGAGCCCCGTATTTTATGTATTTATTGATAAAAGGAAGATAATACAAAGCCCTCTTTCATTTTTATGAGAGAGGGCTTTTGCTTTTATAAATCCACTTTACACATATATAGGTAGCGCCTTTTCATTAATTTCATTTAGCAGCTCCTGCTGAAACGCTTCTAATGACATTGTTCTTTGTTCTTCTTTTTTATAGCCTCTTACAGTTACAGTGCGATTATTTTGTTCTTGGTCACCTAAAATGAGTACATAAGGCGTTTTCTTCATTTGTGCATCACGAATTTTTCTTCCCAGCTTTTCGTTTCGGCCATCAATGGAAGCTCGTATCCCTGCTTTTTGTAATTGTATGTGAATTTCTTTGGCGTATTCATTGTGCACATCAGAAACCCCAATCACTTCAACCTGTTTTGGCGCTAACCAGAGTGGGAATGCACCGCCAAAATGCTCGATTAGAATACCTAAAAAGCGATCAATCGACCCGAAAACTGCACGATGAATTACAACTGGCCGCACTTTTTCATTCTCTTCATTGACATAAGTTAAATCAAATTTTTCAGGCAGCTGGAAATCTAGCTGTACAGTTGCACATTGGTGACTGCGATTAATGGCATCTTTTATATGAATATCAATTTTAGGACCATAAAATGCCCCATCTCCTGCATTTATTTTATAAGGATATCCGAGATTGCTTAACACGTTCTCCAATGCCTGTTCCGCCTTGTTCCATAAAGCTAGCTCCCCCATGTAATCGTCTGGTCTTGTAGACAATTCTATTTCATACTCAAAACCAAATACTCGATAAACATGATCGATAATTTTTAAAGCTAAAGTGATTTCATCTTCAATTTGTTCTGATGTCGCAAAAATATGGGCATCATCCTGGCAGAATGTACGAACACGCAACAATCCATTCAATGCTCCACTAAATTCATGACGGTGAACCTGGCCAAATTCCGCCATCCGAATCGGCAAATCCCTGTAAGAATGCAAATCATTTTTATAAATCAGCATATGTCCTGGACAATTCATCGGCTTTAATGCAAATTTTTGTTCATCCACCTGTGTAAAATACATATTTTCTTTATAGTGATGCCAATGTCCCGATTGCTCCCATAGCCGCTGATTCATCATTAATGGAGTTCGCACTTCTTTATAGTCATATGTTGTTTGCAAGTTTCGAAGGAAGGACTCCAGTTCATTGCGAATAATTTGCCCATTCGCTAAATAAAAGGGCATGCCAGGCGCTTCTCCGGAAAACATAAATAATTCAAGCTCCTTTCCGAGCTTTCGATGATTTCGTTTTTCCGCCTCTTCAAGAAATTTGAAGTAGTCTTCCATGTCTTCTTTACGTGCAAATGCAACTCCATAGATGCGCTGCAGCATCTGATTATCACTATCCCCTCGCCAATAAGCTCCCGAGATATTCATTAATTTAAAATGCTGCAGTTTATTTGTCGATGGTACATGAGGGCCTCTACATAAATCATAAAATTCCCCTTGTTCATAGATTGTTACAAGTTCATCAGACCGAATTGCTTCTAAAAGCTCCAATTTTAATGGATCATCCGAAAAGAGCTGCCTTGCTTCCTGCCTCGCAACTTCTTTACGGATAATTACAAGATTGTCATTGGCTATTTTTTTCATCTCACGCTCGATTGCGAGCAAATCTTCCGGCACTAAAGTATGTGCCATTTCTATATCATAATAAAAACCATTCTCGATAACCGGACCTACCCCAAAATGAGCATCTGGATAGAGGCGTTTTACAGCCTGTGCCAATAAGTGAGCTGTAGAATGACGAATAACTTCCAGCCCTTTTTCTGAATGCGCATCATATATAGCAATTTGAGCATCAGTTAGAATCGGTCTAGCCAAATCATATGTGGTTCCATTTACACTTCCTGCAATGGCTTTTTTTGCTAAACCAGAACTAATTGCTTTGGCAATGTCGGTTAACTTTACGCCCTTTGCAAACTGTACTTGTTTGCCATCTGGAAATTGAATTGATACTTGTTGATTTGACATAATAACTCTCCTTTTCTAATTTTTCAGGGCAAATAAAAAACACATACTTGTCCACAAAGGGACGAGCATGTGTTTTACCCGTGGTTCCACCCAAATTCCTGCCCATACAATATGCATCAGCAGCTCATTCAAATGCAGATAACGCCTGCACACGGTGCTAGTTTCCCAGCACAGCTCATTAGGTAGTAAATCATTTCGTCCAATTAGGAAACTTTCAGCCGGTGATTTCCCTCTCTTTTAACCTTCTCTAAAATGATTCGTATCCTCTTCATCGCTTTTTAAATTGAAATTAGTATTTAATTTAAATGAACTTCTAAAAATTGTCAACACTTAAAATTTTCAGATATCAAGAATTGGACTTTTTGACCTTTACAAACTCCCCAGTGGAATACAAAGCATATCCCATCAAAGTACCTGCAATTACCGGCACTCCTGTTGCTGTGTCAATATCTTCCGAGAAACAGTAAAACATTAAATAAAAACCTAATCCAAATAATAAAACGAAGTTATACCAAGGGAAAAAGTATTTTTTCATAATGCAGCCTCCTTCCATATATCGATGGGACGATTGTTTGCTTGAAATGCTTTTTAACCTGCTCTCAACTTCTCCAACTAATTTATTTTTTATAAATATTTACTTAAAATTATAGTAACATGAATAGCCAATTGATAAATTGTATTGACTCTGTTGATTAGCTTTGAGGATCGCAGGTTTAATATTAAAATAGCAAAATTAAACCTGTATTTATTTTTTTACACGCTTTCATCATTAATCTAATAGCTCGATTATCCAGAATCTCTGTCAACCGTGTTTACAATAATATTTTATCCCTATAGCGATAAATTCTTATACACTATCTACATTTTGAATGTTAGGTTAAATTTTATTACTAAACTAATATTTCTTAAGTGATTTTCAAAATAGGTGTTTCTAGGCTTGCTCTTGCAACCCGGCATCCCGAAATTTTTGTCAACCTTGGTTTACAATAAAGGTTTACCTCCATAATATAAACTTCCATGGGCTATGTAAAACAGATATATAAAAGGATATTATATTAATAAAATAAGTTTATACAAGCAATTTTCAAACCGTATCGACTAAAGAGGTGATATTTTCACTCCACTCTTCCGAATTTTCGTCAACCAAGTTTACGATAAAGGTTTATTTCAATATTAATATCATTTAAATTCAGCTCTTTTTTAAGCTTACCTCTAAAGTTAAATTTTATCCTGATTACCCTCTACCCTTCCACCATCATAGAAACAACTCTATCATCCTCACTATCGAGACAGTATAATTCAAATAAATGGCAATTTTAGCAGGAGGAGAATTATGAAGGGGCATAATTTTATCGTTTACCATGTGGTAACTAGAAAGGAAATGAAGCTGGGCCAGATCATCGACTTTAATCAAAACCAATACAACACCCTCTATCACTTCTTTTTCGAGGGAGATTTATTCAATTCAAATGGCGAGGATTTTTTTCAGATTTTGCATAGACATCATACAAAAGAAGGCTTGAACTTGAATCCAGAAGATGCCGATGTAGCCATTAAATATGCTGGGAAAACTATTAGAGCAATTCGAGAAATGATCGTCGAGATGGTAAGACTGCAAGAATATCCAGAGTACCCATCTAGACTCTCCTGCTTATACGCAGCAAAAACCTATGAGGAAGCTTTGAAATGGAAGGAATTATTTGCCTTTTATAAACGAAAGGTATTGCAAATCGTTAAATTAAAAGTATCGGGAAATTGTTTCGAAGGAGATGGAAACGTTTTACCTAAAGAAGATGGCGCCCCTTTCTCCAAAAAATTCGAACAAGCGAGAGAGTATTGGAAAGGCAACGTACACAACGAGCTTCCTGAATTATTAATTAACAGGCGAATTGAAGTGGTAGAAATTGTTGATGAATTTTAAGAATTGTCTACCGGGTATTTTCCATTTCCTTGGCGTTCTCATTCAAAATTCAAGGAATTTATTATCATCAAAACAAGTTGAGAATCCAAGAATATTTTATTGCTAAACTATTTTTCAATCACTTATTTTCAAATCACCTTCTTTCGCGGTTGAGATTATCACCTCACCCTTAAAAATTTTTGTCAACCAAGGTTTACGGTATTGGTTTATTTCTATAACTTATTCTTTAAAAATCGCTCTTGAAGCTGTTGTTCCACTTAGTGGTACTTGCACTTCCCTTTCTGTACTTTCTATATTTTGAATACAACAATCTATCAAGTTAAGTTGATAATCAGCTTTACTCAAACTTTGGAGGTGTTTAAAATGGAGAATTCAAATACAATCATCATTGCGCTTAAAGGAGTCATTATCAATAATGGAAGGGCTTTAATTGTTCAACGTGCTGATGACGATGAAATTGGCGCCGGCACTTGGGAATGTGTCGGGGGGCAAATCGAGTTTGGGGAGGATTTGGAAACGGCCCTATTACGAGAAATCCAAGAAGAAGTTGGGCTCAGCGTAACAATAGGGCAACTTTTATATGCGACGACATTTAAAACGAAGCCAACTAGACAAGTTGTAATTATCACTTATTTATGCGAAAGCTCTAATCAAGATGTTATTTTATCCTCCGAGCACTCTGCTTACAAATGGGCAGGGAAAGAGGAATTAAAACGATTGTTGCCACAAAATATCATCAATGACTTCGAGAAAAACAATGTTTTCTCACTGGATGTTCTAAAATAGGCATATAAAAAACACTTGGACGGTTCTAATCCAAGTGTTTGACTATTTCAGCCTACATTAATTCCTTTGCCAACAGGCGATAGACATTTAGTCTAACCTCTTGTGAATGCGGAATTGTACAAATCATCGCTTCATCAAAACCGTATTCTTCTTGTTCCTGAAGCAAAAGGTCTGCTACTTCTTTTGGTGTTCCTACGAAATGTTGGCTTCTATTTTCCTCAATCCACATACGATCCATTTCAGTCAAAGGATAATCCTTCGCTTCCTCCGGTGTCATCCGCAGTAAATCCACCTGCCCTCTGTTAAATAAAAGACGTGCGATATCAGCTGGTTTCGCTTGATATTCAGCTTCCTCGCGACTTTCTGCAACAGTCGCAAAATAAGAAACCATAATTTCAGGCTTCTCCATAAATGGCGAAGGGACAAAATTATCTCTATAGGCATTAAACACTCTTTGATTCATATATCCGTTAAAGAATTGTGCATAGGAATAACCCATTCCCATTTTTCCAGCTTGTACAGCACTGTTTCCACTTGAACCTAGCAGCCAGCTTTGCGGCAGCACTATGTCATAAGGTGAAGCAACCACTCTTTGATAATAGGGATTTTGCGGAGCTTGTTCATTTAAAAAGTCCAGCGTCCATTGCAGCTTTTCGTATAAATTATTTACCTGCGGCTGGCGCCCTTCAGCCAAAGCATACATGGCGTAATTGTCGCCTCCAGGGGCTCTGCCTGCACCAAAATCGATTCGACCAGGTGCTAGGGCGCTCAACGTTTTAAAAACTTCCGCTATTTTATATGGCGAGTAATGCATAATCATCGTTCCACCGGTGCCTACTCGAATTCGATTTGTTTTAGCTGCAATATATGAAGCCGTTATCTCAGGAGCTGAGCTGGCAAATCCTTTTGTATTATGATGCTCGGCCATCCAAATTCGCTCATAGCCAAGCTCCTCCGCTAAGACCGCTAATTCTACTGCTTTTGTTAATGCATCCGGTGCTGTATTTCCTTGTGTAATTGGCGCTTGATCTAAAACACTTAACTTCATTTAGAAGACTCCCTTCTCTGTTAGCCTTTCCAATTTTGATCTATTCATAAAAAAACATATCAATACTATCGGAATTGATTTCATTGTATCGAAAGTGATTAAGAAAAATCTAATATTGTGCTTCGCTCTCAAATTATTTTCTTATATATGAATTTGTGGCAAACTTTTATTGAAGCCGCTTTTATAAATTTTAGCTAAATTGAATGACGTAAAACGACACACTCTTATTGCTGCTATACCTATTTTGTAAACAAGGTTGACAAAAATTTCAGCACCCCAGGTTATCATACCAACCTAAAATGCGGACGTTTTGAATTTTACAGTTTTAGTTTTATTATGTTACTAAATCAATTAATCATATCCTACCTCTCGACATTTTAATTTTCTAATATAGCCAAATTATCAACCTCGGTTGACAAAAATTTATGCACCTCTAGTTATTAAAACAATCCCAAATGGAACCGTTTTGAAAATAGCTGTATGCAATTTACTATAGTAAAATACCTTTTTAAGTAGCTACTTTAATTGACATTATATTTAATTGAAATAGCTATATCGTCAACTAAAGTTTACAAAAATTTCAGCGTCTCAGTTTTAGGAAATATAGATAAGCACAGGTCTTTTAAATTTCATTCAAACTACAAAAAGGGGTCATTCATCATTCCGATTAACGACCGAAATCCTCCAAAAATAAAATAACCCGGCTTTCATCACACTTAAGAACGACCGAAATCCTTCAGATGTGTGAAAACCGGGTTTTCATAACTTTTATTTCATCGTTCAAACAACTTCACAATTACATTGGTCCCTTTACCTAATTCACTCTCGATGATAAACTCTCCGTTGTGTCGCTCAATAATTTCTGTCACAATAGCAAGTCCTAACCCGCTACTTTGTCTAGATCGGGAGGCCTCGACTCGGTAGAAGCGTTCCTTTATTCGCTCAAGTGATTCAGCCGGGATACCAATTCCATCGTCACGTATCGACACAACCACTGCATCGCCTTCCCGTAAACAGGTCACGACAATCTTGCCCTTTTCCTCACTATAACGAATGGCATTGGACAATAGATTATCCCAAACTTGCTCCATCAAATGCTGGTCAGCAACTATATCGATCGGTTCCAGCTCGTAAATAAGTTCCATTTGCTTGTCGTCTAGCTTCCAGCGTTTTGCAAATAAAATTTCTTTAAGCTGCTGGTCCAGTGAAAACTTTTTCTTCTCAATCGGCAAATTCTTTTGGTCCAATGAACTGAGCAACAGCAACTGCTTTGTCAGGGCAGACAGTCGAATTGTTTCTTGTTCAATTATTTCTAAATATTGCACGCGCTCTTCTTCTGTATTTTCCGCATCCTTTAAAACATTCGCATATCCTTGAATATTAAGGAGTGGCGATTGAAAATCATGGGACACATTATTAATAAAATCCTTTTTCAATTGGTCGTTTTCAGATAAACGTTTTGCCATTTTCGAAAATTGAATAGCCAATTGGCCAAGCTCGTCCTTTCGGTTAATATTCAAATCAATATTATAATCTTCCTGTGCAATTAGTTCAGTTGCCCGTTGCAGCTGCTTTAATGGCTGCACGAGCTGACGGGCTAATAGAAGCATTGCAACAAAAATAAAGATGGCAGTTATGATTAAAAACCCAACAATCAAGTAATGCATTTCTGTAAAGGATGATGTGTTGTCCATCCGAATAAACATCGCATAATTTCTATCATCAATAGCCAAAGGAACACCAATTGTATTCTGCACATCATTTGCAAAGTGGTTCATAATGGAGAAGTTTTGCTTATAATTTCGAATGCCATGGTAAATACCATTTGAACCAACAAGATCTACCATTTCATTATTCAATTTCATATCGATGAATGTTGCACCGTAACTTGTTAAATTTTTGTTCTCATCCATTAAGACTATTTGATAACCTAACTTAGCAATTGATTCAAAATAATCATCTATTTGCTCAAAAGGCAACTTTTCTACAATATCGAGTACATCAAAAGCTATTTCCACGTTTTGTTCATCCATATCGACTTTCACTTGGTTATTATAAAGCTGACCAAGTAGTAACATCGAGATAGTTAAACTAGAAATAATCACAATTGAAGTAACGATTAAATATTGTTTATATAGTGTACTCATTTTGTTTCCTCAATTTTGTATCCGATTCCACGTATTGTTTGTATTTTCACTTGTGCATTGACTTTCTCTAAACGACTACGTAAGCGTTTAATATGAGTGGTCAAAGTAAAATCATCCCCATCATAATCATAGCCCCATACTTGTTGCATTAATTGATCACGCGTAAAAACGATTTCTGGCCTGCTACACAAAATACTAAGCAATTCAAATTCCTTCAAAGGCAAAAGGAGGATTTGCTCATCAACCTTTACTTCAAAAGTAAGACGATCAATTAGCATATTTCCAAGCAACGTATGACTTCTCTCAATTTTTTGGAAACGTCTCAGAATGGCACGAACGCGAAATAACAGTTCCTTGGGTTCAAATGGTTTTACAATATAATCATCTGCACCTGCCAAAAATCCTTTTTCTTTATCGTCAAGCGTTGTTTTAGCTGTTAACATCAACACCGGAATTTCTCGGGCCACTAATCGTTTGGTTAATGATAGACCATCCATATTGGGCATCATAACATCAACAATTGCAAGGTCAAATTTCTCGCCATTTAAATAGCTAAGTGCTTCCAGGCCATCACTTGCAAACACTGTGTTATAGCCTTCTTTTTTCAGATGGATTCCTATTAATTTTTGGATAAAGGGATCGTCATCCACAACTAATATACGCATCATGTCACATCCTTTTAGTAAGATAAAATCTCCGAGTATTCAAATTCATGTTGCTTTCGCTATAAATTTTTACCAAACATCAAAACTAAACTCTAAGGGGCTTCTTCATATCTGTCAACAAGAATAAAAAAATAGGATTAGTTTATATAAAGTTCATATTATTCCTCTATAATTCGAAACGAACAAAAAAGAGTAATAGCTTTTATACAAGAACTATTTTTTCGTAGTATGTTTTTTTGAGCAAATAAAATACTCGAAATTCTTTTTGGAGATTTAGAATAGGAGGAAAATAGAATGTTTTTAGCTCTAAAAGAAATGAGACATTCAAAAACACGCTTTTTAATGATTGGCGCAATTATCATGCTAATCGGCTGGCTTGTTTTTATTTTATCTGGCTTAGGTAATGGATTATCATCATTAGCAGCCGCAACTATGAAAAATATCGATGGGGATCTTTTCATTTATGAAGAAGGCTCAGAAGCAGCGATGATGAAAACGAAGGTGTCTGGTTCTATTGCTGATAATATTGTAGGCAAATATAATGTCGAGCAAGCAGCTAATTTTGGGCAATCGACTATTATTGTTCATAATGAAAATGTTCCGGATGTAAAAGAAAAAAATGACGTTACCTTTATCGGAATTGAACCCGGTAAATTTATTGAGCCAACCGTTATTGAGGGACAACAACTAGATCCAAATGATAAATTCGGTGTTTTAATTGACGAATCATTACAAGAAAAAGGTTATGACATTGGGGATACAATTGTTGTTACAAGTTCAAATCTAAAACTAAAAGTAATTGGGTTCACAAAAGGTGAAACATTTAACCACTTACCTACAATCTTCGGTCACATTGCAACATGGCAATCATATGCCTTTGCAGCTCCTGGTTCAGATAATGGTTTAGAGTACCCGGTATCAATGATTGCATTACAAGGTAACGATATTGAAGCTGAAAAAATTCAGAAGGATTTTGATCTAATAGAAACCTTCTCTAAATCAGAGGCCGTAATGGGGATGCCGGGGTATAAAGAAGAAAGTGCAACAATCTATATGATGCTAGCATTCTTGTTTGTAATTTCAGCGATTATTATTGCAGTCTTCTTCTACGTATTCATATTGCAAAAAACTCAGCAATTCGGTGTTATGAAAGCAATTGGTGCATCTGATCGTTTTATCAAAAACTCAATTATCTCTCAAGTATTTTTCTTATCGTCAGTAAGCATTATCGCTGGTATTGGTTTGACTTATTTGACTGCCCTTGCCCTTCCAGAAGAAATGCCATTCAACTTAGACTTTAAGATAGTGCTTCTGTATGCAGTTATTTTGTTAATTGTCTCTGTTCTCGGTTCAGTTATTTCAGCTAGACGAGTAACGAAAATCGATCCATTAACAGCGATTGGGAGAGTGGAATAAATGACAGGTTTACAGTTAAGGAACGTCACAAAATCATTTAAAGAAGGCGATACTACCGTAGATGCATTAAAAAATGTGTCACTGTCTGTGGAGGCTGGTGATTTCATCGCCATTATCGGTCCTTCTGGTTCAGGGAAAAGTACATTATTATCCATCGCCGGTGCCCTACTTCAACCATCTAAAGGTGAAGTGTCGATTAATGGGAAGAACATTGAAAAGATGAATGAAAAGGAACTTTCTTCATTCCGTTTAACTGATATTGGCTTCATTTTACAAACGTCAAACTTAATACCTTATTTAAATGTACTGGATCAACTTATCCTTGTTTGTAAAATGAAAGGCAAAGTGACTTCTAAAGATATTGATTTAGCAAAAACGCTATTAAAAGATTTAGGATTAGGCGAAAAGTTGAATAAGTTCCCAGATGAATTATCTGGTGGTGAACGTCAACGTGTTGCAATTGCACGTGCATTTGTCAATAATTCAAATATCATTTTAGCCGACGAACCTACTGCCAGCTTAGATTCAAATCGTGCATTTGAAGTGGTAAAACAAATTCGCAAAGAAGTAAAAGAACGTAACAAAGCAGCTGTGATGGTAACCCATGATGAACGTATGTTAGAGTTCTGTGATAAAGTATACCGTATGGCAGACGGTGTATTAACACTTGAAAAATAGTATATAAGAGCCGAACTTTTAAATGATCGGTAACTTGAATTCTTTGTTGAATTGAACTCAGGTTACCGAATTTTGATTTGTATTTCCCCCTACCCTACTCACCAAATATTCTTGATTATACGAAGTATGAATTTAGGTATAAACATCAAAATATTCCTATCAATTTCAAATAAGAGTGAATCGTTAATCTCCCTTTGTAGCTCTTTAGAAAAGCCTTTTCTCTTTTCTTTTTTGTTTTTATATTTTTCATTCTCTATATCTATGTGTTTCAAGTTTTTTTATATTTAGAATAGATCAAAAGGCTTTACCAAAATGGCAAAACCTAAAGATAATTTTCTATTAACTATCTTGAAAAAGTTAAGATTCTTAGTTTCTCCTTCTAACTTTTAATAAGCATTACCGTGATGATTTTCATTTTCTGCTTTCATTGCAAAAGCTTTAGTAGGATGGACCGTTCTAAACGGATGGTTTGGTGGCGCATAAATTGAGTAAAGTTTTAGCGGTATAGTTCCTGTATTGGTTAGGTTATGCCATGTCCCTGCGGGTATAAAGATTGCCGAATCATCAGAAACAGCCCTTTTGAAGTCTAAATGATTTCTAGCCTTCCCCATTTCAGTTATGCCTTGCCCTTGTTCGATACGCAAGAACTGATCAACATTCGGATGCATTTCTAACCCGATATTTTCACCTGGATTCAGGCTCATTAATGTTGCCTGTAAATGCCCTCCAGTCCATAAAGCCGTACGATACGTATTATTCTGTTTCGTTGCTTCATTAATATTAATTACAAATGGGTTTGGTCCGTAATCCGTTAATACTCTCCTATTATTATTGAACTCAGGAGAACCAAAGTAATTAGCCTGAATCAAATCATTCGGATTAGTGCAACAATTATAATTCCTACTAAAATGATTCATCGGCATTGATCTATTATAATAGTAAGGATTTTGATATGGGTGACCATAAGGGAAATGATAATTCATTTTCTTCAATCCTTTCTTTACTCATCATTTCATGGGTTACCTCTTTACCATAAAAAACAAAATTATTTTGTACATGAATAAATTCTATATTCCAATATCCCTTGATACTTAAAGGAGTATTCGAGATGTTGTTCCAAAATCTCATAAAGTTCAGGTTCCATACCTTCCGGGTTATGGAAAACCGGCGTTGGGTTGGTGGATGTATTTTTTTTTATACGAATATGATCAAAGCCTGCTTGTTTTAATCTCACTTCCCAATCTTTTTTCAAGGTAAGGGAATTAAATCCATAAAATTGTTTGATTGCATCTTCCTCTTTTTCACTTAGTGGGTGTTTCATCGTAAGTTCAATTGCTATTAACCGTCCTCCCCTTTTTAATACTCTATAGATTTCATTTAGTGCGCTTGACGTATCTACAAAGGATAGAACGGATTCAGATATAACAAAATCAAACTGATTATCAAGAAAAGGAAGTTTTTCAACTGTGCATTGAATTACATTTGCTTGTATGCGTTTTTCTTTCATTCTCTTTTTTGCCTTTTCGACCATTATTGAATTAATATCAATGCCAGTTACATGTGCTCCAAATTTTCGAGCCAAATAGGCTACTGTTTGACCAGTGCCACAGCCAACATCTAGAATATGAGAATTTTTGTTAACGTTTTCCCTTTCGAATATTTTCTTTGTAAGATTAATTCCCCCTGGATGTGCACCTTCAATACCGAGTTGAGACAAGAAATCTAGATACTTAGAGTTCTGAATATGATCACCTTCTTCTTTTATATTTGAAAGGTTAAATAGCTAATTCATATGTTTAAGCGAATATGTAGTAATCTGTTTGAAATTCACACGTATTTCCTCCTTGTATAATATGACTAAAAAAAATTATGGTTCTTATAAATTGCTAGCCTCTCGCTCAACAAACAAAAAAGCTGACCAAGAATAGAGTACTCTTGATCAGCCTTATAATTTATTTGTAAACACAACTTAATTTATTTGCTTTCTTCTCATCCATTGGGTAGCATGCACTTCTCTCCCTTAACGACATGTGCCCCCGGTTCAAGGTTAATTCGTTTAACATTGAATCTTTATAGAAGTATTCAAAATACACTGCCATGCCCTTTTTCGGATAAACAGAAAAATTCAGTTTTTGGAAATAGGTTCTCCTCCCTCATCCACATTATTTAAATACAACACAAGCGTACTGATCCGATTATTGCTAGCGTTTTGCTTGTTGAAGCAAAGTAATCGACAGATTATTTGTATTCTTGAACTGGTTTATAGTTCAGCACATGTAGATCCTCTCCATTGCTCCATAGGAATTCCCATAATGCTGGATATCCCTTTTTTAACACTTTCAATCATCTCATTTTCAATGGATAAAAAAATCTCACTGCTTGTCCGTATATCACTGACATCTCGCGTGCTTCCGATTTTCGAACGCTTAAGTCGATCCTTCGATAACTGAATAAGTGCCTCACACTCCTCGTCCTCGTCATCTAACACCGAGCCCAAAACTTCAACTAACGGTTCATCATATCTAGCAATGATATCAACCTCTCTATCCTGTTTCCAGTAAAGTTAAAAATAGTCTCTTCTTTTGTTTGTGTATCTTTCAAAATCATTGCCAATTCTCATCCCCCCTTGCATTAATTGTTATTGAAAATATTTTTTTTGGCATTTGAAAGTTTCTTGTTTGCTAATTGCCCCCCAAAAACTCCCCATACTAAATAAAAGCTGCACCAAAGTCACTTTGGCACAGCTTTATACTTATCAATCAAGCGGCTCTAAATTATTTTCGATTTCCTGTCTTTGTTCTTCTAAAAATGGCGGCAAATCTAATTTTTCACCTAAAGTGGCTATATCTGCATCTACTGTAAATCCTGGTTCGTCAGTGGCTATTTCAAAAAGAATGCCATTGGATTCACGGAAATAGAGGCTTTTAAAATAAAAGCGATCTACAATACCCGATGAATGGAATCCGCGCTGCTTTACTTGTTCATTCCAGTAAGCCAATTCTTTATCATCTTTTGCGCGTAACGCTAGATGGTGTATGCTTCCACGGCCAGGCTTCTCGCTAGGGCCATCCATTTCCTTCACAAGAATTTCTCCAAAGCCCTGTCCTTCAATAGCTTGGAAGAGAATTTGGTCATTTGAACGTTCTTTTATGATAAAACCGAAAATTTCAGTTAAAGTTTTCTCTAGTTTACTAGTATTTTTTACTGTTATTTCTATGGTACCCATTCCTAGAATCTGGTGATCGCTTGGAACAGATGATCGCTCCCACGTTTCCCAGAATTCAGGTACTTCTTCACCATTATTATTAAGCAAAATCATGCGAAGCCCTTCAGGGTCCTCAAAGAATAGTGCGTCTCTGCTAGCGTAACGCAAAATCTCACCGTGTTTTACATTCAATTCTTCAAAACGGTTTTTCCAGAATTTCAAACTCTCCAAAGACGGCACAAGAAGTCCAATTTGAGTAATTGCATTTGTCCCTCGATGAGTTCTACCTGCCATCGGGATTTCAAAGAAGGTCAACCCTGTTCCAGGACTCCCTGCCAAGTCACCAAAAAACAAATGATACATGGATGGATCATCTTGATTGACCGACTTCTTCACTCTGCGTAACCCTAGTATTTCTCTATAAAACTCATCATTTTTCTTCGCATTTTTTGTAATCATGGAAATATGATGATGACCTAAAATTGCTGTCATTGCCCTTCCCCCTGTTCGTGCTGTTCTTATAGTTATTTTATCTCGAATTCGAGATAAAATCAATCGAATTAAAATAACCCTTTTAATATGAACATTTTATTCTAAAGAAAAGCGCAAGCGCCCTCGCTCAGCCCCAAAAAGCGTTGGAGACTCCGACTAGAAGACGCTCTTTACCTTCGTAGGAGGAGTTGAAACGCTCGAGGGGCTAGGGTGCTGGAGCTAGACCTTCAACCTTGAAAATTTATACTTTCTTATACTTAAATAAAAACGCCCCTACTTCCGTAGAGACGTTCAACTTTAAAATAAATAGCTAATTAATAATCCTATAGATAATAAAAATGAGAATAGCGTATTTGTAATCGCCGTTGATTTCATCGCAACTTTCATGAATTGCGGCTCGGTTGCACCTTTTTTAAATCCTTTTATCGCTGAAATTGGTTTTTTCGCACTCAACAGGACTACTAATGCCCAAGGACTTACCATACCCATGACAATCAGGACGATAATCCAAAGATACGAGATGACAAAAGCAGCTGCCAACGATTGGATTGCTTTGTCTCTGCCTAGAAGAATAGCTAAAGTTTTTCTTCCGCCCTTTGTATCTTCTTCAATATCTCGAATATTATTGGCCATATTGATGCCACCCACTAATATACCAACAGGAATGGAAATTAACACCGAAGTTAACGTCAAATCATCAGTTTGAATGAAGTAAGCAATTAAGACAAAGCCTGTTCCCATCAATGCACCTGCAAATAATTCTCCAAACGGTGTATAAGCAATCGGCATAGGACCTCCCGTATACAGGTAACCTACAGCCATCCCGAATAATCCTATCACCACTAGCCACCAGCTGCTGCTTGCACAAATATAGACACCGATAATTGCCGCTAATACATAAAGTAGAATTGCGACAGTCAGTACATTTTTAGGCTTTAATCCGTGTCGTACAATTCCTCCGCCAATCCCAACCGAATCAGCCGTATCTAAGCCACGCTTAAAATCATAATACTCATTGAATAAATTGGTCGCGATTTGCAATGCTAAACAAGCTACCATCATGGCGATAAATAAAAGCCAATCAATTTTTGTATCAAATAAAGCAATCACAGTTCCTAAAATAACTGGAGCAAATGTCGCCGTTAATGTATGCGGTCGAGTCATTTTCCACATTAGTTTTGCGGGACTCATATTTTTTTCATTTTCCATGAATCTATTCAACTTACCTCTCTTTAATAGTTTTTCACATTCCTTCATTATATCAAATTCACAGGAATGCTCAATCACGACTTCTTTCTATAGTTTTAAGCAGAGCTTTTTTGGGGAGGAATCTAGACACTTTTTTTGAAAATCTAGACACTCCTTGCGATAATCTAGACATTTTTTCAATTAATCTAGACACTTCATAAATTACAGTGTTTCAATCACAATAAATTAATATATTCCAGATAAATTTATCATTCAAAATTACTTCAAATCTTAATTCCCCTCATTAATAAAGACGCCAGCTGCTTTTTGTGACAATCTAGACACTCCTTGCGATAATCTAGACACTTCCCAAGTTTTCCCTGACCAATAATCTCGCTCCGCAAAAAAACACCCGCAAATCACGGTTGATTTACGGGCATCTCCTTACTTTCCTGTATAAACAAAGTAATCTACTTGCATCAATTTTATGAATCCTGCTTTTTCATATACGGCAAGTGCTCGTTCGTTTTCAAGTTCTACATCCAGCATAACAACTTCATCACCATTACGCTTTGCGAAATCCTTGACCCAATTTAGCAATGCAGTTCCAATGCCATGCCCTTGCTTATCCGGATGAACGGCTAAAGCTGAAATCGCTTGGGCTTTTCCTTCCTTAGAAGAAGTGATTGTACCAACAATTTCTCCATCTATTTCCGCAACCCACAATATTCTGCCTTCAGTCATTGAATTGTATTGAATTAACTGAATAGATTCTTCACGCAAATCACCAAATGCATCGCTAAAAATTCCGATTAATGCTTCTTGGTCTTTAACCTCAAGATACTCACGGATTTGAAGCGAACCGAGCGACTCCAACGAAGCTAACGTTTGCGGTTCTGCTTCTAAGGTTGCTTCGGAAAAACTATAAGAATAGCCGTATTTTTCTACAAATTTGCGTCGAGGCGTATCGTTTTCAATTACTAAGGCCAATTCTCCCTCAGCTCCGCGCTGATGTAAGCCATCGCCAATCACCTTAAGCAAAGCTTCATCTAATCCAATATCACGGTACATTGGCGAGACTAAAATTGCCCATTCATACGTATTTAACCCCATTTGGTCAGTAGCACTCGCTGCACCAACCAGCTCATCCTGTTCATTATCATAGGCTAGGACAAAAAAGCCTTTTACATTAAACTGCAGCGATTCCTGCAAATTTAACACAGAACTATAATTAAATTTATCCAATAAAAGTGCCGACTCGCATAATTTCTTGATTTCATGATAAGTTTCCGGATCAATAGGAAACGACTGCGTAATAATTGAAAGATTCATTTATAAAACTCTCCGATTCTTAAACTTATGCTTTTCATTTTAGATGAACGCACATACAGTCGCAAGGCATTTCAGGAATTACATGTAATTACCTAGTAGAATCATTTAATGCCAGATTGACTAAGCATATTAGCATAAATACCATTGTGCTCCATTAATTCCTTTTGGGTCCCTGATTCCATTACTTGCCCTTGTTGCATGACAAACACAACATCTGCACTTCGAATCGTATTGAGACGATGGGCAATGACGAAGCTTGTTCTTCCTTTCATCAGTTCTTCCAACGCTTGTTGGATTTTCAGCTCTGTCACGGTATCAATACTGCTCGTTGCTTCATCTAATAGTAAAATTACCGGATCTGCTACAAAGGCTCTGGCAATGGAGAGGAGCTGCTTTTGCCCTTGTGAAATTTCACTGCCATCCGCCGTGAGTATCGTATCGTATCCATTTGGGAGTTTCATGATAAAGTCATGGGCATTTGCCTTCTTGCAGGCTTCCACCACCTCTTCATTTGTTGCATCGAGCCTGCCATAACGAATGTTTTCATAGACGCTTGCTTCAAAAAGAAATGAATCCTGCAATACAAAAGCCATTTGACTTCTTAAAGTTTGTCTCTTAAGATCCTTTACATTTACACCATCAAACAGGACTTCTCCACTTTCCACATCGTAGAATCTAGTAATCAACTGCATGATGGTTGTTTTCCCCGCTCCCGTTGCCCCTACTAGCGCTGCAGTTTGTCCTGGTCTCACATGGAAACTTACATTTTGCAGTGTGTAGCCCTCTTCTGCTAATTCGTATTTAAATGAAACATCGCGAAATTCAACTTCCCCTAAAAGCTTATGATCTTCACTTACTTTTCCTGTATCTTCTTCCGCCTTTTCATCCATAATCGAAAAGACGCGTTCAGCCCCTGCAATGGCTGATAACACGGTATTCATCTGGTTGGCTAAGTCGTTTAAAGGACGTGTAAATTGACGTGAATACTCCGTAAAAATCACGATGGTCCCAATCGAAACATGACCATTAAAGGCCAATACTCCTCCAATGCCAGCTACAATCGCAAAGCTAATATTATTTAATAGATTCATCACCTTTGGGATAAAACCTGAATAGGTAAGTGCCCAAAATCCCGTTCTTCGATAACGCGCACTTTTTTCGCGAAATTCGTCCTTTACTCGCTCTTCCTGCGAAAAGGCCTTCACGACCCGCTGCCCCGAAATCGTCTCTTCAATCATCCCATTCAAAGCACCAACGGCAGCTTGCTGTTCTTTAAATAGCTTCCCTGTTCTTTTCGTAATCCAACGAGTCGCCATGAACATTAAGGGAATAATCAGCATCGTTAACAATGTTAACAACGGGCTTAAGGTCAGCATGACGATCACTGTACCTGTCAACGTCAATAAACTTGAAAACACTTGTATAAATGAAGTATTTAAAGTTGCACTAAGTGTTTCTATATCATTCGTTGCCCGGCTCATCAATTCCCCGTGCTGGCGTTTATCAAAAAAGGTAACGGGCAAGTGCAATAAATGATGAAACACACCGGTACGCATACGGTAAATCGTTTCTTGAGCAATACCGATCATCCAATAGTTCTGGAAAAATAAAGACAAAGCCAGCACAATATAGATGAATACTAATCCAATAATAATCGGAAGCATTCCATCAAACTTCTGCTTCAACACATATTCGTCAATCATATGACCGATTAGATAGGGTCCTAAAAGAGCCATCGCAGAACTCACAACAACCAACAGTAAGACAGCTATTAACAACGCTCTTCTTTCATCGACAATTTTCCAAATACGCAATAAGGTATTTTTCCAATTGTTTGCACGCGGTCCTTTTTTCTTATGTACAGGCCCTTTCACATCTTCCTTTGTTAAGACCGGTTCATAGCCAAACGGTTTTCGTATGAACTTCATCGCGCTTCACCCTCTTGCTCTTGTTGTGACATGACAATTTGCTTGTAACGAGCATTCGTTGTCAGAAGTTCTTTATGTGTGCCGTAGCCAATCGCCCGTCCTTCTTCCAATAATAGAATTCGATCTGCTCCTTTTGCCGTTCGAATCTTTTGGGTAACGACAAGCATAGTCGCTTGCTCCCCTTCTATGGCATCCCAAAAGGCCGTTTCCGTTTTGACATCGAGCGCACTTGTACTATCATCTAAGATTAATATGGAAGAATCTCTTATTAAAGCCCGCGCAATAGACAAACGCTGTTTTTGCCCGCCGGAGAGATTAACCCCTTTTTGGCCTACTCTCGTTTCATAGCCTTTCGGGAAGTTTTCAACCGTTTGATGGATCTGCGCATTAGTTGCAGCAAGTTCTACTTCTTCCACGGACGCACCCTTTTTACCCCAGCTTACATTTTCATAAATCGAACCTGTAAACAGCATTGAGCTTTGCGGAACATAGCCAATAAATGCCCTTAGCTCATTTAATGACCAGTCACGGATATTCCGTCCATTTATGAATATTGCCCCTTGTGCAGGCTCGTAGAATCTTGGCAGCAGGTTAAGGAGTGTAGATTTACCTGCCCCAGTCGCCCCCATGATGGCTAGCTTTTCACCTGGTGCAACAGAGAATGAGATATCCTGAAGGACTGTCTTTTTCGTATTTGGATATTGGAAACTCACATGCTCAAAACGAATGGCTTCATTATTAGAAAGTGATTCCAAAGGACGTTCAGAAAAGTCTTCAGTCCCCTTTTCTATAAGAAGAATTTCCTCCATTCGTTCCGAGGAGGCTTTCGCTCGAGAGATGGCATTAATAATAAAAGCAAACATCGAAAATGAACCTGTCATCCGTAAAGCATAGTTGACCACTGCAACAAGCTCCCCTACCTGCCCTTCACCGTTCCGGACATCCATAGAACCAAACCATAAAGCTGCTAATAAACTTATATTCATAACAAATAATAATACCGGCTGAATAAGCTCCATTATGCGCAGCGCCTTCATTGTATCGAGCTGCAAATTACTCGAAACTTCTTGGAAACGATTGGATTCATGTTTTCCGCGCATATAGGCCTTAACCAGCCGAATCGCTTGCAGATTTTCCTGAAGCACACGATTGACACGATCCAGCCTTCTTTGAACCTCACTAAATAAACGAACACCCTTTTTCACAACAATCGTTAAAAATACAATTAAAATAGGCGTCCCAATTAATAAAAACATCGCCATTTTAGGATTTACGATAAATGTCATAACCAAGCTTCCAACAGCGGATAATGGTGCACGTATCATAATTCGCAAGCTCATAAATAATACAGATTGCACCTGCTGCACATCACTTGTCAGCCTGGTAATCAATCCTGAAGTTGGAAAACGCAAATAAGTTGCCATCGTAAAAGATTGAATTTTACTAAATAGCGCATTTCTTAAATCAAATGCAAAGCTCTGTGCTGCATGCGATGAAAAAAAGGAATTTATGATGCCACTTGCAAATGCCGAGAAAGCTAAAATAACTAAAATAATTCCCCAATAGCCGATGGTTCCTACATCCTTTGCAATTATCCCATCATCAATTATTTTCGCGATGATTAAAGGCTGGATAAGCTCGACGACTAATTCAACGAACATCAAACATAAGGCGATTAATGCAATCCATTTATATGGCTTTACAAAAGAAAAAACCGTTTTCAAAACATGCACCTCCAACAACCATTCCATTATGAACAATTCATAATCCTGATGCCTTTCTTGCAGCAAAGTATCACAATGTCATTTATTATTTTTCTTTCGTGCCCCGTAATATATAAGCATAATGCAACACCTAATAATTGCCAACCCTCTAAAGTTGTAAGTTATTAGCTTCTAGAAAGAGAATGATCATTAACCGCTAAAAACTTAGAAGCATATTCTACCCTTGAACTAAAATAGTCCCTTTTATCTATTATCTACATTTTTATTTACACCATTTGATAACAGTGTTACTTTTTACCCTTTTGAATTTCAAATGAAAAGTTACCAGTATTTAAATAGTGACTATTAGCCATTAAATATTTATAATAAATAGTATGAATTTACGACTATTTAGGAGTGAGAAACGAATGAGCCAAGAGAATACAAATATGGCTATCGATGAGAAACTGGTGAATTTGTCTCCTTTCCCTTCTTTTGTACTAAATCAAAATGGAGAAGTACTCATTTGGAACGATTTAAGCAAAAGCTATTTTGGTTATGAAATGGAGGACTTTTCAATGAATGCCTCTGCTCTTAAAGAGAGCCTACTATCTTCTTTATCACAAGAAGCATACCAAAGTATTTTATCGGGAAAAGAGTCATTACGTTTTGAAAAAGTCCAACTTGTAACAAAAGCGGATACAATGATTGATTCAACGATGATCACGACACACGTTACTGTTAATAACCAACCTTTAATTTTAGTTACTTGTATTCTTGATGAGTCCTATACGCGAATGGATGACTCTACACAAAGTTTGAAAGATCTAATTAATGGGTTGTATTCATCATATATGGTGGTAACAGTAGATGCCGAGGGGCTTATCATTAATTGCAACACAAATTTCTTAAACACAAGTCACTGGACGCCAAAGCGTGTATTAGGAAAGACATTCTGGCAGCTGTTCCCTGATCATGAAACTAGCATGAAAGCAACCGATACTATTTGGAAAACTATTAACTCGGGGCAGATATGGGAAGGCGAAGCAGAAAAAATCACAAAGGATGGCGCGCCTTATTGGGTATATTTGACAGCTATCCCTACGTATTCACCTAATACGAAAAACTATGAATTTGTTTTATTTGAAAAAGATATTACAAACGAGCGGAAAATGAAGCAGCAACTTGAAAAAATTGCTTACATCGATCCTGAAACAGGTTTGATGAATGCACACCGCCTAGAACAGATTGTGAATGAAATGATTCATGAAAAACGCCATTTTTCATTCGTTTATATAAGTATCGATAAATATTACACAATTAAAGAACTGCACAACAATCGAATGGAAGATAATTTAATTGCTGAATTTACTAAACGCATGAAAATTTACTTCCAGGATAGCGAAATGGCTAGAATCAATGAGCATGAATTTGTAGTGATCACACCACTTGGTGAATGGTTCACTCAAGGTTTCTTAACTTACTTAAAACAAAATCCAATCTACACTGGAAATGTGGCTGTTCCGATTTCTATTAGCGGGGGAATTACTCGTTCTCCACAGGATCAATCAACCTTCCCTCATCTAATGAAAGCTTCCCTTGCGACGATAGCAAACGTTCGTGAAGCTGGCGGGGATAATATCGTTTCCTTATCGAATGCAACACATAAAGCCATTAATCGTAAATCCATTGTTGAGAAACGATTATTGCTGGCACTCGATCAACAAAATTTAAAAGTTTTTTATCAACCTCAAGTTGATATTCAAACAGGCAAAATTTTGGCAGTGGAAGCATTAGTTCGTTGGGAAGATGATGAAATTGGTGTAGTAAAACCTGAGGAATTAATTCCAATCGCCGAAGAAACAGGATTAATCAATAATATTGGGTCATTTGTCATTGAAGAAGCATGTAAACAAGCGGTGAAATGGCATAAAGATGGCCTTGATTTAAAAGTTACAATCAACTTATCTGTTCGCGAATTCCGCGATAAAAACATGGCAAAATCTATTCTTTCAACTTTAGAAAGTACCCACTGCCCTGCAAACTTAATACAAATTGAAATTACAGAGAAATTTGCATTGGAAGCAGAGGCCGAGACATCGATTATTAAACAAATGCGTCAGCTGGAAGATGAAGGCATCGTCTTTATCCTCGATGATTTCGGGACAGGCTATGCATCTTTCCGCTATATGCAGCTGCTGCCGATTGAAACTTTGAAAATCGACCAAACATTCATTCATTCTCTACTGCAATCTGAAAAAACACAACGTTTAATACACGGAATGGTTCAGTTCGGGAAATCTATGAATTTAACAGTATTAGCAGAAGGTGTGGAAACGAAGGAACAGCGTCAACTCTTACAAGAATATGGCTGTGACGCTATCCAGGGCTATCTGATCAGCAAACCAGAGTCTGCGAATGTTATCACTCAGCTTGCGCTGAATTCCATTAAATAAACTTGCTTATGCATGCAAAGAAAAGGCTGCTCTTTACCGAGCAGCCTTTTCTTTTTATATCGATATTTCTATTTTATCCTTCTCTTTGCACGAGCAAAGGATTGCATAGAAGTTAGACCCGTTTTTAACAGCTTCATCACTAATTGGATAATCACTTCGGCAAAAACTAGCCCCATCGCGATGGCACCTGAAATCATAAAGGCTCTCATCCCATTTTGAATCCCCATATTATAGTCTAGTTCTACAATATTTCTCATAGTATTATAAGCAATACCACCTGGCACTAGCGGAATAATTCCGGATACATTAAATATAATCATCGGCATTTTAAAACGGCGAGCAAAGATTTGCGCCACTATGGCAACAACAAATGCCCCGATAAAGGAAGCCTGTACTTCCGTCACATTGAGCTGGATGAGTACATAATAAATAATCCAGCCAATGGCACCTACAAAACCGCAATAGGGAATCGCTTTTGTCGGCGCGTTAAAAATGACGCCGAAACAAGCTGTAAAGATAAAACTAAATAGTAATTGTATGATTAACTCCATATTCACTCTCCTTAAAAGGCAACAATGACCGCTATCCCTGCACCGATTGCAAAGGCTGTCAAGAATGCTTCTGCTCCCTTTGCAATACCGGCTGTAAAGTGACCAGCCATTAAATCTCGGACTGCATTCGTAATGACCAACCCTGGAACGAGGGGCATTACCGCTCCAACAATAATTTTATCCATTTCAGTTCCCAACCCGAAATGCACAGCAAGAGAAGCAAGCAATCCTACAACTAATGCGGCCAGAAATTCCGAGAAAAACTTTACTTTCGTCATTTCTTGGATAATCAGCATTACAATAAATCCTATCCCGCCTGCCACAAACGCTGCAGGCATATCCGACCAATATCCATTAAATAAAACTAAAAAACAACTGCTGGCCACAGAGGCAGCTAACATCTGGATGTGAACCGGCAAAAAATAATTTGTTTTTTGTATTAATCTTAACTCGTCATAAGCTTCTTCTAATGTTATCATTTGAACTGAAAGCTTACGAGAAACGCTATTGACCTTAGCAATCTTGTGCAAATCCGTAATCCTTGACGTAATCGAAGAAATCTTTGTGATCTGTCTTTTTCCTAATGATAGAATAATCCCAGTCGGAGTGACATAACTTTGAGCATCTTCAATATTTTGAGAGCGTGCCATACGGAGCATCGTATCTTCAACACGGTAAGTTTCAGCCCCGCTCTCCATCATGATTCTACCCGCCAGCAATAAGCAATCAAGGGCTAATTCAAATTGTTGTTCATTATTCATAAAATTTTCGTCATTCTCCTTTTTTCTCCATGCTCATATTATCGAACAGTTATCTATATCTCAATACATATTTTGCTTATTTTTATTTAATTAGGTTAATTTTGTCAAGAATTAAAACAAAGGAGTGTATCTATTTTGAAACGCCATCCTTGGGTACAAGTATTATTGCTTAGTTCCATTTTCATGTTAACTGTAATTATCGGAATGTTTACTTTTATAACAGGTAATCCGAAATACCAGATTTCAACCGTTTCAGCTAGCAGTGAAGTGATAGAGGCCAAAGAAACCGTTAAAGAAGATACAGAGGAAAACGCGGAAAAGCAAACTCTTTCAACTGTCGAAGTACCATCCACCTTTAATGGTATACGTCTCTTTAAAGAGAATTCTGCCGACCCAGCCGCTCCTTATTCCATCACATATCCCAATATGGCCTACGAAAAGTTAAATAAGGAAATTTCGCAATACATAGAAACCTCAAAACAGCAGTATTTTTCATCCGTCAAGCAAACTAAAAATCCGAATGCGAAGAAAAACTTACATATTCAAGTGAAAATAAGCAGCTATAAACAGATCTATTATTCAATTGTCTTTACTAAACAAATCACTCTGGGTGGAAAGAACATCGATGAAACATTTAATACACTTGTCTTTAATGGAAAAACTGGAGAGAGAATATTACCGCGGATTTTATTCAATAAAGACGTTCAAAACCTTCAAAAGCTATCAACCTATGTACGTCAAAAAATGCTGGAACCAAAAGGATATAAAGAAAATATTAATCTCGCTAAATGGAATAAAGCTTCCTATCCGTATTGGGACCGCTATAATCGTTTTGCTATCGAGAATGATTCATTCGTCCTTTATTATAATAAGGCTGAGTTTTCAAATAGAATTATTGGTTCTCCATCAGTCTCAATTCCTTTATCATTTCTTAATCCTATTTTAGCTTCTGAATTTCAATCTAAAACGAAAAGTGCTACAACCATTCTAACGCCCATTCAGAAGAAGCCTATCAAAAGAGTGGCTTTGACCTTTGACGATGGTCCGCATAAAACGATTACGAAACAGATTTTAAATATATTAGATAAATATAATGCTAAGGCAACATTCTTCATGGTCGGTGAACGGGTTGGAGGAAATGCAGCAGTCGTAAAAGATGTTGCAGCTAGAGGACATGAAATTGGAAACCATTCATGGGACCATGCAAGGCTGACAAAACTCTCATCTAAAAATGCACAATCGGAAATAACCACAACGAACAATATCATTTTTAAGGTTACCGGCCAATATCCAACTGTATTCCGGCCACCTTATGGCGAAAAAAATAAACAGCTTACAGATTTTGCGAAAGTTCCTGTTGTCTTGTGGACAATCGATACGCTGGATTGGAAGTATCGCGATTCTAGCAAACTACTGCCCATGATTCAGAAGAATATAAAGAACAACGATATTATTTTAATGCATGATATTCATCAATCGACTGCCAATGGTTTAGAAAATGTCTTAATTTATTTAAAAAAGCAAGGCTATGAATGTGTCACAGTAAGTGAAATTTTAGCCTCCCAAAAGTAAAATAGCTTTATATTTCTATAGATTAAAAGGCGATGAAAAAATTGATTTTTCATCGCCCTTTCTTTATTTAAATTGTACACTGCTAATTTCTTTAAAGGTTTTTAAATCGTAGCTTGCCACTTCTTTTCTAGAAACCGTGTAAAGCGTATCATTGATATAGAGCATGCGTGAAACTACGTCATCCCATTCTTCATACTGTTCACCTTCTTGTGCAGCCTTTACTAAATCTCCTTTTAGTTGAATGCCCTTCTCTGCGGTTATTTCATATATAACAGCACCAGAGCCCTTATACTCGACTTCATACTCCCCCTTCCCCTCATAAACGGTGACAGGGAAACCATAATAGTTTAACGGTTCATTTCTAAACAACGCTTTATGATTATATTCTACTTCTGAGTATGTCCCCCGTCCTCCGATTACAACGGAATCCTGTTCTTTAGGATTGGCAAATTCTGTAATATCGAATAAGGAAATTTTTATCCCCGCCGTCATCGTGAATGGTTGTTTAGAGCCACTATCGACTCTATTTTCGGTATCATAGCCTATCCCGATTAAGTGATTTTCATCTAAAGGGTGAAGATAGTTACTGAATCCCGGGATTTTCAATTCTCCTAACACTTGTGGCTGTTGTGGATTTTGGAGGTCAATCACAAACAAAGGATCAACGTGTTTGAAGGTAACAATATAAGCTTTCTCCCCCAAAAACCTGGCAGAATAAATTCGCTCTCCCTTAGCAAGATCTGTTATTTCCCCTACTTTTTCTAGGTTTTCGTTATAAATAAACAAGTGATTTTTCGAAGTTTCATCCGTACCTCCAAAGGTATTCCCCTCCGTAACGGCCACACGGAAATACCCTTTATATTCATCCATCGAAAATTGATTTAAGATGCTGCCATTGATTGAGGCGGTTCCTTTCATATCCACTTTTGTGCCGTCGAGTGAAAATTTAAAAATAGTCGTCTCCGCTATTCCCACAGGCATAATGGCCATATCTGCAGCGATTTTAGAGTTCTCATTCCCTCCCAATGCCATTGGCGCATAATTTACCGCTGTCAAAAACAAGGATTCTTTAGACATATAAAGGGCAGAGCTCCCACCTAAAAATCCTTTCGTTTCTACCTTTTCATTTTTAAAATTTGTTAAGTTTACAGCAGAAATAATCGTATAGTTCGGTTCACTTGAGCCAGGCAGAATCGTCAATTGGTCAACTTTCATTGGCTCCAGCTCTTCTCCTTCTGCACTATCGTAGGTAAATGGGCGAAGTTCAACGTTCTCCTGTTCTGACAGCAGCCAGTAATCCGGTGTTTTATTTGTCACGATATAAAGTGTATTATCGTATTTGCGAACCCCATTCATAGATCCGTCTTGCCCTATTTCTCTGATGAACTGCGGATTTTTTGCATCTTTCACATTGTAAAAGGCAGCATTTGTCATACTAGTTCCACTTACATAACCGTCTTTTTTCGTCTCGATATATTGATCTGTAATAACAATCAGCATATCGTTATGAATCATCAACTGCATTGGATAGCTATTTGACTCTAGTATGATTTTACTTGCAATTTTTAAGTCAGGGTTGGTAGCGTCCGTTATTATAACCTGATTATCCAGAATGGAATATATAAATTGTCCGTCTGTAACGACCGTATCGCCCTCTTCAATTTCTTCCACCTGGTTATTCGTTGAAGAATAGGAAGAGCCCTCTGCTGCCCCTGCACTCGCCTTATCCGCTGACTCATTTAAAGTGGTCATTTCGGCACTTTCCTCTGCAGCTCCAGTGTCAGAATTGCGCGCTTCCCTTTCTTTGCTAAGTACCGCCAGGAAATAATCTTGCAAGTCTTGAACTGACGTAATCTCTTTTACTTTTTCGACGACTTTAAACTCAATCACTTGTTTTTTGGTTTTAAATGATTTTTGCTCCCATGCTGCCTTTTCAACATGCAGAATATATTCACCAGGTACCAAATTCTCGACTGTTAGAGATTGTTGATTTTCTTGAAGTGTAATATTCGCATTTACCCTTTCTCCACTTTCATCTGTTACATAAACCGCTCGCTCCTCAATACTTTTCTCTGCAATTGCTTTAGAAAAATAAACTTGATATGGCTGATTGACCATGGTAGCCGGTGCACTGCTTACTTCAAGCTTTTGTCCGTGAAAGAATAAAACAACACTTGTAATGAGTGCAATAATTACTATAAGTATTCCGCCTGCAAAAACCTTTCGTTTCAAGTAACTCTCTCCTTTTAATTCGTCTGTTTACCCGATTAGACTTTCAAAAGTCGATTTAGTTACTTAAATATGCAATAAAAATGTGTGAAGAATGTTAAACTCTTCACACATGAAAGAATCCTAAATTTTTACCACTTTACAATCGTTGAACGATGGGAAGTTTCTTTGATGATAACGCCGCGTTTTGCCATTTGCTCAATATACTCATTCCCTGGCACGATGGATTCTGGCGGGAAAACGCCGCGCTCCTGTATGACACCGCCGCCGACCATCATGGCTACCGTTGCAATTGTGCAAGCTGTAGCACGTGCCATTGCCGTCATCGTTGTCTTAGCATCTCGTTTAATATTCAGCTCATATTCGTAAGTGACATGCTCGCCTGATTTTTCGCCCGAAACGATTACTCGCAATAGTACCGCATCTTCCTTATCACCTAAATCGAGCTTTTTCTTTAAAGCTTCTCTTACAACATCTCGTACTAATACTTGCTGTCCATCCACTTCAACTATATTTTCCTTACTCAAGAATCCTAAATCGTTTAGAAGCTTGAACTGGTCGGCATGCCCTTTATAACGGATCGTTTTATACTCTAATGTCTTAACATGCGGGAAGGTATTAATAAGAGTTGAAGTTCCTCCTGATGTATAAAAGGCCTCCAGTACACCATAGTGATCAAAATAGATGGGCTCAACACCAGATAACGATTGCACTTCTGTTAGTTTTCCACCCTGAATCACTTTGGCAGGCTCTGTATAATGGTCGAATACACCTTCAAGCGAAAAGACCAATGTATAATTTAACGGCGGCTCCGGATTAGTTGGAATGCCACCCACATAAAGTTTAATGGACTCAACGGAATCCAGTTTCGAAACACCATATCCAGCTAAAATATTTATCATGCCAGGCGCTACACCTAAATCGGGAATTAAAGTGACATTCTTTGCTTTTGCCTCATCATGCAAAGTTAGTAAGTGTTCCGTTACTTCCCCAATATGTCCACCTAAATCAACGGAATGAACCCCTACCTCAATCGCTGTCTTGGCAACAATTTTATTAAATTCATAGAAGAGAGCATTGACGCAGACATCTCCTTTAGCCATCACTGTACGCAGTTCTTCTTCATTTCTGGCGTTTAGCTCAAGTACTTCAATTTTTTCTGTTTGAAGGGAATCCACGAATTTTTGCGCAGCAGTTGTATCTATATCTGCCAAATACACTTTTTCCACGTTTTCACTTGAATTTAAATCACGAGCTACCTCTTTCCCCATCAAGCCAGCGCCTAAAACTACAACTTTCATTACACACATCCCCTTTTCGTTGTTTAGTTTTCAGTATCAATTTGCGCTCGTTGAAGCTTCCCACTGTAGTCTACGTAAATACTTTTCCATTCTGTATAAACATCTAAAGCCGCTTGACCTGAATCTCGGTGGCCATTTCCAGTACCTTTTGTCCCCCCAAAAGGTAAATGGATTTCCGCACCTGTTGTTCCTGCATTGATATAGACAATGCCCGTATCTAAATCTCTTTGGGCTTTAAATATTTTATTAACATCCTGTGAGAAGATAGAACTCGACAAGCCAAATTTCACACTGTTATTTACCTCAATCGCTTCTTCTAAACTCTCAACCTCAATAACACTCAATACTGGACCGAAAATTTCTTCTTGGGCAATTACCATATCATTTTGTACATTTGTGAAAACTGTCGGCTCAAAGTAAAAGCCTTTATCAAATGGTGGGGCTGTTAACGATTTACCGCCAACTAAAATTTCAGCACCCTCCTGTTTTCCGATTTGAACGTAATGATTGATTTTTTCTAAGGCAGCCCCATTAATGACTGGCCCTATTTTCACACTCGGATCAAGTCCGTCCCCAATTGTTAGCTTACTCATCTCAGCAACTAGCATTTGTTCCAGCTGCTTCTTCACATCTTTATGCACAATAACGCGACTGCAAGCCGTACATCGTTGCCCAGCCGTTCCAAAAGCACTCCAGATTATGCCCTCCACAGCTAGTTGCAAATTTGCATCGTCCAAGACAATGACCGCATTTTTACCGCCCATTTCAAGAGACACTTTTTTCAAGTGGCGCCCACCTAGTTCGGCTATTTTACTTCCCGTTTCGGTAGAACCAGTAAAGGAAATCACTTTTACATCTGGATGCTCAATCATTGCGGTGCCTACAGTAGAACCCGCCCCGAATACAACATTTGCCACACCGGCAGGCAAGCCTACTTCTTCAAATATCTTGGCCATTTCATAGGCCATCATGGGTGTTTCAGTTGCCGGTTTCCAGACGAAGGTATTTCCTGACACAATAGCCGGAAAGGATTTCCACGTTGCGATGGCAATAGGGAAATTCCATGGTGTAATAAGCCCTACTACCCCTATTGGCGCTCGAACGCTCATGGCAAATTTGTCCGCAAGCTCGGATGGTGTAGTTTCGCCAAATAAGCGCCGTCCTTCACCTGCCATGTAAAAGGCCATATCAATGCCTTCCTGCACTTCTCCTCTTGCTTCTTCGATTACCTTGCCCATTTCTTTTGTTAAAGTTTGCGCAAGATATTCCTTCTTTTCTTTCAATTTATATCCAATCTCATATAAAAAATCCGCTCGTTTAGGAGCAGGGGTAAGTGCCCAAGACTTTTGCGCTTTTTTCGCAGCAGCTACAGCTTCAGCTACCTGGTCTTTTGTTGATAGCGGTACAGTTGCAAGCTGTTCACCGTTTGCTGGATTTACAACCGGATTTGTTTGAAGTTCATCATTACTCTGCCATTTACCACCGATAAAGTTTTGAAGTTCCATAACTATCCCCTCGCTTTTCGCTCGAATTATCCGTTATATCGTTCTTTATTCTCCATTTCCTTACAAATACCTCTTTACAGACTATTAATCGAAAGTAAAATTTATTAAGTGAAACTTTTTAAAGAGGGAAAACGTAACCTTAAATGGTATATATTTATTAATAACTTTAGGAGGTTATGAATGATGAACAATCATGAAATAGATTACAAATTGTACGGCGACGATATGCAATATGTTGAGGTCGAATTAGACCCGAACGAAACTGCCATTGCTGAAGCAGGCAGCTTAATGATGATGGATGAATCCATCAAAATGGAAACAATATTTGGCGATGGTTCCAGATCTGGCGGCGGTGGCCTGATGGGTAAATTAATGGGTGCCGGGAAACGTTTGCTTACTGGTGAAAGTTTATTTATGACAACTTTCACAAATGTCGGCCAAGGGAAAAAACATGTCTATTTTGCCTCTCCTTACCCAGGTAAAATTCTTCCGATGGATCTAAGTGTTTATAACGGCAAAATAATTTGTCAAAAGGATGCCTTTTTAGCTGCTGCAAAAGGTGTATCAATCGGAATTGAGTTCCAACGTAAAATTGGTGTAGGATTCTTTGGTGGTGAAGGATTCATCATGCAAAAGCTTGAGGGTGATGGCATGGCCTTTATTCATGCAAGTGGCGCAATTAAAAGAATCGGCCTGCAGCCTGGACAAAAAATTCTGGTGGATACAGGTTGCCTTGTAGCCATGACTTCAGATGTCGAATATAACATTGAAGCTGTTAGCGGCGTTAAAACTGCTCTTTTTGGCGGCGAAGGAATCTTCCTTGCCTCTTTAAGAGGTCCTGGAACTGTATGGGTGCAATCTCTACCATTTAGCCGACTAGCGAGCAAAGTATTTGCTGCTGCTCCTGTATCTCAAGGAGGAGGCGGACAAAACGCTGGTGAAGGCGGTATTGGCGGATTGTTCAATCTGTTCAATAAGTAATTTTCTTATTACCGAGAGTCTCCTTTCAAAGAGACTTTCGGTATTTAAAACTTGCTAATGGTTTCTTTTAATGTAGTAGAGGCTACTTCAAGCTGTCCGATGGAATCTCCTATATTTTCAACAATACTGGATAACTCACCAACTTGTTGCCCTACGTTTTCAAAATCCAAAATTGTTGTATCGACAGAGGAAGAAATTCTTTCAAAGGAATTTAATGATTTTTCATTTTGTTCAATGCCATCCTGTACCAAATTTTGAATTTGATGAATGGATTCAATTACTTGAGTAGTTACTACACTCGACATGCCAATTAATGTTGCGATTTTCTCCACAGATTGCTTTGTTTGGTCGGCTAACTTTCTTACTTCATCCGCAACGACAGCAAATCCTTTACCATGTTCACCCGCACGTGCCGCTTCAATAGCCGAGTTTAACGCTAAAAGATTAGTCTGACCTGCAATATTTTTGACGATTTCAACAACTGCCTGAATTTCGGAGGAAGAACGATTTAAATCTTCTACTAATCTTGTCATAACAATCGTATTATTATTAATTTCCTTCGTTTGACTACTTAGATGCTGCAGTTGTTCATATCCCTCTCCAGATGCTTTCTTTGTCCCTTTTGCATCCAAAATACTATTTTGCAATAATTCCCTTACATCCCGTGTATTCAAAATTAGTTTTGAAACAATTGCATTGGTAGACTCGGACTGCTTTTCAAGGGTGGCCGAAATACTGCCAATTACCTCTTTAACCTGTGCCTTCACCTTTTGTTGTTCTTCCTTTAACACATTCGAAGCAACTCGATCATACTCATCCAAAACAATTTGTTCTTCAAAACTAAAAATCTTTCTTATTGCTTGTATCGCTTTTTGCGTTTCTATGTAATCCAATTTTAATCCAAAGATTATTTCTTGAATTTTGGCTTCTAAATTATAGAAGGATGCTAAATACCATTTCGTTGTCAGTCCGATTAACACATGCTTATTGGCAACCTTTCTTCTTACTTCGACAAAACAATCATCAATTCGACCATCGAACATCTCGATCATATGGGTTTTTAAAGTATTCTGCAGTCTTTCGACAGTACTATTGGCAGATATCATATTTTGAAAATCTTGCCCTTCACCGATTACTTTATAAAAGATTTCTGCAATTTCCTTTATTTCATTTTCCACATAGGGTTTTATAGATCGAATAATATGTAAATCCTCTTCCGTTAACCCAATGATTTTTAGCTGCAGTAAAAGATCCGGATTTTGTACAAAAATACCTACTTCAGGGTATCGCTGATAAAGCAAAGATTTTTCAACTTCTTTTTTCCTCAAAGCGAACAGATCGTTCACCCCTTTATATTATTTTAGTAAAATTCTTAAAAACTCTTAAATAGCTTATATGTATAAAAGGAACTAGCTTGACACCTTAAATATAATCTCTAATTTTTCATTATTCAATATTTTTATACAATTTCACAAAAAATTAACATTTAAATAGGCGATAAGAAAAATATGCTGTGACTTTTCTCACACTCCTGCTATAAATCAACTTTTATTTAAAAGCAGTTGATTGTAGTGTAGACGGCGACTCCTGCTCAGAAAAAAGTGAAGACCGATACTCCACAGGAGCGTAGCGACGAGGAGAATTGGGCCACGCCCGCGGAAAGCGTCCGTCGAAACGGAAATCAACTATCTCTATTTAAAAACATTTGGTTTAAGAGAAAAAACCTATAGGCAAACTCGAAATTTTGAGTTTGTCTATAGGCTGAAACATCAACACAAAGTAGTTGTTTTTATTTTAATTTCTATTAATCATAAAATTTAAAAGTCATAGTATCGTAATCAGCAACCATAATATCAAATCATACTTTTGCACCTTTAGGAAGATTACTAAATTCAAGTGTTCCTTTATGATTATTATTAACTCCGGCAATATCAATTTGATGCGACTTTCCAATAACATATGCTATTGCAGTTACTGTATTAGACTTGCTCTTTGTTAGCTTAGGTGTAAATACTCGGACAAGTCCCTGCAGCAGGTTCGTAATAACAGTGATTCTTAAATTGGCCAGCAAAAGGTTGATCGTACCACGTATCAGGACACGGTGCATATGGATTAAAATACCAAAGGGCGTATTTCCCCGGATGATCTCTCCAATAATCCAAAACCTGTCTTGCTAATTTTTGTTCATTTGGGCGAGCTCGATTATAAAATAAATTTCCCTTTTGAACTGCTTCAAAGGAATAATTTCCTCCCTGCACCTGATAAATGACGTCCTCAACCGATCTTAAATCTCTGAAGTCTGAGCAATTGGCCACAAGTCGATTTACAATGACATTTCCTACATACAGCATTCCTTGATTCCCTTCACCTTCTGCTTCCGCTCTCATCATTCTCGCAATTAAGTCAACGTCCGCATCTCGGTACTTTGCTCTCGGCATTTTATCACCCCAAAGTTATATTATGAAGAAGAATGTAAAATGATGTCATAATTTAAAATATGACTACCGATTCATACATTCAAAAGGATGCTTTTAATAAAAAAACGTCCCAAAAGCATTAACTTTTGAGACGAATTATTTATAAATATAAGACTACAATTAATACCGCAGCTAGTACTATTCGATAAATGGCAAATGGCACTAGTTTCACTCTTGAAATCAATTTCAGGAAGAACTTAATCGCAATTAGTGCAAATACAAATGCACTAATAAATCCTAGAATATAGAATCCTGTATCACTTGGGTCGATTTGATCCCAGTTTTTAATCAAAGATAAACCACTGGCTCCAGCCATAATCGGTACCGCCATGATGAAAGTGAAATCGGCAGCTGTTTTATGGTCAAGTCCTAGAATAACCCCACCAGAAATGGTTGCGCCCGAACGAGAGAAGCCTGGCCATAAAGATAAACATTGAATTAACCCTACTTTAAATGCCTTCCCATATGAAAGGTCATCTAATGATTTTATAGTTGTTTTTCTTTGTCCACTCACTCGATCAGCAATAATCATCCAAATGGCACCGATGATTAAACCTATTATTACCGTATTGGGTGTAAAAAGATTTTCATCGATAAAATCTTCAAATAATACACCGAACACACCCGCTGGAATAATCCCGACAAGTACATGTCCTAAGTTAAATTTACGAGAGGAGGATTGCCCTTCAATCTTATACAGTCCTACCAAGCTAAGCATTCGTTTCCACATCACCACCACAACAGCTAGGATGGATCCGAGCTGAATTACAATTTTAAAGGTATTTGCTGACCCATCGCTTAAAAATTCCTTCGTGTTAAGCCATAAATCATCAACGATAATCATATGCCCTGTCGATGAAACCGGAGCGAATTCCGTCATCCCCTCAACAAAACCGAGGATAACCGCTTTAATTAATTCAAAAAATTCCATAAGTTCTTATTTTCTCCTCATAGTTTTTCTATCAATTACGAAAGTCTTCGTAACTGTTTTACTATTAAATACCTACCTTACATTACACTGAAGCACTATCCGTTGTCCATACGTCTGCAGCTGTATTCGAAAGCTAGTTCTCTTTAAAGGTAATATCCACTACCCATAATTCCGAACGGCTGCCGATGCGCATAGGCGGTCCCCAGAAGCCAAAACCAGATGAAACAAGAGCATGCATGTCCCCTTTTTGGAGATGACCATAATCCACCTCGAATAGTCGATCCGTTATAAAATTATTCGGCCATAATTGTCCTAAATGGGTATGTCCCGATAAATGCAGGTCAACCCCCGCACTTTCCGGCTCATGTAAATCATGGGGTGTATGGTTCATGTCAATCCAAGGGATATCTTCTGCGTTTTCCGGTTTCAGAGCTTGAATCGTTTTGCGATCCTTATTTGTAACATCTTCCTGACCTGTTAAATAAAAACGATTTCCAACTAAAATAGTTTCGTCCATTAGGATCTGTACATTCGAACGCTCCATTTCCTCTACAAACTCTGGAATTTTGCCTCCATAGTATTCATGGTTTCCAAGCACTCCATAAACACCATATGTTGCTTTTAGCTGCTTCAGCACTTCATTCATACCCTCTTCTACAAAGCGGCCAGGGTCATCATCTACAATATCCCCTACCAACAAAACTGCATCTGGATTTGCTGCATTTGATAGATTTACAAATTTCCGCAAGTGATTTTTATGTGAAAGAACTCCGAGGTGAAAGTCAGAAGCGACCACAAGCCTCATTGGCTCCCCTGGCTTATCAATAGCAATCTCTAAATTTCGAACAACCGGCGAATACGCATTGTATGTACCCCAAGCAAATAAAACAACCAAAATCCCCGCAACCACAGAACCAACAACTGTTACATTTTTATACGGAGTAAACGTGATGAAGAGATTGGCGATGATACATAATATGAGCCCATATTCAAAAAAGAACATCCAATAGTTGCCGACAATCGATAACGGACTCAGAACATGGTGCATTCTCCCTATTAAAAAACTAAATGCAATAATGAAGAGGATTATCCAATAAACAACTGGCCAGCGAAATAGATGAAGTGCTTCCAGCCACTTTTTCAAATTCATTCCCAAATAAGCAGTTATTGTACTATATAGAATGAGCGCAATCGTTATACCCAGAATCCTTCCCATGTATAATCCTCCCATATTTAATATAGAAAAAGTATACCATGTCGTTTAGTGATGTTCATATTTAGGCGCTGCAAGAAAAGATTAAGGAAATCTGACAGTCCCGTGGTGAAAGTTGTTCAGGGAAATCTTTATGAAACGTATTTCGGTGTGAAATCTCCCTTGCTTTGCGTTTCAACCCCCTTATGAAATGCATTTCGAAGAGGGATCTGCCCTGCTTTGCGTTTCATCTCCCTTATGAAATGCATTTCGAACTGGAATCTGCCTTGCTTTGCGTTTCATCCCCCTCCAATGTAAAAAGGAGAAAAACGTAATCACGTTTTTCTCCTCCTAGTTATTCTGCTGGAACTGAAACTGTTACTTTAAATAAGTCGCCATCCAAATCGATTATTAATCGGCCATTATGGAGATCCACAATGGATTGCGCAATCGCCAGACCTAAGCCGGAGCCATCTGTGTGACGGGATGCATCCGCGCGTTTAAAGCGTTCTGTCAGCTCATCAACATTTTCGTTGAGCTCGAATTTTGAAATGTTTTTCACTGAAAACTCTGCTAAAGAACCTGTCTGTTTTAAAGCTACATAAATTCTTGTTCCTTCTAGCGAATATTTCAATGCATTTACAATAAGGTTATCAATTACTCTCCACATCTTCTGCCCATCTACATAAGCATAGAGAGGTTGTTCTGGAATAGATACACGCAATTCAAAGTTTGCCTTTGCAAATTCTTCCTCGTGTTCACCAATCGATTGCTTCATCAATTGCGTTAAATCAATGCGGCGCTTTGTCAGCTCGATATTGCCGCTTGCCATTTTGGATACTTCAAATAAGTCTTCAATCAACGTTTTTAACCGTGCTGATTTCTTATCCAGCACTTCAATATATTGGTTTCGTTCTTCCTCTGTCAGATTAGGATTTTTCAGTAAATCTGTGTACGTAATAATTGATGTTAAGGGCGTTCGTAAGTCATGGCTTACGTTTGTAATCAGCTCTGTTTTCAGTCGCTCACTTTTTGCCTGTTCCGACATTGAATTTCTAACACCTTCACGTAAAGCATTTAAATTGGCTGCATGCTTGGAAAAAATTGATTTCCCCTTCACTTTAATATCAGAAGTTAAACGTCCCTCTGCCATCTCCTGCGTCTGTTTCATAATACGGTTCAGGTAGCCCATATGACGCAGGAACAGAAGACAAGCCGGCAATCCGATAAAGAACAGCAGAAGAATGAAGATGACCACTAATTCTCCCCCTCCTAGACTGGCTCCTATAAATCCAATCCCTGCAAGGAAAGCAACAATTAAAACGCCAACTGCCTGCAGGCCAACAGAACGATTTAAGAATAAATCTCTCATTCCATCTGCAATACGATAAAGCATTGCTTGCTGCACTTGTTCTTTAAATTTCTCCTCGTTATCAATAGTAGCCCAAGTCCACTTTACGCCCATTAGGACCATCGATACCGCAGCATACATAAGGACCATGTTAAAAGCCACCAATAGAATTGTCGCTGCAACGTCCTGTTGATAATAAAAAACATTCCTAATCGTATTCCCAGTAGTATCAAATAAGGCAAATGCCACAAAAAGAGAAATTAATATAACGACTATCCGTGCATCTATCGGTACTCGCAAAAATATATTTTGCAGTTTCTTTAAACCTTCAAAACTCTCTTTTGAGGGTTTGACAATTGTAAATAATCCAATAACCGCTAATAATCCTGTAAGCCAAATACTCGTGAAAATGTATTGTGCAATTTTAAACGATTTATATTCATCACTTAAGTTTGAACCATTGTTTATGGCTGATTTCGAGACATAGATCGAACCTTTAAATTTCTCGACGCTTCCATCAACTCGAATTGTTCCTTTTAAATAATCATCGACGTAATTATCATTATAGTTATCGATATAGACTGTACTGTTAATTGTTAAAGGCGAATTACTTATGCCAAAGCTCGCTTTATACAAATCGCCCTTTCCATCTTGCAAACCAGATTCAAAGGTTTCACCTGTGTCTATATTGACAAGGCTATAATCAAAATAACTGTATTCATTTAGAAACTCTTGACGCAGCCGTTTTTGCTCTGCAGCAAATTCATCAATTGCGTTCTTTTTTAGCTTTATGACTTTTTCTTCGACATACTCATCGCTTTCAAAATTCTTTTTGATATCCGCAATTTTCCTATCCCGCTCATCAACAAGAATTTCCTTTAATGCCGTGTCGTTCGCTTCTTCTGCTTGAGTGATCTGGTCACCGTATTGCATACGAATATTCTCCACTTGCTCAGATAACGAACCATAATAATTTCGATAGTTTTCGATTTCATCTTGTGTCACATTAAGCTGTTCTTTTGCTTCTTCAGCATCAAAAGGAGCTAATACATACTGCCCTAATTGATCGATAAAGGTTTCCTTGGAAGTTTGAAAATAATCGGCATCAAAGTAGGATTTAAATAAATAATTTTGTGAATGATTGATAAATGATACAGCAGCAAATGCTGCCCATGTTATAAGAAAAAGGATGAGGAGTAATTTCCCTTTTGTTTTCAGCAAGTTTGTTCCTCCTCTAGAATAGTTTCACAAGCAACTGATGCATTTCATCTATATGGTCATTTATAAACTGCCACGTCTTTGTGACAATAAAGAACATACCAACGATACTTGCAATCAGGCTCAGCACAGTTAGGCTTGTCTCAATTTTATTTTTCAATTTTATATCCAATTCCCCACACAACCTTTAAGTATCTCGGATTTTTGGGATCTGTTTCGATTTTTTCCCGGATTTTGCGGATGTGGACGGCCACTACATTCTCCGCATTATAAGCTTCTTCATTCCAAACGAGCTCATATATTTCATTAATCGAAAACACACGCCCAGCATTTTTTAATAAGAGTTCGGTGATTTTATACTCTATTGGTGTTAGTTTTACTAATTCTCCATCTAACCGTACTTCTTTGGCATCCACATCAACCGTCAATCCATTTACCTCTATTTTCGATTGTTGCTGCCCATTTCCGTTATAAGTCCCGAGCTGTACATAACGTCTTAACTGCGACTTCACACGTGCCAACAGCTCTAACGGATGAAATGGTTTTGTAATGTAGTCATCTGCACCTACCGATAGCCCATGAATTTTATCCGTCTCTTCGGCCTTCGCACTTAACATGATGATGGGAATGTTACGCTCCGTGCGAATTTTAAAAGTGGCTGTTATTCCATCCATTGTCGGCATCATAATATCGAGGATGATTAAATGGACTTCGTTTTCTTCAAGCAGCTTTAATGCCTCAACTCCATCTCCGGCTTTTAATACGTTATAGCCTTCATTTTTCAAATAAATCTCGATCCCATCACGAATGTCTTTGTCATCATCTGTGACGAGCACTGTTAATTTCTCCACTGCCCTCACCTCATCTTTTTCTTATAGACCTATCATAAAATTTCAATCTTAATTAATAGTCATTAATTTTATGAAGAAATTCTTAAGATTTTGGATTATTTATAGGGAATTTTAATCCCTTAACACGCATTCTTTTATTTTACTTTATTTGAATTCAATTCTAGAATTTATTTACAGAAGGTTGATTTGGGATCTCCAATCATCTATTTTGGGGATTCATCAGCTTACAAGTGGAGCTGCACAAATTAGGTAGTTTATTTAGTAGACAACTATTAAATATTTTGGGCGTTTTCATATGAAAACATTATGAGACATTTCAGCTCTGTTAAAACGAGAATGGTCACGTCACTGGATTTGAAAATAAACGGAAAATTTCCTCTAAAATTAGAAAATGCTTATATTCCGCTTAAAATAAGGGAATTTTTTCCGTTTATATTACCCAAATCGTTGCATTTCAGCCTATTTTGAGCAGTTAATCGGAAATTCTCCACTTATATCTGCTTTTTAATCTACTTTCTATACAATAACCGGAAATTCTCCGCTTAAGAATTCTTTCCTACATGAAAAATACCCATGGTTACCATGCTTTACTAATCATCCTTCAAAAGAAAATCAATTGATTGATTGTTCTGCTCCGATACTGTTCAAGAAGCTTAAAAATATTACGAATCCAACCTTATCTCAATTCAAAAACTTATTTTTTCGGGTCTATTCTACTCCCGATTTTCGGCTCCCCACAGTCAAGACGATTATCCCGCCTAGTAACATTACAACGCCAACCCAAGAAGTGGGACTCAAATATTCGTTGACTAAAAAGACCCCTAGTAGTGCCGCCGTTAAAGGTTCAGCTAAGGATAATGTCACCGCAGAGGATGAAGAGATTTTTTCTAACCCACCTAAAAATAGAAGATAGGCTATACTTGTTGCTACTAATCCCATAAATATCATAGGAATCAGATTTTGGCCTTCAAATACCCACATGACACCATCACCAGAGAACGGCAACAGCAGCAGTGCACATATCGTAAATGTCATCGCCACAGCTGGGAGCGTGTCTTCCTTATCGGTTAATCGTTTGCTGCAGTTTGTATATAACGCGAACATGAGACCTGCACACAACGCTAAAAGAATTCCAATCGGATTAATCGAAGCTTCTCCACGATTTACAAATAATAAAACACATCCAACAATCGCCAGCGCGGTCGCGATTGCCCAAACTCGATTCGGCTTCCTTTTCCAAATAGCCCATTCAACTAAGCCAGAAAACACCGGGGAGCTCCCGATAGTCACAACAGTCCCTAAAGCTACACCCGTAAATCGTACGGAAGTGAAAAACAGAGATTGGAATAAAGCAATCGTTAACGCTGCCAGGATTGTCCACTTCCAGGACCAGGATTTAAAATTTATTTTTCGCAGGAATAGCGAAGCCAGAAGCAGCACTCCTCCCCCGATTGCCGATCGTACTCCTGCCACAGCAACGGAAGATACATCTGCCTGTAAAAAGGTTTGAGTCGTTCCAACAGTTCCCCAAAGCATCGCTGCCAGCAAAACAAATATGTATGCAAACAAATTCATTCAATACACCCTCTATTTATGTCATTTCGATTATTGCAGTACTTTCAAACTTACTAAATTTATGGTTATGACTCCACTTTCTTTGCTGCATCAGCTTGTTAAATTATACCAAACTATACTGTGTATCTACCAACTTTCGGTGATAATAAACAATGAAAATTAAAAAAACAAGCGTATAATTGCTCGTTCAATTTCATATCACTCTCAAAATAACAAACCGCGAATATTTCTGGAAAATACTTTTTTCTCGTATTATAAGAAGAAATTTCTTTTCGACAAAAAACGAGATTTATTGCTTGATAATTTCCCGATGAAGGTCCATTATATGAATATAGCAGTAGAAAACTAGTAAAAAATTTCTTTATAGAATATTTTTTTACGCAGAAATGTAAGCGTCATCATTTCGATATTTCCACTGTATATACTTCCTAAGGGGGACTCATAATGATCTATGCAAATCCTAATACAACAGGAGCAATTGTTAACTTCAAAGAAAAATACGATAACTTTATCGGTGGCGAATGGGTTGCACCAGTAAAGGGTCAATATTTTGATAATAAAACACCAATTACTGGTGAAGTATTTACGAAAGCTGCTCGTTCTACAGTTGAAGATATCGAACTAGCATTAGATGCTGCTCATGCCGCAAAAGATGCTTGGGGAAAAACATCTACAACAGAACGTGCGATTCTTTTAAATAAAATCGCTGATCGTTTAGAAGAAAATTTAGAATACCTTGCAGTAGCAGAAACATGGGAAAACGGAAAAGCTGTTCGCGAAACATTAAATGCGGATATTCCATTAGCGATTGACCACTTCCGTTACTTTGCAAGCACAATTCGTTCTCAAGAAGGTCACATGACTCAATTAGATAATGATACAGTAGCATATCATTTCCAAGAGCCTTTAGGGGTTGTTGGACAAATTATTCCTTGGAATTTCCCAATTCTTATGGCTGCATGGAAAATTGCACCGGCACTTGCTGCAGGAAACTGTATCGTTTTAAAACCAGCTGAACAAACTCCTGTTTCTATCATGGTATTGGTGGAGTTAATCCAAGACTTGCTTCCAGCAGGCATATTAAATATTGTAAACGGTTTCGGTATCGAAGTTGGTAAACCATTGGCAACAAATCCAAGAATCGCAAAAATTGCCTTTACTGGTTCTACTGCAGTTGGTCGCCAAATTATGCAATATGCAACAGAAAACATTATTCCAGTAACATTAGAACTTGGCGGTAAATCTCCAAACGTATTCTTTGAAGACGTGATGGATCAAGAAGATGAGTTCTTAGATAAAGCAATAGAAGGTCTTGTATTATTTGCATTAAACAATGGCGAAGTTTGTACTTGTCCATCTCGTGCATTAATTCAAGAATCAATCTACGATAAATTTATGGAACGTGCATTAGAGCGCGTTAAAGCGATTAAAGTTGGCAACCCGCTTGATACTGAAGTAATGATGGGTGCACAGGCTTCTACTCAGCAAAAAGAAAAGATCCTTTCTTATATCCAACTTGGACAAGAAGAAGGCGCTGAATTGCTAATTGGCGGAGAAGAAAACCATTTAGGCGGCGACCTTGAAAATGGCAATTATATCAAGCCAACAGTATTTAAAGGCAACAACAAAATGCGCATCTTCCAGGAAGAAATCTTTGGTCCAGTACTTTCTGTTACAACATTCAAGGATTTCGATGAAGCAATCGAAATTGCGAACGATACACTTTACGGCCTTGGTGCAGGTGTATGGTCACGCAGCGGCGATATCGCTTACCGTGCCGGCCGTGCGATCCAAGCTGGCCGTGTTTGGACAAACACTTATCACCAATATCCAGCAGGTGCTGCATTTGGCGGCTTCAAAATGTCAGGTATCGGCCGTGAAAATCACGCAATGATGCTAGATCACTATCAACAAACAAAATGTATCTTAACTAGCTATAATAGAAATGCTATGGGCTTCTTCTAAATCGAAGGGAGAATAGAATATGATAGATCGTGTTATTGCCACAGTAGAGGCACTTCGATTGATAGAGCTGCTGAAAGAAAAACATGAATCTATTATGTTTTATCAATCTGGGGGCTGCTGTGATGGCTCGGTTCCCATGTGCTACAGAGAAGGAGATTTTCGAATTTCAGATTCCGATATCTATCTAGGCTCAATCGGTGACGCCCCCTTCTATATGCACCGAAGCCAATACGACTATTGGAAGCATACACAGCTGATTATCGACGCTCTTGATGGCAGCGGAGCAGAATTCTCACTTGATAGCATTGAAGACAAACACTTCATTACACGCTCGCGGGTTTTCAACGAGGAAGAATATACAAAAGTAAAAGAACTATTTAAATAAAATGGGAGCAGCCTGATTGAATGGAAGTTCAATTGGGCCGCTCTTTTTTGAATTGTAGTGTTTTTGAAATAATCACTTATAATAAACATGGGGAATCTCTTTAGAATTACATACTTAAAATGGAGGAGGTCATCATGCATGTATAAAACTGTTGCCGAAACTGCGCAGGACATCTCGATGCCTGAGGAACAAGTACTTCGCTACATCTATGCTGGCCGCATCAAAGCAGTATATGATGGCACACAGTACCTTGTAAATAGTGCCCAATTTGATACGTATCACGAGCAATTAGAACGAATCAAAGAGGAAATTGAAGTTTGGCGCAACACCCCGATTCCTGAAGATCCCGATATTAAGGATGAAGACTAATTCCATTGCCCAATTCAACGTATGCAAAAAACATCTTGAAGCGCGAAAACTTTTCCCGCCTCAAGATGTTTTAAATTGTTACGACAAATCCCGCACGTTTGCCGATAATTTCTGCATAGTCTTCCACCATGACACTTGCTGTTGGATACATGCCTGCTCCAGGTCCAACCAGCGTCAGCGTACCAATGTAGTTGGTTTCCATTGTCACCGCGTTAAATACATCATCAATTGGATAGAGTGGATGTTCTTTATCAACTAACATAGGAGCTACTTTTGCATAAAGCGTTCCATCCGGGTACTTTTCAACCTCTGCCACATGCCGATAGCGCAGCCCTTTTTCAATCGATTCCGCGACTTCTTCAGCTGAAATACTGTCAATGCCGATCACCTCAACATCTGCCCAGTTCGGTTGATCACCAAACGCTAGTGAAGATAGGATCATAAGCTTTTTGAATGCATCTTGACCCGAAATATCATTATATGGATCAGCCTCTGCATACCCTAGTATTTGCGCTTCTTTCAGGGCTTCATCAAAGGACCAGCCTTCTGCACGCATTTTAGTTAAAATATAATTTGTTGTCCCATTTAAAATTCCTTGAATTCTGGAGACATCATTGACTAATAAAATATTTTTCATCGTTTTAATAACTGGTACACCGCCAGCTGTTGTTGCTTCATATCCGACAAATACACCATTTTGCCTTGCTAGCTCCTGCAATTCTATCCCACGTTTAGCGAACATAACTTTGTTGGCAGTAATGACATGGCATTTATTTTCCACAGCCTTCTTTAAGTAGCCATATGCAGGTTCTTCATTTACAATCGCTTCAAATACAACTTGGATTCCTTTTACAGAAAGGCAATCGTCAATGCTGTCTGTTAATAAATGTGCAGTTCCTGGTACACGTTCTTTCGTTGTATCACGTACCAGAATTTTCGCTACTTCTAATTCTAAACCTAATTTATCGCGAAGTTCTTCACGTTTTTCATTTAAAATATGATATATACCCTGACCTACTGTGCCAAAACCTAAGATGGCCGCCTTGATTGTTGCCATTTCTATACTCGCCTCCATCTTCACTCTTCTCACTGCAACTTTAAACGTCTATGAATCTAAATGTATAAGGTTAGCCGATAACGATTCCTTCCATTATCATACGCCAAACCGATATACGTAATTATAGGATTAAAAACAAACAATTCGAAAAATTTAACTTAAGGAAATTTTATCTTATATTTGGAAGGAACTCAAGAACATTCTTCCTTAGGTGGACATTTGTTTTTTTAAGAAGGCCAAAAAGGTTCATAAATATTTTATAAAAATACTATATTCTAAAATTCTTTTCCAGTAATGTATCTTTACCTATATCATCCTTATATAATTAAAAAGGCATCTCCATATATGAGATACCTGTTTAATTATAACATAAGTTTATTTTTGAACGATTTGAAATTCTTCTAACATATGGTAAAATCTTGCTCCATGACCCTCTGCAGCCTCAAGGAAATATTTTAGGTCAAAAACAAAACTGCCCTCATTGCCATTAGAAACAAGATAGATCTTATTAACCGGGCTATCCCATTCACTTCCATCAATCGCTGATACTAAAATTCCATTCACCGGTTCTGTTACTGTTTCAATTTCTTTCACTGTTGCAAAAGAGGTTTTTAGCTCCTCTGAATATTCCTTTGCTAATTGCTCAGGTGTTTTATCGATTACTTGGGAGATCGTCATGGATACTTCCGGATACCTTTCTTCCAGCGGCTCTTTCGTTGTAACGATATCCTTATCCCCTTCATGAATCATTTTATATCGTTCCTCATCGATATAAATAACATAATCGGCTCTTTCATGAAGGATGACTTCTTGTTCTTCAGGATGTCCTTCGATTTCTGTGACTACATTTTTCTCTGGTTCAAAGTATTGTTTTAAACGCTCGACAAATGCTTGCCCTGTAGTAGTTACAGTAGCGAAACCCAAAAGTACAACCAAGACTGCTGCAGTTATTGCAATACCGACAAAGCGCCCCTTTGATTTTGTGGTTTTCTGTCTTTTGGGTGATTTCTCTTTTAAATTCAATCGAGATTCAATATTCCGCCATACTTCATCTTTTCCATCTAAATAGTGATTCGTTTTATTCTTTAGGGCCTCTTTTACTTCTTTTTCGAAATTTTTTTCATCCATCCTGACTTCCCTCCTTCTCATTTTTTAGTAACCCTTTTAATTTTTGCTTTCCTTTATATAATCGTGATTTAATTGTATTTAAATTTTCATCGAGAATTTCTGCAACTTCCTGCTCCTTAAAGCCATTTAAATATTTCAGGACAATCGGGACACGATGATGGTGCTCTAAACTTTCAATAGCCTTATACAAGTCCTCATGTTCAATAAATTGATTTATCCCTTCATAGGCAAGCTCATCCTGTTCTGCTTTATTGAAACCTTCGCCAACGCTGATGATTTTACCATTCCTTTTTAATATTCGATGACATTCATTGATCAGAATCCTATAAAACCATGGTTTGAATGGGCGGCTAGTATCGTAGCCTTTAATATTCTGATACACACGAATAAAGGTTTCTTGTACAGCGTCTTTTGCATTTGAACTCTGATGGTTCATGACAACAGTTGCTACTCTCATGGCATATTCGAAATATAAATCATATAGATCGTGAAACGCTTGAACGTCTCCATTTTTAATCTGTTGAACAATCTCCAGCTCCTTCATTATTCACACCCTTTCTCTTCGTATTAAAAAACGAATTATCTGTTTACTAATAATACCCGAGCACTTAGCGAAAAAGTTTTCATTGAAGCGGAAATTTTGAATTAAAAAAACCTGTACAGAAATTTTGTACAGGTTCGGGTCAAAGGGCGATTGGTATAGTTGTTAAATGGGCGGTTGCTAGGATGCTTGATGTAAAGTAATTTTAAGATATTTATTCAAAACACTATTAACGATAAGCATTTCTTTAGTTGAAAAGGCAGGCACAGCATATGTACGGTGAACAAGCTGGAACTGGCCATACTCTAAGTGCCATTCTTTAGCTGGCAATGCTATATGCTGACCTTCAAATTCTTTGTAGGCTTCGAATACTTCTTTTACAAAATAATTACTTTCTGAAAAAGTCGCAGTCTCTTCTTTAAAAGCAGTATGGCCAAAGGTTTTATGCCAAAGATTATCTACTACTGCTAATAAGTGCTGAATTGAAAACGGATTAACAAAAGCACCCTTTTCATTTATTTCATATATAAAATACGCCGCAATATTTTGCGCACTATAAATGTTTCCCATTTAACAACGCTCCCTTTCCTTAGTGATACGATGTGAACTGCTTTATATAAATCCTGCAAGGGGTAAATTTTAATTCCGATAAATTTTCTCTATATTAAGATTATACGAACCAAACCCTTTTATGTCAATAAAACTAATTGAATTACTTGGTTTTAAAACGTGCAATCTCCGAATGAACGGCAGTCACTAAAATCGGCGGAAATCCAGCTTTCACGAATGAAATGAAACGTCGGTTTCCACCAATTCTAGCTATTTAACTAAGCGTTAGCTTGTGCAACACCTTCAATTGCTTTTGATAAAGCTTGCTCTAAATCAGCTATAATATCCTCTACCGCCTCCAGTCCCACCGATAAGCGAATGAGCTCCTCGGATACACCAGCTACTTTTAACTCTTCTGGTGATAGCTGTTGATGCGTTGTTGAGGCTGGGTGAATGATCAGGGATTTTGCATCCCCTACATTCGCAACATGAGAGAATAGCTGAACATTATCAATCACTTTACTTCCCACTTCACGACCACCCTTAATGCCAAATGTGAGCATGGAGCCGTAGCCATTTTTCAAATATTTTTTCGCCAATGAATGCGATGGGAAGTTTTCTTTTTCTGGATAATTCACATATTCCACGAATGGGTGGTTTTCAAGGTAATCTGCAACCTTCAATGCATTTTCTCCATGTTTTGAATAACGCAAATGAAGCGTTTCTAATCCTTGAAGGAAGTTAAATGCACTATCTGCACTAAGAGTCGGCCCGAAGTCACGCAATAATTGAACTCGGAATTTAGTTGCAAAGGCAGCTGCTGCTGTATCAACGCCATAACGCAAACCATGGTAGGACGCGTCAGGCTCAGTGAATCCCGGGAAACGTCCACTTGTCCAATCAAATTTACCGGCATCCACTACTATACCTCCAATTGTTGTACCATGCCCCCCAATCCATTTTGTTGCAGAATGAATAACTACATCTGCTCCAAATTCGATCGGGTTCGATCCGTATGGGGATGGGAACGTATTATCAATAATTAACGGAAGTCCATGCGCATGAGCAATTTCCGCTACTCGTTCAATATCTAAAATGTTTAAGCTTGGATTCCCTACTGTTTCAGCATAAATGGCTTTGGTTTTATCCGTAATTGCTGCTTCGAAATTCTCTGGATTGCTTTCATCTACAAATACAGTTGTAATGCCATAGCGTGGCAATGTATTTGCAAATAAGTTGTAAGTACCGCCATATAAAGAACCTGCAGAGACAATCTCATCCCCAGCCCCAGCGATATTCAGGATAGAAAAAGCTATAGCGGCCGCACCAGATGATACAGCCACTGCTGCTGTACCGCCTTCAAGTAAAGCAACACGTTTTTCAAAGACATCCACAGTCGGGTTCATAATTCGTGAATAAATATTGCCTGGTTGTTCGAGTGCAAACAATTTCCGCGCATGCTCCGTGTTTTCAAAAGCATAAGCCGTTGTTCTATAAATGGGTACTGCAATTGCTCCTGTTACTGGGTCAGGTTGTTGTCCCCCATGAAGCAATTGTGTTTCCGGACGCTGTTGTGACATGTTTCTTCCTCCTATAATTAGAATCGATGGGCGATCTTATTTTTGAGGAGGACCTTATGGAAAAACAAAAAGCCCTCTTCTTAAGAAGAGGGCTGCATAGCTGCAATTTTTCCTCCCCTTATCTCTCAGATCCAATCAAAATCTGTAGGAATTAGCACCATTGCGTAAATCACGCTGGTTGCTGGGCATCGTAGGGCCTAGTCCCTCCGCCTCTCTGGATAAAGGTATTTGATTCATGTTCCATCGTTAGAGTTACTATAAATCACAGTAACCTTCTATGTCAACTATACTTTGAAAATTATTTCAAAATTTTTGGAAATTTCATTTATAATCATAGAGTATAGTGTTGTAAAGAGCAACTTTTGAAAGGGGTTTTCACTTTGCTTTATGCCATTATAATTGTTTTACTAGCAGGCTATCTTATCGGCTGCATTCACGGCTCTACGATTGCCAAATTATTATCAGGCGTGAATCTTAAAGAAGTTGGTCATGGCAATGCAGGTGCATCTAACGCAACCTTGTCATTAGGGTGGAAATACGGCGTACTCGTTGCGTTGATTGATATCGGAAAAGGAGTGGCAGCTATTATGTTGCTGCGTCTTTGCCTAGTTCACTTTGAATCTTTTGCCAATGAACAAGATTCGCTTTTACTTTACCTTATGGGTTTAGCCGTAATACTCGGACATAACTTCCCGATCCATATGAAATTTCGAGGCGGAAAAGGTACAGCTTCTTTAATCGGTATTTTTATTGCACTTAATTGGAAGTTGGGGTTAATTGCGGTTCTTGCTTTCGTCATTGTTTCGCTATTAACAAATTACTTACTTATTGGTGTTTTTGTTTTATATATTATCTTTGGGGTAACCGCACTTATCATCGAACCAACGATATGGCCATTCATTATTACGCTGACTCTATTTTTAATCGCACTTTATCTCCATATTGAGAATATCAATCGCATGCGCTCAGGAACAGAGCCGAAAGTATTGTCTGCTTTTAAGAAGAAGGGTTGAATTTGTATCGAACATAATAAGCGAGAAACCCTTCTTCTTTGAAAAAAATCCAAAATATACTAAGATAGCCTTATGAAGCATTTTTTTGCTCTGTAAGGCTTTTAAATTATCATTTTTAGGGGAGGAAATGAAATGTCAACAAAAGGGTTATTACGTAATCATACATCTGTAAGAAAATATACAGGTGAAGCCATTCCAAAGGAAACCGTGGCAGATTTAATCCAGACTGCACAAATGGCCGCTAGCTCACATTTTGTCCAAGCTTATAGTGTCATTTGGGTAACCGATGAAGAAAAGAAACAAAAATTAGGGGAGCTTTCAAAAAATGAGTTCCAATTTCAAACAGCAGGTGCCTCATTTCTTTTCTGCGTAGACTTTAAACGCCTTCAAGTTGCGGGGCAAAAACACGGTGTCGACATTGTGGCTGATAGTGCAGAAAATGTATTGGTCGGTATCGCAGACGTTGGCATTTTTGCTCAAAACTTTGTGATTGCCGCTGAAGATGCCGGCTATGGTATTTGCTATATTGGCGGGGCTCGCAACAATCCAAAAGAAATCAGTGAGTTATTCAACTTACCTGACTATGTGTTCCCTCTATTTGCGATGACAATCGGAACGCCAACAAAAGTGAACGAAACAAAACCACGTCTTCCAGTAGAAGCGATTCTGCACGAAAATGAGTACGATGTGAAAAAATACGACACTTTACTTGATCAATACGATGCAACGATGGAAGAATACTACGCTAGCCGTAGCTCCAATCAAAAAATGGCCAACTGGACGAAGCAAATGGCCGACTTCCTGGTTGAACAAAGACGTCCACATATTAAAGAATTCCTGGCTACTAAAGGATTTAATTGGAAATAAAAATAAACGCGACACTAAGGTTGAGTTGTTCTGCCTTGGTGTCGCTTTTTTCTTGGCTTTTTTGTTCATGAATCAGCTCACTGGCGGAAATCAGACACTTTGTGGATTATCTTGACACTTTCAACAATATTCTAGATACTTACCTTATTTCTACCAAAAAACCCAAACCAACAAATTGGTTTGGGCCACTGCGCTACAAATATCTACTGTGTTGCAATACCTTCAATAATAATTTCTTTAACAGGAAGGAATAACTCCTGAGTCGCATAATACGTTATTGCTACATGATCGCCTTCTTGTAAATAGATAGCTAATGGAGCATTTTGAGAACTGATCGTAAAGTTTTGCCCTGAATTTAGCAAGAACGATACGACTGTATAATCACCGATGCGTTCTTTATAAACACGGACCACATCACCTGAAATTGTCGCTTCTTCTGAATTTGACGTGCCATCCACTGTTCCGCCGCCACGACTTAAAGCTGTTCGATACTGCTTTAAGGCTTCGTTCGGCGTTGATCCATAAGCTGAAATTTCCGGATTCGCCGCCGATACAATAAAGTAGTTTTGCAAGAATCCATTCGAATCTAGAACAGGTGCAAGCCAGCTCGCTTCTCCGTAGAAATTATACAGGATTGGCATTTCGCCTTCCCATTCTTTTTCAATGAATTTCTTTTCAATAATATCTAATGCCCCTCGAGAATCCATATACGACTCCTCAAGATCACCTGTATAGTAAGTCGATTCACCTGTGCGCGCATTCGTTAAAGAATACCCGAGCATCGAGTCTACTCCCTCTTTTGGACTCGTAAAGTCAGTGAAGTAATACATCTCACCATTTTCATTGAAAATTGGGCTTACATTTGCCTCTGTTCCCTCATCTGATGGCAGTTTTACATCTTTTTTCCCAAATTTACTATTCCAGAAACCATGGACATAGTTTCCAAAATAGCTATTTTGAAGACTCACTGATTCTGGAGAAACCGCACCATCGATAAATTCCGGCACTTCGTCTAAAGTTAATACTTCGTAATCACCTGTTGCTGCATCCACCATCACAAGCCCTTTAACATCAAACCCGTTACGTGCAGAGATAAACTCTCCATAAGAGCGGATATAATACGGTTTCCCTTCATCATCCACTTCAAGCTGCGGCTCGCCATAGAAGATTAATGTTGGATTCTCTAAACGTATATGGCGTTCAAGATTTTTGTTTAAAAACGCCGATGGAACATAAGTCATTTCGGATTTTACAAATTTCGGATTATCTGTGGAGTCTGTGGCACTCATTGTGAAATAACCAGGAGTCGTTTTTCCGTTAAACCATTTGAAAAAACCTGAAAACTCAACAGGAGCAATATAGACATACTGTCCGTTTACTTTTTGAATTTGTAAATTTCCGAGCTCATAATAACTTGTATTTGGCACTTGCCCAAATGCTTTTTTCATTTTATTTTGCGCAAATCGTGGTGGAACACTAGCTGGTGTTTGTGTTTCATCGAAAGGCTCAATCTCTACTTTTTCTTCCATTTTTGCAGAGTTATATTTCTCCTCCGCATTAAAGAAAGGTGCACAAAGCATGTAGCCCAGCAGGATTAAGCTGGCTAAAAATAGAATCCCTTTAAAAGTTTGCTCTACTCCTTTTGAAAGCAATGCACCCAGAAGCGCAATGATTGGCAATATATATGCAAAAGCTGTCCAGTGCAAATCAATTTTTGTAATGTAAATAAATGCAAAGCCAATGATAAAGCTTGCAATTAAAACAAAAATGACTGAATTTAGCAGTTGTTTATTTGACATTTCTCCTTTTTGTACCTTCTTTGTAAGAGGCACAATCAGAAGGGTTGCTAAGACCGAAGCGATTAACGACATAATCAAAGTTTGAGTCAATTGAACCATCCTTTCTCTTATATTTGTTCTACGGAATAGCGAACCATATAGTTTCATAAATATAATAAATCTCTGTTTAGTAATGTAGAAATTCAGTAGATCCGATATCCCATCTTCAGTAGCTATATTTAATTAAAAGGAGTGATGAATTTGATCAGGAAATTACTATTGGCATTCATTATTATTTTAGGATTTTACTATGTGTTTTTTATTGATACCATCAATCCATCCCTTGTTATGGTGTTTAAATTATTGCCCATGATTTTAATTATTAGTTTAGCCATACTGACAAAGGCTGAAAATATTATTTCTTATAAAACATTGGTTATCATCGGTCTTATTTTCTGTGCTTTCGGGGACTATACCCTGCAATGGTTTATCATTGGTCTTATCTGTTTTTTAATTGGCCACTTGTTTTATATTCGTGCCTTTCTTACAACAAATGAAACACCAGTCCCCATTCTGATCACTGTATGCTTAAGTCTTTATGGTGCAATAATGATTATTTGGATTGGTTGGACTTTAATTCAAGACAGCAATACGATTCTTGCTATGGCTGTGTTCACCTATATGATTGTCATTTTAGTGATGGGCTGGACGTCCTTTAAAACAGGGTCAAAGCTTGCGATAGCTGGCGCTCTTCTTTTTATCATTTCGGATTCCATTCTAGCAATCAATAAATTTATGTTCCCAGTAGATTATTCCCATCAACTAATCATGTCCACCTATTATGGTGCGCAAATTTTAATAGCTTTAAGTATCCCAAAATATTCCGCTATTCGAAGCAAAGTGATACAATAAAGGAAATCTTCTATCAGTGGGACTCTTCATCCCGCTGATGGCTAGATGAACCAATCGGGCTTTTACGGGCAGTTAGGTCAACCTAAGTTTGCTGTTTACATTTGAATCAGTACTGACCGTTAATGCAGGATAGAAACACTAATCTGTAAGGAGGCTTTATTAATGAAAGAACAAGTAATCGAACGATTAATTCGCTATGCTAAAATCGATACTGAATCAAATCCAGAAAGCTCAACTACCCCATCTACAGAAAAACAATTTGATTTATTAAATGTTTTAAAAGCTGAACTTGAAGAAATTGGACTAACAGAAGTGACATTGGATGAAAACGGCTATTTATTTGCAACGTTACCAGCAAATACGGACAAAGAAGTGCCGACAATCGGATTTTTAGCTCACGTCGATACGTCACCTGATTTTTCAGGCGAAAATGTAAATCCAAAGCGGATCGATAATTACGATGGCGGAGATATTCAATTAAATGACGAACTTGTCATGTCTCCCAGCTACTTCCCTAACTTAAAAAATTATGTAGGGCAAACACTGATTACTACGGATGGTACAACACTTTTAGGTGCGGATGATAAAGCCGGAATTGCAGAAATTGTGACGGCTATGGAATATTTAATTCAACATCCGGAAATCAAACACGGGAAACTGCGTGTTGCTTTCACACCGGATGAAGAAATTGGTCGCGGTCCACATAAATTCGACGTAAAAGCATTTGGTGCTGATTACGCCTATACAATGGATGGCGGTCCACTAGGTGAATTGCAATTTGAAAGCTTTAATGCTGCCGGTGTTAAAGTGACAACTCGCGGAACAAGCGTACACCCAGGCTCTGCTAAGGGAAAAATGGTTAACGCAATTACACTGGCTATTAATTTCCAAAGGTCCATGCCGGCTGATGCAGTTCCTGAAAAAACGGAAGGCTATGAAGGCTTTATTCACCTAATGAACTTTAATGGCCATATTGAAGAGGCAAAGCTTTCATATATTATACGTGACCATGATCGTGAAAAATTTGAAGCTAAAAAAGCACATTTCCTTGAATTGGAAAAAATGATGAAAGAAAGATACGGTGAAAATTCAATCACTGTTGAAATTGAAGATCAATATTATAACATGCGTGAAAAAATCGAACCTGTAAAAGAAATTGTTGACATTGCCTACAAAGCGATGGAAAATTTAGACATATCCCCAATTGTTGAACCAGTTCGAGGCGGAACAGATGGATCACAATTATCCTACATGGGATTACCTACTCCTAACATCTTTGCTGGTGGGGAAAACATGCACGGGAAATTTGAATTTGTCTCAGGCGAAACAATGGAAAAAGCATCACAAGTGATTTTAGAAATTGTTCAATTGTTTGAAGCACAAGGTAAATAAACAACAGCTCTCTCGCGCGAAGTAAGACACAAAACCTTACTTCGCTCTTTTTAAAAGAAGATAGTTCTGAATATTAAGTCACCTTGCAACTGGAGTTCCTTTATTGTACTTTGTGCCAGCGTGAAATTTGGTATGAAAGTAGGTTATTAGATTGAAAGAAATTGCTTTAGGTATACTCGCAAGCTTATTTTTTGCAGTAACCTTCATCTTAAATCATTCAATGGAATTAGAAGGCGGCAGTTGGCTATGGAGTGCGTCTCTGCGCTACTTCTTTATGCTCCCCTTTCTACTCGTCATTGTACTGACTCGTAAGGGATGGAGACCTCTAACAAAGGAAATGAAATCCCAACCATTGAAATGGCTGCTTTGGAGCTTCGTAGGGTTTGTATTATTTTATGGACCATTAACCTACGCCGCTTCCTTTGGACCAGGATGGATTGTTTCAGGAACTTGGCAATTCACGATTGTAGCAGGTGTATTATTAGCCCCCTTCTTTATAACAATTGTAGGAGACGTGAAGCATCGCCAAAAAATCCCTGTTATCTCCTTATTAATCTCTACAGTTATTTTAATTGGCATTTTCCTAATACAGGTTCCACAAGCACAATCTGTTTCCTTTGAAACCTTGCTGCTGGGAATATTGCCTGTAATTATCGCTGCCTTTGCCTATCCATTAGGGAATCGAAAAATGATGGAAATATGCGGCGGAAGACTCGATACATATCAAAGAGTCCTTGGCATGACCATTGCATCGCTTCCCGCGTGGATTATCTTGGCTGTTTATGCGCTAATTACGGTCGGACTCCCTTCTGCCAGCCAAGTATTCCAGTCCTTGATTGTCGGGATAAGCTCAGGTGTTATTGCCACAGTACTATTCTTCATCGCAACTGATCGAGTTCGGGAAAATCAAGGGAAGCTTGCTGCAGTCGAAGCCACTCAGTCGACAGAGGTTTTATTTGTAATCGTTGGTGAGATGATTTTGCTAAGCGTTCCCCTCCCAGATTCCGTTGCCCTTATCGGTATTGGCGTAATTGTGATTGGCATGCTGCTGCATAGCTATCATACGATGCATCTTTCAAAGTCCGTCCAAGCAGAAGAAAATAAGGCCGAGCTTCAACATTGAAGCCCGGCCTTTTTACGACTGTCTCAACGTTCTAAATAGGGGGGAAGAACGTCTTGACTTAATCTTTGGAGAAAAGCGCTTATCACAAAATGTAATAAGGTTTTTTATTTATATGATAATGATAATCGTTTTCAATTAGATAGTCAACTATTTGCGTAAATTTTTAGAAAATATAACTTTCAGCCTAATTTTGAATGCTTTAACTTTCGCCGATATTGAAATTGTTTTATTTGGAAGAAGATAAAACAACCTACACAAAATCCTAATATGGCTATGAATGAAGCCACTGCAACCATGATAGTAAAGACATAGCCTGCAATCGTCCAGCCGGCAAGAAAACTGCCAAGCCCCCCAGCTAAGCAAAATATGGCAATACATGCATTAAACTTTTGTTGTGTCACATCCTCCGGGATATATTTCCTCCCCTCTTGAATAAGAAATACTCTCGCAATTTTCATGATTGGATTATAGTTAAATAATATGCCCATTAAATTTGCTGCAAGTGGTATTGCTAATATCCACGCCTCCCCTGTTAGCCAAGTTATAATGACGGAAAGGAAAATTGTCCATTGGTTCGTTCTTACTAATGGTCTAGGTATTGAAGGTATATGATTCATTTATAAAACCTACTTTTCTTATTTGTTTTATATATTTTATTATGCTTAGTCATTTTTGTATAGATAAATCTAAAATCTTCATCAATGTTTATGAAAGTGATATAGTTAATGTAAAAAATGAAGGTGAACGATATGCCTGCTCTGACTTACGATCAATTGCGTGTTTTAAATTCGTACGGTGTTTTTATGGAGAATCCAGAACGTCCATTATTTACGCTAGAAAACTTGCACAAGGATTTTTATTTAACAGATTTCCGCAACTTAATGATGGGAATCACACAGGCGAGTACAGAAACTGCTGCCATCTCTCACTTTAGCAGACGCTATGGAATGTTTATGGCCATGCAATTTTATATGTTATCGATGTATGATGAAATATGGGATGGCAAAAAGGTGGATGTACGGTTTAGTCTGATTAACGAATATGGTGTGAATACACTGGGAACATTTATTACACCAAATGACTATCGCTATGTTGAGGATCGTGAACGCGAATATGTGATTAGCAAGCTCTTATATCAATGCCATGAAGTATTTCAGCAGCTCCGAAAAACGACATCCATTTCGCCGCTGACTTTATGGGAAAATCTTTTTGGCTATATGCTATGGAATTATTACGAACAGCTTGAGAATCCGATGTTAGCTGACCGCGCATTTGAAGATTTAGAAATTCTGGAGGGGACAAAAGTTTGGCAGCTCTTCTCCAACAAATCCTGGTTCCATCAATATACTGGCGGCAAAAATCCCGCTGCGCTCATCAATAAACCACTAAGAAAAAGCTGCTGTTTTTCCAAGGACATTCCAGGCTTAATGCACTGTGAATTTTGTCCTATGAAATGAAGCGATCTATGCCCAATACAAACTAGCTCAATTTTTAACTTTCGAATTGAGCTAGTTTATGATTTCATGCATTAAACAATCTGCCCAGTTGTTAGGAAAGAAAGCACTAAATAGCAATTGGACCCGTTCAATTACATACTGAAAAACCTAATTAACTAAGCTTGGGTGTACCTACCTAAGGGTAATTACCAGTTATTATTATTCTTGTGAATTTTTTTATAAATGTAAACTTCATTGTCGGTTCCTGTCCAATTACTGATAAAACTCAGAAGCGCCATCAAAATTCCAAATAAAACGACCGTCGCCCCGTAATGACCTGAGAATAACAAAACAAACGCTGAAATAAATAGTACTATAATTAAAATTATTACAAAAATGTGGAATCTTCTCTTCTTATTAACGTCCATTTGTTCAATCCCCTATCAAATTGTTTTTTCAGAATTTATCAATAAGTCATACATGGTTTATTTTACCATATTATAAATATTTCCAATACCTTTCAACATGAACAATCTTCAGCTAAACTATTCGATTAGTTAAAGGCATATCTTCTCATAATAACTCATTAACCTCCTCTATCAATTCTTTTCTTTTTGACCCACTTTGTTGAACATTACAAATCTATGTATAATAGTAGAGTATGCAAATTAAAAAAGCGGAGGACGAACAATGCAAAAGTTTGCAAAGCATATATGCCTTACTTTCATTGCTGCCATAGCATTAGCGGCACCAAGTTATGCGCAGTCAGCTGATAAAATGAAAATTTATGATATAGCAGAAAATCAATCAGCAAAAGATGACACTGTCACATTACACGATATGGATATATTAAAGATAGATCCAGATTTACAATTTTGTCCACAAGCGATTATAACAAAAGAAGAAGCAGAGCAGGCCATAAATCGAGCGCTTCAAATTTCTCAAGTTTCAATGCCTTATAAAAAAATAAACGGTTTATACCAAAAAAGAGTGGCTAACACAGATATTCATGCTCAGCCGCTTACATATGAGCAATTATCAAACGAACTTATTAAGGGTTATTTAATACATTCATATAAACAGGTAGCAGATGTTGAAATAATAAATAATATTATCTTGTCAACTAACGTTAAAGATAATGTTCATTATGTGACAAAGGCAGATTTTTCCTCAGTTTTATATAACTTCTTAAATAACATTCTCACTATTTCTACACCTATGATGAGAAAGCTAGAAGAGGTGCAATACTCATCATTATTCACTGTGACAAATAATAGTGCTCACTTTGCAAAAATCCCGGCGAATTTAGAAGAAACTGTCTACATACGTGCAATCGAACCGCTTACCTTAATTAGTAATAATACGGTCGATTATGGGTATGCAGTAGACCAAGAATTCAGCTATTCAGTTGGAATCCTCGACTCAAAAGCCACGGTCACTATTCGTACATTTGATAATGGCGATTACTTTATTTTTACTCGATTTGATAATGTCAGTGGAATTCCTAAGAAAATCGACTTAATCCAAATCGAAGAAAATGTGAATTCGAACCATTTATACCGTTTTGACCGTTATCCAATCGTACGAGATGACAATACTGATTTTGGACAAGACATCACTTCTTATCCGGTCGGATTGCTTCGTTTGACAAAAGACGATGGTTCAAAAGAAGAGCAAATGATAGGCAAGACGTATAAATCTAAACAGTTGACTATGGAATACGAGGATGATGGTAAAAGCTCGATGCGTAGCCTTTTGGCTGAAACCGAATCGTTATCGTATGCACAGGTTGGGGATTCATTTTTAACTATTAATTCACTTTACTCATCAGGCTCTGACATTGTAGAGCATTGGGTTATGAATTCAGAGCAAGCATTATTTAAATCAGATACTAATCGCGAAGCCTGGATGCAAGAAAATGCCGAAAATTATCTTAAACGAAATAATTGGTATACGGCTGAAGGACCATTAAACAAAATGGCTACAACAACTGAACCACTGCCTAAAAGCGGGCTTGGCTATGGCAGAAACCTATTGTTAGTAAAAGAAGATCGAGCATTGGCACTTTATAAACTGCAGGGAGATCGTTTTTTTGAAAATCTCGTATACAACTCTTTTGTCAATTTAGATATCTTTAAAGGAGATCGCACATATTGGCCAACAGAAGTAACAAGCACATATTTAAAAGGATTATATAATATTACTGCACCATTTATCGATACGCGCTTCAATGAACAAATTGCGCTATTTTACTATAATAGCGGTGAATTATTTAACTTTAAAAACTATAATGAACCATTACGTAATTATGCTGATTTATTAGTCGCTCAAAAAGAACAAGGCCACGTCATTGAAGTGGATGAGGATTCCTTTTACATTTCAGATTACTTCCCATTAATTCAAGAAGTGAAAACCCATTCCTCCATGAACCACGTATTAGGTGGAATGAATTTACTATTAATGGCTTATGAAGAGTTTGAAGACGATAAGTATTTAACAACTGCACGTGCTATTATGACGGCAATTGAAAAGGATCAGCATAAATGGATTCGTGATAATGGGGATATTTGGTATGAAATGTCCGCAGATGGTACTCCTGCGGATGAGGACTACCTGCATTTAACGCTTGAGGACTTAATCAATGCCTATAGATTATGGGCTAAAATTGATTCACGGTATTTAGCAACAATAGAAGAAATAATCGCTTCCAAATCTTCTTATCTTTCTAGTGAATCATTCGGCTACACAACAAAAATCTATAACGGCTTAAAAGATATTGGGATGCTGAAATACTTACCAAAAGGTGAGGAGCGAACAGACGCGAAGTGATAAAAAAGCGAAAGAAAATTTCCCCTAGCCATTAAATAAATTAGAAAAAGACCGTTGGCAAACTCATAATTTTGGGTTTGCCAACGGTCTATAGACTTTGGAAGTTTAATATGAAATCTTTTTGTTTATTCTTTTAACGAGTCTAAAACAAAATCAGCTTTTTCCAAATCGTGCTTCATCTGCTCATCTAAATCATATGCATGATACATTTCTTTTTTGATCATATATTGAGCGATTTTATCATGCGTGTCTATGGCAATATCCAACTCACGATGCAATAGCTTTTTCAAAGAAGGAGTGGCTGTTTCTGTGATGGCTGTTGCAAGGTTTCTTACCCCAGCTTTAGCCGATACAAGTAAATCTGTAGCGATGGCAAGGTCGTCTATCATTGCCATTTCAAGCTGTTCATTATTTGTTTCATCTGATTTCATTGCGGCCATTCTATATCTTCCTCCATTCTTGTTATGCACTTGCATCTGCAAGTACTTTTCTTAAATCTTTAATTGCCTTAGTAGATAGTTCTAGGTCTTCTTGGATAATATCTTTTAGCTCTTCATCTTGGACTAGATCCACAAATAATCTACTTTTAGTTACACATGCTGTTTTAAAAATCAACACTTCATGTGCCTCCAATTGTTCATGCAGTGCAAGTTCCTTGGTCGCCATTTGTATTACCTCCTAGTTCTGTTATGTTATTTGTTTACCCGGTAGTACTATTTTCAATCATGCATCAAGCATGTTTAGAAATTATTTTAGTAATTCGATAAGAGTTGAAAGATCGAGCAGAAGGAATGGGAACTGTCACCAATTGGATAGAAAACGAAGCCACTCATAGTTTAGAAATAACTCTATTGTTTAAATTTGTAGAATAAAAAACAAGCTGTCTCAATCCTAGATGAGACAGCTTGTTTTTTATTACCACCAATACATTGGATATTTTCGTTTTGGATGAAGATTATTAATGATCAGTCCGAAGACGACGATAATGATTGCGCCGATTAAAACCGGGTGAAATATAAATCCCCAGCTGTAACCGCTTATCATAATAATAATGGGATCGCCGCATGCTGGTGGATGAAATGTTCTTGTCATCAGCATACAAAAAATCGTGCAGCAAAGGGCAAGACTCATCATGACTGGAGAGGAACCAAATAAGTTCATAATGACGATTGCTATAAAGGAAGCAATTAAATGGCTTCCTATCACATTTCGAGGTTGTCCCACTGGAGCATTCCATGCAGTCATCACAAGCATGCTGCTTGCACCAAAAGAGGCAATGAACCATAACGAATCTGTAAAATTAGTTAATTCAAATATAGTAAACATACAAACAAAAACACCTATGGAGGCAATGAGTGCATCTTGAATAGTAGTACGGCTATTAACTGTATTATGCCCCCTCATTTTCTGGAGGACTGGTTTTATCTGTTGGTTATTTATCATCAACTTACACTCCACTAATTTCTATTCTAAGCTAAACTTGCAATCTATTGTTTTACACGAAAAAGCTACCTCGCAAGGCTGATTTGACCTTAAGGCAGCTTAGCTACTTACTAATTGGTTTTTGATATTCTACTACCCAATCATCAGCAAGCGGCTTCATGGCAACCCCTACAAAGCCCTCCTGCAATAATCTGTGCTGCGCTTCCACATCCCCCATTGAGATGGTCACTTTCTTGGCATCATATTGTAGCCGGTCATGTAAGTTTAAAGCAAAGACATAGCGCAACTTGCCGCCATACGCATACTTCAATCCAACAATATAGAACCCTTGCGAGAACTTATCCTTAAGGCTTGCAATATTGTATGGCATTACCGTTGCTGCCAGGTAGTCGAAGTCTTTCGTTTCGATTTGCTGCATAATGACCTTTGCTAATATTTTTTGTAAGCCGTATCCTCGATAATCAGGATGAACACTTGAAATTTCTTGATAAAGCACACGATTCAAATCCGACTCATTTACTAGCCCAATTGTATACCCCAAATGTTCTTCATCAATTTCAGGAATTAATACCGCTCTAAAAGCAATTAGCTGTTCTTCATCTACAAATGCCCCTATTAACAGTCCTTTTCCATCCAATATATAGAGGAACTCCTCTTCAGTTAATGGTTGTAAAATATCCTTATTGGGTAGAGCATCACAGACTACTTCCTGTAATGCGAGAATTTTTGATAAATAGCTTTTATCCAATACTTTTACTGCGAATTGGCTCTCACCTAATTGCCCTTCATAAATCGAATTCAAAACTGTCACCTACTTCACTATATCCGAGTATTGAGTAAGTTCAGCAAGTATTGTTTCATCTACGCTTACACCTAAACCGGGACGTTCATTTAATCGAATATATGGGATTACAAAGCTTTCCTTTAAATCTCCAGGTTCTTTTGAGAATTTAACAGGTCCGGTTAACTCCACACTTTTAATGATTTTTTTCGAAAACCCAACATGGAAACCTGCAGCAGAACCAATTGAAGATTCAACCATTGAACCAATTTGACACTCAATTCCAGCCATCTCGGCCATATTTGCAAGCTTCATAGCTGGATAGATGCCTCCACATTTCATCAGCTTAATATTCACTTTATCAGCGGCACGTTTTGCGATAATCTCACGCATATTGTACATATCGCGAATCCCTTCATCAATCATAACGGGAATGGAAGATTTCGATTTAATCTCAACCATTGCATCGATGTCATCCTGAGCAACTGGCTGCTCCAGCCAATCAATCCCAAGACACTCTAAATGACGGATTGCTTGAAGTGTATTCGCACTGTTTACCCAGCCTTGGTTTACATCGACTCGAATAGCGATTTCTTCACCTACACGTTCTCGTACCGCTTTAATGCGTTTAACGTCCCCAATGATATCTTGGCCCACTTTCATTTTGAAAGAAGTGTATCCTTCATCCACTTTTTGTTCGGCTTCGTCTGCCATTTTTTCAGGCTCATCGATACTTAAAACATGGGTCACAGGGAATTTTTCATGGTAACGTCCCCCTATTAACTGATACACAGGCACATTTAACTTTTTCCCTGCGACATCAAAGCAAGCGATATCGATAGCGGCTTTTGCTGCTGGTGCTCGGTGAACTGTTTTGTCCATTAATTCATGGATTTTTTCAAACTCCATCGGGTTTTGTCCAATCATTAATGGTGCCAATGTATTAGCGAGCATTGCATAGGTTGAATGTGGAGTTTCTCCAGTAATATGTTCATCTGGAACACACTCTCCCCAGCCTACCAGCCCGCATTCTGTTGTAATTTTAACAATAATCGACTGAATGTTCGGGTAGGTCGCATAGCTAATAATAAATGGCTTGATTAATGGTAAATTTACTGCAAAAATTTCAACTTGCTTAATTTTCATCATTTTTACTTCCTTCTTTAGTCTAACTACTAAACTATTACTTAGAATTTGCTGCATTGTGCAGAGTAGCTGTTAATACTTGCGCACCTGTAATTATAGCTTCTCTTTTAAAGGTCATTTTCGGATGATGAAGTCCAGGTGTTAAATCTGCACCAATGCCAATCATCGCGGCCTTTAAGCTAGGTCTTAATACCGTGTAATAATGAAAATCATCACTGCCTGGCGTGAAAATGGGGTTTTCTAAATGCTCAGCTCCTAAAGCCTCGATAATCGAATCTTTAGCGATTTGAGTCGCTTCTTCAGACACTTCAGCTCCTGGTGTCCGATCCAGCCAATCCCACTTTAACTCCACTCCGAACATGCTGCTAATCGCTCTGAAACCTTCATCGATTTTTTTCTGAAGCTCTTCTAAAACAGAATTTTTTTGTGCACGTACATCCATTGAAAATATTGCGTTTCCAGGGATGATATTCGTACTTCCCCCATCAGCAACGATTTTTGTCAGTTTCGCACTATAAACATCAAACGGATTAATATATATATTTTTTAGCATTTGTTGAATGGCGAATATCACATCAATGGCATTTTTCCCTTGATGTGGCCGTGCTCCATGGGCATCAACTCCTTGAATTGTCCCCTTTAAGAACATTGCTGCTCCATGATGAATAGCAGGTGTTACTTTGCCTAAAGGCAATTCCTCAATCGGACGCAGATGTACACCAAACAAATACGACACATCATCGATTACGCCATGTTTTACCATTTCAATGGCTCCCCCGCCGGTTTCTTCAGCTGGCTGGAAAATAAACCGTACACGTTTTTTTAGCTGTAAATCTTTTAATCTAACAAGTGCTCCAAGCACCATCGAAATATTTGCATCATGTCCGCAAGAGTGATTTGCACGCATCGTTCCGTCTACCTCTTGCCACAACGCATCGATGTCAGCACGTACTGCAATCACTTCTTCCCCTTGGCCGATTTCTGCAACAAGACCTGTTACATCCGAAAAAAATTTATAGTCTACGTTCATTTCATCTAATATCGAAGCAATCTTCTTTGTCGTTTCTACCTCTTTCCAGCTGACTTCTGGATGAGCATGAAAATGATCAAACCATCCATAGATAACTTCTTCGCAAGTTTTTACTTGACCCATTTTTCACACCTCAAATTTTTAATTCACTTACTCTATTATACATAAGGTAACATTAATAATTAACCACTTCTGCCTACTTATCATAATTTAGAAAATTGAAGCTTTCATCTCTAAGGAAAAAACGGCAAGCCCTAAATGGATTTGCCGTCATCAAATTTTCTCCTGAATTCGCTTACAGCATCAAGATTTCTATAATGGAAATGCACGAGAATAATCACTAGTAAATACATCAATTTAGTCTACTAATCATCAATCTGTATCCGGATGGATTAGCTTTTGCTTTAAAGGCTAATCTCTATAATTCCGTGAAAAATCCTGGTGGGTACTCTTCATACTTAGCAGCCTCTTCAAAGCCAAATTCTAGTTGAGGCTGCTGACTTTCTAATTCAAGTTCCTCATCTAATAAATAGGTTTCAAACTTGGATAATAATAGGTTTGCCATTGATAAACACCTCTTAGTTTGAATTTTCTGATATTTTATATCATACACATTTCTTCTGTTGAATACAACCTGTTTTACGCTAATATGCAAAAAAAGTATTAAAACTATCTCATTTTGTGATAATTTTCATTCGATTTTGTCGAAATTTGTTATCTTGAAAGCGTTAAAAAAAGCTCCTCCTAGATAGAGGAACTTTTTCATAAAACGAGGATTATGCTCTTTTATTATAAAACTACCTTATTTAGTCGATTCATTTACTGGTAAAAATAAATTCCGAATCTCTTGCCAATTATGCACTCGTTTAAAATCAGCACAATGCTCATTATAGGGTTGTGAATATAAAATACCCTCCCCTGTAAATGAATGAAGTTGTTTGACATTATCATCAATCAGGTAATCGGCCTTTACAACCTTTTTATCCCCACAGAAAATAAAGTGCTCTGGATTTAAAAATGAGAAATGTTCTTGCAGCCATTCATATTTTGCATTAAAGCATCCTGGCACATCCATAGCAGCAGTAGCAATGTAAATTTCATAATGTTCACTCAGCTCTTTTAATACAGGTACTGCATCTGGATCTTCAAGCTCAAAGTCACGGAAAAAGTCGGGTTCATTAATCATTAAAAAGAACTCTTTCACAAGATCTGGATGATGGGCTTCCAATTTCGCCACATCAAATTCTTCTTTAGTAATTGAGACATTAAACCGCTCCAGGCAAGCTCTGGATGCCTTTCCCATAAAATCTGCTAATACCTGATCCATATCCACTGCTATACTTTTCATGCTTACCTCCATATAAATCATTATATTTTTTAAATTTTGAAGCTCATTATCTGCGCAAAGCTTTCAAAGATTTTCTTAAGCCATACTTTCTTACAGTGTAAAAAAGCCAAGAACGAAATACAATTGCTATTCCAAATTATTTACAAATTAAATGATACATTTACATTGGCTAAAATAAAGTCTATCGCACACGGCTACGTCTGAAAAGCATTAAATCATCTTATAGAAGAAAGTCATCGATAAAAAGAAAAAAACTGCAGATACCCTCGCACTTTCCCGAGAGTTGCCTACAGTCTTATTCTTGCATGCAAATTCATGGAGCTACTAGTTTGTAGCTGTATTTAATTTTTTATTGTTCGGTTTATTGCCTTTATCCTTTGTCATTAATTGAATAATGAACATAATACCGAATACGGCTAATCCTGCGAAATCTGAGAAAGACTCTGGATAGATCATAGCTATGCCCGATGCAAGAACAATCAGTCTCTCTAACCAGTTGATAGGGCGATACCAGTATCCGATAATCCCCGCTCCAATCGCAATCATACCTAAAAGTGCCGTAAACACTACCCATAATACTTGCCAAATCGTTACATCAATCATTAGTAACGCAGGTGAATAAACAATGATATATGGAATAATGAAGGCAGCAATCGCTAGTTTAGCTGAATTCACGCCGGTTTTAATTGGATCCCCACCGGATATACCTGATGCAGCAAAGGCAGCCAGGGCAACAGGCGGTGTAATATCGGCAATTATCCCGAAATAGAACACAAAGAAGTGTGCAGATAATAAAACCGTCATTGGCACTAAAGCTTGAGATACATCTGGCGCTAGCAATGTAATAATTGCTGGAGCAGCGATTGTTGATGTAATTACATAGTTAGCAGTAGTTGGTGCACCCATCCCTAAAACAAGAGAGGCGATCATAACAAAGAATAATGTTAAGAAGATTTTTCCGCCAGCAAGGTCTACTAAACTATTTGCTAAACTCAATCCAAGTCCAGTTTTTACAACAACCCCTACGATAATACCAGCACATGCTGTAGCAGCTGCAACTGCTAAAGCGGTACGGGCACCATCGACTAATGCATCGATTATTTCTCGAATGCCAAACGTTACCTCTTTATTAATAAACCCAATAATGATACATGCTACAATCCCATAAAGTGCAGAAAGTATAACTGGTACTCCTGACATCATGATGACAATGATTAAAATAATTGGACTTAATAAATAGATTTTTTTCAAAATTGCTTTACGGTCTGGCATTTCTTCTTCTTTTAGCCCTTGAAGGCCTAGTCTTTTTGCCTCAAAGTGCGTCATAATCCAAATCCCTACAAAGTAAAGCAAGGCTGGAATAGCTGCAGCTTTTGCAATATCCCAATAAGTAATTCCACGACCAATGAACTCAACCATTAAGAAGGCAGCAGCACCCATAATCGGAGGCATTAACTGACCACCAGTTGAAGCAGCCGCTTCTACCGCTCCTGCGAATTCTTTCTTATAACCCAATTTCTTCATCAAAGGAATCGTATAAGAACCGGATGTAACAACATTGGCTACAGAGCTTCCCGAAATAGTACCTTGCAATGCAGACGAGAAGATTGCTACTTTTGCAGGACCACCTACTAATTTACCGGCAACGGCAATTGCTAAATCATTAAAGTACTGTCCAACACCTGTTTTAACTAGGAAGGCTCCGAATAATAGGAAAGCAAAAATGTAGGTTGCCGATACACTAATTGGTGTTCCTAGAATACCATCTGTTGAGAAGTACATTAAGTTAACAATTTGTTCTACAGACTGTCCGCGGTGTGCCAAAAAATCTGGCATAACACGTCCGAAGAAAGCATATGCCAAAAATAGAGAAGCAATAATTGCAATCGGTAAACCAACAGCACGTCTTGCAGCTTCCAAAACTAATAATATTACGATAATCCCTACAATAAGGTCCATCTGATTAATCATACCCATACTATTTACAAGGCGCTCATAATTAATTGTCCAATAAATTCCTGTCACCGCTGCTATGATAGCTAAAATATAATCATAGAATGCGATTTTATCTCTTCTTCCTTTTTTAAATGCCGGGAAAAGTAAAAAGATAAATGTTAAACCAAAACCTAAATGAATAGTTCGTTGAATATAGGCTGTAAATTGAACGAAAACGGCAGTATATAGCTGGAATAGTGAAAAGGAAAGCAGGCCAATATAAATAACCCATCTCATCACACCAGCAACTCTTCTCGTATTCGATTCCGTATCATATTTTTCTAATAGTTGTTGTTGCTGTTCTTCAGATAATGTTTCAATTTGATCAGCGGCAAGCTGTTCATTCACTGTTTTGCTAGAATCATTTGTTGAAAGCTGTTTATCATCCATTTTCATGCACCATCACAACTCCTCTCAGCTTGTCAAATAAAGAAATTCTTTTGATTTCAAATAGAAAGGCACTTCCACGTTCTAATGTCTTTTTTAAGTCGTAAGTTTTACCTTCGTAAATAATTGCCAACTCTTGACTAATGTCTCCAATATAAAGTGTAAAGCTATCTAATATTTGATCCGAAAATTCTAATTTATACTTTCCATTATTATAGGTTAAAGTTTGCCCCTCTTCAGCATGAGCGGGCATACCGATTGCAACATCCTCATATTCCATTGAAAGCAGCTTTATCTGATTAGAATCTGTAATTTCATAGGTTTCAAGTACATCTGTCAGATGAATTGAGTGCGTATAGCGGATATTGAAATTATTTTCTTTGGAGACATTTATGTAATAGCTTTGCGGATTATTCGTTCTTGTTTCTTCAAAAGAAATTACATTAAAAATTGGTGAAAATAAAAAAATAATTCCAAGTATAAATACAACTAACAGGAAAAGTGCCCTTTTCATTTCATCGCCCTCTTCTAATTAAATGCACCTCGGATTCTCCCTGCCAAAAAAGTAAAAAAGGCTTGAAGAAGCATTTTCTTCAAGCCCTTCACTACACTTCAATTTTTAATTATTGTTGTTCATCAAAGTATTTTTGAGCACCTGGATGAACATCAATACCAATACCATCTAAAGCAGTTTCAGTTTTAATGAACTCTCCTTTAGCGTGACTAATTTTGTCTGTGTTTCCGTAGATTGCTTTTGCAATTCCGTAAGCAACATCATCAGGTAAATCTGATTTTACTGCAATCATAGCTAATACTGATACAGTTGGAACTTCTGATTCTAAACCATAAGTACCTGCCGGAATTGTATCTACAGCATAGTAAGGATATTTTTCAATTAGAGCTTCTGCTTTGTCAGCCTCAACTGGAACAATGACAACATCTGTTGTAGCGCCTAATGCCTCAACAGCTGCTGTTGGGTAACCAGCAGTGATAAACGCTGCATCGATTTGACCAGTTGTTAAACCATCTGTAGATTCACCAAAGTCTAAGTTTTGAGCTTCAATATCATCCATTGTTAAACCATGTATTTCTAATAATTGTTCAGCATTCGCATAAGTACCGGAACCTGGTGCACCTACTGAAACTTTTTTGCCTTTTAAATCATCAAATGATTTAATACCTGATTTAGCAGTTGTTACTAGGTGGATTGTTTCTGGATATAGACCACCGATTGCAACCAAATCTTCTACTGCTTGTCCATCAAACATTAACTCGCCATTTTTAGCATAATAAGCAATATCTGTTTGCAAGAATGCTATTTCTGCATCTCCCGCTTTTAAGGCATTCGCATTTGCTGCTGAAGCCTGAGAAACCTCAGCTGTTGTTTTAATTCCTGTTTCATCCGAAATTAAATCTGCAAAAGTACCACCTAATGCATAGTAAGTACCTTGAGTACCACCAGTTACTAAACTTAAGTAATCCATATCAGTAGTTGCTCCTTCAGAACTGTCACCTGTCGAGCTATCTGTGTCCGAAGTCTCTTCTCCGCCACAAGCTGCCAGAACTAGAAGTAACAAACCTAAAACTGTCATAAACAATAATTTGTTTTTCTTCAACTTAACCCCTCCAATGCTAATAATTGTTACATTACAGTATAATTGTAACTATTCCTTTTTAGATGGTCAATAATTTTAATACTCTATCAATAGAATAAAAGGTATGTTAACAGCATGAAGGCGCTTTCTTAAAGAGGTTTATAGATATTTTACAATAACGTTTCTTTCGGATTCATTTGAGGATTGTTATAATACAGGCGTAGAAAAAAGCTGAAAATCCGCTAGATAATACCTTGCTTCAATCTTGAAATAATATTCGATTACTATATTCCTTTAAATAATTTAGAGAAGTATATTTACTGGGAATTATTTGTAAAACAATTTTTATGGCCGCAGTTATGTAAACAACATCCTCTTTATTATAAATGGATGTAAGAAAAAAGCTGTGCAAAAGCTAAAATATCAGCTTAACTGCACAGCAAATAAATTATTTGGCTGAAGTAATTACACCGCAAGCAGTACGTGCTCCCGAGTTTCCAGATGGATCTGTTTTGTAATCATCCGGATCTTCGTGAATAACAATTGCACTGCCATCCTTATCTAACAGAGAGTTTTCCATACCCGGTTCCAATGTTAAATTCGGGGCTGTAAATTCAACTTGAACCGTTCCATCTGCTTCAGGTGAAATATTTGGTAAATCTCCTAAGTGAGGACCTTTCGGGTTATCGACTCCATGTTGTTTTTGTAATGGATTAAAATGAGCACCTGCTGACTCAAAAGTTGGTTTTTCACATTTCCCTACTTCGTGTATATGAATACCATGCTCACCTTCTGGAATATTAGTTAATCCAAGAGAAATTAATACCCCATCCGAACCTTCAGTCAGCTCCATTTGTCCTATTTCATTTCCTTGAGTGTCCACAATGTTTGCTGTCGCCTTCAAGCTTTCCGGCGCCGCAACTGGTAATTGCTCCTCTTCTTCAAACATTCCAAATAAACCACAGCCACTTAATAGAAGTGTCATGCAACTTAATAAGATTAAATTTTTCCACATATTTCTTACCCTCCTATAAGCAAAAGTATTGCCACATAAAAAGCGAAATATTCCCAGGTTACCGAAAGATGCCAGTTAAACTAATTTTACGTAAAAGGTTAAAATCCACCGTATCTTTAACCGATATACAACAAAAGGAGGTATGATCAAATGGAATTAAGTTCATTTATGTCTGCACAAGTTGCTCAGCTGCAGCAAACTGTCCAAATGAGCATTATGAATAAATCTCTTAACATGGGAGCAGCAAGCGCTATCCAAATGCTAGAGCAAATGCCGGTACAACAACCTGCTGCACCGCATCCTCACAAAGGATTAACAATAGACGTTTCTGTGTAAGGAGGAGAATCTTTGATTGAATATCAAAGGTCCAGACTGTTGACAAACGCTCGCATACGGCGTTGGTTGCCTCGTTCATCCCCTCATGAACCTTTAGTTCCATTTAAGGTCTTCACTCGGCGGCCCACCTTGTCTGAGAAGCGTTTTCAGGGACAGTCTGACCAGTCCCTTTCTTATTTATAGCTTATCCTAAGAATGCGTGTAGACAAGTTCGATAATTCAACTTTGTCTACACTCTGGGATCTTTGATTTTAATATCAAAGATTTTTTATAAAATTCCACTATCCTACTCTGTAATAATAATCTAATATGTACGACTTTAAATCACCATAAAACTGGTTTTGCCACCATGAGCCACAACATAACCAGCAATATGAGTATATATTGCCATGTCGCTTTTCCTAGCTTCTTAACGAATATTTCTTTCTGGAAATCTTGTGTACCATAAGTTTTTAGAGTTGGCTTAAATGCACGGGCTAAAAAGACAATCGAGCCGATCATAATGGCGATTGTTAACACGACCCATGAAGTTGTCCACATCCATCCACTGAAAATAATCAGCAGTATTCCTGAAAATACGAGTATATGTCCCGCATGTTTTACAACTGTAATAGCTGATTGAAACGATTGTACCAAACCGCTTAACTGACTTTCATCAGTTGATTCCATTTTCTTGATGATTGGAATAAGTGAAAATAAAGGACCGATTGATCCTACCGCACTTACGATATGTATGTATAAGAATAATGTATAAAACACGCTGTCTCACTTCCAATTACTTAAAGTACCTCCAGTATAGCACCTTGCAATCAATATATTTTTAAGAACCATGACAATTTTTCAAAAAAAGTGGTTCATTTTTTCACCTTACTTGCATATCTTATAAATTAAACCATTAAAATTTTATTATTTGTAAATACTATATTAATTGTTTGTTAAATGATTGAAATTAGCACCTATTGGGGTAAGAATAATTATAAGATGCAAATATAGGCATATGAATTATGCTAAAAAAACTAGTTGAGGAGTGATTTTTATAGGTATCCATAAATTTTTCACAAGTTTAAATGATTTAGAACGTATTTTCCGTGCCCCTGGTCGTTTCAAATTTGAAGAGCATAATGTCGCAGCTCATTCATGGAAGGTTTCACAATATGCCATGTTTTTTGCAACCCTTGAAGAAATGAATGGTGCAACAATCAATTGGAAATCTTTATATGAAAAGACGATTAATCATGACTTTGCAGAAGTATTCATTGGCGACATTAAAACGCCGGTAAAACATGCAAGCGTGGAGCTGAAACAAATGCTAGCCCATGTTGAAGAAAAAATGATGGAGAAATTTATTCGGGAAGAAATACCGCCCGATTTTCAAGAAGTATTCTTCGAACGAATGAAAGAAGGAAAAGATGAAACCATTGAAGGACGCCTTCTGGAATTCGCAGATAAACTGGACCAATTTTATGAATCCTTCGCAGAATTGAAACGGGGAAATACAGATAAGGAATTTGTTATCATGTATCAGCAGGCACTTGAAAAGCTTTTGAAAATGCCTCTAATTAATAGTGTGCGTTACTTCCGAAATGAAATATTAAATGATGTCATGCATGAAGAAACACAAATTAATATTGCAGCTCTAACAAATGAGGTATTGAATACATCTGAATAATTTTAAAAAGTTTTCCAATAATGGAAGGCTTTTTATTTTATCAAAAAATCAATGCCACCTTGATTTTTCTTCATATTTTTATACCTAAATCTTGTCCCAATTCCACTAAATCCATCATTTACACTGGGAAAAGGCATGATAAAAATTTGACTTTTTTCTTTAAGAGTACTTACTTGCACAACTCCAAACAATCGTATAATATAACATTAAAGCTGCGTTGTTCGTACACATATTAAGTTTTAACCTTTGAACTGTAAAAGGGAGTTTTATATAGAAGATGAAATGGCGAGCGTCACACCACGGTGAATGACGATATACAGGAAATCTTTTGCGAACACCCACTTTGAGGAGTGGTGGTTTAAAACTTTCTATAATAATTACGGCAAGGCGGCTTTGCCATACATAGGTATAGCAAGGCTTAGAAAAAATCTTCCAGCATTCATTTGCTGGAAGATTTTTTATTTGAATGCTATATAGATGATTTTCTTCTAGTTTAAGACTTGACCCATAGATACAGATTGAAGATGCACTATCATCAACTTAGTACTCAATTAAAACAACGCTATAATCTTATATTTATGATTATAGCCACGGTAAATATCCAACGCAGTAAAGATCCCCTTAGGAAAGAATATTGCTGATACGGACAATAGAGTTCTGCATGAAATAATACTAAGGGTCAATTATCAGATGAATCCAGTGATACGGCATTTTGAACAGAAGTTTGGCTTAAACTGTGTTGCTTTCCCTTGATAAAACGAGTTTCGGTTTCGGATTAAATCCTGCTTCATTACGCGTTTCATCCCCCTTCATGCCCAATAACGAGGCTCTTTAGCTTTTCTGGCTCTGTGAGCTATCATTGGCGTAATAAATAATATGTTTACTTATAAATTGCCCGATAAATTCTTTCAACACCATCTGGTCCTATAAGCTTCTATATATTTGTTGGGTATATACTCTGCTCTTACTCTTTATTTCGACCAACTCTATCTATATAAAAACGCAACAATAGAATTAACGGTTTTCTTTTGGATAATTAATGAAACATGCATTCAGCAGAAATCAAACAATAATATTTCCATTTTATCCCCAACTCTTTATGACAACTTTGGGTTCCTCAAAACATATAAAAAAGACGTGCAGCAAAGTGCTACACGTCTAATA
>JASENG010000069.1 GCA_030027265.1 Lysinibacillus fusiformis | reverse complement strand
TATCTTAATATATGGGTCGGTAGCTCAGTTGGTAGAGCATTAGATTGAAGCTCTAAGTGTCGGCGGTTCGATTCCGTCCCGACCCACCATTTTTGCGGGTGTAGTTTAATGGTAAAACCTCAGCCTTCCAAGCTGATGTCGTGAGTTCGATTCTCATCACCCGCTCCAATTGGGGCCTATAGCTCAGCTGGTTAGAGCGCACGCCTGATAAGCGTGAGGTCGATGGTTCGAGTCCATTTAGGCCCACCATA
>JASENG010000068.1 GCA_030027265.1 Lysinibacillus fusiformis | reverse complement strand
ATGACCCGTACGGGATTCGAACCCGTGTTACCGCCGTGAAAGGGCGGTGTCTTAACCACTTGACCAACGGGCCAAACATATATGGCGGAGAAGGAGGGATTTGAACCCTCGCGCCGGTTGCCCGACCTACACCCTTAGCAGGGGCGCCTCTTCAGCCACTTGAGTACTTCCCCATATGGCTCCGAAGGTAGGACTCGAACCTACGACCAACCGGTTAACAGCCGGTTGCTCTACCACTGAGCTACTTCGGAAAAATTC
>JASENG010000067.1 GCA_030027265.1 Lysinibacillus fusiformis | reverse complement strand
GTATTAATATCTCCTATGGTGGACCTTGCAGGACTCGAACCTGCGACCGGACGGTTATGAGCCGTCTGCTCTAACCAACTGAGCTAAAGGTCCTTCAAGATGGCGGCAGAGGGGATCGAACCCCCGACCTCACGGGTATGAACCGTACGCTCTAGCCAGCTGAGCTACGCCGCCAGGATATATTTAAATCTTTTGTTTATTTAATTGGTGGAGCCTAGCGGGATCGAACCGCTGACCTCCTGCGTGCAAGGCAGGCGCTCTCCCAGCTGAGCTAAGGCCCCATTATATT
>JASENG010000066.1 GCA_030027265.1 Lysinibacillus fusiformis | reverse complement strand
TTATACTCATATTAATCATAGTGTGATTAATATAGAAGTTGAATTTGGTGGAGCCTAGCGGGATCGAACCGCTGACCTCCTGCGTGCAAGGCAGGCGCTCTCCCAGCTGAGCTAAGGCCCCAAAAAGGAATATATATAATAGTATATATGGTGGGCCTAAATGGACTCGAACCATCGACCTCACGCTTATCAGGCGTGCGCTCTAACCAGCTGAGCTATAGGCCCTCTTTGAAGTTTATATAAATGAAATTGTCATAATAAATCTTCAAAACTGAACACAAAACGTTAATG
>JASENG010000065.1 GCA_030027265.1 Lysinibacillus fusiformis | reverse complement strand
AGATGTCCATCCACAGCTTCGGTGAATCGTTTAGCCCCGATACATTTTCGGCGCAGCGTCACTCGACCAGTGAGCTATTACGCACTCTTTAAATGATGGCTGCTTCTAAGCCAACATCCTGGTTGTCTAAGCAACGCCACATCCTTTTCCACTTAACGATTACTTTGGGACCTTAGCTGGTGGTCTGGGCTGTTTCCCTTTTGACTACGGATCTTATCACTCGCAGTCTGACTCCCGTGTATAAATATCTGGCATTCGGAGTTTGTCTGAATTCGGTAAAGCGAGATGCCCCCCTAGTCCAAACAGTGCTCTACCTCCAGTATTCT
>JASENG010000064.1 GCA_030027265.1 Lysinibacillus fusiformis | reverse complement strand
TCAAATTAATGAAGAAATTATATTCATTAACGTTTTGTTGTTCAGTTTTCAAGGTTCATGGTGGAGCCTAGCGGGATCGAACCGCTGACCTCCTGCGTGCAAGGCAGGCGCTCTCCCAGCTGAGCTAAGGCCCCTATAGATTTAAATTAATATTTATATGGTCGAGAAGACAGGATTCGAACCTGCGACCCCTTGGTCCCAAACCAAGTGCTCTACCAAGCTGAGCTACTTCTCGCATTATTGGCGCGCCCGGCAGGAGTCGAACCCACAACCTTCTGATCCGTAGTCAGACGCTCTATCCAATTGAGCTACGGGCGCATATTATG
>JASENG010000063.1 GCA_030027265.1 Lysinibacillus fusiformis | reverse complement strand
ACAAAAAGTGTCTAGATTAATTCAAAAACAGGAAAATAAAAAACTAAATTCATTTTAATAAAGTACCTTAAGCTTTGAAAAATAAAGCGATGATAAAGATATATGATGTTTGTTAATTATTTGCTGTATATCTGCATTGAATTTTAAAGTGTCTAGATTACTTGGAAAAGTGTCTAGAATATTAAAGAAAATGTCTAGATTATTGCTTCAAGTATCTAGATTTTTCACAAAAAGAGTCTAGATTCATTCAAAAACAGGAAAATAAAAAGCTTAAGTAGTTTAAATTACGCTTTAAAAATTGAGTGATAATAAATGTATTTGATAGTTGTTAATTATTTGCTGTATATATGCATTGAATTGAATTTTAAAGTGTCT
>JASENG010000062.1 GCA_030027265.1 Lysinibacillus fusiformis | reverse complement strand
CAAAAATTAAATACTGGCACAAAAAAATAAAAACTGGTGAGCCATGAAGGACTTGAACCTTCGACCCTCTGATTAAAAGTCAGATGCTCTACCACTGAGCTAATGGCTCTTACTAAGAAATGGTGGAGGGGGACGGATTCGAACCGCCGAACCCGAAGGAGCGGATTTACAGTCCGCCGCGTTTAGCCACTTCGCTACCCCTCCAGAAAAGATGCCGGCGAAAGGAGTCGAACCCTCGACCTACTGATTACAAGTCAGTTGCTCTACCAACTGAGCTACACCGGCATATATGGTGGAGGATGACGGGCTCGAACCGCCGACCCCCTGCTTGTAAGGCAGGTGCTCTCCCAGCTGAGCTAATCCTCCTGGGTAATAA
>JASENG010000061.1 GCA_030027265.1 Lysinibacillus fusiformis | reverse complement strand
AATTATGTATTATTCTTTCAATCTTTAAAACTTAATGGTGCGGGTGAAGGGAGTCGAACCCCCACGCCTTGCGGCGCTAGATCCTAAGTCTAGTGCGTCTGCCAATTCCGCCACACCCGCATTTAAGTATTAATAAAACTGGTGAGCCATGAAGGACTTGAACCTTCGACCCTCTGATTAAAAGTCAGATGCTCTACCACTGAGCTAATGGCTCTAAAAAATGGTGCCGGCGAAAGGAGTCGAACCCTCGACCTACTGATTACAAGTCAGTTGCTCTACCAACTGAGCTACACCGGCATTTTTATGGTGGAGGATGACGGGCTCGAACCGCCGACCCCCTGCTTGTAAGGCAGGTGCTCTCCCAGCTGAGCTAATCCTCCTGGGT
>JASENG010000060.1 GCA_030027265.1 Lysinibacillus fusiformis | reverse complement strand
ATATTACCCAGGAGGATTAGCTCAGCTGGGAGAGCACCTGCCTTACAAGCAGGGGGTCGGCGGTTCGAGCCCGTCATCCTCCACCATATAAATGCCGGTGTAGCTCAGTTGGTAGAGCAACTGACTTGTAATCAGTAGGTCGAGGGTTCGACTCCTTTCGCCGGCACCATTTATATGAGCCATTAGCTCAGTGGTAGAGCATCTGACTTTTAATCAGAGGGTCGAAGGTTCAAGTCCTTCATGGCTCACCAGTTTTATATTGTTAAACTAAATGCGGGTGTGGCGGAATTGGCAGACGCACTAGACTTAGGATCTAGCGCCGTAAGGCGTGGGGGTTCGACTCCCTTCACCCGCACCATTAAGTTTATATATTGCCAGATAATAATTTT
>JASENG010000006.1 GCA_030027265.1 Lysinibacillus fusiformis | reverse complement strand
CTCCATTTTAGGATACTTCAGGGCTTTTTAATTTGCTGGATAATTAAGCTTTTCTATCCTGAATATTTGATTGTTGATAATGGTCAACGTATAAAAAATAGGCCTCATCACAACATTTTTTAATCATCTGTGCAAAAGAACATTCTCTTAATTCTTGAACAGCAGCCTTTACAAACTGAGCTTGATCCTCAAGAAATAATTGAATTTCATCCTCTGAGCCACTTAATGCATCGAAGTAGCTGCGATATTTCGTCCGTTCAAATATAGCTAGTAATTGGTATTTTTTCATAACATATAAAACCCATTTGTTTAAACCAGTAGCTAAAAATAGGGTAGAAAGATAAAACAGCTCAGGAGTTGCATCTATTCTTTCCTTTAAGTTTTGGAAATGTGTGTCGTCTTTAAAGGCGTTATAAATAAGTACGTTAGCTGTATAGTACAAGGAAGTTTCATCGGTTTTAATTAATAAGTCATCATCCGGCAGCAGGAAAAGCCAAATATTAAAGGCAATGATCCAACTATCCATTTGCCCTAATCCACCTACTTTTACTAGGTAGGAATAGTTATCCAATTTTCTTGCCATCATTTTAAAAGTGTCAACATGATGCTGTTCAATGTATAAAATACTTTTATCAATAGTTACTGCTTCATACATCATTAAACACCTCTTAGAGTAGATTAAACAAAATATGTAGATAGATACTAATAGTTTAAGGAATTTCTCTAATATTGACAATTAGAAAGTGCAGAAAGTCGATAAAATAAGTAAAAGATAATAGAAAGGGTATAGACACTTATTACTTTTATACAGGAATAAAAAAATCACCCCTAATACGTAGAAGGGGTGATTTAGAGTTTGTTAAGCTTCACCTAGTTCTTTAATGGTTGGATTATTGTAGACGTCTTTATCAAGGTCTCCAGTAATTCTAGCTGTTGTGACACCAGCTGTCATCGCACCGCTGACATTCAAAGCTGTGCGGCCCATATCGATTAATGGTTCAACAGAGATTAATACACCTGCAAGGGCAACTGGTAAATCAAGTGCCGATAAAACGATGATTGCTGCAAATGTAGCACCTCCACCAACACCGGCAACACCGAAGGAACTAATTGCGACAACGACGATCACTGTTGCAATAAAACTGAAGTCTAAAGGATTAATGCCAACAGTGGGAGCAATCATAATTGCTAACATAGCAGGATATACACCTGCACATCCATTCTGACCTATGGATAATCCGAATGAGCCTGCGAAGTTAGCAATCCCATCTGGCACACCTAAGCGTTCTTCCTGCGTTTTTAAATTTAATGGCAGCGTTCCCGCACTAGATCTTGAAGAGAAGGCAAATAGTAAAGTTTCGCTTGCTTTTTTAACATACATAATCGGACTTAATCCTGTGATTGAAATTATGATTAAGTGAATGATAAAAACTGCAATTAACGCAGCATAAGAAGCAATAACAAATTTACCTAAATTATAAATTGCAGCAAAATCGCTTGTCGCAACTGTACGTGCCATAATAGCCAAAATTCCATAAGGCGTCAATCGTAAGACGATTGTCACGACACCCATGACTAGCGAATAAATGGCATCGATTGCTTTGCTGATTGTTTTTGAAGTTTCTTCATCTTTTCTCACAATTCTTAAATAGGAAAAACCTAAAAAGGCTGCGAAAATTACAACAGCAATCGTTGAAGTTGAACGGGCACCCGTTAAATCCAAGAATGGGTTAGCTGGGAAAAGTTCAATAATTTGTTCTGGCAAAGAAACAACCTCTGCTGTTTTCTCTTCCAAGGAAGCACCGCGTTCTTTTTCTGCATCACCTTGAACTAATTGAGTTGCATCTAGGTCAAATACAGTGGCCGATAAAATTCCCACACCTGCTGCGATTGCGGTAGTACCGACTAGTATAAGTAAAATAAGTCCAGCAATTTTCCCTAAATTATTCCCAAGCTTCATTTTTGTAAAGGCCGCTAGTATTGAAATGAATACAAGTGGCATTGCAATCATTTGTAGAAGCTTTACATAGCCTGTCCCAATAATGTTATACCAAGGAACAGTATTTGTTACCACATCGGAAGTTGCACCGAATATTAGCTGAAGCGCTAACCCTAAAAGAATACCTAAGCCTAAACCTGCAAAAACACGTGTAGAAAACTTAACATGCTTTTTATTTAAGTAGCGCAGGAATCCCATAAGTACAATTAATATGGCGATATTAATAATAGTTATTATTGTCATATAGTTTCACCTCGAAATGTAGTATACCAGATTCATAACCAATATAGGAGAAAAATGTTTATTTAACTGATAGGAATTATAAGTTTACATGGATATAGTGCAAAAGCTTTCTTTTCAACTACTTACTATTTTGCTCTAGTTATACTTTTCAATGCATTTAGTGCGGAAAATCTATTCAAGTAGGATACATTTGTAAACATTTCCTTTAAACTTTGATACAATACAAGATATTCAAGGCTTGCTGCATGAGAAAGGAATTAAGAACATGAAATCACCCTATACGTATAAACATATTGCGCCAAATAATAATACTGATGAGCATCAACCAGCGATTTTTTTGTTGCATGGTCTAGGAAGCAATGAAGAGGATTTGCTTCAATTAGTAGAGGAATTCAAAGGTCAATGTCATATCTTTAGTTTAAGAGGGCCAATTACACACTCTCCGGGGTTTGCATTTTACACATTTGAAGAAGAAGGCAAACCAACAAGAGAAGTTTTTGACAAAGTGATTACCTTCACTCAAAGCTTTATTTTAGAAGCAATTGAAGAGTTCCGTTTAGATATCAACAAAATCTTTTTAGTTGGATTTAATCAGGGTGCCGCTGTTGTCGAAACACTAACGTTAACATTAGGCAATCTTATTCATGCTACTGTGGCATTAAGTGGTTACTTACCACAGTTTGTTATAAATGAGTATAAAAAAGCGCCGCTTGATCGAACGAAAATCTTTATCTCCCATGGTGAATATGATTATGATTTTCCAATTCAATGGGGAGAAACAAGCAAAAAATATTTTGAAGAGCTTGGTGTACAAGTTACTTATAAAACCTATCCAGATGGTCATGGTGTAACACCGCAAAATTTAAAGGATATGGTTACATTTATCGCACAAAACCTTGCAAGCGCAGTCAATTAATTAAATAAAGGCTGGAACAGAAGGGGAATTTTAGAGAAAACTAGTGAAATCCCCCCAAGAAGAATCTGACACGATATAAATTGATTGGAGTGCAGGGTAGAGTGTAGCTGTCGGCTGCGCCTTTCGCAACAAACCTAGCTTCTCGCGGGAACAGCAGGTTGCCTGAAACTGCAGGCTCAGGTCGTGCCCGCGGATGTGCGTAGCCAAACCGGGAATCAATTTTTGGCTGCAACAAAAAGACACCATTTTTCTACTCAAGGAAAAATGGTGTCTTTGGGTTTTGTTCCAATTTCGTTTTTATTTAAATAGTATTTAGTAAATTTTCTGCTTCTACAAGGGGCATCGGTTTGTGAAAGTAAAAACCTTGACCGGATTTACAGCCAATTTTCTGCAGTATTGAATATTGCTCTGAAGTTTCGATGCCTTCAGCCACTACATGCATTCGCAGCTTCTCCGCAAGTTGCACAATAGTTTGTACAACTGCGTGCATATCACTGTTATTAATATCATTGATAAAACTTCGATCGATTTTAATTTCAGAGAAGGGTAGTTGCTGTAAGTAGCTTAAGCTTGAAAAACCGACGCCAAAATCATCGATGGAGCTTTCATAGCCTAATTTTTTTAATTGTAATAGAATCTCTTTTGCTTTTACAAAGTCAAATAGTTCCACACTCTCGGTTACTTCAATTTTTATATAATTTGGCGGTATATGATATTTCTGTACTAAAGAAAGAAAATCATTTACAAAGGTTTCGCTGTAAAAGTGAACAGGTGAAATATTGACAGCGATAGGAACTATTTTTAATCCCTTAGAAATACGGATGTTTTGGAATTTCAGTACTTTTCTTAAAATTAAATTATCCACTTCATTGATTTTTCCGCTTTTTTCTGCAATCGGTATAAATTCAGCAGGGGAGACGTGCCCTAAAACTGGTGAATGCCATCTCGCCAGTGCTTCAAACCCCTCAATTTCATCTGTTGCTAAGTTGATTTTTGGCTGTAGGTGTACTGTAAATTCTTCATTTTTAATTCCAAATTGTAATTGATTTAAAATATTCAGTTCACGTTGAATCAATTCGTCTGTACCCGCTTCAAAATAGGCCACAACAGAATTTTGCAGTCGAGATTTTGTTAAAGCAGTATCAGCACGACGAATACTCTCATCTAAACTCAAACATTCATTAAAATGAGACACCCCAATTTTCAATGTGATGAAAATCTCTCTATCAGCAATTGTAAAAGGCACGGATGTGATTTGTATAATTTGGTTGATAAACTGTTTTAAACTTTCTTCATCGGCTTGTTTTACACCTATAATAAAAGAGGATGTCGAAAACCTTCCGTAAATAATCTCTTCATGTAAATCTTCGATGGCCAGGAAACGATGAACAAGCTGTCCGATTAATTCGTCTCCAAATTTTCTGCCGTATAAATCAACAATGCTTGAATATTCATTGGGTTGAAGTAAGAGAATTGCACCATTAACTTTTTCGTCCACCCACATGACTAAGCTGGTGTAAAAGTTATTATAATTTGGCATTCCTGTACTTATATCATAAAATGCTAATCTTTTTAGTTCTTGCTTTTGTTTCACATATTTCATTGAGAGTGCAACAATAGGAGACAGCTTCTTTAAGAAATCTATATCTGCCTGTCTTAGTTGCATTTCACCTTTTATGTATATCGAGAAATAGCCAAGTAATCGTTTTTCATTTGTAAAGATGGGCTTGGACCAACAAGAGGACAATTTATATTTTTTTATCAGCTTATTTGATTTATTGTTCTTGATGGACAAATCGTTAATGTAAACAACACTCTCGTTATATCCGGCAGTAGATCCACCGATTTCAAGATGATTCATGGCCTTTATCAGGGAAAGAGGAAGTGAGCCACTCGCAATGGCGACTAAGTTTCGCTCCTGATTTACAACATGAATCGCACAGAAAATGTCACGGATATAATATTTTTCAACTTTTTCTGTTATTAATTGTAAAATGTTTTTTAACTCGCCGTTCTCCTCAAGTTCGATATATACTTCGTGTTCAAGCTTGGAAAGCATTTTATTTAACATTTGGTCCGTGATATCCTTGCAATGAATTATAGCATAAGTTGCGATACCATCACGGTCTATGATTGGCTGGAAGGTAACATGATTCCAAAAAGCAGTTCCATCTTTCTGATAATGGATGATATTTTTTTCGAAGGAGCTTTTTTTAGAAAAATTAAAAAAAAGTTCCTCATTTTGCTCTAAACATGTTTTTACTCCAGTTAAGGATTCAAAATTTTTTCCGATTAATTCATTTTGCAAATAACCAGTTAAAGTTGTAAATGCCTGATTAACATAAACAAAAGGAAAATCATTTTTTTCTATGTTGATAATGGCGATACCAATATGAAATTGCTCACTAATATTACAAAGAAATGGTAAAAGCTCATCCTTTGAGAGGGGCATTTTCGTATTATACATGCTTGTTCCCCCGATACAATTAAATGTTTAAAGAAAGTATATCAAATTAATCATGAAGATAGCAGATTTATTTTCTAATAGTTTGAAAAATTAAGCAAACTAACTGTTGAATTAAGTCAATTTTATCTTTTAGAGCTGATAGTTTGAGGTCATATCATTTGTGCCCTCCATGTACTGCAGCAATAGGACTTTTTGCCATGTTCAAAGTGGTAAATTTATGTAATTGTTTCGAATTTTCATATTTCCAATTCGGTTTACGTAGAATAGTTTCAACTAGTTTCATTGAATAGTCATCACTAATTGAACTATCCTATACATATTTTATCGAAAATCCAATATAACTGACGTGAGATAATTCACAAGAATGCAAAAGTTTTTCATGGGCTTCTAATAATATTGAGAAGGGAAGTATGGATGAAAATTGATGATGTGATTTTGGAAAAATTAGGGGTCTATTTTGTCTATCATGATATTTATAATCGATACGGCATACCTTTTGAAACCTTTGTGGAAAGATGGAAAAGAGGCATTTTAGAAATATAAAAACAGGCAACAGTTATTTCACATGTTGCCTGTTTTACTAGAAGTATTTAAGTATCCATTGATTTGCTTCAGTCCAGTTATTAATGCGAACGACATTAGTTGGTATCGATTTTCGATTATATGGCGTGTCGAATAATAACACTGGTATGTTTAATTCTTCAGCCAGCATCACTGCATTATCGTGCTTATCCTCAAAAAAGACATCGACATTATGTTTTTTTGCGATAGCCAGTTTGTTATGGCTTCCGATTAACTCGATATGATGGAAGGGAACGTTATTTTCCTTAAACCATTTAAAAGTGATTTCGGATACACTTGCATCACGTGCTGAAATATAAAATAATTCATATGAATGCTGCCATTTTTCTAAAATCGCTTGTGCATCCTGTGCAATGGCGCTAACCGAATACATATAGGCTTCGTTTTCCTTAAACCATTTTGCAAATTCGCGTGCATCTACTGGATGGGGAAAAGCGCTTAAAAAATCGTATTCAATTACATCGTCCAAAATGATGTTTGTCTTATATTGTTCGTTGATATGTGGGATAAGTGTGTCTGGAGTTGTCACTGTTCCATCGATATCAATACCAAAGCGTGGTTTTTGTTTCTTCGTCATAAAAAAACTCCTAGGTATTTTTAGACTTGTGCTTCGTTTTTGTCTCGCTCTGCAGCCATTTCAGCTGCTAATTTATCGATTTCTTTTTTCAGTTCTTCTACCATTGTCGCCTCTGGTACTTTACGAACTGTTTTTCCTTTCATAAATAACAATCCTTCTCCTCGTGCACCAGCAATACCGATATCTGCTTCGCGCGCTTCCCCGGGACCATTTACTGCACAGCCAAGTACAGCAACTTTTAAAGGAACATTTAATTTTGAAATGTATTCTTCTACTTCGTTTGCAATGGAAATCAAATCAATTTCAATTCGACCGCAAGTAGGACAAGAGATTAGCGTAGCCATATTAGAAGCAAGCCCAAAGGATTTTAAGAGCTCACGTGCAACCTTTACTTCTTCCACCGGATCGGCTGACAGTGAAATACGTAATGTATTGCCGATACCTTTTGATAAAATTGCACCAAGACCGGCAGCAGATTTAACTGTACCTGCAAATAAAGTGCCTGACTCCGTAATACCCAAGTGTAATGGATAGTCGAAGGCTTTAGCAGCTTTTTCATAGGCTTCAATCGCAAGGTTTACATCAGAAGCCTTCATAGATACGATAATATCGTGGAAATCTAAGTCTTCTAAGATTTTAATATGGTGTAAAGCCGATTCAACCATCCCATCAGCCGTTGGGTAACCATACTTTTCTAAAATGTGGCGTTCTAGCGATCCTGCATTAACACCAATTCGAATAGGAATACCTTTTGCTTTGGCTGCATTTACGACTGCTTCAACTTTCTCGCGACGACCAATATTCCCAGGGTTGATACGTACTTTATCGATTCCATTTTCAATCGCCTTTAGAGCCAATTTATAATCAAAATGAATATCCGCTACTAGCGGAATATGAATACGTTTTTTTATATCAGCAATCGCATTAGCAGCACGCTCGTCTGGTACTGCTACACGGACAATCTGACAACCCGCTTCTTCTAATCGTAGAATTTCTGCAACTGTCGCTTCTACGTCATGTGTTTTTGTTGTACACATACTTTGGATGAATAGTTCATTACTACCACCAATCGTTAAATTCCCTACACGTACAGAACGTGTTTTTGAACGGTGAATAAGTTCACTCATGAAGATTCTCTCCTTTTTGAGGTACGTATCTTAACTTTTCGCGTACCGCACTTCTATCATTTTATCAGTGTAGTGAAAGATGGACAAGGAAGAAACGCTACTTTTTATTTATCAGCAATTATTTTCTATTTTATCATAGATTGGTATTTTTATAAGTTCGCCAGGTACCATCGCTTGTTTTTGTAAATGAGGATTCAGTTTGTAAAATTGTGCCATCTTTTCTGGGTAGGATATTTCTGCTTCAGATGGGTAGGCCGCAAGTAAGCCTTGTACAGTATCGCCAGCGGTAGTGACTACAGAAAGAGTTTTAATGGCAATTTGTTGTTCGCATGCCTGTACGACCTGTTCTTTATCGAAGTTCGCAAGGGGCACGGTACCTTCAGTTAAATCTATTTTAATCACAGCTGCTATAAGGAAAAACACAACCGTAAAAATAAGAAATCTCATTAAAAATCCCTCCTTTCTCTCACTATATGAAGAGAAGGAGGAATCATGCCTATTATTTTTTCGGTAATTTTGGATATTTTGTTGAAGCAATAACTAATAGAGGAATAGTAATAACTATGTCTATTAAAATAGTGAACAAACTTGAACTTCCAACTATTGATAATATAACTGATAACAGAGTTGGCCACGTAATCGCTAATGCAGCAGTTCGCCACATGTGACGGTATTCCCCTCGACGCTGTTTCAATTTTAAAATGACCACGCCTGCATAGGCATATATACTAATTTTGACAAATATCAGAATTGTCGAGGTAAGAACGGATGACACAAAGGCGAAAGGATATATGAGCCATTGTATATCTTCCAAGTATTCTGTTAATCCTTGAGTGTTGAATGAGGTCTCCGAAACACCCGTTAAAAATTGAACAAACGAATAGATGGCTAAAACTGCTATTAATAGAAAAACATATTGAATTGTTTTCCCAATCGTTAATAATCTATAAGCGGCTAATTTTTTGGGATGAATAAGACTATCTATAAAAATCTGCGAGTGTTTTACCATATTTTCTCCTCCAAAAGAGAGTTTAACACGAATATTTAGATTCAATAAAGTTATTAGTGGTAATTTATTTAATAGATAGTAAACATTTTTTATTTGAAACTTTTTATAGTAAAGAATCGTATATTTTGTTAATTATGGAATAGGGGTTGTTTTTATGGACATAATTGCATGGGTACTAATTATTGCATGTTTTATCGTCGCGTTTATAGGTCTAGTCTATCCGATTATTCCTTCTGTACTTTTTATTCTGTTAGGCTTTCTAGTTTATGGATTATTTAACTCATTCGAAGAACTTGGATGGCTTTTCTGGACAATCGAAATCTTATTTGTTGTCCTGCTATTCGTTGCAGATTCTGCGGCCAACTTGATTGGCGTGAAAAAATTCGGTGGAACAAAAGCCGGTATGTGGGGAAGTACTATCGGGTTACTGGTAGGTCCGTTCATTATCCCGGTAGCGGGAATTTTAATTGGTCCATTTATAGGAGCAGTAATTGGTGAACTTCTAGTCACAAAAACAGAGTATAAACAAGCATTGAAAGCTGGCGTTGGTTCATTAGTAGGCTTTTTAACATCTGTTGCAGCAAAGGGTACGATTCAAGTAATCATGATTATTATTTTTATAATTGCTGTTTAGGAAATCTGTACTAAAAGGTAAATACAACCAACCTTTCCGTCAAAAGACTGAAATGTAAATCTTGAGTGTTTATTGATTGAATCGTGTGACTAATTTTGATAACCTAGAAAAGTAATCAAGATTACTTTTTAATTTGAGGGAGGAAATACAAAATGGCTTATGAATTACCACAATTAACTTATGCATATGATGCATTAGAACCAAACATTGATGCGAAAACTATGGAAATCCACCATACTAAACATCACAACACTTATGTAACAAACTTAAACGCTGCAGTTGAAGGAACAGAATTTGCAGGTAAAGATCTTTTAGACCTTATCTCAAATATTGATGCTCTTCCAGCTGACAAACAAACAGCTGTACGCAACAATGGTGGAGGACATGCTAACCATACATTATTCTGGGAAATCCTCGCTCCAGGTGGCGCAACTGCTCCAACTGGTGAATTAGCTTCTGCAATCGAAGCAAAATTCGGTAGCTTAGATAGCTTCAAAGAAGAATTCGCTAAAGCTGCAACTGGCCGTTTCGGTTCAGGTTGGGCTTGGTTAGTAGTAGATGGCGGCGAAATTGCTATCACTTCAACTCCAAACCAAGACTCTCCAGTAATGGAAGGTAAAACTCCAGTATTAGGCTTAGACGTTTGGGAGCATGCTTACTACTTAAACTACCAAAACCGTCGTCCTGACTACATCACTGCATTCTGGAATGTAGTAAACTGGGATGTTGTTGAATCTAAATACCAAGCTGCAAAATAAGCTAAGTAATAGATTTAAATATTTTTAAACTAAAGTGTTGCTTCACAGGTAATTGTGGAGCAACGCTTTTTTTGATGAGGAAATAATCTGAGCTAAAGACTGATAGATTAGCAACTCTTTAAACTAATAGTAAAAAATGAAAAGCTGTGTATTTAAAAATTTTTTGTTTGATGTGTTTATAAATTTAATTAGTGGACTGTATTGGGGATGGTAAGCATAAATTAATGCATCATGGAATAGGCTAGACATGACATTATCATTTGAATTCTATACAAGTTGATTGTGCAAATTGCATAATGAATGGAGTGGATTTTTGGTTGCTATTGTAAGCTTTGTTAGTATTATTTTCCTTACTGTTGTTCTCGGCTCTGTATTTCGGGTTCAGCCAAAAGAAAATCATCTATCCAGTTGCTTAGCGATGTTCGTAGCAATGACAAAAAGTACCTTAATAGGTATACTGATTGGAATATGGATTGCGGATATCGTTTTTGCTACAGTGATTTCTATACTTGTAAGCTTTTTACTCATAAGCATCATGACCTATCAATTATCAATAAAAGTTGTCCTGGAATGTTTAAGCGCACTTTTTATGGGGGCAATGATGGGAACAATGCTAAGCTTAATGACAACTAATAACCAGCTGCTTAGTATCGTATTTTTTACAATTATTTATTTGGTTAGCTGTATTGTGGCAGCAGGACTTTGGACTAGACAAACCTATAATAATTTCGCAAAAGCAATTCCTTCTAAAGTAAAGCTGAGTTTTGCAATCGCTATTCTATTTCTTGGAGTAACTGCGTATTTCGATATAATATCAGTAACTACAAATGAAGAGGAAACCGAACAGCATCACCATCAACATTAATGTTCTTTTGAATGAAGTTTAGCCACTTCATTCTTTTTACATTTTTGTCTATAGCATAATTACCGATAAAAAGGCTCAAATTATGCTATATGGAGGTGAAGATGTTGAGTAAAAACAAAAAGAACTCTTTAGATCGCGAAGAATATGGCCATGGCTATGATTTAAGTCCGGATGATTTTGATGTTATTGGTCAAAATGATGAAGCCAAACGACAAAATCAAAATGAAAATAAAGACAAGCCTGATAATAAACATAATCCATCAAGATTAAATTTATAAACATTGAAGGTATTTGGTTTCAAACAGATTTGTTTGTCGCCAAATACTTTTTTGTTTACTTTTAATTGGAAATATACATAGGGAAAATGGGCATGAAATTGTTCTTAAGGCACTAGATATGTCGAAGGTTTTTGTCGAAATAAGTTCTAAAAACTCCCTCTTTTTCTTAAAGTGTGTACTAGAAACAAATAAAGGGGCGTGAACATGCTTATTGATGGGGTGTTCTCAGGTGGTGGGATCAAGGGATTTGCGTATATTGGGGCGATGCAGGTTTTAGAAGAAAAAAATTATCGTTTTAAACGTGTTGCAGGAACAAGTGCAGGTGCCATATTGGCATGTTTTATAGCAGCAGGATATACTGCAGAAGAAATTGAAGAAATCCTGGATGAACTAAATTTAAAATCACTTCTCGATCCGCCAAAGCCTGCGCGTACTCTTCCTTTTTTAAAGTGGCTGAATCTATATTTTCGAATGGGGCTATACAAAGGGAAAGCTTTAGAAAAATGGTTTTATAAAAAATTGGCTGTTAAAGGAATAATAACATTTAATGATTTACCCCGAGGTTCACTGAAGCTGGTTGCCTCTGATCTAACAAATGGCAGAATGGTTGTCATACCGGATGATTTAGCTTCCTATGGGATTGATTGGAGGGGGTTCTCAGTAGCAAAAGCACTGCGGATGAGCTGTGGGATACCTTTTTTCTTTGAGCCAATCAAATTAAATGATCGTAAAGGGGAGTGCTTGTTTGTTGATGGGGGTATTCTAAGTAACTTCCCGCTCTGGATTTTTGATAATGGAAACAAACAACGTCCAACTATCGGTATGAAACTAAGTAACCCAAGAGAAGATATGCCGCCCCAAAAAATTAATAATGGATTAAATCTTTTCGAAGCTCTATTCTCAACAATGAAGAATGCCCATGATGAACGTTATATTTCAAGGAAGCATGAACGAAATATAATTTTTATTCCAGTAGAAAAGTATAGTGCAACCCAATTTGATCTAGATGAAGGAACAAAGGAAGCACTTATTGAAATTGGACGAAAGCGTACTTCGAAATTCTTGGAAACATGGAGACCTTCCTAATAGAAATGAGAAAAATGGAGATATACTTATTCGAAGCTTTGCTGCTTTCTATTAAAAGGTGGTTGACAGTTAAATAAGACAACCGCCTTTCATCGTTCTTAAATAGCAATTAACGCCCTTTACAGATGTATTTTTAAATAATTTAATGGGAATAATCGGAATAGAAGTTGTTCTGCAAGGGGCAACTTCTATTTATATTTGAGGAGTGAGAGAAAGAATTTCACAAATGAAATCATAAAAAGATTCAAAAAATGGTTCTATCTTGTCCAATTTTTCTTACACTAAAGTAAGAAGAAGAATTGAGGTGGGAAATTTGTCAAAGAAATGGAGCATAGCTGCGATTATTTTGTACGCGGTCTACGCCATAGGGATGTATTTTTACATATTTCATGGGGCATCAGGAGGAATTCCAGCTACATTAAAAGGAACAATAGCGGATCCGCAAACCTTCATGACTGAACGTGAACTCATTTTAAGTGAAGATTTTTCGAAAATTCGAAACTTTATTTTCTTTATTGTTACACCGTTTGAGTGGCTTGTATACTTCTTGATTTTATTTACTGGGATTTCAAAAGTATTTGAAAAATGGGCAGATACAAAGTGGAAGTTAGTTAAAAATGGTACTTATTTATTCCTCTTATATTTATTTACTGCAATCGTTTTTTATCCGGTGGATTTATATCGCTATAAATTAAGTAAGGACTACGGAATTAGTACGCAGGAATTTTCTTCGTGGATGAGAGATTTTGTCATTGATTTTTGGGTGAATTTTGGAACGACACTGCTGGTTGTATTGGTGCTGTATTGGCTCATACAGAAGAGTGCAAAAAAATGGTGGTTTTATGCATGGCTGCTCACAATACCCTTTGCGATCTTTATGATGTACTTACAGCCGGTTGTCATTGATCCATTATATAACGATTTTACGCCGCTGCATGATAAAGCCCTTGAAGAGAAAATCTTGGCACTCGCTGATGAAGCGGACATTCCTTCAGAGCATGTTTTTGAAGTGAACATGTCGGAGAAAACCAATGCACTAAACGCCTACGTCACAGGAATAGGAGACAATTCTCGTATAGTTCTATGGGATACGACTCTAAATAATTTAACAGATGAAGAGATTCTGTTTATCATGGCTCATGAAATGGGGCATTATGTGGAGAAGCATATTTATATTGGAATAGCTTCTTATCTAGTATCCATATTGGTGGGGTTATGGTTGATTTCGAAAATCATGCCTTGGCTGATTTCCAAATTCGGACGAGTAATGAAAATCGAGAAGATAAGTGATATTCGATCTCTTCCTTTATTTTTTGTACTTGTTTCATTTTTACTCTTTCTTTCAAACCCTCTTTCCAATTATATCTCAAGATATCAGGAGACTAGGGCGGATGAATATGCAATGGAATTGACAGGGGACGCAGATGCAGCAGTCAGTACATTCCAAAACCTTGCCAAAGCTGGATTAAGTGAAGTGAATCCACCTTGGCTCGTGAAAATTTTCCGTTATACTCACCCACCAATGCTGGAACGAATAAATACAATTGCGCGGTATGCTCAAAACAATAATATTGAGACAGAGATAGAAAAGGAAAGCGAAAAAGAAAATGAGTCGGAAAGCGAATAATGCAATAATAAAAATAGCTAGCATTGTACAAATCAATGTTAGCTATTTTTATGCTAATTTTAGACCATGCAATATAACCGGTTATCATGAATAACAAAGAATTAAGAGATTTTTGTAATAAATGACCAATAAATATTGTCGGAATACTTCGTTTTATCTGACGTTTTTATGTTATATTATAATTTATTAAATAGATTAAAGTTATGGATAAAATTTCATCTAATCCATAAAATTGCATTTGAAAAGGGGTAAAAAAATGGCACAATTAACAGCACCATTTCGATATGATCATGTAGGAAGCTTTTTAAGACCGCAAGTTTTAAAGGAAGCACGATCAAAATTTCAAAATAACGAAATTACATACGATGAACTTAAAAAAGTAGAAGACGAAGCAATTATCCATTTAATCGAAAAACAAAAAGAAATCGGGGTTTTATCTATTACTGATGGAGAATTCCGTCGTAGCTGGTGGCACTTTGATTTCTTGGGCGGGCTTGAAGGAATGGATTATTACGAAAAAGAACAAGGTTTAAATTTCCACAACCTGGAAACGCGTAAAGAAGGAATTCGTGTGGTAGGTAAAATTGATTTTGGGAATCATCCATTTTTAGATCATTTTAAATTCATTAAAGAACACGCTGGAGATTCAACGGTTAAATTTACAATTCCAAGCCCCAATATGTTACACGCACGTGCGGATCGCAATTTAGATGTCTATTCAGAAGAAAAAGATTTAATCGAAGATACAATCAAAGCATACCAAAAAGCAATCCAAGCATTTTACAATGCAGGATGCCGCTATCTACAATTAGATGATACTTCTTGGGCTAGCTTGTTCTCCGAAGAGACACGTGCAAAATTAGTGGCAGAAGGGAAAGACCCACAGCAATTCATGGATACCCTTCAATATGTGATTAATGAGTCCATCAAAAACAAGCCAAGTGATATGACGATTACAATGCATATTTGCCGTGGCAACTATAAATCTACATTCCATTCGAGTGGTGGATATAATTTTGCTGCAGAAGTGATTTTTGGCGGTTTAAATGTTGATGGATTATTCCTTGAATTTGACGATGAGCGTTCTGGAAGCTTTGAGCCATTACAATATGTGAATCGCCCGGATTTAAAAATTGTATTAGGCTTAATCACATCTAAATTTGGTGAATTGGAAGATAAGGAAGAGATTAAAGCTCGTATTCATCAAGCCGCTAAATATGTTTCTTTGGAACAGCTTTGCCTAAGCCCGCAATGCGGCTTCTCTTCAACTGAAGATGGCAATATTTTGGAAGAAGAGAACCAATGGCAAAAGCTGACACTCATTAAAGAAATCGCTGAAGAGGTTTGGGGTTAATTAGATACGATAAACTTGGTCCTGCATTATTGGCGGGTCCAAGTTTTTTTGTCCTTTAAATTCGAAATGTTTTATATCCGTCCATTGTTTCTTTTAAAATTTTTTTCGGGAGGGAGCTTAGGGCTTCCTCTTTTATTTATCAAGCATGTAAAATATTGAAAATTCATTATATAATAAGTAAGGATGGAAATATTATCTAAGGAGCAGGGGAATCTATTGAAATTATTTTTATTTCGACTAACTTGTATTGTTTTAATGACCGGAACGTTATTTATACATACTGCTCTTACTAGTGCTGGCATAACTAGTACTTTATTTTTAATAACGGGGGTATTTTTCTTATATTTTCTCATCCCAATTATGAAGAAGCCGCTTCTCAATTATTTTTTGATTCTATTTTTAATCATAATCGGCAGTTTTACTCCGAGTAATCATTTATATTGGCTGCCTTTTATTGGCTTTTTCATAGTAGAAGCAACCTCACAATTAAAGGGCAAATCATATTATATCTTTTATACCTCTGCAATTGCCGTATGTATTCTATTTGGAATTCTAAACAAAGTGCCGATATATGGTTTTCTTTTAATGGCCATTATTTTTATCGTTTCCTATTTTCTTTATCAAGCTGTTGAAAATGCCCATACGAAAGGGCTTCTATATGAACAGCTCCTGAATGAATATAGGCGTTTGAAAAGAATGTCAGTTGAACAGGAACAACTGGTCCGCGCGGAAGAACGTACAAAAATCGCAAGGGATATCCATGATTCTGTTGGCCATAAACTGACCTCTTTATTAATGCAGCTTGAAGTCATGACTATTCAACAAAGCGATGTTCATATAAAAGAGGCAAAGGAATTGGCGAGAGAAAGCTTGGAAGAGACGCGTTATGCTGTAAGGCAATTAAAGTCATCCGACACAACGGGAATACAATCAGTTCTGCAACTTATAAGAAAGCTTGAGATGGAAAGTCGTCTACAAATTCAATTTTCGCTTAAAAATGGTGTGCTATCACTGCCGGTTTCTAATTCCCAAAGCATTGTACTATATAGAGTTCTGCAGGAAAGCTTAACAAATGCCATGAAATATAGTCATTCAAAAGAAGTCGAAGTCATCATAGGAATGAATTCATTGCAGAATTTGCAATTTGAAGTGAAAAATAAAATGATATCAAATGAACCAATTATTCAAGGATTTGGTTTAACGAACATGGAGGAGCGGCTTAAGGAAATTGGCGGTGAACTGAAAATTTTAAGAACGAATGACCAATTTATATTAAAAGGCTCTTTCCCGATAAGAGCTAACTTGACTAACCAGAAAAGTATGAAGGCTCTGATGAAGGAGTGAGAAGTAAATGACCGTACAAATATTACTCGTTGAAGACCAGACAATTGTCCGAAATGGATTAAAGATGATTCTCGAACTGGATGAACAATTCAAAGTGATGGCAGAAGCGAGTAATGGAATGGAAGCATTAGACCAGCTTCAAAAGCATCCAATCGATTTAGTCATGATGGATATACGCATGCCGAAAATGAATGGGATGGAAGCTACGAAACAAATCAAGTCACAATATCCGGATGTGAAAGTAATTATTCTAACAACATTTGAAGATGAAGAGTATGCATATCAAACCCTAAAGGATGGAGCAAACGGTTTTTTACTAAAATCTTCTGAACCAGAAAGACTGCTTTCTTCTATCCATAGTGTTTTAAATGGGGGGTTGGCATTGCAAGAGGGGATTGCCGCAAAACTTATGCCCATGCTATTGCATCGAACTGTTGAATCCAAAAATGAAAAAATCTCAATAACCTTTACGGAACGGGAATTATCTATTGTGAAATTAGTGGGAGAAGGAAGATCCAATAAAGAAATAGCCAATAGCTTATTCTTATCTGTTGGTACAGTTAAAAATCACATTACCAATATTCTGCAAGAGCTGGATTTGCGTGACCGAACCCAACTTGCAATTTTTGCAGTGAAAAATGGTTTGGTCTAAGCGGTGTAACATGCCGCTTTTTTTAATGTTTTCAATTTCAAAGCAGCAAGGAACAAAAAATGACTCTAGTCACTTTGAATAGTGACCAGAGCTACTTAGAAGCTATTAGTAATATTGGTAAGGTGTACATAGAAGGGTGGTTTGAAAGATGATTGAAGTGGTGAATCTATCGAAAAAATTTAAAAGGACAACAGCAGTAGATCAAGTGAATTTTTATATAGAGCCTGGGGAAATAGTAGGTTTACTGGGTCCAAATGGTGCAGGGAAATCTACAACTATAGCGATGCTATCTACATTAATTTCTCCTTCTGAAGGAGATATATTTTTAGATCAAAAAAGCATCATTAAAAATCCCTCCGAGCTTAGAAATATATTAGGGGTTGTTCCACAAGAAATTGCGCTTTATGAAGAATTGACTGCTAAAGAAAATCTTCAATTCTTTGGCAGTATTCAAAAAATGCCCAAAACATTGCTATCGAAACGTATTGAGACTGTCTTGGAGCAAATTGGACTGCAAGATGAGCCGAAAAAATTGGTGAAACACTACTCAGGTGGAATGAAAAGGCGACTTAATATCGGTGTTGCATTGCTTCATGAACCAAAATATTTGATCATGGATGAACCTACTGTTGGAATCGATCCACAATCAAGAAATCATATTTTAGAGACTGTCAAAGCATTAAATGAACAATCGAATATGGCCATACTTTACACAAGTCATTACATGGAAGAAGTCGAATTTTTGTGTAATCGAATTTACATTATGGATAAAGGGAGAATTATTGCATCAGGTAGAAAAGAAGAGATCAAATCCGTTCTTTCATCGGAAAATACAGTACATGTCAAACTGGAAAAGCATTCAAAGGGCTTTATAAACGATTTGATAACTCAACCAACACTATCGAATGTCATTGCAAAAGAAGCGGAGGTCACGTTCTCTGTTGCGAAAGGCAGCAATTTTTTGCCAATGCTTCTTTCTCTTTGCGAGAAAAATAATATCATTTTAACTAGTTTTCAGGTTGAAGAGCCTACTCTAGAAGATGTGTTTCTACACTTGACGGGCAGAGCATTGAGAAATTAGGGGGGCCGATAAGTATGTTTCTGGCATTAATAAAAAAGCAAATAAAATTATTATTAAGAAGTCCTTCTGAAATGGTAACTCTTTTCGTAATGCCCATTGTACTTATCTGTATTTTAAGTTTTGCATTAGGGTCCATTATGGAAGGTAAACCTGAGATGACAACGATCGAATTAGCAATTATTCAAAATGAGGATGAAAAAGAGGCGTTTCAAAGGTTTATTGGAGAATTACCGCAGAATGTATCACTAGATCAACAAACAATTGAAAATTTAGAAAGCTCGTTGCCGGTTTCCATGTTGACGGAGAATTTGACATCGGATAAAGAAGTAGAAAAGTTAATACATGTAACGCATCTTGAAGCAGAGGAATTCTCGGATGCAAAGAAAAGCGGCAAATTTGATGTTGTGTTGGAGATACCTCGAAATTTTACGTCAGACTATTTGAACGCCAGCTTTTTTGAGAAAGAAAAACCGGCAGTTCATGTTTACTTAAATCAAAGTGAACAAATCACTTCAACGATTGTTAAGCATATTCTTGATTTTTATCAGCAACAATATACGCTGTTTTCGGTCATGGGGCAAAATAATCTTTTGTCAGAGGAATCTGCACTCCCCTCTAATGAAATCAAATCCGCAATCAGAACAGTGGATTCTTTAGAAGGGGTTTCTTCAAGTGTCTATTACACATTTAGTATGACTGTCATGTTTATGTTATTTGTTGCTAGTACGCTGGCTAGCCAATCCTACTTGGAGAAGTATATGCATATTTTTGATCGGATTTTGCTCGCTCAGATTCATCCAAGTACCTATTTATTTAGTATCATAGTATCGTCTATTCTCTTTTCGGTTCTTCAAGTAATGGTGTTGTTTACGTTTTCGTATTTGATCTTTGACATCAGTTTTGCTCATTGGCAGCTATATTTATTGGTAACAATGTTGCTTGCACTTGTAGTTGGAGCTATAGCAGCACTTTTATCTTCTATCAACTACCGTTCTAATTCTGCAAGCGCGTCCAACTTATTTTCCAATGTAATTGTTGCGATTTTGGCGTTTTTTGGAGGTAGTTATTTTAATATTAGCAGCTTATCTCCTTTTATTGCAAAGGTGGGAATGTTCACGCCAAATGGTGCAGCTTTAGATGGATATTTGGCGATTGCTCAAGATGGCAGTTTAATTGATTTACTGCCGAACATCACAATTCTTTCTTCATTCGTTGTTTTGTTTATGGTTTTAGCTTTGGTTTTGTTTCCGAAAAGAGGTGGTATTGCATGATAGGGATTATGAAAACGAAATTTTTATTGCTTGCACGTCAACCAGCAAGCTTTATCATTATTACAATCATTATTTGTGTATTTGCTTACTTTCTGGGTCTTGGCTCGCAAGCAAGTTTTAAGGTAGCCGTGTATTCCGATTTAAGTAAACAACAGACGAAGGATTATATGAATGAGCTGCAGAAAATCCCGGAAACTGAATTTGTTTTGTTGCAAGAAGAGGAGGCAATTAAACAAGTAGAAATAGGGCAATATGAAGTTGCGGTGCATTTAATGGAAGATGGTTTCGAGCAAATTATTTCACCTGATTTTATGGATACAGCGCTGCTCAATAATGAATTAACAACAATTTATAGTAAACTTTCACAAAAAGAAGCAATCATTACTGCCTTGCCCCTCGAGGAACAAAATAGGGCAAATCAAATAATAAATGAGGCTTATGCTCATCCAAGTTTTCATATAGCGTATTCAAGCTTTACAAATAATGAAGGATTTATCTGGGATTCAAAGCTTCATAGTCTATTTGGATTTAGTTTATTCATGGTAATTTATACGGTTGCCAATGGGGTTTATCCTATTATAACGGAGAGGAAAAATCATATATGGGATCGTCTCACGGTATCGGCAGTCGGAAAAACAGAAATCTATATGGCCAATATCCTCTATAGTATTTTAATAGGTTATTTGCAAATCGTACTTGTTCTATGCATTTTTCATTTTCTAGTGGGAGTAGATTTTTACGGAGGATTTTATAAAACGCTGCTTTTAATTATTCCTTATTTGCTTTGTATTGTCGCCTTGGCGATTTTTATAGCATCAGTAGCAAGCACACCAGGAAAATTTAATGCAATCATTACAATTATGGCAGTGCCGCTTGCGATGTTGGGCGGTGCGTATTGGCCGCTCGAGATTGTAACATCGGAAGTGATTTTAGCGTTATCCTATATATCACCAATTACTTATGGACTGGAGCTGTTGTATGGGGTTACATTAGATAATCGTCCGTTTATGGAAATAATTCAGCCGCTTAGTGTTCTCCTATTTATGTCGGTAGTGCTTATGGGGATAGGGATTAATGTCATGGAGAAAAGGGGACAATAACTGGAATTGGATGGAGGCTATCCATCCTTTTTTTGTTTTCCAGAGCTGTAAGATCATTCATTTATCAAATAGAATTTAGTCAATAAATCAGTACATAAACTCCTTGAAAAAAATAATGATAATTACAGGAACCATTTTCTAGTTTTACCGTCACAAAACTTGGAGAATACGACTATCAATGCTTTTTAAACAAACGGTCAGATGCTATACTAGAATGTATGTATTTATCCTTGGAGAGTCAACATTAAGAAAGGGGGAGTCATTTTAAGTGCGAAAAAAAACAAAAACTCAACGTGCATCCAGTGTAAAGGCAAAATATCGTGCTAGTTTGTCATTTCGTATGAACGTCCTTTTCTTTTCCATCTTTTTATTATTTTCCATGCTCATATTCAGATTGGGATATTTACAAATTGTAAAAGGTGAAGATTATGTACTAGCTCTTGAAAGAAAAGAAGAAGTTGCAGTGAATACGAGTGTACCTCGAGGTAGAATATATGACCGTTACGGGAGAGTTTTAGTTGATAATGAACCCGAAAACGCTATTACATATACGAAAATGCAAACGACAACTATGGAAGAGATGCTGACGATTGCCGAACAGCTCGCCATGTTGATGGAACAGCCAATTGATCGGGTTACACTGCGCGATAAGCAAGATTTCTGGATTATGAAAAATAAAGATGCTGCATACGCAAAGGTAACCAAAAAAGAAGAGGATGAATTAAAGCAAAATGAAGAGCTTGAAGATAAAGAAATTCAAGCAGAGATTGATCGATTGGTTCGCGAGCGCATCACGGAAGAAGAATTAGCACAATTAACGCCATTTGAATTAGAGGTTTTAGCGATCTATCGAGAAATGACATCGGGTTATAACTTATCTCCTCAAATTATTAAAAGTGAAAATGTGACAGACGAAGAATTTGCTCGTGTCTCAGAAAGACTTTCTGAATTGCCGGGCGTAAATACGACAACGGACTGGAAACGTGTAAAGCTCTCTTCTTTAGCAATTTTAGGAAGAACTACAGTTCCAAGTAAAGGTATCCCGAAAACTATGCTGAACTATTATTTAGCAAGAGATTATTCCCGTAATGATCGTGTCGGAGAAAGTTATTTTGAAGCAAGCTATGAGGAACTTCTACAAGGTCAAAAATCTGTTGTAAAAAACATTACAAATAAGCAAGGGCAGGTTGTTGACACAATAACGACATATGAAGGGGAACCTGGCAGTGATTTAGTGACAACTATTGATATTGAGCTGCAAGCAGAAGCAGAGCGAATTGTAGAAGAAAAGTTATTGGAGTTAAAATCTAAGAGCCAATCCCAGCTGCTTGATCGAGCATTTTTTGTCATGATGGATCCAAGCACTGGTGAATTATTGTCGGTTGTTGGGAAAAAACTTGAAACGGATAAAGAAACCGGTGAGAGATATGTTGTAGATTATTCCTATGGAACATTTACAACTGCTTATGAAGTTGGTTCTACAGTAAAAGCGGCTACTCTGTTAATGGGGTATTCTGAGGGGGCTATTAAGCCTGGTCAAATTTTGATTGACCAACCTATCAAGCTTGCTGGGACTAATGCAAAGAGTTCTATCTTTAACCGTAATGGTCGTATAGCAATTACAGACCAAACAGCTTTAGAACGCTCTTCAAACTCTTATATGTTCCAAACAGCCATTAAGATTGCTGGTTCAACCTATAGTTATAACATGCCATTCAGAATACAGGATGATACCCTTCAAACAATGCGCAATGGGTATGCACAATTTGGACTTGGGGTAAATACTGGTGTGGATTTACCAAATGAATTTGCTGGTTTTGCTGGTGAATTAACAGATAACGGTAAAATTCTTAACCTTGCAATCGGGCAATTTGATACGTATACACCTTTACAAATGGTTCAATATATTTCTACTATTGCCAATGGTGGTTATCGAATTCAGCCTCGAATGTTAAAGGAGGTACATGAACCATCGAAGGATGGGGAAACGCTCGGTCCTGTGGTTGAAGAAGTATCCCCAAAAATATTAAATCGAATTTCTAATCCTACTGAGCAAATTAATCATGTAAAAGAAGGGTTAAGAAAAGTTTATACCGGTGCTAAAGGATCTGCCCGTGCTTATTTTGGAGACGCGCCGTATACAGCAGCGGGGAAAACGGGGACAGCAGAGGTAGTATACTATGGTCCAATACGAGAAAAATGGGCAACAGAGACTATCAATATTGCCCATGTCGGTTTTGCACCGTATGAAAATCCCGAAATTGCCTATGCGGTTATATTCCCATGGGCAACAACGAATTATAATATATCATTGCCAACAGCCAGCCAAACAGCTAGAGAAATTGTAGATGTGTATTTCGAGTTGAAGGAGAAGTATGCGCAGGAAGGCCGTACTTCAAGTTCAGTAAAACAAGAAATATTACCGGCTCCAACTGGCGAAAAGATAGATGAAGAAACAGAAGATGAAAAAGTAACTGAATAAATATAAAATCCCTTAGAAATTTATTTTTCTAGGGGATTTTTTTGAATATAAGCCTTTTCACCTCGAAAAAAACTGCCAATTTACACAGAATTATCAGGGGATAGATCGGTTGAATCTAAGTTCAAACAGGAAGATAGACTAGCAAGTTTACAATTTACGACTTCGATTTACAATTTCTTTACATTCCGTTTATATGACATCAACAAACTAGTTTTATAGTATTACCTGTAAGACAAACTTACTATGAATTCGATGGAGGAAATAAGAGATGAAAAAGTGGAAGTACTTAACAATGACAGCCGCACTAGGTGCAAGTTTAGCTTTAGGAGCATGTGGCTCAGAAGAAGCAGATACAACTGAAGATGCTACAACTGGCAGTGACGCAACTGAAACTGCAGAATCAGGCGATGCTCAGTTAACGGGTACAGTATCAGGTGACGGTTCGTCAACTGTTGCACCAATTACAGAAGGTCTTATCGAAGAATATGCTGGAGTTCAACCAGATGTAAAAGTTTCTGCTGGTGTTTCAGGTACAGGCGGCGGTTTTGAGAAATTTATCGCTGGAGAAACTGACTTCTCTAACGCATCCCGTCCAATTAAAGATGAAGAAGCAGCTGAATTAGAAAAAGCTGGTATTGATTATACAGAATTCCAAGTTGCCTACGATGGTTTAACAGTTGTTGTTAACCCAGAAAATGATTGGGCTACTGAATTAACAGTCGACCAATTAAAACAACTTTGGATTGAAGATGGTACAGAGAAAAAATGGTCTGATATCGATCCATCTTGGCCGGATGAAAAAGTTGTATTCTACTCGCCGGGTACTGACTCAGGTACTTATGATTACTTTGATGAAGTAATTTTAGAAGGTTCTGATTTAGCAAAAGCTGCTACATTATCTGAAGATGATAACGTATTAGTACAAGGTGTTGCTGGTGATAAAAACGCAATCGGATTCTTTGGTTATGCTTATTACTTAGAAAACCAAGATAAGTTAACTGCCGTTAAAATCGATGGTGTTGAACCAAATAATGAAACAATCGAATCTGGAGAATATACGCCACTATCTCGTCCACTGTTCGTATATGCGAAAAACAGTGCATTACAAGAAAATGAAGCATTCTATGACTTCATGAAATTCACTTTAGAAAATGCTGGTGACATGGCTGAAGCAGTTGGTTATGTGAAATTACCAGGTGAAAAGTATGAAGAAGGTTTATCAACTCTAGAAGGTTTAAAATAATTAGAATTACGAAGTAAATAAGATGTGTGGGAGCCATACCACTAAGGGATCTCACACATTTTCTCACGTATTTGAAGGGAGTTTGTACGATGGCTTTAGGGGGCTTAGGGAGAGAACAGTCAGTTCAGGAATTGATTGCAAAATCTCGCGAAAAAAAAGGGAAAAAGTTTATTGAAAAATTAATGCCCATTATTTTAGTAATAACTGCACTTATTTCAGTATTAACTACAATTGGAATCGTATTTACACTTATTTTTGAAACATTTGAATTTTTTCAGAGGGTATCAATTACTGACTACTTATTCGGTAAAGAGTGGTTGCCATTCTCAGGCAGTGAACCATTATATGGTGTCTTGCCTTTAATACTGGGCACTTTAAAAGTTTCAGTAATCGCAGCTTGTGTAGCAGTACCTTTAGGGATTGCTGCTGCAATTTATTTAAGTGAATATGCATCAGACAGAACGCGTCGAACAATCAAGCCAATTTTAGAAGTATTAGCCGGTGTACCGACAATTGTTTATGGATTTTTTGCCTTAACTTTTGTAACGCCGATACTTCAAGAATTGATGCCGTCGCTGAAAATATTCAATGCTCTTAGTCCGGGGATTGTTGTTGGCATTATGATTTTGCCAATGATTGCATCATTATCTGAAGATGCTATGAGTTCGGTGCCAAATTCAATCAGAGAAGGCGCCTTAGCCTTAGGTGCTACGAAATTGGAAGTTTCAATAAAGGTTGTATTACCTGCTGCCTTATCCGGGATAATTGCTTCGGTTGTATTAGCTGTTTCACGTGCTATTGGAGAAACAATGATCGTATCGCTTGCTGGTGGAGCAACACCGACATTTGATTTTAACGTAACAGGGTCAATTCAAACGATGACTGCTTATATCGTTCAAGTTTCTTCTGGTGATGCAGGCTACGGTACAACAATTTATTACTCGATTTATGCTGTTGGTTTTACCTTATTTATCTTCACTTTAATCATGAATTTACTCGCACAATACATTTCTAAGCGCTTCAGGGAGGAGTATTAATATGAAATATATCGATGATACTGTTGTTATGAAGCGTATGAAATCGCGTTTAACATATAATAAAATTTGGAAAGCGGTTTTCCTGCTAGCGACATCATTAGCGCTGCTTACTTTAGTTATATTGCTTGTGCGTATCGTGTCACAAGGAACTGGTTATTTGAACTTGGATTTCTTCAATAATTTTGGTTCTCGTTTCCCTGAAAAAGCAGGGGTAAAAGCAGCCTTGATTGGCTCTATCTATTTAATGCTGATTATTGCGCCTGTTTCTATGTTTTTAGGTGTAGGGACTGCGATTTACTTAGAAGAATATGCGAAGAAAAATAAATTTACTAATTTTATCCAAATGAACATCTCCAATTTAGCAGGAGTTCCATCTATCGTTTTTGGATTACTCGGTTTGACAATATTTGTTCGGATGTTATTTCTTGGGAAAAGTTTACTCGCTGCAGGATTTACAATGAGTTTATTGATTTTGCCTGTAATTATTGTTGCTTCACAAGAGGCAATTCGCTCAGTGCCAAAGGAACAGCGTGAAGCGTCTTATGGGATGGGAGCTACAAAATGGCAAACAATTACTCGAGTAGTATTGCCAGCTGCAATCCCTGGTATTTTAACGGGTACCATTTTAGCCTTATCACGTGCTGTAGGTGAAACAGCTCCACTTGTTGTTTTAGGGATTCCGGTAATATTGCAATTCTTGCCGGATGGGCTACTAAGTCAATTTACAACTTTACCGATGCAAATTTATGACTGGGCAAAACGTCCTCAGGAAGAATTCCAGTTTGTTGCATCAGCAGGTATTATCGTGCTGATGATTCTTCTTGTGATTATGAATTCTATTGCAATTTTCATTCGCAATAAGTTCCAAAAACGATATTAAGGATGTGTAAAAATGGTAGATCTTATGAATAAAACAAATAATAAAGAAACTGTTAATATAAAAACGCCTTCTCCGTCAATGGGGCCAAGCATTCAGGCAGCTGATAAAAACTCGGTGTTCAATACGAAAAATTTCAATCTTTGGTATGGGGATCACCATGCTTTAAAAGATATTAATTTAGATATAAAAGAAAATGATGTGACAGCGATTATCGGACCATCAGGTTGCGGTAAATCCACTTATATCAAAGCGTTAAATCGTATGGTAGAGCTAGTGCCAATTGTTAAAACAAATGGTGAAATCAATTACCGCGGCCGCAATATTCTAGATGCTTCTTATGAAGTAGAAGAATTGCGTACTCGTGTAGGGATGGTATTCCAAAAGCCGAATCCTTTCCCAAAATCGATTTATGACAATATTGCCTATGGTCCACGCATTCACGGAATTAAAAACAAAAAAATCCTTGATGAGATCGTGGAGAAATCTTTACGTGGTGCAGCAATTTGGGATGAAGTAAAGGACCGTTTAAATCAAAATGCATATGGTCTATCTGGTGGACAGCAGCAACGTATTTGTATCGCACGCTGTTTAGCAATCGAGCCGGATGTTATATTAATGGATGAACCTACTTCAGCGCTTGATCCGATTTCAACATTAAAAGTGGAAGAGCTTGTTCAAGAATTAAAAGACAATTATTCGATTATTATTGTAACGCATAATATGCAGCAAGCAGCTCGTATTTCTGACAAAACTGCATTTTTCCTGAACGGGGAAGTAGTAGAATTTGATCATACAGATAAAATTTTCTCAACGCCAAAAGATCAACGTACTGAAGATTATATTTCTGGTCGCTTCGGATAAAAGAGGAGGTTGAGATTATTCATGGCAGCAAGAGAGCGCTTTGATCATGAAATTGAGGCCATTCAAGCAGATCTGTTAAAGTTAAGCAATCTTAGTATCCAAGCATTAGAAACTTCCTTTGCTGCTTTTATCGAAAAAGATTTTGAGAAAGCAAAGGAAGTTATCGAACAGGATGCAGTGATTAATAGTTTAGAAGAACAGATCAATGACCGCGTTATTTTGGTAATGACACGTCAACAGCCTGTGGCGAAAGATTTGCGTCGCTTAGTAGTATTACTGAAGGCAGCTGCTGATTTAGAGCGTGTAGGTGACTATGCAGTTAACATTGCCAAAGAATCTATTCGAATTGGAAAAGAACGCTTCATTACTTCGATAGAGCTGCTTGAGGATATGTGTTACAAAGCCATTGAAATGCTACGCCAAATAGTTGAAGCATTTCTGGAAGAAAATATGAGTAAAGCAAAAGAAATTGCGGAGTATGATGATCAAATTGATGAAATGTACGGGAACATTATTACACATTTAATGCGATTAAGCTCTGTGGCCCCTGAAAGTATCGCGCAAATTACCAGTTTATCTTTCATATGTCGCTACATCGAACGCTGCGCGGATTACGCAACAAATATCGCTGAATACCTACTCTATCTTAAAAAAGGGCAACGTTATGATCTAAATCAATAAAAATGACGGAACTTCATGAAACAAGTGAAGTTCCGTTTTTCTTATAGTGGCATCCATTAAGGTTCTTATCGAGTGAGCACATTATAGTTTGAGGGAAAAATCTGTAAAATTGTTTGAATTGAACAAAAATTTATAATAAAATAGGATTAAGTAAATAATAAAGCAATGATGAAAAATAGTAGTATTATGAAGTGGCCTAGAGAGAGCTAGCGGTCGGTGGAAGCTAGTGCATGACATAATATGAATGGGCTTTCTAGCTTCTAGTATTGAACGATTAGTAGGTACTAGCGTTATGTTACGTTAAAAACAGTTAAGTGGACTAAAGTGATTTCTTAATAATCTTTAGTCAATGAAGGTGGCACCACGGCTCTTTCCGTCCTTTTGTGATGGAAGGGCCTTTTTATATTGTTTTACTGTTTATACAGGACAGTCAAACAAATTGTGCAAAATGAGCTGAGATGAGAAAAGAAGGGAAGAGTAGAGATGACTGTTATAGAAAAAAATTACGTACTGCAAGAAATACAAGGAGATATGATGACGCCAATCTCCATTTTTGAGAGTCTGACAGGAAAAAGAAAAGTACTGTTTGAATCTTCTGCGAAACACGAAGAAAGTGGGCGTTATTCATTTATTGCTTTGAATCCAATTGCAGAATTAAAAGGAAATAAAGAAAATTACTCCTATCAATACGAAAATGATGACCCACTATTGGAACAGGGGTCTGTACTAGAAAAACTGCGGAATGTGCTGCCAATTCACAATATAGCGTATCCCTTTCCTTTTTTTGGCGGCGCCATTGGTTATTTTGGTTATGATACAGCATTTTATAATGAAGAAATCGGTGAAACACTCGAAGATGAGCTAACTATGCCGGATGTTCATGTCTACTTTTATGATACATTTATCGTTTTTGATCATTTAACTCAAAAGGTAGCCTTTATTTCAGTTGATTTATTCCAAAACGGACGAACAGAAGCGGCTATGGAAAAGTCTGTGAAGGAGATTATTGAGGAAGTTAAGCAAGGTCCTACATTTACAGAGGAATCAGCAGTATCTGTGAACTTTGCACCAACAATCGAAAAAGCAGATTTTATCGAAATGGTGGAGAAAGCAAAAAGACATATTGAGCGAGGAGATATTTTTCAAGTTGTGCTTTCCCAACGGTTTAAGACGGATTTTTCTGGAAAACCTTTTTCTTTGTACCGTAAATTACGCACCTCCAACCCATCTCCCTATATGTTCTATCTCGAGTTGGATGGATACACTATTTTAGGTACTTCTCCAGAAAGCTTAGTGAAAGTTTTGGATCGAAAAGTAACGACAAATCCGATTGCAGGTACAAAACCAAGAGGGAAAACTGTGGAAGAAGATCTACAATATGAACAATTACTGATTCATGATGAAAAAGAAATTGCAGAGCATCGAATGCTGGTTGATCTGGGGCGTAATGATCTAGGTCGAGTGAGTAAAATTGGCACAGTTCAAGTAACGAAATACATGAATATTGAACGTTATAAGCATGTTATGCATATTGTTTCTGAGGTAACAGGAGAGTTAAATGAAGATACTCATGTATTGGATGTTCTAACGTCATGCCTACCTGCCGGAACTGTTTCAGGTGCGCCAAAAATTAGGGCTATGCAAATCATCAACCAATTGGAGCATTTAAAAAGAGGCGTATATGCAGGTGCAATCGGCTATATTTCATCAAGCGGAAATTTGGATTTAGCCCTTGCAATTCGGACTATGATCGTGAAAGATCGAAAAGCCTTTGTACAGGCTGGTGCTGGTATTGTTTATGACTCCATTCCAGAGTCCGAATACGAAGAAACAATCAATAAAGCAAAAGCTCTTTTGGAGGTGCACAGATGATATTATTAATTGATAACTACGATTCTTTTACGTATAACTTATATCAACAAATTTCAAATCTTGATAAGACTGTGAAGGTGGTCCGAAATGACGCCATTACAATTGAAGCAATTCGAGATTTAAAACCAGAAGCAATCATACTGTCCCCAGGGCCTGGTACGCCATCTGAAGCAGGCATTACAGTCGATGTTGTGAAAAAGTTATATAAAGAATTTCCAATCTTGGGGATTTGTCTAGGACATCAATCGATTGGGGAAGCTTTTGGCGGCAAAATAGTCCGAGCACAGAATATTATGCACGGGAAGCTCTCTGCTTTAACCTACAAAAAAAGAGGATTGTTTGAATCATTAGAAGGAAAAATCGAAGTCATGCGCTATCATTCATTAATTATTGAGCAAGCCTCTATGCCGCAAGATTTAGAGGTGATTGCTTTTTCGCAGGATGATAAAGAAATTATGGCTGTACAGCATAAGGAGTTTCCAGTCTTTGGTCTGCAGTTCCATCCCGAGTCCATAGGTACAGAGACAGGAACTAAAATGATTGAGGCATTCTTGAAACATATAGCCTTAATTAATGTTTGTTAGATCAACAGCGAGAGGAGCACCAAATTGGAAAAGTCAATCAGCTATTTCCAGACATTATCCCATGAACAATTAACAACAGAAATCCCTGTTCTATTTCAGTTATTAAATGAAGAGAAAGTAGCGAAGTCTCAGGAGTTGGCAGAATTTTTGCTGAAATATCCAAATGAAATAACGCCATATATTTTTGAGTTGTTCGAGTCAGATACGCCTAACATGAAACTGATAGAATGGACCCTAGATACAATTATTCCCCAACTGCCATTTTTCGTTAAAATCGCATTGGAGGATTCTTTGCAAAGAATTGCTCAATCTCCAACTGATGAAGAAAAATCTTTGGGGTTAGATGAAAAAGCCTTGAACGTATTAAATGATTTTATCTAAATCTATTGAAAGTACACATTTAAAAAAGATGTGTGCTTTTTTTCGTCCAAGTTAAGATTTCATGCGTCTATAGTATAGAGAGTAAAGGGGGGAATATTTTGCAAAATCATCTTAAAGAAGTAATCGATTTATATGGTGATTACTTACTGCGGATTGCTTATACATATGTAAAGGATAAACGAATTGCAGAAGAAATACTCAGGATGTCATTTTTGCTTATTATAGGAAGCAAGATGAGTATAGGGAGGAAGCATCTCTAAAAACCTACTTAACGAAAATAACCATCAACAGCTGCTATGACCACTTAAGAAGCTGGAAAAACAAAAGAGAGCTTGCATTCGAAAAAATCTTTGTAATTGGAAGAACGAAAAGTGCTGAAAAGAGAAGCATCGAAAAGGAAGAGAAAATGGAAATCACGAGAGCTGTCTTTTCCCTAAAAGTGAAATTGCGAGAAGTCATATTATTATATTACTATGCCGAACATACGACCAAAGAAATTGCCGGGCTGCTTAATACACCAGAGTCTACTATAAAATCCAGATTGCAGAAGGCGAGAATACTGTTAAGAGAAGAGCTTCAACATTATGAATGGGAGGTGCTGATGCATGAAACAAGGGAAATATTTTAAAGAAGAATGGAAAAGTGAACTTGAGTCCAATATTTATCTAAGTGCAAAGAGCAAACAAGCGTTAATGGAAAAAGCGGCTACTTCTCATGTTAAAGAAAAGACTCATAGAAAATGGAGTTACCCAGTGGTGTTATCCTCATTTGTTCTGGGAGCTGTGTTCTTTCTATTTATTACATTTCAGAATCAACCTAATAGTATGACTGCTACTTCAAAACATTTATTCACCAGTGATTTAAAACTTACAGATTTATTACTTTCGGAAAAATTTTATTGGATGCTAGGAGTATTACTCATTGAAATAATAGCTGGTATTTTATTTTTTGAGGTAATCCAGAAAACAAAACGATGGCAATCCCGGGCACTTGTTAGTAAAATCAGCGCACTATTGGCGAGTTGGCCTCGTAAGCTGGCGTTCCAGTGTTTCTGCAGCATTCTAATAGGAGGAGCACTTTTTTTTGCATCCCTATACACCGTCAAAACTCTTGCAGTGTTATTTGTCCTGCTGCTAAATTGCTTATTGCTGCTATGGCTAGTTCGAAACTTAGAGAAAGCGACTTGTCCTCATTGCGGTCAACCCTTTACACGAAAAGATTTATTTAAGATAACTTGGGCACCGTATCGTTTAAAATGTATTCACTGCCAAGGTAATATTTATTTAAGTAAGGATTCGAGGAAAAATATGATTCATTATACTTGGGCACCTTTCGTTAGTCATTATGTTCTTGGTTTTCTAGGCATCCCTATCCCATACTTGGCTTTTTCCTTCATTCTTGTAGGAGTATTTTTTAATTTTTATATTATGAATTTTACTTATGGCTTTTCTAAAGAAGATGAACCACTATGGTAAACATAAAAGGACGCAAATGCGTCCTTTTGTTCTTTATAAAAGCTTTGTCAACTCATTTTCAAACTTAGATGGTTTGTCTGTTGGAGCGAAGCGTTTCACTACATTTCCATTGCGATCAACTAAAAATTTCGTGAAGTTCCATTTTACCTTTTTTCCTAAAATGCCTTTTGTTTCTTCAGTTAAATAGGCAAAGAGGGGATGGGCATTCTCGCCGTTTACTTTTACCAGCTCATGCATTGGGAAAGTTACACCGTATGTAAGCCGGCAAGCTTGTGCTGCTTCATTTCCTGAACTTAATTCTTGCTTGAATTGATCGGAAGGGAATCCAAGAACCTCCAATCCCTGGTCGTGGTACTTTTTATAAAGTTCTTCCAGTTCATTGAATTGACCAGCCAGACCACATTTTGTAGCCGTATTTACAATGAGCAATACCTTGCCTTCGTACCTTTTTAGGGAATAAGGTACACCCTTTTCATCTTTTATTTCAAAATCATAAACCTTCATTGTAACCCTTCTTTCCAGTGAAATTGAAATTGATTTTCAGCCTTTTTGGCGGACAAGTTAGTTTGAATTTTAAGGAAATCCGCATAGAAAACACATCAATTTGACATATTATGCTCGAGGTGTGTTTTTCGGACTTTTCGATTTAACATCACTAGTGTAACAGCTAATATAAATGCTGTAACGATACAAGTACTGATAAATGCAATTACGCCATTCCATCCCCAGCTTGACCAGAAGAGCCCACCAGTTGTCCCCCCGACGCTTGAACCGAAATAATAGGCAAACAGATAAAGGGAAGAAGCCTGTGCTTTATCTTTCATAGCGCGGTAGCTTACCCAACCGCTTGCAATGGAGTGAGATCCAAAAAAGCCGAATGTAAAAATGACCATTCCTACTATTTTAATAAATAGACTTACAGGCAAGGTAAGTAGCGCACCAGTCAACATGATGATGATTCCTGTAGGCAATACTTTTGAGCGGCCGAATTTATCTGAAAGACTGCCAAACCATGTGGAACTAAATGTGCCAACCAAATAAACGACAAATATCCATCCAACGATCGAGCTGCTTAAATTATAGGGAGCGTCCAATAGTTTATAGCTAATATAATTATAAAGCGTGACAAAGCCACCCATTAATGTAAATGAAATCCCGAATAAACAAAGTAAACCTGGATCTTTTATATGATGAAATAATGATTTTGACAAGGCTTTAAATTCAAGTTTCCTCGGTGTGAAATGTTTCGAGGCAGGAAGTGCCCATACAAAATAGAGACAAATAAGCAAACTCAAGGCTCCTGTGAAAATCATGCCAATTTGCCAGTTGAAGTGGTCGCTAATCGTCCCCATGATGATTCTGCCGGTTAAGCCGCCAATCGAATTTCCACTAATATAAAGTCCCATCGCCACGCCGAGACTTTTCGGATCCACTTCTTCACCCAAGTAAGCCATTGCAATCGCAGGTACGCCAGCGAAAACAAACCCTTGCAGCATTCTTAAAAGTAAAAGAGTTTCAAACGATGGAGCAAAGGCAAGTAATACTGTTAAAAGTGAAGCAGCAAAAATTGAAATCGTCATTAACCGTTTGCGTCCCCAAGATTCTGATAGCGAACCAAACAATATGAGCGTAAAAGATAATACACCAGTCGATAAGGAAAGGGTAAGGCTCGCAGTAGCAGGAGAAACACCAAAATAGCTTGAAAACTGCGGGAATAATGGCTGTGTAATATAAAGATTGGCAAAGGTGATAAACCCTGCTGCAAATAAAGCTAAATTAGCCAAAGTAAATTCTTTAGTCCCTTTTTGTAAATAATTCATGTTAATACGCCTCTTTTTGAAAAAATAACATATTTTCGAATTTTAATTTATTATAATGAAGATAGGCATATAATGATAATTCATTGTTTTTATCTGTCTTATAAAAATTAGTAATAAGGAGTCCTTCTATGGATTTTAACTCACTTCAATATTTTGTATTAGTAGCAAAATACGAAAATATGTCTCGTGCTGCTGAAATTTTACATATTACGCAACCTGCTTTAAGTAAATCGATATCTTTGTTGGAGGAAAACTTAGGTGTAGCATTATTTGAGCGCAACGGTCGCTCCATCAAATTAAACCGGTATGGAAAGTTCTTTTTGGAGCGGGCCGAGTTCATGTTAAAGGAATATGAAATGGCAAAAGAAGATCTTTTAAATCTTGTGTCTCCCGGACAGGGGGTAGTGTCAATCGGTTTTATGCATACGCTTGGTCTCGAAGTGATTCCGCAGCTTATGGCGGCTGTACAAAAGGTCTATCCGCAAATGAAAATTCAGCTTACTCAAAGTAATTCAAGTACCATACTGAACAAGCTTGAAGCTGGGGAACTTGATTTATGCCTGATTTCCTCACTTGATACCCATAAAGATTTAGTTTGGGAAAAACTTTGGGAGGAGGAACTTTTTCTTATCGTTCCGGAAAATCACGTGCTTGCAGGGAAAAAACATGTCAGCTTAAAAGATTTTGCATTAGAGCCCTTTATTTCTATAAAAAAAGGAAATACGTTACGTAAATCAGTTGATGATTTATTTGAACAAGAGGGATATTTGCTGAATGTTGCATTTGAAGGGGAGGAAGTACATACGATTACAGGGTTAGTGGAAAGTGGTTTGGGTGTATCATTGATTCCTTATATTAAAGGTTTAGAGCAATATAGGATTCGCCTTTTAAGAGTCGATGCTTCAAATTGCCGACGTGAAATTGGATTAGCCTATATTAGCAAACATTTTAAAAGTGCGGCAACAAAACTGCTGGCAGATTATATTCGTGAATATTTCAAATAGCAAAATATTGGAGGATAGCAAAAGGATGTAATCTAACAGCAAATTAAAAAGGGAAGGCTATTTTCAAGATAGCTTCCCCCATTTTATTCTGTTTTTGATTTCCCAGTAATAATGTTTGCAATTTCTTCTATTGACATAGAAGAATTTAATTTGAATTGTCCTTTTTGAAGGGTAGTAGCATATTCGGGTTGTGCCAAAAATAATTCCATTTCTACACTATTTTTAATGATGCCCAGATCTTTTAGTTTTTGTGCTACTTCAGCGGGTTTTAAACCACCATAAATATAGAGAGTTTCTGTAACGATTCCAGCTGCTGTTTTTTCAACTTCGGTTGTTTTTTCTTCAGCAGGCTTTGCATCTTCAGTAGCTTCTTCATTTGTTGGCTGTTCACTTTGTTCGATTTGAGCAAGCTGTTCATTTGCATCTTTTAACTGTTGTTCCAATTGAGCAATCTTTGATGTATATTGTTCTTCATGTCCTGTTTCATTAGATGATGCAATGGGTAAATTGAATCTCTCGGAAAATGTAATAAATAGCCCTATTACAAAACAAGCTATTCCAAAGGCGCGTAAGGATGATTTTTTCATCTTCTGCCTCCATTATTTAGTATAGAAATAATTTGCTCTTTTGATAAAGTTGACATTTTGCTAATTTCATCAACTGGATACCCTTGCTTATTTAGCTGGACTACTTGGCTAACTAGAATTTCATTTATTTGCTGAACGTTTTGTCCTGTATTTGTTTGTTTATTTGGCTGCTTATACGCTTCCATTTGTCTTTTACTTGGCGTTTTAGGTTTTACTGTAAAACTCGGTTCTAGCAGCAGCTCTTCTTCTATAATTCTTAAGCGTTTTTTTAACGAATTCGTCTCCTGATAAATACTAATAGATAGGTCTTCTAAATCTTGCTCAGTTTTTTTAGAACGATCCTTAAGGAAAAATGATATAACGATACAGATAATACCGATGATCATTAATATTGTTGAAAATTCCACCTTGTTTCCTCCGTTGAACAGACATTTTAGGTTATTTTAACATAAGAAAAGTTAATAATAAATCATGCTAGATTTTTTTTCAGTTTGTGTTATAATGATTTAGTCGTATAAATCATGCTCAAATGTGATACAAGTCTTGATATAGAGTGGGAGGGTTAATAATGCGCGTAAACATTACTTTAGCTTGCACAGATTGTGGCGAACGTAACTACATTTCTAAAAAGAACAAACGTAACAATCCAGAGCGTCTTGAACTTAAAAAATATTGCTCTCGCGAGAAGAAATACACTCTTCACCGTGAAACTAAGTAAGCATTATTGCCAAAACCACTTGTGGTTTTGGCTTTTTAATTATTAAGGAAATTATAAAATTTCGCTTTGGGGATAACTTTTAAAAAAATTTGACATCTAGCTCCAGCACCCTAACCCCTCGAGGCCGCTTCGGTACCTACCCACGTGTGGCAAGCATACTTGTCAGGTCCCTCCAGCGCTTGTCAGGGCTAATCAGGGCGCTTGCGCTTTTGTTCTTATAATTAGTAAAACACTTTAAGGGGAAGAATAGCATTGGATAAAAAACTTTTAAGAAATCAAGTGAAACACTCCTTACAAGAAATTGACGCTGAACAATTTAAACTTTCATCTCTGCATATTAAGAAAAATTTAATGAGAGAGCCTTCTATTATAAAAGGAAAGACGATTGCTATCACGATATCCAACAAACGTGAAGTTGATACGAAGGAAATTATAGAAACCCTTTGGAAACTTAAGAAAAAAGTAGTAGTGCCAAAGTGCAAACCAGGGGATCGTACTATGAATTTCTATGAAATTGAGAATTTTAATCAACTTGAAAACGTATATATGGATTTACAGGAGCCAAAGCCTGAATGTACGGTACTAGTTCCTCCTGAAAATATAGATTGCATTATCGTGCCAGGAATCGTCTTTGATAGATCAGGGTATCGAATCGGGTATGGCGGTGGCTATTACGATCGTTATCTGAATGGGTTTAAAGGAATGTTGATATCCCTTGCATTTGATATTCAAGTAAAAGAAAGCGTACCAGCAGAAAGCTTTGATATACCAGTAGATGTCATTATTACTGAATCAGCAAGAATTGATTGTGCCAAAAATCGAAAGGAGTCTACTTTATGAAAAACATGAAGGATATATATGACTTATTAAAACAATACGGAACATTTATTTATACAAGAGACCGAGCTGGGGATTTACTTTTGATGGAGGACGAAATTCGTGAACTTTATAAAGCGCGCGTACTGGACCCAAAGGATTTCCAGAGTGCTATGTTAATTTTACGTCAGGAAGCTTCTAAAATTGAAAAAGAAGAAAAAAACCTTCAATAGTCCTGTATTTAAATAGTAAATTCTTGATTATTTTGGAAAAATTTAATTTTTGTGTTTGAAACAAGCCATTTATGTTAATAAATGTTAAATATATGTTGAATAAAAGTAATGAACCAACAGTGGATTTTTTCCACTGTTTTCATTTGGGAACTTTTTTGTAAACAAAACGTAAATATTCATAGGTAAATTTAATAATTGTAATCGCAAACGTAGTTTTATGTAATATTCTGTCGATGAGTTTTTCCAATGCGAGTATTGCTAAATAAAGTAAAAAAGATTAAGATAAATTTTGTTTATTATTATCTTTGTTGATTGCTTGTAAACTTAATTTCACTAGAAATTTATTTCATTTATATATTAATTTTGCAGAAAGGATGTTTTGGAATGAACTTAAAAAAATGGCCTAAACATTCGATATTAGCGATTGCAATTATTGCAACCTGGATTAAAACGGTTATTGTGTATCATACAAGTTTCGAACTGGATATTGAAAATGCAATGCAGGAGCTAATTTTGTTTATTAATCCGTTAAGCTTCATCTTATTCGCGTATGGCCTCTCGCTGTTCTTTAAGACAACGAAGGTTCGAAATCGATATTTAGTGACAGTCAGTTCGATATTGGCTATCGTATTATTTGCAAATGTGGGCTTCTATCGATTCTATAATGACTTTATAACCTTTGCAGTTTTATTCCAAACGAGCAATTTCGGCGATTTGGGCAACTCTGTTGCAGATATTATCAGCTTCACGGATATTCTTTACTTTGCAGATGTTATCGTGCTGCTTTTAGCGATTAAATTTATTCCAAAAGCAGAAGAGGTTACACCTATAAGAATCGAAATGCGACGTGCTTATTTTGTTTTATCCATGGCGATTGTATTCTTGAATCTAGGATTATCGGAAACGGAACGGCCACAGCTTTTAACGCGTGCTTTTGACCGTGAATTGCTAGTGAAGAATATCGGAACATATAACTATCATCTATATGATATTTATGTTCAAACGAAATCAAGCGCTCAACGTGCTTTGGCTGATGGCAGTGAATTGGTCGAAGTGGATAACTATGTTCAAGCAAATCAAGCCACAGTTAACGCAGAAATGTTCGGCAAGTATAAAGGACGTAATTTAATCGTGGTTCAATTAGAATCCTTACAAAACTTTGTTATTAATAATGAGATGAACGGAGAAGTAGTAACGCCATTCTTAAACTCGTTAACAAAGGATAAGGATACGTATTATTTTAATGATTTTTATCATCAAACAGGGTTAGGTAAAACAAGTGATTCTGAGTTCATTGTTGAAAATTCACTATTTGGATTAGGCCGTGGAGCGGTATTCTTTACTCATGGCGGGAATACGTATAATACGATGGCTGAAAAATTAGGTGAAAATGGCTACTTTACCAATGTGATGCACTCCAACAATTCATCGTTTTGGAATCGAAACGAAATTTATGAAGCCTTCAATATTGATGAATTCTACGATGTTGAATCTTATGAAGTAAGCGATGAGAATTCAGTCAATTGGGGTCTGAAAGATATTCCGTTCATGGAACAATCAGTGGATTTAATGACTGAAATGGAACAGCCATTCTACTCGAAAATGATTACCTTGACAAATCACTACCCGTTCACTTTAGATGAAGAAGATATAATGATTCCTGAGTATAATTCAAATTCAGGTACGTTAAATCGTTATTTCCAAACAGTGCGTTATTTAGACGAATCGATTAAAGTATTATTCGAACAGTTAAAAGAATCTGGTCTATACGATAACTCGATTATTGTAATGTATGGAGACCACTATGGCATATCAGAAAATCATAATAAAGCGATGTCCATGTATTTAGATAAAGAAAAAATTACTGCTTATGATAGTGCCTTGCTTCAATCTGTTCCTTTATTTATTCATGTACCTGGTTCAGGTGATGGGGAAGTAATTGAGGAAGCTTCTGGTCAAATTGATTTGCGTCCAACAATCTTGCATCTGTTGGGGATTGAAACATCTAATGACATGCAATTAGGGGCAGATCTATTCTCGGAAGAGCATGAAGGCTTCGTCATATTCCGCGATGGTCGATTTGTAACGGATGAACTTGTATATGCTGGCGAGGTTTGTTATGACCGTGATACGGGTGAGGAAATTGGTATAGAGGCATGTCAGCCATATATTGATCGTTCGTTAATTGAGCTAGAATATTCGGACGAAATTATTAATGGGGACCTGTTGCGATTTTACGATGAAAAAACGGGTAATTTAATACAGGATGCTTTACAAGAAAAAGAATAAGGTAAAGGGTTATCTCAAGGATGAGATAACCCTTTTTTTGTTGGCTGCAGTAAGAAAAATTGCTGAAAATAAATAAAAACGAGGTATCTATTAGATACCTCGTTTTTATCTTAGTGATGCAATGCTGGTGGGTAGCCTTGATTTAAAACTGTCATAACTACAAACCAACCGAAGATTGCTGCAGTTGCTAAACTAAAAACTAAAGCAAGAACATTTTTTTGTTTAATTGCTTGGAAGAAGTTTACTACTGCGAAAATTGCTACTAAAGCGAAAATAACCATTAATAAGTTCATTAAAACGACACTCCTTTCGACATGAAAAAATGCATGTCGATAAACAATATTCCTTCTTTATTGTAAATCACCTTTCTCCGTTTGTCGAGAAGAAATAATAGAGTAGTTTGACTACAGAATGTAATTTTCTTCTAATCCATGTATAATAATCAAGAGGTGATTCCAATGTTAAACGTTAAAGCATTTAGTTTAGGACCTGTTCAAACAAATTGTTACATCATTAGTAATAAACAAAAAGATTGTATACTATTCGACCCAGGCGAAGAATCTTCAAAAATTATTAAAGTAATTCACTCGAATCAATTAAAACCAAAAGCCATTTTCTTGACTCATGCACATTTTGATCACATAGGCGCGGTAGAAGAGTTAAGGCAGCAATTTGATCTTCCTTTATATATCCACGAGAAGGAAGTGAGCTGGCTTGATGACCCGATGAAAAATGGTTCCGGCAGATATGCGGAACTTCCAAATTATATTGTTCAAAAACCGCAGGATGGGCATATTATTCGCCAAGAACAAGCATTTAATGTGGCTGATATGCAATTTAAAGCTGTTTTTACTCCAGGGCACTCACCTGGAAGTATTTCATACATTTTTGAAGAAGATGGATTTGCGATAGTAGGGGACACATTATTTGAGGGAAGTATTGGCCGTACAGATCTAGTAGGTGGTTCTCACGAAGTTCTCCTAAAGTCTATCCATGAGAAATTATTATGTTTGCCTGAGGATATGATTATCTACCCAGGTCATGGCAGCTATACGACACCTGCACAGGAAATGGATACTAATCCATTCTTAAATGGCTTTTAAAGAATATGGATTGAGAGGGTGGGGCAAAACCGAAAACACCATTTTCCCAAGTAGGAAAATGGTGTTTTCTTGATGTAATTAAAATTGATTTTCCGTTGCAGGGACGCGCATCCATTGGCACGGCTCGAGCCAGTAGTCTCTACCCGTGCTTTTTCTCCAGGAAGCTTTGCACCTGTCGATTCGCTTTCGCTGCAGAAAAGACATGGCCCTGTAGTGAAAAGTGCAGCCGACAGCTACACTCGCCCCTTCGCTCCAATCAATTTATAAAGATCAATTTCTTAATATAGGCTCTTTCAGCAATTATAGAATTTTTCACTTCTGTCCCAGCGCCTTTTTTTATGGAATGAGATTGCAAGCAGCTTTAAAAAAGGGAAGATTTGTTGTACTAAATAAAAAACATCGACTGCAAAAACAGTCGATGTCATTTATTAGTGGCCTGCACCTGGTACATGGATGAACGTAGTGTAGTACGTAAACCCGGCGAAGAATATTGTTAAATAAGCTCCGAAAATGTACATGTACATGCGTTCTGTTAGGTTTAAGAAGCCTAATAATAAGAATAAAATTGTATTACCAACGAATAATAGCGAAACCTCGTACATATCACCAAGGTAGAACATAACGGCAAAAACACCAGTCCAGAAAGCCATAACTTTATACATGTTACTCATGAAGTATCCCTCCTTTTGCCATACGACACAATAATATCATCTTTTATTATAAATGATTTGAAACTATAATGTAAACTCTTACTTACATTTAGTTTGTGACAATAGAGTAGAAAATACTAGTAATTGCTATTTGTAATCTCTATTTCGTACTTGCAATTTTCACATTCATGAATCATGCTCTCCACTTGGACAAGCTCATTTTGAGCAAATAACACATCGATTTGCCCTTTCAAATAGGATTCATGCAAAGTACATATAATCTCATTATTTGTAGATAATTGATTTTTAAACGGACAATTATAAACTGTGAAGATTATTTTTTTGTCCGCATCAGACTCGATTACTTGCGGTATGTATCCAATCAGTGAGGCAGCAGTAGTCAATAGCTTTAATTTTTCTTCAAAGTCGATATTGGCTATTCCTTTTCTTTTTTGTATCATAAGCTTCATTTGAGAGTAGCCATCATCGTAACTTATTTTTTTCGCTGCCTCTAAAGCTTGTGGTCCAATTTGTTCAATGAGCTTTACACTCCAATTGATTAATCGACTGTCTTCTTTTTTGGGGAAACTTAATTCGATCCCTTGCTCGGCTGCTTTATATTCTCGACCTGGTCTTCCACCTTTTCCGGATTTCACAAAATGAGCCGAGATCAAATCAATTTCGGAAAGTTTTGTTAAATGAAGTCTCGCAACGTTTGGATGTATACTAAATTGTTCAGCAATCGCTTGTACTGTAAAGGATTTCTTTTGCTGCAGCATGTACTCATATATTTGGTATCTTGTTTCGTCTGATAAAGTACTAGTGATTTTTAAAGGATGAATCATACAATCACCTCTCTGTTATTATTTTACTTTTCTTACATTTATATTTTAACTTTTCTAGTATAGAAATCATAGGGAAATTGTAAATCAATTATAAATAATACGGCAAAATTATTAATTTGTGTCACTTTTTTTATAAATAATGTAAATGGCGCAAATTAAAAATTTGTTATGCTTTGACCTGCTGAAAAATTAATTTTCTACAAAAGGGTTTTCTAATTAAAAATACCAAGCTATACTGTCATTAAAGTTCTTGCGGTCGAGTTTCTAAAAAAGGAGGAGTTCTGCATAGAGATAGAATCGGTAGTAGAAAGCAAAAGTATGCAGCTGCTGTTAAAGGCACTTCACTTCGGTGCTTCGGATATTCATATCGTTCCACAGCAGGGCAGCTATTCTATTCATTTCAGGAAATATGAGAAGTTATTTCCTGCAAGCAATTTGCCCAATGAATTAGGTGATCGGATTATTTCTTTTTTTAAGTTTTTATCGGCACTTGATATTAGTGAAAAGAGGAAGCCTCAAAGCGGTTCGTTTCAGAAGGAAATTTCAAATCAATTATATGCCTTTCGTGTATCTACCTTACCTTCAATTTTTAATCGAGAGAGTCTGGTTATTCGAATACTTGCTCAAAACTCGAGCCTTCCAATATCTTCAATTTGTTTAAATCCATCTTCAGCAGATAAATTAATCCAGCTTGTATCAAGCCGTCAAGGGCTGCTATTATTTTGTGGAGCAACCGGCTCGGGCAAGACGACATCATTATACTCCTTAGTCAACCACGCAAGTGAAATGCTTGCTCGCCACGTCATTTCGTTGGAAGACCCCGTTGAAAGCAACCAATCCAATCTACTGCAAATTCAAGTGAATGAACGTGCGGGTGTAACCTACACAACAGGTTTAAAGGCTATTTTACGCCATTCACCAGACGTTATTATGATAGGTGAAATAAGGGATCGAGACACGGCAAAAATTGCTATTGAGGCTGGATTATCCGGTCATTTGGTGTTGTCTACAATTCATGCAAAAGACACTGTGAATTGTATATACCGGCTAATGGATTTAAATATTTCTCTAGAGGAGATTAGACAGGCACTTGTCGGAATTGTTGCACAATGTCTAGTGCAGGTTGGGACAGATGAGAGAAAATCAATCTACGAGATATTAAGTGATTTAAACCTAGTAGATGCCATTGCAGCAACAATGAGAGGGGAGCAGTATACGCTGCCGCATTCAGAAAGGCTGCAAAGTCAACTGGCTTCGTTTGAGGTGAGAAAAAGAAATGCTCCAACTACTTCGTAAATTAAAAACCACCTCGTTTGCCCTCGCCTCAAAAAACAAAGTGCGTCAATTACCTTCGTTCTTGAATCGAATCAGCACATTGCTCATGGAGGGGTATACCTTTTCAGATTCGATTGATATGTTGCTGCCTTATCATGTTGATGATCCTGTCTACTGGCGTACCACCATTGAAGAAAAGCTAAGAAATGGAGAAGGCTCAATCGAAATCTTGCAGTGCTTTTCTATTCCCAAACATTTTTTGATTGCCATAAAGATATCGGAGGAAAGTGGAAAGCTTGCTCAAAGCTTAGAGACGATTTCGAAGCAATTAGACTTTAATGAAAAAATGCGAAAAAAAATTGTCAATTTGTTAAGCTATCCAGTACTTCTGAGTATTTTTTTAATAAGTATATTTTTTGCGTTTCGTACTTACTTTCTTCCCAATATTACTCAAATAATAGATTCTAGAACTGATGTGAGCAGTAATTCTACTGTTTTTATTTCATCAATCTTTCTTCGACTCCCAGATTTACTCTGTATTACTTTAGTGAGCGTTGTTTTCCTCGTAATCACCCTCATCATCTATATCAAAAAACAAAATATACCGAAACGGCTGGCGCTATTGCTGAAGCTTCCTATTATCAATTATTTTTATAAACTGCATCTCACCAATCAATTAGCCAAATCAATGGGGGATCTATTAATAGGAGGGTTTTCGCTTCAACAAGCTTTGTCCATTTTACAAAACCAACCTTTGGATAACACCTTAGCCTATGTATCAAAAGAAATTGAGAGGCGAGTCATTTTCGGCGAGTCCCTGTCATCTGCTGTATCTACATTAAACTGGTTTTCGGCAAAATTTGAAGAGTTTATAAGGCATGGAGAAAAAAGCGGCTATCTAGGGAGGGAATTACTTATTTATAGCGAGCTGATAAATGAAAAACTGCAGTTCTTGATCAAAAAAGGTGTATCCATTATACAACCTATGTTCTTTATCCTAATTGCTTTAAGTATTATTGCCGCTTATCTTAGTATTCTGCTTCCGATGTATGAATTAATCGAAATAATTTAATAGGAGTGTGTGTTAGTTGAAAAAAAGCAACGAAAAAGGATTTACTTTGATTGAAATGTTGATTGTGTTGCTGATTATTTCTGTTCTCATCCTTGTCACCATCCCCAATGTCACCAAACACTTTGCAACAATTGATGACAAGGGATGTGAAGCCTATCTGAAAATGGTGCAAGGTCAGGTCGAAGCTTATAAAATAGACAATCAGGCAATCCCTACATTAACTCAGCTGAAAACTGATGGTTATTTGCATGATGATGAAACTGAATGTCCGAATGGAGATTCAATCGAAATTCAAAGTGACGGGAATGTCGTAGCCGTGAAAGAAACAGAGCCTGAAGATGCGGGCGGCAGCTAAAAGACAAGTACAAAATATGAAGAATAGCAACGGATATACATTAATTGAGATGCTCCTTGTCCTCTTTATCGTTCTTCTATTGAGTTCCATTGTTTTTCATATAACTGTGACGATTTCGGAAAAGCGCGCGGTTGAACAGTTTTTCCAACAGCTCGTATTGGATATTCAAGAAATGCAGGCACTCGCCATAGAAAAAGAAGAAACGATTATTATGCAATTTAATAATTATCAATACAAAGCATTTTACGCCTACAAACTAGACAATATTATATTTCAAAAGGATTTGCCTACCAACATTCAACTGGAAGATACCAGCAATTTAAAACGTTTCAGGATTAATGCAAACGGCGAGGTAGCAGAGTTTGGAACAATTATATTCAATACACCCTTTGGAATAAAACATTTGATTATTTATATTACTAAAGGACGGTTGAGATTAGTTGAATACTAAAGGAATCGCATTTGTTGAAACATTGCTAAGTGTGGTTATTGTGATAGTCATAACAGGCTCATTAATCCCGTTAACCTATCAATTAAAAGCTAATATGCATAATCAAAGGCTGGAATTGCATGCTTCAGAAACGGCATTGGAGGCAGCGAAAATGATAAAGGACCAGTCATTATTCAGTGGAACAATTGCCATTGAGCAAAATGAATATCACTGGGTATATGATGGAAAAACAATTTGTGTTAAGTTTAAAAACTTAAATGGAGAACAATTGAAATGCATCAATCGAGAAGAGTAATCGTTCAAAATTGTCAGGGCTACACATTGCTTGAAGCACTTTTTTCTTTTACGGTCTTTGTACTGCTTTCTCAAATTTTAATATTAGTCTTCCTTTGGATTCAGAACATGAATACGTCCTTTTTTTCTAATGAAGAAGCAGCATGGGAACTATTTGTACAGGATATTCAATATTATTTTGTAAACGTGGAAGAACTCAAAGTATCCAATGATACAAAAACAATGGAAGTGTTTTACGCTGATCCGAAAGCAACAAAAAAAATTAATCGCAGCGGTGATGCCTTGCGACTCCTCATTAATAATCAAGGCAATATTCCGCTCTTACTGGGTATTAAAAGTGTTTCGTTCAGAAAAGATGGGGATTTCGCTATAATTTCGGTAATTTTTCAAAATGGTATAGAAAAGGAGAGGGGGTTCTTTGTTCAAACGACACTTAAATGAAAAGGGAGAAACTTTCGCACTTGCTATCATGTTGCTGTTTGTAACCACTTCTTTTATTACTTTCTATTGTTTTTCTTACAAATCGCAAATATCGTTGTATAATTCGTTGGAATTCGCCAATGTTCGTGCTACGATAAAGCTACTAGAGGAAATTGGTAGTAAGTAGTAGATAGATTTTGGAAAGTCAGAGAAGGTGATAGCATGCGAAAAATATACTTAGTAGGCTTCATGGGATGTGGTAAGAGCGCTATCGGACGTAGACTAAGCTATTTTTTAAGACTGCCATATTACGATATGGATCATGAGATTGTTCGTCAACAGGGGATGTCTATTCCTGAAATATTTGAAAAGTATGGCGAAGCTCACTTTAGAATATTGGAGACCGAATTTCTTCTAAATTTCCGAGACGAGGCATGTATTATTGCTACTGGTGGTGGAGTGGCGATGAACGAAGAGAATCGTAAAATAATGCGTCGTTCAGGATTGGTCTTTTTTTTAGATGCAACATTCGAAGATATTTATGTACGCATTAAGAATGATAAAAATCGACCAATAGTGCAGCGTTCCACAAAAGAAGAGCTGGAACAGCTGTACCAGACAAGAAGAAAGTTCTATCGGGCTTGTGGACATATTCGAGTATTAACAGAAGGCCGAACACTGCGTCAAATTGTAGAATATATCGGATTCCAAGTGAATCGATTGAAAAACGAATGATATTTAAAGGTTTTCTCGGAAACGTTCGTATTTTAAGTAATTTTAAAAAAAGATTGCCTTTTCATAATGACCAATGTTAGGATATAGCCAAGAGAGGTTATATTTAGTACATTGAATCTAGAATATTAGCGCGGATGATTGTGCGGGGAGAGAACGTGAAAAGCGTCGCCGAAGGAGCAAGTAGTGAAGAGCTATGAATCTCTCAGGCAAAAAGACTCGTACAGGACGCATCTCTGGAGAGAGCTGTTTCGTTTTTTAGTTGAATCAGCCACCAAAGGGGAAAGCCGATTTTTTAAGGTTCAATTACTTTAATCGATTTGGTGTAACTTTCAGGTGCAAGGACAGGGGATTCCTCAACATTTATGAGGATTCGTCTGTCCTTTTTTGCGTATTGAAAAGTTTCAATTTTATGTCTATTCGCATAAAAGTAACGATTGATTTTCCTTCCTGTGAGCGAAAGTCAGTTTTTACTAATGTGCAAAAAATGTATTCGTAGGGGGACCAAAAGAATGGGGAACGATTTAAAACGAACGCCGTTATTCGATGAATATGCAAAATTCGGTGGCAAAACAATTGATTTTGGAGGATGGGATCTGCCTGTCCAATTCTCTTCCATTAAAGAAGAACACGATGCAGTTCGCAATCGCGCTGGCCTGTTCGATGTATCTCACATGGGCGAAATTTTTGTAGAAGGAAAAGACGCATTAGCATACTTGCAGCATTTATTAACGAATGAGATTTCGAATATTGCCATTGGAGGAGCACAATATAATGCAATGTGCTACGAAACTGGCGGAGTTGTTGATGACTTATTGGTTTATCGACTAGGAGAAGAAAAATATTTATTATGCGTAAATGCAGCGAATATTGAGAAGGATTTTGAATGGATGAAAGGGCATGTTCAAGGGGATGTAATGGTAACGAACAAATCCGATGAATATGCACAAATTGCCTTGCAAGGGCCTCTATCGGAAGAAGTCCTGCAAACTTTAACAGATGTAGAATTAAACTCGTTAAAATATTTTAAATTTATAGAAAACGCAAATGTGGCTGGATACAATGTTTTACTCTCACGTACTGGTTATACAGGAGAAGATGGCTTCGAGATTTACGGAGAACCCCAAGCAATTATAGGTCTTTGGACAAAAATTTTAGAAGCGGGAAAAGACAAGGGAGTAGTTCCAGCAGGCTTAGGCGCTCGAGATACTCTACGATTTGAAGCATGTCTGCCTCTTTATGGGCAAGAACTTTCAAAAGACATTTCACCTCTTGAAGCAGGTATCGGTTTTGCTGTAAAGCTCCAAAAAGAAAGTGACTTTATAGGAAAAAATGCATTGCTTGCTCAAAAAGAAAATGGCCTGCCTCGAAAAGTAATCGGTGTGGAAATGATCGATAAGGGGATTCCGCGTCATGGCTATAAAGTATATAAAGACGGGGTTGAAATCGGAGAAATCACTACAGGTACTCAATCACCACTAACAAAGAGAAATATCGGTTTAGCTTTAATTGATGCAAAATTTGCTCAATTGGATACGGAACTTGAAATTGAGATTCGCAATAAAAAATTGAAGGCTAAAACTTGCGCTACTCCTTTTTATAAACGTTCAAAATAAATTGTGAAAGAAGGCTTAAAAGAATGGTACATCGTTATCTTCCTATGACGGAACAAGACAAAAAAGATATGCTTGCCACTATTGGTGTTGAAAGTGTGGATGAATTATTTTCAGATATTCCAGAAAGTGTCCGCTTCCAAGGGCTATATGATATTAAAGAAGCAAAATCTGAATCGGCACTTCTAAAAGAATTGAAACAGCTTGCTGCTAAAAATAAAGACACTGAATCAAATGTTTCTTTCCTTGGAGCAGGTATTTATAACCACTATAAGCCAGTAATCGTTGACCATGTTATTTCTCGTTCTGAGTTCTATACAGCATATACACCATATCAACCTGAAATTTCACAAGGAGAATTACAAGCGATTTTCGAATTCCAAACGATGATTGCAGAGCTAACTGGAATGGATTTAGCTAACTCATCAATGTATGATGGGGGAACTTCGTTAGCAGAAGCTGGGATGCTTGCAGCAGGCCATACTCGCAGAAAAAAATTATTGGTATCTGATGCCATCCACCCTGAATATCGTGATGTCGTTGCTACTTATGCATATGGGCAATCAATAGAAATTGTTGCAGTACCAACGAACAATGGTGTTACGGACATCGAGAAACTAAAGGAATTAATCGATGATAATACAGCTGCTGTTATGGTGCAATATCCAAACTTCTTTGGGCAAATTGAAGATCTTCAATTGATTGGTGATATTACGCATGAAGCAAAAGGATTATTTATAGTTTCCTCTAATCCGCTTGCATTAGGTATTCTAACGCCACCAGGGAAATTAGGCGCAGATATTACTGTAGGAGATGCACAAGTATTTGGTATCCCTGAAAGCTTTGGTGGGCCATACTGTGGTTATTTCGCTACAACTACAAAACTGATGCGTAAAGTGCCGGGGCGTTTAGTAGGGGAAACAGTCGATCAAGATGGTCGCCGTGGCTATGTATTAACATTACAAGCCCGCGAGCAGCATATTCGTCGTGAAAAAGCGACATCCAACATTTGTTCAAATCAAGCGCTGTTGGCTCTTGCAGCTTCTGTTGCAATGACGGCTCTTGGTAAAACAGGTGTTCAGGAAATGGCGAAACAAAACATCGTGAAAACACGCTATGCGAAAGATGCATTTGAAGCAGCTGGTTTTGATGTGCCATTCCAAGGTGCACACTTTAATGAAATTGTTGTGAAAACGAACAAATCCGTAACTGAAATCAATAAACAATTAATTCAAGATGGCATTATTGGCGGCTTTGACTTAGGAACGGTCTATCCCGAGCTGCAAAACCATGTATTAATCGCTGTGACGGAATTACGTACAAAAGAAGAAATCGACGCATTAGTTGAGAAAATGGGGGCTTACAATGCATAACGAAAATCAATCACTCATTTTTGAATTATCCAAAGAAGGTCGTGTAGGTTATAGCCTGCCAGAATTAGATGTACCCGATTATGAATTATCGGACCTTTTACCGCAGGGGTTTGTGCGCGAAGAAGCGGCTGAACTACCGGAAGTTGCAGAACTGGATATTATGCGGCACTATACAGCTCTATCTCGCCGTAATCACGGGGTAGATTCAGGATTCTATCCATTAGGTTCTTGTACAATGAAATATAATCCGAAAATTAATGAAACGAGCGCTAGACTTTCAGGGTTTGCCAACATTCATCCACTGCAAGATGAAACAACAGTACAAGGCGCGATGGAATTACTTTATGAACTTCAAACTTCTTTAGTTGAAATTACAGGAATGGATGAAGTGACATTACAGCCAGCAGCAGGAGCACATGGGGAATGGACAGCATTAATGATGATCCGCGCATTCCACGAAGCGAATGGAGAAGGTCATCGAAATAAAGTAATCGTTCCTGATTCTGCACATGGTACGAACCCAGCTTCGGCAACTGTTGCAGGTTTCGATACAATCACGGTAAAATCAAATGAAGATGGATTAGTAGATCTAGATGATTTACGTCGTGTTGTTGGAGAAGACACAGCAGCATTAATGCTGACAAATCCAAATACTTTAGGATTGTTTGAAGAAAATATTCTAGAAATGGCCGAGATTATTCATGGTGTTGGCGGTAAAGTTTACTATGATGGAGCGAATTTAAATGCGGTTATGAGTAAAGCACGTCCTGGAGATATGGGCTTTGACTGTGTTCATTTAAACCTTCATAAAACATTTACTGGTCCCCATGGCGGCGGTGGGCCAGGTTCAGGTCCAGTTGGTGTGAAGGCTGATTTAATTCCCTTCTTGCCTAAACCAGTTCTAGTGAAAAAAGAAGATGGAACTTTCCATTTTGACTATAATCGTCCGCAGTCTATCGGCCGCGTAAAGCCGTATTATGGTAACTTTGGCATCAATGTTCGTGCATATACTTATATCCGTACAATGGGTCCGGAAGGTTTAAAAGCTGTAACAGAATACGCAGTGTTAAATGCAAATTATATGATGCGTCGCTTAGAGCCATACTTTGACCTGCCATACAATCGTCATTGTAAGCATGAATTTGTACTTTCTGGCCGTCGCCAAAAGAAATTAGGAGTTCGTACATTGGATATTGCCAAACGTCTACTTGACTTTGGATATCATCCACCAACAATCTACTTCCCATTAAACGTGGAAGAGGGAATGATGATTGAGCCGACAGAAACGGAATCTAAAGAAACTCTAGATGCCTTCTGTGAAGCTATGATTCAAATTGCTAAAGAAACAGAAGAGAATCCTTCAATTGTTCAAGAAGCGCCGCACACAACTGTTATAAGCCGTTTAGACGAAACGCGTGCAGCCCGCACACCGGTTCTTCGTTATACGAAAGTTGAAGCTTAATAGAATTTGGACGTCTCGTGCTCGGGACGTCAATTTCTTTCTTGGTGTGAATGAATCCTTTGCATCAAAAAAATAACAACGCACAAACTAAACTTAGTGAGATAAATAGTTTTGATTGAATTAATAAAATATTTCATATAAGGTTTCTATTTAATAGGAAGAAACTCATATTTTTTCTTGAGCAAATAGCGTATTTTTGTGTTTATTCAGTGTTTTTGAAATCATATGGGTAATGGGAAAAATAAATATTTTGAATCATTTTAAAAGGGACATCTCATAAAACTAGAGATGTCCCTTTTAGAGTGAAATCGTACAGGATAATCTTTAAGGAGACCTCCCTTAAGAAAAAACAGCAACTCGAGCGATTTAGGCCGGGTTGTGCTGTACGAATTTACTTATGCTTTTGATTTAACTTTGCCTGTCCAAGTCTTGAATCCACCTTGTAGTTGGTGAACTTGGTTATAGCCCTTTTTCTTTAAGAAAAGAGCAGCACGTGCACTACGACCTGCATTTTGGCAGTAAAGGTAGACCGGCAGATCTGAGCGGATTTCTTTATAGCGTTGGCGAAGTTGTGTAGAAGGGATATTACGTGCACCTAAAATATGCCCTGCTTCAAATTCTTTTGCTTCACGCACATCAATCAATTGTGCTTTTCGATAACCTTGAATAAATTGTTCTTGATCTAGGTTTGTCACTGCTTTTTTAAGACGCAGTGTATTTACTAGAACGTATACGATGATAACACCTAGTATAATAGCAATTGTATAAAGTACAGCCACTGCAATATTTCTCCTTTCTTTCTTCATATTCCATTATAAAAGAGAAAGTGGCGTTCGTCCAATCAGTTTGTTAAAATGATATTTAGTGTGTCCGAGGAGATGATAAAATGAAATCAAAATGGTATTTTATAAATTCTGGTCCATGTAGTCCTTCGTATAATATGGCTTTAGACGAAGCGCTGCTTGATATGCATAGTCAAGGCGAGATTCCGCCAGTAATACGATTTTATGAATGGAATCCAGCTACTCTATCAATTGGTTATTTTCAAAGCGCAGAAAAGGATATCGATTTTGATGCATTAAAAACCCAACAGCTTGGATTTGTTAGACGCCCTACTGGTGGACGAGCTGTTTTGCATGAAAGTGAATTAACTTACAGTATTATTGTTACAGAAGAATATCCGAATATGCCTGCTACTGTTACTGAAGCATATCGGGTGTTGAGTGAAGGATTATTGGTTGGCTTCCAAAACTTGGGGCTAGATGCTTATTTTAGTATCCCTGATACAGAGGAAAAACAAGCAGACCTAAAGAAACCTAAAAGTGCCGTGTGCTTTGATGCACCAAGCTGGTATGAACTCGTTGTTGAAGGGAAAAAAGTAGCGGGAAGTGCCCAAACTCGCCAAAAAGGTGTTATTTTACAGCACGGAGCGATTTTACTTGATTTGGACGAAGAGAAGCTATTATCTGTATTTAAATTTTCATCGCCGGAAGCGAAAGAAAGAATGCGTCGGAAGCTGCCGGAAAAAGCTGTAGCGATCAACCAATTAACGGATATGGAAATTACTATCCCGCAATGTATTAAGGCCTTTAAAGAAGGATTTGAGCAAGCTCTGGAAATAGAATTGGTTCCGTATGAATTAACGGAAGAACAGCTGCAATATGTAAAAACACTCGAAGAAACAAAATATTTAAATGACGAGTGGAATTTTAAAAAATAAAACAAGAACGTACGTTTCTTCTATGCCGAAAAATTTTTTTATAGAGTTAAAACTCTTTAATTTAAAGGTGTTTAACTAGTTTTAAAAAAATCAAGCCCTTGAAATGATATTTTTTATAAGGTAATCTTTTCTAGTGAATAAAAAGTCTACATCTAGTGTTAATTACATTTCTCAAGCACAATATGTTGTGGTGTTTGCTGAAGTAGATTATACTAGATGTATTATCTATTAAGGGAGGCTGGCAGATGGTATTGGCTAAAGAAACGAAAACAACCATCCTCGTAGAACAACTCAATAAAGATATTGAGAAATTTCCTCAAGTACATCCAATTACACCCGACATGAATATTACACATAAAGGTGTATCTAGATTGGTCATGATTGACCGCTATTCGTTTAAGGATACTGAAAAGAAAACTTTAAAACCTGGAGATTTTGTTGTATTAACGATTAAAGAAGATCCGAAATTTCCTGCTCGCGGTTTAGGGTTTATTCAAACAATCGATTTTGAAGCGAAGAAAGCTGAAATCTTGATTGAAGAAGAATACCGCCATGTTTTAGATAGTGCAAATGAGCAAGAAACAGGTGTAATCTTACGCTCCTTAGATGTAATCGAAAAGCCTCTTGAAGTTTTTTACGAACAAATAGCTAAACGTAATGCGTTTGGATTAGCTGCTGTTGAAGAAACAGAAGAAAATAGACAAAAATGGTTTACGAAGTTTTATGAACAGCTCGTATCATTAAAATTCATCCCGGCTGGACGAGTTTTATATGGAGCCGGCTCTCAAACAGACGTAACCTTCTTTAATTGCTACGTAATGCCGTTTGTAGCAGACAGCCGCGAAGGAATCAGTGATCACCGTAAACAAGTAATGGAAATTATGAGCCGAGGCGGCGGTGTAGGGACAAACGGTTCAACACTTCGTCCACGCAACACATTGGCGCGCGGTGTTAACGGAAAATCAAGCGGTTCTGTATCCTGGCTTGATGACATAGCGAAGCTGACACATCTAGTGGAGCAGGGTGGCAGTCGTCGTGGGGCTCAAATGATTATGCTGGCAGATTGGCATCCGGATATTGTGGAATTTATCATCTCAAAAATGCAAAATCCGCGTATTCTTCGATTCCTAATCGAAAATACGAATGATGAACTAATCTCCCGCTTAGCAAACGAAAAACTGAAATTCAAAGCTCTAACTCAACAAGAAGAAGCAATGTATCAAGGTATAGTTAATTATAAAGCGATTCCTGGGTTAGGTGGGTTCAACGAATCTATCATCAAGGAAGCGGAAAGTAAATTGCGAGATGGTGGAACGTATAGTGTCCACAATCCTGAATTCCTGACTGGGGCGAATATCTCTGTTACTCTAACAAAAGACTTCATGGAAGCTGTTGAGAATGACGGAGATTATGAATTACGATTCCCGGATGTTGCAAATTATTCTCCTGAAGAGATGGCTATTTACAATGAAAAATGGCATGAAGTAGGAGATGTTCGTGAATGGGAAGCTCTGGGTTATGGGGTCCGCACGTATCGTAAAATTAAAGCGCGTGAGCTGTGGAACTTAATTAATATCTGTGCAACTTATGCAGCGGAGCCAGGTATTTTCTTTATCGACAATGCAAACGATATGACGAATGCACGAAGCTATGGTCAAAAAGTTGTAGCAACAAATCCGTGTGGGGAGCAGCCTCTCGCACCATTTTCAGTGTGTAATTTAGCTGCTGTAAATTTAGCGCAGTTTGCTGATAAAGAAACGAAAACGGTTAACTTCGATGCACTACGCGAAACAGTTCGCATAGGTGTGCGTATGCAAGATAATGTTATTGATGCAACACCTTATTTCTTAGAGGAAAATCGCAAGCAGGCTCTTGGTGAGCGACGAGTTGGTCTTGGTGTGATGGGACTTGCTGACTTACTCATCTATTGTGAAAAAGAGTATGGTTCACAGGAGGGTAATGATCTTGTTGATCAAATCTTTGAAAATATCGCTGTTGCAGCATATGAAACTTCCATTGAATTAGGAAAAGAACGAGGCAGCTTCCCATTCCTTGAAGGGGAAACACAAGAAGAAACGAATCGTTTAAGACAAGCATTCATTAACACTGGCTATATGCAAAAAATGCCTGAGCACGTACGCCAAGGTGTACTTGAAAACGGTATTCGCAACTCGCATCTTTTAACTGTTGCTCCAACTGGATCCACTGGTACAATGGTAGGCGTAGCAACTGGCCTTGAACCTTATTTCTCATTCGTTTATTACCGTTCAGGTCGTCTTGGTAAATTTATCGAAGTGAAAGCTGAAATCGTTCAGGAATATTTACAGTCTCATCCAGAAGCAGATGAAAATAATCTTCCGGATTGGTTTGTTTCTTCAATGGAATTGTCAGCAGAAGCACATGCGGATGTACAATGTGTTATCCAGCGCTGGGTAGATTCATCGATTTCCAAAACAGTAAATGCACCAAAAGGATATACGGTTGAACAGGTTCAAAAAGTGTATGAACGCCTTTATAAAGGTGGCGCAAAAGGTGGTACGGTTTACGTGGATGGAAGCCGTGATTCACAAGTACTTACACTTAAAGCCGAATCATCACATGATGAGCAGCTAGCATTTGACGAGGTGCTGGAGGAAGAAGTGAAAACGAAACAACCAGTAGTGTTAGTGGATACAATTGCCCCTCTAACTTCTACAAAAGTAACAATTGGATCTGAAGTAGGCAACACATGTCCTGTTTGCCGTCAAGGAACAGTCGAAGAATTAGGCGGCTGCAACACTTGTACTGGCTGTGGGGCACAGCTGAAATGTGGGCTTTAAAAAAGAACTGCAGCTTTGGCAATAAGTTGTAATCGATTTAAAAAAAGCGATTTTAAAGTAATGGCGAGATATAGCATCCCCTAAGAGTCTTCTCTAAAGGGGGTGCTTTTTTTATGTTCAAAAAGGTAAAGGCCATGTTGCTTTTACACGTAAATCTCAAAGAAAAATCGATTTTGATGATTTATTATCAAAATCGATTCTAATTGTTAAATAATGTAGTGGAGGGGTATGCTATTTCTAATTATGAGAACACATAATCATAAATATTTTTTATAATTAAAACAATTGTCATGATGATAAACAAAAGTCTGACGAAGCTGGTTCCTTTGTTCAGTGCGAATTTCGTGCCAAAGTAAGCACCGGCAATCATCGAAGCACCCATGATTAATCCGTAGATAAAAACAACTTCTCCCAAGATTAAAAACATAATTAGAGCGGCTATATTACTAATAAAGTTTAATAGTTTTGCATTTCCGGCAGCTTGTAAAAAATCAAAGCCCGCCATTAAAAAGATGAACATGATGAAAGAACCTGTTCCAGGTCCGAAAAATCCATCATAAAATCCCAATAGCACAATGGCGCCAAAAAAGAGTATACCTCGTTTCCAGTTTAAAGGTTTTCTCTCTTCCAACTGACCCCAATTCTTCTTTATAAGCGTATAAATTAATACGACAATCAACATAACAATAATCAATGGCCTTAAAAGCTCGGAGTTCATTAAATGAACTGTCCATGCTCCCAGCATTGAAAAGATAAACACTAAGGGCAGGATGGGCCAGAGCAGCTTAAGATCAATTTTACCAGCTTTGAAGAACGTTAGAGAACTTGTTAAATTTCCCATAGTGGATGCTAATTTATTTGTAGCGATGGCAGTTGAAGGGGGGAGGCCAACTGACAAGAGGGCAGGAAGCGTGATCAAACCGCCGCCTCCGACAACGGCGTTAAAAAAAGCACCGACAAATCCAAAAAAGATAATAATAATGACGTTCAGTAAATCTAGTTCCATTGTACAAGACTCCTAAATGATAGATGTAATGTGGTCATCTTATCGAACTTGTCGGAAATTGTAAATGCTTCGTTTGAATTTTAGAAAAATAAAAAGCGCATTCGGTATCTCTACCAAACGCGCTATTATTAATCGTGATGCAATTCCATTGCAATCCCAGGATTTTTTTCCACTTCGTGTAATTTATTAAATGAAGCAATTGCTACTTCCACCATTTCATCTTTTGGCTCTTTTGTTGTTAATAATTGAAGCCATAGACCTGGATAACCTAAATATTTTAGTACAGGAATTTCTCTTAAAGCATTCGTTGCTTGAAGCACTTCAAATGATATTCCCAATACGACAGGTATTAAAAGAATTCGAATGACAAGACGCAGCCACAGTGGATCGGTAGGAAAGAAAAAGTAAACAAACATCCCGATAACTACTGTAAATAAAATAAAGCTTGAACCGCAGCGATAATGCAGTCTTGATTGATTTTGAACATTCTTCACTGTAAGATCCAATCCGGCTTCAAAACAATTAATGACTTTATGTTCGGCACCGTGATACTGGAATACTCGTTTTATTAGTGGTGTCATGGAAATGGCATATAAATAACCCAAGAGTAAAATTAGCTTGAAAAATGTCTCTAAAAAAATTTGTGGATATTTCCCTGATACCCAAGGTGAAAATAATTCAGCTAGAAATACTGGTACCAATGTAAAGACGAATTTTGCAAATAAGAATGAAATTACACCGACAACTGCTACTCCTAGAATCATTTGCAGTTTGGATGATTCTTCCTTATTTTCTTCTTCCTCTTCTTCACCAGGATCAATATCATATCGTTCGCTTGCGAATTGAAGATGTTTTGCACCAAGTCCAGATGACTCGATAAGTGCAATAACTCCGCGAACAAAAGGAACTTTTTTTAGCTTTTGAAAAATAGGTTTTTTCGGTTTTTTTGCATAATAGTATTCAATGGAATCATCGTTTCTTCGAACTGCTGTTACAGTATGATCCTTTCCTCCGAACATGACACCTTCCAAAAGTGCTTGTCCGCCGTAAACAGGTGCTTCATTAGCCAAGGTTGTACACCACTCTCTCAAAATATAAAACTTTTAGCTAGTCCATTGTACTAAATTTTCGTCAAAACCTCTACGTTTGCGCATACGAATTTTAAATATTGGTGAAACTTAAGAAAAAAAGAGGTGCTGTCTGTGATCTATTTAGCAGCTTTAACAAGTTTATTTGCTTCTATTTGTCTAACGATTAGTTTAAAGCTCTTATCTCTATTTCATTTTATTAAATGGAGTCCAGTAGGCTATGCAAAAAGATTGAATATTTTGGAAGGGAGTCATTGGACTATAAAGTGGCTATTTTTACTGATCATTATTTTTTTAATAACGCTTCTCCTATACTTTGCGATGCAATTTGTTGAAATGGTTCCGGCATTCTTGACTTCACTTATAATTGGTGCCATTCTTGCCCTAATATGTGAGTGGGTTATATTTGATTTGCCCGCTGAACTGAAATCATTTAAAAAACTGTCTATCCCATTTATGGTAACAGTGGTGATTACTGCACGGTTTGTTTTCGAGACGGCTGTTTTCCATTATCGGGCTCATAATGAAAATAAGTTGCCGTACAAGGACTCTGTGGTAAAATAAAGATGGTAAATTCCGTTAGAAAAACACGATTTTTCCTCATAATCTATCGGAATCGTTGCAATTCTTGCGGAGAACCAGTATCACTTATCAATGCCGATTCGCTAAAAAGAGGAGAATGTTGATGAAAGTTTTAGTGTTGAATGGTCCGAATTTGAATCGCTTGGGAAAACGTGAGCCTGAAATTTACGGGAGCGAAACTTTGGATGATGTAAAAGAAAAATGCATCAACCTTGCATCACAATTTAATGCAACAATTGAATTTAAACAATCCAATCATGAAGGTATATTAATTGATTGGATTCACGAAGCGGAAGACAGCGATGTAGAAGCAATTGTATTTAATCCCGGCGCTTATACACATACAAGTATAGCGCTGAGGGATGCGATTGCTGCGGTAAATGTGCCTGTCATCGAAGTGCACATTTCAAACATACATAAAAGAGAATCGTTTCGTCACGAATCAAAGTTAGCAGCAGAATGTGTTGGACAAATATGTGGTCTAGGAACTTTTGGCTATGAATTAGCCCTTAGAAAGTTTTTAGAACAATAGACGGGGGAGCTTTAAATGATCAAAATAGACAAATTACGTAAAGCGTTAGCAGAACAAAATGTTGAAGGGCTACTTATAACGAACGATTATAATCGCCGTTATATGACTGGTTTTACAGGTACTTCCGGGGTTGCAATTGTTACGAATAATGATGCAGTTTTTATTACGGATTTTCGCTATACTGAGCAAGCTAAAAAGCAAATCGAAAATTTCCGTATTGTTCAACATGAGGGCAGCCTTTTTAAGGAAGTTGCAGATCAGGTTGCGAATATGGGTATCAAAACTTTGGCTTTTGAGAAAGATACAATGACGTACTCAATGTATGAGACATATAAATCCCTAATATCAGCTGAATTAGTACCGCTTTCTGGATTAATTGAAAAAATTCGCTTGATAAAGACTGAACAAGAGATTAATATTATTAAGGTTGCATGTGAAATTGCAGATAATGCATTTTCACATATTTTAGAATTTATTAAACCAGGTTTAACTGAGCTTGAAGTATCGAATGAGTTAGAATTTTTTATGCGCAAACAAGGGGCAACTGCATCTTCTTTCGACACAATTGTAGCTAGTGGGGGGCGTAGTGCACTGCCGCACGGTGTAGCTACAGACAAAGTGATTGAGAAAGGTGATTTCGTCACACTTGATTTCGGTGCTTTATATAATGGTTATATTTCAGATATTACACGTACAATTGCAGTTGGACAACCTTCCGAAAAACTCGTTGAAATGTACAATACGGTATTAGAATCTCAACTGCTTGCACTTGAAAAAGTAGGGCCGGGGATGACGGGAGTACAAGCGGATAGTATAGCCCGTGATTATTTAGCATCAAAAGGCTATGGTGAAGCTTTTGGACATTCAACAGGACATGGAATCGGTTTAGAAGTGCATGAAGGTCCAGCACTTTCATCAAGATCTAGCTCAGTTTTAGAACCGAACATGGTTGTGACAATTGAACCGGGCATTTATTTGCCAGGTATTGGCGGAGTTCGTATTGAAGATGATATTTTAATCACAGAAACAGGTAATGAAAAATTAACTCATTCAAACAAAGAATTAATTATTTTATAATGGAGGAACTACAACTATGATTTCAGTTAATGATTTCCGTACTGGCCTTACAGTTGAAATTGATGGCCAATTATACCGCGTATTGGATTTCCAACACGTTAAACCAGGGAAAGGTGCAGCATTCGTGCGTTCTAAATTGCGTAACCTAAGAAATGGCAACGTAACAGAAAAAACTTTCCGTGCCGGTGAAAAAGTAGAGAAAGCTCAAATCGATAACCGTAAAATGCAATACCTATATGCACAAGGTGATTCTCACGTATTTATGGATATGGAATCATATGAGCAAACTGAACTTGCAGGAGTACAAATTGAAGAAGAGTTAAAATATCTTCTTGAGAATATGGAAGTTCACATTCAATCTTACCAAGGTGAAATGCTTGGTGTTGAATTGCCAAATACAGTAGTTCTTGAAGTTGCTGAAACAGAACCAGGCATTAAAGGTGATACAGCTTCAGGCGGTACAAAACCAGCGAAAATGCAAACTGGTTTAATGGTAAACGTACCATTCTTCGTAAACGAAGGAGACAAATTAATTATCAATACTACTGATGGATCTTACGTATCACGTGCATAAGGCTTAAAATAGTTTGATATTTTAGAGTGTAGACAAGAGTCAATTAGACTTTGTCTACACTCTTTTTTCTTGCAATTAAATTGTCGTTAAAAGTTTTAAAACTAATCGGAGAATGATTCATAATAGGGGAGTTTAAATAATAAAGTTGTATGGAAAGTCATCTTACTATTAGATGGCTTTTTTGCACATTAAAATAGTTTTTGTCATCTGTATAAGCGCATCAAAGGCTTTGCTCCAAGATTTCTAAATGCAGATAAGGTCTATTTTTTTGAACAAGCTCATATATTGCCTTACACAAGGAGGCGTCGTGATGGAGTTACAGGACGTTTTGCGAGTAGCAGGAGTAGGGCTCGTTATTGCTTTGCTTCATGTTTTCTTCGAGCAAACCGGCAAAAAGGAATATTCATTTTTTATATTTTTTATCGCATATTTGTATATCACTGCAGAACTAATACGATTTTTACGGCTTTTCTTTGGCGATATTCTTACATTCTTCCAATGGCTAAATTTAAATTAGGTTAAGCTATGACATTTTTAATTTACGCTGTAATTCTAATGCTACTTTTAATGTTTATCAAAGAAACAATCGACAAACTACACGGATTAATAGTCGTTATCTTCTTTTTCGTCCTATTATATTTCTTGCTGTCGATGCTCACTATTCCTTTTATAGAGCAGCTCCTTTCATATGTGCAATCAGTGCCTTATGTACCTCAACTTGTGTACTCTGCACTTTTTTATCAACTAGGTTTGTTCTTTCAATCGATTTTTAAAGAAGAGGAATATGAAACATTTGGCGAACTCGTAATGTTCTCGATTCGTATTGTGCTGTTATTTTATTGGACTAGCGAACTAGGAAAAATATTGTCAAATTTATCGTCAATTTTAGAAAAGCTTCAGTAAGGGGCTACACGCCAATGCATGAAATACTAAATATCTTTTTAGACCCATTGAAAATTGCTGGACAATCCATCATTTTAATCTTGACCTATACCATTCTATTTTTAATTGTTGAAGCGTTTGTTCCGAAGTTTAAAACTTTTGCAGATACATTATTTGTGATTATTCTCGTTTTAACACTGGGACAAACTGTGATGGATGCATTCTCCTTAATGGGAGACTTAGTCAATGTTGCTTCTGATTTCTTTTTAGCAATTACGCCAATTTTAACTTCTCTTTTAGTTGTGCTAAATTCGGTATTTTCATTTATCGCATGGAGCCCGATTATCCTTTTTATTTTTGAATTTCTGATTTTGCTTTGTAAAAAAATCTTGATACCAGCCATCACTGTGGCGCTGATACTCGATTTTTGTACAAGGTTTATCCAGGATATTTCATTTTCGAAGGCTTCTGAGTTAATAAGGGGAACAGTAATGACCTTAATAACTGCTTCTCTTATAGCGATGGTTACAGTTCTTTCTTTTACGGGCGTTGCATTCTTTACGATTGACCAAGCCATCGCAAGCCCGATCAAGAAAGTAATCGAGCAAACCGTTCCAATTGTAGGTTCACTTATTGTCGAGGGATTTTCTATTTTTCATAAATATCAATCTACTGCGACAACAGTAGTAGGCTTTGGTGCTATGAGTGCTTTTTGGGGGGCTTCCTTCTATCCAGCAGGCAGACTGCTAATCCATGCTTTAACTTTTAAGTTTATTGCTGCGATAGTTGAACCTTTTACGGGAAGTACAATCAGCGGATTGTTGGATGATGTAGGAAAGTCGCTGCTGCTGCTTTGTGCAGTTGCTATTCTACTCGGTATCGCTTTTGTCTTTATTTGGTTGATATTAATGGTCATTATGCAACTAGGGGTGGGAAAAAGCTTTTGATCAAACTTATAGCTATTATTCTAATAGGAAAATGTTTACTACTTCTGGCAGATGAAAAAGACATTCTGGTCTATGTGAAACTAGCAACCTTATTAATTTTTTTAACAACAATGTTAGATTTTCTTAAACTCTAAAGCATAGAGTTTGGACTAGCTTCATACAATGTGTTGAAACAGTATACTTTGTTCAAGTCAAAGCTCCATACATCTAGAGTGCATGTGAAATTCAAACGAAAAATTTTTGAAGCTGAACAAAGTAAGCCTTTTTGAAATACTCTGAGGCGTATTTGAAAGAAAGGGGGCGCTAAGAAAACGTGAGGTGGAAAAGAAATGGACAAAACAAAAATTAATCTTTATTCCGATTGCAGTATTAGTGTTCATTGCGTACATTTCTGTTACGTTGAATGATTCAAATGAAGAGCAATCTTCAACATCTTCAGGAGAAGAAGCAAGACTTGAACAAGCCCTCGGTCAGATTCAAGGCGTTGGACAAGTAAAGGTTTATTTCCATTATGGAACAGAAAGTCCGGCCGAAAATGACTCGGATAGTTTACTGAATGGCTATTTAAGTTCAAGTGAAAAAGAAAAAAATGTATCAGGATTGCTCGTTGTATCGGAAGGGGCGTCTAACCCAGCTATTAAAAAGCAACTTTTAGAAACTATTAGTAGAGTCATGCAAATGCCTACTCACAGAATTATGATTGTACCTATGGAGAATAGAGGAGATGAACAATGAAAGTAAAAAGAAGAACCGTATGGTTATTAACGCTACTAAGCTTGGCGGCTGTCATTTCAGTTTATTATGTATTTGAACCAAATCGAAATGTGGATTTAACAACTATTTTTACAGATGATACATTACAAGAAACAACTTTAACAGGAGTGTCTGAAGAAGAGATTACAACGACAACTTCAGAAAGCTATCTATTCGATGAAATGAGAATGGAAGCAAGCAATGAACGTGATCAGCTTAGAACTCAGTTAACAGAAAAAATTGCATCAGGTGATTTTACAGCAGAAGAGAAAAATGACATGTATAACCAAATGAACGCATTAATCGAAACAGAATCATCCGAGTCAATGCTTGAAATGCTAATCGAAAATCTTGGTTATTCAGATGCATTAGTTCGCATAAATGATGATAATAAAGTAGCGGTTTCAGTATTAGCGGAAGATTTATCAGCTAAACAGGCAAATGAAATTGTCTTCATCGTAATGTCAGAAATTGAGGATGCAGTAGTAACTGTAAATCCTGAATCAAACTATTATTAATGTAATAATAATTTGAAACGACTATATATAATTGTGATTAACAGAAATTGCGCAGTGCGTTCGTTTAAGCAACGAAAGCACTGTTTTTTCATGTTTTTCAATAAAAATCTATTTATGTATTTCAAAAAGAATTAAAAAAATATAAAATGGTATTTGTAGTTAATAAAACATTAGGGGTGTTTTCATGTTTAAAGTACAAGAATTGAGAGAAATTATTAAATTAGTAGATAGTTCTTCAATTGAAGAATTCGTCTATGAAAATGATGGGGCTAAACTAAAACTAAAAAAGAATAACGGTGTTGTTTCAGAAGTAGTAGTACCTGCTAAAGAAACTGCTGCTGCCGTACAACCAGTTGCACCAGCTGCAGCTCCTGCTGTTGTGGAAGCTCCAAAAGCGGAAGTAGTTAAAGTGGAGGAAAAAATAGCTCCTGTAAATGTAGATGATTCGTCATTACATAAAATTACTTCTCCGATGGTGGGAACGTTCTATCAATCTCCATCCCCAGATGCACCTGTTTATGTGAAAGCAGGAGATCAAGTTGGAGAAGAAACAATTGTATGTATCGTTGAAGCAATGAAACTTTTCAATGAAATTGAAGCCGAAATCAAAGGTGAAATCGTTGAAATTTTAGTGCAAGATGGTCAATTAGTTGAATACGGACAACCACTATTCCTAGTGAAACCTGAGTAAGGGGTGCTTTCATCATGAAAAAAGTATTAATTGCAAACCGCGGTGAAATTGCAGTACGTATCATTCGTGCATGTAAAGAACTAGGCATTGAAACAGTTGCCGTTTATTCAGAAGCAGACAGCAACGCGCTTCACGTTAAATTAGCAGATGAAGCCTACTGTATTGGACCGAAATTATCAAAGGATTCATACCTAAGCTTCCCGGCTGTTTTAGGGGTAGCACAAAAAACTGGGGTAGACGGAATTCATCCAGGGTATGGTTTCTTGGCTGAAAATGCAGATTTCGCTGAAAGCTGTGAAACAGCAGGGATTAAATTTATCGGCCCATCTTCTGATTCCATCAAAATAATGGGCATTAAGGACGTTGCCCGCAGTACGATGGAAGAAGCAGGCGTACCGCTTGTTCCAGGTACAGGCATTGTCCCAGATATTGAAACAGGTAAAAAATGGGCGAGCGAAATTGGATACCCAGTCATCATTAAAGCAACTGCCGGCGGTGGCGGTAAAGGAATCCGTGTTGCACGAAGTGAAGAAGAATTAGTAAAAGGCATCGAGATTACACAAAAAGAAGCAGCGGCTGCTTTTGGTAATCCTGGTGTATATTTAGAAAAATTCATCGAGTACTTCCGCCACTGTGAAATCCAAGTGCTAGCAGATTCACATGGTAATGTGGTTCATTTAGGTGAACGTGACTGTACTGTACAACGCCGTATGCAAAAGCTTGTAGAGGAAGCTCCATCGCCAGCACTTTCTGAAGAACGCCGTGCGGAAATGGGTGCTGCTGCTGTTAAGGCTGCAGAAGCTTGTCAATATGAAGGAGCGGGTACGATTGAATTTATTTATGACTACCAAGCAGACAAATTCTACTTCATGGAAATGAATACGCGTATCCAAGTAGAGCACCCTGTTACAGAAATGATTACAGGTGTGGATTTAGTTCAACAACAGCTTAAGATTGCTGCTGGTGAAGCTCTTCCATTTGCACAAGAAGATATCAAAATTAATGGCTGGGCGATCGAGTGCCGTATTAACGCTGAAAATGCTTATAAAAACTTTATGCCTTCAGCAGGTACTGTTGAAACTTATATCACTCCTGGAGGCTATGGTGTGCGAATTGATTCTGCGGTATATGCAGGCTATACAATCCCGCCATATTATGACTCAATGGTTGCCAAATTGATTGTTCATGCTGACACGCGCGAAGAAGCAATCGCAAAAATGAATCGTGCCTTAAGTGAGTTTGAAGTAGAAGGACCTGGAATTCACACGACAATTCCTTTCCACGAAGCGCTAATGAATAATGAAGTTTTCCAATCAGGAAAGTTCAATACGAAATTCCTTGAAGAAAATGACATCTTAAATACTTCTAAAAAAGAAGAAATCACTTCAAAATAATCGCATAAAAACGGAAATGCCCTTCATCAGCTAGGTGAAGGGCATTTTTTTTTTAGAAAATTATGTAAACCCAATTATGAGGGAAGAAGAACAACTGGCAAACCAATTTGTGCTACCTTAAAAGTTCATCGGGCGAATGAATGAAAGTCGTTTCGCTAACAGAATTGATGTAGAATGCAGTTCATCGGGCGAATGAAAGTCGTTTCGCTAACAGAATTGATGTAGAATACAGTTCATCGGGCGAATGAAAGACATTTCGCTAACGAATTTGGAGTAGAATGCAGTTCATCGGGCGAATGAAAGACATTTCGCTAACGAATTTGATGAAGAATGCAGTTCATCAAGCAGATGAACTGCAAATTTGAGCTGCGAGTACCGTTACGTTAGACGGCAAACCACCTTTGAATAGTAGAATTTTTTTAACACTAACTTATTTTATCGGGTGCCGAGTTAAAATAAATGAATCCTGATTGTGTTCGATTTATACTTAGTAGGAATGAGAGGGGGAGACATTTTGTTGCCGAAATTATCTGTACTTGATTTAGCGCCAGTACTGGAAGGAAGTACGCCTGCTGAGTCATTTCAAAATAGTCGTGAATTAATTCAAGCCGTTGAAAACTATGGCTATCATCGTTATTGGGTGGCTGAACACCATAATATGCAAGGTATTGCAAGTTCAGCAACTGCCGTCTTAATCGGATATTTAGCAGCACATACTAAAACAATCCGTGTTGGCTCTGGTGGGATCATGCTGCCAAACCATGCTCCATTGATGGTTGCCGAGCAATTTGGTACATTAGAGTCCATGTATCCAGGGCGAATAGATTTAGGTTTAGGAAGAGCGCCTGGTTCCGATATGTTAACGGCTCGGGCTTTACGTCGGGATGATCGGGGTGCATATGAATTTGACCGTTTAGTTGAAGAGTTAAGAGGCTACTTTGAAGATATCGAACGACCTGTAATTGCAGTTCCTGGTAAAGGGATGACCATTCCTGTGTGGCTGCTTGGTTCAAGTCTTTATAGTGCGCAACTCGCAGGGCAGCTAGGCTTGCCATATTCCTTCGCAAGTCATTTTGCTCCTGATTTAATGGATGATGCATTAGCTACTTATAGAAGGAATTTTAAACCATCCGATGTACTTGATAAGCCTTATGCGATGGTTGCTGTCAATGGAATTGTAGCAGATACAGACGAACAGGCCGAGTTTATGGCCAGCACTCTGTTCCAGCAATTTTTAGGCATTATCCAGGGCAAAAGAGGGAAAACTCAAGCTCCAAGAGATATGGCTGAACTTTGGACAGAAGATCAAAAGAAAGTCGTGCACCAACAATTAAAATATACATTCTATGGGTCAAAAGAAAAGGTCTATCATGAATTACTGGAATTTATCCGTCATCGCGAAATCGATGAACTAATGATCAATAGTCCCATTTACCATATAGAAGATCGAAAAAAATCATACGAACTGCTATCAAGCGTATGGAAAAACGCTTAATAAAATATTAGAAATAATCTGTGTTCGTAATAAGCGTTCTGGAGAAAAATGGTGTATAATGAAATTCAAATAGAAGTCTTTGTAAACTACTGTCGTTTTAAATTTATTGCAGTCAGATTTATGAAGTAAGAGAGGATGAAGAAGATGGCTGAGAAAGTAACAAAAGCTTTCATACAACCAACTCCTTCTGGTAAAGAAGAACTTGGTCAAATAGAAGTAGCGCCTGAAGTTATTGAAGTGATTGCTGGAATCGCTACAACTGAAATCGATGGTGTTGCTGCAACACGAGGCAATTTTGCATCTGGCGTTGCTGAACGTTTTGGGAAAAAGGTACACTCCAAAGGTGTCAAGGCGACAATTACAGAAGATGGTCAAATCGCAATCGATGTATATTGTTCAGTAAAATATGGCTATTCTATCCCGAAAGTAGCAAAGGAAATTCAAACTGTAATAAGACAGGCAATCTTTAATATGACATCAATCGATACGAACGAAGTAAATGTTCATATTACAGCGATTCAATTTGAGCAAGCAAAAGAAGAAGAAGTATAATTATTGAATGCACAATACCACAAAGGCAAAAAATAGCCATTGTGGTATTTTTTTTGCCAAATGCGAACGACCTTTTAAACGAATAGACCTATTAAATGAAACCAAACTAAGTCCGTATTTTTAATACAAAGAGGGAGGAAAGTAATTAGCTATGACAAAGTATAATCAATCAAAGCCAGATGACAGATCGGATAATGTAGAGAAATTACAAGCAACCATCCAAAATACATTAGAAAATATTGAAGCTGCAGAAGAGACACTTGCCTTTTCGAATCCAGAGGAAAAAGCGAAGATTCAAGGAAAAAACAAACGTCGCAAAGAGGCGGTTGAAGGGTTAAGAGAAGAAGTTCAAGATGAGGCGGCAAATCGTAACCACTAAAGTTATCAAGTGGCATTATAATCCTGCTTTTCCAAGCATCTTCAATAGGGATAAAATCTACACTCAAAGAGTATGTCTATAAGGACATGCTCTTTTTGGGTTTTTATTTTTTTACTTTTTGAAATTTATTCTTGATAATAGAGGGAATAGGATGTTGTAGATTTATACATTCTGCACTTTACATAAATCTGACTTGGAAGGGGAAAGCAGATGGAACAATATATTTTATCTTTAGACCAAGGAACGACAAGCTCAAGAGCGATTCTTTTTAATAAGGAAGGAAATGTGGAGCATGTTTCCCAGAGGGAATTCAAGCAATACTTCCCGCAGGCAGGATGGGTTGAGCATAATGCAAACGAAATTTGGAGCTCGATCCTTTCGGTGATTGCAACCGTTTTAACAGAAAAAAATATTCGACCGGAACAAATTGCGGGAATCGGGATTACAAATCAAAGGGAAACAACGGTAGTGTGGGATAGAATTACAGGAAAGCCTATCTACAATGCCATCGTCTGGCAATCACGTCAAACAGCTGAAATCTGCAATGAATTAAATGAAGCCGGGCTAGGGGATTTATTTCGCAAAAAAACCGGTTTGCTGATAGATGCTTATTTTTCAGGTACAAAAGTGAAATGGATCCTAGAAAATGTAGAAGGGGCAAAAGAAAAGAGCGAAAAAGGGGAACTATTATTCGGAACTATTGATAGCTGGATTATTTGGAAGCTAACCGAAGGCAAGGTTCATGTTACAGATTATACAAATGCCTCCCGTACACTAATGTATAATATACACGAACTTAAATGGGATGAAGAACTATTGAATATTCTGGGGGTCCCAGCATCTATGCTGCCGGAAGTTCGACCGTCTTCAGAGATTTACGGACATGTTTCGAAAAAGCATTTCTTTGGCGTTGAAGTTCCGATATCCGGGATTGCCGGGGACCAACAGGCAGCACTATTTGGTCAAGCCTGCTTTGAATCGGGGATGGTTAAAAATACGTACGGCACTGGATGCTTTATGTTGATGAATACCGGGGATAAAGCCGTCCATTCTAAACATGGCCTATTAACTACTATAGCTTGGGGCATTGATGGAAAAGTAGAGTATGCCCTGGAAGGAAGCATTTTTGTTGCCGGATCTGCAATTCAGTGGCTAAGGGATGGGCTGCGTATGCTTCGAGATTCTGCCGAAAGTGAAAGATATGCACAAAAAGTGACAAGTGCCGATGGTGTCTATGTCGTTCCTGCTTTTGTAGGTCTGGGAACACCTTATTGGGATAGTGATGTAAGAGGTGCTGTATTTGGTTTAACGCGTGGAACGGCAAAGGAGCATTTTATTCGTGCCACATTGGAATCCTTGGCCTATCAAACTAAGGATGTTCTTGGTGCAATGGAAGCCGATTCAGAAATCTCATTAAAATCATTGCGTGTTGATGGTGGTGTGGTGAAAAACAATTTCCTCATGCAATTTCAATCGGATATATTGAATGTACCAGTTGAGAGACCGGCTATTAATGAAACAACAGCTCTAGGTGCAGCATATTTAGCTGGAATTGCAGTAGGCTTCTGGGAAAGTAAAGAAGCCATCGCAAAGCATTGGAATGTGGAAACAAGGTTTGAGCCGCAAATGGATGCAGCAAAACAAGTTTCTTTATATAAAGGTTGGCAAAAAGCAGTAAAAGCTGCACAAATATTCAAATAAGAAATCCATGGCCGCATTTGATATAAAATGCGGTCTATTTGTGATGTTTTATGGAAAAAATAGAAAAAGAAGGATAACGATATTATAAAAATCGGACTTTTAACTAGAATTTTGCTTTTGTTATTGCTATTTTTCAAAAGTTCGTTTGAAGCTGTGATAGTTTAGTTAAAATATGTTATTATAAAAACTAATGTTACCAATGAAGGAGATTTATACATGAAACGACATGATGCGCGCGAAAAAGCAGTGCAAGTACTGTTTCAGTTAGATAACACAGATCTAACATTACAGGAAGCCATTAGCCACGTACTAAACGAAGAGGAGTCAGATACTTTTTTTGAAAAATTAGTACATGGAGTGACTGAAAACTTACAAGAAATTGATGAGCAACTAACTAAAAACTTAGAAAATTGGTCATTAGGCCGTTTACCTAAAATAGAAAGAACCGTTTTAAGAATTGCTTTATACGAACTACAATATATGCAGGATACTCCTAACCGCGTCGTGTTAAATGAAGCCATTGAGCTTTGCAAAACATTCGGTGATGAAAAATCCAGCAAGTTCGTAAACGGTGTACTATCTAAATTCACACTACAATAGTCGTTTGAAAGGATGTAACAGAAGATGTCGAGTGCAATTATTAATGGAAAAGAAATTGGGCAAGAAATCCGGAAATCTGTAGCTGAACAAGTAACAAAGCTAAAAAGCCAAGGTGTCACACCTGGTTTGGCTGTAATTCTAGTAGGTGACAATCCTGCGTCACAAACTTATGTGCGTAATAAGCAAAAATCCTGTGAAGCAATCGGCATTTATTCTGAGCTAATCAAATTGCCGGAAGAAGTGTCGGAAGAAGAATTGCTGGAACAAATTCGTTCACTGAATAATAGCGAGAGCATTCACGGAATTTTAGTGCAGCTGCCATTGCCTAAACACATCAATGAAGACAAAGTCATTGCAACGATTTCACCAGAAAAAGATGTTGATGGTTTTTCTCCTGTCAGTGTAGGGAAAATGATGCTGGGACAAGAAACTTTTTTACCATGTACTCCATTTGGCGTTCTGAAATTGCTGGAATACTCTGGAATTGATATTGCGGGCAAACATGCCGTTATCGTTGGAAGAAGCCATATTGTGGGCAAACCAATGGGGCAATTATTGCTTCAAAAAGATGCTACTGTTACATACACACATTCAAAAACACCTGATCTGCCATCTATTACAAAACAAGCTGATATTTTAGTAGCAGCTGTTGGGCGACCAAACTTTATCACAAAAGAACATATTAAACCTGGTGCTGTTGTAATTGATGTGGGGATTAATCGCGATGAAAACAATAAATTGGTTGGAGATGTTGATTTTGCACAAGCAGAGCAAATTGCATCCCATATTACACCTGTTCCTGGTGGCGTCGGTCCAATGACGATTACTATGCTTCTGTATAACACAGTACAGGCTGCACAAGAATCGCTTTTACAGGACAAAAAGGTAAAAGAAATGTAAAATATTTAGAACAGAAGCTGTTTTTCTGCGCGGATATGAATGGCAAAAATTCGAAATCCGCATAGGGAAATCATCATTTGGCCCATCCTAAAAGGACAAGTTATGATTTTCTAAAAGAGAAACAGTTTTTATTTTGAAGAACAAAGAATTTTGAATGGCTTTCGAAATTCGTATTATTCAATGGGGAAATCTCTAATCTTTCAATGAAGGAGCCGTACATATGACAACGTCTTCTTATTTAACCGTTAATGCATTAACGAAATATATCAAAAGAAAATTTGATGCCGATCCACATTTACGTGACGTGTATGTAAAAGGCGAGCTTTCGAATGTCAAAATACATAGTTCGGGCCATATTTACTTTACATTAAAAGACACGAGCGCAAGAATTAATGCTGCCATGTTTCGGACACAGGCAAGTAAATTGAAATTCAAACCCGAGGAAGGAATGCAGGTGTTTATTCGCGGTGAGATTTCTGTCTATGAATCGGCAGGAAATTACCAACTATATGCCCATACGATGGAGCCGGATGGAGTAGGCGGCCTGTTCGTTGCATTCAATCAATTAAAAGAACAGCTTCTAAAAGAAGGGTTATTTAATCCAAATTTCAAGCAGCCTATTCCTAAATTTCCAAAAACAGTAGGTGTCCTGACTGCGACAACAGGTGCTGCTATTCGAGATATATGTACAACGATTTCAAGGCGGTATCCATTAGCGGAAATTGTCATTTATTCAACCATTGTTCAGGGGGATTATGCAGCCCCAAATATTGTTGAAAATATTCGCCTGGCGAACAAGCAACAATTATGCGACGTTTTAATAGTAGGTCGTGGTGGGGGATCTATCGAGGATTTATGGGCTTTTAACGAAGAAAGTGTCGCAAGAGCCATTTTTGAAAGCCGCATTCCAATCATAAGTGCGGTTGGGCATGAAACAGATACAACTATTGCTGATTATGTGGCGGACCTTCGTGCACCAACGCCAACAGCTGCTGCAGAATTAGCGGTTCCCAACCAGCATGAACTAATCCAGCATTTATTAAGAAGCAGATCTCAGCTGCATCAAATGACATCGCAAAGATTGCAGCATGAAAGACACCGTTTAAATAAATTGCAAAATGCCTATCCTTTAGCAACTCCTGAACGTCTTTATCGTCCCTTTACAGAGAGGGTCATTCAATTAGATATGCAATTGGGTAGAGCATCTCAAATGTATTTAATGAAAAAATCGAACGAGCTGCAAAAGCATGTAAGTGCCATAAAGCTGCATTCACCGCTTTATGCGATTCAATCAAATCATAAGCAAATTGAGCAGATGAAAAGAATGCTTAATCGTTCAATCTCATCGCTGCTAGACAAAAAGAAGGATCATTATATATCGAATATTCGTACTTTAGAAGCGTTAAATCCTCTTGCTATTATGACGAGAGGCTACAGTGTCGCCTATAAGGACGAACAAGTAGTGAATTCTATTACAAAACTTTCAACAGATGATGAAATCACGATTCATTTCCATGATGGGAAAGCACAAGCGAAAATCTTAAACACGCTGGAACAAAAAGGAGTGGAATAGCACATGGAAAAACAGCAACCATTTGCAGAGGCAATGTCGGAACTAGAAGAAATTGTACGCAAACTTGAACTAGGTGATGTTCCTTTAGAAGAAGCGATTGATTTATACAAAAAAGGCATGGAATTATCCCATTATTGTCATCAAAAGCTTTCAAATGCAGAAAATCAATTAATATCGATTGTGAACGATCAAGGCGAAAAACAGCCATTTGAACCTACAAACGGAGTGGAATAGTTATGACAAATGATTTAAAGCAATTTATTGCTGACAATTTACCTAAAATTGAAGCAGAGCTCTATGCATTGGTTGAACGTATTAAAGCACCGGAAAGTTTAAAGGAATCCATGCTCTATTCTTTAAAAGCGGGCGGGAAAAGAATTCGGCCACTTTTTGTATTAGCAGTATGCGAAATGTTTCATAATAAGCAACAAGAAGCTCTTACAGTCGGTGCAGCAGTAGAAATGATCCATACATATTCTCTTATCCATGATGATCTGCCAAGTATGGATAATGACGATATGAGACGTGGAAAACCAACAAACCATGTAGTTTATGGAGAAGCTTTAGCGACACTTGCAGGAGATGCATTAAATACTTTGAGTTTTGGTGTGCTTGCGAGAATGGAGCAGGTCGAACCCCATAAAAAAGTGGAGCTCATCAACTTACTAAGTATTGCTTCTGGTGCGGAAGGTATGGTCGGTGGGCAGGTATTAGATATTGACGGGGAAAGCCGCCGTTTAAATTTACCGGAGCTAGAACATGTTCATGTCAACAAAACAGGTGCAATTTTACGATTTAGTATAGAATCTGGTGCAGTTTTAAGTGATGCTTCAATGGAAGAAAGAGAAGCGCTAGTAGAATATGCACATCATATTGGCTTGGCATTCCAAATTCAAGATGATATTTTAGATATCGTTGGTACTACCGAAGAATTAGGAAAAACTGCAGGTAAAGATGTTGAAAGCCATAAGAGCACATATCCAGCCCTTTTAACATTAGAAGGAGCAAAGGATAAACTGGAAGAGCATTATATTCAAGCGATAAATGCACTAGAAAAAATAGAGAAAAACACGTTTTTATTAGAAGAATTTGCTAAATATATTGTGAAAAGAAACAAGTAATTATAGGAAATTCTTTTGAATACGCGTTTTCACTGCTATAATAGTAAATACGTATTTATTAGTTGTCTAACTACGGCGGCTAACTCTATCGATAAACTAGGGGTTCCCTCCACGCATGGCAGCATTCTCGTGGAAGCACCGGTTTTTGTCAGGGTTGAACGAGCCGCCTTTATTTTTCGTAGAAATTATGATGAAAAGGTGTGTGAGAGATGGATTTAACTAAAATTACTAGTCCATCCTTTTTGAAAAATATGACGAATAAAGAGCTTGAATCATTAAGTCGTGAGATTCGCTCTTTCTTAATCGAAAAATGTTCGATTACAGGGGGACATATTGGCCCTAACCTTGGTGTTGTAGAATTAACGATTGCTTTGCATAAGGCCTTTAATAGTCCAAAGGATAAATTCTTATGGGATGTAGGACATCAAGCATATGTTCATAAAATTTTAACTGGTCGTGCTAATCAGTTTGATTCATTACGTCAATATAAAGGACTAAGCGGATTTCCAAAAAGATTGGAAAGTGAACATGACGAATGGGAAACAGGTCATAGTTCGACATCTCTTTCTGCGGCCATGGGAATGGCTATTGCTCGTGATATTAAGAAGGAAAACAATTATGTAGTACCGATTATCGGTGATGGTGCTTTAACTGGCGGGATGGCATTAGAAGCACTAAACCATATCGGTCATGAGAAAAAGAATATGATCGTTATCTTAAATGATAATGAAATGTCGATTGCGCCAAACGTAGGGGCACTTCACAATATTCTTGGCCGTTTGCGTACTGCAAAAGAATACTCAAAAGCCAAAGAAGAATTAGAAGTCCTTATGAAGAAAATTCCTCTATTAGGCGGAAAAGTTGCCAGCACGGCTGAACGAGTAAAAGATAGCTTGAAATACTTGGTTGTTTCTGGTGTCTTCTTTGAAGAAATGGGCTTCAAATATTTGGGGCCAATCGATGGGCATGATTTTGAAGCGTTGGAAAAAACATTGGAATATGCGAAAAAAGTCAAAGGCCCGGTTATCGTACACGTAATTACGAAAAAAGGGAAAGGCTATAAACCAGCCGAAGAAGATACAGTTGGTACTTGGCATGGAACAGGTCCTTATAAAATGGAAACCGGCGACTTTGTTAAATCCAAGGCAAAAGGGCCAGGCTGGAGTAATTTAATATCTGATTCTGTTCGTAAGCTAATGGAAAATGAAGAACGTATTGTTGCCATTACACCGGCGATGCCAGTGGGTTCCAAGATGGAAGGAATTCAGCGGGACTTCCCGAATCGTTTCTTCGATGTAGGGATTGCAGAACAGCATGCAACAACAATGGCTGCTGGAATTGCAACACAAGGGATGAAGCCTTATTTAGCAATTTATTCGACTTTCCTTCAACGTGCATATGATCAAGTATTGCATGATATTGCTAGACCTAACCTGAATGTTGTAATCGGAATCGATCGTTCTGGCTTGGTCGGAGCAGATGGTGAAACACATCAGGGTGTATTTGATATTTCCTTCCTTCGTCATTTGCCAAACATGGTAATCATGATGCCAAAAGATGAAAACGAAGGACAACATATGGTAAAGACTGCCTTTGAATACAATGATGGACCGATTGCACTGCGTTATCCTCGTGGAAATGGTTTAGGTGTGCATGTGGACGATGAAATGAAATCCATTCCAATCGGCAGCTGGGAAGTGCTAAAAGAGGGCAAAGATGCTTGCATTTTAACATTTGGTACAACTATTCCGATGGCTATGGAAGCGGCTACAGAATTAGCAGCCCAAGGCATTGATGTGAAAGTTGTAAACGCACGATTTATCAAACCCCTTGATGAAGGGATGCTTCACGAATTGTTTGCTAAGAAAATGCCAATTTTAACGATTGAAGAAGCAATCTTGCAAGGCGGCTTTGGCAGTTCAGTACTGGAATTCGCTAGCGAAAATATGTATTATGATGCACAAGTGGACCGTATGGGAATTCCTGATCAGTTTATCGAACAAGGAAACGTTGACCAGCTTTTGGAAGAGATTCATCTAACAAAAGAGGATGCAGTTGCTCGTATTCAGCAATTAGTAAAGAGCGACAAAGTAATAGGAACGAAATTAGTATGACAAAACAAATAAAAGAACGAGTAGACATTTTGCTTGTCGAAAGAGGCTTATGTGAAACTCGCGAGAAAGCAAAACGTTCGATTATGGCCGGTCTTGTTTATTCAAATGAAACAAGAATCGATAAAGCGGGCGAAAAAATTTCAATCGATGCGCCGCTTCAAGTAAAGGGCTCCCAGCTGAAATATGTCAGTCGTGGGGGACTGAAGCTTGAGAAGGCTTTAGAAATTTTTGATATGTCGGTTAAGGATAAGCTAATGCTTGATATTGGGTCTTCAACAGGTGGATTTACCGATTGTGCTCTGCAAAATGGAGCAAAGCATTGTTATGCACTTGATGTAGGCTCGAATCAGTTAGCTTGGAAAATTCGCTCTGACGAACGCGTAACCGTTATGGAAAAAACAAATTTTCGATATTCAAAGCCTGAGGATTTTACAGAAGGCTTACCGGAATTTGCAACAATTGATGTGTCATTCATTTCGTTATCTCTTATTTTGCCCGTGCTAAAAACAATTTTAATACCTGGTGGAGATGTCATGGCTTTAGTAAAGCCTCAATTCGAAGCAGGAAGAGAAAATGTTGGGAAAAAGGGGATTGTTCGTGATCCGAAAGTACATTTAGATGTGCTGGAAGAAACAGCAAATATGGCTGCAAAAATTGGATTTGTTGTTAAGAATGCATCCTATTCTCCTATTACAGGTGGAGAAGGAAATATTGAATTTTTATTCCATTTGGTAAATCCTAAAGAAACACAAGAAATCGAGTCATTTACAAACTTTAAAGAAGTAGTAGAATTAGCACATAATGAATTAAAATAATTGCAATGTTTAAAGTGGAAGCCTCTAGAAATTAGGGCTATCCACTTTTTCTTGTGGATTTACACATGAAATGTTAGTATAAATATACATAAATATTCATATGAGGTGAATGGAATGAATAAAGGTCAACGCCATATGCGCATTCGAGAACTTGTAACAAATAATGAAATTGAAACACAGGATGACTTAGTAGACCGTTTAAAGCAAGCTGGGTATAATGTAACGCAAGCAACCGTTTCACGTGATATAAAAGAATTGCATTTAGTAAAAGTGCCGCTGCAAGATGGCCGTTATAAATACAGCTTGCCGGCAGATCAACGTTTTAATCCCCTGCAAAAACTGCAGCGAGCACTAGCAGATTCCTTTGTAAGTATTGATGGAGTTGCCCATTTTTTAATGCTAAAATCTTTGCCTGGCAACGGAAATGCGATAGCGGTATTAATAGATCATCTTGAATGGCAAGAAATATTAGGAACGCTTTCTGGAGATGATACAATCCTCATCATCTGCCGCCGTGAAGAAGATCGCGAAATGATTAAAGAACGCATTATTGGTTTAATTTAAGTGCAGCACGGGTAAATTTTTATTCAAAATAGATTATTTAGCTCCAAACGTTATGTATGAGCTATTTCAAGAGGTGATAAATGTTTGTTGAAAGAACTTAGTATTCGTAACTTCGCAATCATTGATGAATTAACTGTGGATTTCTCAGAAGGACTAACTGTTTTAACTGGAGAAACTGGTGCAGGTAAATCCATTATTATTGACGCTGTGCATTTGCTTGCGGGTGGACGAGCTTCCTTGGAGTTTATTAGACATGGTGCAAAAAAAGCTGAGCTAACAGGGTTATTCATGATTTTAAATGAAAGTCACCCGATTTATGAGAAACTGCACGAATACGGGATCGAAAGTGAAGAGGGCATGATTATTCTTCGCAGGGATATTAACGAAAATGGAAAAAGCGTTTGTCGTGTGAATGGTAAATTAGTCACACTTTCAATACTTCGAGAAATTGGTTCAACTTTAATTGATATTCATGGACAGCATGAAAGTCAGGAGCTAATGGATGAGAAGAGACACATTTATTTACTTGATCATTTTGCCCATGCTGAGCTTATGGAAGTAAAGGAGCAATATACAAAAAAATATCAAGCCTATCGAGACTTTAAACGTGAGATTGCTTCCATTAGTTTAGATGAACAAAGACTTGCACAGCGGATTGATCTCTATCAGTTCCAAATTAGCGAACTAGAAGATGCCAATTTGAAAATTGGGGAAGAAGAGCAGCTAGTTGAGGAAAGAAGACGCTTATCAAATTTCCATAAAATTTTCGAACGGGCTAATATTGCCTACGAATCCATTTCCGGCGAATTAAAGGGCTTGGATAATATCGGTGATGCGATGAATGCATTGGAAGATATTGTCGAGCTAGATGAGCAATTTAAAGAATCATCTGAATCAGTCAGCTCTGCTTTTTATGCATTGCAGGATGCTGTATATCAAATCAAAAATGTACTTGATGATTTAGAATTTGATCCAGAGCGTCTAAATGAAGTTGAACATCGATTGGCACAATACCAAACGATGAAAAGAAAATATGGCAATACTGTTGAAGATATTTTAAGCTATTTTGAAAAAATCCAGGATGAACTAATCCAATTACAGAATCGTGATGAGACGATACAGAATTACGAGAAAAAATTAAAGAAAATGGAAGAAGAATTAGAGCAGCTCGCACTTTCATTAACCAAGATAAGAAAGCAAAGCGCTTTAAAATTAAGTGAAGCCATCATGGAGCAATTGCGTGATTTACATATGGAAAAAGCGAAATTTATTGTTAATTTTGAAACCTTACATAGTTTTGATTTGAATGGGAAAGACTATGTATCATTCTATATATCAACAAATGTTGGTGAACCACCTAAATCTTTACCGAAAATTGCATCAGGTGGAGAGTTATCTCGAATTATGCTAGCGCTAAAAACGATGTTCTCTTCATCAAACGGCATTACTTCCATCATTTTTGATGAAGTCGATACTGGTGTCAGTGGCCGTGTTGCACAAGCGATAGCTGAAAAAATTGCTGCTATATCGATTTCTTCCCAAGTACTATGCATTTCCCATTTACCACAAGTTGCGGCAATGGCAGATCAGCATTATCTAATTCGTAAGCAGGTGGAACAAAATAGAACTTATACAACCGTTTCTAATATCGGTATTCAAAATCGGGTAGAAGAAATCAGTCGCATGATGAGTGGCTCCGAAATTACGGACCTTACCTTACAGCATGCTTCTGAGCTTTTAAAACTTGCCGATGTTCGCAAACAAGAAATGAAAAACATGGTTGTTTAGCTTGAAAATGAATTGAATTTCGTTAAAAATATTTGTCGAATGTAGCACGGGGAGTAGTTAACACAATAGCTACTCCTTTATTCCACCTTTTTTAAGATACTTCACGACAAATATTTACCTCTCATTATTGATGTACAAGTGACACATAGTAAATGTACAAATCTTAAAGGAGGTGGACTATGAAGTGCCATTTGCGTAATCTGTTGACTTTTACATTACTCATGGTGTTCATTTTATCGCCAAATGCTGAAGCTTTTGCGAAAAAATTAATTCCAATGGGTGAATCAATCGGGATACAGTTACAATTGCCATTTGTTTACGTTGCCCATGATGTTTTATTGCCAAATGGTCAATGGTTAAAGAAAGGTGACGTAATCAAAGGAGTAAACGGTACAGAAGTAACGTCCGTTGATAAGATTAAGCAGCAACTGAACTCCAACGAGCTTACGTTATCCGTTAAACAGAAAGCACAAGAGCAACGTGATATTTCATTGACAAAAGAACAGGCAAACAATATCTTGCCCTTCTTGAAAGATGAAACGGATGGCATCGGGACATTAACCTTTATAGATCCGGAATCAAAGCAGTACGGCGCATTGGGTCATCAAATAATTGATGGTGTTTTAAATGAACCACCTAATTTTACAGATGGGTCAATTTTTTTAGCCTCCATTGAACAAATCAAGAAAAGCAGCCCAGGTAATCCAGGCTACAAAATTTCTGTTATTGAAAATAACAACATTCGTTTAGGTAATGTTAAGTCGAATGATTTGTATGGTATTTTTGGTAGCTGGGAAAGCGAATTGAAAAACAATTTACGCAAACCCATTGAAATAATGAAAGACGAGGAAATCGCGTTAGGGAAAGCCGAAATATATACAGCCATTGAAGGTTCGGAAGTAGAGGCATTTGAAATTGAAATTATAAAGCTTGAAGAGAATTTTTTGCAATTTGTTGTTACCGACAAAGAACTGCTTGAAAAAACAGGCGGGATTCTTCAGGGGATGAGCGGCAGTCCTGTGATTCAGGATGGACAATTTGTGGGTGCAGTGACCCATATGTTTGTCGAACAGCCGGCAAAGGGTGCTGCGATTACGGTTAATGAGATGTTAAAGAAAAAACCTAAATAAGTTATTGAGGTGAAAAGACTATATTTTTCGAAAAGTATAGTCTTTTTCCTTTTTTTTTATTAAAATAAAGCTAATACATAAAGAGGGCAATACTTTATGATTTACTCTTTATTAGAAAATGTCGATTAAACAAGAAACAATCATACTACATAATTATTTTTACTCAAAAAAAAGGTTTTTTCTAAAAATTGTCGAAAATAGAGTTGTCAAGTATGGTAAATATGTGGCATAAATTGAGATGGGATACTATTAAAGTAGAATATGTGTTGTTTATAATCTAAGGGGGAATTTTTTTGGCGAAAGTAAGAGTGGCAATTGCCGACGATAACCGCGATTTAGTCAGAACGATGGAACAGTTTTTTGAAAATCATCCTGATATTGAAGTAGTAGCAACTGCACCAAACGGTAAACTTTGTATTAAAATGTTAGAAGAATTTCATCCAGACGTTTTACTTCTAGATATTATCATGCCGCATTTAGATGGCCTTGGCGTTCTTGAGGCAATGTACAGCGATGATGCGTTTGCAAAAACGCAAGTAATCATGCTTACTGCTTTTGGACAAGAAGACGTCATGAAACAAGCGGTAACATATGGTGCGTCATACTTTATGTTGAAACCGTTTGAGTTTGAACAGCTTGTGCAAAAAATCTTACACTGTGCTGGACAAAAAACAGAAAGTGTAAAAAGGCAAAGTATCCTTCAACCAGAAGGACAAGCTAAAGTAAATCAACGTCAGTTAGATACAACCATTACAGCAATCATTAAAGAAATTGGTGTCCCAGCCCATATCAAAGGCTACTCGTATTTAAGAGAAGCCATTCAAATGGTGTACTATGATATCGAATTATTAGGCTCCGTTACTAAAATTCTGTATCCAGAAATTGCGAAAAAATTCGGCACAACGCCTTCACGTGTAGAACGTGCAATCCGCCACGCCATCGAAGTAGCATGGAACCGCGGCAATTACGAATCCATCTCGCAAATGTTCGGCTACACGGTTCACCACCTAAAATCAAAACCAACTAACTCAGAATTCATCGCGATGATTGCGGATAAAATCCGTATTGAATTGGTGGCTTCTTAAGGGTTGGTGTATCAAGGGGTTAGAGAGTTTAGGGGTGTCTTTACAGTAGTGATTGATAACCAACAAACTTCTTTTTAATCCTATAAATATAAATATTTCGTTTAAATAATCCAAAGACATTTTCATTTATTGGTATGATAAAACCGGTAAAGGAAGGTGTCTTTTTTGTTATTAACTGATATGGAATTTCAAAAGGATGATTGTATGATTTATTTGTTCGATTATGTATTTAAAGGGTTGCAGCTAGATTGTTGTACTTGATTCCTTCTCAAATACTAGCAGAAGGCATTAGTACTATTCTCTCTAGTATTTGAGAAGGATGCTCTATAGGTTTTCGTTTTGTTGTTTGATTTCGTCACCGGTAATTTCTATATTGGCTTTTTCCATTTCTTTATGCTTGTTGACGGAACTTTCTACGACATTTTTAAAAAGTGACTCATTCTCATAAGTTATTTGCTTCTTTTTTGGTGCAGTTGTTGGATACTCTTCATTTTTTTCCACTTTTCATCACTCCTTTCTAAAAGTTTTTGCTATCGCCCATCCACTTATACACTTTAAAAGCAAATCTTCAATGGTCGTCTTAATATAAGTTTTTAAATTTGCTAATATAAATTAAGGGGAGTTGCTAAATAAAGAAATAGCTAGTGGAGATTGGAAACAATATAGGGTGTTGCTTTAAAAGGAGATTCACCAATTGCAAGTGAAAGTGTTTCCTTTATTCGTAAGAAGCAATGGCTTACATTTCGTAAAAGGTATATGATGAGTACATAGAAGTTTGCTGCGAAAGGAAGACAAACCTGAAGTGACAAATAAAAATAAAACCGTAGTCCGTTCAATGGACATTCTGAATCTATTTATCGAACATACAGAACTATCATTTCAAGAAATTATCGAATTATCAGCGATTCCAAAAACTTCAGTTTATCGGATGCTCAAGTCTCTAGAGGAAATGGAATTTTTAGAGAAGGGGCCCGATGCAAAATATCGACTGGGCATGCTCTTCCTGAAATTTGGGCATCTTGTTTCGATGCGCCTAGATGTCCGTAAAATCGCCTATCCGATTATGAAAGAGTTGCATGAAGACGTAAAAGAAGCCATTAATCTAGTTGTTCGTGATGGAGATGAAGCGATTTATATCGAAAAGCTCGATATGAAACAAAAAGTGCGACTTTACACAGCAATTGGCCGAAAAAGTCCTTTGTACGCCGGGGCATGCCCTCGTGCGATTTTTTCCTTTTTACCAGAGCAGGAGATAAAGGATTATCTCGACTCGGTCGATCTGCAAGCCTATGCGGCAGGGACGATAACCGATAAAGAGAAGCTGTACGAGAAAATCACACATGAAAGACAACAGGGCTATACAATCAGCCACTCGGAACTGGAAAACCATACGTCTGCTGTAGCGGCACCGATTTTCGACCATAAGGGAGAAGTTGTAGCTGGCCTGAGCATTGCAGGACTGGAAGCCAATTATCAAGGTGAAAATATTGAAATCTTCGTAGGGAAATTAAAAAAAGCTACTGCGGAAATTTCGAGACAATTAGGATACGAACAATTCTAATTGTCCGAGCTTTTTTCATGCTAGCAGAGAAAAAAATAGCAGAGAAATTTCGGTGGAAGAGGCGGGTAAAGATGCAATTTAGTAAATTAAAAAAGGTTATTGAGGGATTTATCTGTACTTCCTTGCGTGGTCGAATTGAATTACATGCGGCTGTTTATCGGCATTCACATGATGCTCGTTCACGGGTTTGGCTAGGTTTTGATAGTCAAGAGATTTTTAGTGCCGCTGATCTGACATTTTCATTTCAGTTATATGAACGTGAGGAAGAATTGAAAGAACAATATAAATTGAAGCCGATTCCTTATAATATGGATTGGGAAGCGATGTTTAATTCTCCGGAACGGCAGGCATTAATTGCCGCTTCTGATCAAGCGGAAGCCGAGTTAGTCCAAGCTGGAGTTTGGGGTAGCTGGCATCTTTATACAGCGCTTTTAAATTATTTAAATCTATCCATTGAGGAAGCACTAACATCCAAGGACCCTATCATCCGAGCATTTGCCCTATTTGACCACCGCGTCGGAAAGCGGCGAATTTTAAAAATGAAGAATTTTGAGCATCCATTGGAATATAAATTTTTTGCTATTCGTTGTGAAGCTGAAGGGATGAGCATTTCCTTGAGGAACAGTTAATCGATTTGAAAAATAAAAGGAAAATTTCCGTTTATATCAAAGAATCTCCTGTCTTACCTTGAAATAAAAGGAGTTTTTCCGGTTATATTCCCTAAATCCTTGTATTTTGGCTATTTAAGAACAGTTAACTGGAAAATCTCCGTTTATATCTGCTACTTAAGCTCCTATTCTATACTTTAGACGGAAAATCTCCGCCTAAGCATTCCGGAAATCAATCAAGCATAAAGGACATTATTTACAAAAAAACAAAGCATGGCAAAAATTGAAATTTGCCATGCTTTGTTTTCACTTTTTTATACCTAAAGAGAACTCGTTGCGATAATTGCCAGCCTCTTTTCATTCCTGCTGCGATCGTTTTAAATCCATTCCCAATTTCAAAACATAAAGCTCTTTCTCCTGTTGAAGTAACGCCATTTGCGCTTCTTCAAGCGTAACCTCTTGAAAATGAACTGTATCCGTTGCCTGCATTTGGGCAAGGGATGGTAAATCTGCTGTAATCACTTGTCCAATTTTAGGGTAACCGCCTGTTGTTTGGCGATCGGCCATTAAAATAATCGGTTGACCATTGGAAGGGACCTGGATTGTTCCATACGTAACACCTTCTGATAATAAATCAAATGGCTCCTTTAAATGAACTGTTTGTCCAGTCAATCGGTAACCCATTCGATCTGCTTGTGTAGAAATGGAATAGGGTGTTGATAGGAAATTTTTAATGCTCTCCTCATTGAAACGTTCATATTCAGAGCCTCTAATTACCCGAATGGTTTTTGTTTTATGAAATGTAACAAAGGATGTGTAATTTACTGACCATGACAAGCAAGTTGGTTCAATCTGTAATTGTTGAAATAGTTCTTCTCCTAGTTCTGTTCGTTTTCCGCATTCCAACACATCATTTTTTTGCAATTTTCTTCCCTGAAAGCCTCCGATGCCCGCACGCAAGTAGGTGCTTTTACTTTTCATCACGATCGGTACTTGAATTCCACCGCTAAACGACACGTAAGCTCGACAGCCACTGACCGCTGCATGAAATTTTAAAACGGATCCTTTGCGAATTAATAGTGGACGCCACATGGGAACTTCTTTCCCATCAACAGCAGGGCGTAAATTCCCGCCTGTAATCGAAATCAGTTCATCGCTTTCGAATAAAAGGGAAGTGCCATAAAGTGTCACTTCAAGCACACCTTCCTCTTCGCAATTTCCAACAAGCATATTCGCAATTCGCAAGGAACTGACATCCATTGCACCGCCTACTATAACACCATATTTCTGTACGCCATATCTCCCTAAGTCTTGAATTGTAGCCAGTAAACCAGGCTGCACAATTTTTATTCCCATGATGTCACCATCCAATCTCGCTGACATTCTTCCAATGTTATTGGTGTGAATCGAATTCGGTCGCCCGGTTGTAAAAGGGTAGGGGGGAATTGTTCTGGAAGAAATAAGCTTAGGGGCGTACGTCCGATAATTTGCCAGCCACCTGGCGTTTCCAACGGATAAATCCCTGTTTGACTTCCTGCTATGCCAACTGATCCAGGTGGAATTGCTAAACGCGGCGTATCTTTACGTGGAGTAGCAATTCGATTGTCCATCCCCCCCATAAAAGGAAATCCCGGAGCAAAGCCCAGCATGTAAACGAGATAGTCAGTGCTCGAATGAATATCAATAATTTCGTTAGGTGTTAATCCATGAAAGGAAGCAACATCCTCTAAATCTGGCCCCCAATCCCCCCCATAGACAACAGGAATTTTTACTACCCGTTCCTTTGTTGCTGCAGAAGAAAAAGGTCTGTTTAATAATTCCTGAAGAAACGCGTCTACAATCTCATACGGAATATTGTTTTGGTTTTTTCCATTTGAAAAGTAGACTTCGATTGGGTTGTAGTAAACCGTCACGCTATTATAAGCTGGGACAGTTTCTATTAAACCTTCAAAAGGATGTTTTTCCAATAGATCCATAATATATTTCACTTTGTTATGTATTGCCTCATCTATTCCATGCCCCAACTGAATCACGAGTGCCGCGTCACCTAAAGGTCGAATCTGTATATCCTCTTTTAAATTAGTCATAAAACCATCTCCTGAAGTTTCGTAATTCGGTATATCGGTTTTGAAAAATGGATTATTAATATTATAAATTAACAATATTCAAATACAAGATGAATTTATATGAAAATAAAAATAAAATAGATTTTTCTTAAAATTATGAAATTCGGCTTTTCGATAAAAATAAACTATGGTACAATTTTTTTAAAATTAGAAACTTGAGTTCCGAAATGCGGTACTAAATACTAACTCTTAGGAGGAAAGAAAATGCTTCGTGTTGATTTAAACTGTGATCTTGGTGAAAGTTTTGGTCGCTACCGATTGGGAGAGCAAGAAGAAATATTAAAATATGTTACGTCTGTCAATATCGCTTGCGGCTTCCATGCTGGAGACCCGACAGTCATGAGAGAGACGATTCAGCTAGCTATTAAAAATGGTGTGAAAATTGGAGCACATCCAGGATTGCCGGATTTAAATGGCTTTGGGCGGCGAGAAATGAATATCACAGCGCAGGAAGCCTATGATATGGTCGTTTATCAAGTAGGAGCATTACAAGGTTTTTTAACAATTTTCGATGAAACGATGCAGCATGTTAAACCCCATGGTGCGCTATATAAAATGGCAGCAGAAAATCCAGAGCTTGCTGAAGCGATTGCGCAAGCGGTTTATGATATTTCACCACGTCTTGTATTATTTGGTCTTGCAGGAAGCGAGTTAACCAAGGCGGCAGAAAAAATCGGGCTGCCAGCAGCACATGAAGTTTTTGCCGATCGCACTTATCAGCAAGATGGCACATTAACATCCCGAAAGATGCCCAATGCATTAATAACGGATCGAGAACAATCAGTACAGCAAGTTGTAAAAATGGTGAAAGAGGGCCGTGTGCTTGCCTTGCAGCAAATTGAAGTTCCGCTACAGGCAGATACAGTTTGTATACATGGAGACGGGGAACATGCCGTTGAATTTGCAAAATATATTCAAGCAATATTAACAGAACAGCAAATCGCAGTTCGTGCGATTAGAGAGGGGTAATTTACATGAGTGCAAGTAAAGTCGAAGGAAAAGCAGAAAAAGTAGTACCCATGCAAAAAAGCAAATTCGTAAAAAAGACAGCAAGTAAAAGTGTTTTATTAGGGGCGGCCTTTTTAATGGCAACTTCCTCCATCGGACCAGGATTTTTAACGCAAACAACAGTATTTACACAGCAATTAGCGGCTAGTTTTGCTTTTGTTATATTGATTTCATTAATTTTGGATATAGTTGCCCAAGTCAATGTTTGGCGAATCATAGCAGTTTCGGGCTTGCGCGGTCAAGAGATTGCCAATAAAGTATTGCCGGGGCTAGGTATAGTCTTGGCAGTTATGATTGTGATCGGTGGACTTGCCTTCAATATTGGGAATGTCGCAGGAGCTGGACTTGGATTAAATGCCATGCTAGGTTTAGATCCAACTACAGGTGCTGTAATAAGTGCATTATTTGCGGTTTTCATTTTCATTTTTAAGGAAGCTGGAAAAGCGATGGATAAGGTGGCACAAGCTGCTGGCGGTGTGATGATTCTACTTATGCTGTTCGTTGCATTTAAAACGTCGCCGCCTGTTGGAGAAGCAGTTATAAATACCTTTGCACCAGAACAAATAAGTTGGTTTGCGATTGTCACATTAGTGGGAGGATCTGTTGGAGGATATATAACTTTTGCTGGAGGTCACCGTCTGCTGGATGCAGGGATTAAAGGTGTAGAATCTTTACCGGAAGTAAATAAAAGCTCTGTAATGGGGATTTTGATTACTGGTGTTATGCGTATTGCCCTATTTTTAGCTGTACTTGGAGTTGTGTCTCAAGGGTTAGCTATTGATGCTGACAATCCACCAGCTTCTGTTTTCCAATTAGCTGCAGGGAATATCGGGTATCGTATGTTTGGTGTCATAATGTGGGCGGCAGCTATTACATCAGTTGTTGGAGCGGCATATACGTCGGTTTCGTTTATTCGTTCATTCCACCCTTCAATTGAGAAGTATCACAATTGGATTATTATTGCATTTATCATCGTATCAACGGCAACTTTCGTTTTTGTTGGCAGACCAGTAAATATATTAATTTTTGTCGGTGCATTAAACGCATTAATTTTGCCTTTGGCGTTAGGAACTTTGTTAGTCGCAGCACATAAAAAAGAGGTTGTAGGTACATATAAACATCCAATTTGGCTAACGGTTACAGGGGCAATAGTTGTTGTTATCATGGGATATTTAAGTGTTATTACACTTGTTGAACAACTACCTCAGCTATTTTAGCTAGTCAAATTTATTTAAACAGGAATGATATCCTGCAAGGAGTGAATAGTTATTGAGTTTATATGAAGCATTGGAACCAAATAAGATTCGTCAACTTATTCGAGATCAAGAAATTACTGGCCCGACTGCTGGTATGTCTATTGGCTATACACAAGCAAATTTAGCCATTTTAAAGAAAGAACATGCTTTTGATTTTTTACTATTTTGTCAACGTAATCCAAAGCAATGTCCATTATTGGATGTAACAGAACCTGGTTCATATATCCCTAGTAAAATCGCTAAAAATGGGGATATACGCAAGGATATTCCTAAATACCGGATATACCGTGATGGCATATACACAGAAGAAGTGTTGGATATTACAGATTATTGGGAAGATGATATGGTCGCCTTTCTAATTGGTTGTAGTTTTACATTTGAAACACCGCTTCTTGAAGCTGGAATACCGATTCGACATATAGATGAAAATTGTAATGTGCCTATGTATAAAACAAATATACCATGTGACAAAGCAGGTGTATTTGTAGGACCTACTGTGGTCAGCATGCGTCCGATGACTCCTGAGGATGCGATTCGTGCGATTCAAATTACGACACGTTTCCCGAATGTGCACGGTGCACCGATTCATATCGGAAATCCTGAACAAATCGGCATTACAGACATTTCAAATCCAGATTTCGGCGATGCTGTAACGATTAAGCCAGGCGAGATACCTGTATTTTGGGCTTGTGGTGTGACACCTCAAGCGGTTGCAATGGAAAGTAAACCATCGATTATGATTACACATGCGCCTGGACATATGTTTATTTCGGATATTAAGGAAACTAGCTTGAGCATACTTTGATAGATTTACAATTTAACTCAAATTAAAAGATTCAACTTTGAATATTTTTTCGAAGTTGGGTCTTTCTTTCATTATTTTAAAAGAATGCCTTTACAAGATCGTTTTTTTATTGCATTTATAGGCCATTATTTATCCTCTCTAGCTTGCTAGGAAATAATATAGAAGTAGTAACTTCATATATTCAGCAAAGGAGGACAAATGATGAAAATAAATTGGAAAGTTCGTATCAGGCATAGACAATTTTGGGTTGCGCTAATTTCTGCAGTCATTCTATTAGCGAATCAAGTGGCATCTATATTTGAAGTTGATATCACATTAATTAGTGCAAAAATACAACAATCATTCGAGTCAATCCTACTCATTTTAGCCCTATTTGGAATTATTATCGATCCTACAACAGCTGGTGCAAAAGATAGTTCTCAAGCGATGGTTTATTCAAAGCCAAGAAATGAAGCAGATGAAGTTCAAAAACCGGTTGAAAAGATAGAAGAAAAACAGCAAGAAACGAAGATTGAAGTACAACAAGAGACCAAAATAGAAGTAGTGCAGCAGCAACAAGAGACGAATAAAGAGAAATAGAGTAAATGAATTAGAATTGAATAATTTTTAATAGTTCGAAGGATATATGCATCTAAAGTTATATTTTGCCTATTTTATGGCGATTTCTCTAAACAAACTGGGAAACTTTATTTATACTAGGGTTTAGAGGTGTTTTGTATGATTATTTTTGCAAATGAATTTGTAGAGATTATAGAAGAAAACCATAAAGTGTTCTTAAAAACAATTCAACCTAATTTTCAGTTGAAAGATTTTGATCAACTTTTACGAAAGTATCCAAGAATTCGTTTAACGAATTTTGCTTTACTAAAAAGCACATTAGCAAAAGAAACTATTCAACCGGTTGAAATTGGTCAATGGCTTCCTGTCATTGAAATTGAAATCTCCAAAGACAAAATGTCAGCCAGCATTTCCATAAATGAAACAACTGAAACAATAAAAGAACAACAAAAAAATTTCCTCCCGAATTTAGATGAACTATTATCTAAGCACCAAATCATTCACGGTATTAAAGAAATAGATTTCGATGATATAACACCAGGAAGGTCCTATTGTATTGCTGAAGGTACACCTCCCATAAAGGGGGAAGATGCAAAGGTAACATATTTAGAGATCCCGGAAAGAAAACCCGTCATTCAAGAAGATGGAAAAGCAGATTATTTTGAAATGAATTTTATCTTTGAAATCAATGAAGGCGACTGGTTAGGTGAAAAAATACCCGCCAGGGCGGGAATTGATGGGAAGAATATTTATGGTGAAAATGTACCGGCGCCATTTGGCAAAGATATGCCCCTTCATTATGATCCTAAAGCTGCAAAAGAAGTAGAAGATGACGGGAAAATTATACTTTATTCTACAAAAAGCGGGGCTGTCGAAAATCAACAAGGATTGATTACGGTGAATAACCATTTAAAAATTGATGGTGACATAGGGTTAACTACAGGGAATATACAATTTGATGGGTCAGTCTCAATTAGGGGCTCAATAAATAGTGGCTATACCCTAATAGCCACTGGGGATATCTCTATAGAAAGTACAGAAGGAATAACTGGCGCTAAACTAATTAAGTCTGAAAATGGTGATATTTATATTAAAGGCGGCATTTTTGGTCTTGGAGATACAGAAGTAGTGGCAGGAGGCAGTATTTTTGTAAAACATGTAAATGATGCTAATTTGTCCGCTAACAATGAAATTGTCATTGGCTTTTATTCACTAGGTTCGGACTTAGTGGCTGATACTATCCTGCTTGATGAGAGAAAGGGTAAAATTATCGGTGGAAAAGCACTTGCCCAAAAAACAATTGTTACCGCCATTTCCGGCAACCGGTTAGAAAGACGTACCGAACTGGTGATTGAAAGTTTAAACAAACAGGAAATCTACAATAATATTCAAGAAAAAGCTGCTCTATTAAAAAGCACGAGAGAAGAAGTATTGAAGTTATCCATTAATATAAATGAAGTAAGTAAGCATAAAAATAAACTAAATGAACAGCAAATTCAAAGTCTAAATAGATTGCAGCGGGAACTGGAAAAAAAGAAAACAGATTGCGAACGGATTGACACTGAGATTCAGGAGTTAATGTTGGAGCAAAAAAATAAAGGAAAAGAAGAAATAATCGTCACAAAAGAGGCTCATCCTGGTACTTATATTCAGATTGGTGATCAGTCTTCGCTGCTTAACAAAATAACGCAAGGCAAGTTTAAAATTGAATTTGGAGAGTTGAATGTATAAATGACAAATCATATTCCTATTTTTGCTCACCGTGGTGCATCTGGTCATGCTTTAGAAAATACATTTAAAGCTTTTGAAAAGGCAAGGCACCTTGGTGCGGATGGAATCGAATTGGATGTGCAATGTACAAAGGATAACCGATTGGTTGTTTATCATGATTTTGATTTGTTTCGTTTAGCGGGCGTTAATAAGAAGATTAATGAATGCATATATGAAGAATTATTAAATTATCCAATAGGTAAACATATGCTTAGACGATTTTCGAGAGAACGTATTCCAACATTTGAAGAAGTAGTGGAATGGGCCAATCACTACAATATGCCTTTAAATATTGAATTAAAGGAGTCCTTGCTGGATAACCGCCAAGCAATTATTGATTGTCTGCTAAGATTGGAAGTACCGAAGGGAAGTCACTTTTCTTCCTTCCAAGATGAATTATTGCGCGTGGTAAAAATGCAAAGACCTGATTTTCAAACTGCAATTATTGTAACAAAAAAATTCAATTGGCAGGAATTATCGAGACAAACCCATATCGATGCAGTTCATGCCCATAAAAAATATTATAAACAAAAATATTTTGAGGCATGTACAGATGCTAAAAAAGGGTTAAGATATTATGCCATTACAGGTAAGGAAACCTATTTAAACAATCCCGATTCTTCCATCATTGGCTGGATAACTGACTACCCGGCAGCAGTAGCAAGAGCGGAAAAATCTAAAAAAATGAAAACAGACGTTCAAATATAAGGATATTGGATATCCTAATGTTGAGCGTCTGTTTTTTTATGTCATCAACCAATAGATTTAATTTCCTATTTTGATTGAACTTTTGGCGGAATTTTGCCGTTTTTACGATCTCTATGTAAAAGGAATCCTGCAAAAAATCCAAGCCCTACTACCAGGAAAATGATCCCAGTTACAAATTGAAGCCATATCCAAGGGAACGGGGAGATTAATTTGTTGAATAATGTATCTCTCATAAATTTAATTCCTGCGCCAGCCATTAACGCGGGAATTAACATAACGATAAATGCCAACATTCTTGCCATATGTCCTAACACCTCTCTAATACTTTTATTTTACAATGGACAACTTGAAAGTCAAGGAACACTAACCGTTTACATAAAATAGAATGTAAGTTTTGAGATAGTTCCAAAAATTCGCAATATAACAATTTTGGCATTTTTGGTTGCCTAATTCCATAATAAAAAGTATGTTTAATATGTAAGGAATTAGTAAGAAATATTATGCTCTATTAAGTTTTATGTAGAATTATTCGAGAAAGAAAACGCTTACTTTTTGGAGGGATTGTTATGGAAATCTTTAAATACTTAGAAAAATACGATTATGAACAAGTAGTTTTTTGCCAAGATAAAACTTCTGGATTGAAAGCAATCATTGCTATCCATGATACAACACTTGGTCCGGCATTAGGTGGATCAAGAATGTGGACATATGCAACAGAAGAGCAAGCAATTGAAGATGCACTTCGTCTCGCTCGGGGAATGACATATAAAAATGCTGCTGCAGGTCTTAACCTTGGCGGCGGTAAAACGGTTATTATTGGTGATCCTTTTAAAGACAAAAATGAAGAAATGTTCCGCGCATTAGGGCGTTTTATCCAGGGTCTTAATGGACGGTACATCACGGCTGAAGATGTGGGGACGACTGTTTCCGACATGGATTTAATTCATGAAGAAACAGATTATGTAACAGGGATTTCGCCGACATTCGGTTCCTCAGGAAATCCATCTCCAATTACAGCATATGGGGTTTATCTAGGAATGAAGGCTGCTGCAAAAGAAGCTTTTGGTTCCGATAGTCTTGAAGGCAGAACAGTTGCTGTACAAGGACTTGGAAATGTAGCTTATACATTATGTGAATACTTATATAAAGAAGGCGCTAAATTAGTCGTTACTGACATCAATCAAAAAGCGATTGATAGAGTGGTGAACGACTTTAATGCAATTGCAGTTGCACCTGATGAGATATATAAACAGGAAGTTGATATCTTCTCTCCTTGTGCACTTGGAGCCATCATTAACGATGAAACAATTCCGCAATTAAAAGCAAGAGTGATTGCAGGGTCAGCAAATAATCAGCTGAGAGATTCAAAGCATGGTGATATCATCCATGAAATGGGCATTGTTTACGCACCTGATTATGTTATTAATGCTGGTGGTGTAATTAATGTAGCAGATGAATTATATGGTTATAATAGAGAAAGAGCAATGAAGCGAGTAGAGACAATCTACGATAGCATTGCGAAAATATTTGAGATTTCCAAACGCGATAGTATTCCAACATATCTAGCGGCAAATCGTCTTGCAGAAGAACGAATTGAACGTGTGGCAAAGTCCCGCTCGCAGTTTTTAAAGAATGGGAAAAATATATTAAATGGAAGATAGTTTTTAGCTTTGGAATTTCAATGCGGGAAGTAAAGATATTCTTTGCTTCCCAATTTGGTTAGGAGGGAATTTTTTGGCTCATGAATATGATTTAGTCATACTTGGTGGAGGAACAGGCGGCTATGTAGCTGCGATAAGAGCGTCGCAGTTAGGACTAAAAACTGCAATCGTTGAAAAAGATCTGTTAGGTGGAACATGCTTGCATAGGGGCTGCATTCCAAGTAAAGCATTGCTCCGAAGTGCAGAGGTTTACCGTCAAACAATCAATGCAAAAAATTTTGGAATAGAAACTTCTGAAGCAAAACTTAATTTTGCAACAGTTCAAAATAGAAAATCGTCTATAGTTGAGCAGCTTCATAATGGTGTAAAGACATTGATTAAAAAGGGGAAAATCGATGTTTATCCTGGAACAGGCAGAATCTTAGGGCCATCTATCTTTTCACCCATGCCAGGTACAATATCGGTGGAGATGCCCGGGCAAGAAAATGAAATGCTGCTTCCTAAAAATGTCATTATTGCAACAGGATCAAAGCCTAGAGATGTAAATGGGATAAATGTTGACGGTCAAACGGTTTTATCATCTGACCACGCTCTACAATTAGAAGCGCTGCCTTCTTCAATTATTATCGTTGGCGGGGGAGTTATTGGCATCGAATGGGCTTCTATGTTAACTGACTTTGGGGTAAAAGTTACAGTTTTAGAATATGGAAATCGAATTCTTCCAAGTGAAGATGAAGAAATTTCGAGTGAAATGGAAAAACACCTTATCAAAAGAGGTGTTGAAATTATAAAAAATGCTGAAATTTTATCGGACTCTTTAGAAATTCAGGATGGCATAAAAATAGCTGCCAATGTAAAAGGCGACAATCAATCCTTTTCTGCAGAGAAGCTATTATTAGCTGTTGGACGAATTGGCAATATAGATGGAATCGGATTAGATAATACCGAAATCGAATGTGAAGCCAATTTTATTAAAGTCAATGAGGTGTATCAGACAAAAGAAAAGCATATATACGCGATTGGTGATGTGATAGGCGGGATGCAGCTGGCACATATCGCTTCACATGAAGGGATTGCAGCTGTTGAACATATTGCAAATGGCGAAAAGAAATCCATCAATTATGCGAATGTTGCACGCTGTATATATAGCTATCCAGAAGCCGCTAGTATCGGTGTAACCGAGGCTCAGGCAACTGAAAAGGGATTCAATATCAAAGCAGGAAAGTTCCCCTTCAAGGGTATTGGAAAAGCGTTGATCTATGGCGATTCAGAAGGATTTGTAAAAATTATAGCAGATCAGGAAACCAATGATCTTTTAGGCGTTCATATGATTGGACCTCATGTTACTGATCTTATATCAGAAGCGGCACTTGGAATGCTTCTTGACGCAACTGCTTGGGAAATCGGTGAAACTATTCATCCACACCCATCACTGAGTGAAATTATGGGGGAAGCGGCTTTGGCTGTAGAAGGAAGAGCCATTCATTTTTAAAAGAATAGATTAGTAGAAATTTTGAGAATCAAATGAAAAAATAAAATCAGACGAAAAGTTATTAATGATGAAGCTTTCAATCTTTTTGAAAGGGGATGTTTTATATGGGAGAAGAAAAGGTTCAGCATCAGGAAATAGGTCTCTCTGATGAAGATGTGCTGAAAATGTATGAAACAATGTTAACAGCAAGAAGACTAGATGAGAGAATGTGGCTGCTTAATCGTGCAGGTAAAATTCCTTTTGTTATTTCTTGTCAAGGTCAAGAAGCGGCACAAGTAGGAGCAGCATTTGCTCTTGACCATACAAAAGACTACATTGCTCCATATTATCGTGATATGGGAGTCGTTTTACATTTTGGAATGACGCCGAAAGATTTAATGTTATCTGCTTTTGCAAAGGCAGAGGATCCAAATTCAGGTGGTCGCCAAATGCCGGGCCACTTTGGACAAAAGAAAAATCGTATCTTGACAGGTTCATCTCCTGTTGCGACACAAATACCACATGCAGTGGGAGTAGCACTCGCTGGGAAAATGAAAAATGAAGATTATTTGGCTTTAGTGACACTTGGCGAAGGCTCTACAAATCAAGGAGATTTTCATGAAGGCGCAAATTTTGCAGGTGTCCATAAACTGCCGGTCATTATATTGGTTGAAAATAATCAATACGCTATCTCTGTCCCTATTGAAAAGCAATTAGGCTGTGCAAAAGTATCTGACCGAGCAATCGGCTACGGAATGCCGGGAGTTACCGTGGATGGAAAAAATCCATTGGAAGTTTACCGGGTTGTAAAAGAAGCCGCGGATCGAGCAAGACGCGGTGAGGGACCGAGTTTGATAGAAACTGTCACATACCGTTTGACGGCACATTCGTCAGATGATGATGATCGTCAATATCGGACTGCTGAAGATATTGCAGAAGGTCGAGCGAATGACCCGATTAAATTATTTGAAAACTATTTGATTGAGTCAAAAGCAGCAACAGAAAATGATCTCATTCAGCTCAACGAAAAAGTGATGGTTCTCGTCAATGAAGCTACTAATTATGCGGAAAATGCTCCGTATGCAACTCCAGAGCATGCACTGAAATATGTGTACGAGGAAGGAGAAGATGACAAATGGCAGTAATTTCATTTATCGAAGCAATTCAAATGGCGATGAGAGAAGAAATGCAGCGTGATAAGAATGTCTTTATATTAGGAGAAGATGTAGGGCTTAAAGGTGGCGTATTTAAAGCAACTGCTGGGCTTTATGAAGAGTTTGGCGAATATCGTGTACTAGATACGCCCTTAGCCGAAAGTGCGATTGCCGGTGTTGCAATTGGAGCGGCAATGGTTGGCATGCGTCCAATTGCCGAAATGCAATTTGCAGACTTCATTATGCCGGCAGTCAATCAAATTGTGTCGGAAGCTGCAAAAATTCGTTATCGGTCCAATAACGATTGGAGCTGTCCAATCGTAGTTCGAGCGCCATTTGGCGGGGGAATCCATGGCGCACTATATCATTCTCAATCGGTGGAAGCTTTATTTGCTGGTACACCTGGTTTGAAAATTGTTATTCCTTCAACTCCGTATGATGCAAAGGGGTTATTGAAGGCGGCTATCCGAGATGAAGACCCGGTGCTATTTTTTGAACATAAACGTGCCTACCGTTTAATTAAAGGAGAAGTACCTGCTGATGACTATGTAGTACCTATCGGAAAAGCAGAGGTCAAACGCCAAGGTGAAGATATTACAGTAATCACGTATGGTTTAGCAGTAAACTTCGCCATACAAGCAGCAGAGCGTCTGGCAGATGACGGAATTGAAGCGCATATATTGGATTTGCGAACAGTTTACCCGTTGGACCAGGAATCAATCATTGAAGCTGCCAGAAAGACTGGTAAAGTGTTATTAATCACTGAAGACAATAAAGAAGGAAGCATTATAAGCGAAGTTGCAGCAATTATCGCAGAGCATTGCTTATTCGATCTAGATGCACCTATTAAGCGTCTTGCAGGTCCAGATGTACCTTCAATGCCATACGCACCAACAATGGAAAAATATTTCATGATTAATCCTGAAAAAATAGAACAAGCAATGCGAAGCTTAAGCGAGTTCTAAAAGGGGGATATTAGATGTCTATTGAAAATATTTTAATGCCACAGCTCGGAGAAAGTGTAACTGAGGGGACAATCGAAAAATGGTTAGTTCAACCAGGAGACAAGGTCAACAAATACGATCCGATTGCAGAAGTGGTAACTGACAAAGTAAATGCAGAAATTCCTTCGTCATTTACAGGAACGATTCAAGAACTCATTGCAAACGAGGGAGAGGCTTTGCAGGTAGGCACCATCATTTGTTCGATTGCAACAGTAAATGAAGGTGAAGCAGCTGAAAAAACAATTGCCCAGCCTACGAATCTAAACGTTAGCACTGCAATTATGAATGCAAATAAGCAGCATAAAACACCTATTTCGACTTCCGAACAGAAAGCCCCTAATTTAAGCAGCAAAAAACGCTACTCACCAGCTGTTTTACGACTTGCCCAGGAGCATGATATCAATCTTCAACTCGTTGAGGGTACTGGTTTAGAGGGAAGAATTACAAGAAAAGACCTTCTTAAATTGATAGACAGTGGTCAGCTGCCTAAAGAGCAGGCACCAGTCTTTGAAACACCAGTTCCTCAAACTGAAGTGAAGCAAAAGACACCGCAAGTCAAAGAAGCGCCGGTTCAAAGTGTTGCTGGAGATATTGAAATTCCGGTCTCATCAGTGCGCCGTGCAATTGCGAAAAATATGGTGCGCAGTGCACAAGAAGTTCCGCATGCATGGATGATGATGGAAGTGGATGTAACAAATCTTGTAAGCTATCGAGATTCTATAAAAAATGAATTTAAATCAAAAGAAGGATTTAATATCACGTATTTTGCATTCTTTATTAAAGCGATTGCAAGAGCCTTAAAAGAGTTTCCGATGATGAATTCAGTTTGGGCGGATGACAAAATTATTCAGAAGAAGGATATTAATATTTCGATTGCGGTAGCGACAGAAGATGCGCTTTTTGTTCCGGTTATTAAAAATGCAGATGAAAAATCGATCAAAGGCATTGCAAAAGAGATTCATGAGCTATCTACAATTGTAAGAAGCGGGAAGCTGCGCTCAGAACATATGCAAGGCGGTACATTTACTGTTAACAATACAGGATCATTTGGATCGGTTCAGTCAATGGGAATCATCAATTATCCGCAAGCAGCAATCATACAAGTAGAATCAATTATAAAAAGACCAGTTATTATGGAAGGCGGCATGTTTGCTGCACGTGATATGGTGAATTTATGTTTATCACTTGACCATCGAATTTTGGATGGGCTCATTTGCGGCAAATTCCTTAATAGAGTTAAAGATATTCTCGAAAATGCAAATAAGGACACGATGTCCGTGTACTAAAGCCAAAGAAGCCTTATTAAATAAGGCTTCTTTAATTTTTAACTTTATTGGAAAGCTTTTCTAATGTAGAATATGAATTATAATATGGAACTGTAACTTGCCAGAGCAGAAGTGTTTAGCTATGTAATTAACAGTTCATTACTGGGGCTTGAAAATAGAAGTCCTACATAATATTAAAGCGATTTCATTGTTAAAGGGGGAAGCTTTTAAGCGAGAATATGTCAATTCAAATGAAGGATATTCAATTTCCATCAGTCAGTTATGGTGAGTGGAAAGAGCAGGCCATAAAAGCATTAAAGGGGAAACCATTTGAAACATTATTTACTAATACCATTGAAGGTGTAACACTGGAACCTCTTTATACACAAGAAATGTTAGTGGACAAATTAGGGGAACAATTAGAAAAGCAAATTTCTGCAATCAGAAGTTTAAAAGCAAAAAATGGTTTTCATGTAGCACAACAAATTTATGGGGAAAACGCCCTGCAGTTTTTTGCAGCCATCCAGGAAAGTATTGAAAAAGGAAACGATTGTCTAACAATTGATAGCCGTGTTTCTTTTCCTTGGGATGAGGAAAATTTAGCACAATTAGCAAAATTTTTAACTGAAAATTCATTCAAATTATATGTAGAACATGAAAATGACCCGATCTTAGGTGTTTTTAATTATATAAATGACCCAAACGTACAAGGTTTTATCCTTTCTAAAGAACCGATTGCTGTCAATTTTAAAAATATCAAAACTGTTTCAGCAAACACAGTAAATTATCATAATGACGGGGCCAATGCAGTTCAAGAACTAGCTCTGACTCTTGCGGCAGCAGCGAAAAATGCGGAACAATTAGGTGGATATGAAAAGCTTGCAAACCAATTTTTTGTCAACTTTGCAATTGATACACAGTTCTTCGGAGAAATAGCAAAATTGCGTGCTTTTAAAGTGCTATGGAAAGCGTTTTCAAAAGCGTATCAAGCAGAAGAACCTACAGCGATTCCAATACTGGCAGAAACATCTTTGCGCAGCTTTACAAAAGCAGATTCCTATGTAAACCTATTGCGTGCTGGAAATGAAGCGTTTGCTGCTTTAATTGGCGGTGCAGACTACTTTACTGTCCATCCCCATGATTGCTTAACAAAGCCGGCAGAAAAATCTATTCGAATTGCACGCAATGTATCATTAGTCTTAAAAGAAGAATCTTATGTTGAAAATGTACTAGATCCATCAGGAGGCTCTTACTTTATCGAATCGTTAACAGCTGAGTATGTCGAAAAGGCATGGGAGCTTTTCTTAGATATCGAGAAGTTAGGAGGAATTGAAGCATATACCGAGTCGGGCAAATTGCAAGCAGCCCTCGATGAAGTATATGAAAGCAGACTTAAAGCCATAGAGACAAGAAAACACTCACTGATTGGAACCAATATTTATGCGAATCCAGCAGATGATGTGGAAGCCGAAACAAATGCCCAATTTGCACAGATTAAACGATTGGCCATACCTTTTGAAAAGTTGCGTGTAAACTATAAAACAATTCAACCGAAAATGGCTATTTTAACATATGGACAGTTAAAAGATTTCAAAGCCCGTGCTGATTTTGTTGAAGGAGTTTTAGCAACTGCTGGAATCATTCCTGATAAGTCGGGGGAAATTCTGGATATAGAAGCTGCAAAGCAATGGATCGAAAATGCTCCTTATGACTATGTAGTAATTGCCGCCAAAGATGAGGATACAAAAGAACTGGTACCTGCAATCCTTGCGAACAAACCTGAAGGCTTACTATTAGATGCTGCAGGCAAGTATAAAGCCGAACAAGAAAAATGGCTGACAAATGGTTTGAATGGCTTTATATTTGCGGGTCAAAATATTGTCGAGAAGCTAACTGAGGTACTTGAAAGCGTGAAGGGGGTACAACAATGAGTAAGCCAAAATTTGAATCCATTGATATGAAAGAAGTTTTAGTTACGGAAAGCTTGCAGCCCAAACATACCTTTATGACAAATGAAGATATTGAAGTAAGCGAATTTTATACTCATGAAGATATTCAAAATGTAAGGCATCTAAATGATGTTTCAGGTGTTGCACCAAACACTCGTGGACCATACCCAACCATGTATGTTGCTCGTCCATGGACAGTCCGGCAATATGCGGGCTTTTCAACGGCTGAAGAATCGAATGCCTTTTATCGCAGAAATTTAGCGATGGGTCAAAAGGGGCTGTCAGTTGCTTTTGATTTAGCTACTCATCGCGGCTATGACTCCACTCACCCTCGCGTGAAAGGGGATGTCGGAAAAGCTGGAGTAGCCATTGACTCGATTGAAGATATGAAAATCTTGTTTGATGGCATCCCTCTAGATCAAATGTCCGTATCGATGACAATGAATGGTGCAGTTTTGCCAATCATGGCCTTTTATATCGTAGCTGCCGAAGAACAAGGGGTAGCACCGGAACAACTGGCGGGTACAATTCAAAATGATATTTTAAAAGAATATATGGTTCGTAATACGTATATTTATCCGCCAGAAATGTCCATGAAAATTATTGCGGATATCTTTGAATATACAAGTAAATTTATGCCGAAATTCAATTCAATCTCGATTTCTGGTTACCATATACAAGAAGCAGGTGCTACCAATGATATCGAGTTGGCATACACACTCGCTGATGGGCTTGAATATGTACGAACTGGTTTAAAAGCAGGGATTGATATTGATTCCTTTGCTCCTCGTCTATCTTTCTTCTGGGCGATTGGCATGAATTATTATATGGAAGTCGCGAAGATGCGTGCAGCACGTCGTATTTGGGCACAGATGATGAGTACATTCAATCCTAAAAATCCAAAATCTCTGGCTTTGCGTACACACTCGCAAACATCCGGATGGTCACTGACAGAACAGGATCCGTTTAATAATGTGACTAGAACATTGATTGAAGCCAATGCGGCAGCTATGGGACATACACAATCCCTTCATACGAATGCACTGGATGAAGCAATCGCATTACCGACAGATTTTTCTGCCCGCATTGCACGTAATACGCAATTGTTCCTGCAAGAAGAAACAGGGATGACGAAAGTGATTGATCCATGGGGCGGTTCCTATTATGTGGAGAAACTAACGGATGAACTGAGCGAAAAAGCATGGGCATTGATTGAGGAAATTGAAGAACTTGGCGGAATGGCGAAAGCGATTGAAACAGGCTTGCCGAAAATGAAAGTCGAAGAATCGGCAGCAAAACGCCAAGCGAAAATTGATTCCAAAACAGAAACCATTGTTGGCGTAAATAAATATCATTTAGATAAAGAAGAACCAATCGATATTTTAGATATTGATAATTCTGTCGTTCGTCAAAAACAAATTGAACGCTTAGAAAAATTAAAGGCAGATCGAAATGAAGAAGAAGTAGGCAAGCTCCTCGATCGTTTAACGAAAGCGGCAAGAACAGGGGAAGAAAATTTATTGGCAGTTGCGGTTGACGCGGCTCGAGCTCGTGCAACCCTTGGGGAAATTTCAGATGCCATAGAAAAAGTTTCTGATCGCCATAAAGCTGTAATCCGCTCAATTTCTGGTGTTTACTCATCTAATTTCTCAGATGAGGAATTAATTAAAGAAGTAAAGCAAATGACAGAAGAGTTTCTAGAAAATGAAGGCCGCCGTCCGCGAATTCTAGTTGCGAAAATGGGGCAGGATGGTCACGACAGAGGAGCAAAAGTTGTAGCAACGGGTTATGCTGATTTGGGATTTGATGTGGATATATCGCCATTATTTATGACGTCTGAAGAAGCAGCACAAATGGCTGTTGAAAACGATGTACATTGTGTTGGCGTGTCTTCTCTAGCAGCGGGACACAAAACATTAGTACCTGAGTTAATCGAGGAACTAAAAAAACTTGGCCGAGAAGATATTATCGTTATTGTTGGCGGCGTAATTCCTGCACAAGACTATCAGTTTATCTATGATGCTGGTGCGGTAGCAATCTTTGGGCCAGGGACAGTAATCCCTGTATCGGCCATAAAAATTATCGAAGAAATTTATAGACGTTTAGGTTATGAGGAAGTGTCTAGCTAATGGAACGAACTGATCACTCATCACAAGACAAGGGTTCTTTAAATGTCAGGTCGGGAGTAGAGGGTGGTCATGATGGAATGACCATTAAACCAAAAAGGTTCAAGAAAAAAAAACAGGCTGTAGTTGATATTCCCAAGCTAGCAACTGATGTACGCAATGGAGATCGGACATCGCTGTCAAAAGCCATCACTTTAATCGAAAGTGCGAATAACGTGCATAAAGAACAAGCGCAAAGGCTGCTGCAAGAGCTTCTGCCTTACACAGGGAATAGTATCCGAATAGGGATTACGGGAGTTCCGGGTGCTGGGAAAAGTTCTTTTATAGAAGCCTTTGGGACGATGCTGTGTGAGATGGGGAAACAGGTTGCAGTTTTGGCGATTGATCCAAGCTCTACACTATCTGGCGGGAGTATTTTGGGCGATAAGACTCGGATGGAGGAATTGAGTCGAAACAAAAGTGCATTCGTACGGCCATCGCCTAGTGCCGGAACTTTAGGTGGAGTGCATAAAAAATCAAGAGAAACAATGCTTTTGTGTGAAGCGGCTGGTTATGATGTAATACTCATTGAAACAGTAGGAGTAGGGCAGAGTGAGACTTATGTGCGCGGAATGGTTGACTTCTTCCTGTTATTAGTATTAACTGGTGCCGGTGACGAATTACAGGGCATGAAAAAAGGCATTATGGAACTGGCAGATGGGATAGTGGTTCATAAATGTGATGGGGATAATGTTCGCATGGCAAAAAAGACCGTTCGAGAATACATGCAAATTCTCCATTTTCTTCAACCGGCAACACCAGGTTGGATGAGTAAAGCTATTCCAGCTTCTTCAATTGAAAAAACCGGTTTAACAGAAATATGGGAAATGATCAGCCAATTTGAACAAACCATTAAATCTAGCTCTGTATGGGAAGACCGACGTCTTGAACAAACAAAAGAATGGTTCCATACGATGATCCGGGATACGTTAATTGATTCATTTTTCCAAAACTCAGATAGAAAATATCAAGTAAAGTTGCTTGAAGAGGCCATACTAGAAGGACAAATTACGGTTACTCAAGGGGTTTCAAAGTTGTTTTCTTAGGAAGCAAGAAAGTCTGCAAATTTGTTTCTTTATGTTAAAATGTAGTTTGAGAGGAGCGATAAATCATGAATATGGATTACGATTTATTTATGGAAGAAATTAAAAGAACAGCGCGTGCTGAAATTGAAAGTGCAGGTTATCAACAACTGCGTACACCTGAAGAAGTTGAGGAAGCATTTGCACGTCCTGGTACAACACTTGTAATGGTAAACTCGGTATGTGGCTGCGCAGGAGGCATTGCACGTCCAGCTGCTGCAAACGCTATTCATTATGATAAACGTCCAGACCATTTAGTAACGGTGTTTGCTGGTCAAGATAAAGAAGCGACTGCTGCTGCACGTCATTTCTTTGGTGACGAGCACATTCCTTCATCGCCATGTTTCGTTTTACTAAAGGACGGAAAAGTTGTTGCGGATGTAGGACGCCATGAAATTGAAGGACATGATCCAATGTCAGTTGTTACAAATCTTCAAGGCAATTTTGAAGAATATTGTGAAGAAGTATAATTGGCAGCTGCAATCATCTTTTAAAATTTTCTAATTGGGGAGTATAATACAACTCCTTGTTCATAATGAAACCAAGGCTGGTCGCTATATTTTTCGATCAGCCTAGTTTTCTAAAATTTTTCTTTGTCGCAATTTTCACACTAGTATGTAGTCACGGGTTTGAAGGAGGAAGTCGATATTAAAAAGTATAAAATCGGCTATCGAACAATTAAATCAGCGGTAGGAGCAACTATTGCGATTGCTATCGCAAGTTATTTTAATCTGGAATTTGCATCCTCAGCTGCAATACTTACGATACTTTGTATTCAGACTACAAAGAGGAAGTCTGTACATGCAGTATATACAAGATTAGTAGCCAGCTTAATAGGGATGGCTTTTGCCTATCTTTTATTTGAAATGATTTCTTATCATCCCATTGTATTAGGGATTATGATTCTTTTGTTTATACCAACAATTGTCTCCATTAACGTGGCAGCAGGCTTTATATCTTCTGTAGTTATTATTATGCACCTGTTCTCGGAAGCTAATTTTACCCTGGATTTATTTCTAAATGAGCTGGCTTTAATGGCCATTGGGTTTGGAACTGCACTTGCTGTCAATATGTATATGGGAGACTATCAAAAAGATTTGGAACGATATATTGACGAGCTGGAAGCCATTTACCGTTCGATATTTTCGGAAATTGTTAAATATTTGAGAAATGGCGATACATCCTGGGACGGGAAGGAGATTATTGAAGCCGAGAATCTTTTAAATAAAGCAAAATCTTTAGCCTTCAAGGATGTTGAAAACCACTTAACGCGAAAACAAAATGAATTTTATTTATATTTTGATATGCGCGAAAAGCAATTTGAAATTATAGAACGCGTACTTCCGAAAATTACCACTTTGCCTGTTATGGTACAGCAAGCAGAGCTAGTAGCAGATTTTATGGAGGACTTGGCAGAAAATGTACATTCTGGAAATACAGCGAAGCAATTTAGAGAGAAGCTTGAAATTGTAAAAGAAGAATTTGCAAAAATGCCCTTGCCAGAAACTCACGAAAAATTCCTCGCGATGGCTTCACTGTATCAATTCATTGAAGAAATGGATGAGTATCTAGTAATAAAACAGTCCTATAAGGGGATTAAGAAAACGGGTAGAAAAAAGGCGATTACAGATTCAATGTAATCGCGAACGGTGCAGAAATTAGAAGAATGATAGTCCGAATGCTAATGTTGAGATTACCATGATCGCTATCATGCAATATACAACTATTTTCTGGAATTTTTTATTGCTCATATTTTTTCTCTCCTTCTCTTATTCCGCATGAACTTGCACACAACTCTATCATAATAATATGAGAGAGACAGTTTAAAGCATGGAAAGCGCAAGTAAATGCCAGTTTGGTAATAATCGGTTAATGCTGGGTGCCCCGACTGATTGAAGTTTCACTTTATTAAAATTAGTTTATCAAATTTAGAAAATAACACAAGTACGTAGCGAATTGTTTTCAAATTAGTTAAAATATAGATGTACTAGTACAGAAGGGGTGCTATGATGGAGAGAGTAGATCATATTGGGATTGCTGTTAGAGATCTGGATGAACGAATTACATATTATACTGAAACGCTTGGGCTGAAATTACTGAAAATTGAAGAAGTTCCTTCTCAACACGTTCGTGTAGCCTTTATAGATGGCGGCAATGTGAAGTTTGAATTATTGGAACCAACCAGTGAAGAAAGTGCTATTTACAAGCATATTGAAAAACGCGGGGAAGGTATTCAGCATGTGGCATTCGGTGTAGTCGGCATTCGTGAAAGAATGCAAGAATTGCGTGAAAAAGGGGTGCGAATTCTCTCGGACGAACCAAACCCAGGTGCCGGGGGAGCGGAAGTAGCATTCTTGCACCCCAAGGATTCATTTGGTGTTTTATATGAACTATGTGATAAAAGTGGAAAAGGGGATAAATAAGCCATGGACATGTTTGATAAAATAAACGAAATGTATGACCGTAAACGTGAAATCGAACTTGGTGGGGGAGACAAACGAATAGAAAAGCAGCATGAAAAAGGGAAGCTAACAGCTCGTGAACGAATTGATTTATTACTGGATGAAGGAACTTTTGTAGAAATCAATCCATTTATTACCCATAGAACAACAGACTTTGGAATGGACAAGCAAGTAGGTCCTGGAGATGGTGTAGTTACAGGCTTTGGGAAAATTAATGGGCGCAATGTCTACTTATTTGCTCAAGACTTTACTGTATTTGGCGGTGCCCTTGGTGAAATGCATGCCATGAAAATTGCTGCTGTCATGGATTTAGCTGCAAAAAATGGTACACCCTTTATCGGCATTAATGATTCTGGTGGCGCCCGTATTCAAGAAGGCGTGCTTTCATTAGATGGGTATGGTCATATTTTCTATCGCAATTCCATTTATTCAGGCGTGATTCCCCAAATTTCAGTCATCATGGGGCCATGTGCTGGAGGAGCAGTTTATTCTCCTGCGATTACTGATTTTATCTTGATGGTTGATAAAACGTCACAAATGTTCATTACTGGGCCAAAAGTAATCGAAACAGTAACTGGAGAAAAGATTTCTTCCGAGGATCTGGGTGGTTCCAAAGTGCATAACTCCATCAGTGGAAATGCGCATTTCCGCGCACCGTCAGAAGAGGAATCTATTGATCAAATTCGAAGATTACTAAGTTATTTGCCACAGAGCAATAAAGAAAAGGCACCAAAACAGCCAAAACCGGAGACTGATGATTATCGTCCAGATATCATTGACTATGTACCGATTGAACCTACAAAACCTTACGATGTTCGTAGAGTAGTGGAAGATGTAGTAGACGAAAGCTCATTCATGGAAGTGCATTCTGAATTTGCGAAAAATATTGTGGTTGGATTTGCCCGCATTGCAGGAGAATCTGTAGGTTTAGTATGTAACCAACCGAAAGCGCTTGCTGGGGGACTGGATATTGATTCTTCGGATAAAGCATCTCGTTTTATTCGTACTTGTGATTCCTTCAATATACCAATTATTACTTTTGAAGACGTTTCTGGTTTCTTCCCGGGAGTTAAACAAGAGCATGGCGGTATTATTCGCCATGGGGCAAAAATTTTATATGCTTATTCAGAAGCAACAGTGCCAAAAATTACCGTAATTTTACGTAAAGCATACGGCGGGGCATATGTAGCCCTTAATTCGAAGGCAATTGGAGCAGATTTAGTATTTGCTTGGCCAAATGCTGAAATAGCAGTGATGGGTGCTGCCGGTGCAGCAAATATTATTTTTGCGGGTGAAATTGCAAAATCCGAGGATCCAGAAGCAACGCGTGCAGCCAAGATTGAAGAATATAAAGAGAAATTTGCAAATCCGTATGTAGCAGCATCTCGCGGAATGGTAGATGATGTAATCGATCCTCGCGAAACACGTATTAAGTTGATCCAAGCCCTTGATATGCTTTCGAATAAAGAAGAAACAAGACCGGCAAAAAAACATGGAAATATTCCGCTTTAATCGTTAAGAAAAAAAGAGTTGTTCCAGAAATTGGGACAACTCTTTTCACTTACAATTTTTCTTCTTTTTTAACGTCATCGTCATCTAAAACACCTTTAGTGGATTCTTTGAAATTTTTCATGGATTCTCCAATGGAACGGCCTAGTTTAGGCAGTTTTGTAGGACCGAATATAATTAAAATAAGGACTAAAATGATGATTAATCCTGGAATTCCGATTGAGTTAAGCATAATTATTTTTCCTCCCATGAAGTGCTTGCATTTAGGTGGGGCAGTCTCTCCGTAGGCAAGAGGTCTGAATTAGGGACTAACATCTTGCAAATAATAGATATACCTGAAGTCAAAGAACAACTTATTTTTTGGCAGCGTCCTCTTTTTTAAGTTCGACTAGAGTAAATTCTTCTTTTACTTCTTTGAATTCGCCTGTCACGTCATCTACTACCTCTTTTGTTGAATTTTTAAATTCTTTTAATGTTTGTCCAACAGCTCTTCCTAATTGTGGTAGTTTAGACGGCCCGAATAATATTAAAGCAATGACTAAAATAATTACTAATCCTGGTACTCCAATTGACTGTAACATGAAAATTCCTCCTTTATGTGTTAGTCTTAGTCTGTCCTATTTTTATTTTTTAACTTGTTATTTTTTTAGTTTGCTCCGAAATCTTATTCCTATTTAAAAATATTGAAAAACGATCCATTTAATAACCGAAAAATACTTTGCATTAGAGAAGTTTTCACGCTTTCTAAATTTTTTTGAATATAAATAAAAACATTAGGTGTAACAGTAGCTATCTTAGTAAAAAATAAGTTATCAAATAACAGCAAGTGGAAATAACAGGATATAACAGAATTACTTCTAGGAGGAACATCATGACACAATACAACCGTGAAGAGCTGTCATTAATTTTGCAAGTATTGGCAGGCATTACATTAACAATGGGCTTTGCCTTTACTTTATCCGCATATAATAGTGTAGTGCCCGCATATGTATTAATCGGTGCAGCTGTAGGTTTAGCGATTATTATTGGATGTTGGGCAGGCATCAAGCATCTTGCATTCATGGCAGCGATTATTTTAACTTCCATCGTTTTTGCTATCTATTTTAGTTTTTAAGCCATCGCTCACTACGAATCGCTACTAGCGAAACCTCAAACGGCTGCCTCTTATGTGAGGCAGCCTTTTTTAAATAAAGAACTGCTGGGTTGTCTTCAATCTTTTGGAAGCGTAAAATAGAAGAATATTGTAAGATAAGGGAGTTTTTAATATGAACAGCCGTTTAGTAAATGAATTCTTAGAACTTGTACAAATTGATTCAGAAACAAAACATGAAGAAGTGATTGCACCAATTCTTGTCAAAAAGTTAGAAGAAATGGGATTTGATGTTTATCAAGATGATGCTCATACTCGAAATGGCCATGGTGCTGGCAATATTATTGCAACTTTAAAAGGGACACTTGATGTAGAGCCAATTTATTTTACAGTTCATATGGATACAGTGGTACCAGGTGTCGGCATTAAACCTGAAATACGTGCAGATGGCTATATCTATTCAGATGGTACTACAATTTTAGGGGCAGATGATAAGGCCGGTATGGCAGCACTGTTTGAAATGGCGCGTCGTTTAAAAGAACAAAATATTGAACATGGAACAATTCAATTTATCATTACTGCTGGAGAAGAAAGCGGCTTAGCAGGTGCGAAAGAATTAGATCCATCTCTTATTCAAGCGAAATTAGGATTTGCTGTTGATAGCGATGGAAAAGTTGGCGGAATCGTAACAGCTGCACCTTTCCAAGCAAAAATAGAAACGAAAATTTTCGGTAAAACAGCTCATGCAGGGGTGGCTCCTGAAAAGGGGATATCTGCAATCACTCTAGCAGCAAAAGCAGTTGCGAAAATGAAACTTGGCAGAATTGATGAAGAGACAACAGCCAATATTGGTCGTTTTGAAGGCGGCAAGGCAACAAATATCGTATGTGATGAAGTTTATATTTTAGCTGAGGCACGTTCCATTAACAAAGAAAAGCTGGATGCTCAAGTAAGTCATATGAGAGAAACTTTTGAAAATACAGCACAAAGTCTGGGTGGTCGTGCAGAAGTTGACGTGAAATTAATGTACCCAGGTTTCTCTGTTACTGAAGAGGACCGTGTAGTGCAAATTGCGATGGCTGCAGTTGAAAATATTGGACGCAAAGCACAACTTGGTATTTCTGGTGGAGGAAGTGACGCCAATGTCATCGCCGGATTTGGTATTCCAACAGTAAATCTTTCAGTTGGCTATGAAGAAATCCACACAACGAATGAACGTATGCCGATTGAAGAATTAGAGAAATTAGCCGATCTATTAGTAGAAGTAGTAAAATGTTCGTCAAAGTAGCATTTGTGAGGTGATGATACCAATGTCTTTTGAAAAAGTAGTTATTTTCAATTGTGGAAATGAAGAATATGCTGTTCCAGTAGAGCAGGTCGTATCGATTGAAAAATTAGGTCATATTACGCCTATTCCACATTTGCCCAATTATTTGTTGGGTTTTTCTAGAGTTCGGGGTGAGCTGATTCCAGTCATTGATTTTAACCGTATCTTATATAATCAGTCCAGCCAAGGAGACTTATGCAGGATTGTTGTGCTGAATACAGATATAGTAAATTACGGTCTAGTCGTGAATGAAGCTAAGGAAATTATCAATCTTACAGAAAATGAGATTAAACAAGTTGGACTTGTAAATTATTCTAAAACACGTTATTTCACAGCGGTGGCAAATTTGGAAGACCGCATGATTGCTTGTGTTGATCCGAAAATATTAGTAAATTCACTGGATGGAATTCGAGAAATCATCGAGTATTTACATAAACTTCTTGAAGATGAGAATAATCAGGTGAATTCATAGAAAATAAAAGCTAGCAGGAAGCGGTTAATCCTGCTAGCTTTTTTTGTGGTCTAGAAGTTGATTCATCATTGATGGAGATCTCAAAAAAAATTTATGCCATACTAATAATCAGTATTATGTTGATCTGATTATGATTCACTATTTTTCGTAATTGTAGAATGCCTCTTATTAAAATGAGCTATAAATCCATAGATACTTGGGATAAACATAATCACCGTAATTAGAGCAAGAGTAAATAATAGATTTTCTTCTACCCAAGGGATATTGCCTAATCCAAATCCAGTACCGATCCATACTAAAGTCCAAATTAATGCACCTAATACATTGTAACGGAAAAAATTCGAATATGAATGTCCAGTAAAACCTGATATAAAGGGGATTAATGTACGCATCAAAGGGATAAATCTGGAAAAAGTTATGGAAATTTTTTCATATTCATCTAAGAAATCACTTGCTTTATCAATACTTGATTGAGGGATAATCTTCGCAAGAAAGTTTTTCTCTGCAGGTATTTTATTAAAAGCATGGCCAATTAAATAATTATTACTATCAGCTAATGTTGTAGCAACGAAAAAAATGATAAATAAAACCACAAAATTCAATTCTCCAACAGCAGCAATTGCTCCACTTGCAAACAAAAGGGAATCACCTGGCAAGAAAGTTAAAACTACAAATCCTGTTTTGCCAAAAACAATTAGAAATAGCAATAAGTATATGTAGATTCCAAACTGGTCTATGTAATAGTAAAGTTCAGAATCAAGCATACGCAACAATTCAAAGATTTCAGACATACTCACAGTAGCATACTCCATTCTGTTATTTCTAAATATATCTTTATAAATTATATTCTTAAAATACAATAATTAACCTGCATTTATCCATTATTCCAATTTATTTCATCAAATTTTTATCCAAATCAATGCTTGTAATGATCTATAGTTCGTAAGTAGTGATAGAGTTGAAACTTTTTGATTATTCCGGACGTATAATAAAGAAATAGCAAACTGTTCTGAGGTGATTTGGATGAAAAGCAATTTACCATATAGACCAATACTCCGTCTGCCAAAGTCGAAGTTTGAAAAAATCATTGATGGGTTAGGAATTTTACTATTTGCAGCTGCCAATGTTTATTTAATCGTTAGTTGGGGTAACATTCCGAGTCAAGTACCGGCACATTTTAACGGGGCAGGGGAAGTGAATCGATGGGGATCCAAGTATGAGATGCTTATTCCTCCGATTATTGGACTTTTCTTATTTGTTCTCATGAGCCTCTTAGAAAAAGCGCCTCATATGCATAATTATCCCAGTCGAATTAATGAATCGAATGCTGAACAATTTTATTTGCATAGTCGCAAATTAGCAAATCTCATAAAAAATATTTGTTTGGTTATGTTCGCCTATATAATTGTCCAAATGGTTCGAGTTTCATTGGGGGAGATTGATTCCTTAAGCATATGGGGGGTAGCCATTCTCATTTTGGTAATGTTTGCGTCTATTGGAGTCGGCCTCTATAAGCAAACGAAAATTAAATAAATGGAAGAATCCAACGATTTGCTCTCAATTCGTGGTGGGAAGGATTACAAATGTATATTATACTATTGATAAAAATGGAAATTGAACATGTAAGCAACTTCTAATTTCCAAACAAATTGGTAATGATTTATGAGATTGTTCGTTCCGATAGGAGAGAGCGTTTTGCAAAAAGGGATTCAAGTATTTTTAGGCGGTATGGTCGGGAGCCTTTTGCGTTATCTGATTCAACTTTATACAAGTACCTCAATCATGCTTTGGGTCGTAAATATTCTAGGCAGTTTTGTCCTTGGAAGCTTAAATGGTTACTATCTAAAGAAAGGAACACCAGCTAGGCTTTTCTTAACAACGGGAATGCTGGGTGCTTTTACTACATTTTCGACTTTTACTGGGAATTGGTTTAACCAATTGCAGGAACATGCTGTTTTAGGTATATTTTATGGCCTGGCAATGACTATAGCATGTTTTATAGCTGCTTTTCTAGGGTACTTTTTGAATCGGGGGAAACAAGCATGGAATGGTTGATAGTTTCACTTGGTGGAGGTGTAGGGGCTACATTAAGATATTTAGTTCAAGTATGGGTAGTAAAATCGAGGGTATCCTCCTATTGGGCAACGGCAATTGTGAATATTCTAGGTTCTTTCGTGCTGGGCATAGCAAGTCATACAGCGTTTGAATCAAATTCAATATCTGCTTTTTTTACTGTCGGTGTATTAGGTGCATTTACGACATTTTCGACCTTTGCGTTTGATATGGTTAAATTAGTTGATGCAAAAAAATGGGTCACAGTGCTTCTTTTTATGGGGGTTAATTTAATAGGCGGTATAATAGCCTTTTGGTTTGGCTGGATAATTTAGTTATATTTAAATAGTGAAATACATACATTAAAGGCGGTAATGACATGAAGGCATATTTAGCAAATGGATTATTTTCTATGGGAGATCGATTAGTAAACGAAATACTAGCTAAGGAAATCCGTAAAGAAATACCAGGAATTGAGTTATATGTTCCACAGGAGAATGATTCCATTAATGATAAACAATCATTTGCGGATAGTTTGGCAATCGCTGAAGCAGATATGGAAAAGCTGCAGGATAGTGATGTCCTTATTGCTGTAATAGATGGGATTGAAATAGATTCAGGTGTTGCGGCAGAAATTGGCGTTTTTTCTACTTTTAACCGACCTATTATTGCGTTTTTTTCAGATGTTCGTCAGCTGGGCCGCGACAATCAACAAAAAATTAACGCCCTTATCGCAGATGGAACAGAAAATCAATTTATCTATCGAAATCTATTTGTAATAGGCATCATTAAACGGAATGGCGTCATAGTTAGTACAGTGGAAGAGGCAGTAGAAAGTATAAAAAGCTACTCAAGGGAGGATACAAGGTGAAAAGAACAGGTGAAAAAGTTTTAAGTATTATAGCAACAATTCTAAATGTATTAGGCTGTGGGTTATTAATTTTAATGCTATTTGGCAGCAGAATGATTATGGATGTGGGAATGAACGATCCGATTTTTCAAAATGAAATGGAAAATCAGATGTATGCCAACGGATTAACAGAAGCAGAAATGAATGAAGCGCTTGGCTTTATGGAAGATTTCCTTTCCATCATTAATGGTATTGGCTGGGTATTAGTCATTTTAAGTATCATAGCCATTGTACTGGGGATCATTGGTGCTGTGAAGGTAAATAAAGACTCAAAATTAGCAGGAATCCTATTCATAATTGCTGCAGTTTTGTCGGGGATTATTACATTGCCGGGTATTTTATTAATCATCGCAGCCATCATGTGCTTTGTTCGAAAACCTAAATCGGAGGAAATTAGCCTTCAAAAGACAGATGAAAACGGATATATCATTGACTAAATCGGGAGCAGTGCATATTTTGCACTGCTTTTATAAATTTTACAATAACAGCTAATCTGCTGGTAAGTTTCACAAATAGACAAACATAATGGACGAATCCCAAATAAATCAATATTTATATGGAATCTTCTCAAGCATTAAAAGCTTTTCTTTCACATCTAATCCGCCGCTAAAACCAGTTAGTGAACCGTTTTTCCCTAAAACACGGTGACAGGGGATAACGATCGCAATTGGATTTGAACCGATTGCTGTGCCGACAGCTCTAACTGCTTTTGGATTGTCAATTTTGTTGGCAATATCAGAATAGCAATAAGTCGAGCCATAGGGTATTTGACTCAGGGCATTCCAAACGTTCATTTGAAAAGTTGTCCCACGAACATCAAAATTGAACGTGAATTCTGTTCTTAATCCATCAAAATATTCAGTGAGTTGGGTTTGATATAAGGATAGTTCCTCCTTTGCCTCTTTCAAATTGCAATCTGGAAATTGTTTTTTGCAGATATTAAAGAGCTCATCTAGAGAAGAGTGCTCTGTCCCTAAATAACAGATGCCTTTTTCTGTTGCCGCTATATAAATTTTCCACCCATTATGTATAAGAAATTGATAATAGATCGTATTTTCCTTAAACATCGAATGCACCTCCAACTTTCTATATAATATCATGGAAATGATAACTTTTAGGCTGTTTTTCTAATGTTAATCATATTAGAAATAGTAATTATAGCCATATGCTATAATTATTTACATGAGGAATCGTTCTGTTCTTTTAACAAGAACCGTACGATTTTTTGTTTTCAAAATAGAACTTTTCGAAATCGGTATGTATAAATAAATACATAGTTAAATTTGGGGAATTCTAAATGAAGTATTTGGTTTTAAAGGGGAGAATTATATGGGGGAAACAAAAGTTTCGTCACCATCGATATTTAGACAGGCATTAACATTAAATAAAAAACCCTTTCCCTGGTTGAAAGCATTTTTAGCTGGGGTTGCTGCCGGACTGCCTATTTTAATCGGCTTATTATTTGGGAGTTTACACAATGGGTTAATTGCAGGATTGGGTGGATTTACTTTTCTTTATGTATTCCCGATGCCTTATGCACAATTGGCAAAAAAACTAACGTGGTGTGTGTTAGCAATTACAACCTGTGTATTTTTGGGAAGTATATTAGCGCCTTATCCCATAATATCAGCCCTTATGATGGGTATTATAGGAGCTTTGGCAATTTTTGTATTTGGTGCCTTTAAGTTAATCGGACCATCTGCACTATTTTTTGTACTTATCTTTGCAATGGTTACTGGGATGCCTGTCGCGCCAGAGGAGGCATTTACTCGAGCGGGTCTGGCATTTTTAGGAGGTGCTTTCTCCTGGATACTCGCAATGAGTAGTTTGCTATTTAATCCACATGGTCCTGAAAAAAATATAGTGAAAAGAAGCTACGAGGAACTAGCTAATTACTTTAAAGCTATCGGAACCATTCATGAGAACGATGCGAAACATCGGATAATGGCAATATTAAAGGAAGCAAGCGAGACAATTGCCTCAGGTTATATTCCTTGGAGTCAAAATGATGACTATCTGCATTTAATGGTCTTAAATAATTTTGCCAATAAAATTTATCTTTTTTCTGTTGAAGAAAAACTTACAGGGCAGAAGGATATCATTCCGGTTGAAATAGTAGAATCCTTGTACTTGTTATCAAAAATTATTAGTTCAAAAAAAATGCATGATGCATCATTAACGGATTTACCGCATCCAGATGTGATGGATGAAAAAATTGCGCAAATTTATATTGAGTTGAATGCTGCTAAGGATAGTTTAAAGGAGTCAAGGGTTTCATTAAAAGAACAAGTTGATCTTCAAAAAACATCCGCACAGAGAATTTTACTCGGGGCACTGGATAAGAATTCGATTATTTTCATAAATGCTTTAAGATTTGGAGTCTTTACAACTTTTGCGGCTATTTTCGCGTATGAATTTGAATTCAACCGTTCCTTCTGGATTCCTCTTTCTTGCGTTGCTGTCATGTCTGGCGCCACTATAGCAGCTACGGTTCATCGTGCAATACAACGCAGTTTGGGTACCATTTTTGGGATATTAATAGCAAGCATTATTCTTGCATTTCATCCGACTGGGTATCTGATTGCTCTCCTGATCTTTCTGTTAACATTCATTACTGAGTTATTTATAGTGAAAAATTATGGGTTAGCGGCTTTATTTTTTACTCCTGCCGCTCTAATTATGGCTGAAGCCGGGTCTTCTGAAGCCTATTCTATTAAATTTTTTGCATCAGCTCGTTTAATTGATGTCTTCATCGGAGTAATAATTGGATTAATAGGTGTTTGGTTTGTTGGTCGAAAATCAGCTTCTAGTAAACTTCCACATCTTATTTCGAAAACAATTCGTACACAGGCTCAAGCATTTTATGTACTCTTTTCAAATCAACAGATTTATCGAAATTATGGCCGAAACATTGAATTTAACAAGATGGAAACCAATATCCGCAATTTAAAAATGGTTTTTGATTCAGCTACAGGTGAAATACCGAAAGATAGAAGTTCAATCGAATATTATTGGCCGATTGTTTTTACTTTAGAAGAATTGGGCTATCTATTGGATAAATGTGCAAAATTAAAGAGTCGGCCAGTTTTAGAAGATGCTGTACTTAGTCAGTATTTGCTGATTTTTGAATCCATGGCAATTGCTTCTGGTAGGAGAAATCATGTGGAAATACGCTTACTTCCTGAAATTGAAGGTTTCCAAAGTATTGTTGGAAAAATTGAAGAATTACAATTGAGATTACAAAGACATATAGATGAACCGAATCATCATTAAAGCTAGGATGATTCGGTTTTTTTTTTTTAACTAGGAATTCCCAGAAAAAACAGGAATTTTTTAAAAGGAAGTTTAAAAATATAGATCTTGGAAAAAGTATTAATGTGTAGTATCGCTATCAAGGTGAATTCATTATTTATTAATTAAGAATAAATTGATGGCAAAGATATTATATTAGTTGGTAGCATCGATTAAGATTACTTATAAACGGAGGAAAATGAATGTTAAAAATCGGTATTATTTTAGGAAGTACACGTGAAGGACGAGTAAGCCCGCAAGTAGGTGAATGGGTAAAAACTATTGCAGACGGGCGCGGTGATGCAACATATGAAATCCTGGATATTGCACAATATAAATTGCCTCTACTAGGAGAGCCAGGGGGAGATGCATCAGGTGTGGGGGATTGGTCAGCAAGTGTCGCAAGCTGTGATGGATTTGTTTTTATAGTTCAAGAATATAATCACTCGATTTCTGGCGCTCTAAAAAATGCACTAGATTTTTTGCGCGATGAATGGAATAACAAAGCTGCTGGTATCGTTAGCTATGGTTCTGTTGGAGGTGCACGTGCTGCAGAACATTTACGTGGTATTTTAGGTGAGTTATTAGTAGCTGATGTACGTGTCCACCCAGCATTATCATTATTTACCGATTTTGAAAATGGAACGGTCTTCAAACCAAAAGAAGTTCAAACTCAATCAGTAAATGATATGTTGGATCAACTTATATCTTGGAGTACTGCTCTAAAAACAATCCGTAAGTAATAGATCAAAGATCCCCGCCTATTCAAAAATAGGCGGGATTTTTTTGAATATAGTTGGAAATTAGAGCTGTGGAATCGAAATACCTTTATGGAGAATGAAATACCAATTTAATGCAAAATTGCTATGCAGTTTAGGCTCAGAAGTATTAAAATAAAGTTAATAGTTAGAAAATTAAAACAGGAATTTTAAGCAGCTAGTCGATGCATAAAAATAATCGCATCAGCTGGATGGGAGGAAGAGAATGATTCATTTAAGTAATGTATCGGTTATCAAAAATAAAAAAGACATCTTAAAAAATATTAATTGGAAAGTAAAACAAGGTGAGCACTGGTCGATTTTAGGTTTAAATGGCTCGGGCAAAACAACATTATTAAATGTAATAAATGGGTATCTGCATCCAACTAATGGCCAGGCTAAGGTATTGGGGGAACAATTTGGAAAAACGTATATTCCTGACTTGCGTAAACAAATAGGTTTAATCAGTTCTTCCATTCAACAGCAAATTCAAGATTTTGAAACTGTTTTGAGCATTGTTTTAAGCGGAAAGTTTGCTTCAATTGGACTTTGGGAAGCAGTAGAGAAGGCTGATGTCGAACTTGCACAAAAGTATATGAAATTATTAAAGTGTGATCATTTGCAAGAACAAGCGTATGGAACTTTATCGCAGGGTGAGCGTCAAAGAGTATTAATTGCAAGAGCGCTTATGGCCGATCCTAAATTGCTAATATTCGATGAGCCATGTAATGGACTAGATATCATTACCCGAGAAGAATTGTTGGAAATAATTGAAAATCTATCAATATCAGCAAGTTATCCGACGCTTATCTATGTGACACATCATGTAGAAGAAATCCTTCCATGTTTTACTCATACCTTATTATTAAAAGATGGGGAAATTTTTGATCAGGGTTTATCAAAGGAATTGCTAACGGAGAAAAATTTGTCCAACTTCTACGAGCGTCCTGTATCTGTTCAAAAAGAGCAAAATCGTATTTGGCTTGCTTTAAAGGAAATTGTCGAACAGAAGTAGGTTAATAGCCATTATATTTCCTTACCTTTCGCATGTTAGAAGATACAGAACATATAATCAATATTAGAGATTTAAAAGTTTATAGGTAGAATGCTTTAGAGGTTATTTGGTATTTAATTAAATGAGGGGGGAACTATTATGACAAAGCCACCTAAAGCCAAAAATGAATTTATGTCTTGGTTGGTAGCTATATTATTTGGAATCGTCATTTCGTTTATCTGTCGTGAATTTCTTTTTTCCCCACTTATCGTTAAGGGTGCATCCATGATGCCTACATACGAAAATCAAGATGTAATTATTATTAGCAAAATAAGTGAAATCGATCGTTTTGATCAGATTGTTTTTGAGGCTCCTTATGAAGAAGAGTATTATATAAAACGTGTCATTGGGTTACCTGGGGATACAGTTGAGATGAAAGATGATATTTTAATTATAAATAATAAAAAATATGAAGAATCCTATGTGAATCGAAATGATGAAAACCCTTTACAAAAAAGAGTGACTGAAAATTTTACTTTAGAAGAAGTAACGGGATATGAAACGGTTCCAAAAGGATATTTATTTGTCTTGGGGGATAATCGATTACAAAGTTCGGACAGCCGACATTTTGGATTAATTCCGGTAGAATCAGTGTTAGGAGAATCTAAAATACGCATCTATCCTTTATCCAATATAAAATTATTTAATAATAAGTAATTAGAAAAGTGAGACTGACATTAGTTAGCCTCACTTTTACATTTTAAAATGAGCGTTAATTTGTCCTTTTATCAATGTTACTGGAACTTCTTCGTTTAACTTCATTCGTTCTTTCTTTTTAAATTCACTTCTGATTTCTCTTGTCCACACACCTTCTTCGATATGATTGGCTATCTCGATGAGAGTTTCGATGTCTTGAAATGAATATTTACGAATTCCTGACTTGGATCGATGCGGAAAAACAAGTTTCCTAGTTTCATAATAGCGAATCTGTCTTTCGGAAAGTCCAGTTAATTCTCGAACGGTGCCAATGGATATTACTTTCTTATCTTTATAATTGCCTTCTTGAACGCCCAATTAAAACACCACCATCCCTTAAAATTCTGATAATTGAATTTGTTATTAACATTCTACATTTTTTCGATTCACACTACAATGAAAAATCTGATTTTTATGTTAATTTTATTTACATCAAAGGTTCGTTATATTATTTGATTTGTCACTGTAAGAATATGTGACAAATGCATTCTGTTGAACTTCGTAAAAATACATCTAAACCCAACTCCTGAAAATGTAGTCAGAAAGAAAATTGAACGAAAGGGTGTACCAGACAGTTAGTATTGCACATCAAGGCTATTAATTCAAAATGGTTTCAATCGTATTAAATCAGAAGTGCTTAAATCATGCTGAAAGCTTACTTAGCTTCTCCATAAAATAACCATTTCTTTTGATATGGTTATTTTTTATCTATAAAATGGAAAGGAAGGCTGCAAATTTTCGCGATTTAGGAGGGGGGTTAACATGCTTGCAAAAATATACAAAAGTGATAAAGGGTTTACCGCAGAATATGAACGTATTTATGATGTGCCAGCAGAGATAGTATGGTTGTCATTAATCAGCAATGAGAAATTTAAATTTTGGATGGAACATCTGGAAATTACGGATTTAAGAAATGGTGGTAATATTAATTTTCATTATAATGACGGGTCAGGCAATCTTGAGAAAATAACTATTACAGATTTTGTGGATGGGGAGGTTCTTCAATTTGAGTGGGGTGAAGATACGGTTAGATTTGAAGTTCTTCCAAATAATACTGGTTCAACATTAATCATAAAACAATTTTTAACGCAAATAACTGACCATACGCCAAAGGATTTAGCAGGTTGGCATGTTTGTTTCATGCATTTTGATAATGTTGTAACAGGGGAATCCCATATAATACCACAAGGTGAGTGGGAAAAATGGTATGCTGAATATAAATTATTAGTGAACCATTCAACACAAGAATAGAAATAAGAGTAGACAAATTATATTACTTGTCTGCTCTTATTTTTTTATGTTTTTTACATGTTTTATGAAATATGGAAGAAAAATTTTAATCGATGAATACTGAAAATACAATAGTAAAAAGTGCTCATTTTACATTAATTTTAATTGTAAAAATGTAAGCGTTTCCATTGTTGCTATAAAGGTGTTCATCTAATAGTTCTAATTACCTAATATTGGTTTGACGAAAAAAGAGAAACGGTTGAATGGTATAAAAATCCATGTTAAGGTGGTAACCAATTGATTAGTGAGATTTTTCTAATAATTGAAATTTGCAGTGGAGTTGAAGAAAAAAACATAACTAGGTAAAATTTGTATGAAAAAACGTTGATCCGTAAATTTTTACGGCTGTATAAAGCCTCAAGAAGAAAAAACTCCCAAATTAATGCAAATCTTTCAAAACTCCACATTCAATTTTCCTTTATTCATATGAAATTTTAAGGAATTCAATCTGTTGAATGACTGTTAAAAACACATTCCATATCAAAACACGATCTAGTATTTAGCCAAGTTATTAAACTATTTTTAGTTTATATATATAAAACAAATCTAGGGGGATATTAAAGTGAAAAAGATAATACTTACATTATGCATAAGTATGCTAGTGGTAATTTTGGCGGCTTGTGGGGAATCAGAATCCGCAAACGGAGAGACAACAAGTAAATTAGAACAATTGCAAGAGAAAGGGACTGTGAAAATTGGCTTTGCCAATGAGGTTCCTTATGCATTTGAAGAATCTGGAGAAATCAAAGGTGCGAATGTGGATATAGCAAAAGCGGTGTTTAAAGAGTTAGGAATTGAAGACGTAGAAGCTCAATTATCTGATTTTAGTCAATTGATTCCGGGTGTTCAAGCCGGGCAGTTTGATGTAATCACTGCAGGAATGGCTATTAATCCAGATCGTTGCGAACGTGTATTGTTTAGTGAACCGGAAATGAAGTATGGAGAAGGTTTAATTGTAGCGAAAGGGAATCCCCGCAATATTCAAAGCTATAAAGATATTGCAGCTAATCCAGATTTAAAAGTAGTGGTAATGGAAGGGACTACAGAAATCCAGTTCTTGCAACAAGAGGGAGTAAGTCCAGATCAAATTGTAACTGCACCAGATATCCCAGCGACCTTCTCAAGCATCCAAGCAGGTCGTGCAGATGCAACAACAGGTACTGAAATGACCGTGAAATTGGCATTAGAGTCTGCCGGTACGGATGAATTAGAATTCGTTGAGACCTTTGAACAACCAGATGTTGAAGGGGTTCCAAGTTACGGTGCAGCAGCATTTAACATGGAGGATGAAGAATTGCGTAATGCATACAATGAAAAATTAAAAGCATTGAAGGAAAATGGAACGATTGCCAAAATTTTAGAAGAAAATGGCTTTAGTGAGGTAAGTAATATGGTGGAAGCAGGAGAAATTACAACTGAACAAATTTGCGATGGTCAAAGCTAATTTGAATATGTTTTAAAAATTGGGACATAAAAGATTAGCTTTGTGTCCCTTATTGTTTATGAAAGCGAAAGGAATGAATCAATATTAGTGCATCTTTAGAAATTATTCCGCAACTATTGCGAGGCCTTGGTATAACTATTTCAGTATTATTGGGATCGGCCATTATTGCATACATAGCGGCATTTATCGCAGGATTATCAAGAATATCATCTAATCTATTGATAAATAAAATAAGCAGCGTTTATATCGAAGTTTTTCGTGGAACTTCTTTAATTGTTCAATTGTTTTGGCTATACTATGCAATCCCCATGCTTTTTGATTTTCAACTGGGATCCAATTGGTGGACGGGCGTAATTGCTATTGGTTTAAATTATGGCGCTTATTTATCAGAAGTGGTAAGAGGCTCAATAATGGCTGTTGATAAGGGGCAAACAGAAGCAAGTATCGCTTTAAATATGTCGCGATTCCAAAGGATGAGGTTGGTTATTTTGCCTCAAGCAGTTCGTATGATGCTCCCTGAATTTGGTAATTATACCATTCAGATGATGAAAGCTACCTCTCTTGTTTCGCTAATCGGTATGCGTGATATTTTATACTACGGCGACATTATGAGAAGCACCAATCTCGCCTATGCGCCGTTAATTTACGTCATTGTTTTAGTATTGTACTTCATACTTGCGCTTCCGTTCATATGGATGACTAAAAAAGGAGAAGCAATTTCGAAGAGAGGGGTGGCGAGTTCATGAGTGAAAATTTTCGATGGGAAACCTTTGCAGAAAGCTTTCCAATTATATTAAAAGGTTTAGGAATTACAGTTGGCCTTACTTTCGCAAGCTTCGTCTTTGCTTTACTTTTCGGTTTTGTTTGGATTTTTTTAAGACGAATTCCAAATCGTTTTATAGTATGGCTAGTAACATGGGTTATGGAATTTATACGCTCAACACCTCCACTAGTTCAATTATTTTTCATCTACTATGCTCTGCCTGTACTACCGGTTGTTGGAGTAACAATTGATCCATTTACTTGTGCAGTTTTAGGAATCGGCATTCATTATAGTACTTATATTGGGGAAATCTATCGCTCTGGAATTGAAAGTGTCGATAAAGGACAATGGGAAGCCTCTGTTGCATTAAATTTTTCTACTTTGGATAAGTGGAAGAAAATCGTATTGCCGCAAGCAATTCCACCTACAATCCCAATGCTGGGAAACTATTTTATTATCATGTTTAAAGAAGTTCCATTAGCTTCAACGATTGGAGTGGGGGGAATCCTTTTCATGGCCAAATCCTACGGTGCATTAAATTTTGCATATTTAGAACCATTAACAATTGTCGGCATTATTTTCTTAGTGTTAAGTTATCCTTCCTCTATATTAATCAAGAAATTAGAGGTGAAACTGAATACCCGGTTTGATAAAAATGAACTTCTTAAAAAAACAAATAAGAAAGCTATAAGAGGATTGGAATTGAAGGGAAGGGATCGTCTTGTCTGAAATGTTAGTAAAAAATAAAGAGATGAATAGGGAAAAAGCGACTGAACCGATAGTGTCATATAGAAATGTAACCAAGTCATTTGGCGATCTAAACGTTCTGAAAGGCATCAATCTTGATATCTATCCGGGTGAGAAAATTGCAGTGATTGGGCCAAGTGGTTCTGGTAAAACAACAATTATTCGAATGTTAATGACATTAGAAGAACCAAGCTCTGGCGATATTTTTGTGAAGGATAAAAACCTCTGGAAAATGGATAAAAAAGGAACTTGGGTTCGTGCCAATGAAAAACATTTAGCAGACGTTCGCGGAGATATCGGAATGGTATTTCAACATTTCAATCTTTTCCCGCATATGACGATTTTAGAGAATTGTATGTCTGCCCCTATCCATGTTAAAAAAGAAAATAAGGATGAAGTAAGAGAGCGATCTATCAAAATGCTTGAAAGAGTTGGCTTGGGAGACAAGTTAGAATTCTATCCATCCCAGCTTTCAGGAGGCCAAAAACAGCGAGTCGCGATGGCGCGTGCTTTAGTAATGCGACCTAAAATTATGCTATTTGATGAAGTAACATCGGCTCTGGATCCAGAATTAGTAGGGGAAGTATTGGAGGTAATTCGGGATATAGCGAAAAATGATGACATGGCCATGGTTTTAGTAACACACGAAATGGATTTTGCTCTTGATGTTGCAGACAAGGTTTTATTTTTAGACCAAGGGGTAATTGCAGAAGCGGGAACGGCAAATGAAGTGATAAACGATTCGAAAAATGAAAGAGTGCAAAGCTTCTTAAAACGATTCAGAACCTTTTAGTCTATGGATAATATAGAAGAAACGAGTATGGTTTGTAAAAAAATCGCCTCGTTTCTCTATCCCATCCCATTCTCTAACCTGTTTTAGAGGGTTCTTTATTTTCAAATCGAACTGTCCAAAGCTTTAGACAAAATTGCAGCAAAAAAATATCATCAGGATCATTTAAGGAACGGTTGGTTAGTGATTCAATCTTGCGCAATCGATAAAGCAGCGATTGGCGGTGCAGGTTAAGCGCCCTGGCAGTTTGACTAACATTTCCTTGATGAATTAAGTAGGAAGAAAGGGTATGCAATAAATCAAGCCCATTATTTTTATCATAGGCTGCTATAACTCCCATAGTATCGTGCATTAATTCAGTTGAAAATGTATTATTGGATAGGGATATTAATAGTTGATAGATACCGGTACTTGCAAATGTACTTCTAGAGCCGGCGCCTTTTTGACTTCTTCCGATTTCTAGTGCAGTACGCGCATTTTTATAACTTAAATGAAAAGTAAAATTCCCTGCATGGTTTTCACCAATCCCCCAAGAAATAGAAGGGATTTTGTTATGCTGGATATGCTCATCCAGCAAGTTTAATAGGCAGTTCACGTTTTGGCTTGCTTCATCTGCTTTGCATTCCAGAAATAGGATGATTAAATCCTTTTGGAAAGTATAAATAATTTTTTTATTTAATTTTGAAGCCGCGGCTTCAATGAGGTCGGAAAATGTTTTCATAAAATCCTTTTCAGCCTCTTTACTATGTTCCTTTTTATATTGATGGTAAAATTCCTCTAATTTTTCTGGAATCCCGACAACGCAAACATAGGGCAAACCTAGATTTAGTCCAAGTTTTTGTCCTTGCTCCATAAATTCCTCTTTGTCAGTCCAGGTTCCATTTAATAACACTTTGATAAATTCATTAATTTCCTTTTCCTTATTTTCGATAAATGTTCGTTCTTTTTGGATCCATAGTGTCAGAATCGTTACAACTTGATTTAATACTAGCCATGGAAGAGGGGAAGCATTAAGTTTTTTTGCTTTAAAAAGAATAAAACAATACTTTTGCTTTAAAAGGTGAATTGGAATTATTTGCATAAACTTGCCGTTCTTAAAACGAACAATCGATGGTTCCTCTTTCTTTAATAGAATTGATTCGTTTTTGTGCGGATGTTCACATACATTGTACACGTTCTCATAGGTTAACATCACATTCATTTGAAATTCTTTAGAAAGATAGTTTAATACATCGTTGATTGAAAAATCCTCCAAATAAAGCTTTAAAAGTTCTCTTTGGAGAACATCCGCTTTAATAGTACAAGTTTGTTCCCAGTTATTTAGCTGTTCCAAAACGGTTTTAATTATATCCGAGAATCGAACTTCCCATGGCAGCTGGATAATAGGAAAGTTATTTTTATTACAATAATCTATTATTTCTTGAGGGATAGATTGGACATGTCTGCCAACTGCAATAGCTATAGCGCTTGCCCCTGATAGATAGACTTCCTTTACAAATGAAAGAAATACTTCTGTGTTGCCGCCGCATCCGATTGCAGTAGTTAATACCAATTCATTATTTCTGACAAAATCTTCAACTGGTAATTCCATAACAGAAACTGAATCAACAATTTGTGTCGATATCGTCTCTTTTCCTGATAGAAGTTCCGCGCCGGAAAATAAAGGGATAGTTAGTACATCTCGTAAAGTATATTGCAATAGAATAACCCCCAATTAATTAAAATGGATATCTTTATATATATTGTTGAATTGCTTTTGCATGTACATCCAAATCTACATTGCATCCTGTAATGATAACTACATTTTTAGTATTCGGCTCTAAAGTGATTATGTTGTCTAAGATTGCCCCGATTCCAATGGCTGCAGCACCTTCTACTACAATGTGATGTTCTTTAAATAAATAGGCCATTCCTTTTTTTATGGTTTCTTCAGATACTAGATAAGACTGATTCACATAACTTTTTACCATTCCAAAGGTAAATTGATTGTTCTCTCCGATTCCTCCTAGTAAACTATCAGCCAATGTCGGCGATTCACTAACTGATATTGGTTTACCAGCCTTCAAACTTTCATGCATGGCAGCACCATTTTCCATTGAAACACCGATGACTTCAATTTTTGGATTGGTTGTCTTCATAACAAGACCAATTCCAGAAAGCAATCCTCCACCTGATAATCCTCCAATTATTTTATTTACAGAAGGTAAATCCTCCAGAATTTCCAAAGAAATAGTCCCTTGTCCTGCAATAACATCTGGATGGTCGAAAGGTGGGATAACAGTGAGCCCCTGTTCTTTCACTAGTTGGTAACATCTTTGTTCAGCCTCATCCTGGCTTACTCCATAAATCTCTAATTCGGCACCCAAATCTTGAATCTTTTCAATTTTTGCTTTCGGAACATGTCTTGAAACGCAAATGACTGCGCGGATTCCTAATTTTTTTGCAGCGAGTGCGACGGAATAGCCATGATTTCCTGTAGAAAAAGTGACTACACCTTTTAGTTTCTGCTCCTCTGTTAATGAGTGGATGGCGTTTACTGCACCTCTCATTTTAAATGCTCCACTCTCGTGTAGATGCTCGAACTTTAAGTAAATCTCGGCTCCGCATATCTTTGAAAGGGCAGAAGAATATACTAATGGAGTTTTTGGCAGTATAGAAGAAATAGTAGATTTTGCTTTCCATACCTCTTGTAAGCTAATATTTTCGATTTCTAGTTTATTAGAAGTTTCTATCATCAACGTCACTTCTTTCCAAATAATTTATGTTAAGTATTTTAACACACAATTATATGAAAATTGAAATAATTTTAAAAATATTTCAGAATAATGAAAAAATGTCTATAAATTTCATACAACTTGTCAGATTGTTTTGAATAATCAAAAGGATTTATAATGCATGTAACAAATCATAACACTTGATTGTGAATATTTGACTATAAGGAGGATTTCATATGGCGGTATTTGAAGTATCGGAATACAAAGAAAGATTGCAAAAAACAAAGGAAAAAATGGCTTCAAAAGGAATAGATGTCCTACTATTAACCGATCCTTCTAATTTGAACTATTTAACTGGATATGATGGATGGTCATTTTATGTACATCAATGTCTAATCGTTCTTTTGGATGAAGAAGAGCCTTTCTGGATCGGCCGTAATCAAGATGCCAATGGTGCTAAAGTGACTACTTACCTAAGCGAAAATAATATTATTGGTTATCCGGATCAATATGTTCAATCAACTGAAAGACACCCAATGGATTTTGTTTGCAATTTCTTAAAAGAGATCGGCAAAACTAATTGCACGATTGGACTTGAAATGGATACGTATTACTTTACTGCAAAATGCTTCACACAATTACAGCTTGGTCTTCCGCAAGCTACCTTCATCGATGCCACATCACTTATTAATTGGGTTCGAATTATTAAATCAGATAATGAAATTGAATATATGAGAAAAGCTGCAAGAATTGTAGAAAATGCAATGCAAATCGGTATTGATGCAATCGAAGAAGGGGTTCGGGAATGTGATGTAGTTGCCCAAATTATCCATGCTCAAATTAGCGGGACGGTTGAGTTTGGCGGAGATTATCCAGCGATTATGCCACTTTTGCCATCGGGCGAAAAAACTTCGACTCCTCATTTAACATGGACAGATGAAAAATATAAATCTGGCATTCCGGTAATTTTAGAGTTGGCAGGTTGTTATAATCGTTATCACTCGCCACTATCCAGAACAGTATTCATCGGTGAACCTGATCCGAAAATTAAGTATTTGGCTGATGTAGTAACAGAAGGATTGAATGTTACGTTGGATTCAATCAAACCTGGCGTCACTTGTGAGGAAGTAGAAGAAGTGTGGAGAAAAACAATCGCTAAAAGTGGTTTTGAAAAAGAATCTCGCATCGGCTATTCAATGGGCTTAAACTACCCTCCGGATTGGGGCGAGCATACAGCAAGCTTGCGTCCTGGAGATAAAACAGTTTTACAGCCAAATATGACATTCCACTGTATTCCAGGAATTTGGCTAGATGAATATGGCGTGGAGTTAAGCGAATCCTTCCGTGTAACAGAAAGTGGAATCGAAGTTTTTGCTAACTTCCCGAGACAACTGTTCGTAAAAAATTCAACTAAAGTATTTTAAGGGTGAAATCTATGAATATTTTTAAAGAAGACAAGATTAGAAAATATGTAGCGGTAAATAAGAAGGCAATAGAAATTGTAGAAGACGGATTTACCGCACTAGCCAATGGAAATGTGACATTGCCGCCAATTATGAGAATTGATATTCCTGATAGCAACGGTGAAATCGATGTGAAAACGGCTTATATAAAGGGTTTGGACACATTTGCGATTAAAATTTCTTCCGGCTTTTTTAATAATCCGAGTTTGGGACTGCCAAGTTTAAGCGGCATGATGATTTTGTTTAATACCACAACTGGGTTAACGGAATCCATCTTACTTGATAATGGTTACTTAACGGATGTAAGAACGGCTGCAGCTGGTGCGGTTGCCGCTAAATATTTAGCCAAAGAAAAGATACAAAATGTGGGTGTAATCGGGACTGGAACCCAAGCCCGTTACCAAATCGAGGCACTTTCGGAGGTCCGTGAATTTGAAGCGATTCATGTTTTTGGACGAAATGAAGAGGCTGCTGGAAAATATGCTGTTGAGATTGAGAAAAAAATAGGGAAAAAGGTAGTTATTGCTAAGAGTGTTGAACAAGTAGTCAAAGAAAGCGATGTGTTGGTTACTACAACCCCTTCTACTATGCCGCTTATAAAAGCCGAATGGCTGCACCCTGGCCTTCACATTACTGCTATGGGCTCTGATGCAGAACACAAACAGGAGCTTGAAGCGAAAATTTTCCGTGAAGTAGATTTAATTGTCTGTGATGTGAAATCTCAAGTGTTCCGATTAGGGGAACTGCATCATGCAAAAGAGCAAAATATCATTCGAAATGAATCGGATATTTTAGAGATTGGCGAAATCACGGCAGGGTTAAAAAATGGAAGAGAAAACGACCGGCAGATTACAGTTTGCGATCTTACAGGTACAGGTGTTCAAGATACCATGATTGCACGTTTTGCCTATCAACAATTAATGACTGGTAATAAAGAGTTTCAAATTTAAATTGGAGGGATTCAAATGACAGAAAATATTAACGTGGGAACAAAGGCAGTTTGGGCAGGGGAAAAAGAAGTTTTAGTGCATGGGGCAACTCAAGTCCCTGTTGTAGTGAGTGTTGCGTACAACTATGATGACATGGATGAGTGGCTAGATGTGGCAGTTGGAAAAAAACAAGGACATATTTATGGCCGTAATACAAATCCAACAGTTCAGGCGTTTGAAGATAAAGTGAAAATTCTCGAAGGTGCAGAAGCTGCAACAAGCTTTTCGACTGGAATGGCTGCAATCAGCAACACACTCTATACTTTCTTAAAACCAGGTGATCGCATCGTTTCAATTAAAGATACGTATGGAGGCACGAATAAAATATTTACTGAGTTTTTACCCAAAATGAATATCGAAGTTGCTCTATGTGAGACAGGAGATCATGAAGCGATTGAGAAAGAACTCGAAAAGGGCTGTACAATCCTTTATTTAGAAACACCTACAAACCCTACGGTGAAAATTACGGATATTGAAAGAATGGCGAAAAAAGGGAAAGAAGCAGGAGCAATTGTAGTTGTTGACAATACTTTTGCTACTCCTATTAATCAAAACCCGCTTGCACTTGGAGCAGATCTTGTGCTGCACAGTGCAACAAAATTCTTAGGGGGCCATGCAGATGCGCTTGGTGGAGTTGTTTGTGGGGCGAAGGAATTAATCGAACCAATTTACCATTACCGTGAAATTAATGGAGCAACTTTAGATCCATGGGCTGCATACCTATTATTGAGAGGTATGAAAACATTAAAACTGCGTGTTGCACAACAAGAGAAAAATGCATTGGCGATCGCACAATACCTTCAGCAACAAGAACTTGTAGAGGATGTTTATTATCCAGGTCTTGATACACATACAAACCATGACATCGCAAAAAAACAAATGAAAGGTTTTGGCGGTATGCTTAGCTTCTCCTTAAAGGGTGGCATGGACGCAGTAAGAATCCTATTGCCGGCTCTAAAATATGCAAACCGTGCTGCGAATTTAGGGGCAGTAGAAACAACTTATGGTCCTGCAAGAACAACAAGCCATGTTGAATGCACACCTGAAGAAAGAGCAGCAGTGGGCATTGCAGAAGGTCTGGTAAGAATTTCAGCAGGGATTGAAGATACTGAAGACTTAATTCAAGATCTTGAACAAGCATTTGCACTATTAAAAGAGAACACAGTAACAGTATAGAGTAAGAAGGTGAAGACAATGGAAATGAATACCCTTTTATATGTTCATAAATTAACAGATGAAATCGTTCGTTTACGGAGGCATATTCACGAGAATCCCGAGTTAAGCTTCGAAGAATATGAAACGTCGAAATTGGTTTATAACAAGCTATCGAACGTTGAAGGGATGCTAGTTGAAAAGGGAGTAGGGGTTGAGACAGCTGTAATAGGTACTTTATCAAGAGGAAAAGGACCGACAGTAGCCATACGAGCTGATATGGATGCTCTGCCGATATATGAAACTACGAGTCATTCATTTCCTTCTAAAAACCGAGGCGTCATGCATGCATGTGGACATGACGCCCACACTGCTATTGCATTATCAGTTGCAGCAATAATCGGTGAAATTTGGAAAAATACCGACATTCAAGGAACAGTAAAATTCATCTTTCAACCGGCAGAAGAAAATACAGATGCATTTGGAAAAACAGGCTCGCCTTATTTAATTGAGGCAGGGGCACTAAAAGATGTAGATTGTATTATCGCACTACATATGGATCCCGAACACGAAGTCGGAACCGTTCGTATCCATGATGGATATAGTATGGCAAATGTCGATGTATTTCAGGCGAAAATCATTGGAACAGGTGGTCATGGGGCATATCCTCATTTGGGAACGGATCCGATTTGGATGCTAGGTCCTGTGTTACAGGCGCTGCATGGCATTGTCGCAAGAAATATATCTCCCTTAGATGCAGCTGTAATCAGCATTGGTGAAATTAAAGCCGGTTCAGCAAGCAATATTATTCCGACTGAGGTGTATTTACAGGGGACCCTTCGAAGTTATACTCCTGAGGTTCGGCTTGAATTGGAAGAACGTTTAGATAAAGCATTTTCAATCGTTGAGGCATTTGGTGGTTCTTATGAATTGGAAGTAACCCATGGAGAGCCTGCTTTATTTAATAATCCTCTTGTTAATGCCGGGTTAAAGGATGCAATTTCAGAGCTCTATCCAACCATGAATATCATTGATATCCCATTTGGATTAGGGGGAGAGGATTTTTCTCATATGACGAATGCGGTGCCTGGTTCAATGATTTTCTTGGGTTGCTCAATTTCAGATGGGGTGAGGCGGGATCTTCACACACCGATTTTTGATATTGATGAAAGATGTCTGCCAATTGGTACAGCCATATTAACTCAAACAATATTGAATTATTTGCTGGGAATAGCAAAACTACCGCAAAATTTTGTGAATAGTGAAAATGAAGCGATGTAATTGGAAGGAGGAAGATAAGATTGAAACATCGTATTGCAATATTAGGATTTGGTGTAGTTGGCCAAGGATTTGCCGAGATTATTCAAAACAAGCGGCAGCAACTAGAAGAACAGTTTGGTCTTGAGGCAACAATCGTTGCGGTAAGTGACATGATGAAGGGTTCATTATATCATCCAGAAGGACTTTCGATTGAAGCTTTATTAAAAGTGGTGAAAGAAACTGGAAAACTTGAGGCCTATCCAGAACAACAAGGGTTAATTCGAGGGTTAAACAGTTTTGAAACGATTAAAAATTCGAATGCCGACACAATTGTTGAAGTTACATTTACTGATGTAAAAACAGGACAACCGGCAATCGACCATTGTAAATGTGCTTTTGAGCATGGAAGAAATGTCATCATGAGCAATAAAGGACCTGTTGCCTTAGCATATCCAGAGCTCTCGGCATTAGCAGAGAAGCATCATGTTCAATGGGGTTATGAGGGTTCTGTGATGAGCGGAACTCCGGCACTTAGGATGCCGATTACTTCTTTGGCAGGTAATGATATTACGGAAATCCAAGGAATTTTAAATGGAACGACTAATTATATGCTGACGCGTATGGAGGAAGGTTCTTCCTATGAAGAAGCTTTAAAAGAAGCGCAAAGTCTGGGCTATGCTGAGGCAGACCCGACAAGTGATGTAGAAGGTTTTGATGCACTCTATAAAATCGTCATCTTATCCAATGTCGTTCTAAATCATCCGCTGAAGATTACTGATGTCAAACGTAAAGGAATCTCTCATTTAACGAAAGAGCATATTGATAAGGCAAAACTTGAAGGGAAAACTTGGAAGCTAATTGCAAAATTAAGAAAAATAGATGGAAAAATAATCGCTTCTGTACAACCGGAAATGATTTCTTTAGACCATCCCTTAGCTAATATATCAGGTGCTACAAATGCCATTACTTACACTTGCGATCTTGCTGGCCCGATTACACTAATTGGAGCAGGAGCAGGTAAGGTAGAGACCGGTTTTTCAATTTTGATAGATTTGATCAATATCCATCGTACACGAAAATCAGTGGAGGAGGGAGCATATGGAAAAGACGTTGCTGCAGAGGAGAATGTTGTTAGCAGGTGAATGGGTGACAAGCAGCCAATTGATTGAGGTGGAAAATCCGCAAGATGGTGAAATCATTGCACAAGTACCTGCTGCAACAAAAGAAGATGCCCTTTTTGCAATCGAAGAAGGGATAAAAGGAGCGGAGATTGCTAGCCGATTATCTACCTTTGAAAGAATGAGCATATTGACTAACGCGGCAAAATGGATTGAGGATAGACAACCGCTATTTGCTGAAACCATTGCAACTGAAGGCAGTAAAACAATTCGAGAAGCTAGAAAAGAAGTAAAACGCTGTATCGAAACAATTCGTATCAGTGCAGAAGAAGCAAGACGAATTCATGGTGAAACGATTCCTTTCGACCAAATGGAAGGAAATCAGAATCGTTTGGGTTATTTCCAGAGATTTCCGATTGGGTTAATTGTTGCAATTACACCATTCAATGATCCACTAAATTTAGTGGCGCATAAATTGGGTCCGGCGATTGCAGCTGGTAACGCAATTATTATAAAGCCTTCTACTGTTACGCCCCTAAGTGCATTATTGCTTGCTGAAGCTTTTGAACAGGCTGGGTTACCCAAAAAGGTTTTATCTGTCATAACTGGTCATTCGCGTGAAATTGGAGACATTCTTGTCACACATCCAGCAGTTCGTATGATTTCCTTTACTGGCGGTTATGAGGCGGGTAAAACAATTGCGTCCAAAGCGGGCATTAAAAAGCTGGGAATGGAGCTCGGTTCAAATTCACCAGCTATTGTACTTCGTGATGCAGACATACCTGAAGCAATCGAATCAATTGTATCAGGCGCCTTTTGGGCTGCAGGTCAAAACTGCTTAGGGGTTCAAAGAGTATATATCGAAGAAGAAATTTATTCAATTTTCGAGGAGTTATTAGTACAGCGTACGAGTCAGCTTCGAACAGGGGATAAATTAAACGATAAAACAGATATGGGACCACTTATTACTGTAAAAGAAGCCATTCGGATCGAGAACTTAGTACAAGAAGCGGTACAAAAAGGTGCAATCCTTCTTTGTGGCGGTAAGAGAGAAGGTGCTTACTATACGCCAACTGTACTGACAAATGTAGAATCAGAAAGCAAAATCGCTCAAGAAGAGTTATTTGGCCCGGTCGTCATTCTTGACCGTGTTAAAGATTTATCTGAAGCAATCCAAAAATCAAATAATGTTAGATACGGTCTCCAGGCTGGACTTTTTACGCAAAATCTTGATAACGCCTTTAGAGCCATTCGTGATTTGGAATTTGGTGGAGTCATGGTAAACGATAGCAGTGATTTCCGAATTGACTCAATGCCCTTTGGCGGGATGAAACAATCGGGAATCGGAAGAGAAGGCGTAGCGTTTTCCATTCAGGAGATGACAGAACTCAAGGTTGTGTGTTTCAAGGTAAATCATAGTTAGTAATCTAGTAGAAGGTTCCTATTTGATAATAGAAAATAGCAGGAGGTCTGATTCGGATGAAAAAAATTACACTAACAATTTTAGCAGCATTAGTCATGCTAGTCTTAGCAGCTTGTGGTGGAGAAGGGGAAGCATCTGAGAAATCTGCAGATAGTGAAGGTTCGAAACTAGAACAATTACAAGAAACAGGAAAAGTGAAAATTGGTTTTGCAAATGAAGTACCTTATGCCTATGAAGAAAACGGAGAATTAAAGGGTGCGAATGTAGAAATTGCAAAAGCAGTATTTAAAGAACTTGGAGTTGACGAAGTAGATGCACAGTTATCCGATTTTAGCCAATTGATTCCTGGTATTCAAGCAGGTCAATTTGATGTCATTACAGCTGGGATGGCCATCAAGGCGGATCGTTGTGAAAGAGTATTATTTAGTGAACCGGAGATGAAATATGGGGAAGGGTTGATTGTAGCTTCCGGGAACCCTGAAGATATTCAAAGCTATAAAGATATTGCTGCAAATCCTGATTTAAAAGTAGTAGTTATGGAAGGTACTACGGAAATTGAGTTTTTACAAAAAGAAGGAGTAAGTCCTGATCAAATTATTACTGCACCAGATATTCCAGCAACTTTCTCTGCGGTTCAAGCTGGTCGCGCCAATGCAACAACTGGTACGGAAATGACAGTTAAGATGGCATTGGAATCAGCAGGTACCGACAAATTAGAATTTGTTGAAACATTTGAGCAACCGGCAGTAGACGGTGTCCCAAGCTATGGTGCAGCAGCATTCAACTTAGAAAACGAGGAGCTGCGTAATGCTTATAATGAGAAATTACAGGAGCTAAAAGAAAATGGAACAATTGCTAAGATCTTAGAAGAAAATGGCTTTAGTGAAATTAGCAACATGGTTGAAGTAGGTTCAATTACAACTGAGCAAATTTGCGGTGGAGAAAGCTAATTTAGAATAGAAAAATCAAAAAAATTGGTTTGTTAATAGGGGCAAGCTTCCAGGTGATGTCCCTATTTTTTCATAACCAATTCGATTTTTTAAATATTCAAACAGAAAGGAATGATCAATTTGAATGCCTTCATTGAAATAATTCCTCAACTGCTGCGAGGACTACAAATTACGGTTACAGTATTACTAGCTTCAGCAATCATTGCTTACATAGCAGCTTTTATTGCAGGACTTGCCAGAACATCAAAAAATATTTTTCTAAATAAAATAGCCGGTATCTATGTTGAAGTTTTTCGTGGTACATCATTAATCGTACAATTATTTTGGCTCTATTACGCTATTCCAATGCTATTTGGCATTCAGTTAGGATCGAATTGGTGGACAGGGGTTATTGCAATCGGGCTTAACTATGGTGCCTATTTATCTGAAGTTGTACGAGGCTCTATCTTAGCTGTAGATAAGGGGCAAACAGAAGCTTCAATTGCTTTAAACATGTCAAGTTTTCAACGAATGCGTCTCATCATTTTGCCTCAAGCGGTAAGAATGATGCTTCCAGAGGCTGGCAACTACACCATCCAAATGATGAAAGCTACCTCTCTTGTGTCTCTTATTGGTATGCGTGACATTTTGTACTATGGCGATATTATGCGCAGTACAAATCTATCTCAAGCTCCATTAGTATACGTAGTTGTTTTATTCATGTATTTTATTCTTGCACTACCGTTCATTTGGTTAACAAGAAAAGGAGAAACACTATCGAAGAAAGGGGTGGCTAGCTAATGAACACAAACTTTAGATGGGAAACATTCCTTGAAGCATTTCCAATCGTCTTAAAAGGTTTAGGTATGACAGTGGGGTTGACGTTTGCCTGCTTTGGATTTGCATTAATCTTCGGCTTCTTATGGATTTTTTTACGACGTATTCCGAATAAACCATTAGTTTGGCTTGTAACATGGATGATGGAATTTATTAGGTCTACACCACCCCTGGTTCAATTATTTTTTATTTATTATGCTTGGCCAATGGTACCGGGAGTGGGTGTCACATTAGAACCCTTTACCTGTGCAGTATTAGGAATAGGGATACATTACAGCACATATATTGGGGAAATTTATCGATCGGGGATAGATAGTGTGGATAAAGGGCAATGGGAGGCATCTACAGCGCTGAATTTCTCAACCGCAGATAAGTGGAAAAAGATTATTTTGCCTCAAGCCATACCGCCAACAATCCCAATGCTAGGAAACTATTTCATTATTATGTTTAAAGAAGTTCCATTAGCATCAACGATTGGTGTGGGAGGAATTCTCTTTATGGCAAATTCCTATGGTGCTCTAAACTTTGCTTATCTAGAGCCGTTAACAATCGTTGGAATAATTTTCTTAGCATTAAGTTATCCATCATCCATTTTAATAAAAAAACTAGAAGTAAAAGTGAATACTCGTTTTGACAAAAATGCAGTTTTATCGAAATCAAAAAAGAAGAATTCGATTCAAGAGATTAACCTTGAGGGGAGCGATCATATTGTCTAAAATATTAGTGAAAAATAAAGAGAATGATATTCTATTAAATTCAGAGCCAATAGTGAAATATAGAAACGTTACGAAGTCATTTGGAGATACACATGTATTAAAGGGAATTAATCTTGACATACATCCAGGTGAAAAAATTGCGGTAATCGGACCAAGTGGTTCTGGTAAGACAACGATCATACGAATGTTAATGACATTGGAAGAACCAACCTCAGGTGACATATTGGTTAATGGAACAAATCTATGGAAGATGGACAAGAACGGTTCACAAGTTCGTGCAAATGAAAAACATTTAAGAGATGTGCGCGGAGAAATTGGCATGGTCTTTCAGCATTTTAACTTGTTTCCGCATATGACGATTTTAGAAAATTGTATGTCGGCTCCCGTCCATGTAAAAAAAGAAAGCAAAGAAGAAGTTCGAGAACGATCCATCAAGATGTTGGAGAGGGTAGGCTTAGGCGACAAATTGCACTTCTATCCATCACAACTTTCAGGTGGACAGAAGCAGCGTGTGGCAATGGCGCGAGCATTAGTTATGCGGCCAAAAATAATGTTATTTGACGAAGTTACTTCAGCACTCGACCCGGAGTTGGTAGGAGAGGTGCTTGAAGTAATTCGAGATATTGCCCGAAATGACGAGATGGCTATGGTATTAGTAACACATGAGATGGACTTTGCACTAGATGTTGCAGATAAGGTGCTGTTCCTAGATCAAGGTGTCATTGCAGAGCAAGGAACAGCAAGTGATGTTCTCGAGCATTCCAATAACGAGCGTGTTCAATCCTTCTTAAAACGATTTAGAAGAGTGTAGGTGTAACCTTTGTTTAAGCATTACTGTATAAATAATATGGCAAAAACTAAAAACGAGTAGAATTTCATTTTAGCTGAAATTCTACTCGATTTATTTATTGGTTCTTATTAGTACACTTTATCTCCATTAAAGATAGAGTTTTTAACGACAACATAGTCAACAGTGCGGATTGAGTCTAATTTGCTTCCGCCAGCATAAGAGATTGATGATTGTAAATCCTGTTCCATTTCTACTAAAGTATCCATTAAAGAACCTTTATGTTCCACGTACATTTTTTTACCTTCAACATTTTTCTTTTCGCCTTTTTGGAACTCAGAAGCAGAACCAAAGTATTCTTTAAACATTTTGCCATCTTTTACAACTGTTTGACCTGGAGATTCCTCGTGGCCAGCAAATAGTGAACCGATCATCACCATAGAAGCACCAAAGCGAACTGATTTTGCGATATCCCCATTTGTACGGATACCACCATCCGCTATAATTGGTTTTGTGGCAGCTTTTGAACACCAGCGAAGTGCTGCTAATTGCCAGCCGCCGGTACCGAACCCGGTTTTAATCTTCGTAATGCAAACTTTACCTGGTCCAATTCCAACTTTCGTTGCATCAGCTCCAGCGTTTTCAAGCTCACGAACTGCTTCTGGAGTACCTACATTGCCTGCGATAACAAAGCTTTGAGGTAAATGATATTTAATATGTTTGATCATATTGATAACGGCATTTGAATGACCGTGTGCAATATCGATTGTAATAAACTCAGGGATTAATTCTTCCACTGCTAATTGTTCAATGAAAGCATACTCTTCATCTTTAACGCCAACAGAAATAGAAGCAATTAATTTGCGGGAATGCATGTTTTTAATAAATTCTGCACGTGTTTCAGGATTGAAACGGTGCATGATATAAAAATAACCATTTTCAGCTAAAGTAATCGCTATCGATTCATCGATAATTGTCTGCATATTAGCAGGTACCACTGGCAATTTAAATTTATGGCCGCCAAACATTATTGAAGTATCGCATTCTGAACGGCTGTTTACGATACATTTATTTGGAATTAATTGAATATCTTCATAGTCAAATACGTTATCCATTTAAGAACACCTCTAAATCACGAATATTTTTTAAATAATGGGCATTAATTGTTCGCCCTTTGGTAATTTACCTTATTTTTGAGACTATGTCAAAGTATTTCTAATAAATTTTCTGAAGTTTTAGCTTTTCCTAATTAAAAGGAAATATTATAAAATCTATGAAGTGGCAATGTAAGATTAAATGACATTTAAAGCTGTTTTATGAATAAATATAGGGCATTATACTCATATTAATCCGGGAAGGAGTTGAAATGATGCCAAGAAATTCAGAAAATCAACATGTAGAATCGACACCGCATTTTGATGGCGAAGAAACCTTAAATAACCCGCCAGGAACAGCACATGAAAAGTTAACTTTTGAATCTCAGACGTCTACAGTAGAGGAATTTGCGATGGAGAAAAATCCATACAAGTTTACGCCGAAAGTAGACCCGGTGATGCAGAGATTCGAAAAGCTAATGAGAGGTACAAAAAGAAACTAATAAATACGTCTCGTTCATTTGTGTGAACGGGATTATTTTATTTTGAAACGAATCCGGAAATCGCTTTTGAAAATGAAATTTTACATATAAGACAATCGCACAATAGGCTTTCATCTCTTCTCATAAAATAGAGGAAGGAGGGAGCTAATCGATGCTTGATAAAATCAAACTTCTCATTGGTCAGCCGATTGGCGTTGCGTTTAAAAATGGACTAAGCGTCTCGGGTGTATTATGTGATGCAGATGATGATGAAATATGTTTATTGGAATACTTATATCAACAAAAATTTGTCCAGAAATATTATGATTACGACCTGATCCAAGGCATTTATATATTCCCTAGTTGTGATAATGATTTATTAAATTAAAATAAGGGCATATAAATGGGATATCTTAAGATAAGAGGTATCCTATTTCTATGATTCCCAATAAAGAAGCCAAAATAAAAAACGCGGACATGTCATTTTGACAATGCCCGCGGAAGGTTACTCTTTCAGTTTTCTCCATAATGTAGCCCTGTTAATGCCTAGACGTTCAGCTGTTCTGGATTGGTTGAAATTTTCCTCCTTTAATACCAGTTCAATAATTTCTTTTTCGATTTCTTTTAATGTTCCCTTGAAGGACAAGGCTTTTAAAGTAAGCTTTTCTACATTTAAAACTTTTTCTATGGTTTCGTGTTTTATCACGATTGAATTTTCATTTAATGCAATTTGTTTGATAATATATCGCAAATCATCAAGATTGAAAGGATATATAGTTTCTTTTAGCAGCGATAATGACTCTTCTTTAATCTTAACAGCGATTGTTCCATATTTTTCATGGAATGTAGATAAAAAATATTGAACAAAGGCAGAGATTTCCTCTTTTCGTTCATTGAGGCCAGGAAGTTCAACGATATTGGAATCTTTACATGTAAACGGTTCAAATTGAATATCATTTTCTAATAGTATAAACACATGGATTTTTAAATTAATGCATCTGTTTATATATGCAGATAATTTGTCGTGATTCTCCTTGACCAGCGCTAAATTCTGAAACTTGATTGTACGCACATTCTTTAAAGGTATTTCTTCTAGTTTATCGATGTCATATTTTTCGACATCGATGGTTAATAGCAAGCCCTCTTCGTATTCGTGATGAATATAGGTAGAAATAAAGTTTTTGCCTGTACCTTTTTCACCTATCAATAGAATAGGCTCATTTCTTTGATATAGAGTTGTTATTTGCTGTAAGATAAATTGCATTTGATCTGATTCGGCAATTAATGGCTCATATAAATTTTCGGTATGGACTTTTAAACCGTCTTGGTTTAATAACTGTTCATGCTTATTAAATTTAAATAATTTATATGAAAAATCAGACAAATAATAACCATCGATTTCGACTATGTTTTCATCTTCTACATATTTTTTAGATGCTTTCTTTTTATATAAGTCAATATCCGTATTTAATATATATAATTGATTCTTTAAATTACTCGTAAACTGCAAGGTTGAAAAATGCTCATAGACGATATTATTCTGATTATCAAGAAGAACCATGTTTTTGTAATTTTTTTGGGCCAATATTTCAAAAATCTTGCTGGGAATATTTATTCGATTTATGTATTGATATAATTCTCTTGCTTGTTCAAGTACTTTTATAATTGTGACTTTACTTGCATGAATTAAAAAACCTTTAAGGCCATAATCTTCACTAATTTTAACGGTGATTGTATCCCCAATAATTTGTTTATATCCTTTATTTTTTAAATCTACTATTAAAGGGGCAATCTCATCGCTATGTTCTATTGTAAAAACAGAAATGGGCAGCTCCATCAAATCAATGGTAGATACTGCGAACGTTGTAATATCCGGGAAACTAATCAGTGCGGACTTATTGCTTAAATTAGCTGCCGATGAAAGGGAGCGCATCATATCGTATCCAGTGATATTCATATCAATAACAGGGGTTTTCACTGCCTCTTTTATAAGTTTGGCGGTGGTGCCTCTACTGATGAATATATCAGTTTCAAATTCGTTTGACAGTGCGATATCTACACCAGCTTGCAATTCGCCAACTGACACACAGATCTTCATTTCGGGAAAAAGTGGTGTACATTCTTTTATAATCGGTAGCATTGCTTCATAGGGTGCAATAATATGTACATGTAACTTCACTTTTTATGCCGCCTTTCTTTTATAAAGCCAAACTTGCATGATTTATATTGCTTTTAAATTAAATTTATATTTGATTGTAACATGAAGTGGAAGAAGTAGTAATGGATTAAGGAAAAAACGAGCGAAACTTGCTTTATTTTATGACTGTTTTAAAAGCTGAAAATGCTTTTAAAACAGTCATTTTTTTGTCCGGAAGGTGTGAGAAACCGTAAGAAATGTGAAAAAAAGGAACAATAACAAAATATTTCATTTATTACAAATATTACATTTTATTTCTATTTTTATATCAATATGTATATTTCTGTAAGTCCGTGGAGAGTACTTATTTCGTAATTCAATTACAAATTTCGAGATTAATTGTCAGGAGGACGAAGAAATGAAAACTAAATTAACAATAATGATGTTATTTATCGTATTTTCGATATCAACTACAAATGTATATGGGATGGAAATCGATCGATCAGCAATGCATACAGGTGAAAACGACGAAAGTTTAATCATTCCGGATGGATGGGATGGAGAATTTTTTGATGATGCCTTAGATCGAAGTGTTGTTTTTTATAAAATGCTGCAACCGGAAGTATACGAGGTAAAAGAAGGGGATAATCTTTTCCGAATTGCTATAAATAACAATGTAGACCTTGAAGACTTGATGGAGTGGAACGATCTTTCGGATTATACGATACATCCCGGATCAGAATTGATTCTTTATGATGATGGAAGTGAAAAAGAAGATTCAATAGCTGTAGCGAATGCTAGTGCTCAAGAGCAAAATGCGGCAAAGAAAACTGTCGGCAAACAATCAAGCAAGTCAGAATCTAGTCAACCAAAAGTAGCGCAAAGTGCAGCGAATGAACCTGCTTCAGGAAGAGAATTGATGGTAACGGCTACTGCCTATACAGCCTATTGTGCGGGCTGCTCAGGAACAACTGCAATTGGAATTGATTTGCGTTCAAATCCCGATCAAAAAGTAATCGCCGTTGACCCGAATGTCATTCCTTTAGGCTCGAGAGTATGGGTAGAAGGCTATGGTGAGGCAATTGCTGGAGATACGGGGGGCGCAATTAAAGGAAATAAAATCGATGTTTTCATACCAACGCAAAACGAGGCTCTTAAATGGGGCAGAAAACAAGTAAAATTAAAAATTCTTAACTAAAATCCTATCATTTAATGTACAAGCTCTGGAGATTCAGATTCTCTGGGGCTTTTATGATGTTAGAAGAAACCGAAATTTAAAAATCGTATAGGATTCATATTTATACATGAATTCATTGATCGTTGTGAAGAAATATTACATACCGGTACTTATCTGCTATAGAATTTGACATTATATTAATCAGCACTTTTTGCCCACTATTAAGAATGTAAATTCGTATGCTGCGTGAGGAAATATCACTGGTTTTTATGAAATCGCATACATGAACGGCCGCCAACAATGCTTGTTTAACTGCAAATTACCTATTCATTGGCCATCCGTCTTCTTATGTTAACTTTTCTCACATTAATGAAAACAATTTATGAAAATTGTATTGACATAAGGAGAATATAATGTAAAATAAAGTTAAATAAAACATGTTACATTTCCTTACATCATAGAATAATATAACGTAACATGATGGATCTTTTTCTAAGAAGGGAGAATGAATTTTATGGAAGCTGTTCAAGTACTGATGGATAACTTGTGGGTAGCGATTGGTGCAATTTTAGTATTCTTTATGTTAGGTGGATTTATTTTACTCGAAGCAGGTTCAACAAGAATGAAAAATGCTGGTCACGTAGCTGGTAAAACAATTTTTACAGCAGGTCTAGGGACTTTAGTATTTTGGGCTGTAGGTTATGGATTTATTTACGGTGATGGAAATGCGTTCATCGGTTTGTCAAATTTCTTCTATGGTGATACAACAACTGCAGCAGAAGCTGGAGGATTGACTCCGGCGGTCGACTTCTCATTCCAAGCAATGTTCGCAATCGTAGCACTTACAATTGCATTTGGCGGTTTTGCTGAACGTGCAAAATTATCAGTCTATGTAATCTTTGCTATTCTTTTCTCTGCTTTAGTTTACCCGGTGGTTGCGCACTGGATCTGGGGCGGCGGCTGGCTGGCCGAACACGGCAAACAAGACTTTGCTGGTTCTACAGTAGTTCATTTAACAGGTGCTATGGCCGCTTTAGCTGCTACTATGATCTTAAAACCTCGTATTGGAAAATATAACAGAGATGGTTCATCTAATGTTCTTGCAGGTCATAACCAAGTATATACTACTTTAGGTGTTTTAATTCTTTGGGTAGGCTGGTTCGGCTTCAATGGTGCTAGTACATTCGGTGTAGCTGATGGCTTCCTGGGATATGTCATCTTGAATACACAATTAGCCGCTGCAGCTGGAGCTGTTGCTGCAATGTTTACAGCTTGGGTTAAAACGGGCAAAGCAGATGTGCCAACAACTTTAAATGGTGCACTGGCTGGATTGGTTGCAATCACTGCATCTTGTGGATTCGTAGCTCCTTGGGCTGCTGTTATTATCGGATTAGTCGGTGGTGTGATGGTTGTATTCAGTATGCAGCTATTTGAAAAACAAAAAATTGATGATCCGATCGCTGCACTATCAGTTCATGGTACTGTGGGGATCTGGGGTACACTTTCTAACGGATTATTCGCATTGCCGGCATTATCAACTGACATCGGCTGGGGTCAAGCTGGTTTGTTCTACGGAGGCGGCTTTGAACAATTAGGAGTTCAAGCTCTAGGTGTAGTTGCTTCTGGTGCTTATGCATTTGTAGTTGCATTCATTTTACTTAAAATTATGGATAAAGTAATGGGCGGTCTTCGAGTTACGGAAGAAGAGGAAATCATGGGCCTGGATATTTCGGAGCATGGAAGCTATGGTTACCCGGAACAAATGGCATTAGAAGAAGCAAAATTAACTACTGCTGCAACTAAAGAAAAATTCTCTTAAACTGTTAATTGAAAAACTTTATACTTAAACAAAAAAGCCTCTGAATTTCAGAGGCTTTTTCTATAAAGGAAGTGTCATCTTTGGAAACGTATGAGTCTATAAAAGAGTGGAAGAATTCAAATTTATCTTCTTTCTTAACAAATAACGTTTCACTCAATACATTCCATGATCAAGTAATGCAAAAGGTTTTGGAAGTGGCAAAAGGAAATATGAAGCAAAAACGTTCACCTTGTAAATTTACTTGGTTTATTACGGGTAGTGGCGGCCGCTTTGAGCAAGCTTTGATTAGTGATCAGGATCATGGGATTATATATGAGCAATCCAGTAAGGAGAATGATTTGTATTTCAAGCAGCTAGGGGAAGAGCTTTCCTATGGGATGGATACTGTGGGGTATCCGTATTGTAATGGGAATATTATGAGCTCGAATCCGATCTGGTGTAAATCGGTAACAGATTGGGAACTGCAGTTAAGAAAGTGGATGGGGGAAGAAAGCTGGGAATCCATTCGATACTTGCAAATTTTTTATGATGCAAGAGCCTTATATGGATCGGAAGATTATATTAAACAATTAAAAGCTGCGATCTATCATTATCAAAATGATAACCCGACACTACTAATGCGTTTTATGGAAAATGTAAAACATCTAAAAAATGCTATTGGTCCAATGGGGCAGCTTCTAGCTGAGCAACATGGAAGTTATCAAGGGCATATAAATTTAAAATACACTGCATTTTTGCCGTATGTAAATTCTATTCGGCTTCTTTCCATTAAGGAAGGGATATGTGCAACCTCTACATTAGAAAGAATTATAGAACTGCAGGAAAAAGAAGAATATAAAGAATTAATGAAATACAGCTATGAGAATTTTATGACATTAATGAATTACCGATTATCTTTATTTAAAGTTAAAGAGTACGATGATACCCACTATTTAAATGTAAAGACCTTAACGAAAGAACAGCGAAAAGAGTTAAAACGGATTTTAAAGTACGGAAAAAAACTGCATGATGAAGTAATTGAATTGGTCAGTTGATAGAGTGCATAAGAAAAGGGTGTTAATATGGGATTTGAACCATTTATGCAATTATTAAGAGGGATACAGGGGAAACGTGTACATGGTGGCATTGGCGGCATTCAAAATTCTCATCAAATGGCATATTTAAGGCATTTGCAAAAAGAAATCAACAAAGATGATGCCATGAATATACCGCTGGATAAATTAAAGGTGGTCGTATTTGATATTGAGACAACGGGATTTTCTCCAGAAAAAGGGGATAGCATTTTATCGATCGGGGCTGTCAAAATGTGCGGCCAAACGATTATGGAGGAAGAGCAATTTTATTCTTTAATCTATTACGATCAGGAAATTCCAAAAGAAATCGTTCAGTTGACAGGAATTACGACTGAAGATGTCCGGCAAGCACCTCTGCTAGCGGATGTTTTAATGAGCTTTTTTCAATTTATTCAGGATGCTACACTTGTTGCCCATCATGCTACTCATGAAAGGAACTTCATGCAGTATGTAAGTTCTAAGTACTTTAAAACACCTTTTAAGCATCGAATTGTGGATACGTCATTTTTGTACAAATTAATTGATCGCGATTTTCATAATGTTTCATTGGATAAACTTTGTGAGCAGAATGATATTCGGATTATCGACCGGCATCACGCGTTAGGTGATGCCAAAATGACAGCACAAATTTGGCGCATCTATGTAGAGAAAGTAATGGCCTTAGGGTGTGAATCGTTAAATGATGTGTATAATCATTTTGCAAGAATATAGTGGTATACAAAAATTTTGAATGAGAGTGTAAACAAAGTTCTTCTTTGTCTGCACTTTTTTTGCTTCCTTGTGTGGTTGCACTGCCTTTGCTTTCATCTTCCACATAAGCTATATTTATAGTAAAAGGCTGAAAACATATTAAAATAGTAAGAATTAAGAATTGACCTTATCAACTTATTATACTAAACTAAGTTACGAAAAGTAACTTGAATATGAAAATAATTCCTTACTATAAAAAATAGATAGGTGAGATAGAGATGAAAAACATTTCAAATGCAAATGAGGTTTTAAAAGATAAAATGAAAATTGTTCCCTTCAATGATAAGGACAATTTATGTCTAGTTGGCCCTGTTAAATTACCAGTAAAACAAGGGGATTTTGAGGCAACATTCCAATGGTATACGTGGGTAGCTGCTGAAAAGCAACTGGATACGAAAGAAACGATTCTTCACTCAATCGTAAATGCCGAGCTGGCATCAAAACAACAATCATCTGTTCTAGTCTATGGAGATTTCACAAATGCGGATGATGCTATAATCCGTATGCATAGTATTTGCCATACCGGTGATATTTTTGGAAGTCAACGTTGTGACTGTGGCTACCAGCTTCATGAATCGATGAAGATGATAGTAGAACATGGCTGCGGGGCTATCTTTTATTTAGCGAACCATGAAGGGCGCGGGATTGGTTTGTTCTCTAAGTCATTAGCATATATTTTACAAGAAGAGGGCTTTGATACAGTGGAAGCAAATCTCGCGCTAGGATTTGAAGATGATACACGCAATTATGAAGAAGCCATTCGTGTCCTGGAAGCGCTAAGAACAAAACCAGTTACTTTGATTACGAATAATCCCAAAAAACTAGCTGCATTAAAATCTCATGGTCTATTAGCGCATGATCATATTCCGCTATGGGGCGGTTTAACCGAAACGAACCGTCATTATCTTGAAACGAAGGTAAAAAAATCTGGTCATATTCCAGAAAAGCAATTTATTGTTTAAGGAGTGTGTTTGTGTAGATGAAGACTGACCGTGATTATATGGAATTAGCATTGCAATTGGCTGCTTCGGCAAAGGGGAATACAAATCCAAATCCTTGTGTTGGGGCGGTTTTGGTTAAAGATGGAGTGATCGTTGGGACGGGCTTGCATCGAAAAGCAGGGGAACCCCATGCGGAAGTTCATGCCTTTAATATGGCAGGGGATCACGCGAAGGGTGCGACTTTATATGTTACATTGGAACCGTGTTCTCATTTTGGGAAAACTCCACCCTGTGCTAAATTGGTAAAAGAATCGGGAGTTAGCCGAGTAGTAGTCGCGACTATGGACCCGAATCCCTCTGTTGCAGGACGAGGCATCAATTTATTAAAAGAAGCTGGGATTGAAGTTGAAGTAGGCTTACTTGAACAAGAGGCGCGTAAGCTGAATGAACGCTTCATTCACAATATGCTAACGAACAAACCATTTGTTATCTCGAAATTTGCGATGACAATGGATGGGAAAATTGCAACTCATAATGGCCATTCTAAATGGATCACGAGTGAAGAATCTCGATTGCAAGTACACAAACTACGCCATGAAATCGATGCAATATTAGTGGGTGTCGGAACGGTATTAGCAGACAATCCTCTGCTAACTACCCGGCTTCCCCATCGAGAAGGCAAAAATCCAATTCGAATCATTTTGGATAGTGATTTGAAAACGCCACTGCATGCCAATGCAGTTGACACAGCCGAAGCGCAAACAATTGTTGTTTGTGGTAAAAATGCAGATGCAAAAAAAGTAAAGCAACTATCTGATAAAGGTGTGCAAATTCTTTCTGTTACAAAAACCGAAGAGGGATTAAATTTAATTGAAATGCTGGATGAACTTTATAAATTTGGGATTACCGATTTATTGGTAGAAGGCGGCGCAGAAATTAATGCATCATTCTTAAGAGCAGGTTTAATTAATAAAGTGCTTGTTTATATCGCACCAAAACTATTAGGCGGTCGTCATTCGAAAACCCCGTTTGCGGGTATGGATATCAACAGTATCGATGATGCCCTTCAGCTTGAATTTGATTCCATTGAACAGGTCGGGCCAGATTTATGTATTACTGCCTATCCAACAGGGGAAACAAAATAGGTAACATGATGCACCATTTTATTTTTAGTGTATATTTAATTTTTGAAAGAAATAGAAAGTAGGAGCTTTTTGTGAGATTTGGATTTGATATTGATGATACACTCATTAATCTAAGAGAACATGCTTTTCATATATATAACCACAAACTCAATCAAGATGTCGGAATTGAAATATTTCGCGAGTTAAAGACGGTAGAAATACATGAAGCGTTTGGATTGGATAACATTGCTGGCGGCCAAATGTGGAACAGCTTATTAGAGGATATTTATTTTACTGATTGCCCTGAATTTGAGGGGGCAGTAGAGCTGTTAAATAAATTGGAACGGGAAGGGCACGAAATCTTTTACATTACTTCGCGTCCCAAACAGTATTGCCAAAGAACGCGAGATTGGGTGAGAGCAAAGGGATTCCCGGTACAAGATGATCGATTTTTTTGCGGTATGCAAGATCAAGAGAAAATCGATATTATTAAACAATTGAACTTGGATTTTTATTTTGACGATAAACCTGCAGTTCTAGATACTTTAAAGGATATACCAACAAAAGTTTACGTAAAAGATCAATCGTATAACCAAAATGTGGACATTTCTCGAGTGAAAGAATGGGTGCATTTTTCTTATTAAACTATAAACGAGCTCATTCATATCGAATAGCTCGTTTTTTGAAGTGATTATATAATTATGCAAGTTGTCTCAATAGTTGAGCGCTTTCTAAACGATTGCGTACAACTGCCCCAAGCCAAGCTGCAGCGACCGCTTTTATGATTCCAACAACAATGAATGGATAAACACCGCCCATAAACGCAGCTGTCCAAGATAAATCTCCAACGACTTTTAACCAAGTAGTCCCGAATGCTAGTGTAATTACCATACCGATTAAATTTGCAATAATTGACTGTGTATAATTAACCCCGAATTTCTCCATGTATACACCCATCACATATGCCTGTACTAAAAAACCGATAATATAGCCGCCTGTTGGTCCTGCCAATACAGCCAATCCACCAGAGAATCCTGTAAAGACGGGAAGACCGATCGCTCCCAGTAAAATATATAATAAAACGGCTAATGTACCGTTCTTCTTTCCTAAGATTGTTGCAATCAGTCCGACAGCTAAAGTTTGACCGGTAATCGGAACAAGTGGCAACGGAATCGTAATCTGAGCAAGTACAGCAATAATAGCTGCACCAAACGCAGTAACTACATATGAATAAGTTTTAGACTTCATAATTCTACCCCCTTGCGTTAACCATATTTTTATTTAGTTTACACAAAAAGATTAGTATATATTGTAAAATTTGTCAATCAGGAATTTTATAAAGAATCAGAAAATATACAGTGCAACAATTTCGATTCATATGAATAAGAATTCAGACTTATGTCTGATGGTGTTCTTAATATTTTTATGATATATTTAAGTCCTGATATTTACGAAATGAAAGTTTCTTTGCATTTTACGACAGTGTGATATATAATTATATCCGCTGTTTTTATTTGGTTTTTTCATTTAAGAAAAACCGAAAAAGACAAAAGATATACTATCAAATATATCTTGCAAATATACATGATAGGTGGAATATAGATGGATTACAGAGTATTGCTTTATTATCATTATACAACGATTGAAGACCCTGCTGCTTTTTCGGCTGAGCATTTAAAAGCTTGTAAAGAGTTGAATTTAAAAGGCCGTATTTTAGTAGCAAATGAAGGAATCAACGGTACTGTATCAGGAACGATTGAAGATACTAATGCCTATATGGAAATGATGAAGAATCATCCATTATTTGAAGGGATTGTATTTAAAATTGACGAAGCCGACAAACATGCTTTCAAAAAAATGCATGTACGTCCACGTCCTGAGTTAGTTAACTTAAGCTTGGAAGATGATGTCAATCCGCATGAAATTACAGGTCGATATCTTTCACCTGAACAATTTTTAGAAGAAATGCAAGACGAGAATACAGTTGTATTGGACGTTCGCAATACTTATGAATTTGATGTAGGTCACTTCCGTGGAGCGATTCGCCCGGAGGTAGAAACATTCCGTGATACGCCTCAATGGGTTCGTGACAATCGCGAATTATTCGAGGGGAAACGAGTGCTAACTTATTGCACAGGCGGTATCCGCTGCGAAAAATTCTCCGGATGGTTAAAACGTGAAGGAATAGGCGAAAATGTTGGTCAATTACACGGTGGTGTTGCCACTTATGGTAAAGACCCTGTGGCAAAAGGTCAACTTTGGGACGGACAAATGTATGTTTTTGACGAACGCTTAACTGTGCCAATCAACCAAGTAGAGCATGTTATTGTTGGTAAAGACCACTTTGATGGGACACCATGTGAGCGTTACATTAACTGTGCAAACCCAGAATGCAACAAACAAATCATTAGTTCAGAAGAAAATGAATTAAAACATTTAGGCGGATGTACAATCGAATGTTCGAAACACGAGCGCAATCGCTACATCGTAACACACAACCTATCTGAAGAATTCGTTCAACAACAAATCAAATGGCTGGAAGAGCAAGAAGTTAATGCATAAAGCCTAATATATCAATTGGTGAGGAGAAATTTAATTTTCCCTCACCAATTTTTGTTTTGGGAAGCTATCGGTGTATGAAAGAAAGAGTTTGCAGAAGCGCCGTTCATAACGAGGAGCTAACGTACTTTTAAGTAGGTGATTTAGCTTTAAATGTCCCATAAGTAGGATGATGCAATGTTGTGTAAGGAGATTGGTAAAGAAAAGTGCGTCATAAGTGGAATGATGCACTTTTGAGTTCGAGATTAGTTTAGAGAAGTGCATCATATGTGGAATGAAGCACTTTTGAGTTCGAGGTTGGTTCGGAAAAGTGCATCATAAGCGGAATGAAGCACTATTGAGCTCGAACTTGGCATAGGAAAGTGTATCATAAGCATCCATGAAGCATTATTCGGCCTAAGCTTGGCAAAGAGAAGCACATCGTAAGTGGGTAAAGAAACCAAATCGCACGAAAGTCCAGAAAAAGTCAGAATTAAACTACTGAAACCGGCTCGTAAATCAATATAAACCGCTCCATATCGACTCCCAAAATGCAAGTGCATATAGAGTATGATAATATTTAAAGTAACACTTAAGATAGGGAGGTGAGGACATGGCTAAGGCTCGCATTATTTTTCACGTTGATATGAATAGTTTTTATGCATCTGTTGAGCAAGCGCATAATCCTGAATTGAAGGGGAAGGCGATAGCAATTGCTGGAAATCCTAAGGAACGACGGGGGATTATTGTTACAAGTTCATATGAAGCGCGGCATAAAGGGATTTATACAACGATGAATGTTGGCGAGGCACTTCGGAAATGTCCTGACCTAATTTTATTGCCTCCAGATTTTCCAAAATATCGAGCAGCTTCTAAGGCGATGTTTACAATATTAAGGAGCTACACACAATTAATAGAACCTGTGTCCATTGATGAAGGTTATATCGATATTACAGAAATCGCATCCCAAAGGCATCCCATAGAAATTGCGAAAGAAATTCAAATGAGAATTTTTCATGAACTGGATTTACCCTGTTCGATAGGGATAGCCCCCAATAAATTTTTGGCTAAAACTGCTTCTGATATGAAAAAGCCTATGGGGATAACGATTTTGAGGAAAAGAGATGTTCCGGAAAAACTATGGCCCTTACCTGTAATCGAGATGCACGGGATTGGGGAAAGTACTGCTAATAAGCTAGCTTCTCTCAATATCAATACTATTGGTGACCTCGCAACCGTTGATGAATATAGCGTTCGGCAAGCATTAGGGAAAAATGGGGTACGATTAAGAATACGTGCCAATGGTGAGGATAATCGAGAAGTGGATCCAAATTCGATTTATGATACGAAAAGCGTTGGAAATTCCACAACACTCCCAATAGATGAAACGGATATAGAAGAATTAGAAAAGACTTTTCAAAAATTGGCAGATAAAGTGGCAGAGCGTTTGGATGCGAAAAAATTATGCGGTTCGACAATCAGTGTTCAAATTCGTGATGCAGATTGGCATAACCATTCCAAAAGTAAAACATTTCAAAACCCTATCTATAATAAAGATGTAATCTATGAAGAAGCCATCGAATTATTCCATAAATCATGGAATGGAGCACCGATTCGACTATTAGGCATAACGGTTTCAAATGTAATAGACCGAAAGCAATCTGTGGAACAATTATCAATCTTTAATTTTGAACAATTTGCAAAACAAGAACCCATTTATGAACTAATCGAGGAGATTGAAAAAAAATTTGGCAAAGGGGTCATTCAAAAGGGGATTGAAATTGAAAAATCAAGTTATGCTTCGAAAACGAGTTTTAGCAAAGATTTCTTGGAAGATTTAAAGGACCATTAGGAAAAGTACTAACATGGTCATATAAGATAATTCACAGAAAGAAAAGCTTATGAACGGGAGAGTATAAATGCAGCTACATTTTCTAGGAACGGGTGCGGGCATGCCCTCGAAAGAAAGAAATACAAGTGCCCTTGTTTTGAAATTATTGGAAGAGCGCGGCACGGTTTGGCTTTTTGATTGTGGGGAAGCAACACAACATCAAATTTTACATACAAATATACGTCCGCGAAAAGTGGAGAAAATTTTTATCACCCATTTACATGGGGATCATATTTTTGGATTGCCTGGCTTCTTGAGTTCCAGGTCCTTTTTAGGCGGGGAAGATACATTGACGCTTTATGGTCCTAAAGGATTGAAGGAGTGGATCACGGCAAGTTTAAATCTATCAAAAACCCATTTAACCTATTCGATTGAATTTGTCGAAGTTGTTGAAGGTGTAATATTTGAAGATGGGCAATTTATTGTTAAAGCCCAGTTGCTTCAACACGTAATTCCTTGCTTCGGCTATCGAATTGAACAGAAACCGCTGCAAGGTGAATTATTAATCGATAAGGCAAGAGAACTTGGTGTGCCGAAAGGACCTTTACTAGGGAAACTGAAAAATGGAGAAGATATAACCTTGGAGGATGGCGGCATTGTGATGAGTAAGGATGTAACTGCCCCACCTAAACCTGGATTTACCATTGCCATATTAGGGGATACAAAATACTGTGATACAGCAAAATCTTTAAGTGAAAATGCAGATATTGTCGTACATGAAGCGACCTTTGATCATAAAACAGAACATTTAGCAGCGAGTTATGGGCATTCAACAAATGTTGAGGCAGCAAGGATAGCGAGCGAATCGAATGCCAAAAATCTAATTTTAAACCATATTAGTTCTCGCTTTCTGCCTCATGATATCGAAAATTTGCTTAATGAAGCGAAAGAAATTTTTCCCAAAAGCTTCATTGCCAATGATTTTTCTCAATATGATTGGAAAAATGGCCAATTAATAGAAGATTAATATTAAACTTAAAGTGAGCATTTTAATCTCGCTTTTGGTTTTATTTTATTATTAAAATTTGACGATTTTAAGAAAATAATAGATTCTTCGAGAATTATTTTATATGATAGTGCATGGGGAGGGGTTAGGTGAATCAATCAAAAATAAATCCCGCAGTATTACGCCTGCTTGTAATTTTTCCAAATGTACTAAGTTATCTTTTACTAATTGGGGTGTTAGTTTATATCTCTACAAATTTTGCCGACTTAAAAGCTGCACAAGCACTTAATTTTTGGCTCCTATTTGCTGCCGTACTTAGTCCGATGGCAATTTTTACAACGTATTCCATTGTCAAGCGGATTCGAAATGGTACATTATAAGTGAAAATAACGAAAAAACGCGGGAACAAATTTCAACATCGTTCACGCGTTTTTATATGAAAAAAAGAGATATTTGTAAAACATTGAAAATATAAAGTGATTATTATCACAACTTTCGACAAAAGTAAATAGCGAAAAACTACATTTCCTAGGAAATATTGTGAACAAAAACGTAATTTTTTTAAAAAATTTATCAAGATTGTCTAAAAACAATAGGTTTTATAATCGGTTTTACTTAGGTTTAGACATTGCAATATTGCAATAGAAAATATTATTGACCTTTCGCTAACTCTCTTGATCTTGCTTCAGCACTTTTTATACAGGCAAAGATGGCTTCATTAAAACGATTGTTTTCTAAGGCGAGAATCCCTGCTTCAGTAGTGCCGCCCGGACTAGTTACTTTTCTCCGCAAAACAGTAGGTTCTTCTTTTACTGATTGCAGCATCGCAGCAGAGCCTGCAATTGTCTGTACCATTAACTCTCGTACAACTTCCTTGGACAATCCAAATTCTGCACCTACCGCCTCCCAGGCCTCAAGCAAATAATAAAGATAAGCAGGGCCACTTCCCGATAGGGCAGTTACAGCGTGAAGTTTATCTTCCTCCACTTCTATGACAATTCCAATAGCTTCAAGCATTTGCAAAAATACCACTTTTTGATAATCATCTACCTGATCATTAAATGCTATCCCGCTGGCGGACATCCCAATTGTGGCAGAAGTATTCGGCATCACACGAGCAATTGGACGTTCTCCAATGCCTTCTTCAATTGTTCGAATTGGTATCCCTGCAAGTACAGAGAGAATTGCAGTATCTTGATTAATAAATGGTCGGATTCTTTCTATGGCTGGTAGAATGTCTTTTGGTTTTGTCGCTAAAATGATTAAGTCCATTTCACTTATTTTTTCATTATCCTCTAATATATTGATTGCATATTTCTCATTTAATTTTATTAATTTATCTTGATTCGAACGGTTTGTAACATAAATGTTTTCGCTTGGCATTACTTTCTGCTCGACCCAACCTTGAATAAGTGCTTCTGCCATTGAACCGGCACCAACAAAAAGTATTTTTTGCATACCTATCCCTCCATATAATGATATTTATCCTGTCCGGACTTTCAGTAGAACCAATATAAGTTAAAAAATTGACTGAACAAAAGAAGCATGAAGGTTCTGAAATGTGAATTGTTCATGGATACAAGTGTGATTTTACTTAAACTTGCAAAGACTAATTGCGAAATTTAAATTTTGTACAATCATTGTTAAAATATTGAATGTTTGCTTAGTGACTTCTCTTTATGTCAAATGGAGATAAATATTCAAAGGACGAAAATATCTGAACTATTGATACTAGAACAAATTGAATTCTTTCTCAATATAAAAAGCGTTTTCATCCTTAACATTAAGGACGAAAACGCTTATAGCTTTTCCGCGGTACCACCTTTGTTTGCCAAAAAAATCGGCACAACTCGAGTCCTCCTTATCGCGAGAGGGGACGGTCATGTTTACATGACTACTCCGAAGTAGGTTCAATGAATTTAGCGGGTTATGCTGCTTGCACCAAATGCAGCACTCTCTTTAACCATAAGTTCATTTACTTGTCTTCATCATCGTTTTGTAATTTTTAGAATTATGAAAATTATATGCACACTTTCTTAATCTGTCAATTACATACGTGACGAAATACAAAAAAAGAGATAAAATGAATGAATAGCAATTCATTATAGGAAAAAAATAGTTTAACTTTTGGAAGAAGGGGGTTTGTCCGTGAATATACATAAAATAATTATCCCGACACCATATCCGATAGGCGATGTGAATTCTTTTTTAGTAAAAGGAGATAAGCTTTCACTTTTTGATGTTGGGCCGAAAACGCAAGATGCATTGGATGCTTTAAAAAGAGGAATCCTTGAAGCTGGATACAGTTTGGAGGATATAGAGCAAGTTGTTTTGACTCACCATCATCCCGATCATGCTGGATGGGTAGATGCCTTTTCGCATGCAGATATTATTGGCCACGAATATAATGATCATTTTTTACGTAGAACGCCTGAATTTATGTCATATCGTACTCAATTTTATAAAGAACAGCTGCAATTACAGGCTGTTCCTGAAAAGTATCTTGAAAAAATTGTTGAATCGAAGGAAGCACTTAGATTATATGGGTCGACGCCATTGACTAGGTACCTTCAAGATGGGGAAGAAGTTCCAGGTCATCCTGGTTTAAAAGCCGTTTACACTCCAGGTCATGCGCAAAGTCATTTTATCTTTTTAGATGAATCCACTAATGAAGTGATTGGCGGGGATCTTTTATTGGATAAGGTAGCTGCCAATCCTTTAGTCGAGCCGCCAACGGATTTTTCGACAAATAGACCTAAAGCTTTAATACAGCAACAAGAGTCATTAAAGCTTTTACGGGAGTTAAATGTTGCGAAAGTCTATGCTGGCCACGGAGATGAAATAGTGGAAGTAAATACTTTAGTAGACAAGCGTTTAGAGAAGGATCAAATGCGGCTAAATCAATTAATGAAACACATTACAAGTAGTCCTAAAACTGTAATTGAGTTGACGATGGACTTATATCCAGTGCATTATAAAACTGAATTAGGGTTAACATTGTCAAAAACACTAGGTTATTTAGATTGTTTGGTAAGAGATGGACTTGTCAGAGAAGAGATAGTAAACGGAGTAATTCTATATAATAATTAAAAACGACAGGTAGGGGATGGTACTCTACCTGTCGTTTTATTAAATTTAGTTAGCGTTTGATAATGCTTCCAAAGACATTGCTGGACCAAAGAATTCGAAGTGGATATTGTCACCCGGAACACCAAGGTCATGAGCGATTGAAATGATTGTTTCCATAAATGGAGCTGGTCCACAAATATAAATTTCAGTATTCTCTTTAATGAATGGAGCTAAATCTTCTTTTGTTACATAGCCATTTTCATCTGAGAATAATACACGATAAGTACCATTTAATTCATTTACCTTTTTATTGATTTGTTCTTTAAATGCAACCGCTTTCTCATTGCGTGCACATTGAACAAAAGCAACTGGTCGACCAAGTTCCATTGTTTGAAGCATTGTATTTAATGGCGTTACCCCAATGCCGCCGCTTACAAATAGAACTGGATTATTGTTTTCCTCTAATGTAAATAGTCCGGCAGGAGCACTTACTTCGATTGTGTCGCCCTCGTTTACCAGTTCGTGAAGGTAGTTTGAAACAACACCTTTTGGATCAGCTGCATCTTCACGTTTTACAGTGATACGGAATTCATTTTCATTAGAAGGCTGCGATAAAGTGTAGTGACGGTTAGAAGTATATTCATCTCCAGGTACTTTTACACGAACCGTGATATATTGACCAGCTTTAAATTCAGGCAATTTCGATCCATCTTCAGGAACTAAATAGAATGAAGAAACTAATTCATTTTCTTCCACTTTTTTCGCTACTTTGAATGATTTAAATAATCGCCAGCCGCCATCTTGTTCAGCTTCTTTATACAAATCTTCTTCAATCGAAATAAATACATCCGCAATTACGCCATAAGCTTCTGCCCATGCATTGATAATTTCATCTGTAGCAGCATCGCCAAGCACTTCTTTAATAGCGCCTAATAAGTTTTCACCTACGATAGGGTAATGCTCAGGTAAGATCCCAAGACCACGGTGCTTATGTGCAATTTGCATAACCGCAGGAACAATCGCTTGTAAATTGTCGATATATTTTGCTGCAGCTAAAACAGTATTCGCTAATGCTGTTTGTTGACGACCACGTGCTTGATTTGCTCGGTTAAAATAATTTAACAATTCAGGGTGTTTACCTAACATATTGCTGTAAAATGTTTTTGTAATTGTAACTCCATGTTGTTCTAATACTGGTACCGTTGATTTAATAATGTCTATTGTTTGTTGTGATAACATACAATCACGTCCTTTCGAAGTCATCTTACTCCCAGTAAAAATTAAAAGCAATATATAAAATGTATCTTTAACAATTCTGACACAAAGTAGTATGAAAAATACATGTTTAACAATTTGGACACAATGCAGTACTAAAAATACATCTTTAAAATACATTATTTTAAAAAGATTATTGTAAAAATAAAGAAATCAAAGTGATATAATAGTTATAGAGAAAGAGTGGTGTTTTAGAGATGCGCTTAACTTTATATACTGATTATTCCCTGCGAGTGTTATTATATCTTGGTATAAAGGGGAATGACCGTTTATCGACTATACAAGAAATTGCAGATAGCTATCATATTTCAAAAAATCATCTTATGAAGGTTACCTATGACCTTGGGCAGCTCGGACTAATCGAAACTATTCGTGGCCGAGGAGGCGGCATTCGTTTAAATGTAAAGCCGGAAGATATTAATATTGGACAAGTTGTCAGACATACTGAAGAGGATTTCCATCTTGTTGAATGCTTCGACGAAGAAAATAATTTATGTAGATTATCGCCGGCATGCAAGCTGAAATTTGCACTTAACGAAGCATTAAACGCTTATTTAGAGGTATTGGATCGCTATAGTTTAGCCGACTTCCTAATGTCCAAGGAGCAAATGTTTAAATTACTAGGAATTGAACAGTCTTAGAAGGGTATAGATGAAAGTCTATACCCTTTTTTACTTTAAAACAATAAAGCGGATTTAGTATTTACTTATATGAAAGGAATATACATAATTAATGAATAATAAAACCATATTTATTACTGGAGCCACTAGTGGTATTGGAAGGGTTATTACAGAAAAATGCATCGAAAATGGCTATACAGTCTATGCAACAGGCAGAAATGAATCTTCACTTGCAACTCTATCGATAATGGGGGCAACAGTATTCCAGGCTGATCTTTCCAAGGTGCAAGATATTGATAAAGTTTGTGAGCAGCTCCCTGTTCTTGATATTGCCATTATTAATGCCGGTGTTGGAACATTTGAAAATGTTTATGATTTAGTGGATGAAGATATAGACAATATGATTGATGTGAACATAAAAGCACCTATATATTTAACAAACAGAATAGCAAAACAAATGATGGTAAGGGAAAGGGGGCAATTTATATTTATTGGTTCGCAGGCAGGAAAGGTTCCAACGAAAAAAGCAAGCGTTTACGCGGCTTCGAAACATGCGATTACGGGCTTTGTAAATGGGTTAAGGATGGAATTGGCGTCCTTTAATATACAGGTGACAGCCATCTATCCTGGTCCGATAGATACACCATTTTTGCAGAAGGCAGATGCAACGGATACATATCGCGTGGCCATGCAGCGGTTTTTGTTAAAGCCCGAGAAAGTGGCTAGGGAAGTAATAAAAACAATAGAAAAACCGGTAAGGGAAGTTAATTTACCACGCATTATGGCAGTAACAAGCAAGCTTTATGCATTGGCACCCAAATTAGTCGAAAAGCTGGGAAGCGGTTTTTTTAATAAAAAATAATACATGAATGAGTAGATTTAAACGCCTATAATTGGGCGTTTTTTTATTTGTTTTAAAAATCTAACATTTTATAAAAATACACTTGAATTTATTTTTATAAAATGTTACCATTCGTGTATAAACAATTAAATGAATGTATAAAAATACATTAAAAATATCGGAGGCGCTATATAATGGCAAACAAAAAAGTAGTTTTAGCTTATTCAGGTGGACTTGATACATCCGTTGCTATCCCTTGGTTAAAAGAACAAGGATGGGACGTTATTGCAGTATGTTTGGATGTTGGTGAAGGGAAAGATCTAGAATTTATCAAAAATAAAGCCCTTCAAGTGGGTGCGGTTGAATCATATATGGTTGATGCAAAAGATGAATTTGCCGAAGAATATGCTCTTATTTCCCTGCAAGGCCATACTTGGTACGAGCAGAAGTATCCATTAGTATCTGCACTATCTCGTCCACTTATTTCCAAAAAATTAGTGGAAATTGCTAATGAAACAAATGCCGATGCAGTAGCGCATGGTTGTACTGGTAAAGGAAATGACCAAGTACGATTCGAAATTTCAATTAAAGCTTTAAATCCTAATTTAGAAGTTCTTGCTCCTGTACGTGAATGGGGATGGAGCCGAGATGAAGAAATTGAATACGCAGAGAAGCACGGAGTTCCGGTTCCGGCTACAATCGATTCACCATTTTCAATCGACCAAAACCTTTGGGGACGTGCCAACGAGGCGGGAGTAATGGAAGATCCGTGGGTAGCACCGCCAGAAGAAGCATATGGTTTAACAGTTTCTCTTGAAAATGCACCTGACACGCCTGAATTCGTTGAAATTGAATTTGTTGAAGGTACTCCTGTTTCTTTAAACGGACAAGAAATGAAGCTCGCTGATTTGATTCAAGAGTTAAATAAGGTGGCAGGCGCGCATGGAATCGGACGTATTGATCACGTTGAAAACCGATTAGTTGGTATTAAATCACGTGAAGTATATGAAATTCCAGGAGCGAAAGTACTTTTAACTGCTCATAAAGAATTAGAAGACATCACACTTGTAAAAGAATTGGCTCATTTTAAACCAATTATTGAACAAAAACTTTCTGAAATAATTTATGAAGGCTTATGGTTTAACCCAATTCGAACAGCATTGGAAGGTTTCCTGAAAGAAACACAAAAATATGTAAACGGTACAGTTCGTGTGAAATTATTTAAAGGTCATGCAATTGTTGAAGGACGTAAATCTCCAAACTCTTTATATAGTGAAGAGCTTGCAACTTACTCAAAAGCAGATCAATTTAATCATGCATCAGCTGTAGGGTTCATCGAATTATGGGGACTACCGACAGTAGTAGCTGCAGAAGTTAATAAGAAAAAAGAAGTTCTGGCTAAAAATTAACCAAAGTCGAAATCGATTCGAGCTCTGACTTGAGGATATAGATAGAAGTAGGTGTAGGGGATGACAAAATTATGGGGCGGTCGTTTTCAAAAATCTGCCGAAAGCTGGGTAGATGAATTTGGAGCTTCCATTGGCTTTGACCAACAATTAGTAATGGAGGATATTGAAGGCAGTATTGCACACGTAACAATGTTAGGTGCTCAAGGGATTTTAGACTCTAAGGATGTAGAGCAAATTCTGGGAGGTTTAGCAGAGTTAAAACAAAAAGCCGCGGCTGGAGAACTCGAATTTAGTGTTGCAAATGAAGATATCCATTTAAATTTAGAGAAAATGTTGACGGATATTATCGGACCAGTTGGAGGAAAACTCCATACTGGTCGAAGCCGTAACGACCAAGTCGCAACAGATGTACATCTTTTTTTGAAAAAACGTGTACTCGAAGTAGTAGGCTTGATCGAGACCTTCCAAAAAACGATTCTAGAAAAAGCAGAGCAGCATGTAGAAACGATTGCTCCTGGGTATACGCATTTGCAGCGTGCCCAGCCAATCAGCTTCGCACATCATTTGATGGCATATTTCTGGATGCTGGAGCGAGACAAAGAGCGTTTCAATGAGTCGATGAAGCGTATCGACATTTTACCGTTAGGTGCCGGAGCAATGGCAGGAACAACTTTCCCGATTGACCGTGTAAAATCTGCAGAATTGCTAGGATTTAGCAATGTGTATGCAAACTCCATGGATGCGGTAAGTGATCGTGATTTTATCGTTGAATTTCTAGCGAATGCATCACTCGTAATGACGCATTTATCTCGTTTTGCTGAGGAGATTATTATTTGGTCTACTGATGAATTTAAATTTATCGAATTAGACGATGCTTTTTCAACAGGTTCATCGATCATGCCTCAAAAGAAAAATCCGGATATGGCCGAACTAATCCGCGGCAAGACTGGTCGCGTTTACGGAAATCTAATGGGATTATTAACGGTGTTAAAGGGGACGCCGCTAACTTATAACAAAGATATGCAGGAAGATAAAGAGGGAATGTTTGATACAGTTCATACAATTCTTGGTGCATTGAAAATCTTTGAAGGTATGGTTCGTACTATGACTGTTAAAACAGAAAGACTTCATCAAGCAGTTCATAGTGATTTCTCAAATGCCACTGAACTTGCAGATTATTTGGCAACAAAAGGGATGCCGTTCCGTGAAGCGCATGAAGTAACAGGTAAACTTGTCTTCACATGTATTCAAAGAGGGATGTTCTTATTGGACTTACCTCTTGAAGAAATGAAAAAGGAAAGCGATTTAATCGATGCTGACGTTTATGACGTTCTAGCACCTGAAGCGGCAGTAAGACGCCGCAACTCATTAGGGGGCACTGGCTTTGATCAAGTTCGTTTACAACTTGAAAAAGCAAAATCTTGTCTTTAAAAATTGGATACAAACCTAAAATTTAGGATTTGTAATATAGGTGCGCTATTAATGTTGTACAGGGATGCACAATAGTTGCCGACTTTTATCTAGAAGCCAGAGGGTAACTTGATAAAAGAAAAACTTTATAAGCAGCCTTTACTTTTCTAAGTACAGGTGAACATATAAAGTTACATAAACCGTTCTCGGGGTCGCGAGGCGGTTTTTTTGTTTACTGGCATAGTTATTCACTCTTCCTTTTATTTTTAACGTACTGCTAACTTCCGCGGAGATATACAAAAAGCCTTCACCAAAATGGTGAAGACTTTGCTTGGTTTCTTAAAATGGTATTTTAAAATGGGTATTCTCTTGGTTTTGTTTGTACCGAAATCCACTTTGTTACTGTAAATTCATCAACGATCCAAGGATTGCCGAATCTTCCGACACCACTATCGCGCATACCGCCGAATGGAGCTCTTGGTTCATCGTTTACAGTTTGGTCATTTAAATGGGTCATACCGAATTCAATTTCAAGTGCATATTCTCGAGCTCTATCCAAGTCTCCAGCAAATATCGCCGAGCTTAAACCATAAATTGTATGATTTGCAAATTCGATTGCTTCATCATCTGAAGAGGCCTTTATTAAGGGCACGATGGGACCGAATAATTCTGTTTGCGCTAATTCACTATCATTTTTTACATTTCCAAAAATTGTAGGGGTGAGGACATTGCCGATTAATTGACCATCTAAAAGTACTTCTGTTCCTTGCGCTTTAGCTTTGGAGATATTTTGCAAAGAGAAATCTAATTGTTTTTTATTTATTATTGGTCCGATAATCACATCATGATCGCGAGGGTCTCCAAATTTTAGAGATTTAACCCGGTCAACAAATTTCTTCGCAAATTCATCGTATAAATCCTGATGAATAATAATTCGATTAGTAATCATGCAAATTTGCCCTTGGTGAAGGAATTTCCCGAATACTGCAGCCTTCACAGCTTGGTCTAAATCAGCATCCGACAGAACTACAAAAGGTGCATTTCCTCCAAGTTCAAGGGCAACACGTTTAAACAATCCTCCTGCAACTGTCCCAATATGCCGACCAACTTCTGTTGAACCGGTAAAACTGACAAGGCGCACTACGGGATGCTCTACCATCAAATCTCCAATAATTGATGTTTTTGTAAGAACGCTTTGAAAGACACCAGGTGGAATCCCGCCTTCCTCAAAGGCTTTCGCAATTAGTGAGCCTGATGATAAGCTTACTTGTAAATCGGCTTTATGGACGACTGTATTCCCTAATGCCAGTGCCGGTGCTATTGTTCGCATGGATAGATATAAGGGAAAGTTAAATGGGGCTATAGAAGAAACAACCCCTAAGGGTAAACGGTGAATTTCATTTATTTTATTTGGAATAACAGATTGTTCAGTACGGATTTCATGGACTTTGTCAATTGTTGTCAGCGCTTCCTTCAAAACACCGACAGTGCTTCCGAATTCCACATTTGCTTTTGTGAAGCTGCTGCCAGATTCCACAATTAAGAGTTCAATGATTTTAGCTTTGTTTTGTTCAAAGAAGGTGATTGCTTTTTCAATCACATTTCTTCGCAGCTCGGGTGATTTGCCCCATTCCTTTTGTGCTTTTTGTGCTTCATCGAATGCCTGGGTAACTTGTTCTTTCGATGCCATTTTGACCATAGCCAACACTGAATCATCGTAAGGATTCGTAATCTCAAAAGTATTTCCAGAATCACCATCAACCCATTGGCCATTTAAATAGCTTTTATTTAATGATGTAAATTGTTCCATTAACAGTCCTCCAAAGTCAAATCTGTATGATTCATTCATTATCTGAATGGTACCTCGTTAGATTGCTCATAATATCTAATATGAATGCATTCATTGTTAATTAATACATAAACAATTGGCGAATATCCTATTTCGTTTAGAAAAGACTAAGCTAAAGGAGGATTGAGGTCGGTTGAAAACAAAACTTGCTGTTTCAGTGCTGTTGGTTTTAAGTACAATCGCGGTTGGAAAGGTTTTGACGGTACCTCCAGAGGATGAAGCTACAAGCGCAGAAGAAATTGCCCCCGCCTATGCAAAATGGGGTAGGATGGCCATGCAAAATATTATGGCCAAATATCCCTCAGCTGATGTAATTGACTATTTGCATATCGGAAGAGAAGTGGGAACCGTCACATCGGTGGAGAAATTCAAGTTATGGTTAAGGGCAGAAGACAACAGTGAATTTGGCGTCTATGTCGACATTACTTTTAATAATCAAACCGAAGAAGTGGTTGACATTAAATATACTGAGACAAATCAATAAACTAGCAAAAGAGGTGTGTATCTTATCACACCTCTTTAAATCATTTCTTGAAGCTGTTTCATTACCCTTGATAAAGCTCCGATTGAGGCTTTTGCATCAAATTCTCCATCATCTAAAGAATGGTTAGTATTTCCAAAAACCTCTATTTCAAAATTAGTATTCCTTAATTGATCAATTTGATTAGTATTGTAATGTTTATCTTGATCACCTATTACTAATAGTCCATGATGCTGACTATTTAGAATTGAATCGAAAATGGCATTAAACTTTAAAAGCGGGGTGAGCAATACCATTTTGGAATCGAAAAATTCGTCTCTTTTCATAAGTTCGATTGCAATGGGAATTGTTCCAAGTGATTTACCTAAAAAAATCGTATATTGGTAATCGCGCTTATTAAGAATATCTGAAATTACAGGGTCTATATCATCCATCATAATTTTAGCCAGTTCTGTTATCGGTTTCTTAATGGTTTGTTCATTGTAAGAATAATGAATATGTACAACATCAATATTTTTTTTGATCATTACCATTGTGGAGTAATAAAACAATGGCTTATCGTAATTATAGCCCCCTCCAGATAACATGAAGCAAATTGATTTAGAATTGAGGTCAATATGGGTAAATTTTATTGGCTTCCTGTTAAGATTTAGTTCACTATTATGTACCTGCAATGGATTCACCTTCAATTCTTTTTGCTATATTTTAACATATAATCCCATCTATTTTACCTCGATTTTAAAAACATATGAGCTGTCTCCACTTGTACCTGAGGTATCTTTTTCCCAGATTGCATAGTATTTGAGGATATATACTCCATCTATTTCAGGTGCTTTGAATTGTTTTTCTTCATTAATTGCTAATTCTTGTGCGTAAAAATCACTATTTTCTATTGTAAGGGTGTGCTCAGAAGGTTGACGCTCCATCAGCAGAGTAATGGTTTCCTTACCTTTAACTTTTATCGGCTTTGTTTCTTCAACAATCTCAGTTGGGGAGGGAAGACTTAAGCATTCTGCTGAATTGTCATTTCTCCAACAAAATGAGCCTTGTTTTGTAGAGTAAACAGCATCATCAATTTTAAACTGAACAGTCGGAGGAGAATATTCTTTAGAAGATTGATTTGAAATCTCTTGTAGTGCCTCTTTTGAACAGCCTGCGACTAAAAATACAAGAAATAGACCAGATAAGATTTTTTTCAAAAAAAAACTCCTTCCAAGCATCATTATCCTTTTAAATGTTTATGCCTTTTATATGAAAATTATTTTAGGAAAATTTCTATTATTTGAGTAATTTTTCCATCATAATCGTCTATATAGGCAAGGTGGTGAAAATGATTGGCATTAAATTTTGAAACTGAATATGAATTACATAGTGACCGCATTTATCAATACATATATTTTTTAGTTGGGAAAACGGAACTTGCAGAGGATCTAACACAAGAAACCTTTATAAAAGCATTCCAACAGCAGTACACATTTAGGCATGAAGCCAGTAGTTTAACATGGCTGATGAGAATTGCACGCAATCTTGTTTATGATTATTTCAGGCGAAAAAAAATTATTTCTTTCTTGCCTTTTACAAGAGAACATGAAGAAAAGGAATCTACCTATGAACCGGAAAATTGGTTAGAGCGAAATGAAGAATCGAAAAAACTATACAGCGCTCTTTTAGCAATAAAATTCGACTACCGGGAAGCGATCATATTACGAAAAATTGAAGGATTCTCTATAAAGGAAACCGCTCACATTTTAAGATGGAGTGAATCAAAAGTTAAAAACTGTACAGAACGCGGAATGAAGGCGCTGCGGGAAATTTTAATGGAGGGGGGAGATTGAAATGAATCTAGATGATCAGCTTAAAGAGATTGCAAGGCCGGATCGTTCACCAATCGTCAAAGAAAGAACGAATCAGCAAATTCGAATGAAACTAGGTAAGGACGTTAAAAGTACTAATTGGTCCTATCGAATAATATTAGCAAGTGTCTGTGTCCTCGCTTTATTTTTTGTATTGACTATCAATAATAGTTCGTATACAGATAACGAGCAATCAGCATCACCATTTGGCAATATAGATGAACAAACTACTATTGAAAAAGTAACGGTATTAAATAATATGAATCCCCAAAAGAGTTTAAATTTAGACTCTATTTTTTACCCATTAAAAGTCACATCAACAGAAAATCATAACTTTGAAGAAACAATTCAAATTTTGCTTTCAGCTAAAGAAAAGGCGGTTCCTTGGTTTGGAACAATATACGATGATTATTCTATTTTTGATTATCAATTTCAGTTTTCGAATAATGAAACACTCTATTTAAAATTAAATACAAATCAATCCCTGTTTCTGGTTGACCCACAGGCCAATATGAAATACGAGCTAACTAATGAAGAATGGAAGCTTTTTAATTCCTTAGCCGATGAAATATATTATGGTGAACGGTGGTCAACCAATAAAAATATCATTATGGGAATCGTTATTTTGTTATCCATTGGGGTCTTGATCTTAAATGATAGGCTAGAAAAAAAGAAATTGAAAAGTATTGTAGAAGATAGCATAAAACCCTATAGATTCTTAAGATTTATAACTACATTTATCGCAATACTCCTTTTCAACTTTTTCCAAAAAAAAATTGGAACTTTGCATCTGGGGGTTGCTGGATTATATCTAACGGCTATTATTGCGTATAATTATGTAATAAAATATATCTTGCAAAAACAGCCTGTTTTTTGGAAGCACCGAATAACTGAGTGGTTAGTGATTATTGGTTTTATAATTTTTATAATTGCATTTTTATGATGAAAAGGCACTTTAAAGTTTAAAGTGCCAACAGTCTTTTTTCTTTTAAAATAGAACTAATAGCTTTTAAAATAGTGTTAGTTGATATCCGTTTCGGCGGACGCTTTCCGCGGGCGTGGCCCAATCCTCCTCGCCGCTGCAGATGCTGCTTATAAAACACCTGCAATCACTAAATTTTTATTTGAACATAAAATTCAACCGGCACTTCCCTATACACGACCAAAAACGAAGGATGGATTTTTACGTAACACGATTATGTATATGACGAGTACTATGATTGCTACCTTTGTAAAATAAGACTGCAAAATACCCAAAAAACTTCAAAAATACAAAAGGCTTTCAGAATGTGATCATTCTGAAGGCCTTTTGTCTATTCTCTGATTTGTCCATTTCCGTAAATCATATACTTTGTTGAGGTTAATGCAGGCAAGCCCATTGGTCCGCGGGCATGCAGCTTTTGTGTGCTAATGCCAATTTCTGCCCCATAGCCGTACTCGAAGCCGTCTGTAAAACGTGTTGATGCATTATGATAGACAGCTGCTGCATCAACGCAAGATAAGAATGTTTGAGCTGCCAGTGGATCTTCTGTAATGATGGATTCCGAGTGGTTGGTACCGTATTTATTAATATGCTCAATTGCTTCGTAGAGACTTTCCACAACTTTCACACTTAATGTTAAGTTTAAAAATTCCGTAGCGTAATCTTCTTCAGTTGCCAGTATTGCAGTAGGGTGTATTTCACAAACATGTTCGTCTCCAATAATATTAATATGGGCTGCATGCAAATTATTCAAAAGCAATTTTCCGTGTTGCAAGAACCAATCTCGCTGAATCAGCAAACTTTCTGCCGCATTACAGACAGAAGGGCGCTGTGTTTTTGCGTTAAGTATGATTTTTAGTGCTTTTTCATAGCTTGCACTGCTATCTACGAACACATGGCAATTTCCAGCTCCAGTTTCTAATACTGGTACAGAGGCTTCTCTTACAACTAAATCGATTAACGCTTTGCCGCCGCGAGGGATTAAGACGTCTAGATATTCTTTTAGATGAAAAAGTTCCTTCGCCGTTTCGTGACTTGTATCTTCAATTAATTGAACCGCTTCAATAGGAAAATCTGTATGCTCTAATGCACGGTGAATCGTTTCAACTAGTACTCTGTTTGAAAATTTTGCGGATGAACTTCCTCGTAAAATTACTGCATTGCCCGTTTTTAAACTTAATGTAGCTGCATCAATCGTAACGTTTGGCCGTGCTTCATAAATCATGCCAATAACACCGATTGGCACTCGACGCTTTTTGATTTGCAGACCATTTTCTTTTGTGATGGACTCAAGAAGTTCACCTACTGGATCCTCCAATTGAATGAGCTGCTTAATTCCATCGGACATCGTTTGGATGCGGTCTTCGTTTAACAGTATTCGATCTAGAACAGAGTTTGCAAGTCCATTATTTTTCCCTGCTAACAGGTCTTTTTTATTCTCTTCTATTATCATCATTTGATCGATTATTAGTTGGTCGGCTATTTTTGCTAAAGCTTCATTTTTTTCAATGGTTGTTTTCATATTCAAAGTATAGCTTGCTTGCTTCGCTAGTTTTCCTTTAGAACGAACTTCACTTTCAATGGTAATTTTAGTCATATTGCTCCTCCTAAATTTAAAATATCATTCTTTCCCGAGTGTTAGATTCTGACCCATTTATCGCGATGAATAACTTCGATTGAAGTTGTGACAATTTCGTTTGTACGTTTTCCAAGTGCTTGAGCTAGTTCCTCGCTTGAATAATGCACCTCACCACGCCCCAACAATTGATTTTCACTATATACTTCTACTACATCGCCTTTACGGAAGACTCCTTCTAACTTATATATCCCAGCAGGCAGCAAACTTTTTCCTTTTGATAAAATGGCTTCTGCGGCACCATTGTCGATATAAATCTTACCTGATACCTCTGTAATGGAAATCCATTGTTTTGGATTTGGGAGGGGGGTGTGCTGCTCGTTTTCGATATACGTGCCATCTCCATGACCATTGATGACATCGATTAGCTTTTTTTCACCTTTTCCATTTCCAATGAAAACTTTTACTCCAGATTGAAGAGCCGTACGAGCTGCTATCAATTTTGACTGCATACCGCCAGTACCGAGTTTAGAGCCAGAACCAGCTGCAATTTTCAAAGACTCATCAGTAATGGCCGTTAAATAATGGATTTGTTTTGCATTCGGATTTTTAGGGTTAATATCATAAAGACCATTAATATCCGTCAAGATTATGAGATGGTCTGCATGAATAAGTCCACTGACTAAAGCAGAGAGCATGTCGTTGTCACCGAACGTTAATTCTGAAACGGAAACTGTGTCATTTTCATTGATAATCGGGACGATATCTCGCTCCAGTAATTCAGTAAAGGTCGCATAAGCATTTTTATAACGCTCCTTTTTTGAAAAATCAGTTCGGGTTAGGAGAATCTGGGCTGTGTGAATATCGTGTTTGCTAAAAAGTTCGGAATAATATTGGATCAGTAAACTTTGGCCAACTGCTGCTGCGGCCTGTTTGCCTTTTAATGTTACTGGGCGCGAAGAGTATCCCAATCTGCGAAAACCTGCTGCAACTGCCCCGGATGAAACAAGCAGTACATCATGGCCTTCTTGCTTTAATGCGGAAAGTGCTGATATATGGTCTTGAAGTTTATCGTGATCAATTTCTCCCTTGGGATTGGTGAGGGAGCTGCTGCCGATTTTGACAACAATACGTTTCTTTTCCACGTGAGTTCCTCCTAATTTGTAAGTTAAAGGGATAAACAAATAAAAAGCCTTCCTCACCCTAAAAATTAGGGCGAAAAAGGCTACTTTTCCGTGGTACCACCTAGATTGGAATGCAAAAAAAAGCATTTCCCACTTGTTCTCATAACGCTTGAGTCTGCGTCTAGTTTTGCTAGAGGCTGGCGAAGCAGGTTCAGTAATCCTTTTTGTACGATGTCTTGCAGCCGGTGAACATCGCTCTCTTGCCAATAGGGTTTTACGTACTAGTCTTCGTTATGCGGATTAATATTGAATCTAATATGCAATAAATTTGGGGAAATGTCAATATAGTTATATGAATGTTCGGAATTTTCTCTATAAAAAAGAGACATCCCGTATTGATTGATGTCTCTGTCGTAGTTATGCTACTAAAGTTAATTTTGTATAAGAAAGAATTGCAGGTGATTCGATTTCACGTAGTGCTTTTAAAGCTTCTTCTTTTGTGTCGAATTCAAAAATGCGATAAGTTTTTTCCTCAAAAATTGTTACTACCCACATGTCGGGTCGCCTCCTAAAGTTTGATTTAATTTATCTTCAATGACCGCTGCAATTTTAAAGTAATTGTTCTCAAAGGACTAAGGGTTATTTGGTAAACGATAAAATGGCGGAGCCTTTTAATCCTTTGAGTGCTTGACTTGCTTCCAATTCATTTTCAAACTCGAACATACGATACGTATTTTTCTCAAAGACAGTGATTACCCACATATTAGGATCTCCTCCATATATTTGTATTAAATTGTTATATAACAATAGGGTGTGTTTTAGTTATTTTCATAAATTGTTATATATCAACTTGAAACCATTGTACACCTAAAATTATGAAAATAAAATAGCTAGTGAAACATTTCACATATTGTTCATATTGATTGCGGTTTCATAAAATTTTCCAACTAATCCAAATGATAATTGGTAATATTTAAAGAAAGAAATAGAAAAAGGGAGGGAATTCATGTGTATGTCAAAGTTTATCGCTATCAAATTCAAGAGGATAAATTAAAGGAATATTTACAAATTCAGCAAGAAGTCTTGAAAATCTATCGGAAGTATATCGATATCGACGTGATTCATTTGCAAAATAATTTGTCTCCAACAAATTGGATTGAGATGATGATTTATAACGGAGAGGAAGAAGACTATCAAAAGAATATGAACCGAATAAATATGCAACAAGAAATTCTTGAGTATTTTAATGCGTTTCAAATAACATTAATTCCTGGAACGAAAATTATTGAGGAAGATTATCACCAAATTTTATTGGACGGGCTTGGTTTATAGTGATTCTACAATAAAAGAGCTGGTCAAAAAAGACCAACTCTTTTAATAAATTTTATTTAAAACTATCCCATTCTTCTCGCAGCAGCCCCATACGAATGGAATCATAATACTGCCCATTATAAAAGCGTACCTTTCGAATACGTGCTTCTAGAGTCATGCCGAGTTTTTCGCCAACACGAATCATGCGTTCGTTCCCGGACCATGTGGTATAGCCTACTCGCACAAGAGGCATAGTAGAAAACAAATGATCTATCCATAATTTCATCGCTCTTGTACCTAGGCCCTTTCCCCAAGAACCGGGTTCATGCAACACAATTCCCATCTCAAGCCATTTCGACGGTTCATGCTCCCAATAATAAGAAATCATTCCTCGAACAATACCATTAACCTCGATTGCCCAGAAATCTTCACTATTCACTAGCGACTCACCCTTAGGCAAAAAGTCCTCAAAGGAAATAGCTTGATGCGGATAGTAGGGGGCGTCCCACCTTTTCCACTCAGGTTGTTCTTCTTTATAAATAAGCTCCCAGAGCCTCTTTAAATCACTTTGTTTAACCGGACGAATCGTTAATTCGTTATCTGAGTACATAATTGACCTCTTTTCAATTTTTAAGTAGTTCGTTGTGTGGATTGAAAAGAGAGCTTCCAACTTTACTTTTCAATCACTTTTTCATTAGTAGTCATTTACATCACACCTTTCATGGATTTAAATTTATTATAAGTTAGAATTGCTATATTTTTATAAAATTTCTATATTTTTTACCTCAAGCTTTTTATTTGAATTCATCATAAAAACAGTCTATATTATTGAGGGGTCAATGATTGATGGCTCAAATATTTATATTAGCATAGAATACAAATTTATCATCACACTAGGAGGGATACGTTGAACTTTTCAATTACTGAGCAAGAAGAGCTATTATTTTTATTTAAAACGCTTAGCAATCAAATCGGGCCAAAGTTCGAAAAAAATACAAATTTTAGCTTGTCTCGCTTCGAGCTTTTGTATCAACTAGTGCAACATGATGAAATATCTCAATCCAGCTTGAAAAATATCGTTAATATTGATCATGCTGCAATTACTCGTCACTTAAAGCAGTTAGAGGCGGATGGATTAGTATCAAGAAGACGCAATCCTACTGATAATCGAGAAACGATTGTCCATTTGACAGATGAAGGCTATAAACAAATAATGAGCTGTCAAAAGGACAAGCTTAGTTTTGCTAATCAGATGTTTCAACAATTTAATGACAAGGAATTACGGAGTTTAATGGATATGCTGAAACGTATCCAAGAAAATATCAAGTAAACTCGCAATTGTACAGAAGCCTCTTTTGCGGTTGTGAGTTGTACCATAAAAAGATACAGTTAGGAGTTTCACTTTCATGAATGATTATTTAGTTAGAGCAGTAGGATTTAATGGACAAGTTCGTGCGTTTGCAGCACGCACTACTGAAACTGTTGGAGAAGCACAAAGAAGACACATTACATGGCCGGTTGTTTCAGCTGCATTAGGACGCTCAATGACAGCAAGTGTCATGATGGGTGCGATGCTTAAAGGGGAAGACAAAATTACCGTTAAAGTAGAAGGAAATGGCCCAATCGGTGCAATGGTAGTAGATGCAGATGCAAAAGGAAATGTGCGCGGTTTTGTTACAAATGGCCAAGTACATTTTGATCTGAATTCACAAGGTAAATTAGATGTACGTGCGGGTGTTGGTAATGAAGGTTTCTTATCCGTTGTAAAAGATTTAGGAATGAAAGAAATGTTCTCAAGTCAGGTGCCGATCGTATCTGGAGAAATTGCCGAAGACTTTACTTATTACTTTGCTACAAGTGAACAGGTACCTTCATCAGTAGGACTGGGAGTTTTAGTAAATCCTGATAACACAATTCTAGCTGCCGGCGGTTTTATCGTTCAGCTTATGCCTGGTTGTGAAGAAGAAACGATTACAGCTCTAGAAAACCATTTAGCAACAATTGAACCTGTTTCGAAGATGATCGAAAAAGGGATGACACCTGAAGAAATTTTAGCAGCTGTTCTAGGCGAAGAAGGAGATGTGCAAATTTTAAATACAATGCCTGTACAATTCCAATGTAATTGTTCTAAAGAACGCTACAGTCGTGCTTTAATGGGATTAGGAGTGCAAGAATTAGAGGAAATGATTGAAGAAGAAGGCAATATCGAAACACAATGTCACTTCTGTTTAGAAACATATGATTTCTCAGAAACTGAACTGCAGGGTTTAGTAAATGAAATTAAAAACCAATTAAATTAAAATAAATTGAAAGTCTATTTCAAACGATCCTGTTTGCAATAGACTTTTTTTATAGATAAAAATGCAGGAATAAGCTAGGAACGAAAAATAGCCGTTAAATATAAATGCCTTCAAATCAGTCTTAATCTGAAGGGATTTTGTTAATAATCCAGGGAATCTCAGTAAAGAGAAAGCTTTAATACTAACATCGCGAAGAAGTCTCAATGTTGGAAAAATAATTTTGGTTTTATTATCATAAATTTAAGAATTGGGAAGGGTAGGTAATAGAGGTGGATGAATTTTTTAAGACAGTTTCTGCAAATTCAATTATCGGGTAGCGGGTGTTTGTATACAGAACGATCATGTTTTACTACATAGAGAAAATAATACTGATCATTGGTCTTTACCAGGTGGTCGGGTAAAAATTGGAGAAGAAGCTGAAAATGCGATTATAAGAGAAATTTCCGAAGAGCTTGGGGTTATGACTGAAGTACATCAAATAATTTGGTCTGTAGAAAACTTTTTTGAATATAATAAGAAAAAGTTCCACGAAATCGGTTTTTACTTTCTGCTAGCGGCTGAATCAATCCCTTTTCTGCATGAGCCCTTTTATGGGAAAGAAGGAAAACGATGGATATACCAATGGATTCCCTTAAACAACGTAGAACATATGCCTCTTTATCCGCCATTCTTAAGAACGGAACTAAACGACCTGCCAACATGCCCAAAACATATGGTTGTAAAATAAGTTCATAAATACAAGGAACTTATTTTGATCATTTACGCTACAAACTAAAACCTTCTTATATTATGAACTCCTTGTGAAAATCACAAAACACCGTGGTATTTTAAATCGATCCTCCGTATAATAAAACCATAACGTGATGGTTTGGAGGGGAATAAATTGGGATCGAGAAATTGAAAATTGGCGAATTAGCTGACATAACGGGCATTACAAAAAGAACGATCGACTATTATACAAATATAGGATTGCTTGAAGCTGAACGTTCTACTTCAAATTATCGTTTCTATACTTCTGAAGCAATCGAACGAATTAAAGTAATCGAGCAAATGAAGGCGCGTGGCATGTGTTTAAATGATATTAAACAATCACTGGGAAAAAATGAGCAAAATGACGAAATAGAGCTTCAAAATATATGCTTACAAATGAAAACATTACAAAATGAAATTTCGACACTTGTTGAAAAAATGCAACAACAAGAACAATCAAAAAATACTTCCATAAAAAATAAAGTTTCATCAGAAAGTGTTGCATTAATGCAATCTTTATTATTACTTATAACCTAGGAGGTGAAGTCTTACTTTTCTAAGTAAGACGATGATTGACCGCACTGAACTTAACGATATTTGTGATTTTATTAGCTTTAACCGCATTTTTTGTGGCAACCGAGTTTGCCATTGTAAAAGTAAGGCATTCAAGAATTGACCAATTAGTAGCAGAAGATAGAAAGGGAGCTTTAGCTGCAAAGCATGTAACAACTCATTTAGATGAATACTTATCTGCCTGCCAGTTAGGTATTACTGTCACAGCTTTGGGTATTGGGATGGTTGGTGAATCTACATTTGAGTTTATCTTGCAGCCATTGTTTGGACTGTTTGGCATAGGAGAGCAGTATATTCATTATTTCACCATAGCAGCAGCCTTTTTGATCGCAACATTTTTACATGTAGTTGTAGGTGAATTAGCGCCAAAAACCGCAGCTATTCAAAAAGCTGAGTCGATTACTCTATCATTTGCAAAGCCCATTATGATTTTCTATAAAATACTGTACCCATTTATCTGGTTCCTAAATGGTGCAGCTCGTATATTAGTCGGGATTTTTGGTATGAAGCCAGCTTCAGAGCATGAACTTTCCCATACGGAAGAAGAACTTCGATTATTAATGACCGAAAGCTTTAAAAACGGTGAAATTAACCAAAACGAATTGAAATATGTTAATAATGTATTTGAATTTGATGATCGTATTGCGCGTGAGATTATGGTGCCGAGAACGGATATCATTGCTTTTGATAAAAAGGTGACATTTGATGAAGTCTTAAGAACCATTCAAGAAGAGCGTTATACACGTTATCCTGTTTATGAAGAAGACCGAGACAATATTATCGGGTTTATTAATATCAAAGACTTTTTAACCCAAGGGATGAGCAATCGAATTACGGTTGAAAACTTCAATATCGAGAATTTTATCAATCCTGTCATTTATACAACAGAAGTGACGCCGATCCAGGACTTATTGACACGTATGCAAAAAGAACGAACACATATTGCGATTTTGCTGGATGAATATGGAGGTACCTCAGGGCTTGTCACAGTAGAAGATATCCTTGAGGTATTGGTTGGAGAGATTCGCGATGAATTTGACGATGACGAAATTCCGGAAATTCGTAAAGTAAACGACGGTCATTTTATTGTCTACTCTAAAATATTATTAGAAGAAGTAGCACGATACTTGAACATTGAAATGGATAATCCGGATGTAGATACCCTTGGAGGGTGGTACTATTCACAAGATATGGAATTAAAGCATGATAACGCTATCGAACACGCGGGCTATACGTTCTCGATTCATGAAATTGATGGCCTGCAATTACGTTATATTGAAATTAAACAAAATTCGAACTTGACAGTATAATCTGATACCGTACCTCTTATGTCTATATTAGGCTTAAGAGGTTTTATATTTCTTGCTAATTTATTTGACAATTTCTGAAGCCTTTGGATTTTATGCAGAGGGAGGATTATGTTGAAGAATCTTTATGTTACTTTACTCCTTTGTTTGGTGGGAATCATACTTGTTGCTTGTTCAAATGATGAAAAATATCTAACTAGGGTGGACGTTCAGCCAGTTGTCAATGTGGATGCGATAGAAGAAGAGGAAATGATTGTGGATTTAATAACATTGGATTCCATTCAAAGCTTGCTGGAGGAAGTCAATTGGGAACCAAAATCCAATCCGGACGTAGCAGGCTCAGAAGATTTAGTCGCTACAATGTTTTATTCGGAGGAGGAGAGGAGTCCGGATGAGCTTTATCTATACAGAATTTGGTTTAACTCCGACGATACCTTAAGTATCATCAGTAACAATGAAGATGAGGGCTACGGCACTTTGAACGAAGAATATGCAGACAAATTAAAAGATCTTTTGGAAAGTTATTTTTAGTGGGAGTTGTGGAAAGAGGTGCTTTCATTATGGAGGGAGCATCTCTTTTTGTTATGGGTGAAGTTTGTTCAATCGGATTTGCTTTGTCAGAAAACCCTCGTCTAGATGGATGATTCTGAGCTGAGTTTGCTTGTCATAAGTGGAATGACACTTGAAATGAATGAAGGATAGCGCGGTGAACAGTGTTTCATAGGCAGCTGAAACGTGTAAGAAATTCTTTTGGTATCGAGAAAACCTTAATAAATCATACTCGAGCAAAATTTGGATGTCCTCAGCAAATAACCGGAAAATCTTCTTTTATTTTTACTTTCGCTAGCCATTAATATATTGTGGGAAATAGAAATCCTTTATTGGATGTTCTCACCAATAAATAACCGGAAAAATTCCGTTTAATTACTAAATTAACTAAAAAGTAGCTTGAATAGAAGGAGAAATTCCGCCTATCGACTCGAAAAACGTGAAAATAGATGAAATTTAATGGAATAGTCGGAAAATCTCCCCTTATTTGCCCCCGAAACGAGCTCCATACAGCAAATAACGGAAAATCTCCGCTTATTTTCCCTCGCTAGTTCCTAATCAGACTAAGGGAAATTAATAAGCTCTACATACACACACACTCGTACTATATCCCGCAGCCACTTATCCCAGGAAGGTTTCGTTTTTGCCCTATTTTCTTAAGTACTGTCACATCTTGGACAAGCATATATTGGGGCAATCATAGCTATGAAAAATGGACTGAAGATAGCAATCTGCTATTTTCCATAACTTTATATAGGTAGGTGGCCGAATGAAAAAGTTGACAATCGATGAAGGATTATTATTAACCGATATGGAAATTCAATATAGAGGAAAAAATTTACACTTAACTCGCGTATTAATCGATACAGGTTCTTCTAGCTCCATTATCTCGACAGATATAGCGGAATCGATTGGAATATTTCCAGAGGCAAATGACCCCATTTATCGTATATGTGGAATTGGAGGTTCTGAAATTGTCTTTTCTAAAATGCTGGATTCCATCAAAATAGGCCAAATGCTTGCAGAAGATATCCAGATTGAAATCGGTTCGATGAATTATGGTTTTCATTTAGAAGGAATCATTGGCTTGAATTTATTAAAACGTATAAAGGCATCGATTAATCTTGAAAAGCTTTTCATTCAAAGTGAGAGGTAAGAATGTTTGTCCTCAATCAATAGAGAGGGAGAATCAGTGGGAATGTGGATTCAAAAATTTATTGAGACAGAAAGAGGTACTTTTGAATATTTCGAAAAAGGTGAAGGAAAACCTTTAGCGGTCACTCATTTATATAGTGAATACGATTATCGTGGGAATACATTCGCTACTCCTTTTACTCGGTATTATAAAGTTTATTTGATAAATCTTCGAGATGCAGGCAATTCAGCAGCTGCTGCAAGTAAAGACCAATACAGTTTGAAAGAAAGCGTACTTGATCTAGAGGCAATTAGGAAAGCTTTAAACTATGAACAATGGGGCTTTGCTGGACATTCTGCAGGGGGAATGCTTGCTTTAAAATATGCAACAATGCATCCAGATTCCTTGACGAAAATTATAGCCGGGGGAGCTGCAGCCAGTTTCGAGTATGCCCAAGATCCGGAGAGTATTTATTGCTCTCAGAATGCAAATTTCGCTCGCATAATTGAGATAATGGAAGGCTTAAATAACTCAAATACATCAGTTGAAGAACGCATAAAATTAGGCTATGAATGGAACTTGATGTCATTTGTTAGTGAAGAAAAGCTGCAAGAGTCATTAAAGATTCCAAACAGTGGAAAAGCTGTAGGACCTAAATTAGATTATTTTAGAAAGGTCGAATATTCTACATATGATTTGCGGGAGGAATTAAAATCAGTTGCTATTCCCAGCTTCGTCTATGCAGGGAAGTACGACGTGCAGTGTCCCATGAAATTCGGTGCTGAAATTGCCAACCTCATTCCCAATGCACATTTTACCCTCTTTGAAGAAAGTAATCATTTTCCCTTTGCCGAAGAAGAGGATAAGTTCAGTGAATTTGCATGCAGCACGACAAAAGTAACTAGTCCATCCTAAAGGTGTGCTTTCTATTTAGACGTTATCAAATCAAAAAAGGTTTTTTAAAATAATTGTCGAATATTGAATGATAATGGTTTTGTTCTAAAAACTAATTTACTAAAGGAGTGGCATTCACTATGGAATTTATTCGCATCACTAATATAAATGATCCGCTATTTGCAAAGCTGCATACACTTTTGGGCGAGATTTTTCCTCCAGAGGAAGTGCTGGAATTCGAACTTTGGAAAGAGCCTCTAGAAGATCCCGGGATTCGTGTATTTGTTGCCGTTCATGAAGGAGAGGTAGTAGGAGCTACGGAATACCGCTATTATCCTGGCTGGTCGATTGCCATGACAGACTTCACGATAATCGGTAAACCTGGACTTTCAATTGGACGTTTTTTAGCCCAGCAACGTCAGATGGATTTAAACAGACTTGCAGAGGAAAACGGTGAGGTGCTAATCGGTGGCTTTGCTGAAATTTATAATCCGTATATGACAAATGCGGAATTTGATTTTGGCGGTGTTATGCCGATGAATCCGTATGTCCGCAGGGAAGTCTTATCACATTTAGGCTATAAACGTATAGACTTCCCATATGTTCATCCATCATGGAAAAATGACGGGGAAGCTGTATCAGGATTGGATTTTTGCTTTATGCCAACTGATGAGACACTAAACGAAATCCCATCTTCCCTGGTAGCAGAATTTTTAAAAACATACTACTCCGTTCTATCAAATAAACCTCAAGAATGGTTGGACATGATTGGAAAATTAGAGGCACAGGAGAAATTAAAGTTGCTGCCTTTATAAAACCACGATTGGCTGTTTAATCGATTATTACTAAAATTTGCCATATCGGAAAAAACCTTGATCAATTAGGTTTTTTCCGATTTTTATTTTGGTGCTTTAATTATTGCCGGGGATTATAAATAAGCGCAGGAAATAGATATTAAAGCAATTTTCTATTAGTTGAACAAAATATTTTAATAATATGTCAGAATTTATCGATATTTAAGACTAGTATGTTACTGAAAAAAGTGTAATATTAATCTATGGAAAGCTATTGTATTAATTTTTCGAATATTCAAGTTTAATGGGGGCTATGAACAATGTTTGACATCAAAACAGAACTAACAACTAATCCAAAGGAAAAACCAGCTGCAGAAGAGTTAGGTTTTGGCCACTACTTCTCGGACCATATGTTTGTCCTTGACTATACAGATGGGGTGGGATGGCATGACCCACGTATCGTACCATACCAACCAATTACATTAGATCCTTCGGCAATGATTTTCCACTATGGTCAATCGGTTTTTGAAGGTTTGAAAGCTTATGTTACTGTGGATAATGAAGCATTATTATTCCGTGCAGACCAAAACTTCAAACGATTAAATCGATCGAATGAACGTCTTTGCATCCCGGCAATCGATGAAGAATTGGCATTGGAAGGATTGAAGCAATTAGTAACAGTGGATCGTGAGTGGATTCCGAATAATCCAGGGACTTCCCTGTACATTCGACCGTTTATTATTGCAACAGAGCCAAATTTAGGCGTGCATCCTTCAAAAAAATATCAATTTATTATTATTATGTCGCCATCAGGTTCATACTATAAAGAAGGCATTAACCCGGTGAAAATTATGGTAGAAGAACAATTTGTTCGTGCTGTAAAAGGGGGAACTGGGGAAGCAAAAACTGGCGGGAACTATGCTAGTGCTTTAAAAGGACAGGAAATTGCAAGTCGAGAGGGCTATGCCCAAACTTTATGGTTAGACGGCAAAGAAAATAAATATATTGAAGAAGTTGGAAGCATGAACATCTTCTTTAAGATTAATGGTATAGTTGCAACACCTGCTTTAAACGGCAGCATTTTACCTGGGATTACACGTGATTCCATGATTCAGGTGTTAAAATCCCGAGGTGTTCCAGTGGAAGAACGTCGTATTACAATTGACGAAGTGGTAGAAGCTTACCAAAACGGCACGCTGGAAGAAGTATTCGGTACTGGTACGGCTGCAGTAATCTCTCCTGTGGGAGAATTAAAATATTTGGATGACAAAATGGTTATTAATAAAGGTGAAATCGGTGAAATTTCACAAATGCTTTATGATACATTAACAGGTATCCAATACGGTTCAATTGAAGATACTTTTGGTTGGACAATAAGATTATAAATTGCGAAAACGCGGTCGGCTATATGTGCTGGCGGCGTTTTTTTCATCAAATATATCGTTAAATACTCTTTTCCAATCATTTTAAATAAATAAAGAATATCCAATCCAACAAAGGTCAAACTAACAATGAATATCTTACGAGAGGAGTGTTTACACATGAAAGAGCATAAGGAACCCCATGAGCAATTAACAGTACAAGACAATCAATTAACACAGACACAAGAAGTTCTATATCACGATGAATTCAAACGAGCAGACAATGCAACGAAAAAGGACAATCAAAAACAGCATAAAAAGAATGTGTAAAAAATCCACCCCGAGGCAGTTTTGCTTTGGGGTTATCTTTTGTAAATATACATATTTTCAACAACATGATTAAGAGAGCGGCGGTAATAATGGCTACGAGAAATCCATATAATAGTAATAACCCGATTTCTAGAATTTATTAGGATAAAGTACAAGAAACTTAAGGACATTATAAGTTTTGAAAGAAATTTGGTAGTTATTAAAATTGAATTCTATTATTTTTATTAAAAATTGCCAGGATGGCCCACAAGGAGGAGAGTGGAGAGGTGGAATTAGAAAACAAAGTTGCAATTGTAACTGGAGGAGCTTCCGGCTTAGGTCTAGCCACGGTTAGAAACCTTCATGAAAAAGGAGTAAAAATTATCATATTTGATTTAAACGAAGAAAAGGCGAAAGAAATAATAGAAGAGTTAGGCCAAAGAGTAACTTATTCGATTGTAAATGTGGCAGATGAGGAATCGGTAAAGGCGGGAATTGATCAAGCTTTCAATCATTTCGGTGAGGTTCATATTTGTGTAAATTGTGCCGGAATTGCTCCTCCAGGGAAGACAATTGGAAAAAAAGGTGTACTCCCTTTGGAAAATTTCAGGAAAGTAATCGATATTAACTTGATCGGGACGTTTAATGTCATAAGATTAGCTGCTGAGCAGATGGTTAAAAATGAACCGCTTACAGACGATGGTGAAAGGGGAGTTATTATAAACACGGCTTCAGTTGCCGCTTTTGATGGCCAAATGGGACAGGCTGCATATGGAGCAAGTAAGGCAGGGGTAGCAGGTATGACTTTGCCCATCGCACGAGATTTATCTGAATTTGGAATCCGCATCAATACTATTGCGCCAGGATTATTCCGGACACCAATGGCAGCTGGATTGCCAGAAAAAATAATCGAAAAATTAGGTAGTATGGTAGAGTTTCCGAAGCGACTAGGAAAGCCTGAAGAATATGCCAAACTTGCGCAATTTTTAATTGAAAATAGTTATATAAATGGTGAAGTTATACGACTTGACGGTGGAATACGCATGGCTCCGAGATAATATAGAAGAGATATACTTTTATATGAAATTATATAGATGGATAAAGTTTGTAACAAAAAGGGGGCGTTATTGGGAAATGAGAGAAGTCGTAATAGTAGAGGGTGCAAGAACAGCTGTTGGGAAACGGAAAGGGGCACTGGCGAATTATCGAGCGGATGAATTAGCTGCTGTCGTTCTGGAAGAAGTTGTTAGACGCGCCGGTGTCAATAAAAGTGATGTAGAAGATGTGATTTTAGGATGTGTCACACAAGTTGGAGAACAGGGGATGAATATAGCAAGAACTTCTTTATTAATTGCTGGTTTCCCCATTCATGTTCCAGGAGTAACGATTGATAGACAATGCGGTTCAAGCCAGCAGGCAGTCCACTTTGCAGCACAAGCAATTGCTTCAGGAGATATGGATATGGTAATTGCTGGCGGAGTTGAAAGTATGACACGGGTGCCGATGTTTACAAATACTTTAGGAGTTGAGCCGAGTCCAAAGCTCACCGATAATTATGTAATTGTAAATCAGGGTGTCTCATCAGAATTAATGGTCAAAGAATATGGCTTTACAAGGCACGAGCTTGATGAATATTCGGCAAATAGCCATAGGAAGGCATTATCAGCTATCAAGGATGGTCGATTTAAGAAGGAAATAGTCCCTGTAGAAGTGAAGAATGAGGATGGATCAACGAGATTTTTCACTGTGGATGAAGGACCTCGAGAAGGTACGACAGCCGAGGTACTTGGCCAATTAAAAGCAGTTTTTGTTGAAGAAGGTGTAATTACAGCAGGAAATGCTAGTCAAATTAGTGACGGAGCATCGGCCGTTCTATTAATGTCCCGTGAAAAGGCACAAGAATTGGGACTAAAGCCAAAGGCAAGGATTGTTGCCCGAAGTGTTGTCGGATCAGATCCAACCCTTATGTTAACAGGACCAATTGAAGCAACGAAAAAAGTGCTTGCAAAAGCAGAGCTTTCTTTAGAGCAAATCGATACTTATGAAGTAAATGAAGCTTTTGCACAAGTACCGCTTACTTGGCTAAAGGAGCTTCAAGCCAACCCTGAAAAATTAAATCCTGATGGAGGTGCTATCGCACTTGGGCATCCATTAGGAGCAACGGGAACTAAACTTTTAGTTACCTTGCTGAATCGACTGGAACGTACAAATACTCGCTATGGTCTATTAGCTATATGTGAAGGGATGGGAATGGCAAACGCTACTATTATTGAAAGACTTCCATAGGTAAAACACAAGTTTAGAATATATTTATGAATCTGAATAGAAAATATGTTCCAGTAACTACCAAACAGATTGTTTGTGGTCTATAATTAAAGAATAATATAAATGAAAGTGAGTCTTATTCTATGAGTAATCACGAAGAGGTCCAATTAAAAAATTTTTCTATTGGTTTACCGAAAAAAATGACATATGAAAACGAAAAACAAGTCGAAACGGCAATATGTAAAGAACCGGTAGCAGAAGCTTTCCTGACAAAGGATGGTTTTGTTGGAGATGGAGTTGCAGATTTAAAAAACCATGGCGGTTTTGATCGAGCTGTTTGTGTGTATCCCTATGAACATTATGCACTTTGGGAAAAGGAATTTGGAACGCCATTGCCTGATTCAACTTTTGGGGAAAATATAACGGTAACGAACATGTTAGAAGCCGATGTATGTATTGGAGATATTTATCAGCTAGGTGATGCTGTTATTCAAGTTACACAAGGACGTGTTCCCTGTAGTACTATCAACAAAAGAACAGGACTGCCTTTTTTAATGAAACGTATGGTTGAAACTGGATATACTGGATATCTGTGCCGAGTTCTTCAAGAAGGAAAGGTTCAGAAAAATTCTGCGATTACACTAATCGAAAAACATCCAAAAGCCATTTCCATTCTATTTGGCAATGAAGTATATTTCAGAGGGCAAAAAGATGTTGAAGCCATGCAAAAGCTGCTAGCTGTCAATGAACTAGCTGAAGAATGGAAGGAATATATGACGAAGAGATTAACCAAACTATCTCTATCATAGTGAAAATAACTACTCAGTTCAGCGAAATGAACTGAGTATTATTTATGTATAATTTAGGAAAAAAGAATCAATTTCACCATATATAATTAAAATATTCAGAAAAACTGTAACTTTATTGTCGTTTTAATAGTCTATATTATGTAAAGGTTTTATATAAAAAAAGTACAACTTGGCGTAAGAGGACTGAGTTGTTGTACTTTATGGCGGGTATCCTTGAATCAAAACTTTTCAATCCGCTAAAATTGAAGTACCAGAAATCATTAGTTAAAAAGTTTGAGGTGATACAATGGACCGAGATTTCATAATCCAAATTGTTTCGGAAAATGTGAAGTTGTTAAGAAAAGAAAATCACTATACTCAAGATAAGATGGCTGAAATAGTAGGAATCTCAAAGAAAACAATTACTCAATTAGAAAGAGGAAAAGCACTTGCCGATTGGACAACAACGATTGCAATTTGTGCCGTATTCAGAGATAGCGCAATTTTACATAAACACTTTGGTGGAGATCCCATGGAAATAATTGAATTAACAATTCAGGATGTGAATATTCGCCCCCAGGAAAAAACGATGGGAGGTCATATTATGTGGAAGAATCTTACCGAATATAAAGGGTTCAAACTGCAAAGAAATTTAATAAGCAAACATTTCCGGATATTGGACGAAGAAAATTATCGTTTGATCAGTACTTTTGATGAAGAAGTAGCAAATGAAATGTGGAATGATATTCAAAAAACTATTTGATATAAATCCTCCAGCGCAAAATTAATCAGGAATGTATGCTTCTTTTTCCTTCTGGCTAAAGGCCGTTCTCCTTATCATTAATTTTCTCTTTTAAGTTATACTAATTAGTACTTGATTTAAGGGAGAGAAAAGTTCATGCGTATAGAATTAGGCGATGGTTTGGATATTATTGGTGATATCCATGCTTGTTTTGAAGAATTCATGACATTGCTTGCTAAATTAGGCTATCAAAAAAATTTTAAAGGCTTATTTGTTCACCCTGAAGGAAGGAAGCTCCTATCATTAGGTGATGTGATGAGCAGGGGACCCGAGTCCATTAAAACCATGAAGTTTTTCTTGCAACATGTGGAAGCAGGTCTTGCATATATGATTGACAGTAATCATGGATGGAAAATAGCAAGATGGTTAGAGGGCCGGAAAGTACAGCTAAGACATGGTGATGAAAATGTTGCCGAGGAATTTAAGCAGTATGAGAAAGAACATGGTGTAAAAAAGACGAAAGAATTAAAGGGTAAGCTCCTTCTCACTATATCATTACTGACGAGGGAAAAGATAAAGTCGTCTGTGCACATGCAGGCATTAAAGATGAATTTATAGGGAAAGAAAATTCGAGAATTAAAGATTTTTGCCGTTATGGTGATGTAGCAGGAATGGATGAGAAAGGTAAACCAATAAGAAAAGATTGGTTTATCGAGCATAAGGGTAAATTGTTGATTGTTTGGGGCCATGATCCAAAACCTGAACCAATGGAGGTTAATAACACCATTAATATTGACCAAGGTGCAGTTTTCGGTGGGAAACTTACTTGTTTTCGATACCCTGAGCATGAATTTGTCTTTGTGGAGGCATTGAAAAACTATTCAGGCAAAATAGGGCCAGATAATCCTATTGGAAAATAAATATGCAAAAAAAAGGGTCACTGCTCATCGATGCGTGACCCTTTTTCTTTCAATATGTTGATTCATTCTGATTCGAAGAAAAAGGACCCGATAAACCCAACAAAGAGTACAATGCTAAAAACGGCAAAACCGATAAAAGTATTTGTATGTAAAATCAAATAAGTTGCCAGCATTGGTCCAAAGCTTGCACCAACAAATAAGATAAAGGCATTGAAAAGTATCGCAGTCCCTCTTTGGGCGGCACTGTTTTTATTGATCAAGGAAATATTCACTGGAACGAGCACGGCAATACAAGCAATAAAGAATAGACTAAATAAAATGGCTAAAATGGGATAAGGACTAATTCCCATCAAGAATAGCGAAAGTGCTGCAATCAATAAGCTCGCTTGAACTGTGCGAATCACCCCGAATTTTATCGTTATCGTATTGGCGAAAAGACTAGTAATAACAGCTATTAACCCAATTCCGCGCACCACGAGAATTTGATTTTCTGTATAGTCAAAAGGTGCAGCAGAAAGGAAGGTCCCCAAAATCGTATACATTCCAATTAAAGAGAAGAGAAGCATAAAGGAAATTAGAAATGAAATACAAAGAGCTCGATTTAAAAATAAGTTTTTAATATTTATAAAGTTTGATAGGATGGAGCTTTCTTGTTTTTCACGAACCTCTTTTGGAAGATAGAAAATAGTAAGGATTGCTGTTATTAAATAGAAAAAGCCAAGAATGAAAAATATATAGTGCCAGCTTAAAGCAGCTTCAACAACTGTTGAAAAAACTTGTGCCACTACACTAGCAATTAAAAATGATGAAGAAACGAAGCCTAAAGTTTTAAGCCGATTTTCTGGCGGCAAAACATCTGCTATATAAACTAATGAAATCGGTACAAAAGCAGATGCGCCTGCTGCTTGCAAAATTCGAAGTATGAGCAGGAATTCATAATTGTCGGCGAACCCGCATAAGATGGTGATAATTGTTAAAAAAGAAATGCCATAGACTAAAAATATCTTTCTTCCAAATCGGTCGGAAAGCGGACCGTAGATTAGGCTGGAAAAAGCATAGCAAAGGGCAAAGGCACTGCTTAACCATATCGCTTTAGTTTCATTTATCGCAAACTCTGCTATCCAAGCAGTTGTTAATGGAATGGTAATATACATAGACATTAGTATAGTTAGCCCAGCCCAGGTTAATATAAAAGTGATTAATGGGGAGTTTACGAGTTTTTGGTTGTTATTGTCCATATAAAAACTCCTTTTTAAAATTATAATGTAAGAAAATTAAACCCAGTTAGACAGATTAACTCTTGTCTAACTGGGTTCATAATCGGATAGATACTGTCTTGTATTAATAAAAATTCCTCCTTTGCTTTAAGCTGCTTTATGAGAGTAGATATTTAGCAATGCATCTAATTCTTGGCTGCATGTAACAGTTTCGGGATGAGTAAAGCCTAAATTGTTTGCTTTTTTGTACATATCTTTTCGTTTCATTTCAATTAATAGTTTTAAAATTTGTCTGTAAAATTTGCTTCTCATTCTAGTAATCCCCCATAATTTAGTATTATATTAATCGTTTAATATAATTTCACTTTTACTTTAGTTATTGTATATTACTTCTTATGAAAATAATGTCGGTTCATGGTTGATAATTGGAAATTCACAAATTTGTCACAATTAATTTTATAATGCCATAAAGTCTAGTCTGTTCACAGGATTATATATATTTTTTTGCTGCGTAAATCAAGTAAAACCGTGATAGATAGGACGTAGAAGAATATTCAAGTCTTGTTTTCAAATTGAACAAAAAGTCAAATATTTTGTCAAAAATCAGTTTTTGAACGTCGAAAAAACCTCGAAAATTGACGATTTTTTTAGAAAAAATAAGGTTGAAATTTGAAAAAATAACACGATACAAATAGTTTGAAAATTTAAATAAATTATACAAAATTGCTATGTTTATATATCTTTTTATTGTAAAAAAGTGTATTTTTAATAACTTTCCTCCATTTTTCAAATAATTTATCGTATCTTCAGCATTAGTAGAATCAAATAATTCTATATGATGTATAAAATAGTATACAAAAACCATACTAAAATATTTTAATAGATAAGGGATTAATTTACAATATTTTTCTTTTTTTATATACTTATGGAGATTTTAAAAGAGAGAAGGTAAAAAAATTTGGAAATATTGAGAATAAAAACACAAGAACAATTGGAGGAAGCATTCGTTATCCGGAAAGTAGTATTTGTAGCAGAACAGAAAGTTCCATTAGAGGATGAATTTGATGAATTTGATACCCTGAAAAGTGAGTGTGAACATATTCTGATTTTGGATTCTGATAACTCTGTTGGAACTGCAAGACTAAGAGAAGTCGCAGGTGTAGGGAAACTGGAAAGGATTTGTGTATTGAAGCCTTTTCGAAATCTTGGACTTGGCAAGGTTATCGTTCATGAATTAGAAAACATCGCAAAAGAAAAAGGGTTAAAAAGTGTCAAATTACATGGTCAAACCCGTGCGGAAGGCTTTTATCAGAATCTGGGGTATGAAACTGCATCTGATGTCTTTATGGAAGATGGAATCCCCCACGTATTAATGACGAAAAATCTCGGATTGCAGGATTAACTTGAGATAGTATTTGAAAAAATTTGACCTGTTCTAACACTAAAGGTTTTATCAATTTAAATACCTAGTGTTAGAACAGGGTATTGTTTTTCAAGTTAAGATTTATCAACCGAATTATTTCAAGGAAGCATTCCAAATAATGTGGTGTTCTTCTAATTTAAGCATACAGGTGCAACGTTATGAATATATTTTTTTAATTTAAAATGGGCCATCTGTGGAATAATGGGATTCCCAATTCCATGCTGACAACTGCTGCCATTACTGCAAGTTGATATTTTGTTGTTCGAAGGGTTTTTTGAAGATGAAAAAGGATAATCTTAAAATTTCAATCATTTAAATAGCAAATATAACCAGGGAAATTATATGATAAAAAATATAGAGAATCAGGAGGTTTTGAATGAAATCATGGACAAAGGCTATTGAGATTAATGCTTCGATCGAGCAGGTATGGAATTTGCTAAACGGCCGTTTAGAAGATTTGCAAAAAATAATGCCGCAAGTAGTAGCTCATGAGCCTGTCAAACTTACACCTGAAAAAATAGGCAGCATCTATCTTCAAAAGTACAGGGAAGGTAATCGAATACAAGAATATGAAGTGAAAACACTTGATTATCTGGATGAAGCTAGTTTCAAAAAATTGAAAATTGGTTTTGCTCTGGCTAATATGTTTGATATTACTGCTGAATATGAGTTGCAGCAAGTTGATTTGAATACGACTTATTTTAAATACACAGCTAGTAACACACCTTTAAAATGGTATCTAAAACCGCTGCTGGTTTTCGGGTCAGAAAAAGTTGTTATTCAGTTTGTACAAAGGGTAAAAAAAGTTGCGGAAGAATTAAAAATATCGAGCGGACAGTCCTAAAAACTGCCCGCTTCTTCTACTTCATCATTGGCTTCCATAATGGTATTCATAACTTCCGAGAGATTCGATAATTCTTCAATTTTAACAGTAAATGCTTGATGCAATTCCTCAGTTGATCCATTTTGGACTTCAGCAGCATCGTATAATAAATCTAGTGTTTCTTGTAAAACATCAATTTGTTCAAGTATATTTTTCTTTAAGCTAAGTGTACTTGTTCCGTTCACTTCCTCATCGAAAACAATTATTTCTGTATTTACCACTCGTGTTTGAAATGCCTCATTTTCCTCCAACCCATCAAGATTTAAATACCATTCCAAAAAGGTGTCATCTTCTAATTCGTCAGCAGCTTGATCGAAATGTTTAAATGTATCATTTAGAACAGGAAAGAAGTTTTCGTTTAAAAAACTTTGAAACGATGTAAATTCATAATCTTCCTTGTTTAGCTTCAAAATATCAAATAAGTAAAACCCGCCAAAAACACAGACTACCAAGACAATGGCAATGGCCAGTATTCTTTTCACATTTTATTCTCCTTCATTAGAAAACTTGGCTAAGCACCAAGCTTTTTAGCGGTTAGCCATAGTTGCACTTATACGTAAATGAATAACTTAATTTTAAGAATGTGTATTTTTATCGCAACCATACAGCTAGACTTGAAAAACTGAAATTCATTTTTAATAATTGAAAATTCATATGTTTTTAAATTTTGGACAACATAAAGGGTACAATAAGCGAGGTGTTGTTATGATTATTGAAAGGTCTTCAAACTGGCGAGAGGATTTTATGAAACGAGTTCAACAAGACGGTCCATGGGATAGTTGGACACTTTATAACATGAGCTATGAAATTGAAAAAGTGAATTTAATACCTGAATTTTCAGGACTGCAAGCACCCAAATTTTTAACGAATATTCAGTTGTTGCCTCATCAAGTTGAAGCAGCACAAACTGTAATTGAGAAGATGAATGGCAAAGCAATTTTGGCGGATGAAGTAGGTTTAGGGAAAACCATTGAAGCCGGTCTTATTATGAAAGAATACATGATTCGCGGAATTGTGAAAAAGGTGCTCATTTTAGTCCCTGCTTCCTTACAAAACCAATGGGTCACAGAATTGAATATGCGATTTTTCATACCAGCGATTGCATATAGAAAAAATACACCGATTGAGAGCTATGATGTCGTTGTGATGAGTATGGATACAGCGAAAAAAAGTCCTCATCGCGAGAAAATATATGAGCAAGATTATGACATGATCATTATAGATGAGGCACATAAACTAAAGAATCATAAAACGCAAATCTACGAGTTTGTGCAAAGCTTAAAGAAGAAGTTTTGCTTATTATTAACCGCTACACCTATTCAAAATGATGTTTTTGAAATTTTTTATCTTGTATCTTTATTGAAGCCGGGACATCTTGGGAACTATGAGGCATTTCAAGCTTCCTTTTCAGCTACTAAAAATAGTATAGATGGGGAAAAGTATTTAAAAGAATTAGTGAATCAAGTGATGGTCAGAAATCGAAGACAGGATACGGGAATTGAATGGACAAGTCGCAAGGTTGAAACGATACCAATACAATTTACTTCTGAAGAAAGAGATGTCTATGACATGATTGGTGAATTGAAAACGGTGTCATCTGTATTTTCTAGCTCCTTTACAATGGTAACCTTACTTAAGGAGATGTGCAGCAGTAAGGAAGCAACATTCTTAACCCTCAATAAAATGCTTCAAAAATGCATTACAAAAGAAGAAAGCGATTATATCGAAGAAATACTAGCGAAATTAATGAAGCTTGAAATCAATTCGAAAGCCGAAAAAGTCATCGAGATTATTGAAAAAGCGAACGATAAGGTTATTATTTTCACAGAATACCGAGCAACACAAGCGTATTTACAATGGTATTTATATACAAAAGGAATTACTAGTGTTCTATTCAACGGGAAATTTAGTAAAAGTAAACGAGACTGGGTGAAGCAATTATTCAGGGAACGAGATCAAGTATTAATTGCTACTGAATCAGGTGGAGAGGGGATAAACCTTCAATTTTGCCATCATGTCATCAACTATGATTTACCGTGGAACCCAATGAAGCTCGAACAGCGAATTGGCCGTGTGCACCGTTTAGGACAGGAAGAAGACGTCCATATTTACAATTTAGCCATTGAAAATACGATTGAGCAAAAAATATTGGACTTACTGGGAAGTAAAATTGATGTCTTTGAAAAAGTGGTAGGGGATTTGGATGATATTCTAGCACGAAAGGCATAGCATATAATTTCGAAATTTTTGAAACGAACTAAGTGCAACTAATAGTGAAATGAACAAAAGGAGGAAGCATCAAGATGTATGCACAACAAGTTCATGACTATTTAAAAACATTTTTTAAAGAAACCAATTGTGACCTTTTAGCAGATGAGGGACATTTATTATCCGTACAATTAACGGTCGATATGGATAAAAGAATCATGAACCGCCCGTTCTATTGGCAGTATATTGAGGCAACGAATAGTCAGGCGAATCCGGCGCGGCTTAATTTGATTACGGATCGCACAAAAATCCAAAATCAATTTATGGGAGAAATCATTCACTTTGGTTCAGGCAGGCTGCACCAAATTTTTAAAGCTACTAAAGAATTAGGATCTTTCGTGAAAATGTATCAACATAATAACGGTAATGAAGGAAATCGAATGCTCACACCTTATTTTTGCGTGAATTATAAGGTATCGTACTATTGTGATCAAACGAAGGAAGTCCTATATTCATTAGGAATAAATTTAATCAATGGAGAAATTGAAGATAATTTCCATGAATATGTTAGTCAACTAGAACTGAAACCGAATATCCAGGAAAATGCTTTTTGCCTTCAATACATCATTAAACCTGCACGTGCTTTAGAGCGACTGGATTCTATGATCCAAAATATTATTCAAAACGATGACCATTCCTGGGCAGAAGAAGCCAAAAAACGATGGGCAAAGGAATTAGAAGTGCTTAACTATTTTTATGAAGGTGTTGAAGATAAGCCTGAAAGCTACGAGATTGAAAAGAAGGGCCTGGAAGAACGATTTAATCCGCGCATCAAAGTAGAAATCATTAATGGAGGATTGTTTTTTTTGCAATCGTGAACAGCAGCGCTCAAGGGGGAATTCTTGAGCGTTTTTCTTTGGATAATTCTCAATATTAAATTTCAGGTAGAGTGAATAGAATCGCATATAAACTGGCTATCTTGATAGAAAAGAGCATTTAAAAGGAGAAAGAACAACATGCGTAAAAATTACATCTATGCCATTTTATCAGTTGTTGCTGTGGTAGGTATAGTCGGATACTTTGCAATTGATACGACTGAACAAGCACCTGTTGAAAATGAACCGCAATTAACAGCAACGGATGTGTATTGGTCGTATACAGGAGAAACTGGACCTGATCAATGGATGAATGTGAATTCAAACTATGAAGCGTGTGGCCGAGGCGAGCTTCAATCCCCTATAAACATCGAGCTAAAAAAAACAGTAGATCAACAGGAAGCCGTGAAATTAGCGGAACAAATTTCACTCAATTATGATCAGGCAATTTTTACCGTCGAAAATAATGGGCATACGATTGAGGCAAACTCTACAACCCTTGAAAATTCGCTGTTAATAAATAATAAGGAATATAAATTAACGGGCATTCATTTCCATTCACCAAGCGAACATCAGTTAAATGGCCAATATTTTGATATGGAAGCACATTTATATCACAAATCAGAAGAGGGAGAATTAGCTGTAATTGGCTTATTTATTGAAAGTGGGGAAGAAAATCAAGTGCTGGCAGAAATGTGGGATGAGATTCCGACAAATGGTGAAGAGGCTGCAAAAATTTTAAAAAATCCAGTAGATTTACAATTACTATTACCTGAGGAAAAAAGTGTTTATCAATACATGGGATCTTTAACTGCTCCACCATGTACAGAAGGGGTAAATTGGTTTATTTTGGAGCAGCCTATCGAAATGTCAGATGATCAAATCAATCGTTTCAGTTCTATCTTCCTGCAAAATAATCGTCCTATTCAAGAATTAAATGGACGTGACGTTTACAAATTTGATCTTAATTAATAAATAAACGCGGTTGAGGAAACACATTCTCAATCGCGTTTTTTGTATCGTATAATTGTACAGGCATCTATTTCGATTATTCTTTTGCAGACTTCTCCTTGTTAAATACCTCGATATCGATTAATCGGGCGCCAACTTTATGAAGCAATTCTTCTATTTCTTTAATCGTGTCTTCTTGGGCATCTTTACCCAGTGTCAAAATAACTCTTCTTAAGTACCAATTATCATCATCAATAGTAAAAACGCTATGAACAGAAGTTTTTTTCTTTACAAGAGTTAACACTTTAGCCAGAATTCCCTCTGTATCGGGTAAAGCAATTGTTAATGCATAGCTGCCAGTTTTATATCCCCAAGCTTCTTCAAGTAATTCAAATACTTTTGAATGGGTTAATATCCCCACAAAATTTTGTGCTTCATCAAGAACTGCAAGATAAGGCAGCCTTTTGATGGAGAAAAAGCTTTCGAAAAATGAACTTTCCTCGTATATAGTTCCGTCTTTATCCTTAGTTAGATCTGAAATCGGAACGTCTTCTTTTTCATGTTCTAGCATATGTTCAAGAATCGTGACTTTATAAGCATTTCCTACAAATTTTTGTCCGCTATTATCTAAAATAGGTATACATCGATATCCGCTGTCTTTAAGCTTTGCAAGCACTTGTGAAGCACTTTCCGATTCTTTGCACCATACTACGTCATTCTTCTTTAATAGTCGTTGTTTAATAATCATTTCTATTTTCGTCCCTTCTTTTAGAACCAACCAAATCAAAGCTTAATTATGGAATTTTAGGCAAATGGATTTCAATATATTTTATGATATGATTACCCAAATGCAGATATACATAAACAATGTATAAATAATTGGGGAATGCCAAAAATAACAGAACACAATCTTAAGTGGATTGTGGGACTTGCAAAAAATCCAGCTTATAGGAGGAGAATATGGGAATAATTTATAGACTTGCTTTAGTTCTAGTCATAATAGGTGCGATTAACTGGGGGTTAATTGGCTTGTTTCAATTTGATCTTGTAGCAACCCTCTTTGGGGGGCAAGACACAGCAGTTTCAAGAATTGTGTATGGTTTAGTCGGATTGGCAGGGCTGCTAAGTATTCCATTATTATTTAAGGCGTATGACGAAGATGATGTAGAAATCGCCAATAATACACATAGCAATGCCTACACAAATATGAATTATCAAACTGAATTCGGTGAAGAAGAGGACTTTTCAAGTGTGCAAAAAAACCGTTCAAACGAAGTCGATCAAGCAGCCCGTTTTCCTGATGCAAGCAACAACCGTGCCCTGGAATTATACGAGAATGACGGGAAAGGCGAAAAGGGCGATAAAGATCACCTTGTATAAAGTGTTTTCGAGTGGGTTAAAAACCCACTCTTTTTTTGGATTATAAAGCGGTACTTCCCTAAAGAGAGTACCGCTTCGGTCAAATTATTTAATTAAAAACTCGAATTTTTTAGGGAGACTAACACCTAGTTTTTGGAGATCAGTCTTTGCTTGTTCGACTCGTTCTTTTATTTTAATTTTTGTTCCATCATCCAGTTTTTCAAAACTTTCTTGCATAGGATGCTTCGGCATTTCGATGCCCAATTCTTTAAGTTTTTGATGTGCTTCTTCTTTTGTTATTTTGCCTTCTTTTTTATCTTTAAAAATTGCTTTTGCTTTTTCCTTTGTTTCTTCATCCAGGTTTTCGAATAGTTTGCATTCCTTGTGCTCGGGAGGGGCAATTCCTAGCTCTGCAAGCTTCTTATCTGCTTCTTCTTTTGTAATTTTATCTTCTTTTAATTGTTTGAAAAGTTCTTTTACTTTTTCTTTTGTTGCTTCATCTAATTCTTCCATTTGTTGATGGAATTTATGTTGAGGAACCTCCAAGCCCATTCCCTTTAGATCCGCTTTTAATGAGCTTAAAACCTCATCAACTTTTGCTTTTGCCTCATCGTCCAGCTTATCATACTCACCGTGGAATTTGTGCATATCCTCATGAGCATATGCGGGGGCAATACCCATGCCCATTAATCCAATGGATAGGAGAGCTGTCAGGAAATATATCCATAGTTTATTTTGTTGTTTCAATGTACTCACTCCTAAGTTTATTGTAATTTAGTTAATAGATAGGGAAGTGAAAAGAATGTAAATATCTCACCACCTTGATTTCTTTTCTATTTGTTAATTTCCCAATATAAAAAGTGACAGACCATTTAGTCACTCATCACAATTCATATTTTGTGTCATAATAGCTAGAATAATGTAACTAAATTGATTTTTTTTTGGCAAATAAATTGAAGGCATCACAAACAGCATCGAACAAAATTTTGAAAACTTTCCCAACTATCGAATAAAATACATTTTTTAGGCAATAGATAAAATAAATGGAAAATTGAGGTGGAGTAGTGAGTTATCCATATTTATTGCTTATATGCTTGTTAATGATGATATCTTTAGCACTTGTTATGTATTTATTGGGAACAAAAATTTCCTATACTTACATACTGTATAATGCTTCAGTCAGTATTGGATCGGGAGTTATTTTCTTTTTAGTCAAAATAATCCTAACAATGGATCATGCAGGGCCTATTGAACAAATACTTGATGCTGGTATTGCATTGCTCCTCATAACAGTCTGGATTGTAGCTCTAATAGAGACTTTTACAGTCGAATTAGTCGAAAATGGGCAAGAAATAAAGGGAAATTTAATCTTTATTGCGAATTGGATAAAAACAGTTGAAATAAAAGCAATTCCTTCAACAATTGTAAAGAAGGCTAATAACTATTCCCTTAAAGCTAAAAGCTATTTAGTTAAAAATAAACTTGCGATAAAAATTCTAAAAATAATTAGTGAGATTCATAAAAATAGAGTACTAAACAAAAGGGTGTGATGAAATTTGAAGAAATGCGTGTTTTTAGATCGCGATGGAGTGATCAATGAGGTGCTAACGGATCGAGTGAAATTTGTTAACCAACCAAAGGATTTTTATTTTTTACCTGGTGTACCTCAAGCGATAAAAAAGCTTAATAATCATTTCGATTATATCTTTGTTGTCACAAATCAAGGGGGAGTAGGGCTGGGTTTTATGAAAGAGGCACAGCTCATTCGAATTCATGAACATATGATCGATGAATTAAAAAAATTCGGTGCAATCGTTCATGATGTCGCTTATTGTCCCCACAAACCAAAAGCAGGCTGTGAATGTCGAAAACCTGGCAGTAAAATGATATCAGATTTAGGGAGAAAGTATGGAATTGATTTATCAAATTCCTATATGGTAGGGGATACCGATACAGACATTCAAGCAGGAAAAAAAGCCGGGACCAAGACGGTTTTTTTAGGAGAGAGCGACCCATTAGCCGATGCAATATTTCCAGATTTGGCATCAGCTGCTGATTGGATTGTAGAAGATGCAATTAGTAATCGGTGAAACTTATTAAGCTAAGCCTGAAAAATTAACCACTTTTGAACTAGCTCAAAAGTGGTAGGAGCTTCATTATTTTCTTTTCTTTTTATCAATAGCGCTAACTAAAGGGACTTTTTTAATAACTTCCAATTCAATTTGCACATGATATTTGTTTTCCTCAATTTCAGTAACATCAGTAATTTTCCCTTTACGGCCCTTCAACTTAATTTCGGAACCAACAGAAGGAACTTCATTTAGCAATTTACTGATAAAAAGTGTATTTCTTTCATAGAAGTGAACTGCGAACATAATCTATCTCCCTTCAACTAAATATACAACTATTCTATGAAACTAGTTCAATTCTAGAAGGGAGAAAATTGTAAATGGAAAATAAATTTTTTAATGATAAAAACTTGGTTTTATCAACACAAAATAGGCTAATTTGCAATGCATGCTTAAATTAGCCTTTTCGTATTTTACTATTTTATATTGTAGGTGTACCTGATTCCTTATAATATTTATTTAAAGTCATCAGGGCACTGCCGATTCTTTCGTCCTGGGGAACAATCATTCTTTTGACGCCGCGATCTTGCAATGCTTTTCCAGTAACTTTTCCAACAGGAAGAGCCATTACATGATTTTCAAATGCATGAAGAAGTTCAAATTTTTGATTTTTCTCCAGAGCGTACTTGAAAAGAAAACGCACTTGTTGAACACTGGTAAAACCAACTGCATCTACTTCGTTAGTGAGAATTTCATGCATCAATCGTTCTAACGTTTCCTTTTCAGGGGCAATATGCTGATAGGGAATAATTTCTTGGTAATTGGCTTCTTGTCCTTTTAACCAATTGATGAGCTCAACTCCTGGATCCCCATAAAGCTGAACGGCCACCGTTTTATCCTTCAGATTATAGGGCTTCATTTCTCGAATCAACCCAGATATGCTTCCATCATCGTCTCTGACAAGGGGTACCAAGTCTCTCTTTTTCAATGCATTGACAGATTTATATCCGCGCACAGCAATCTTCATCTTTTGAAGAGCTTTTTGAAGGTCTTCTTCATACTCCATTTCTTTTGCGACTTCAAATAATTTCTCAATCCCAACACCTGTTGTGAAAATAATCCATTCAAATCGGCCATTTATAATCTCTTTCACTTCAGTTCCAATAAAACTAGAATCAAAAAATACAGTCCCTTGAGCTGGTCGATGTACAGCAGTGCCTCCAAGCTGCTGGATAATATTTATTTGTTCATCTATTTTTCTTGTCCCTAATAAAGCGATGCATTTGTGATCTAATCCACCCATCCTACATCCTCCTCATTAATTAATAATTCTATATTAACAGATATTCGAACGAAAAGAACTAATGTTAAAAAACATTACATGATAATTCGGAATTCAGCTACTTCGATGTTCGATTTAGCTATTTTTTGTATCGATAATCAGATTTTGCAACCGTTTAGTCAAACCTTTAAAATGAACGATGCTTTACAAATACATCTTATGTGATATTATCTGACGAATAGATTTTAGACTTTTCCGTCAAATAAAAAGCGATTTTGAGGAGTTTTATATATGAGTAAAAACAGCTGTTCCTTGTTGGAAATGGAATGGCTGGTGTAAAAACAATCAAGGAAATTCTTCAAATCCGAAGAAATATGGTTTTTCTCCAATTAACGTGAAAGTTGTAACCCGTTTAAAAGGCGGAGAACCATTTATCTAAGCGAAAAGTTCATGCCTTTTTATCGTTATTTGTCTCTTTTTGAGCAATTCTTACATATTTAATTAGTAGTATAAGGTTTTTCAACCCTTAGCCAAGTGTTCTAACAGTTTATTCGCTTTAGCATATACTATTTCAAGGGTGATGAATAATGATAAAAGTTGGATATGATGCTGGGCATGGTTTTAATACAGCAGGTAAACGCACGCCTGATGGAGAAAGAGAATGGTCATTCAATGACAAGGTTGCGCGAGCATTTGCTAATGAATTGGCCCTTTATAAAGGTGTAATGACCAAAAGGTTTGATGACCCAACAGGACAGGTAGATGTGCCATTACGGGAAAGAACAGATGGGGCAAATAATTGGGTAGCTGATTATTATATTTCTTTTCATCACAATGCACTAGGAAGTCGATGGGGAAATCATACAGGTGTCGAAACTTTTGTCTACACTGACCCACAACCTCGAAGCGTTGAATTGGCCAATGCAATTCATCCCGCCGTCGTTAACGCATATGGTTTGACGGATCGAGGCATCAAACGGGGTAATTTACACATAGTTCGTGAAACCACTATGCCTGCGATTTTAATTGAAGGCGGCTTTATGGACAGTTTAATCGATATAAACAAACTACGTGATGATAGTGTGTTGGAAAATGCAGGGAGATTTATTGCAAGAAGCTTTGCCAGTTTTGTTGGCTTATCAAGAATAACAGGTCCCGAGGAGGAGTTAACAATGGCGCAATATGAGGAATTAAAGCGTTTAATCGATGCTCAAGCTAGAAGAATTCAAGTACTCGAGGGCTTGGCAGGAGTGAAAGAACGGGCTGTATCAACGGATCATAGAGTAGCGTGGGAATGGGCGACTGCACAAGGTTTAGTTAATGGCGAGTTTCCAAATAGACCTTTAACGCGAGAGCAGTTTGCTACAATCGAGTATCGAAAAGCAAACCGTTAAAAATTAACTAAGTGAATATGAATTTTGAGACCGGCACAATACGAGTGTTCGGTCTTTTTTATCGCATGCATTTAATAATAAGAGACATAATAATAATAGATTCTTACTAAAAGGTGGATACATGAAAAGAATAATTATAAGTTTTATTTCCATTTTACTAATTCTTGTTGCGATTTTAGTTTTAACCATTTCTATGGCACCGACTAAAAATCTTGGCGAAAGTGAAATAAGCGCTGGGCAAAAGCCTATCCTTCTCCTGACAATTGATTCACTTATGAGCGAGCCGCTTCAAAAAGCAATGCAGATAGGACATGCACCAGCATTATCTTTTTTAGTAAGCAAGGGTCAGCTTATTCCAGATGTTATTAGTTCTTATCCAACCATGTCAGTAACGATTGATAGTACAATTTTGACTGGTGCATATGCAGATCAACATAAAATTCCTGGTCTTATTTGGTTTGATCAAGAGGAACAACGCATAATCAGTTATGGAAGCGGTATGAGAGAAATATGGAATAATGGTGTGAAAAAAGTAGCCAGAGATAGTATTATCCATTTAAACAATGACCATTTAAGCGAGGATGTGAAAACGATTTATGAAAATCTAGCGGATTCTCAAATTCAATCTGCCTCTATAAACGGGTTGATTTACAGGGGGGATATAGAACAACAGTTAAATGTTCCAAAAATGCTATCACTTTTGCAGCTGCTTCCTAAAGAAATCGAGGTGAAGGGACCGACAATCCTATCTCTTGGTGCCCTTTCTCAATATAATCCAGATAATGATAAAAATAAATTTATTTGGAATCGGATGGGCGTTGCAGATGATTTTACTTTAAATGAACTTAAGTATCTAATCGAACAGAATCAATTGCCTCCTTTTACTTTAGCATATTTTCCAGATCTCGATGCAAAGGTTCACCGAAATGGACCAGATGAGTTAAAAGCAGTTGAAGAGGTCGACCAAAAAATTCAAGATATATTGAATTTATTTCCAACATGGGAGGAAGCCATCGAGGAAATTACATGGATAGTCATGGGCGATAGTGCGCAATCTTTAGTAAACAAAGATAAAAAAAAGGGGTTAATTGACCTCAATGAATTACTGGAAGGCTATTCGTTCTGGAATGGCAAGAAGACTGAAGGACAAATAGCCATTGCGATAAATGAGCGTATGGCCTATATTAACTTAAATGATGAAACGATAGAAATGAGTTCCGTGATTGAGAAGTTAAAAAAGGACAAAAGAATGGGCTTCATTGCATGGAAAGACGCTGATCATAATTTTATATTAAGCCCAGAGAAAGAAACGGTCCTTTCATTTTCAAAAACTGGACAGTATAAAGATTCGTATAATCAAAGCTGGAATCTGGAGGGCGATGCCTCACTATTAGATATCTCTGTAACGGATGATGGATTAATTGAATATGGCTCGTATCCAGATGGACTAGCTAGACTTGACGGCGCTCTCAATTCACATGAAGGACGTTTTATTATAGTTGATGCAAAACCATCCTATGAATTTATAGAAGAACATAGCCGTGATCATGCCGGGGGAGGGGCGCATGGTTCTCTTCATCAAATTGATTCTCTCGTTCCTCTGATTATTGTTGGAACAGATACTAAACCAAAATACAATCGAGTTGTCGATATAAAGGATTGGTTGATGGAAATCGTTCAATAAACGGCGCAGCATTTTCACCATGTTGTGCCATTTTTTCTTTTTACAGAAAGGTTTAATCGTTGAATAATTGTAGGAATGGAATTTCATACTACCAATGTAAAATTAAAATTTGGAGGTACATGGAATTGACTATTGAACCAATCACGGTAAGTGCGATTATAAATGGCGAGAAACTACAGACGGAAAAGAAAATAGCTCGAGAAAACCCTACACATCCCGATCAAATTGTCGGTTATGCTCCTAATAATACAAGAGAAGAAACAATTCGAGCCATCGATGCGGCCTATAATGCTTTTAAATCCTGGGCATGGACAGATGTTGATGATCGCATTAACAGAATGAGGACTGCTATTCAAAAAATTAAGGATGCAACCCCTATGATTGCGGAGCTATTATCCCGTGAACACGGGAAAGCCCTATATGATGCACAAGGTGAAGTTGCCATTTCCCTAATGTGGATGGAGTTTGCATGTGATCATGTCAAAAAAGTAACCTCACCTGAAAAATTAGAGCATGAAAATGGCAAAACCATTATTACACATGATCCTATAGGCGTAGTCTCAGCTATCACGCCATGGAACTATCCAATTTCATTATCTACTATAAAAATTGCTCCAGCCCTTCTAACAGGAAATACTATGGTATTGAAGCCAAGTCCATTAGCACCTTTAGCCGTAAGTCTCGTGACAGAAATTATTGCGGATGAGTTCCCACCAGGTGTTTTAAACCTGGTAAATGGCGATGCGGAAGTAGGAGTAGAATTAACTTCAAACGAAAAGGTAGCGAAAATTGCCTTTACAGGTGGAACAAAGACAGCAACACATATCATGAAGGCCGCTTCCGAAACAATCAAGAAAATGACATTAGAACTTGGAGGGAACGATGCAGCTATTGTCCTAGAAGACTTTGATGTAAACGATGAACGTGCATTAAGAAGAATGGTTATCTCCAACTTCCTGACTGCCGGGCAAATTTGCATGATTGCAAAACGTGTCTATGTTCACCGTTCAATTTATGATGCTTTTGTAGAAAAATATATTGAAGCAGCAAATAAATGGATTCGTGTAGGAGACCCATTCAATCCAGATGTGACAGTTGGTCCTGTGAATAATAAAAACCAAGCAGACTATGTGAAAAGCTTGGTGGAGGATGCTAAAAACAAGGGGGCTAAAGTAGTTCCACTTGGCAAAATTTTAAACCCGGAACTAACGGATAATGGCTATTTCCTTCAACCGACTTTAGTATTGGATGCAGATTACCGAGATCCAATCGTTGTGGAAGAGCAATTCGGCCCAACTGTCCCAATCCTGCCGTTTGATGATGAAGAGCAAGTAATTGAATTGCATAACGAAAGTATCTACGGCTTAACAAGTTCCGTATGGGGCGAAGAGGAGCATGCTGTCCGAGTAGCCCGCCGTATCGAAGCCGGCACAACAATGATCAATACAGCAGCGGTCCAAGGTTTAGACGTTCGCTTCCCATTCGGCGGGGTGAAACAGTCTGGGGTAGGACGTGAATACGGAGAAGATGGCATTAAATCCTATACTGAAACACATGTAATCAATATCCCGAATAACCTGGAATTGCCTTATATTCCGGAATAGTTGAATATAGAAAACTTCTGCAAAAATTTTGCAGGAGTTTTTTTGATGCCGCCAAGTTTCGAATATAATTAAGTATATTTTATATCGAGAGTCACAGTATAAGTAATAGTTAAAAAATATGCATCAATAATTGAGAGCACACCTGCTTTTCGAAAGGAAGTTATCTAATGAACCTATTTCGAGGCGATGCGCATAAGATTTATTGTCATCTAAAAAAGAACCCGGATCAGTTAGGGAATTCTAAATACTTAAAGGAAATGAAAGAAGTGCGGGAATTTTATCAATCCATTGCAAGTGATGTATTAAAGTTGATTTTTTATCGACTAATTAAAGAAAAAAATGGGTCGGGTATGATCCCTGTATATGTTTCTTCAATTCCATTTTTATTTTTGATTTTCTCCAATAATTTACAAAAATTATTATTCGCACAAGGGAGCAAGTATTGGCTCATTTTTATCGTGATTTATCTAGGGGGGATAAGTTTCAGCTTATTCTTGCATTTTCGTGAAAAAGCTTGGGCTGCTTCCCATATTGAAATCATCCAGGATATATTAACTGAGCGAAAAGATAATTAGCGCCTCGGACTGTTGACAAAAGTTTCCATACTGTTGGTTGCCTCGTTCGCCCCCTCATGAACATTTAGTTCTTCTACTTGGTTTCACTCGGCAGCCCGCCTTTTCTGACAAGAGTTTTCAAGAAAGACTGGGTTTCCTTGGCTTTCAAAAAAGGAAGCCTTTCTATATATAAGAAAGGCTCCCATTTTTTTAATGAAGTTGTTTTTCCAGCGTTGCAAAATAGGGTTGTTGGCCAATACGGAAATAAGTGAGCAGATAGCCATTCTTTGCAGTCACTTGCCCATTTTGGAGAGCGTTGTAATCAATCGAAAATGGAATGATCAGGGAATGCTTAAAGAATTCTTTCTCATGAATATCAAATTGAGTAAATTCTTCTCCAGCAAGAGCAGGATTCTCTTTTAATAAGTTATAGATTTCTTTTTGTACTTCACGAGAAGCACGTTCTTCCCACCAAAGTTTTCTAGGCTGGAATTGTTGTTTTGATAGATAATCCAGCTGCATTAAGCTGCGAACAACTTCCAAGTTTACATTCGGCTGGGTTGCCAAGAATTCCTCCAAACGTTTGAACAAATCCTCCAGCTGATGCCCGATTCGTGACCAGCCTTTGTGCTCCCAATATGTACCGAAGTTTTGGAAGAAATCAAAAGGGGTTTCAAACACTTCTGTAACTAGATATTCAATCGTATTGTCCATACGGTGATCATTCCAGTACTTTTCCAGTACATCTTCTGCATGCTTAATGCGAATAATCTCATCAAATGTCAAAACGTTATTTGAAAAAATTTCATAAGGAGCTAAATCCACATAAGTATAGCCATATTGTTCGGCCTGAACGCGAAGCCCCGTCCCACGCAGCAGTTTTAAGAACCCAAGTTGAAGCTCTTCTGGACGCATGGCAAAGACATCATTGAAAGTTTGACGGAAACTATCATAATCTTCTTCTGGAAGACCCGCGATTAAATCAAGATGTTGATCAATTTTGCCTCCTTCTTTAACCATTGTTACTGTACGTTTTAGTTTCTCGAAGTTTTGACGGCGTTTTACTAGTTCGTTTGTTAAGTCGTTTGTTGATTGAACCCCAATTTCAAATCGGAATAATCCGTGAGGTGCGTTATCGTTTAAGAACTGGATTACTTCTGGTCGCATAATATCGGCAGTAATTTCGAATTGGAATACAACACCGGGTCTATGTTCATCGATTAAAAATTGGAACATTTCCATGGCATAGCTGCGGCTGATATTAAATGTACGATCGACGAATTTAATTGTTTTGGCGCCATTGTCCATTAAATAGCGAATTTCTTCCTTAATCATATCGCGGTTAAAATAACGCACGCCTACTTCAATAGAAGAAAGACAGAATTGGCATGAGAATGGGCACCCGCGGCTTGTTTCGATATATTGAATTCGCTTGCCTAATGAGGGGCGGTCTTCTTCAAAGCGATAGGGACTTGGAAGCTCGCGCAGATCCACTTTCTTAGGCTGTGCATGTATTTTCATTTTGCCATCTTGCATATAACAGATCCCTGGGACATCTTCTAATGGAATCTCGCCATTAAAATGCTGCAGCAAGAATTTAAAGGAAAGCTCGCCTTCCCCCATAACGATAAAATCCACTTCCGGTATACGACGCAGCCAGTCATGTACATCATACGAAACCTCGGGTCCACCTAAAACGATTTTCGTATTTGGCGAAACAGTTTTAAGCATACGGATGACACCAATTGTCTCTTCAATATTCCATATATAACAACTGAACCCTACGACATCAGGTTTCTGCTGATAAAGGTCCGAAACAATATTAAAAGCGGGATCTTTAATTGTATATTCAATAATTTTTGGATCAAATTCAGGCTGCGCGGAACCTTTTAAATAACGCAACGCCAAGTTTGTATGGATATATTTGGCGTTCAGAGTTGTTAAAACTATGTTCATGAATGAATCTCCTTTATCGACACTTATCAAGATATAACTATACGATTTTTAACGCGCAACGTCTAGGGATTATGCGTTTTTCAGAGGGGAAGGAGGGGATTCCTCCGAGATTGGCCAGATTATTTGAGCTTTTTGTTTGAATAATTGTTGGTTTGGTTTATAATTGACTAGTCAATAATTGAGGGGTCAATAGATAGGGGGAAGGTATGCAGCAATCATGTGAAGAAATAAAACATATTTTTCTTATGTGCAAAACAATTGATAGGCAAGTCACTCATAATTTCGAAAAGCGAACAGGAATTAGCTTTACGAGGTATGAAATGCTGCACATCTTATTGAATAGAGGAAAACTTCCACAAACAGAGCTGCAGCAATCATTGAAGATTGACCAAGCTGCTATAACTAGACATTTGAAGATATTGGAAGATAAGTCTTTTGTTCTTCGTGAAAGGAATAAGCAAAATAACCGTGAAGTAATTGTGGAAATTACAGATGAGGGTAGAAAAGTGCTGGAAGATTGCGATGGAAATCGAAAGCAATTTTTTGATGACTTATTTATTGATTTTTCCGAAGAAGAGAAGCGGCAGCTGCAAACATTGGTTACAAAACTATTGGATAACAGTAATAAACAATTTATATAAAAGAGAAAGAGGATTTAAAAATGACAATTACACAAACAGCAATTCAACAATTAATGCATGATAGAAAATCAGTTCGTAAATATAAAGAGGGAGTTGTGATCCCTCATGAAAAATTGCAAGCATTATTGCAAAATGCCATAACAGCACCTTCTTCCAGCAATATGCAGCCATGGCGATTTATCGTTATCGAGGATCAACAGGTGAAAAAAGAACTGCGCCAGATCTCCAATGATCAAGAACAAGTTGAAACTTCTTCGGCGATTATTGCAGTGTTGGGCGATCTTGAAATGTACAAAAACGCTGAACAAATTTACGACGCAAATTTTGAACAAGGGTTCATGCCAAGAGAAGTGGCGGATTTAATGATCAAAAATTCCCTCGGCTTATATGGAAGCCTGCCATCTGAAAAATTATCAAGCCTTGTTCATTTTGACGCCGGTTTAATCTCAATGCAGATCATGTTACTGGCTAAGGATATGGGTTACGATACAGTCCCAATGGGTGGTTTCGATAAAATCAAATTTGCTGAGAGATTTAACCTGCCAAAAAATGAAGTACCAATTTTATTAATCGCAATCGGTGAAGCGGCAGCTCCTGCTTATGGGTCATCCCGTCTGCCGGTTGAACAGATTGTGAGATATATTTAACGGATATATTCTTGTAAGTTAGGCGAATGGCTTTGGTGTCGAAAAATCAAATAAACCAAGTTGATCAAATTGAGATGAGTAAAATTGATCAACTTGTGCCACAGCATCATCATGTTAGAAGGCTTGAAGGGGTGATTGATTTTTCTTTCATTTAGCGACTAGTTGAACCGCTGTATTCAACACTCGGTTGACCTAGTGTTGATCCAGTGGTATTAATTAAAATGTCATTTGTTCATACTGATATCCAAAAAGACTTGAGCAATATAATAAGAGAATAAGTACCTATGAAACCTAATAATAGTAAACGGATGAGTTTATGTTTTTAACTCATCCGTTTCCAGCTTAAAATCTTTCTAATGTCAAATCCATGTTTAAACTGAATGCTGCCCTACTGCCATCCGCCGCAGCAAGCATCAAAGAGGAGGGGCCAGCCTTTTCAGTTTCACCTGCAATATATACACCATTTGCTGATGTTCTTCCAGCACTGTCTGTGATAACTCCTCCGTTTTCATCAAGCTGACAATTTAATTGTTCCGCAAATTTATTGGGACGATAGAATCTCGGAACTACGAAGCCGCCATTTCTTAGAATATTTTCTCCTGATTCTAATTCAATACTTTCTAAATCACCATTATCCCCATGTAAGTCTTTAATAACCCCTGTATAAACCTTGATTTTTTTACTTTCAAAGTCATTTTGCACTTTATTGGAAAGTTGATGACCGTTAGTAAAAACGATTAAATTTTGTGACCAATTAAAAACCAATTTAGTTATATGAATAATGTGTTCTTCATTTTCTGTAATAATAGCTAACGGCTTGTCTCTAAGCTCCCAACCATCGCAATATGGACAGTTGAATAAACTTTTACCTTAATATTGTCTAATCTGTGATAAGGGAAATTCCTCTTGTACACCGGTAGCTAACAGAATTTTTTCTGTACTATAGGATTTATTATTCGATGTATTTACTAAAAATAAATTCCTTTGGTCATCTTTATTTACTTCAATAACTGTCTCTTTTGCAAATGACACAGAAGGATAAGAGGCTAATTCCTTGATGGCTATATCTTTAAACTCTTGTGGTTTAATGCCATCTCTTGTTAAAAAGCCATGTGACTCCTGTGTTACACGATTTCGATTTGTTCCATTATCAATGATGGCAACCTTTCTTCGTGCTCTTCCTAACGTTAAGGCTGCACTAAATCCGGCAGGTCCTGCACCAATAACTATACAATCAAATTTTTCCATCCTTATTTTCCTCCGCATCTATAAGATATATTAAAGAGTTGTAATATCTACAATTAGGATGAAAGACATCACGATTTATATAGATGTCATATTCATTTTGTTAGCAAGGTCAACTATTCGTGTTTGATTCAATTCATCTAAAAGTTTTTCCTCTGCTGATTCAATCGCCTTCTGAATTAAACAATCAGGATTATGAGGATTAATAATCTCTGCAATTTCAAAAAGATTTGTGGTTATTTAATTTGCATTTTCCTTATTTTCAATGTTTACACTGTCTAAAGCGAGTGCTGAAGAAACAGAAAAATATAAGTATTAAAACGTTAAGTGAAGCTCCTTCTTCTGAGCTTGTTAATGTATTGAATGATTACATGAAATATTGATATTTTCTTGACGTTTCAGAATATACTGTAACAATGGAGAAAGAAGTATATGATATAGATGGTTTAAACATAGCTAACTATTATCTGTAGTTCTATCGAATAAAATATGAACACTAAAAATGATTCTTAATTATAGTTCTAATAATAATGAAATAACAATTTAGCTTATATTAGGAAGTGGACGATGAAAAAAATAATTATCTTTAATCTACTATTTTGTATATTGGTTATTTTTGTTAGTATCTATTTTTTTAACGCTAAATCTAATAAAGCTGTCGCATATTATTATGCAGAAAACTATATTGAAACTAACTATAGCATTGATAGAGAAAACTTAGAACTTGAAAATATTAATTATTTTAGGGGAATGGGATTTTTTGAAATTGAAGTTAAAAATGTAGCAACAAAAGATTATTATTTCTTTGAAGTAGGTTTAAAAGATGACTATTCACTAAATTTTATAAATGATCATACAGATCTTTATAATGAAAATAGAGCTGATAGAAAATAAGTATCATGTTGTTGTATAAAGATTATTAAAACAAGTTGTTATAATCAACTTGTTTTTTTATTGCTAAAAACAGAACGAATGTTCTATAATCAACTGCATATAATAAGAACGATAATTCAGTTTCGGAGGGTGGAAATGGAAACTCAATTGATAAAAGCTATGCTGCGTAATCAGTTAGTCGATATGATGTACGTCTCAAAGTCCGGTGAGATAAGTAAACGGCGCATTAAGGTTACAAAAGTATTAGACAATTCATTTACTGCATATTGCTTTACGAAGCAGGCAAAGCGCACCTTCTTAATCGATAATGTACTTGCCTTGCAGCCTGTTATTAGAAAAGAGCGTGAGGTAATTTGATTTCACCAGCTGCTAATGATCTAGCTCATAGACAAATTATCCTTGATTTAACCATCAAAACACTGGAACGAGATTCAAAACATTTAGGAGCACTTAAAATGCAAGGAGCATTTGAGTTATTGATCGATGCCAAAATAAAAATTTTACATTCAGAACTAAAAAATATTAAAGGGCAGCTGGGGAAAATAGGTGCAAAAGTTCATCCTGGTAAGTCAGAAAGTGACTTCACTATTTACACCATTACTGAACAAAGACGGGAATTCCATATAAAATATCATAACATCGCACTTAAAAATCATTGCGAGAATGAGATTAAACGAGTATTAGGTTTAATGGAATAGGAGGGTAAGTAGATGCTAAGGGATAGAGGTAATAAAAAGTGAACTGCTATGATGTTGATTGAGCATGTTAGGAATTTAAGAGATTGGAATGAGAGTGACTTTGATATTCCAGATCCTGAATATGATGAAGCTAGTCTTAATGCATTAGCAGATGATCTAAACATTGCTTATCAGAGCAAGACTAATGTGAAAATTATTTACCGGGTCAATAAAAGCTTAGAGGTGCATGAGGGAGTAATTGTTACCTTGCTGGCTAATGACCAGGCAATTAAATTTAGTGCAGAGATCTATAACGCCACTCTATACCTGCAGAATATCGTAAAAGTTGATACTTATGATTAAAATTTATCAATCTGTAGAATCAGCTCAAAAATCATGTATGTATTTATAAAATCCGTCTCATATTAGTCACGATAGAGCGAAAAAACGAAAGTAAAAAGTGTCTTCTTAATAATAAAAATACCGAAAACCCTTGGTATAGAGGGCTTTCAGTAAGATGGTCCCGACAGGGTTCGAACCTGCGACCCCCACCTTGTCGAGGTGGTGCTCTCCCAGCTGAGCTACAAGACCCAGTTTCTATATTTTAACATAAGAATTAATGTTTTGTATATTCTAAAATTTATTTTATAGCAATTCAACACATAATAAAATAATCTCTGTCCATTGAAATCTAGGCTGATTTTTAGTTACTTATTTTCCTTCTATTCACTTTATAGTAGTTTCATATATGAAAACTTCATATATATGCCGATAATTTTATCCATTAACCACTATAATCCCTCCATTTAAACTATAAATTCCATATCAATGTAATATAAAATTTTCCCTAACCTATTTGAAATATCATAAATATCATTCATTATTCGATAAAATACCGAATACTATTGGATATCGGCTAGATTAAAGCGATTACATGAGTCATAAAATCTTCAACCAAAAGTGGAGGTATTTATGTTTAAGAAAATTCTCATTGCCAATCGAGGCGAAATTGCTAGACGTATTATCCGAACGTGCAGCAAGCTGGGCATAGAAACGGTTGCTGTCTATTCTGAAGCTGATGCAAAGAGCTTACATGTTAAGGAAGCAACGGAGAGTTATTGTATTGGAAAACCACCAGTTGCTCAAAGTTATTTAAATATGGATGTCCTTATAGAAGTTGCAAAACAGTCTGGAGCTGAAGCGATTCATCCTGGTTATGGATTGCTATCAGAAAATGCTGATTTCGCTAGGCGAGTAGAAGAAGCGGGCCTTGTTTTTATTGGTCCAACTTCAAATGTAATTGCTGCAATGGGGAGCAAGATTGAGGCTCGGAAGGTGATGGAAAACGCAGGTATTCCCATTATCGCTGGTGTGAATGACCCGATTGAAACTGCCGAAGAGGCTGCTCGTATTGCAAATCATTTAGGGTATCCAGTGATGGTGAAAGCTTCTGCAGGTGGCGGCGGCATCGGGATGCAGCGAGTAAATACGGAAAGTGAATTACAGAAAGCCTTTGAAGGCAATCAAAAAAGGGCGCAAAGCTTCTTTGGGGATGGGACGATGTTTATAGAAAAATTTATCGCAGACCCTCACCATATTGAAGTCCAGCTAATGGCAGATCATCATGGGAATGTTGTACCGATTTTTGAACGGGAATGCTCGATTCAGCGACGGAATCAAAAAGTGGTGGAAGAAGCGCCATCACCCTTTATAACGGATGAAACTAGGAACAAAATGCTGGACGCCGCAGTTCTTGCTGCAAAATCAATCGGTTACACGAATGCGGGAACTTTAGAGTTTTTAGTAGATGGAAATCAAAATTTTTATTTCCTAGAGATGAATACACGCTTACAAGTCGAACATCCAGTGACAGAAGAGATTACGGGATTAGATTTGGTTGAACAGCAGCTTAGGGTAGCACAAGGGGAAATTTTATCTTTTACACGTGAATCCATTGAAAAACGTGGGCATGCCATTGAAGTCCGTATTTACGCAGAAAATCCGAATACCTTTTACCCTTCTCCGGGAACGATTTCAATGCTTTCGTATCCAGAAATGGAAGGGATACGCCATGAAATTGCAATCGAAACGGGAAGTGTTGTCACACCTTTCTACGATCCAATGATTGCAAAGTTGATCGCATATGGGAAAGATCGTGAAGAAGCATGTGCAAAATTGGCTGAGGCACTTCAAGCATATATTATAGAAGGAATTCAAACAAATATTCCCATGCTGCTTGCAATCATTAACCATCCACAATTTTTAAAAGGAGTAGCGACAACGAAATTTGTAGAAGAGTATTATTTATCGAACTAAAAAGAGGGGGTTTTGAAATGGAACAAAACAAACATCAACTCTTCGTAGAGTCTGCATTAAAGGGCGGGCATAAAAAATATCACGAAAAGAACGCAAGTCAGGGAAAACTATTTGTTCGGGAGCGTTTAAATCTATTATTTGATGAAGGATTGCAAGCAGAAGATGGGCTATTTGCGAATATATTAGCAGGAGATTTGCCAGCTGATGGCGTTGTAACCGGGATAGGCAAAATTAATGGGAGAACCGTTTGTGTTATGGCAAACGATTCGACTGTCAAAGCTGGTTCATGGGGTTCACGTACGGTTGAAAAAATTATAAGAATTCAAGAAACAGCTGAAAAATTGGGAGCACCACTACTTTATTTAGTGGATTCTGCAGGTGCGCGGATTACCGATCAACTCGAGATGTTCCCGGGTCGCCGAGGGGCAGGAAGAATTTTTTACAATCAAATTAAACTATCTGGACGGGTTCCTCAAATCTGTCTTCTTTTTGGTCCATCCGCTGCAGGTGGAGCATATATTCCAGCGTTTTGTGACATTGTTGTTATGGTGGAAGGCAATGCCTCGATGTACTTAGGTTCACCCCGTATGGCCGAAATGGTCATTGGTGAAAAAGTCGATTTGGAAACAATGGGTGGAGCAAAAATGCATTGTTCTACATCTGGGTGTGGAGATGTATTAGCGAAAACGGAACAAGAAGCTATTGAATACGCTCGAAAATACCTCGCCTATTTTCCGGATAATTTTAAACAAAAGCCAGCTATCGCAGAACCTAAAATCCCGGCAGCCTTTGAAAAAAAACTTCAGGAGATTATTCCAGAAAATCAAAATGTATCATTCAATATGTACGATCTAATCAATCGAATAATCGATGAAGATTCATTTTGTGAAGTGAAAAAACTATTTGCTGCAGAAATTATAACTGGTCTCGCTCGAATTAATGGTCAGTCGGTCGGAATTATAGCCAACCAGCCTCGAGTAAAAGGTGGAGTACTTTTTGCTGACTCTGCTGACAAGGCAGCAAAATTTATTAGTCTTTGCGATGCGTTCCATATACCGTTGCTTTTCCTGGCGGATGTACCTGGTTTTATGATTGGCTCGCAAGTCGAGAAAATGGGGATAATTCGCCATGGTGCAAAAATGATTTATGCGATGAGTGAAGCCACTGTACCCAAAATAACGGTCATTGTTCGCAAAGCTTATGGTGCCGGCCTATATGCAATGGCTGGACCTGCATTCGAGCCAGATGTATGTATCGCTTTAACTGGAGCTCAAATTGCTGTTATGGGACCGGAAGCGGCAGTAAATGCAGTATATGCCAATAAAATTGCCGAATTGCCGCCTGACAAGCAAGGAGCTTTTATAGTAGAAAAAAGAAATGAATTCCGAGAAGACATCGATATTTACCGTTTAGCATCCGAGTTAATCATCGATGAGGTTATCGAGGCAAACGATCTGCGTGCAGTTTTAGAAAAGCGGTTTGAAGTATATAAATCAAAAGAAGTAAAATTTGCGGATCGTAAGCATGGTGTAAGTCCGGTCTGACGATTAAACCTACGCAACACTTATAATAAAGAAAGGGGATTGCCATGGGATTTGTTAAAGCAAGTATGGCTGGGACAGTTTGGAAAGTGTTAGTAAATGAGGGTGAAGAAGTGAAAGAGGGGCAAGATGTTGTCATCTTGGAATCGATGAAAATGGAAATTCCGATTGTGGCAGAGGAAGCAGGAATTGTCAAACAGATACTAGCCGCTGAAGGCGATTTTATAAATGTGGATGATGATTTGTTAGAAATTGAATAATTCAGAAAAAATGATTTGACAACCATCCAAACACCGTCCTAATTAATATTGAAAAGTGTTGTTTTGAATAAAAATGCTCGAAAAATCAATAAAATAAACAGTCAATAATTAATTTTGAACTAATAGTGAATAAAATGTGACCGAAATGTTAAAAAAGTATGGCTAATTTGTGAAGTTTTTTGTATAATATAAATATAAATAGTCCAAGAAGGAGTGACTTTTAATGTTTAACTTATACACAAAACTTTCAGGAATGCTTGTTATTCTAGGTATTATACTTGTGATTGCCAGCTTTTATATAAACTTCTCAATTTGGTACGGTATTGAAATTGCTAAATGTGGCGGCGCTTTATTCATCATGTTCTTATTTTTATCCTTATTGTCGGAGCATGATTCCAAAAAATCAAAACGAAGTATCGCCGAATAATTTAACGGCATAATAAAAAAGCTTGAGAATTTATTCTCAAGCTTTTTTTGCATTAATTTACATATCCCATAAAAGGATCAGCAATGTACCGAATACGGATACAAGTGCGATAAATACGGCATATAGAATATTTGTATAGATTGATTTACCATCTTTCGATTCACCGGCGTGCATAAATACAACAATTTGCAGGAACGCTTGGATAAATGCTGTTGCTAACAGAATCGTCATACCTACCGTAAAGCTCATATCGGTGAAGTAAACTAATAATGCGACAGCAGTAAGGACTAATGAGGCAACAAAGCCCATCACCTGTTTTGCAGGAAATAATTCTTTCATATTACATCATTCCTTTCAGATAGATGAAGCTGAAGATAAAGATCCAAACTACATCTAAGAAATGCCAGTAAAGAGAGAAGATAAATGATTTATTTGCTGTTTCAGGCGTAATCCCACGTTTTTTTACTTGAAGAATGATGAATGTTCCCCAGAATAACCCTAAAGTTACGTGTCCACCGTGTGTTCCTAAGGTTGTCATCAGTGCAGCTGTAAAGGCGCTTGTTTGGTATGTTGCACCTTCATGATAGTAAGTCATAAATTCGATAATTTCTGTTCCAAGGAAGCATAACCCAAGCAGCAGGGTAATGCCGAAGAAAGTCATCATTGCATTTTTGCGACCAAGTCTCATGGCATGAATACCAAGGCCTATTGTGAAACTACTTGTTAGTAACACGAATGTTTCAATCAGAACTGGTGTGATTTCAAAAATTTCAGCAGGAGTCGGACCAGAACCTGTACGAGCCGAAAGTGTAAAATAAGCTGTGAAAAGGGTAGCAAACAGCATAATTTCGGCACCTAAGAAAATCCAAAATCCTAAAATATTTAACTGATTTTGTTGAGTACTGTACTCAAGAGGCTTCGAATGATCGATATGCATTATTTTGCACCTCCAAGTTTTTCTTCAGTTTCTTTTATTTCTTTCACAGAAATATGTCGGCCATGATCTTTTTCAAATGAACGCATTGCCATACATACGAAAATACCGATTAAAGCAATTACTGCTGGAACCCATAATCCAAAGATGAATGAGAAACCTGCAATGAAGAAGATAATACCCATAACGAATGGAACTCCGCTATTATTTGGCATATGAATTTCTTCAATCTCACCTTTAAATAACACATGTCCATTTTTCTTTGAATCCCAGAATGTTTCGCTTGAACTAATTTGAGGTGTTCTAGCAAAGTTGTACTCTGGAACTGGAGTGTGTGTAGCCCATTCTAAAGAGCGAGCATCCCATGGGTCGCTGCCGATATCTCTTGATGAGTTTTTAAAGCTATAGTAAACGTTATAGACAATTGTCACAAATCCGATTGCCATTAGGGCAGCACCAACGAATGATAGCATATTTAATGAACCAAAGCCTGTTGCTTCTGAATAAGTGTACATACGACGAGCTTGACCGTCTAAACCAGTGATATACATTGGGAAGAAGGCAAGAACGAAACCAACTGTTAATAACCAGAATGTTACTTTACCGATTTTTTCATTTAGCATGAAGCCAAAGAATTTTGGCCAATAGTAAGTTAAACCAGCCAGCATAGCGAATACTACACCAGGAATTATTGTGTTATGGAAGTGGGCAACTAAGAACATTGTATTGTGATATTGATAGTCGGCCGCTGACATTGCAAGCATTACCCCTGTAACCCCACCGATTGTAAATAAAGGAATGAAGGCTACTGAGTAGAGCATTGGCGTAGTAAAGCGGATTTTACCTTTCCACATCGTAAACAACCAGTTAAAGATTTTAACACCTGTCGGAACAGCAATCGCCATTGTTGTAATAGAGAAAATACTGTTAGTTAGTGCACCTTGACCCATCGTGAAGAAATGGTGCGTCCATACTAAGAATGATAGTAGGGAAATCAGAACCATTGATGCAACCATTGATGTATAACCATATAAGTTACGTTTTGAGAAGGTTGCAATAATTTCACTATATAGACCAAAGGCAGGCAAGATTAAGATATATACTTCAGGGTGTCCCCAAATCCAGAAGAAGTTGGCCCAAAGCATATCCATACCACCGTTGCTAGTCGTAAAGAAGTTTGTTGCAAATAAACGGTCTGTAGTACCCATAAGCAGGGCAACAGTTAATACAGGGAACGCAAATACAATAATGACATTGGCAATGAAAGCCGACCAAGTAAACATTGGCATTTTCATAAGCGTCATACCAGGTGCACGCATTTTTAAAATTGTTGTACACATGTTAATACCAGTCATTAATGAACCAATCCCTGAAATTTGGATTGCCAACATATAATAGTTTGTACCAACGGATTCACTGAAATCATTGCCTGCAAGAGGGAAGTAAGATGTCCAACCTGCATCCGGTGAACCGCCGATTACGAATGAAATATTGAATAGCATTGCTCCGGCAAAGAATAACCAGAAGCTTAAAGCATTTAAGCGTGGGAAAGCCACATCGCGTGCACCAATTTGCAACGGCACGATTAAGTTCATAAATGCAAAGATGAATGGCATCGCCATAAAGATAATCATAACAACACCGTGAGTCGTAAAGATCTCGTTATAGTGTTGAGCATCTAGTAATTTCATATCAGGCGCAGAGAGCTGAGCACGCATCATAATGGCATCAGCACCACCGCGGAATAACATAAGCAGGGCAGAGACTAAGTACATAATCCCGATTTTTTTATGGTCGACAGTTGTTAACCATTCACGCCATAAATAGCCCCATTTTTTGAAATATGTTAGGCCGGCAACGATTCCTATACTAACTAAAGCAATGGCAACCATTGAGGCATAAATCGCTGGACTTGGATGAGGTATGGCAAATCGCTCTAAGAATTCCATCCTTTTTTCTCCTTTCAAGATAAATACAAGTCTATAAAACTAGTTTCTTATCTTTTCAAATTAATGACCGCTATGGTCCATATGTTCCATATTCTCCATGTCTTCCATATCTTCCATTTCTTCTTCACTCATGGAATCATGTGCATGCTCTGGAGCTGGACTAAATTCTAAATGTGTTCCTGTGAACGTCATTTGTCCAAGATGACCTGGTTCTAATAATTTTTCAAATTGATCTTCTGTAAGTGGTTCAGCAGTTTCGTGAACTTCTTCTACCCAGTCATCGAAATCAGCTTGTGACATAGCAGTTACGTTAAATGAATGTTCAGCAAAGCCTTTACCACTGAAGTTAGCATTTCGACCCATATATTCACCAGCTTCATCTGCAGCAAGATGTAAAGTTGTTACCATGTCAGACATCGCATATTTCTGACCGCCTAGCTGTGGAATCCAGAAACTTGAGATTGGACCGTAAGCATATAGCTTAAACTCGATCGGACGGTCTGTTGGAATATATAGGTAGTTTACTGTTTCAATATCTTCTTCTGGATAGCTGAAGTGCCATTTCCAGTCTGAAGAGGAAGCATAGACAACTAAGGGTTCTTGATTTTCATAACCTTCTGGTGTTGATTCAACAATATAATTACTTTTTACAGAGACAAATGATAGATAAGCTACAATTAATATAGGAATACCTACACAAACGAGTTCAACCCATTTATTTCCTTCGATATGTGGTGGTTCATAATCGTCAGGCAATTTTGAAGCACGATATTTAAATAAAATATAAGCTAAGATAACCATGACAACAATTACGATAACAGCCATGATGCCGATTGATAATAAGATATCGTTCGCTTGTCTTGCGGCTTGCGGACCTTTTGAATCGAAAACTAAAAGTGGTTCACAGCCTGAAAGAATAAAGACAAGTGCCATCATGGACGCCAATAATGTCCATTTTTTTCTCATATAGATATTCACCTTCCCTATTTAGTCAAAAGAAAATCACCCGTTGACTTCCTTCAACACTATAACTCTATTTTAATCATAACAATAGTAAAATCTCTGCTAAAAAGGGGAGTTCACAAAAGGTTCACCTTCCATTCAAAAGTTATTCACATAAAGTTCACGATTTATCAAAAACTATTTAAAATTGTAAAAAAGTGGGATGAAAACGTGTTCATTCTCCTTGTTTTGGAGGTTCATTTAAGGATTGAAGTGAAAGAAATTTAGCGAGATGTTATTTCGAAATAAAAAAAGATCTCTAAGAGAAGAGACCTTTTGGTTTAACTAATTAATGAATTAAAAACTATATTAGCATAACTACTTTTGGGTTAATCGTTAATTTTATTATCCTGGTATTCAATCTTCTTTAATGCTTTTTCGAAATTTTGTTCCTGTGAAATTTCTTCACGGTTGTTAATTTTCTTTGGTTTTTTCATTTTTTTAAATGTCGTACTTGACTTTTTGGCCATAGATTCATCACCTCCACTATGTATTTTGTGCCCAATTTTATTCATAATGCACTTTTTTTGTTGAGAAGATTAAAAATCAATTTTATTATTATTTTTCCCATATTTTTGATTGATTAGCCCTTCCATTTAACTGCATATAGCATTAACTAGTAAATAGAAGGAGGGCTGAAAATGGGTTTGGACTGGAATTCCAATAAAGATACAAATGATGATCGTGGGAATAGCCGGATCGAAAGTGAAGTGATATTTGAAAGGAATTCGCTCATAATCGGTCAAAATTTTTGTGTGAATGCGACAATAGGTGGAGAGCAAAAGTTAATCATTGAGGAAAACACAATAACGGATAACATGCCAGCGGATTCAAACGTGGATTCGTCAAATTTCCTCTTCGAAACAGAAACGGCAGAAGAAGCTCCAAAAAATCAGGATTACACACTCATTTATGCAGCTCCAGCATCACCCATGCGTGCACCACTTCTGATAACCGTTATTGCTCGGAATTTGTCTGAAAACGACGTATTAATCAGTATTGAAGATGATGATGAAGTGTTGGTAGAAGAAATTGTTCCTGCTAACTCCGAACTGGCACTTACTGCTCAAAACGCATTATTTATAAGAGCTTTGGCCCTTGCTTCAAGCCAGGTACAGTTTTATATTAGCGTATATCATCCAACAAATCCTTATTAGACATTGACTTTGTCTGCACCTGGGTAAGCTTCCTACAATCCTCAATATTTATTAAAATTATGAGAATTTATCTTCTACATAAATTTAGAAGGTTATAGATACTATAAAATACAGAAATTGTACACTTCCTAAAAACGTATAGGTGAGATTGATTCGATATTTATGAACGAAATATTGAAAAGCTGAAGGTTGGCGAAAAATCCAACCTTTCTTTTTCATCAAAACAAAAAGGGCATAAGTCAGATGACAAATGCCCTCGAAAATCGCATGTTATTTATTTGTTTCTTTCATAATTTCTATATAAAACTTAATGGCGTTCAAATAATTACTAATACTTATATGCTCGTTTGTCCCATGCATCCTGTTTAAATCTTCGGAAGTTATTTGAACGGGAAGGAAACGATACGTATTATCCGAAATACTGTCATAATGTTTGGCATCTGAACCAGCAAACATTAAATACGGAGCTATAATGGCATCTTCATAGACATTTCTTGCTGCTTGTTGAATTGATTTAAATTGGGGACCATCTGTGGATGATACATTGGAAGCTTCTGATCCCTCAAGTGTTACCGTGATTCCTTCATCATCTATTGTCTCGACAATAAATGCTTCAACATCTTCAAGTGAGTCTCCTGGCATTATCCGCAAATTAATAATGGCTGAAGCCTCTTCCGGCAAGGCATTATATTGTTCCCCAGCCTGGAAGATCGTAGGGGCAATTGTTGTACGAATCAGGGCAGCTGTAGCAGGTTCTTGAAGCAAAATCTTTTCTATAATGGGTTTAAAGAGGAATTTATTCGCAAATACATATTTCATGCCAAAGCTCATCTCAGGTGCAACAAATTCAAATAAATCATTCCCTGGACCCCGCAATTCTCCATCAAACTGTGTTTCCTCCAATTTCGAAATGGCACTTGCAATTCTTCCTATATTCGTTCGATCTTTTGGCTGTGATGAATGACCTCCGCTGCCCTTTATGGAAAGCGTTGCCGTTGCAGAACCTTTTTCTGAAATTCCTACAACTCCAACTGGCTGATCGACACCAGGAACCATATTTTCTACAATGGCACCACCTTCATCGAGAACAAAGTCGAACTGGATTCCGCGTTGCTTTAAAGTTTCGGCAATGGCTTTTGCCCCGAGCTCTCCACCGATTTCTTCATCGAATCCGAACATAAAATACATATCTCTTGATGGAGCAAAACCTTCATTAAGTAAGTACTCAGCTGCTTCCATTATTCCAATAACCCCGATTTTATCATCAAGTGTTCCGCGTCCCCAAATTAAGCCATCCTTAACAGTGCCGCTAAATGGATCCATTTCCCAGTTTTTTTCTGTACCGCTAAGTATCGGTACTACATCATAGTGGCTTGTTAAGCCAATTGGTTTTTCTTCTGGATTTGTGCCTGTCCATTTGTATACAAGCCCATAATCATTTATTAACTCCAATTCCAGTTTTTCGTGAACGGCAGGGTAACTATTTTTTAAAAAGGTTATAAATTGATTGAACTCCTGTAAGTCAAACTTTTTTCGCTCTTGGTAGGAAACGGTTTTATAGGTAAGCGCTTTCGAAAAATGCTCCACAGCCGCTTCTTCATCTAGTACAACAGAAGTTAGAGCAGGTGCCGGTTGTTTAGATGAAATTAAAAACGGATTTGTTAGGGTAAAACCAATCATTATAACTAGAAGCGCAATTATGATTAATAGAACTCTTTTAATTTTCATTTCAAATTTCCCCATTCAAAAGTAGTTGGTCACTATATTATATATTGTTAGATGATCTGATAAATGACATTAAAAGCCTCAAGATTGCCATCCGATTTCACCAACTATTAACATTGATTCCAACAATGACTATAAGAATGAATTATTCATTCGATTTAGTAAGAAGAAAATCATTTTAATTTAGTGGCAGCCGCTGTTTCTTTGTTTACTTAATATCTGTCAATATGTATTTTGATCATAACAACTGCAGCTTGGCTAAATACAATAAGCTGCTGCCATTATTCGTCCCCTGAGGCAAGTTTTTTCAATAATAATATTTCATCAAAGCTTCCTACTGTTTTATTTTCACTCGTAAGGGTAAAAGTAGTATAAATAAGCAATTAGAAAGGAAATAACAATGCTCCGATATAAAAGAGAAGGAAAAGGTGAAACCCTTGTACTAGTTCATGGATTCTTAGGTGCGAAAGAAGTATTTAATCGTGTCATGACAGATTTAACAAAAAAATACGATGTCATCGCTGTGGATTTGCCAGGTCATGGGGAAAGTAAAATTGAACGAGCGAATTATACGGTATATGATTATGCGAAGGAGGTTGCAAATGTACTTCAGAAAGAGGATGTTTCAGAAGCAACATGGCTTGGTCACTCTTTAGGTGGGTATATTGTTTTAGCTGCTCTTGAACAGAAGATTGCACCAATTAAAAGCGCAATCTTAGCGTATTCCTCTGATTTGGCGGATACAGAAGAACAAAAGGAAAAGCGAACGAAACAGCAACAAGAAATCCCGGCACTTGGGGTTGAAACTTTTGTAGATCAAGTAATTGAAGCATTTTTTAGTGAAAAAGCGAGCAAGGAGATTATTGATCAAGCCCGCTCAATCGCTTATCAGGCTTCAGAAGAAGGTTTGGTTGCTGCATTAGAGGCAATGAAAACAAGGTCTAACCAGCATCATTTAATCGAGCAAACAAATTGCCCTATTTTAGTGATTGAAGGGTCCCAGGATAAAATTGTGAAACCAATCAAAACTTCAAATTCACGAATTCAAAAAATCAAAACGAATACCGCACATCTGGGGATGCTGGAAGATCCACAAAGCGTTGTGAAAGCAATTCATGAATTTATGGCAAAAACTTTTGTGGAATGATTGTTCTTAAAGAAGATGGCAGGCTTAGTTCATAGTATTCATGAACTGAGCTTTTTTGTGTTTACATTCTTATTCAATATTTTTTTGAACATGCGAACCAAACCATTAAAAAAAAAAATGTAAACGCTTTATTTTATTCTCATAAGTGAGTTCAAAAATACATACCGTGTTGTAACTGAGTATTCAGAAAAATTGTGAACATTGTTTAACAATTTTCTACTCAAGTAAATTGACGATTAAGGGGATGTATTTAAATGGATTTTACTTTAACTGACGAACAAAAAATGATTCAAAAAACAGTCCGGGATTTTGTAAATAAAGAACTTAAGCCTCTAGAGCAAGAGGTACTGAAAAACGAAAGGGAAGGCAGACCAGGTATCTCTCGTGAGAAGGTAAAAGAATTAAGAGATAAGGCAAAAGAAATTGGCTTCTGGGGCATTAATACTCCTGAGGAATACGGTGGAGCTAATTTAGGTCCAATTATGTCTGTGTTGATTGCGATGGAGTTAGGAAGAACGTATGTACCATTTAACTTTGGCGGTTCTGCCGATAATATTCTATATTTGTGCAACGAAGAACAGAAACAAAAATATTTAATTCCTACAATTAATGGAGAAAGACGTTCTTGCTTTGCTTTAACTGAACCAGGTGCTGGATCAGATGCAAGAAGTATTCAAATGCAGGCAGTAAAAGATGGAGACCATTGGGTATTAAATGGGGAAAAGGTATTCATCACAAACGGAAACGAAGCAGACTTTGCGATGGTTTTCGCCGTAACTGACAAAGAAAAAGGAGCAAATGGCGGCGTAACGTGCTTCCTTGTGGATAGAGAAATGGGTTGGGAATCCGAGCCTATTCATACGATGGGTGAATGGGGACCAGCTACACTTATTTTCGATAACGTGCGTGTTCCTGAAGAAAATATTCTAGGAGAACTTGGTCAAGGATTCAATCTAGGAATGCAATGGATTGGTCAAGGACGGTATATGATTCCGGCAGGTGCAATCGGTGCTGCTGAACGGTTATTGCAAATGGCCATCGATTATTCCAAAACTCGTGTTACCTTTGGCAAACCTATTGCAGAACGCCAAGCAATCCAATGGATGATTGCAGATTCGGCTGTTGAGATTGAAGCGGCGAAATGGATTGTATTTAGAGCTGCATGGATGGCTGAAAATGGAATGGATGCCCGTCACCAATCTTCAATGGCAAAACTAAATGGAGCGATTATGGCAAATGAGGTTGTCGATCGTGTCTTGCAAATTCATGGTGGAATGGGCTATACAAAAGAATTGCCAATCGAACGCTGGTACAGAGAGTTAAGGCTATATCGCATTTTCGAAGGTACTGATGAAATTCAACGCCGAACAATTGCTCGAAATCTATTAAAAGGGCATGCAAAGGTAGGAGAGTTGCTATAACGGCTTTCCTGGTATGATTTTTGGATTAACATACTGCCTAGTAAGCTATTATACCGTAATAATACTAACCGGTTAGTTATGTAGCGTATCCCTGAATAAATAGACCGTTAGCCATAATACTGTTTCAACCCTATAGAAAGGGGGAGCAAGTGTGAAATCGGATAAAATTGCTGCCATTGTTGGTGTTGCGGAATCTGATATTGGTAAAACCCCTGGCAAAAATGTGTTACAGCTTCAAGCACAAGCAGCTAAACTAGCATTAGAGGATGCCGGGTTAACGAAAAATGATATAGATGCTGTATTCACTGCAGGGAATTGGGCATGGGCCCCAAACTTGATGCTAGCCGAATATTTAGGGATTCAGCCAAAATATACAGATTCCACGAATATTGGGGGTTCATCTTTTGAGGCTCACGTTGGGCATGCAGCAGCAGGCATTGAGGCTGGGTTGTTCGAGGTAGCATTGATCACATATGGAAGTACAAACAGAACAAATCCATCAAATTCAATATTTAAGTCACCTTTGACTGCTCAATATGAAATTCCATATGGTTTACCGACACCAGTTGGAGCATATGCATTGGCGGCAATGCGGCATATGCATCAATATGGAACAACATCTGAACAGCTGGCGGAAATTGCAGTGGCAACGAGAAAATGGGCTGTATTAAATGAAAAGGCTTACATGAAAGAAGAAATTTGCATAGAGGATGTTTTGAATTCTCGAAAAATTGCTGAACCATTGCATTTATTAGATTGCTGTTTAGTGTCAGATGGTGGTGGAGCGGTAATTATTGCTTCTAAAAATGTGGCTAATCGGCTAAACAAAAAACCCGTTTGGATAATAGGGCATGGTGAATCACATTCACATAACACAATCACTAATATGCCTGATTTAACGATAACAAGTGCAAAAGAATCCGGCAAACGAGCATTGGAAATGGCAGGAATCTCTCATGAAGAAATTGATGTGGCGGAAATCTATGATTCTTTCACGATTACAGTACTTCTCACACTGGAATCGCTGGGCTTTTGTAAACCCGGTGAAGGTGGCGCCTTTGTAAGTGGAGGGCGTACTGCACCAGGGGGTGATTTCCCAATGAATACGAACGGTGGGGGATTATCCTATTGCCATCCAGGAATGTATGGAATCTTTCTATTGATTGAGGCTGCACGTCAATTAAGAGGTGAGTGTAGTTCGCGTCAGGTAGAGAATGCAAAAATTGCTTTAGTTCATGGTACAGGAGGGGTTCTATCCTCGACATCAACTGTAATTTTAGGAGGGGATTAAATGATAAAAGATTTGATTCAGTCGGCTATTGATGAAGAATCAAAACCTTATTGGGATGGGTTAAAGGAAGGGAAGTTATTCATCCAATATTGTGGCGGTTGTCATCAATCTATCTTTTATCCAAGATCGATATGCCCTCATTGCTTTTCAGAAGAAATAAGCTGGCAGGAGTCAAGCGGTACAGGGAAAATATACAGCTTTACGATTGTACACCAAGCATTTGGACCATTTAAAGGGGACACTCCTTTCGTTATTGGGATAATTGAACTTGACGAAGGTGTCAGAATGATGACAAGAATCATTGGAGATAAAGAAGAAATTGCCATCGATAAACGTGTCTCTGTTGTATTTAGCATGGTTGAATCGGATCTCGTTCTGCCGTATTTTGAGGTTGTTTAATTACTGCATAGAGAACAATCGTTTTGAAGTAATACAAAAATGGAAGAATGATCAATCTTCCGTTTCTTCATTAAAAAGAAGCAAGTTTAAAATTTCTAGTATTGGAAGAGTGTCTAGTGAGCAGGTGCTAGCTCCTCGCGAAACTGGAATGCCTGCAAGGATTCGAAAACTTGACTGATTGCCAAGGCTTTTAGCAGTCAGTCTTAGTTGCACTTATGCAGACTAGGAAATATTTAGATATTCATAGTTTGCCAAAAAGCGTTCTTTTGTCGGTTCTTCCGGTTTTTTTGGGAGCTTGCGCGAGCACCTTCCGCTTTTCTGATAGAAAGAAGATGAGTAGTTATGATGGATAGGAAGGCGTTCTTTTTACTAGGATTCATAATGTTTTTAACGATGACGGGTTATGGAATAGTACTTCCTACTTTGCCTTTTTTAGCCGATGACCTAAACCTTACTTCGGTCCAAATGTCATCATTAATCATTATCTGGGCTATTGCACAGTTGATAACTGCACCAATATGGGGGCGTTTGGCGGATAAGATAGGAAGAAAACCGGTTTTGATCATGGGAGTTTTTGGATTTGGTATAGCCTTTTTGCTTTTAATTTTTGCCCAAAATTATTGGCAATTACTATTAGTGAGGTTAATTGGTGCTGCGATTTCATCAGGTGCCCACCCAGCTGCCTTTTCAATGGTAGCTGATCAAACCAAGAAAGAATTCAGAAATCAAGCAATCGCGAAAATGGGAGCGGTGAATGGTCTAGGCTTCTTATGTGGTCCTGCAATCGGAGGATTATTTTCGCCATTAGGGGTAGTAGTTCCTTTCGTCATCGCAGGGGCTCTAGCATTAGTTACACTTCCATTTGCACATTTTTACATCCAAGATGCTATGGACAGTAATGATAATAAGGATAATCAAAGTGAGAAATCGCAATCAAAAGAATCAATCACATTTTGGCGCTCCCTATTGATGGTTACAAAGGCGGGGTATTGGAACCATTATACAATAATCTTGGGATTATCGATTGCGGCCTCGAGTTTCTTTGGATTACTTGGCTACTTTATGATTGAGCGGTTTGAAGCTTCTCCCGTATTTGTAAGTCTTGCTTTTAGTGCGCAAGCTGGAACTTCTGTCATCGTGCAATTCTTTTTGCTTAAGAAATGCTACGAATTATGGGATGAAGAAACCATCACCAAAATCGGTTTAGTCATTGCAACCATCGGATATTGTTTTATCAGTTTTGCTCCATATATTTGGGTAGCGATTGTAGGATGTATATTCACGGGCTTTGGTCAATCCTTGGTTCGTCCAACTACTATTGCGATGCTCTCAAAACGCAACGAGATGGGGCAAGGAATTACGATGGGACTCCAACATTCTATGGATAGTCTAGGAAGAATACTAGGTCCGCTTTGGGGTGGATGGGTGTTTGTTTTCCTGGTTTCAGCTCCATTTATAACTTCTGCAGTAATTACGGCACTTCTACTTGGCATAGCATTTTTAACCGCTTATCAGCAAAAGATACAAATTCCTTTACCTAAACAAAAAGATACTAGTAACTCATAATAGCGAATCGTTGTCTCCTTAAAATGAAAGCGTTTTAACTTCAATCAGTAAATTCTTACTATGAAAATAGTAAATAAAATTAGGAGGGTCACATGCTGCTAACTGAATTATTAGGCGAGAACATTGAAAAATTTGGTGAGTATAACCTTCTTTACTATGATGAGAAAACTTATACAAATTGTGAGACAGAGATTATTTGTAAAAAGGTCTCAAGTCTTGTTCATTCTCTCGGAGTAGAAAAGGGAGATCGGGTACTTATTTGCATGCCGAATTGTCCGGAAGTCATCTTCTCATACCAGGGAGTGCTGGGAGCAGGCGGAATTATCGTTCCTGTTATGTACCTCCTTCATGAAAATGAGATTAATTTTATATTAAAGAATTCAGAAGCAAAAGTTGTCATTACTTCATCTCATCTCTTGCAAAAAATCAGCAATGCAACAAATGATTTGAGTGATAAACCGAAAATTATATGTATCGATCAACCGAATAAATCAGACTTGCAATCAGGGATAGAAGTTATTGAATGGGAGAAGGCATTGTCAAATATGCCACTCTATGAAAATCCATCCCTGAATTTAAAAGAGTCCGATGTTGCCGTGATTTTATATACATCCGGAACAACTGGCGTACCTAAGGGCGTAATGCTTACTCATAAAAATTTGTATGCGAATTCTATGTCAGGATTGGCCCTTAGAGAAGAAGAGGATAAAAGAGGCACTACAATCGGAGTGCTGCCCTTAGCCCATATTTACGGGTTTGGCATCATGAATGGGATGTTTTTGCTTGGAAGTTCTGTAGTGATTTTTTCCAAATTTGATGCCGAAGAAGTATTTAAAGTGATTGAAAAATATAAAGTGAAATCGTTTGCAGCTGTTCCTGCTATGGTGCATGCGATGCTTTATCATCCGAATGCCGAGCAATATGACCTTTCGAGCCTTGAAACAGTTGGATCAGGTTCTGCCGCTTTAGCAGTTAGTTTACGCCATAAGTTTAAAGAAAGATTTGGAGCAGAGGTCCGCGATGCCTATGGGTTATCGGAAGCTTCACCGGGAGTAGCTTCCCAGCGCAACAATATGCCGATCAAAGAAGGTTCTGTTGGCGTTCCGATGCCTGGAGTGAACATTAAAATTGTCGATGAACATGGGCAAGAGCTGCCTGTTGGTGAAGTTGGCGAATTATTAGTCCAAGGGGAAAATGTCACACCAGGTTATTTTAAGAACGAAGAAGCGACAAAAAAAGCGCTCCAAAATGGATGGCTTCATACAGGTGATATGGCAAGAGTCGATGAGGAAGGTTATTTATATATTGTTGATCGCAAAAAGGATTTAATCATTCGAGGCGGGTTTAATATCTATCCACGTGACTTGGAAGAACTGCTGGTAAAACATGAGGCGGTTTTAGAAGCTGCAGTAATTGGTGTTCCTTCTGAAAGGATGGGGGAAGAAATTCTTGCTTGCGTTGTGAAAAAGACAGGGGCAGTCGTAAGTGAGGGTGAATTAATCGATTACTGTCAAAAGAATTTAGCGAAATACAAAACACCGCGCCATGTCGAGTTTATTGAGGAGCTTCCAAGAAATGGTGTAGGGAAAATATTAAAAACCAAATTGAGAGAGCAGTTTGCTAGCCTTGCGCTGGACAATTAAAGGTGTGTCAAAAAATACGAAAGGAGGAATTTGATTGGCCCAAAACTCTAACATACTCTTGCAGGTTGAGGAAATGAAAACAGTTTTTAAAACGAGAGCGGGGAATTTAGAGGCTATTGACGGTGTTTCCTTTAGTATTTCAAAGGGTGAAACCGTTGCAATCGTTGGAGAATCCGGCTCTGGTAAAAGTGTATCCGCACTTTCTATTTTAAGATTGCTGGATAGTAATGGTGAAGTGATCTCAGGGAAGATTTTATTCAATAATTTAAATTTAAAAGACTTAAGCAATGATGAAATCCGAAAAATTCGAGGAAATGAGATTGCCATGATTTTTCAGGATCCAATGACTTGCTTGGATCCTGTCTATACGATTGGTGACCAGATAATCGAAACTATTAAAATTCATGAAGACCTAAGTAAAAGTGAATTACGAGAACGAGCACTTGAGTTATTAAAGCTGGTAGGACTGCCTGATCCAGAAAGCCGAATTGATGCCTTTCCTCACCAACTATCTGGTGGGCAAAGGCAAAGGGTCATGATTGCGATTGCACTTGCTTGCAGACCAAATCTAATTATTGCAGATGAGCCAACAACCGCTCTAGATGTAACAGTTCAGGCGCAAATTATGCAATTATTAAAAGACCTGCAAGCACAATTTGGGACAGCAATTATTCTGGTTACCCATGATTTAGGTGTCGTAGCAGAAATGGCGGACAAAGTGGTAGTGGTATATGCAGGGCAAGTTGTGGAGCAGTCAGATGTGAAGGATTTGTTTAACAAACCGGTACATCCCTATACAGAAGCACTATTAAAAAGCATCCCTAAAATCGATACAAATAAAAACCGCAGATTATTAACTATTAAAGGGAATGTTCCTAGACTGAAAGAAATTCCGTCCGGTTGCCGTTTTCATCCTCGATGTCCCCTTGCAACAGAAAAATGCAGAAGTGAGGAACCGCCCTTATTTAAAGCAGAAAATGATCGGGTCAGTAAGTGCTGGATAGCCGATCCCAATCTGCAAGAAGAGTGGGAAAATCCTATTTTAATAGATGAAAAAGAAGCTGATTTTGAAATTAATGAGCATTTAGTTAGTAAAAATATGCTGCTGGAAGTAAAAGACTTAAAAAAACATTTCCCTATTACAAAGGGGATTTTGTCCCGAACAGTCGGATATGTGAAGGCTGTTGATGGAGTATCGCTAAATATTAATAAAGGCGAAGTGCTTGGACTTGTTGGGGAATCAGGCTGCGGTAAATCCACAGTTGGAAGATTAATAACAGGGCTTATTGATTCAACGAATGGAGAAGTCAGTTTTGATGGGAAACAATTATCGAATGTAAATCGAAAAGATAAAAAAGGAATCAGAAAACGTATTCAATTTGTTTTTCAAGATCCTTATAGCTCGCTAAATCCAAGGATGACAATTTTGGATATTATTGGTGAACCATTAGAAGTGCACCATTTAGCGAAGGGCACTACAAAACGGCAACGAGTAGGGGAATTGCTGGAAATAGTAGGTTTATCCAAAGAGGATATGCATAAATTTCCTCATCAATTTTCAGGGGGGCAAAGACAAAGAATCGGTATTGCCAGAGCGTTGGCAACTGAACCCGATCTTTTGATTTGTGATGAAGCAGTGTCAGCTCTAGATGTCTCTGTTCAAGCTCAAATTTTGAATCTATTAAAAGATTTGCAGCTTCAACTTGGATTGTCCTACTTGTTCATTTCCCATGATTTAAATGTCGTCAAATATATTTCCGATAGAATTGCAGTAATGTATTTAGGGGAAATAGTTGAGGTGACTGATTCGGATTCTTTATTTAAGGATCCGTTACATCCATATGCCAAGGCACTAATATCAGCTGTACCTGTACCAAATCCCAATATTGAACCTGAGAGAATGATTTTGAGCGGTGAAGTGCCAAGTCCTTCTAATCCGCCAAGCGGCTGCAAGTTCCATACAAGATGTCCCTTTGCAATGGATATTTGTAAACAAGATAAACCGCAATTAAGAGCCATTTCAGAAGATCATATCGTTTCTTGCCATCTCTATGGAGAGGAGAGAGGACATGGCTGAATATATCGTTAGACGTTTAATTTTCGGAATATTCGTTTTATTTATTATGACCACGTTCATTTTTATCATCATGAGAGCCGTTCCGGGTGATGTTGTTACCCTTCAATTGGCGAATTCTGGAGCAACAGCAGAACAGATGGACGCTTTAAAGGCTGAAATGGGGCTAGATAAAAGTGTATTAGGCCAACTAGTGGATTGGGTTTCAAATGCAGTAAAAGGGGATTTGGGAAATTCGCTTTGGTCAGGACAGGAAGTATCGAAAATTATCCTAGAAAGACTCCCGGTGACCATTCAACTGGCAATTATGTCAATTGTTTTAGCCATTATTATCGGGATTCCGATTGGGGTTATCTCGGCTGTTAAACAAAATACATTTATTGATCATTTCTTAAAAGTTATTTCAATTGGCGGGTTATCGATTCCAAACTTCTGGTTGGGATTAATAATGCTCACAGTTCTATCACTAGTTTTAAATTGGATTCCTCCATTAGGCTATCAATCATTTGCCGAGAATCCTTTTGTCAATATCCAGCAAATGTTTCTGCCTGCAATCTGTTTAGCGATTACCCTCAGTGCAAGTATTGTTCGTATGACAAGGTCTGCAGTGCTGGAAGTCTTGCATTCAGAGTTCATTCGAACAGTGAGGGCAAAGGGTGCAAAAGAAGGAATTGTTATTTTTAAACATGCACTTAGAAATTCTCTAGTTTCAGTTATCACATTAATTGGATTACAAATTGGCTATTTGCTTGGTGGAACAGTTGTACTTGAATCGATTTTCGCTCTTCCAGGACTTGGAAGTTTAATTTTTGAATCCGTATTAGTAAGGGATTATCCTATTGTTCAATCAACGGTGTTGGTGTTTGGCGCAATGTTCCTACTAGTTAATCTGATTGTGGATGTTATGTACGGCTGGGTAGATCCGAGAATCAGAACGAAATAAAATTATCATTATTCTTGTTTCAAGAAAAGGAAGTGATTCGCATGTCCCAAGTTCAATTAGACTCTGAATTGCCAAAAGAGAGGATAAAGGCGGGTAAGAATTTGCATTTTAAAAAATTCAAAGAGGACTGCAAACGCTTTATCATCACTCAAAAAATTGGTTTTGTGTCCCTGTTAATTATCCTGATTGTGGTTGCGGTTGCTATTATCGCTCCAATGATTGCTCCGTATGATCCAATTAGTCAAGATCGTGCAGCTTTTTTGGCAGCTCCGAACGCACAGCATGTAATGGGTACGGATGATTTAGGGCGAGATGTATTTAGCAGACTCGTTTTTGGTTCTCGAATATCGTTGCTTGTTGGAATTGCAACAGTGGTCATCTCTATCATATTAGGAACATTGATTGGAATGGTATCAGGTTATTTTGGCGGGGCTGTCGATATGATTATTCAAAGGGTCATGGATGCTATTATGTCAATTCCAGCTTTAATTCTAGCTTTATTTATCGCAGCATTGCTAGGACCTGCAATACAAAATGTAATCATTGCACTGGTTATTATCGAAATACCTCGATTTGCAAGGATTGTTCGGGGGGAAATGATGCGAATCCGTGAATCGAATTATGTGGAAGCATCCCGTTCAGTTGGGGCAAGTTCGTTCAGAATCATTATGAAGCATGGATTACCCAATATGATGGCACCCATTATCGTCATGGCCAGCCTTGCCTTTGGTCAAACCATTATTGCTGAAGCATCACTTAGTTTTCTTGGAATTGGAACACCGCCACCGAATCCATCCTGGGGATTAATGCTTAGTGATGCGAGCAGGTATATGGAAAGTGCACCGTGGCTCGTCCTGTTCCCGGGATTAGCATTAAGTATATTGGTTTTGGCATTTAACTTATTTGGGGATGCTCTTCGTGATTTCCTTGATCCTAAAATGTCTTAAAAGAATATTTCCATAGGAGGAAATGGATATGGATAAAAAGTTGACTTCAATAGTAAGGCTATTGATTTTAGGGTTACTAATAGCGGCAATAAGTGCATGCTCCTCTGATACTTCATCGAATGAGCCGGGTACTGAAAGCAGCGAAGTAGCATCCTCGGAACCGAAAAGCGGAGGAACCTATACTATTCTTTCTGCTGCAGACCCAGATATGCTTGACCCACATCGGCAGTCATCCATTTACACACATATGATGGCAGGTCTAGTATATAACAAACTAGTTACCTATGAAACTGGTCCCGATGTTGAGTTTACAGATTATAATGTTGTGCCGGATCTAGCAGAGAGTTGGGAAATATCCGAAGACGGAAAAGTATATACATTCCATCTTCGGGAAGCGTACTGGCATGATAAAGAACCGGTAAACGGCAGACAGGTAACAGCAGAAGATGTTGTGGCAACAATGGAAAGAATCATTAATCTGCCTGGCCATCAGGCTGCCCTTCTATCGGAAGTTGATAATATCGAAGCAAAAGATCCTCAGACAGTCGTCTTTACATTAAAACAACCATTTGCACCATTTTTAAACTTTATGGCGAATCATTTTATGTGGATTTTGCCGAAGGAAGCAGTAGACGGGCAAGTTGATTTAGCAACAGATGCAATTGGAACTGGACCATTTGTATTGGAAAAATGGGAAGATAATGTACAGGCAACCTACAAAAAAAATCCAAATTACTTTGAAGAAGGTAAGCCATATCTAGATGAAGTGATTTATAAAGTCGTGCCGGAACAAGGTTCTCGAATTGCTGCATTTAGAACGGGGCAAGCAGAAGCAATCGGCTCCTTATCACCGGAGGAACTTGCTCAGCTTCAAAAAACAAACCCTGATATTGCCGTTTTTGATGCGTTATTTCCTACTCAGGAACAATTATATATGAATATGGAAAGAGAACCATTTACGGATTTACGCGTTCGAAAAGCTATTAGCATGGCAGTTGATCGAAAATCGATGGTAGAGGCTATCTATGGAGGCGGAGAAACGAGTGGACCAGTCAATCCTTCACTGGGGGATTGGGCACTGCCTTTAGAGGAACGAGAAACATTACAGCCATTCGACCCTGAAGAAGCGAAAAAGCTATTAGCAGAGGCTGGCTATCCAAACGGTTTTGACACGACGATGATCGTGACGAATGGTTATGGCGAACAATTAGTTCGTGTTGCTCAATGGGTTGCGGAGGATTTAAGAAATATCGGTATTAATGTTGAAATTGAAATAGTAGAGTATGCAACTTATTTCTCTGAAAGGTGGCCAAACGTAGATTATGATATGGGCATTGGCTATCAAACGTATTTCCAAGAACCAGATGAGTGGCTGCGTACACAGCTGCATACGGATGGCTCACGAAATTGGTATAACATCAGCGACCCGGAATTAGACAAAATGCTAGATGAACAACGAATGATACTTGATGTAGAAGAAAGAAAACAGTATGTACATGAAATTCAACGCTATGTGCTGGAGAACCTGGTGAACCCTGTCCCTTTAACTACTTATTATACAAAAACGCCAAGACAGCCTTATACAAGAGATGTCTACCCACATGCTTCTTATGGCTATGGTTATTTAAAGAATGTCTGGCTGGATAAATAAGCTGGACAATGACATGTATTCAAGCTTCATAAATTTAATCGTTTCATGAAAGGTATGTGAGAACACATTCTTATAAAAGAAGGATTGAGTACTTTGCAAAGAATTGAAAGAGTGGAGTTAACAACCAATTTTCCGATTGGCCCTGTCAATTCCTATATTGTTTACGGAGATAAATTAACGCTTATTGACGCTGGATTGAAAAATAAGCAAGGCTGGTATGAGCTGAATAATGGACTTCATCGATTAGGGCTAAATCTATCTGATCTAGAGCAGATTGTACTAACCCATCATCATAATGATCACACAGGCTTAGTGGATTGGATATTGGAAAAAAATCCATCAATTAAGATATTGGCTCACAAGGATACGGAATTTACTTTAAAAGATGAAGGCTATTTAGAGTGGAGCTCCGAATTTTTTTATAAGTTGTTTTTAGAATTCGGTTTGACGAAAGATATGGCTGCTCATTGGGCTTTCCGGAAAGGACATCGGGATTACTTCCAGACTGCAAAGGTTGATGCAGTACTAAAGGAGGGAGATTTTGTGCCAGGTCTCCCTTCCTTTCAAGTCATTGAAACACTCGGCCATTCCCAGGATCATATCTCGCTCTATAGTGCGGATAAACAACAATTTATTTGTGGTGATCACATTATAAAAGGGGTTCATGCAGGCATGTTTCTAGATGCTCCTAAACAAGGCAGCGAGCGTGCAAAACCGTTGCTTCAATATCTTGATAGTTTGGAAAAATGCAGAAAGCTTTCCGCGAAACTGACTTATTCAGGTCATGGCCCAATAATCGACAATTTAAATGAGGCAATCGATGCCCATATAAATAATATTGAAAAGCGTACAGGACGTGTGATTAATACGATGAAAAAAGCAGAAGGTGCGGTAACTGGATTTGAAATCATTCAAGACATGTATAGAGGCAGGTATGAGAAAGCCGTTATTACATTTGTATTTGAAATCTTGAGCGTTCTTGATTTGTTGAAGGAGCAAAACTTAGTGGTTGGCGAAAAAATAAACGGTGTGGATCACTATCGCCTAGTAAATGAATAGTAAAAACTAGTAAGAGTATCTACCTATAAGAAATTGTTTCATAGATTGAATATTTCTATAAAACTACTAATAAACTGTTAAGACTTAATTTTAGTATGAAAATTAGGAGGAATTGAATTTGACACGGAAGTTTGAAAATAGAGTCGCTTTTGTTACTGGAGGCAGTCGCGGGATAGGGAAAAGTATAGCGGAAATTTTTGCAGAAGAAGGAGCCAAAATCGCAATTATCGATATTAATGAAGAAGCCTTGCAGGAAGTACACACGGAATTTAAGGAAAAGGGCTTCGACATTCTTGCACTTCAAGCCAATGTAGTCAAAACAGAAGAGGTAGAAGCAGCAATGGAACAGGTGGTAAAGGAATTTGGCGCTCTTGATATTTTAGTGAATAACGCGGGAATCATCAGGGATAATTTGCTATTTAAAATGACAGATAAAGATTGGGATCAAGTAATTGATGTTCACTTAAAAGGAGCCTTTAATACAACAAGAGCTGCTCAAAAATATATGGTTCAACAAAAGTACGGAAGAATTATCAATATTTCATCAACTTCAGCTCTTGGGAACCCTGGTCAAGCAAATTATGCAACGGTAAAAGCAGGTTTGCAAGGTCTCACAAAAACGCTGGCCCGAGAGCTTGGGAAGTTTGGAATAACGTCAAATGCCGTTGCACCTGGTTTCATTGAAACTGATATGACGAAAGCAACTGCTGAAAGAATTGGTGTACCTTTTGAAGACTTCTTAAAAGCTGGAGCAAGCAAAATTCCAGTGGGCAGAACAGGGAAACCTCGTGATATTGCAAATGCCGTTGCTTTTTTCGCAGATGAAAACTCTTCTTTCGTCAACGGTCAAGTTCTTTATGTGGCAGGCGGACCAACAAATTAATCGAAAGGAGAATTCAAATGTATAAAGAATATATTGGCCACACTTCAAAAAAAGTAGCAAATGTCGTTGAAAGAGAGCTTGTTAGGCGCTTTGCAGAATCAATTGGAGACAATCATCCAATTTATATTGATGAGGAAACAGGAAAACAATCGAGATATGGAGCAAATATTGCACCGCCTACCTTTCCACGAGTGTTTAGATCGGGCTCAATCGAAGGGTTGAAATTGCCGTTAAAGGGATTAATCCATGGGGAACAGATCTATCATTATGAGCGGCCTCTTATAGTAGGAGAAGAAGTTTTCTGTTATTCGAAAATAGAAGATTACTATGAAAAAGAAGGCAGCACAGGAAAAATGGGTTTCTTAAAAATGAAAAGGTATGGTGAGGATTCAAACGGGCAAATAATCTTTACAGAAGAATCAATTACGATTATCACTGAGACAGTAAGGAGGTCCCTAAACGTATGACAGCTTTAAATGAGATTGTTAAAGGTGAATCTCTCGAGGCTACACTGAAGCCTGTATCCAGAATGGATCTGATCAAATATTCTGGTTCCTCAGGCGATTTTAATCCGATTCATACAATTGATGACGAAGCAAAAAAAGCTGGTTTACCCGGGATTATTGCCCATGGGATGTGGACGATGGGGAACCTTTCTAAACTTTTTACTCCTTATTATGCTGAAGGTTTTATAAAGGACTATAATATTCGATTTTCTGGAATGGTATTCCTGGAGGATGTCCTGACATTAAAAGCCGAATTGGTCGATAAAATTGAACAATCCCTTATATTTGATGTGAAAGCGATTAATCAACATCAAAAAGATGTGGTTAAAGGTAAAGTGATTTTTGAACTGTATTAGTATGAATGGGTTTGTCTCGAGTAAAAAAACAGTGAGGCAAACCTTTTTTTCTAAAAATGATAGAAGAAGGGAATGGACCTATGAAAAGAGATGCTGTCATTGTCTCGGCTGTTCGAACGGCAATCGGTAAACAAGGTGGAGCATTAGCGAGTATACCCGCACATTTATATGGCGGGGAAGTCATTAAAGAAGCTATTAAAAGAGTGAATCTTGACCCTGAATTAATAGATGATGTGATTTTGGGAAATGTGCTAAGTGGCGGCGGCAATATTGCTAGATTAACAGCTTTACAAGGCGGTTTATCTGTCAATATACCAGGATTGACCGTTGATAGACAATGTGGTTCAGGAATCAATGCTGCGGCATTAGCAGCTCAGGCAATCCAATCAGGTGCTGGTGACATTTATGTTGCGGGTGGTATTGAAAGCATGAGTCGTGCACCCTATCAATATGAACGACCTGAGCAAGCGTATAGTTCAATCCCTCCAAAATATCGTAAAACTCTCCTCGCTCCTGAAGAAATCGGGAACCCTGCAATGGGGACTACAGCTGAAAATCTAGCGAAGAAATATGAGATTACACGCAAGGAGCAGGATGAATACTCATTGAGAAGTCAGCAAAGAATAGCTAGAGCAATAGAAGAAGGTCGTTTTGACGAGCAAATTGTGCCGATCAGTATTCCAGTACGTAAAGGAGATCCAATTCTCTTTAATAAAGACGAACATCCACGCCCTAATTCTACGTTAGCCGCATTAGCAAAACTGCCGCCTGCTTTTGAAAGGGATGGTACAGTAACAGCAGGAAGCAGCTCAGGACTAAATGACGCGGCATCGGCATTAGTCATTATGTCGCGCGAAAAGGCAGAAGAGTTGGGAATTCAGCCACTCGCAACAATCAAAGGTTCGACAGTTGCAGGAGTGGACCCCAACATTATGGGAATTGGCCCAGTACCTGCAACGAAGAAATTACTGGAAAAGTTAAATCTGTCTTTATCCGATATGGATATTATCGAGCTGAATGAGGCATTTGCTGCACAAGTAATTGCTTGTGACCGGGAATTAGGAATGGATCCAGAGAAACTAAATGTGAATGGCGGCGCAATTGCACATGGTCATCCATTAGGCGCAACAGGAGCGATATTAATAACAAAAGCAGTTTATGAATTAAAACGCTCTGCTGGACAATTTGCCCTCATTACAGCTTGCATCGGTGGAGGTCAAGGCATCTCTTTAGTAATAGAAAGGGAGTCGAATTAAAAATGTAATGAAATCTATTTATTGAGGAGAACAATATTATGCGAGGAAGAATTATAAAAGAAAGTATAGACCTTTTTGACAAAAAGGGCTTCAGTAAAACTTCCATACAAGATATTGTTGATACTATTGGAGTGACTAAGGGCACCTTTTATTACTATTTTAAAAGTAAGCAAGAGCTATTAATGGATATCCATCTCAATTACATTAAAGAACTTTTGAAAGAACAGGTAGATATCCTGAAAGATGAATATATTAGCTGTCAAGAGAAGATGAAAAAGTTGATCTATTTAATTATACAGAATATTAAAGTTCATGGGAAAAGTGCGAGGGTATTTACAAGAGAAGTACGGCATTTAGATGAAGAACAACTGATTTTGGTAAATAGTTACAGAAGGGAATTTCGCATCAATCTACAAAAGCTAATTGAAGAAGGGATTGAAAAAGGAGAATTTCGGGATCAAAAAAGAAGTGATATCGTCATTTTTGGAATTCTGGGCATGGTTAACCGCTCTTATAATTGGTATAATCCCGATGGTGAAGTTTCGGAAGAGGAACTTGTAAACATATATATGGATTTAATTTTAAATGGAATAAAAATGGATACAAGTAGTACATGATATAGTTACGAAGCAAATATCTCAATAGCAGTGGAAATAGGAGAAATATGAAAATTATACAAAAAAACCTTCACTTTTTGGAGCCATTTGAGCCATTAGAAAAGATACAAAATATCATTGTACATCATACTTCAAGAATACAGATGACAGCAGAAGAATGTCACGAATTCCATCAAAAAGAGCGTGGCTGGAGCGGCATCGGCTATAACTATTTCATTGAAAAAGATGGAACGATCATTGAAGGAAGAGGGCAGCATGTTGGAGCCCATGCGTATGGCCACAATCGATCTTCGATTGGCATTTGTATGACAGGCGACTTTGATATCGAAACGCCGACCAACAAACAATGGACATCCTTCCTTTGGTTAACTGGATATATGTTGAAATTATATGACTTGCAGCCCCATCAAGTACTGGGCCATCGCGAGCTTGACGGAGTCCAAAAAAGCTGTCCAGGCCGGTTAATCAGTCTGGATGAGGTTCGCACTCAAGTAAACGAATATGTAAACTTTTAATGCTCGCCAGTTTAAGCCCAACTGGCGAGATTTTTTGTTTGTAGAATAGACAAGAGTGTACACGTGTATAGCTGAAATAAATTAAGAAAGGATAAATAAATTTATGATCTGATAGTGCGTCTTTTGAGCGGAAAGCCAAGTTAATGATCACATAGCGCGTCTTTTGAGCGAATAACCAAGTTAATGAGCGGTTAGCTAAATTTATGATCATATGGCATAAATCCTGAGCATATAACCAACTTACTCATCTGACACATACCCACATTATGACGAAATTTCCATCGTTAAGTTAAATTTTCAACATTTTATGTAGATGCAAAAGGAATTTCAGCGAATTTTATAGAAATATGTATTATGAAAAATAATAGTCTGTTTGTTTTAGGAGATACCATTCCATTTAGAGGAGCTGATGTTTTGAAGAAACGGAATCTAATTGCCTTTATTTTATTTTTCCTATTATTATTAGTTGGCTACATTTATTCACAACATCCAGTTTTGGGAGCTTTAATGGATTTTTCAGAAAAAGAAGTAGCTTTTATCAATCAGATTGTGCATTAGGGAATTACGATTCAAAAAACTCATTACAAAAATATTAAGATGAAACTGCCAAAAATAATAAATTTACGAATAATAAAGAAGAATGCTCACATAATAATTCCAAATCATTTTTGGAGGTTATTAGTGTGAAAAAATTATGGTACTTGCCATTCCTGTCAATGCTTATTTTCTCTTTAGTCGGTTGTAATACAGACAATGCATCAGAAACAGATACAAGCGATAATATCAATGAAACCACAGAGGTAATTGAAGGTGATTTGGAAGAAGTTCAGGAAAAATCATTGAGAGAGTCGGATGATGCAACACCGGATGCTGAAGTTGAAAATGAACCAGAAGGAACTACAGGTGAAAATTCCGAGCAACATCCACCTGTAAGTAATGATGTTGGCGGACAAGGCATTGAAGATGAAGGTCAAAATACCGATGCAAATACAGTAGCAGACTAAGTAATGCAAAGAAAGTTTTTACAAGGCAATCGACCCTTTAAAAGGGTCGAT
>JASENG010000059.1 GCA_030027265.1 Lysinibacillus fusiformis | reverse complement strand
TATAATATGCGCCCGTAGCTCAATTGGATAGAGCGTCTGACTACGGATCAGAAGGTTGTGGGTTCGACTCCTGCCGGGCGCGCCAATATTACGAGAAGTAGCTCAGCTTGGTAGAGCACTTGGTTTGGGACCAAGGGGTCGCAGGTTCGAATCCTGTCTTCTCGACCATGTAAATCTTAATGAATTTTATTTTGGGGCCTTAGCTCAGCTGGGAGAGCGCCTGCCTTGCACGCAGGAGGTCAGCGGTTCGATCCCGCTAGGCTCCACCAATAACCTATAATTTCCAATGGCGGCGTAGCTCAGCTGGCTAGAGCGTACGGTTCATACCCGTGAGGTCGGGGGTTCGATCCCCTCTGCCGCCACCATTTATAATTCGGAGGCATACCCAAGTCTGGCTGAAGGGATCGGTCTTGAAAACCGAC
>JASENG010000058.1 GCA_030027265.1 Lysinibacillus fusiformis | reverse complement strand
TTATTTAATTGCTTCTATTGTGCCATAATTTAAATATGGTGGAGGATGACGGGCTCGAACCGCCGACCCCCTGCTTGTAAGGCAGGTGCTCTCCCAGCTGAGCTAATCCTCCAACTGGATATTTTATAAATTCAAATGGTGACCCGTACGGGATTCGAACCCGTGTTACCGCCGTGAAAGGGCGGTGTCTTAACCACTTGACCAACGGGCCAATTAATTACTAAGTTGTATCTGGCGGAGAGTAAGGGATTTGAACCCTTGAGACAGTGTTAACCGCCTACACGATTTCCAATCGTGCTCCTTCGGCCACTCGGACAACTCTCCAAGAAGCATGGCTCCGAAGGTAGGACTCGAACCTACGACCAACCGGTTAACAGCCGGTTGCTCTACCACTGAGCTACTTCGGATTAATTTTATTGCAA
>JASENG010000057.1 GCA_030027265.1 Lysinibacillus fusiformis | reverse complement strand
AAAAAAAGACTTGCCAGCCACCCCAAGTCACTCTACTGTAAAGGTGTCGAATCTCATCAGTGGAGGAATGAAAGGATGCTAGCAATGTCTGAAGTTAATTGTATCAAAACTTTAAGAAACGAAAAAGGACTATCTATTAGCCAAATTGCGGATACATTAGATATAAATTGGAGAACAGCAAAGAAATATGGGGATGGAGATCAACTTCCTCAAGAGAAAACAATTCTAAAAAAAGGAATGATGTATGAAGAACGTTGGGGAGAAATAGTTCTAGATTGGTTAGAAGAAGATTCGAAGGTGAAGAAAAAACTAAGGCGAACAAATAAGCAAATGCATGAGGAACTAGTAGCACTAGGGTTTCCAGGGTCTTATCGAACAGTCTGCGACTTTATTGCAAATTGTAAAGCTGCAAGGGATGACGAACAATCGAAAGGATATGAACGATTAGCTCATCCAGAGGGTGAAGCTCAAGTGGATTTTGGTGTAATGGAGGCTGTACATGAAGGTGAAATCGTTGATGTACATGCATTAATTATGTCATTCCC
>JASENG010000056.1 GCA_030027265.1 Lysinibacillus fusiformis | reverse complement strand
CCACTTATATTTAAATAGGTACAAAACAATTTGGTCCCGTGGTGTAGCGGTTAACATGCCTGCCTGTCACGCAGGAGATCGCCGGTTCGATCCCGGTCGGGACCGCCATTGTTGGGGTATAGCCAAGCGGTAAGGCAACGGATTTTGATTCCGTCATGCCCAGGTTCGAATCCTGGTACCCCAGCCATTTGTACGAGCCATTAGCTCAGTGGTAGAGCATCTGACTTTTAATCAGAGGGTCGAAGGTTCAAGTCCTTCATGGCTCACCAGTTTTTATTCTTGACAATGTTCGAGAATGGTGTATAATTAGTAGAGTCTTCATTTGAACGCGGTCGTGGCGGAATGGCAGACGCGCTAGGTTGAGGGCCTAGTGGGGGCAACCCCGTGGAGGTTCAAGTCCTCTCGGCCGCACCATGCAGCACATTTCAAATATGCGCCCGTAGCTCAATTGGATAGAGCGTCTGACTACGGATCAGAAGGTTGTGGGTTCGACTCCTGCCGGGCGCGCCATATAAATTTAATATGCGGGTGTAGTTTAATGGTAAAACCTCAGCCTTCCAAGCTGATGTCGTGAGTTCGATTCTCATCACCCGCTCCATATTTTGAACCTTGAAAACTGAACAACAAAACGTTAATGAATATAGTTTCTTCATTAATTTGAAGAAATGAAATTTTGGACATCAAAATTGATGCCAGCTAA
>JASENG010000055.1 GCA_030027265.1 Lysinibacillus fusiformis | reverse complement strand
CACTACTGGTGGACGATTTGTTGGTATTGAGGGTCCTGCGCTTGGTTGTGAAACTACCTTACCAGGTATGAAATCAGGATTTTCTTTCCCTCCAATATTTTGAATATTAACTATTACATTATCGTAATTAGGGATTGCTGTTTTAGGATCTACCCCAGCAGGGAGTTGGAGATCGCTAATCTTTGTGTCCTTTCCAAGGATAAATTTAGAATCTTTATCAATGGTCTTCAGCAAACCAATCTTTCCTGATGAATTAACAGTTACTATTGAAGCAACGGATGCTATCATATGGCCAAAGTTTCCGTTACCTGTGATTGTTATACTTCCATTTCCAATAATTAGAACATCTTCTACATTGGAATTTATTTCTACACTCTCCACACCTGCTTCGATCGTAATTTTAGGGATAATTGTAGCTGCATCGGCACTAAATTTAACTCTGCTGTTAATGGACACTGATGAAGCTTCCGTTTTACCTATTACTTCTACCATTGCATTTGGCTTATTAATTTCCAATGCACCTAATTTTGAGTTATTAAAGATAATAGAAGCGTTAGGTGAAGAAAAGCCTACAGTTGATAAACTAGCAACTGTTTGAAAAGAAAGTGAATTATACAAACTGTTTGATTGTACAGAAGCAACTTGTACGTTATCGGAAACAATAGTTTTCTTTTCAATTTTTACATTATCTAAGTAAAAAGATGACTTAACTGCTTCTCTTAAGACCAGGTTTCCTTTTACAGTCATATTTTTTAGATTAATGTAATCTCCATTTATTACGAGATTTGAATCAATTACAGCATTTTTACAGTCAAAAACAAGATGATTTGCGTATTTATCGTCGGAATCTATACTAGACTTACCGCTAGCAGTTATTTCCACTG
>JASENG010000054.1 GCA_030027265.1 Lysinibacillus fusiformis | reverse complement strand
AATCACGAGGCTAGCCCTAAAGCTATTTCGGAGAGAACCAGCTATCTCCAAGTTCGATTGGAATTTCTCCGCTACCCACACCTCATCCCCGCACTTTTCAACGTGCGTGGGTTCGGGCCTCCAGTGAGTGTTACCTCACCTTCACCCTGGACATGGGTAGATCACCTGGTTTCGGGTCTACGACCACGTACTCATTCGCCCTATTCAGACTCGCTTTCGCTACGGCTCCGCCTTCTCAGCTTAACCTTGCACGTAATCGTAACTCGCCGGTTCATTCTACAAAAGGCACGCTATCACCCATTAACGGGCTCTAACTACTTGTAGGCACACGGTTTCAGGTTCTATTTCACTCCCCTTCCGGGGTGCTTTTCACCTTTCCCTCACGGTACTGGTTCACTATCGGTCACTAGGTAGTATTTAGCCTTGGGAGATGGTCCTCCCGGATTCCGACGGAATTTCACGTGTTCCGCCGTACTCAGGATACACTCAAGAGAGAATGAACTTTCGACTACGGGGCTTTTACCCGCTATGGCGGACCTTTCCAGATCGCTTCGCCTAATTCATTCCTTTGTAACTCCGTATAGAGTGTCCTACAACCCCAAGAGGCAAGCCTCTTGGTTTGGGCTTTTCCCGTTTCGCTCGCCGCTACTCAGGGAATCGAATAATTTCTTTCTCTTCCTCCAGGTACTTAGATGTTTCAGTTCCCTGGGTCTGCCTTCAAGACGCTATGTATTCACGTCAAGATACTGTTCCATTACGAACAGTGGGTTCCCCCATTCGGAAATCTCCGGATCAAAGCTTACTTACAGCTCCCCGAAGCATATCGGTGTTAGTGCCGTCCTTCTTCGGCTCCTAGTGCCAAGGCATCCACCGTGCGCCCTTAATAACTTAACCT
>JASENG010000053.1 GCA_030027265.1 Lysinibacillus fusiformis | reverse complement strand
AACTGACTTTCTCGATAACCCGGTCTTTTGCGTTGAAATGGAGAACAGCTCCTTTAAGCGCAGAAAGATTTGAAGGGTTAATCCATGCCTTTAAATCAGGAGATAGCGTGTATGTCCCTTTGTCTGTTGCTATTTCCTGATTTGTTATGCCCGTTATAACAGCCTGTACCTGAGTAGCCTTGACAGCGAGTTCACTGCGATAGAGAAATGAAGCAATCTGGCCCCTTGTGACTGTTTGTCCCGGTGAAAAAGTAGTGGCTGTGGTTCCATTAGTAATGCCTTTTTCGATGAGCGGCTGTACATAATTGGCATACCAGTCAGCTGGCTGAACATCGGTGAACCGCTTGTCCTTTAAAGGGCTCGCCTGCAGCTTGAAAGCCAATGTCAGGATTTTAGCCAACTGGGCACGCGTTAATGGGTCATTTGGCTTAAATTGACTGCCATACCCCACAATAATCCCCTGGTTTGCCAGCGCTGCTATCGATCCGTACGCCCAGCTATTTTTGCTTATATCCTTAAATCCCGGATCTTTCACTTTGTCCGTGTTTAAATTTAAGGTCATTGCAATCATCTTGGCGGCTTCAGCCCGTGTAACAGCCTGATACGGCTTAAACAATCCCTTTTCATACCCTTTGATGATTCCTCTACCCGCGAGACTGGAAACTGCCTTGTGAAAATAATCTTTTTCGGCCACATCAGAAAACTGCGGCTGGTTCTCCTTGGCCATTGCGTAAGGCACGATCGGTGCCACGGCACCCGCTGTGACTACACTTGAAACAGTCGCAGCTATAAACTTTTGATAAGAGCGTTTTTTACTCTGCACTCTTTAAACCCCCGTATGCATATTCATAGGACCATTTTAGAAAAATAAGACTCTATGACTAATATATCGGTATATTTACCATAATTTGAA
>JASENG010000052.1 GCA_030027265.1 Lysinibacillus fusiformis | reverse complement strand
CTAATATGAATGAGGTTGATATTCATGAATTGTAAGCCTAACAATGTAAAGCCACGAAAAGCAATACAATCGAATAATTCACCTTCCATTACTCTATGCATTTTTTTATTTGTAATGGGGGCATCAATTGCCGAAGAGATCAATCCATTTCAAGATGATGTAACAACAACTCTAGTGTTTTTGGGCTTTCTTATAGCCATAAACGCAGGCTTATTTCGATATATGGGACTTAGTCAAGCATTCCAACGTACTCATCACATGCAATGCTGGAATATAAAACAGAAAAGTGTCTTTTATCTATACCTGTTCCTAATAGTTTTTATGGTAGGTAAAATAATTCCGTATGGAGGGGTTTTATCATTAATTTACTTAATAATCGTAATCTTTATTGGTATACGTTCATTAATGGAAAAGCTTAAAAAGCCCTACACTCTTTTCCCATTTTTATCATTACAAAAGCATACAAAGTTGAATCAAATTTCAATGGAAGAAATAGATAAAATGGATGGCAAGGAATTCGAAGTTTTCCTATCACGGTTATATGACGGAATGGGATACTATACAGAAGTTACTACTCATAATGACTATGGGATAGATGTAATAATTATTAAAGATAAAATTAAATGCGGAATTCAAGCTAAATGTTATGGCGAAAATCTCACTATCGGAGTTGCTGCGGTCAACGAAATATGTGGAGGCTCAGCATACTGGAAAGTACAAAAAAAGATGGTAATTACCAATCGTTATTTTACGAAACCAGCTTTAATAACAGCAAAATTAAATAATGTAGAAATGGTAGATCGAGATGGATTACAACTATTGATTAATGAATATCATCAAACTAAAGAACAAAAGAAATTCTTCAATTTTTCATTTCTTAAAGGACTTAAATAACTGATTTCACCTTCATTATCTATTTATTTGTATTTTCCTAACAGTTACAAAAGTAAAAACGTCCAAACCCTATTATTAGGGTTTGGACGTTCAATGGAATTCTTGTATGGAGACGGCGGGTGTTACTGATCTAAAAACTTAAAACCTTATCATACCAACGTTTATACGGCTTTTTTGACCATTAAAAAATGCTCTTACAAAGGAATTAATAAGGTTTTACTAATTTGC
>JASENG010000051.1 GCA_030027265.1 Lysinibacillus fusiformis | reverse complement strand
TAAAATGTACCCTATAAGATAGACACTTAAAAAAAGTCTCTCTTATGGGGTACTTTTATTTATAATGAAAATAATAAACAATTAGATGGAGCAGAACTTATGTCGAAAATATTATTTACTGATCAAAATCAACAAATATTGATGAAACATCCTTATGTGAAGGCTGTAAGTAAAAAAGCAATTACATATACGGATGAATTTAAAGCAAGGGCAATTAAAGAATACGAGAATGGAAAATTTGCACGTCAAATTTTTGAAGATGCAGGATTTGATATTGAAATCGTAGGGATAGAGCGCGCAAAATCTGCTTTAAAGCGGTGGCGTGCAGCTTATCAAGAGAGCGGTTTATCAGGGCTTGAGGATACACGTAAATATCGTTCAGGGCGCCCCCTCGAGCGTGAATTAAGTATAGAAGAAAAATATGCTCGATTAGAAGCACAAAACGCTCTTCTCCGTGCTGAAAATGAACTGCTAAAAAAGATCGATTTAGCAGAAAGGATGTTGAGAAAGAAAAAGTAAAACTAACGTCGGAACAGAAATTCCAATTAATCCACACAGTCATCAAGAAATATAAATTGAAACGAATTGTACGGTATCTTTGCGAGTTAGTAGAGGTTTCTCGTTCAGGATATTATCGTTATTTTTCAGAAGAAGCAGAGACAAAAAGACAAGCGCGCCATCAAGATGACGAAGAACTGAAAGAAATTATCTTAAAAGCGTTTCATTTCCGCCGTCGGAAGAAAGGCGCACGTCAAATTAAAATGACATTAGAAACTCATTTTCAAATTACATATAACTTAAAACGAATTCGACGCATTATGAAAAAATTTGGTATCATTTGTCCAATTCGAAAAGCTAATCCTTATCGAAGAATGGCAAAAGCGACAAAGGAACATCGTACATTACCCAATCTATTAAACCGTCAATTTAAGCAAGGTATCGCTAGAAAAATATTATTAACAGATATTACATATTTAAGTCATGGAAAAGGAAAACGCGCCTATTTATCTACTATCAAAGACGCCGAAACGAATGAAATTCTGGCCTACGAAGTATCGGATAAAATGACGATAGATATCGCCTTGAACACCTTAAAGAAATTGAAGAAGAATAAGATCAAACTAGCTGAAGATGCATTCATTCATTCAGACCAAGGCTTCCACTACACAAGCCCCCAATTTCAAAAGCTTGTGAAGAAAATGGGATTAGGTCAGTCCATGTCCCGCCGTGGAAACTGTTGGGATAACGCGCCACAAGAATCCTTCTTTGGTCATTTTAAAGATGAAACAGATATTAAATCATGTGAATTATTAGAAGATGTAAAACGAGAAATAAAGAGTTATATGACCTATTACAATCATTATCGTGGTCAATGGAACTTAAAAAAGATGACACCTGCACAATACAGTCATCATCTTCTTCAAGTTGCCTAAGAGTCTTTTTAAAAATGTCCTTTACAAAGGGTACATTTTA
>JASENG010000050.1 GCA_030027265.1 Lysinibacillus fusiformis | reverse complement strand
AGTCAAGTCCAAGTTATTGTGTAAAATTCAATACGAATGTTTTCAACGTTTAAAGATTATTTTGGGGCTGGTGTCAGATACCCCCCTTACATTTTTTCACCCCTAACTCCCATGGTTTAATAAACTTCACATTCTGTAAAGGCTGTCAAAGGCTCTTTTCACTTTGACAGCCTTTACAGAATGTGAGAGACTCCATTGATGGGGAGTTTTGGGGAAAAAATCAATCAAGTTTATCTAGTAAGACTTTTTCTTTTCGAATAATCGTTTTCCTGATAGTGCATTAATACGGCACCAATTAGCCTGAAAGCGGATTGTGTATTCGGGAAGATGCGAATAACTCGCTCCCTTCTTCGGACTTCTTGATTTAATCGTTCAAGCGAATTTGTACTACGAATATGGACACGTATTCCTTCCGGAAAATTCATATATTGAACCGTATCTTCAAAGCCATCATCCAATACTTTAAGTGCCTTTTCATATTTTTGATTTTCTTCATATTTACCCATTAATTCAGCTTTAAATTTACGTGTGTCTTCAAGAGTTACAGCTTCAAAAATTCTTTTTAACATGATACGAAAATCTTCCGAACCTTTTTTAGGAAGCTTATCGATAATATTACGTTTAAAATGCACATTGCATCGTTGCCACCCAGTGCCTAAGAATTCACGTTGTATAGCCTTTTGTAAGCCTTGATGTGCATCCGATATAACTAGTTTGGGTGATTGAATACCTCTTGATTTTAACTGTTGGAGAAAACGGCACCAGCTATCATAACTTTCAACATGATCTACACTTAAGCCAAGGATTTCTCTAGTATTTTCTTCTGTAATGGCCGTTGCAATATAAACAGCCTTTGATACGACTTGATGATGTTCGCGAACTTTAATATACATAGCATCCAGAAAAACATAAGGATAATAAGTTGAGCTTAATGAACGATTAGCCCAAGTATTTATAATTGGATCTAACTTTTGAGTAAGTGAGGATACCAAAGATTTCGAAACACTTTCACCACAGAGCTGTTCAACAATTTGAGTAACCTTTCTAGTAGAGACACCATTCACAACCATTTCAATCATTGATAAAACTAGGGCTTGATCATGTCTTGCATATTTTTCAAATAGAGCAGTGGAGAATTCACCGTTACGAGTTCTAGGAACTTTTAAAGTTAATTTCCCAAGACTCATGATTAATTCACGCTCATAGTAACCGTTTCGATAATCACGCCGTTCACTCGAACGCTCATAAGCAGCTGCTTGTAAATACTCGTCTCTTTCTTTTTCCATAAATTCATTAAGGACAAGCACTAACGCTGACTTAACAACTGTATCCAAGTTGGAATGTAGTACTGAATCTTTTAAAAAATCGATATCTAGGTTAAACTGTAATTGAGTCATTTTAATTCCCTCTTTTCATGTTTATCGTCGCTGAAAACATTGTACCCAAGAGTGATTAAAATGACTCTTTTCTTTTTACACAATTATACGGACTTAATCG
>JASENG010000005.1 GCA_030027265.1 Lysinibacillus fusiformis | reverse complement strand
CTCCATTCTACAAATAACCGGAAAATCTCCGCTTATACTGCATTCAGTTACTCGACTTGAAGGTTAAAATTACCAAAAAGGAATTGAGAGCACACACCCTCAATTCCTCTTTTTGCCAATTATGTCCCAGCCTCTATTTCAAAACTATTCTTTCTTTTCTTAAATAAAAGGACCGTCAGAACTAGTAATACAATCGGTACGATGATTGCAACTATTCTTAGATAATTTTCGGCCCCGATAAAATAATAGGCAATAGGCAGGGCGGTGATAAAACTGATAAGCATGAAAAACCATTTCTTTAATATTAAACCAAGAAAGAAAGTAATGATAAAAATTCCAAATGAAACTTGCCATAGAAATACGATAAAGGAAAATGTGCCCAAAAAATCACGCTCCTAATTTAATGGTTTAACTTTACGTTCAATTAAAAAGTTATCCAATCCTTTGCTGAAATCTTATTCCCCTATAAAGATTTGTACGCAAAACAATACCTTTTTCTAAAAACGTGTAAACTTTTTTCAAACATAATTATCCCTCATCACGAGAGTATAACCAGTTTATATAGTTTGTATTATTCATATTAATAGGCTGGGGATGATAAATAAATTTTTCATCCACGGACAAAATTTGTGGAAAATCAGCGACTATTTCAGTTGTGGCTACTCTTTGTAACTCCATTTCATTTTCTGTAGGCTTTTGATCAAAATAAACAATCCAAGTTAATTGGCTATTATCAATCGTCGCATAAATAGCTTTAATACTTTTAGACATTCTGCAAAAGAGTGCTCTTTGTGCACTCAGGATTAGGTCAAGATTTAGTTTAGAAATAGTTATTTTAACCATCCTTTCTAATTCTGGAATACCATATTATGTAATTATATCATATTGTTGGATTTCAAAATGGATAGAAATCATAAATCACCTACGCAAATTAATGGATTATATAGTTTGTAAAAAATTTCTTATTTTGAAATAATTGTTATAAATTATTAAAAAGGGGGATTACATGATACTGCATACAAATATTACGGGTGAAGGTGAACTGTTAGTACTTCTACACTCTGGTGGGATGACAGGATTGACTGAATATGAGGAACAAAGTGATTACTTTACAGCTCGAAATTATAAAGTCATTCGACCTGATTTAAGGGGACATGGAAAATCAGATGGAAAAATAGATAATTTCTTTATTCGCTCTATTAAAGATTTAAATGATACGCTGGAATATTTGAAGATAAAAAAGTGCCATATTGCTGGAGTTTCACTTGGGGGAGTTGTAGCTTTACTCTTTGCTAAAAAATATCCAGAAAAAGTAAAGTCACTAAGCTTTTCAGGGATTTTCCCTGTTACACCAGAAAATTGGGATGAACTTTTAAGAGAAGAAGCTTCACATTTTGAGGAATTGTTTCATAACGAAGAAGCAGTATCCTTTTTAAAAGCAAAAAGCTTAAAGAACGTTATCCTAAGGAAAAACGTTCTTTTTGTTGATCAATATTTATTGGGATTTCGATTGATAAACTCCAAAATATCATTTCTCATATAAGAGATTGCATAATCATAATAAAAGTACTCGTCAATTTCCTTATTTTGTAATGCTGTATCAAGTGCTTCAAAACGTTTTTCTGCAAGGTACAGGATTAATTGCTGAGGGTAGATATCACGAGCTTCGGCCATTTCAGCGATTGTTTTTCCACTCTTCCATTCGTCTTTATATTCTTTTTCGGTAATATTCAAGAAATGGTAAAGATCATCATAATCGTATTTGATATGGAGCGTTTGAGGAACTTTTCGCTCCGAGTAATTCTTTAACTCATCCTTGTTTGAATTCGCAAAAACTTCAGTCATATTTGAACTGCAACCGAAAATAACAACTAAAAGTAAAGGCAATAACCTTTTTAACAGCATGTTTTGAAACCTCCTATGAGTGCTAAATTTTCAACTGTAAAACTTCACCTATCTATTTTGGAATAAACGGCAATGATTTATGACAGCAAATATTGAAATGAAATATTATTCAGGAGAAAAATGTTTTGTAGAATATCCAAACAAGGACAAGGTTTAAAGTGTGCAAATCATTTAGATTCTAAAGTACAGGGCCATTCCGCTTTCTCTACTTCTGGTTTTGAATATGAAACAAAGTCTGGGCTGAAAGTTTCTATCCATGCGGGGAAAGTATTTGATAACTCGATTCAAGCAATGCAGCTTGTTGGTGATAGGAATGAAAGGGAATTACCAGTGCATAAAGATTCCAACTTATTCTTTACGATTCACCAAATGCCATATCTATCGTTAGAGGTAACTGCTAAGAAATAGTCGTTGAAAAGCGGTTGCTAACATTTAAAGTTTCAGCAAAGTTATCAGTTAAATTTTTATTGTTTGAACTATAATTTTTTCTTTTCTGGACATAGTACAATTTGAGGTGATATTGATGACAAAGGAAAAAGGTAATGACAAACAACGAATCAATGTGGAATTAGGTGGGATGGATCTTTTCGGAACAACTTCCAATGCACCAGTCGGCGGTTATAAAGCATCTGGTGACATTGAAAATGCAGGACAATTAGACAAAGGCTTTCAAAAAGTAGAAGATAATGACCTTTACCCAAATGCTTCTCTTAAAGAAGAAGAACAGCAGGGGTACTAAATTATTATTAATTTAGAATGGAAAAAGCCCATGGATCAGTTCCTTGGGTTTTTATTATTGTTAAGGAAATTATAAAATTTCGCTTTGGGGATAACTTTTAAAATTTAAAAAAATAAATTTGACATCTAGCTCCAGCACCCTAGCCCCTCGAGGTCGCTTCGGTACCTTCCCACGTGTGGCAAGCACACTTGTCAGGTCCCTCCAGCGCTTGTCAGGGCTAATCAGGGCGCTTGCGCTTTTGTTAGTTCTTCTGAATTTCTATTTTAAAATTTCTTTCGGTGCCTTACGCTTTCCTAAAATTATCTTTTAGCGATATTATTTGATGGGAGGTGTATCCATGAAATCTATTAAAAACTTATATCAAGAGATGACATTTAGACATAAATTGTTTTACATTATTTTGGCATTTTGCTTTATAGGCTCGTTAATATTCGTTCATAATAACTATTCTTTTTATAATAGCCCAATTGCAGAGGTCATCAAAACACAAACGATCGAAACAACGGAAATGGTAGATCAAAATAATAATGAAGATGCATTATCGACGCAACAAATTATTGCGGTCCTGAAAAATGGCGAAGAGAAGGGCAGAGAGATTCATTTAACCAATGAATTTTCGCAATCCAAAGCACTCGACAATAAGTTTGAAGCCGGAAATGAGCTATTTATCAAAATAGATGAGCATATTGAAGCGGGAGCAAATCTGACTGGGTCCATTGAAGGTGTCAAACGGGATAAATATTTGGTTATGATTGCTTGGGTATTTATTTTTGTCCTTTTGGCTGTAGGTAGGAAGCAAGGGCTATTATCCGTTATTAGTCTAGTAGTAAATGCCGTGATCTTATCTTTCGCATTGGATCTTTACATCCATAATTCGGATCTTAGTCTGATATTGATTTGCAGTGTAGGCATCGTTTTATTTACAGTGATTTCTTTGCTGCTCGTGAACGGGTTGAACGAGAAAACTTATGCAGCGATTATTGCGACATTATTGGGAACCTTTAGCTCATTATTGATTACATATCTGGCTCTATTAGTAACTGGAGAACATGGTCTCCGGTATGAGGAACTGCAATTTATAACTCGACCATATAAAACAGTATTTATGGCTGGTTTGTTCATCGGTTCTTTAGGGGCAGTAATGGATGTAGCGATTACAATGTCTTCTTCAATTTTTGGCTTGTATGAAAAAGATAATAATATTTCGGTAAAAGCACTGATCCAGTCAGGAATGGAAATCGGAAAAGATATTATGGGAACCATGACTAATATTTTGTTTTTTGCCTATGTAAGTGGTTCGATTCCGACCCTCATTCTCTATTTCAAGAATGCTTCACCTTTCGGGTATACGCTTTCATTGAATCTTTCTTTGGAATTGGCCAGAGCATTAGCTGGAGGAATAGGCATTGTGCTGACCATTCCGATTGGACTGTATACAACAATCTTTTTTGTAAATAGAAAGAGGGCAAGACAATGAATGTATTAGTGCTGCTGGCAGCAATATTATTTCTATTAATGACGTGGATTGGCGGAAAAAAAGGCATTCGGTCTTTTATCGCCTTATTTCTTAATTTTGGTGTCATCATCGTAACGCTCTTTTTTATGAATGTCCCTGATATGAATTCAGTGATAATAACGTTGATTGCATGTGTAGCCATTAGCTGCATTAATCTCTTTTTTATTAATGAAGTAAACCGTAAAACCAAGACGGCCTTTCTTTCAACGATTATTACAACTGTCATCCTGGTCATCTTCATAACAATTATTACTTACAAAGCGATGATTCAAGGATTTGGGGAAGAGGAAACTGAAGAAATGGGGATGTTTTCCTTCTATATCGGGATTGATTTTGTGAAACTTGCCGTATCGGTAATTATCATGAGTACAATCGGTGCAATTACGGACGCAGCAATGGCTATTTCATCTCCAATGCGTGAAATGCACTACCATCATCCTAATATAAGCCGTAAAGAATTATTCCACTTTGGATTAAGCATTGGTCGGGATATATTAGGCACAAGTACCAATACACTATTTTTTGCCTTCTTTGGAGGCTATTTAGCACTATTAATATGGTTTAAAGATTTATCGTATTCTTTGGGTGCGATTGTAAATTCCAAGATTTTCAGTTCGGAAATGATTACCATCTGTTGTTCGGCGATCGGAGTAACTGCCGTTATACCAGTTACTTCATGGATTACCGCCTATTTTTTGGTGAAAAATAATGAAAAGAGCTAAGCAAAATGAGGCTGAGACAGAAGTGAAAAATTCTATAAATGGTGGAAGAAGCTTATATTAAGAAATTGATACTTATAAATTGATTGGAGTGGAGGGGCGACTCCTGGGGGAACACGAGTGAGAGACTACAGGCTCGAACCGTGCCAATGGATGCGCGTCCCCTCAACGGCAATCAATTTTAGTTACAACAAGAAAACATCATTTATCAATAAGAATTTCCAAATGTCTACTGTATTGTCCCCGTGCTCTTCAATTTCGGAATGACTGTCACATTTATTTCCGCGTTTTTGTATGCTTCGTCCCATTCCTCGTTGCTCATACGGGTGTTATGCAATGTACGCGACTTATAATCTATACCAAATCCTATAGGGTCATACCCTTTATCAGTCATTTCATTAAAAAAATCTTTCAAAATTTTTTTTTCATATTTTTCGAATAATTGATTATAGTACGATAAATTTTGAGTTTCTAAGGGGTGCTGAGATTCTGATATAAATCCGATTAAACTAACTTCTATGTCAATTTTTATTCGGTTGTTGTCTTGTACAGTTACTTTATATTTTGTGTTCATGGAATCAATCTTTGCGATAAAATAATGTCCGTCTTCCTTAATGATAAGATCTGCAGTTTCTGCATTGCCTGATAGCATGTTAAAAATTCCGGTAAATACAGTGGAAAGTTCGTGAGGTTCCTTCTTATCTGCCAGTACCAAAGATTTATTTATCTCAAAGTGTGATTTATTCTTATTTATCTCAATAATCGGTAATATAGGATCGATACCATTTTCTCCTATTCTTCTTCTGAAATCAAACAAATAAGTCGTTACGATATATTGACTTTCAGTTCCAATATCATCAAAGTAGTTAAATAAAGCAGGGTAAGCTGCATTCTCGCCTTGCGGTAACATTTTGACTATCTCTTCAGCAGAAGGTCTTCCAACAGCAAGCCAAGATATCATTTGAATATCCGGTCTCCTTAATAAAAAATCCAATATCTCCTTCGATTTATTTTCCTTTAAAAGCTCTTCTCCGATAACTATTAGTTTCGAATGACCAAATTCCAATTCTTTGTCCGAATAGCTTTCCAGTAAGCGGATTGCTTCAGAAAAAGTTTCCCCGCTTTGTGTGATGTAAGAGTATTCAGGTTCTGGAGACTGTTTAAACGAACTAGTCGGAACATATAATTTCAAGGTTATTTTGTATGGTTTGTCTTCGTCATCGGATAAGTCTATGGCCATCATCGAAACAAATACATCTTTATCGATATCCTTAAATTCACAACCTGAAAGCAAGAAAATCAAAGGTACTAGGATTAGGGGTATTAATCTAGTTTTGCTTTGCTTTATCGGCATTTTTCATGCTCCTTTTTATATAGAAAAAAAGTATGATCAATAATGGGAAAAAAATGATTAAAGTGTTATAAAAATAGATGGAAATACGAAATAATTTATATTCATTCATTACACGAACAAAAAGCAAGGATACAGCTATGAAAAAAAGTATTGGAATATACTTTCCTAAATTAAATCCTCTAAATTTAATTTCTTCTAATTTGAAAACATACTTTAAAAATTCAATGGAGACATGCCAGTGAATCAGGATACTAAGGAAGGCAATCCCCAAATAGAATAATAAGAAAACAAAAAGAACTCGCTCAATCATGAAAAATTCCATTCGTAACGAGTCGCTTGTGGTAATCCATGGATATACCAGATCATCAATATTCTCAAACCCGTTAAACCCTATAGGAATAAAATAAGTTGTAAATAAAGTCAAGGTCGATATAATGCCTATGAATGCAATGTGCATCCATTTGAAGTTTTGTTTTTTTGTGAAAAATCGGTTGAAAATAAAAAGATTTGCAACTCCAAGAAATAAGAAAAAGCATGATGCGAATGAATTTACATTTGGCAATTGATTCACATATAAGGCGGCTTCCTTGACAAAATCCCATTCTATACTCTTGCTTGTATAGGCCTTGTAAAAAATAAACAAGATTAATGGAAATGTAATTAACAATATTAATTCAATCGTATACAACACACGTTCAGTTTTCATGAAACACCCGAAGATGATGGAAAATATTAGTAATAAGCTAATTTGAAAAACTGGCATTTCGGGAGTAAGATAACGAACAAGAAGGAAAATAAAAGTGACTAATGTTATTAAACCGGCAACAAACCACATCAAAGCCAAAAAGAAAATAAAAGGTTTATAAAACCATTTGGATGTCGTTTTCATTAGTAAATCTGGTAATGTCATGCCTGGAAATGCATTGAAGAATCTCGTGTAAATCGTTACAAGAATAGTCCCCGTTACTACCGCTAAGGCCATGGAGGAAACAGATCCATCCTTATGATACTGTAAGAGAATAGTCGGTACTGAAGCGATAATATTTGCCACCATATTGATTAATATTAAGTAATAATAATACCGGCTCATGCTTTTTCCCCCGAACTCTCCTTATTTTTCGATGCAGTATATAGCTTCAGATAGGGTTCTCCAAAACTATCTAAATTCACTAAATACGTAATCAATACGAAGAACCCCAGTACTAAACCGGCCAAACCGAATACACTCGTGATTAAAATTAATACTAATCTTACGACTCTAATAGAAAAAGCCATTTCATTGACTGGAATTACAAATGTTGAAATAGCAACTGCTGAAACAATTATGACCATAATATTGGATGCAAGAGATGCTTCAGTAACTGCTGTTCCAAGGATTAATCCACCAACAGTAGTTGCAGTGGCACTCACTGCTTTTGGGAGCCGTATACTCGCTTCTAATAACAATTCCATAAAAAATAGCATAAATAGAACTTCAATAAATGAAGAGAAGGGCACACCTACTCGGCTTCCAGCTACCGTCAAGGCCAATTCGGTTCTAAACACCTCGGGAGTAAATGAGGTAACTCCAACATACAAGGCAGGAAGAAGAAGGCTGAGAAATAGGCCGGCATACCGAAGTATCTTTAGAAAAAGCGAAATTAATACAGTATGATAATTATCCTCCATGGACGTCATAAAATCGAAAAAAACCACTGGTGCTGCAACGGATTGTGGGTTGCCGTCAACCAATAGAACTACTTTGCCGCCAGCTAGATTATAGACTATTCGGTCAGGACGTTCAGTAATGATCATTTGTGGAAAAAGTGAAAATCGCTTGTCATTTATGAAATTATTCAACTGGGTGGTAGAAGTTATAATTTGTTTATCTACTTTCTTGAGTCTTTTTCGGATAGAATCTAATACATCACTTTTAACCTTCTCTTTATCATAGATGATTGCAACTTTATGTTTATTTACTTCTCCTTTGACAAAATATTCTATAGATAATGATGATTGATGATAATTAGAGCGGATTATATTAAGATTCGTTTCGAGATTATCGCTTAATGCTAATTGAGAACCATGAATAGTGGTTTCTACGTAAGTTGAATTGACTTTATCGTTGTTTGATACTCTTATATCAAGTAAATAGTATTCGTTTTGTATTATAACTAAAATATTGCCATTCATTATTTCGAGCACTAGTTGTTCTTTCGATTCAACCTCCTGAAACTGTGGCAATGCTTGTACATAAATATTGAATTGTTGTTCAGTCTGCATTTCAAAAAAGGGTTTAATAATTAAATTTTGTAGCATTTCAAAATTAGTTAGAGATTTAATATAGATTAAAACGATATGCTTATTTTCATATTCTAAGTTTTTTTGTACTAATTCATTTGTATCTTTAAATTGTTCGTTTATCCAAATTATGGTTTCAAATGAAGACATATTGAATCCCCAATCTTCTAATAAGAGTATTATTATTTTATCCAATAAGTGTGTATCAATTCATTGCTGAGCATAATAAGGAGATGTATCCAAACTTTAATTGCATCAAAAGAATTCATTGCTCGATATTGCTTCTACTTATCAAAGTTCATAGATGCTAGCAGTATTAGAAGAGCATAAACAGTCTATAATACCCATTTTTTGTATGTTATAATTTAGGGAAGGTTCCATTACTTCCATAAGCTAATATAGAGCTAATTAAGATTGACATTGATTAGCTTTCACGATTGTTTATTGTAGGAAGAATAATCTATCTAAAGTTTCTTAGAACAGTGCCAATAGATTATGCCTTTGAAATTAAAAAAATACAGGATGAGATGATGGATAAAAAAGATAAAATGACAAAAGGGAAAAACGAACTATTAGAATGGGGAAAGGCTTTAATTACTGCACTATTAATAGTCGTTATTGTTAGATATATTCTATTCACCCCAATTGTGGTTGATGGAGAATCCATGATGCCGACTTTAATAGATGGAGATCGAATGATTGTAAACAAGCTTGATTACAAAGTGAGTGATATTAAAAGATTTGATATTATTGTTTTTCATACAACGGAAGAGGAAGATTATATAAAGCGCGTAATCGGGTTGCCGGGAGATCATATTGAATACAAAGAGGACACGCTATATATTAACGGAAAGGCTTACAAAGAGCCTTATTTAGATGAAAGTAAAAAAAATCTAAACGATGGAGGATTTCTGACTGAATCATTTACATTAGAAGATACTCCAGTTGCAAGCCAGACAGTTCCAGAAGGCTATTTGTTTGTAATGGGGGATAACAGAAGATTCAGTAAGGATAGCAGACATATCGGGGCAATTCCCATTAATGAAATTGTAGGCAAAACGAATCTGGTTTTTTGGCCAATTAGTGATATTCACATAACAAAATAAGTTATCCATGAAAAGTTTTATTTAAAAAAATGTGCGCATTTCCTAGTAAAGGAGATGCGCTTATTCATATTTGTATTTTTTCTTTAAGAAAAGAGTGAGGAACTATTGGGAAGATGCACGGATTTAAGCTTCTGCATTTTTTCTAAATATAGGCAGCAGGATTAGACAAATTAATCCGATACAAAAAATTAATGCCAGGATAAAACTTAATGGGTTATCAGGATTTCCAAACAACTTATAGAGCAATTTATCAAAGGTAGGAATGCCCAACCAATTAAAAACTAATGGGTAAATGATTAGTCCGGTAAGAACACCCAATAATAAATATTTAATATTCTTCATCTTATTCCATCTCCATTCATTGATTTCCCCTTACCTTATTTTACCACATTATAGTCTGATTAGTTCGAATGTTGCGTTTAGATAGTACTCGTTTAATTTATATCAATGGTTTATCGTACTTAGATGTAAATGGTCCAAATATTTTTTTTCGCCTTTTCCCTTAAAAAATCAACTTTTTTTATATATTATTAAATGAAAGGGGGTATCTGCCAATGAAAGCATTACTAATCGCAGAAAAGCCGTCTCTCATGCGTGATATTCAAAAAGTTTATAAAAAGATGCAATTGCCTTATGAAATTGACTTTACCTCTTTCGTAGGTCATGTCGTGGAATTAAAGGAACCTCATGAATATAAGTCTGAATGGAAAAAATGGGATCTGAATGTATTGCCGATGATTCCCGAACGTTATGAATTTCGAGTGAAAAAGTCTGCTTATAAAGTATATAAAGAGATTGAACAGATTTTAAAAACGAATCGATATGATTTCATTATTAATGCGTGCGATGCCGGGATGGAAGGGGAGAATATTTTTTATTCCTTCTACAAACGTGCTGGATGCAAGCTGCCTGTGAAGAGGTTTTGGACATCACAGACGACAGACGGTGCCATTTCCAAAGCTCTGTTAAATTTAATAGATGAACAAGATATTTTAATACGCAATTTGCGCAATGCTGCAATGTATCGAGCGATTTTTGATTGGCTGATCGGTCTGAATTTAACGAGGGCAGCAACCGTAAAGGGTGGGCGAATTATTAAGATAGGACGAGTGATGACACCAACTTTAGCGATTGTTGTAAGGAGAGAGCTGGAGATACAGCAATTCAAACCAGAACCTTATTTTCAAATCGAACTCGATCTAGGTCAATTTAAAGCTTTATGGTTTAATCCGCATACGAATGAAAATAAATTGAAAACAGTGGACGAAGCAAAAGGCATCCTTTCAAGAATCGGTAGGAAGGCCATTGTTCGAGATATTAAAACAGAACGAAAAACCATCAGTGCGCCTCCTTTGCACTCATTACTTGAATTGCAAAAGGAAGCAAATAAGTTTTTTGGATTCACGTCCTCTGAAACTTTAAAAATAGCTCAAAGTTTATATGAGAAAAAATTGATTACTTATCCTCGTACCGAATCAAAGCACCTGCCAACAAGCTTTGCCCAGAATATTAGGGTCAATTTGCAGTCCTTAGCATCTCTGGATGAATATGGCTCCATTATTCAAGAAATAATCAGTCGACCAGATAAGATTCAAAGAACAATTCGTTCGAAGAAATATGTGGATGATAAAAAATTAACCGATCACCATGCCATAACGGTGACAGAGGTTCCCATTGGCAGAAAGAAGCTGACTCCTCAGGAATTAAAAGTTTATCATCTTATTGCCAGAAGACTGCTGGCGATTTTTATGCCAGCTTATGTCATTGATAAAACAGCAGTGATTCTGCAGTCTAATGACGCGTTCTTTAAAGCAAATGGCAATATGGTCATTGATAAAGGGTATACCGTTCTTTATGAGACATTCAAAAAGAAGCAAGAAATGCCATTGCCGCCGCTTCAGTTAAATATGGAATTGCCGATACAAGACGCAAAACTATTATCTAAGTTGACGGAACCACCCGCGCGGTATACAGATAGCACTCTATTAGATGCAATGTTCCATGCTGGGAGATTTATAGAAGATAAAGAATTGCAGAAAATCTTAAAGGATGCAGAGGGCATAGGTACGTCAGCTACTCGTGCTGAAATTATTGAAAAGCTAATTTCTATCGGAATGATTGCCCGTGAAGGAAAATCATTTAAAGCAACCCAGTTTGGAATAGATGTCATTCAAAGCATAGGAGAACATGATATCGTGTCGCCTGAATTGACAGCAATTTGGAGTAAAAAGCTAAAAGATATTGTCGATGGACAGTTAAGTTCCGGCCAATTCTACAAAGAAATGCTTAGTTATGTAAAACAAACAACAGACGGATTTATTGGCTTAAATATGACAGTTGCAGAAAAACAAACTGTCGTTGTAGGAAAATGTCTGCAATGTGGACAACCCGTTGTGGAAAGTTTTAAAGGGTATTCCTGTTCCAATAAATCCTGCAAATTTTTTATTAGCAAGGTCATTATGAAGGGTAAAATTACACCAACTGATGCCAAGAAACTATTGACAGGTAAAGAGACACGGGAAATTCGATTTACATGGAAAAGCGGGAAAAAGGGAAAGGCCAAATTAAAACTAGTGAATGAAAAACTAGAATTTGTTTTCTCTGCTCCAACCAAAGAAAAATAGACCTGTTCTTTAAGAATTTAAATTGAAGTCTCCCAACATATTACTGGTTTTGCCTATATTAGAGCGAATCTACTAATATTGAAGGGAGGCTTTCTAGTATAAAAAGCTTTGTAAATGTATTTGTCTTGGTAAACATATTAATCCACGCAATCGCATAAGTGAGTGTGAAAATCATCATTTTCATAATGCGCCATGCAAGTGTGTCGCGCAGCATACTAAAAGGCTAAAAGTAAAAAATGTAATTGGCATATGCATAGCCATTACATGTGTAATCGCTTAATTTGCATAAATCTTACGGGATTAACTGATAATCTGAATTATAAACTGTTAAGTAAACATCGCCAACCAATCGGATAGGGGGGAGCATGCATGAATGGCTCAATCTATCCTTTTTTGAATTATTCTTGATAACCAAGCACTACTCCATCAATTTCATCGATATGAATCGGACCTAAAGTACGACTGTCAGTACCTCTTGACCAAAGATCTACTAAAACAAAGTATGAATTTTCCGGAACTAAAACTTCAGCCATATCTGTTGAAAAATATTCTTTATATCCTTCTTCGTTTATAGTATTTTGGCTATTCGTATCTTTTACCGCCTCGAAAAACTGCTTTTCCTCCAGACCTCTGACAGTAGCTTTTCCATAAAAGGCATCTAATTTTTTTTCATCAATAAAAACTTGCCCATCTTGAATCTCAATTTTTTCACCCGGAAGTCCAACGATTCGAGCGATATACTGTTCCGATGAAATTGCATAATAAATGACATCGCCTCTTTTTAATTTGTCGGTCACACTACCTACCACTAAATTTGAATGATAGGAGGTTATATAATCATGATTTCCTCTATCCATCGAATCTGAAAGCCACTCAAGCAAGAAATCCTTTTCAGTAGCATCCACTTGTTCAACTGTGGAAGAAGTGTAAGGGTCTGTAATCGAAATTGCAGCTCCATCATGCTTGCTAAATAACTGCGCAAGCAAGAAAGAAAACACAACTAAAAATAAACCAAATACAACGCTTGGGATAAATCGCTTTTTTTTATCGGTTAAAGCCTTGTTTCTCGCTCGGCTAAGGATTTGTCTTTGTTGATTTTCCGTAAACTTTTGGTCCTTATAGATGGTTTTATCCAGCATGGATTGTAAATTTCTTAGTTTGTCTTCCATTTACAGCACTCCTTTCACTTTTGCTTTAATGATTTCCCGTGCCCGTTTTAATCGCGTTTTTACAGTGTTTTCATTTTTATTGAGCACCTCGGCAATTTCTTTAACGGATAAGCCTTCATAATAATGCAGCAATATGACTTCTCGATATTTGATGGTTAATGCAAATACTGAATTTATTAGGATGGAAGAATCCTCCTGAGTAATTGAATATTCTTCAGGGGATATGGTGTTTGACTTTTGTGAAGTAAAGAGATGAGAATTCACTACAACTCTTTTCACCCATGAAGTTCGAAGCGAGTCTTTGCACTTGTTAATTGCTACTCTATAAATCCAAGATTTAAAATAGTTGATTGCTTGATTTTGCTCATAACCTTCATAACAAAGAATGAAAATGTCCTGGATAATTTCCTGTGCTTTCCCCCAATCTTTCACATAACTATAAGCCAGCTTGGTTAAGTTTTCCCCGTATAATTCCATAATTTCTATTAGCCACGCCTCTTTATCTTGAGGCAGGTTTAATGCTTGTTCCATTTCTTCAGCAGATTCCAAATGCAGAACACCTCATTTTTTCCCCCTAAAACGACTAAAAGGACGTCTAGGTTTCAAATATTTTTAATTTTACCATTTTTTATGAAGCTCTTTTGTAGAATTTCTGCCATCAGCAGGATGAAATGCGTTTCAGTCCAATCTGCGTTAAATCCCATAAAACGGATTCCAAATTGAGAAATGCTGAATAAGATAGGTAGATAGTATTGAAGGAGAGAAGCAAATGACGAACAAACTTGTGCAAATGTTTATTTACTTCTTTTGTATTGCTTTTCTTTTTATGTCAGTTTCAGAAGTGGAAGGTCATTCTTTTGTTGTAGAAGAATCGCCCGTACCAAACAGTGTCCTTGCATCCTCGCCAAGTGAAATCTCCATCCGATCTAATCGCAAAGTAGATAAAAATTTTTCACTCAAAGTATGGAATGAAAATAATCAAGAAATAGTCATAAATTCTTCATCAATTAGCGAAGATCAAAAACTCATCCTAGTTCAAATTCCACAATTGCCAAATGGAATTTATCGAGTGGAATATTATATCATTTCTTCAACTGATGGCCACGCAGTTGAAGGATCCTATGCATTCCAAGTAAAATGGAAGGTTCCACCGTTAAAAAACGAGGAATACATCAAAGAAGAAACTGTACCTGGGATAGTGAAAAAAGGGGAGCCAACAACGCCTCAAGAGGTTGTCGATAAAACTATCGAAGTGACAGAAGAAGAAAATATTTCTAAGATCAGCATCTATATCTCTAAATCTATCTATTATCTCGGTTTTTTATTGCTAGTAGGATGGGTATTCCTTTGGCAGCTTGTCAGAACTTACTCTTTTGAAGTTAGAAAGAAATATATATTCTATGGGATGATTTTTCAAGTTTTACATTTAATAGGGTTAATTGCTTTCTTATTTGCTCAAATGAATGTCTTTACAATACATGGGATTGTGTTTGAATTTGATTTTCCCGTTGGAACAAATTTTGGAAAGTTATGGATTGCCTCTCTCGTCTTTGGGTTATTCGGATTTTTATTATTGTTCAAAAATTCTTTGTTCGATTATTGTTGGGTCCTCCTATTAGGAATCATTAAAAGTCTAAACGGCCATACACAGGAATTTGAACCTACTTACGCTCTAGTTGCTTTAAATTGTCTCCATCTTTTTGCAGCATCCTTTTTGGTTGCAGGAATCATTTATATTGCTCTGTTCTGGCGAAAACAGCGGATTTATGTCAAATATTTTTTACCAGTATTTTCACAGGGTGCCTTATACAGTATTATTTTGTTGACGATAACTGGAAGTATTACAACGTATTTTTATTTGCCGAATCAAGAAGCGCTTTTAACAGATTGGGGAATTGCTTTATTAGCTAAAATTGCGGTTGTAGTGGTCGTTGTAATTCTCGGAGCGGTTATCCGGAGAAAAATGAAAAAGGGGAAAGTAGCGAATCTAGAATCAACTATTAAGCTAGATGTTGTCTTAATGTTGATGTTAATTGTGATGGTCTCAATTTTGACTTCTCTAAACCCGCTTCCATAAATAATCACATGAATTGGAGTAGAAAAGGGTAGTATAAAGGTATTTAATAAAGAAGAAGGACAAATTGTTTCATTTGATGATATTTTGTATCTACAAGTGATCAATCTTAAATAAAGTTGTATACAAATTACAATTATTGTGTCTTGCGAAACAGTCAAGATGTTATATAATAAATTGACGTGTTAAAAATCGATAAAACAAGTAACCAGATTGATGATCAATCGTGTGCATCGTGTGCAAACGATGTACACGGTTTTCTTTTCGTATTTCTGGTTATCATAACTGGATTAATACGTTGTCAATGAGGTGTAGTTTTCTTTAGTTTTAGGCAATTATGCGTTCCTAAATCAAGAATTTACATATAATATACTGAATGATTTAATGAACCCGTATCTGATAATGCGATAAAGTAATACAGATTTCTTTCTTTTTATGATTACTTTAGAGTACAAATATTATCGATTTCTATAAATAGGCTTGACGTCAGGTTGTAAAAACTTGTACACTGTGAACAATCAAATGTTTTTTCGGGAAATACAATTTTGAATAGTAAGGATTTGGTGAAATGATTGTATGTAAATTTGGTGGTACATCCGTTGCTAATGCAGAACAAATTAGAAAAGTAACAAATATAGTAAAATCCAATCCTGCAAGAAAGATTATTGCAGTATCAGCTCCAGGTAAACGTTTCGGCGATGATATTAAAGTAACGGATCTATTAATCGAATTAGCTGATGCAGCACTAAACAATGGTGATGTAACGCAAAAGTTACAAACGGTTGTAAATCGATTCAAAGAGATTGCAGAGGACCTTGGTCTAGATAATTCAATTTGCGAAGTGATTGCAAAAGATTTGCAAGAACGTCTCGCTTACGATAAATCAAATGAATTTGTTTTCATTGATAATATGAAAGCTAGTGGAGAAGACAATAACGCAAAACTTATTGCTGAGTATTTCAACTCCATTGGATTACCTGCAAAATATGTAAGTCCCAAAGATGGGTTAGTTTTAAATGACTTCCCAGAACGCACATATGCACTTCCTGAAACGTATGAAAATCTTAAGGATTTAGCAAGTGGGGATGAAATCGTTGTATTCCCAGGATTCTTTGGATATACAAAAGACGGGATTTTACGTACTTTTGACCGTGGCGGATCCGATATTACAGGTTCGATTCTGGCGGCTAGCGTGAAAGCAGATTTATATGAAAACTTTACAGATGTAGACTGTGTATTCTCGGCAAATCCAAAAGTTGTAAATGATCCTGTTGGGATCTCAGAAATCACTTACCGTGAAATGCGTGAATTATCGTACTCAGGATTTTCTGTATTTCATGACGAAGCTTTAATGCCTGTTTATAAACTAGGGATTCCAGTTAACGTTAAAAATACAAATAACCCGTCTGCACCGGGAACAAAAATTCTGCCAAGTCGTACTTTAACAGGTAGACCAGTAACTGGAATTTCGGCAGATAGTGGTTTTTCAATTTTATATGTTAGAAAATATCTAATGAATCGTGAAATAGGATTCGGTCGCAAACTTCTGCAAATTATTGAAGAAGAGCAAATCTCTTATGAGCATACACCATCAGGTTTAGATGATATCTCCGTCATTATTCGTTCGAACCAATTGACGGAAGAAAAAGAACAGCGTATTGTTACTCGCGTAAAAGAAGAATTGCATGCGGATGATGTATACTTCCGTCACGGTATTTCGATGATTGTGATTGTTGGCGAAGGTATGCGCAATAATACTGGCCTTGCAGCTCGTGCAGCAGCAGCAATTTCAAGAACTGGTGCTAATATCGAAATGATTAACCAAGGTTCATCAGAGGTTAGTTTAGTTTTTGGCGTCCTTTCTCAAACGGAAAATCAAATTTTACGTGCCCTTTACGATGAATTTTTTGCTCCCATAACAGTCGGCTAGGGCATACCTAGTCCTTTCATAATGGATTTTGAAAAGGTTCTGCAGCATTTTGCTGTGGAGCCTTTTTTGTTGAAAATTTCAATTGGGTAGCTCAAACTTTCTAAAATTTGAATTTTGTTCTACTATTATTAGGGTAAATATATAATTTGGTGGTAATTTGAAATGAAATCATATACATATACACATCCCGAAGCAATCGAATATACAGGTGATGTCCCTGTTTTAGCTGAAAATGGACAAGTTGTTGCTTATTCAAGAAGAGTTTACGATAATTTCTTAAAAAGAACCTTTGATAAAACGCTGGATTTTCGATACTTTTTAAAATATGATGTGCTAGATCATAACAGGCAACAACTATTTACTGTAAAAAAAATCAGTAGAAGAGGAAAGCTTTGGTTCGAAGGAGTCGAGGCAGCCACTAAGGAAAAATACCTTATTTCTTATGAAAACTGGCGAATCGGCATTCCCACTCTCTATATTACTAATGGTGAGATGAAAATTGTATTAGAAAAAGAATTCGAAGATTGGTCGCGTTTTTTAATTGATCAAGAAGAGATTGCAAAATGGAAAGCGGAATATCGAGAAGGTGCTGCTGTTGGCAAGGCGAATGGAGAGTTTCATATAAGCCTGCAAATCAATGACAATAGCCCAATTCAACAACCCGAATTTTTTATAGCGATTTGCCAAGCAACACTATTTGTTGGGGCATAATAAAGGAGAGAATTTTGATGAATGTTATTTTTGTATTAACAGAAACTGGAGAAGAAGTACTGGAAATGGTATCCAATGATGTGGCAGGTTTGCTGGCTGCGGTACAGGGAGACAATGTAACTTTCCCATTTGGGAGCTTTAAATATGATTTCCATACGTTAGACCACTATTTGGAGGATTCTGTATATCGTCAAGAACTAGTTATTTACTTGAAAGCAGATAATAATCAGCTAACAACGTTGTAGATGCGGCAACGTTGTTTTTGCTACTGAAAGAGAGAGGGTCAACAATGATTCAACTTGTTATTATGGGCATAATTTTATATGTCTTTTTATATTTATTAGCAAAATTGAACATATTTAACGGGATAACTCGTGTATTGTCTGTAGTAAATACTGGTTTTCTCATCTTCTTTTCCATTTTTGTGCTGGTAAAAACCGGTCTGCTTCGCGCAATAACAGGGTTTCTCAGTTTTCTCTTGATACGGATAACGGATTTTTTCGGGTCATTGTTTTAGATTTGAGTCTAAGTTTTATAAGATGCTTTTTTAGAAAAGGGAATTTGAAACACGCTTTGAAGTTAAATGCAGTCTAATAAGTCACTAAATTTCGAAGTGTCTAGATTATTGCTATAAGTGTCTAGATTAATGTTTAAAGTGTCTAGATTATCCTTCAAATTGTCTGGATTTTCAACAAAATTGTCTAGATTCCTAAAGCGAGCCCTGTTTCATTTAAAATTACCCTTCCCAAATGTTCTTCATCATTCTTCTTTTATGAATTCAACCATAGTTTCCACTAGGAAAATGCTGTAAAATTATACAAAAAGATAAAGGATGTGGAAGGATGAAGATTTTATTTACTCGTTCAATTCAATCCCCGATGCTTTCAATGATTCCAGAAGACTATGAAGTGGTGATGTGGAAAGAAGAAAATAGCGTCATGCCAAGAAATGAGCTCCTGAAAGAAGTAGCTGATGCAGATGCTATTTTTACAAATGTGACGGATCTGCTGGACAAAGAATTTTTCGAGCATGCCAAAAAATTGAAGATTGTCAGTTTGATGGCCGTTGGTTTTGACAATGTTGATATACAAGAAGCAACTAAATGCGGAATTCCGGTTGGTCATACTCCTGATGTATTATCGGAAGCAGTTGCCGAGCTTGCGTTAACATTGATGTTTGCTTGTGCAAGACGGGTAGTTGAGAGTATGCAATTTATAAAAGATAATAAATGGGAGAGCTGGGGGCCATATTTATTTGCGGGGCAAAAGATTTCGGGTGCAAAATTGGGCATCATCGGCATGGGGCGTATTGGGAAAATCCTTGCGCAGCAAGCAAAGGCTCTAAATATGGATGTGGTTTATTATAATCGCAGACGAAATCCACAAACCGAGACTGAACTAGATGTCGAGTATCGGGACCTTGAATCTCTGTTAAAGGAATCGGATTACGTTGTCATGTTAGCTCCAGCCTCACAAGAAACCTATCATATGATGGGTTATGAGCAATTCGCATTCATGAAGCCGACAAGCGTTTTTGTAAACGTTTCAAGAGGATCGACAGTAAACGAAAAAGATTTATATAAAATTTTAAGTGAAAAGAAAATTTTCGCAGCCGGGCTGGATGTATTCGAAGAAGAACCTATCCGAAAAGAGCATCCTTTACTCACGCTGGATAATTTAATTGCCGTTCCACATATTGGGAGTGGAACACAAGAAACAAGGGATAAAATGGTCGAAATTGCATTAAAAAATATGTTAAAAGGATTAAATGGGGAACGTTTATTACATACAGTAAATGAAGAAGTGTATGAATAATAGTTTTGTTTGACAATGCCGAACGATTTTGCATCACAAGCAAATCGTTCTTTTTTTGCCTTATTTTTTCACAAAATAGAAGATTCTGATTATAATAATCTAATACTTCAACTCGAAGTTATTTACTTAATACTAAGAGTATCTTAGAATAATAGACAGACGAGAAAAATTAGATTTATATTATTAACTAAGGGGGCTAAATGTGCAATGAAATTAAATGAATGGTTAAATAATGAAATACCAAATATTTCAAAGTCATTGGAAGATATACATAAAGACTATTTTGCGATAGATAAAACAATCGGATTTGAGGGGCAAGAAACAATTTATAAAATCTTGCGCAATTTCCGTTCGGCGCTTTTCCCATGCTTATGTGATAAAGTCACAAAAGACGATACTAGATTGAATATCACAATTGGGAATAATTTAAGAATCTCAGCTTTAAATCTGAAAGACTTAATTGAAAAAGTACTTACGAATGATAACAATTTACCTGCGAATGAGATTGCTTCACGGGCAGAAGAAATTGTGATGAACTTAATCAATAAGTTTCCGGAACTTCGCAGAATGCTGCAAACAGATATTCAAGCTGCTTATAACGGGGATCCGGCAACGACTTCAACGGAAGAAATTTTACTGAGTTATCCATCCATCCAAACAATCAGCATACACCGAATTGCACATGAACTATACAAAGAGGGCGTGCCGATTATTCCTAGAATTATGTCTGAATATGCGCACCAGTTAACAGGTATTGATATTCATCCTGGTGCATCCATAGGCGAGTATTTCTTTATTGACCACGGTACTGGGGTCGTAATTGGGGAAACTTGTACGATTGGCAAAAATGTAAAGATTTATCAAGGGGTAACATTAGGCGCAAAAAGCTTCCCATTGGATGAACACGGAAATCCAATTAAAGGAATTAAGCGCCATCCAAATATTGAGGACAATGTTGTCATCTATGCAGGGGCAACTATACTTGGCGGAGACACAACAATCGGACGCAATTCAGTAATTGGCGGGAATATTTGGTTAACACAATCCGTACCTGAAAACTCACGAGTATATCAAACACAGCCAATGCCGAAAATTAAAAATGATTAATAAAATTTATTTGGGGTAACTTTTCTGGATTATCTCTATACTAAAAAGCCTGTTGGGATCTATAAAATCCTGACAGGCTATTTTTATTTAATCTGAATTCTTTATGCCATGCCACCTTGATTATTATCCATTTTCTTAAGAACTTCCTTCATCGATAGCTTTTCAGAATTCTGTCTTTCTGGATGATCAACCGTGATTAGTCCGTATTCCTCATCTTTACTAAAACGGACCTGTTCTTGTGAAACGTCTAATGGGTTTTTATTTTTCTCGTACTCATTGTTGTTTGTCATATTTTCAGCTCCTTCAAAACTAATATGAGTATTTTCAAATTGGTTTATGTAATGAAGCTTTAGTTTTTCTAAAACAACTATTTATAGCTTTATTTATATCTGCATTTACGATATAATCTGTATCAACGATATAAATTCGAGGTGCAATATGGAACTTAATACATACTTTACGGACATTTATTATTATCTACATCCAATTCATGAACAGACAATTTCACATCAGAGTGTTCGAATTTTACAAATCATACAGAAAGAAGAAGCGGTTACAGTAAGGTTTTTAGCTGAAGCTTTAAGCATTTCACAAAATACTGCTTCGGAGCATGTGAAAAAACTTGATAAAAACGGCTGGATTCAAAAGCATCGCAGTGATAAGGACCAAAGAAAAGTATTTTTGAATTTAACATATGAAGGCTTACAAGTTGTGAAACAAAACACAGAATTAGACGAATTAAAGCTGCAATCAGCACTGAATAAGCTAACTGAAGAAGAAAAAAATCAAGTCTTACAAGCTTTTCGTTTATTGAGTGAGGCTGCAAAATGATGTTATGGGTAAAACTTTTTTCTTCAGCTTTAATAATTGCTTGTGTGACGGAATTAGCAAAAAAATTCCCTCTATATGGAGGAATTATTGCAGCATTGCCGTTAATCAGTCTGTTAAGTATTTTTTGGTTAACGGTACAAGGTGAAACTGTTAAGCAAATCCAAACATTTACCATGGGAGTTATTCTCGGGTTGCCAGCAACGATTGTTTTATTGCTAGTAGTTTATATGATGCTAAAACACTCATTCTCCTTTATTTTGTCACTTTTTGCAGGAATCATCGTTTGGGGAGTCATTTTAGGGATCCAAAAAATTATTTTCGCACAGTTTAACATCCATTTATAAGAAGATAAACCCTATTAAAGTTGGCTTATATCTAATTACAGTTAAGACAAACTATCGTCATTACACTTACAACATAATGTAAGAAATAGCTAAAAAAAGAAAGTCAGTTGCCAAATCCTTTATCAGCACTTGAAGCGGTCCGCAAACACCATATAAAATCAAGCCCAATCCAAATAAAATCACCATCAAATTTATTACTGATGGTGATTTTTCCATTGAGATGCAAGGAGGAGTACAGCTTCTTCAATTGAATTATAGGGTATGCCCCCATAACCGATCATGACGAAATTCTCGATCTTTTTCTGTTGATAGGAAGTCGAAATCGGATCGATAGCGATTCCAACCTTTTCTGCGAGCTTTATGGCGTTCGTTTCGTTTATCCGTTTTGGCAGCTTCAAAACGATATGCAACCCTGCTGCATCTCCAATGATTTCATAATCTGAGCCTAAATTAGCCTGTAAACACGCGATTAGTTTCTCGCGCTTTCTTCGATACAATGTCCTCATTTTAGCAATATGCCTTGTGTAGAAGCCGCTTTCCATAAAATCTGCAATTACACGTTGGTCTATTTTAGAGACGGTTGATTTTTGGTCACGGTAAAACATATTGTACTTTTCTACAAGAACTTTAGGCAGCACCATATAACTGATACGAATAGAAGGCATTAAGGTTTTCGAAAATGTACCAAAATAGATGACACGCTGGAGTTGATCGATTTGTGCTAATGGAGGAATCGGGTTTCCTTTATAGCGAAATTCGGAATCGTAGTCATCTTCAATTAGAAAGGCCCCATTTCCCTTCGCCCATTTCAATAAATCAATCCTTCTTTCGATAGGCATTACCCCTCCAAAAGGAAATTGATGTGCAGGTGTTATGTAATAATACTGACATGGATGCGCAGGAATTGAAGCGCCTTTGTCGTCAATTGGAACATATTGAATATTTAATCGATTTTGTTGGAAAATGGCAGTTGCTCTTCTGAAACCAGGCTCCTCCATGGCAACCTGTACATTTCCGAAAAAACGGCACAATTCATTCAGCTGTTGCTGTGTACCGCTATAGATATAAATTTGATCCAAGCCGCAAGTGAAACCTTTTGATTTTTTTAGATAGAGAGCGATTTGTTCTCTTAATGCCAAGTCGCCTTGCCAATCCCCATTCGGAACAATACTTGAACTGAACATACTTTTATAGATCTTTAACCAGGATCTTAATGGGAATGCTTGTTCATCAACCTGTCCATTTTTGAAATTGTAACGAATTTCAGGAATGGGGTTAGGAATCTCGTTCTCCTCGTATTGACTTGGTTGATCCCATTCCATATCATAATCTGAAATAAAGTACCCAGAACGCTCGACACTATAAATATACCCCTCGCTTGCTAATTGCTCGTAAGCTTCTTTGATCGTATGGATACTAACATTTAGATGAGCAGCGAGATTTCTTTTGGAGGGGAGCTTTTCATTTGCAGTCAAAGTTTGATTTACAATCATAGTTTTTAGCTGTTCATATATATCCAGATACTTTGGTTGTTTCTGTGAAAATATAATTGAGATTTCCAAGAATCCAAGCCTCCTGATATGGTTAAATATTTCGTTTTTGATACTGTTTATCATATCAAATTTCCTTTTAACTAGAAATAGAGGGAGGGAATAAAATTGGAAAAATTAATTTATCTTGAAAATGAAGTTGTACTATTAAGACCGGTTCAAGCAGAAGATATCGAGGGTATCTTGAATGCGGCAAATTATCCGGAAATTTGGGAGCATATGTCGGTTTCTTTATTAACTAAGGGGGCGGTTTTGCAGTATGTCGAAAATGCCATCAAAGAACGTGGAGAGAGTCAATCCTACATGTTCATGATTATTCATAAAGCAACCAATCAAATAATCGGAAGTACATCCTTTCTGGATATTGCCGAAAAACATAAACGGATTGAAATTGGTTCAACATGGATTACTCCTGAATATTGGCAAACTGATGTGAACACAAATTGTAAATATTTATTATTTGAATACTGTTTTGAACAAATGAAGCTGAACCGCGTACAAATTAAAACAGGGCATGAAAATCTGCGTTCACAAAAAGCAATCGAGAGACTAGGAGCAACAAAAGAAGGCGTTCTGCGAAATCACATGATTCGAAAGGAAGGCAAAATCCGTCATACGGTGATGTACAGCATCATCAAGGAAGACTGGCTTGAAATAAAAGCGCGATTTATAAAAGAATTGCAAATTAAACCATAGCAATGAATGACGTTGAACCGTATTGGTTTAGCGTTTTTTCTATTAAGCTTTCAATCAATGTATTATAATACATATAAATGCATGAAAATAAATGGTGGGTGAGGGTAAATGAATTTAATCTGCGAGTCTGCTAATTTAGATGATTATTTATTTGAATTGGATGAAGTGAATTATTCAAATTCTATAATTCAAGACAAAATTAGAGAACTATTTAATAGTAATCAAACTGACGAAGAAAAAGTAAGAAGTGCATTTGAATTTGTTCGTGATGAAATTTCCCATTCATGGGATATCCAAGGAAGACGAGTAACACGAGCGGCTTCAGAGGTACTATATCACAAAGAGGGGATATGCTATGCGAAATCCAACCTTTTAGCAGCGCTACTGCGTTCACAAGGTATTCCAACTGGTTTTTGTTATCAGCGTTTAATGTTGTTTGATTCACCAGAAAAAGGATTTTGCCTACATGCCATGAATGCCGTATATTTAACTTCTCTAAACAAATGGGTCCGTATAGACGCGCGCGGAAACAAGCCAGGCATTGATGCACAATTTTCATTGGATGAAGAAAAATTAGCTTTTTCAGTAAATAAAAAATTAGGTGAAAAGGATTATACTGGAATTTATAGTAAGCCTAACTTTAAAACGATGGAAGTTCTTCAAAAGAACACGGATGCGTTAGAAATGTATAAGCATCATTTGCCTGAAAGTATCTAGCGTATTTTATCGTAAGCAGCAATTGAAAGAAAAAATTGCTGCTTATTTTACCTAAGTAGTTCTTAATATGATTGGGGTTGAATCGAAAACCTTGTATAGAACCCTCATTAACAAAATTGGGGGAGTGAAACAGCAGTTGAATAGAAGATTTTTTGGTATCAAGAAATCCCAAAATAAAGTGGAATGTCGTGCAAAATATGGAAGTCTCATCTATAAATAACGGGACAAATTCCGCCTAATTAGAAAATGAAACTAACAAAAGGCTTAAATAGAAGGAGAAATTCCGCCTATCGACTTGAAATACGTGGAAATAGATGGAGTTTCATAGAATAGTCGGAAAATCTCCCCTTATTTGCCCCGAAACGAGCTACATTCCACAAATAACAGGAAAATCTCCGCTTTCGAATTTTACTGAAATTTTTAATTCATCTCTGAAAAAATCATTGAAAATTATAGGCATAATTGGCTCCTTTATTAATGAATTCTAATAATTCAAAGACATTTAAACATGTGATCACTCCTTACTCCTATATTTATACAATTAATAATTGAATTCGATTTAATCCAAACCAATGACAGAGCTTCTTCTTTCTAGAAGTAAACTATCCCGCCAAACACCATCTCTTTTTGCAATTTTTTCACGAATACCAACCACTTTAAAGCCGTTTTTCTTATGTAATTGAATACTCGCCTCATTTTCAACAAAGATTTTGGCTTCTAACGTCCAAAAACCTTGTGCTTCCGAGTTGATTATCAGCTTTTTCAGGAGCAGATTGCCAATACCTTTGCCCTTTGCTTCTGGATGAATATAGATGCTGTCTTCTCCAACCCCTGAATACACATTTCTATAAGAAACAGGGGTTAGTTTACACCAGCCCAAAATTGTTGTCCCTTCTACGGCAACTAGTGAGCAAGAAGGATATGCATTCCCGTACCATTCTTCAAATGAAGAGGGGGCTTTTGTTTCAAATGTTGCATTTTTTGTAGCAATCCCTGCTGCATAAATAAAATTCACTTGATCCCAGTCATCTTCCTTAACTTCTCGGATTAAAATTGACACGATAAATCCCTCCTATAAAAGAATAAGTTAATTCTAAATAAATTACTTGCAATTTGCAAATAAATAAAGTATAAATATGTCAAGAGGTGAAAATATGGAAAACAAAAGAGAAATTTTCCATGTACTAACGAGAAGATTCGGTTTATTAGATAAGAATTGCTGTTCGGTTGGCAACTTTGATATCTCACAGGTGCAAAGTCATATCATTTATGAAATTGATAAACGCTCTGAACCTTCCATGCAGCAAATAGCTGAATCCTTAGCGATGGATATTACTACATTTAGCAGACAAATACAAACATTGGTCAATATGGAATTAGTAAAGAAAACACCTTCAAACCAAGATAAACGAGTATCCATTTTAAGTTTAACCGTGCAAGGGAAATTCGTGGCAACCAATATTGATCATTCTATGAATGCCTATCTTGATGAGGTATTTTCTCATATGAACGAATTTGAAAGAGAAACAGTTATTCGTTCACTTACATTATTAAACGAAGCAATGTCAAAATCCTCTGTTTGTTGCAAACCTTTATATTAAGCAAGAGAAATCTTGCTTTTGTTTTTGAAATAATACTTGCATTTTGCAAATAAATTGAATGTGGAGGTTTTAGTATGAGTAATTGTGGAGAAAGCAAGGGAATTGCTTGTAGTTGTTGTGGGTCTAGTAAAGTTGAAGTTGAAATATTGAATAACAAGAGCAGTAAGTTGAACCAATTACCCATTGCTGTTATTGGTGCGGGACCGGTTGGATTAGCAGCCGCTGCACATTTAGCCGCTTGCGGGGAACAATTCATAGTATTTGAATCAGGTTCAAGTGTTGGGAGCAATATTCTGGAATGGGGCCATGTACGTCTTTTCTCCCCTTGGCAATATAACATAGACAAAGTTGCGAGAAAATTACTGAATAGCAGTGGGTGGAATGAGCCTTCAGCAGAGGAAATTCCTACTGGGAAGGAGTTAGTTGAATTATATTTAGAGCCTTTATCAAAGCTGCCGGAAATTCAAAATAAGCTGTATTGTAACTCTAAAGTAGTGTCCATAAGCAAAAAGGGTTTAGATAAGATGAAAAATTCGGGTAGGGAGAAAACTTCTTTTATTATTTATGTCGAGAAAAAGGGTGTCACTGAAAGAATTGAGGCAAAGGCGATAATTGATGCAACAGGAACGTGGGCAAATCCCAACCCGATCAATGCCGATAATATTTGGACTGCTGAAGAAAGAGAACTTAATCAACACATCTACTATGGCATTCCAGATATTACGGGAAGTGATCGTGAAAGATATAACGATAAACGGGTTGCGGTTGTTGGAGGTGGACATTCAGCCATTAATTCCATCCTAGAACTAGCACAGTTAGGTGACAGTGTTGAAATATATTGGATAATGCGGAAGCAAAACGTTGAAAATGCATATGGTGGAGAAGAAAAAGACGCTCTGGAAGCAAGGGGGATACTGGGAAGCCGTATACATCAGTTAGTTGATAGCGGTCAAGTAAAGGTCTTTACACCTTTTAAGATTCACCAGTTGGAAAATCAAAATAGCGGAATAGCGCTTAAAGGCGATTATCAAGGAGAAGCTTTTGTACTTCCGGAGATTGATGAAATTATTGCAAATACGGGCAGCCGTCCTAACTTTTCATTCTTGAGAGAAATTAGGCTAAGTGTCGATCCAGCAACCGAAAGCGTGGAGGCACTGTCCCCGTTGATTGATCCCAATCTCCACAGCTGTGGAACAGTTCGCCCTCATGGAGAAGCCATTTTAAGACAGCCAGAGAAAAACTTTTATATTGTTGGCATGAAAAGCTATGGTCGTGCACCAACATTCTTAATGGCAACGGGTTACGAACAAATCCGTTCGATTGTGGCCTATCTTTCAGGAGACATTGAGGCATCGAGAATAGTAGAGCTTGAACTGCCGGAAACTGGGGTTTGCAGTTTGAACTTAGGAGCGGAAAATTCAATATCTTGCTGTAGCTGATCTGGGGGAAAGGGGCAAATGGCTATGACGGTTAATAATGGAGGTAACTTATCAAGTGAATATTTCAGTGCGTTTTTAAAGCACATTATGATTGTCAGGGACTGTTCACTTGTTGGAGCACAAGAGTATATGGTAAAGCATTTTTTTAAGGGAGATATAAATTCTTTTGGGAAATATAGCCGCGGAAATTTTCTGAAGTCGGTTGAAGAATTAACATTAGGATAAAATGATGAGGGTACTTATGAACACTTTGATTATATTTTTGATCAAACGTGTTCTTTTTTGTTGTGTGCATTACTTATTGGGAAAATAAAACACATGAGTAGAATATTTCATTCACTTTTTTTAAAAAATTAAAAACCCGGAATAAATTCCGGGTTTTGATTACACTTGCGTTATGTTATCCACGACACACTGCCTCGCTTTCGCATAACATGCTCTAGCTTATAGGAGTTAATGTTCTTCAATGAAAACAATGAATCCCATCCATCGGGTTAACCCTCCCAATCATTGGAGTCGAAGTGAAATCTTTAATAGTATAGCTCGTGTTCAAGTTCTTATACGTTTTTTATTAAGTTAATTAAAAAAAGTAAAAATGGGCATGATATTTGTGGTAATCTACATGTAAGAAGTAGAAGAATTTCAAAATTATGTTTTATTAATTTGAAAGAAGAGGTGTATTTAATGATTTTAGGTGTACATGCTTATTTAAGAATGAATGGCAATGGGTTAGAAGCTGTAAAATTTTACGAAGAAGCTTTAGAAGCAGAAAATTTAGGGGTTCAAACGTATGGGGAAATGCCTGAAAACCCTGATTACCCACTGCCTGAAGAAGCAAAAAATCGCGTAATCCATGCACAATTAAGAATTAATAATACATTTTTAATGCTATCTGATACTTTCCCTGGACAACCATATGAGACAGGATCTCAAGTCGATGTAGCCATCCTTCTTGATGATGTGGAAAAGTCTAAAGAAGTTTATGGAAAGCTTCGTGAAGGCGGAGAAGAAATTATGCCAATTCAAGAAACGGCTTGGAGCCCTTCATATGGGCAAGTGAAGGATAAATTCGGTGTTATATGGCAAATTTCTACTATTATAGAAGGTTAGAACAAAGTTGCATTCATCGTAAAGGGCTGTATTTCTTTCAGCTCTTTTTTGATTTATGCTGTAAATAGATTCACCTGTTAAATGGGGAGGAAGTGCAAAAAATGGATTTCGAAACGGTTATGGAGGAACTGGAACTCCTCGGTAAAGAACGAATGAAAAAGATGTACATGGGTAATGGAGCTCATGAACCAGTATTTGGTGTGGCAACGGGTGCCATGAAACCTATCGCTAAAAAAATCAAGAATAATCAGCCTTTAGCAGAGCAACTATACGAAACGGGTAACTATGATGCCATGTATTTTGCAGGCGTTATTGCGGACCCTAAGATTATGACAGAGGAGGATTTTGAACGCTGGATTGATGGGGCTTATTTTTATATGCTGTCAGACTATGTAGTTGCAGTAACATTGGCTGAAACAAATATTGCACAACAAGTTTCAGATAAGTGGATTGCTAGTGGCGAAGAACTTAGAATGTCAGCAGGGTGGAGCTGTTACTGCTGGCTCTTTGGTAATCGCCCTGACCATGAATTTGATCCAAGCAAAATCTCTGCCATGTTAGACCAAATCAAAGAAACGATTCATGATTCTCCCGAACGAACAAAATCCTCCATGTGCAATTTTGTATATACAGCCGCAATTTCATTTTTACCTGTCCATGATAAGGCTATTCAAATTGCTGAGGAAATAGGGAAGGTTGAAATTAAACGGGAAAAGAAAAAAAGTAGTATAGTGGATATATCCGCAAATATTCATAAGGATCTTGAGCGAGGGAGACTTGGATTTAAACGAAAGTATGTAAGATGTTAAGGTGGATATAATTTTATTATGTAAACTTAATGATATTGAAGCTAGAAATATTAAGTATCTAACAATCTTGAGAGTAGTGAATTATCCCCATATTATTTCGCTTCTAACTAAAATAGGATGCGAATTTTTCAAAAAGTAAAAATTTTTTAAAATTTTTATATGAGTTTCTTCTATATAATAGTAGAAACTAGTGTGTAACTCCAAATAAGTTGAACAAAAAAGCATTCATGAATTGAAATATCATTTGAATGCTTTTTCGTGTGCTATTAATTAGAATGTATCTTTTGAACTCGTCCAATTTGACCATCAATTAGTCTAACTTTTATGCCATGGGGATGAGTGGGTGATTTAGTAAGAAGATCTTTTACAATGCCTCTGGTAAGAGTGCCTGTTTTTTGATCCTTCTTTAAAACAATATCAACAGTACTACCAGGTAATACATCTTTCCGATTTTGGCCGTTCATTAGACACCCATTTTTCTGCGAGTATTGCTAGCTTTTTTCGTTTGCTGACTTTTCATTTTTTGGCTGGAAAGGTCAGTTTTCATTTTCCCTTTACCGCCATTAGATTGGTTCTTTTTATTTTCAAGCTGCTGCTTTACTAACTCTTGCAGACTTTTTTTCTTTGGGGCATCAGATTGATGATTCTCAGTCATAGGAAATTCCTCCTTATGGAATAGGATTGTCAGTCAAGTATAATCTATTTTTGGATAATTGAAAAGAAACTACTTCCTTTTTGTATGGTCAAAACAACAAACGAGATAAAAATCACCTCCTTGATAAGAGGTGATTTTTTAGCATTTATTTTATCCGTTTTTCATCCATCAGCTCGGTAACTGTACCAAGTTGATATCCTTTTTCTTTTATTTCTGAAATCATGGCATCAATTCCCTCAGCGACAGGCTCTGTTGGATGCATGAGAACCATTGCTCCGTTCTCTATTTTAGAGACAACTCGATTAACCATCTCAGAAGGCGCAGGTTTTTTCCAATCTACCGTATCGACCGTCCATAGAATGGTTTTCATGTTGAGCTGGTCCGCCACTTTGACTGTTGTGTCATTAAAACTTCCACTTGGAGGAGCAAACCATTTTGGTTTTATGCCCAAGGTTTGTTCAATGACATCATTCGTCTTTTTTAATTCCTCCTGCGTTTCAGCCATAGAGCGTTTTTGGAGATCTGGGTGGCTATAAGCATGATTTCCGATTTCATGTCCAGCATCTTTAATCTGTTTGGCAACATCTGGATTTTTATTTGTCCAACTTCCATCCAAGAAGAAGGTTGCTTTTGTATTATGCTGTTTTAAAACTTCAAGAATTTTAGGGATATATTCATTTCCCCAAGCCACATTAATTAAGAACGCGACCATTGGTTTTTCTGGATTGCCTCTATAAATCGGTTGGACCTCTAAATCTTCTAAGCTGACTTTTGGTGGAATTTCCTTGAAAACAATCTTTTTTTCATCAAATTTCCCGTATTTCTTCATCTTTTTATAGCTGGCTTCTACATTTATTTCCAGCCCATTATAGCCTGGTATCGCTTTCCAAATGGGATCAATTTTTGCATCAATGGGCTGTGAATTATGCTGTTCACTATAGGATTGGATTTTATTATATAAATCCACTTTAGTTGCCTCTTTAGAAGTGGGGATAACTTCCTGATCATTGGAGGCTTGCGCAACTGCCATAAAGAGGGGAGAAAAACTCAATGTGTACAATAATAAACTTGAAACCACTAAAAAGTAAATATGATTTTTTTGATTCATTTTTATCTCCTTGAAATTTCAATTAGACGAAGAAATTTTGGAAAAACTACCGGCACAAACCGTTTAGACTCTCGATTTCCCACTGGTAAATTCCTTCAGTCCGTTACTTTTATTAATGATAGTTTTCCCGTTCAACAAAGAATTATGTTGGGTTGAAAGCGATAAATTATTATCTAAGAATAACTTATTTTTACATTAAATGTAAATTTAGTGATTTTTCACCATACTTTAGGAATGGTTCAAGAAAGTTGGAATATATATGGGATAGAGAGGGGGCTAACTTTGACAAAGAAAATTCTTCTATTTTGTGATCCTGGTATTGATGATTCATTGGCCATTATGTATTGCATACTAGATCCTGAAATTGAATTGGTTGGTATTGTAGCGAGTTACGGGAATGTCTCAAAAGATCAGGCTACAGCTAATGCTGCTTATTTGTTGGAATTAGCAGGTAGGAGTGACATTCCTGTTATTCCCGGTGCTTCTATGCCAGTAAAAGAGGAAGTTATGATCTATTATCCAGAAATTCACGGAAAGAACGGTATTGGTCCAATACAACCGCCAAATAATTTTCAATTTCAGGTTTACCCTTTTGATACCATTCGCTCCATAATCGAAAAATATAAACATGAGCTTATTATTGTAGATACTGGCCGTTCTACTACTCTAGCAACTGTATTTACAATATTCCCTGATCAAATAAAAATGGTAAATTCCTTTTACGTAATGGGAGGAGCATTTTTTGTTCCAGGGAACGCATCTGCCCTGGCGGAGGCAAATTTCTATGGGGACCCGACTTCATCTAATTTTGTTTTGAATTATGCACATAACTTAACTATCACTCCGTTAAACGTCACCCAACATGCGGTAATAACTCAGGATATCGTGGATGCTGTCTCTGAAAATGGAGGAAATTTCTATTCCTTTATGTTAGATCCTATATTCAAATATTACTTTGATTTTTACAAGAAATCTGTACCAGGTATTCCTGGTGCACCTATGCATGATCTTCTGACAATTATGGTTGTCAAGAATCCCAGCCTTGTTGATTACATATATTATGATGCAACTGTAATTGAAGGTACAGAGGCAAAGGGCATGTCTTATATTGACTATCGTCCAACAAGTAAAAGAGGGAAGACAAAAATTGCCGTCAAGCTTCATTATGATGCATTTATTGAAGAATTCAAAAGAATCATGTTGTAGAGTTTTTAAAGATTGATAACAATTCCAATATACCCTGACCCAAATAATTTTGGAAAAACCTGTTGACTTTAGTATGTTTTTTCATTAATATGATGAAGAATAAAATGCCCGAACGATTTCGGGAGAGGTTCATAGCTGATACCCTCTATAAAAAACTATGGAAACATGACATTACGCCATGTCCATAACACGGATATGGCTTTTTTTGTTTTTTCATATTTTTTATAATGTGAGTCGGTAAGCCTCTCTTGAACAGTGTTGGGAAACATTTTCAAGGAGGTTTTTTTATGTCTGGCCGAAAAAATGAAGAAGGCTTAAACGATTTAAAATTATTAGGAAACCAAAACACTCAGTATCCATCTGATTATGCACCGGAAGTGTTGGAGGCTGTAGATAGTCTTCATTCGAACCGCGATTATTTTGTAAAGTTTAATTGCCCAGAGTTTACGAGTCTTTGTCCAATCACAGGTCAACCTGATTTTGCGACAATGTACATATCATACATTCCGGATAAGAAAATTGTAGAAAGCAAATCACTGAAGCTGTATTTATTTAGTTTTAGAAACCATGGAGATTTCCATGAAGATTGCGTGAATATCATCATGAACGATTTAATTGAATTACTGGACCCAAGATATATTGAAGTTTGGGGGAAATTCACGCCTCGCGGAGGGATTTCGATTGACCCATGGTGCAACTACGGAAAGCCTGGAACGAAATATGAAGAGATGGCAAATTACCGTTTAATGAATCATGATTTAAATCCAGAAAAAGTGGATAACCGATAATAATTTCATAGTCCTTCTTTAGGAAGGAAGAGGTTTTAGCTACCCTCTTAAAAAAACTAAGAAGAAACAGCATTTCTCTTAGAATGCTGTTTTTTCATTAAAGGGAGATTTTATAGATGAATCAGGAAAAAGCAATTGTTGTGTTTAGTGGCGGTCAGGATAGTACGACTTGTCTGTTTTGGGCAAAGGAACGTTTCTCGGAGGTTGAGGCAGTGACATTTGATTATGGTCAAAGGCATCGTCTTGAAATCGAATGTGCAAAGGAGATTGCTAACGAACTTGGTGTGAAGCATCATATTTTGGATATGTCGCTCTTAAATCAATTAGCGCCGAATGCACTGACACGTGATGACATCGAAGTAAAGGACGGAAATGATGGTGAGCTGCCTTCAACTTTTGTACCTGGCCGCAATTTGCTGTTTATGTCATTTGCGGGTGTTTTAGCGAGTCAAGTAGGAGCAAAACATATCGTGACAGGGGTTTGTGAAACAGATTTTAGCGGATATCCGGATTGTCGAGACATTTTTATTAAATCTTTAAACGTTACGCTGAATTTATCAATGGACGAGACCTTTGTCATTGATACACCCTTGATGTGGCTGAATAAGGCGCAAACTTGGGAACTTGCCGATGAACTTTGTGCTCTTGATTTTGTTCGAGAACGCACATTAACCTGCTACAATGGCATAATTGCAGATGGTTGTGGGGAATGTCCTTCTTGTAAACTACGTCAAAAAGGGCTGGATGAATATTTAAACTCTACAAAGGAGTCTTTAAGACATGGGTGAATTTCACATTGTCGAGAAACTCCAGAAAATAGATTTAGATATCCAGCGCAATCATTTGAAATACCATTCTAAGCGTGTACTCGTAAGTAAAGAATTTACCTTTGATGCAGCCCATCACTTGCATGACTATGAAGGGAAATGTAAAAGTTTGCATGGCCATACATACCGTGCGATTTTGGGGATAAGCGGCTATTCGGATAAACGTGGGCTAGTCATTGATTTTAGCGAGATTAAAAAAATTTGGAAACAACAAATTGAAGTTAATCTAGATCACCGTTATTTAAATGAAACGCTGCCATTGATGAATACGACGGCAGAAAATATTGTGGTATGGATATATGAAAAGTTGAACGAGGCTCTTCTTCACGAACAAAATGCGAACGGGTTGCGGGTTGAATTTGTTCGCCTGTACGAAACACCAACAAGTTATGCTGAAGCAAGACGGGAGTGGATGGAAGTTGATTAAAATTCCCGTTATCGAGATTTTTGGACCGACCATCCAAGGGGAAGGCATGGTCGTAGGACAGAAAACGATGTTTGTGCGGACGGCTGGTTGTGATTATTCCTGTTCTTGGTGTGACTCTGCATTCACATGGGATGGCAGTGGGAAACATCAAATTGCTCAAATGACCGCTGAAGAAATTTGGGCTGATTTAAAGCGTCTTGGAGGCGAAGGTTTTTCCTTTGTGACGATTTCGGGGGGAAATCCTGTCCTCCTGCGGAATCTGGAACTGCTCATCAAGATATTGAAAGAGAACGAGATTCAAATCGCAGTTGAGACACAGGGGAGTAAATGGCAGGAATGGCTGTATGAAATCGATGAGTTAACAATTTCGCCAAAACCCCCGAGTTCAGGAATGGCTACAAATTATTCAATGCTTACAGATATCATAGAAAAGCTAAAAAATCGAAACAGCAGTCAGCATGTTTCATTAAAAGTCGTTGTCTTTAATCAAGAAGATTATGAGTATGCAAAGGATTTGCATCTCAGATATCCTGCCATTCCTTTTTATCTTCAAGTCGGTAATGATGATATTGCGGAGAGCGATAATAAGCAATTAATTGATCATTTGCTGGGGAAATACGAAACGTTAATTGACAAAGTAGTAGAAGACGAAAAATTGCGGAATGTTCGAGTATTGCCTCAACTCCATACACTTGTTTGGGGAAATAAAAGAGGCGTTTAGCTAGAAAAATCGAAACTAGTTGAGGAGAGACCAATGAGAATTTTATGTTATTTATTATCGATTGTTATTGCCAACGTAGTGACGGCGCGCTTTGCTCCATTGGAATTTGGCATATTTATTGTGCCGATGGGGACACTGTTTGTAGGAGCAACCTTCATCTTCAGGGATCTTGTGCAAAACAAATTCGGAAGAAGAAAAACCTATTTATTTATTTTCATAGCATTATTGTTATCTGCAGTCGTTTCTTATTCAATAGGCGACACATTAATGATTGTAGCAGCATCCGCACTATCATTTTTACTTGCAGAATCAGCAGATACGGAAATCTATACACGACTGAAATTGCCAATGGCTTGGCGGGTATTTTATAGTGGTCTTGTTGGAGGATTGCTGGATTCTGCAGTTTTTGTCATCGTTGGCTTAAGTCCGCTTGGAGCAGGCTTCCTGCCATGGGAAGCAGTGCCAGCTGCCATTGTAGGGCAAGTAATCGTAAAAACTGTCATTCAAATGTTCGGTGCACTTATTTTAAATCAGATACATGGAATGAAAGAGAAAGATATGATTACAGGGTAAATGAAGCAACCTTCCTTTTTTGAAGGGGAGGTTGTATTTTTTTGCAAATTATAGCGATGCCAAATAAAGGGTATTGGTTTTTTTTATAGAATTTTATCACTATCACAAGAATTAAAAAGGTGAGGTGTTTGCGTGATACATATAGTATTTGGAGCAACAGCAATAGCCAGTTTAAAACTAAGCTTTGGAGATAAAGGACATCAAGTTATCGGATTCCCGGTAGATTTTTCGGTAGGTCCGATCAGTAATATACATACAAATAACGGCTTGAATCATTATTTTTCTTGGTTGGAGTCCTCATTTCAAACGAAGTGGAATTACTTGGAAGAAGATCGAAAGTTTTATGAGCAAGGACTATATGAATTGTTGGAAATAAAAGATGGGGACAAAGTGACAATTTGGACCTGCGAGAATGCTGCAGAGCAAATAGGTCTTCGAATCTGCTGTTTTTTATTGAAAGGAAAACAAATTGAGTTAGGTTTAGTAAATTCGTTTAAAGCGATGCATGATTACAAGAAGAATAAGGAATATCGCTTAGACATTCGTCATACAGGTGAATGTAATTTGAAGTTCCTTAAACTATTTTATAAGAATGCTATTCGTCCAATCACTAATGAAATGAGAAGCCAATTTGAACATGATGGAGAGGTATTACTGAATAGCAAAAGTTACTTTCGTATTTGGCGACAAGGAAAAATCATTCATGTACCAGAAAATATAGAAGATCCCCTTATTTTAGAGTGTGCTAGAAGGATTCACAAAGAACAGAACAGTCGGGGATCTATAAATGCAACAAGACTTGTTGGTGAAGTATTTGGGGAATCGCCGTGCACCTTATCAGATGCTTGGATCGAATATCGGGTTCGTTCCCTCATTCAATCTGGGCAGTTGATATATGAAGGTGACCTGAAATCGATGCAAAACTACAAAATAAAATTGATTGATTGATATTAAATGAAAGCAGCGTAATACAAAAAAGAGGAGTCTTAAAATGAAACAGATTTATGCTTTTGAGACAAAAGAGGATTACGAAAAATATGAGGGCATGATTGGGAGGTTCAATAAAAAAATAAAAGCCTACCAGAATGAATTAGAGAAAAATTATGCGCTGAAAGATATACCCAAAGCAATTGTTTGGACTTCAAGAGAATTGGCAACAACAGTTTTTTCGAATGTCCCAATTCCTGCATTTACAAATAAAGATGTGATTTACCTGTCACCAGACTTATCAAGTTGGAAAAAATTATTCATTGAACAGCTAGAGGGAAAGCAAAATACGTATATCGAAAAATATTATGAAAATCTGTCGGAAAATCATATATTAACGATACTCGGGCATGAATTAACCCATCACTCCGATCTGTTTATGGATGACTTTGATGATGAAAGGGCAGATGGCATTTGGTTTGAAGAAGGCATGTGTGACTATTTATCAAGAAAGTTTCTATTAAATGAGATCGAATTTAAAGCAATCTCAAATGTGGAGTTCGCTTTAGTGGAGCTTTTCAAAAGCGAATATGGCAACCGTTCTCTGGAAACCTTTGGCGCGGCTAGTTATGAAGGAACTTTGACAAGTATTATGTATGACTATTGGCGCAGTTTTCTGGCTATTAAATATTTGGTAGAGGAAAAGGCTAATAATGATATAATGCGAACTTTTAGTGAATACCATAGATGGCATAACGAAGGAAGAAAAGTCCCTCTGGTGGAGTTCTTTGGATTAGAAAGCTATTTTAGTTCATAAAGTAAACAAAGCTCAGTTCCAAAAAATTTAGGGAGGGGTTTTTTGAATCTTGGCAACGTATTGATTTTTGGTGGGACAGGAATGCTTTCTATGGCTTCTGGCTGGATAGCAGAAAATTCTAATTTGACTATTGCTTTTGGTAGAAATGAAAATAGATTACAACAATTGCAGAGAAAATTTGGTGTGCAAAATCTAAAGGTTCAAAAATTAGACTATACGGATACAAAAGTATTAGAAAATACTATAAAAACGATCACTAAGAAGTATAGTAAGATAGATCTGGTGGTAGCTTGGATTCATGAAAATACTGCGCCAAAGGCTATTCCAACGATTAGAAAATTGATTTCTGAAATAAATTTTAACCAGAAGTGGTCACTTTTATTAATTAAAGGCAGTAGTAGTGACATATCTAGAATAATAGAGTCAGAAAAAAATATAAGCGACAATTGTAAATTAAAAGTCGTACAGTTAGGTTTTATATATACTGGTACAACTTCAAGATGGTTAACTCATGAAGAAATCACGGATGGAGTTATTCAAGCGATTACCTATGAAAAGAGTTAAACGATTGTGGGTACATTAGAGCCATGGGATAAGAGACCTTGATATATATAATAAACTAGAGTTGGGAATCCGTATAATTAGCCATTCTTTTTAATGCTTGTAAAAAAACAAACCTGAGTTTCTAGAAAAAATATTTTCAGTGTAGTTTCAGGCTTCCAAAAACGGATCTTTTATTATTCATACCAACTAGGTTTCATCTTTTTGAAATAATTATGGTCTTCTAAAATAGTGTTTATTTTTTTTAACATAGTTTCGATATCATCAGGTATAACTTTCAAACTCCAAACAACTGTTGAAAAAATACACATCGCCAGGTAGAGGGAGTACAAGCACCAAAATTCATCATCTGGCTCCTGGTCTTGAAAATACCCCTTAATTTGGCCAATGGAAAAGGGAATACTAATATTTCTTGTAAAGATGCCTATTTTTAAAAATTCATGGATTGGATCACCCCAATCATATCTTCCAAAGTCAATGATACCGGCAAATGCTCCATCTTTTACAATCAAATTTCCTGGATGAAAATCATCATGTTGGAAAAGGTTTGGACGGTCTTTCATTAAATGTAGATGTTCATCTATGAACCTCATGATTTTTTCATCCTGATCAATTTTTATACCACATAATTTATAGTCATGAATATAGAATTGATGTTTTCTTCGTTTCCGTTCATACCATGATTCTAAATGTTCTGGTGCTTTGAAATTATGTATCTTCAAGAGCTCTTTTCCCGCGTCAACACCAATTTGGTATTGCGCGGACTCCGGTAAAGAGGGGAGCATTTCTTCAGCGTCCAACCCTTCAAGATAGGTGGTTACCATATATCCTCTATCCTTAAATTTTCCAATCTCAATCGGTTCTATTGATTTATTAGTATAACTTTTCATTGCTTGTAGAATAGAAAATTCATTTGATTTTCCTTCATATTGCTCTAATGCAAAAATTCTAGCAAAATATTTCTTTTCATTAAGATTTGTTGTGATTAAATATTTATCTTCGAAAGATAGACCCTTATCAATTTTTTGGATTTCTTTATAATCTTTTAAAAAGGTAGTATTTTTTAATAGCTGCTGGATCATTCATTTCCCTCCAAAGATATGAAAATTATATTAATACTAGTTTAATATGAAAATGGTATGATAATCCATATTTCCAATTAATAAAAGGAGGGGTTGTATGAAAAAAATTTATAAATACTTAATAAGTATTTTTATTGTGTTAGTAATTATTATTGGCTTTGTACAATATAAATTCATTTCTGCGGAAAATGCGGTTCTTGAATATTTAATAGAAAATGAAGGGGTACTGGAGGACTCTATTGAATCAGAGCCTTTTATAGCAAATTTATCAGGAGATAAAAACTGGATGGTTTCGGTGAACATTAAGAATGACCCAAGAAGTTATTACTATTATTTGAATCATGAAAAGAAAGTTGTTTTGGAATCCTATACCGAGAATGGGGTTGAAAATGTTTTGAACCAAATTATGAACTAGGATCTGCTCTTATCGGGGCAGGCGGGTTGGGGGCAAAAGCTTCTAAATAGACGGAAAAATTCCGCCTATTTAGAAAATAAACCTAAAAATAGCCAAAATAGACGGAGAATTTCCGTCTATTGGCTCGAGAAACATGAAAATGGGGGATTTTTCTTGGAATAGTCGGAAAATCTTCCCTTATTCCGCCCGAAACATGTCCCATTCCACAAATAACCGGAAAATCTCCGCTTAAGCTTTCGCTAGTTACTTAAGCCAACCTCTTTGATACTCTCCCAACAAACAAAAAAATGACATTGTACGCTAAACAATAAAAAACCACCGAAATAGGCGGTTTCATTTGTATGGATTATCATAGTGATGATAACTGCTTCCACCTAGGAGAAGTTCTTTTGTTTCAGCATCAATTACAGCAAATTTGTGATGTTCTTCTTTGTCAGTTTGATAAAAGGATGCCATAAAATAGACCTGTCGATTTGGATGAATATCAGTTTGATTTTGAAGATCCATTTTTTCTCGATAGTGATTTGTTTTCACGTTGAATACATATTGGCTATCAGGAACGTCTTTAAAAGCAATTTTTTGACGTAAACTAAATGCAGCATTTTCATACTCTTGATAGATCTCTTTGTCTAATGTACTATAAAATTCATCTTCCCCTATGAAAGATTTACTCTGGTTATCGTTGTACTTCAATTTTGGAGTTGACACTTCCTGAGCTGAAGATAATATTGGCAGGCAGAACAGGGTTGAAAGGGTAAGTAGTGTGATGAAAATATTCTTCATAATTTATCCTCCATCAATTTTTGGTTTGCTCTTAGATTTCTCATGTTTTTGTAATCTATGTATTACTGTAAATTATTGTCTGAATGTTAAATATTTATAATCTTTGATGCCAGTCTATAAATCAGGATAACTTTTGCTATTTTGGACAAACTAAGGCTAAAAGTAGTAGAGGTATGATGAATTGAAGAAGCATCTTTCTTATTTACTAATAGTGAGCAGTCTATTTGTCGCAGCAAGCAATGATACGGTTTTCGCAGCTAACCCAAACACGGCTCCTTATTTCGAAGAAGATTCCAGAAGAGTAGGCTATAAAACGGTAAACGAAGCAGTTAAGGATTTTGAAGCCCATTGCAAGTGTGAAGTAAAGCTGCCCACTGAGATACCTGACATTGGTTTTACACATGAATTTGGCGCATTTTATGGTGAACAGAAAAATGGGATGAAAAACTTATTGGAAATCCGTTTTGTTAGTAGAAAAATGCGCGATAATATTTTTAAAATTGATATCCGTTCAGATAAATCAGACTTTGAAGGTCAGGAACACACACTGCAGGATGGCACCAAAGGGATTTATTTTGAAAATCCAATCTTTGATTTTTTTGCTTTTGAGAAAAACAACTTACAGTATTTAATCAGCATTGGAAAAAAAGTTCAAAACATAGAAACACCAAAAGTGTTAATAGATGTGGCAAATTCTATTGAATAATAATATATTTTATGATCGGCTGGGCATTTATCCAAGGAGGATGAATGCTCTTTTTTGATGCATTTAATTTATTCAAATAGAAAAATTGCGATAACTACATGAGAGATTATGGTAAAGTAAAAGCAGATTGATTGGTTAAATATTGAAAAAAAGTAACTTGAAGGTTGGATTATTAAATTATTTGAGATATTCTTCAATACATAGGAGTCGGACTTGTTTTATTATTCATTGGAGCAATTGCTTTTGCTTTTACAACTAAATTTTCGGAGTGGAAATTAATTCAAGAAGGGAATCTTGCGGTTGCATTCAAGCTATGGAGGAAGGTCATTGGATTAGGAATAACCCTCTACACAGTATAGTCATCAAGTATGAATTACTAGATGCCTTTATTTGGGGGCTGATCGGAATTATAGTTCAGATTGTTGTCTATTTATTTATTGAGTATGTTCTTACGCCATAAACCAATTTAGCTCAAAAAGTAGAAGAAGGCAATGCTGCAGGAGGCTTTAGTTTATTTGCAATGGGGGTAACAGTTGGTTTGATTGTTGCGGGAAGTTTAACATATTAATATTAATCGGCATTAAGGGAAGCTGGGTTAAGAGGCAAGGGCACTACATATGAATAAATATGGCCACAAATTGTCAACTAGAGTCTACATCAATATAATTATTTAGAAAGTCTTGATGTAGTTAGTGAAGTTTCTATCTTGTAACTTAAAAGTAGGGAGGATCTCAATGAGTGTTGAAAAAGAGTACATTAAAATCATAAAAGAACGGTTTAAAAGTGTGAAGCATCTTGGAGATGGAACAATTGTACAATTATCTGATGGCGACATTAAATGGAAGCCAAATGAGGAATCCAATAATGTGGCTGTCATAGTCAAGCATGTTAGTGGCAATATGGTATCAAGATGGACTGATTTTTTAACTACTGATGGGGAAAAAGCCTATCGAAATCGTGACAAAGAATTTCTGGATGATATTTTATCAAAGGAAGAACTCATTCATGTATGGGAAAAAGGATGGGATATCCTTTTCAGTACATTAGAGGACTTAAATGAAAAGGATTTGCTTAAAACGGTTACGATTCGGGGGGAAGGCCACTTGGTAATTGAGGCAATTGAAAGGCAGTTGGCTCACTACTCTTATCATGTAGGACAAATTGTGTATATCGGGAAACAAGTAAAAAATAATAAGTGGGAAAGTTTAAGTATTCCTGTAGGCAAATCTGAAGATTACTTACAAGAAATGCTTGAAAAACATCGAAAATAAGAGGGGTTTGAAATTATACACAGAACTGTAAATTGGTTGGAAAGTCCTTCTTGATAGTTCTGGAGTTTCAATTTATTCTTAATATAGATGTTTCAATCGAAAGGGGTCAAAGGTATGTTTAAGAATTTGGTTGGGAATGCAGTAGGAGATGCTCTAGGGTTGAGCGATATCGGTCAGGTCATCAAGCCTGAGGATTATAATAAAACAGAATCTGATGACTTCATTTTAACAGAGGATGGAGAAAAGATTTTCTTCCTGATCAAATCGAAATCTGATGAATATTGCTTTACAAACCTGGCTTTATTGCATTTGGATGGGGATTCTGCATTAAGTAAAAAACGTGTATTAAAACGTTATGACTATTATAAGCATCATATTGAAAATGTTATGTTAGAAACAGCGGGTACAATTGACCTTGATTTAGAAATCAAATTTAATATTGGGCATAATACATTTAGTATCGATATTGCAAAGAAATTTGGCGTTGAGATTGCAGACCTTTATAAATCATTATTGGCGATTTCTAAAATACAGGAGAAGAACGCTCGTTTAAATGATTTTGCCAAAGAAGCGGTTTTAATTGCCCGTGATGTGAATTATGGAACAAGAAATACTGATACACCAACAAATATTGAATTTAATAAAATTGTAAATCTTGCGAATTCATGGCTAAAACAAACTTACGATCAAAATGAGAAAAAGGATTTCTCTGACGTATTCCAAAAGTATATTCAAAACTAATCAAATAGAGTTAGTAGCGTTAATCCATAGGGGTTGACGCTTTTTTTGCAGGCAAGTGTACAGTTATCAATAAGTAAAACTTATTGATAATTATAATTATTATAAATTTTCATTATCGTTTTTAATTGTTTAAAATTGGAAGAGAGATGACATCTACAAATTGATTGGAGGAAGATGAAATGACTTTTAATTTTAAACGAATTGACCATATTCAACTAGCAGCTCCCAAGGGTAGTGAAGAAATAGCAAGAAATTTTTTCATGGATCTATTGGGATTTACGGAAGTCGAAAAGCCTGAAGAACTAAAAAAGCGCGGTGGCGTTTGGTTTGCATTTGGGAAATGTCAAATTCATATTGGCATCGAAGAACCTTTTACGCCTGCTAAAAAAGCACACCCCGCATTTGAAGTAGTAAATATTGAAGCTTTGGAAGAACACTTAACAAAAAATGGAGTTTCCCTTGTTAAAGATAATAACCTTCCAGGTGCCAAAAGGTTCTACGTATCTGATCCATTTGGAAATCGATTAGAGATTTTGGAATGGATTTAGTAAGATGCCATTCTTATAAGGAAATTGGAGGAACTACTGACAGATTTCGAATTAGTTTATTCGCTGTATTTGGAATCTTATTGGAATTAATCCCTCTAGGGAGTTTCATTACTATCTGAAAAAGAAATATCCTATGGAGGCCTAGCATATTTTAATTTTGAGATTCTAAAATATTCCAGTAATTCACAGAGTATGGCAGGGGTCAAGCACTTTGGACAGCGACTATTTTAAGGAAAGAAGGGGTTATTTGTTCTTTATCGGATTAACGATATCACTTAGTCTCCTTGCAACTGGGATAATTCTGATTATAAAGTCTTCCTATATTATAGGAGGGTCTTTAGTTGCCTTATCATTTGTGTTTTTTTCCTTGATGGCAAGATACTATAAGAAGAAAAAACAAGCAAATAGGTATGAGGAAAGTTCAGCAGGAGTCTTTGATTGCATAGATTGTGCGGATGTTTTTAAGAAGTCAGATTGCGATTGTAGTCCGGATTGCTCTTCATGGTAGGGGGGATTGCAATGAGAGAAATAGCAGAAATGATTCCATGTCATCGGCTTCCTGAACGGTGCTTTCATGTAAACGGGAAACCGATGCCAATATGTGCAAGATGCTTCTCAATGCTGCTTGGTTATGTAGTATTGCCATTTGTATTAATCGCTTCTGTAAAGGTACCTATATGGCTGCCATTTGTAATGGCAATCCCTTTATTGATAGACGGATTTACACAGCGCTGGAAATGGCGAAGAAGCAATAATCTTTTTCGCTTTGTCACTGGGCTGATCTTTGGGATAGGGCAAAGTCTATTAATCTCTTATATTGTTTTGCATCTAGTTGCTTGGTTTTTATAGATCATAAGTACATATCTCTTGTTTAAGACCAAATAGCGTATTAGTCTTTGATAACAAGCCCTAAAAGTGCTGCAAATTGAATCGCTTGATTTGAAGAAACTTTGCATCCTCTCAAATTTGGAATCGATACCTGCAACTCTTCAAAAGTAGAAGTGCTTAGATCGATTCCTTTAAGCGAAGTTTCTTCAAAATTTGCTCCATCTATATTGCAGTTTTGAAGTTCGATAGTTTTTAATTTACAGTCGTAGAAATCTGTATTTTTTAACATACATTGATTGAATCTCACTTTTTCGATCTTCGAGTTTCCCAAAATAGAGAGATTTAACACAGAATCTTCAAATTGCACATTGCCAAAACGCGATTCTGTAAAATTAACGCCTAATAACTTGCAATCTACAAATCTTACTCGGTGAATCATAGACTTACTCATGTTTGCGTTGGAAAAATCGCATTTTTCAAAATAGACATCTGTTAAATCAATATTTTCAAAATCTGTATTGTTGAAACGGCAATTTTTAAGCGTCATTTTGGATAATCTGGCTCGAGGAATTATTTCATTTTCGAAATTGGATTGGTTAATTTCGCAGTATTCCAATTCAAGTTCTTCTTCATGAAAGATATCATGAAAGTTTTTACTCTGTAAATCAGCCGGAATTTTAGGCGCATCGATTTTCATATTAGGACCTCCATCATGAATTTGTTCAAAGTGCACGATATAACAAACAAAATCATTGGAATTTTTTTCTTTCACTATACCATTTAGTACAACAAAACTAAAATGAAGCACTTATGTTTTGAAAGAAACCGAAAAAAGGTACTCGATCGATATTCGAATACCTTCTATTTTTACTCGTAACCATCAAAAACGGTTATTTAAATTGCTGGTCCGGATGCAGGTTATTTTGCATTAGTGCCTGTACATTCGCGATTTGTTCCTTTGAGGCAAGTTCAGTTTTGTACCAGCCTTTTTCGTTCATGATTTCAAAAAGCTGAAATTGATTGGTACTCGCTGTTTCAAAAAAGTCCTCATAAATCTTACGCAGTTCTTTGTGTGTCGTTTCCAAAAGTGTATTGCTGATGCTGCGGCAGCGGCCTTTTTCCAGCTCTAAACAAAGCTGAAGCATTTCTCGGTCAGTTAAGCCTCTGCCGGATATGTTATTTGGCATGAAACCACCCTTTGCTGATTAATGATTGTTTTTGGTACGGTTAAAGTATTGAGAAAGTTCGGCGATTTTTAGTTGGTGTCTTTCGGCCATTTCCTCGAGAGTTTTTCTTAGCCCTTGGTCATCACATTGCGAAGCGCACCAATTCATAGTTTTTGCCGTAATCTCTTCTGCGCGGATTTCATCTTCAATAAATGCCAATTCCTTTAAAGTTAGGACGGTCATCTAATTCACCTCCGAACAATATTATGTAAAGCTAGTATTGTTTTAAATAAGCAATTATATCCATAATAAAATTTGCCTTTGATGAAATAGGTGTTAATCCGGGAAAAGGGTTAACGCCTTTTTGCTTGTTTACGAAAATATGGAGATTTTTTGATAATGACGCACAAAAATATCTATTTCAGCCAGAATGACAGCTATTACACCAAGATAGTTTACAGTAAAACGCGCAAATGCATAAACTTTTTTCCATCGCTCATAATAAATAGGATTTTAAGGGAGGGAGTTTTTGATGGAAATACCAGCACGTGCAGGCGGGCAAAATGGGAAAAACAATGAAGGATTGTTAAAGTGGTGGCAACTCTCCCTAATAGGTGTTGGCTGTACCATCGGAACGGGGTATTTTCTTGGTTCCGGTATTGGTATATCAAAAACGGGTCCTTCAATTATCCTCTCATTCATACTCGCAGGAATTACCGCAATGATTGTATCGGAACAACTAGGGAAAATGTTTATTCAGGATCCTCAAAAAGGATCGTTTCGTTCCTACACGAAAAAGGCATATGGAAGATGGGCAGGTTTTAGCAGCGGATGGGTGTATTGGTTTTCCGAAATGCTGATTTCGGGCAGTCAATTAACAGCGTTATCGATTCTTACTCGCTTTTGGTTTCCGAATATTCCTATTTGGATTTTGGCCTCGATTTATGCCGTACTCGGAATTATCGTCGTTTTGATTGGTACAAAAGGTTTTGAAAAAACAGAGAACTTATTTGCAGTCATGAAAGTGGCCGCTATTTTTATGTTCATCGTTCTGGCCATTTTAGTGCTCTTTGGATTTTTTGGCGGTAGCCGAGATGATTTTAATGTACCCAACACAGGAAATGAATTCTTTGCTGAAGGAATTATTGGTTTATGGACATCCCTCATATTTGGCTTTTATGCTTTTGGCGGCATAGAAATTATGGGGATTTTATCAGTGAGACTTCAACAGAAAAAAGAAGTGATTAAATCGACTACGGTTATGCTAATCATTTTAACGAGCATTTATTTAATTTCGATTATTTTAGCTTCAGGCTTGGTGGCTTATGACCAATTCAATGCAGAAGAGAGCCCATTCGTCATTTCGCTGGCAGAATATAATCTTGCGTTTTTCCCTTATGTATTTAATGCCGGGGTTATCATTGCAGGCTTTTCTACAATGGCAGCTTCACTTTTTGCCGTAACAAGCATGCTGGTTACAATGGCAGAGGAAGGGGATGCCCCGAAGCTTTTTGCAAAAAAAGGCAAACTGAAAGTCCCGCCGTTTGCCTTAGCATTAACGATTTCAGTATTAGTAATTTCAATTATTATCTCTAGAATAGTACCAGATCGTGTGTATGAGTATATTACAACAGCTGCTGGATTAATGCTGATTTATAACTGGTTTTTTATTCTTATTTCATTTCCTAAGCTTATCGAAGCTACTAAATTTGACCATGTGAAGCGTTTTTTTGCGATGCTGCTGATTCTTCTTGCAGTAAGTGGAACACTCTTTGATAAAAATAATCGAATGGGCCTTTTTGTAAGCGTGATATTTATTGCAATCGTTCTAATTGTCATTCTGTTCATGCGAAAACGAACGAATAAAAATAAAAACGAATTACCTCGAGGGATTTAGTGATTTTCCTCTAAAAGCGGGTTGCATTATGTATTTGGCATTTATAAGAACAATAGTTTAAAGGCTTGTACACCAAAATACACACCAAATCCAATAAGTGAAAGTCCTGATATGGCTGAAATCACGCCGAGCAGATTAACTGTAAGAAGCTTTTTGAAGCTGCTCGAGATAAAGGCCATCGTAACATCCCATATAAATAATCCAACGAAAATTGCTAAACTATATAGAATCACATGATCCAGATCGAAAGAAGAAACGGTTTTTGCCAGGACAGAACCAAAAATCCCTAACCAGAACATCATGGATAGCGGGTTAGTGATAGACAATAAGAATCCATATAAAAATGATTTTCGATAAGAAAGGCCTTTTATGTTGTTCATTTTTATTTCTTTTCCTGCACTAATAATGCTATCAACGCCAGTATAAATCAATACAAAACAACCAAAGGACCATAGCAATGTTTGCATAAAAGGTGTTTCGAGAAAGTGGAAAACACCCAGGTATACGATTGCCATATAGACAGCATCGGCTAACATAGCTCCTAAACCTACGAGCCAAGCATGTCCGAAGCCGCCATAAATACCTTTCGTAATTTGCGCAGCGTTTACGGGGCCAATCGGAGCTGCTAAGGAAATCCCTAAAAAAATGTATCCAAAAAATGCACTCATTTCATAACTCCTTTAATAACTAAAAATGGTTTGTACCATCTTATTCGTTTTGAAGCAGAAGTAGGACAATGATTAATTCCTCTAATCCCCTAAATACTTTTAAGGAGTAAAACTAATGTCTGTTCATGTATATCAAACTTTTGAAATTAAACAAGATAAATTTAAAGAAGCGATCGAAAACCTGCAAGAAATTAAAAAATTTCGAAACGATAACTATGATCATCATGTAGAGGTGTTAATACCTATTGCAGGGTATGATTATACTTACGCCATTTTGGCTGTATATGAAGGTTTGGCGGAAATGGAATATCAGGATAGAAAGATGTTTGATGATGAAGAATACTTAAATTTAATTGGGAAATTTTTTTTGGAGCATGTTGTGCAAGGATCAATGGTTACGCAAATTTACCGAGGCATCAGTAAAAAGATGACGAGTAAGGATGAACATAAGAAATCCAATCAATAAAAATACAGATTTCATAAACCGAAAAACTACTTTAAAAAACTGCGCATAATTTTCTCGCTTCTACTCAAAATAAGATGACGGAGGTGAGTCAACAATGGAAAAAAGAAACTATAATAATAACCGACAAGATCAAAATCGCAACAATAATCGTGAAGAGTTCGCGGAGGAGTTAGACTTTAACCGTAACAACGAGGAGTTTGCAGAAGAAGCGAACTTCAATAACCGTAACCGCAATCAAAACAACGATGAAAACTGTGAAGGTTGCTAATTAACAAACAAAATGAATTTTCTCTGAACTAAGGTTGACTAAAAAGGGCGTTTATTCCTAAGGAATAGATGCTCTTTTTACGTTTGGAATAAAAAAATAATGATTGAAACCTTTTCAATTCTTTGTACGTAACAATAATAAATACAAATTTTAACATATTTTGAAAGGTGTTCATGAAAATTGATTTCAATCAATATCCAAGAAGCAGGCTACCAACCTAAACAAGCTATTATTAATAATATTGAATTTACAATTCCGCGAGGTCAAATTGTTGGTTTAATTGGCGGCAATGGGGCCGGGAAAAGTACGACCATTCAAACCATTATGGGGACAATTCCATACAGTTATCACAGTTGTGAGCTGCAGCCCTACGGATATGTACCTGAACGGCCAATATTATATGATTATTTAACTTTACGGGAACACATTCACCTGTTAATCCAGACAATTGGGCAAGACATAACAGAATTAGAACAAAGGGCAAAGGAATTATGCAAGGTATTCAGACTTGAAAGCAAACTGGATGAATATCCGCATAATTTTTCTAAAGGGATGCAGCAAAAGGTAATGCTCATTCTAGCTTTTACACCAAAATATAGATTTTACATATTAGATGAACCTTTTATGGGACTGGATCCTCAAGCAATTCGAAGACTTTTGCTAATGATTAATGAATTTAAAAATGAGAATGCGGCCTTCCTAATTTCCACACATGCTTTGGATACGGCAGAGAGACTTTGCGATTCTTTCGTTTGTCTACATGAAGGAAAAATGATCAAAACGGGTACACTCAAAGAATTACAGGCACATCCTTCACAGACTTTACTCGAAATATTTGATGAATTGATAGAAGGTGTTGAAAATGCTGCTGTTTAAGAGTCGCCTGCAGAAGCAATGGAAAGCGCATCTAGCATTATTTAGAAGCATAGGGGATTGGGCGCTCTATATTTACCTGATTATACCGTTTGCTGCGTTTATTTATTATTTGCTGAGAGAAACGGTTTTTCAATTAAATTATGGCTTGATAGAATCCATTCATCCTGGAATCCTTATCTTTTTGCTTTTGTTTATTGCTACTTCTCTCATCAATCGTACATTTAGCGAACCGGCGGACAAACTATTTTTATTGCAGAATAGAAAACAGTATGCAGCCCTAAAAAGATGGTCTTTCTACTATTCGCTTTTAGTCAATTTCTTGTATATGGCTATTTTATATTCATTGTTTTATCCGTTATTGAAATATGTACATGCCATTTCGAGTATTCAGTTAATCCAGTTCGCCATTTCTCTGATGAGCTGTTACTTAGTGAGTAAAATAATTTTGCTGCAATCTTCAAAATGGGCACAATTTTGCTATATATTGTTTCTCGTTGTACTATTTACTACTTTTGTTTTTTATGCAAATGTTTGGACAGTTGTTTTTTCTAGCCTTATAGGAATAGTTAGCGGGGGTTTCTATGAAAAACGTGCAATCCAGACACACAGGTACTTTGAAAAACAGACGGAAAATGATGTAGAAGCTTTTTATCGTTGGCAATCACGCATTTTCTTTATAAACCCTGAGCTGAAAACCTTGAAATTACCGGTACACAAAGCAAAAGCACCGATATTATGTAAGCAATCAAAATCGAATAATCAGGTAACGGTATTAATCGAACTAATGCTAAAAACGATTTTAAGAAAAAAAAACTATCTTTGGAATTATGTGCGAATCATCGCTATAGTATTTCCACTAATGTTTGTATTGCCATGGTGGGCTGCTTATTTACTAATTATTTTCATGTACTTTGGCTTGAACTCTTATATGAGTGCGATTTTAGATGAAATGAAGGAAAATGCGATTTTTAAAATTATTCCTGCATCAGATCAGAATTGGGCAAAAGCGATGAAGAGGGTGGAAATTTATATGATAAACCCTGTATCTTTCGTTTATTTAGTGATAATTACTTGTCGTATTTTGTTTTTCTAACTAATGCACCAATATTCTCCCTAAATAAAAGTTTAGCTATTTAGGGTAAAGATGTATTATACTACTGAGGGGAATGATTTTATTCAATCAATCTAGAACTGTTGACCTTTCCTTTTAGAAATTAAAAGGTGTGCAATGGCATACATTAAAATACAAGATCAATTTGAGCTCTAAATAAATGTACAATGCTTAGAGAATAGGCAGTTGTGCATTTTTTGTGTGTAAGGAAGCTTTTAGAAAACAGTTTACTTAAAAACACCAAGAAAAATTAAAGAAAGCGAGTATCAGCATGAATAAAAATACAAAGATTGTTTTAGCAATCTTGCTTGGAAATTTGTTTATTGCATTTTTGGGAATTGGCTTAATTATTCCGGTTTTGCCAACAATCATGAATGAACTTCAGATTTCTGGAACAGTTGTCGGCTATTTAACGGCGGCTTTTGCATTAACTTCTCTTATCGTATCACCAATAGCAGGCCGATTTGCAGATAAATACGGCCGTAAAATTATGATTATTTTGGGTCTTGCAACCTTTGCTGCATCCGAATTGCTCTTTGGTCTAGGGAAAACGGTTGAGGTATTATTTATATCCCGTGTTCTAGGGGGTGTCAGTGGAGCTTTCATAATGCCAGCTGTTATGGCCTATATTGCGGACATCACCACAGTAGATACACGACCTAAAGCACTAGGGTATATGTCTGCTGCTATCAGTACGGGTTTCATTATTGGACCAGGTGTTGGAGGCTTTCTTGCTGAAATCGGTACACGTGTGCCATTCTTTTCAGCTGCCGCATTAGGTGCTGTTGCTACGATCTTGTCAATCATCTTCTTAAAAGAACCTGAACGAACAGAGCAACCGGAAGTAGTAGAACATTCGGAATCAAAATCTCCTTTAAAGAAGATTTTAATTCCAATGTTTTTAATCGCCTTTTTAATTTTATTCATCTCTTCTTTCGGGTTGGCTGTAGTGGAATCGTTCATAAGTTTATATACTGATCATAAGTTTGGTTTCTCGCCTGCGGATATAGCGGTAGTAATTACAGTGTCTGCCCTTATTGGGGCATTATCGCAAGTGTTGTTATTTGATCGAATGACGCAATGGTGGGGCGAAATTAAATTAATTCGGCTTTGCTTATTGATTTCTGCTATTTTCGTATTTGCTTTAACAACCGTATCGAGCTATGTCATGATCATTTTCGTCATCACGATGTGCTTTGTTGGATTTGATTTAATTCGTCCAGCTGCAACATCTTATTTATCCAAAATTGCTGGAAATGACCAAGGCTTTGTTGGGGGGATGAACTCGATGTTTACCTCGTTAGCTAACGCAATTGGCCCGATTTTAGGTGGGATGCTATTCGATATCGATGTAGATTACCCGTACTATTTAGCGACTGTTTTCTTAGCTGTTGCATTGGGGATTGCATTAGGTTGGAAAAAGCCGGCATTTGGAAAGCCTGTTGCTGAAAATGCCACAAGCGAATTATAAGCACAAATTTTGTATTTCCATAGTTTTCATTGATATAATAGTAACTAGTGAGTATGAATGAAAGAGGTAGAGATAATGAACGCTTATGATGAATACATGAAAGGCATTGTTCAGCCAATGCGCCAAGAATTAGTAAATGCAGGTTTTACAGAACTAACTTCTCCGGATGATGTTAACGAATTTATGGCTTCTGCCAAAGGGGTATCTTTAGTTGTCATTAACTCGGTTTGCGGCTGTGCTGCAGGTTTAGCACGTCCGGCAGTGCGTCAAGCAATCGAAGAAGTGAAACCAGATCATTTAGTAACAGTTTTTGCTGGTCAAGATCGTGAAGCAACTGCTGCAATGCGCGGTTTCTTTGAAGAAGTTCCGCCAAGCTCACCATCCATAGCAATTTTAAGAGATGGACAATTAGAATACTTCATTCCTCGTGAGCAAATTGAAGGCTATCCAGTTGAGCAAATTACTGAGCATTTAGCAGGTGTATTAAAACAAGCATGCGCACAGTAACGCTAGTAACAACTGCCGGCAGACCAGATGAAGTATCTATGGCATTAGCTCAAAAAGCATGCAATGAGCTAAATTTACGCTTCGAGTCTCGAAACAAAAGGTCCGTAGCGAAGATAGGCCAAATATTTGGTGCAAATATCATTGTTGCTGGCAAAAATCGCTATGAATACTATCCGGAAGGTGCAGCTGCACCTTTCTTTTTTCATCCTAATTCTGCAGCTTTTCGGTTAAAACGAGTGGCAAGGGGAGAGGATGACCCATTTTTACAGGCTTGTAATCTATTGGAAGGGGATTCCTTCTTAGACTGCACATTAGGAATGGGTGCAGATGCAATGCTGGCTGCTTTTCAGGCTGGGAAGTCCGGTAAAGTAGTCGGATTAGAGGCAGATTCCAATGTTGCGTTTATTGTTCGCAAAGGAATGCAAACCTACGATACTACTGAATTGCCTTTAACAGAATGTATGAAGGATATTCAGGTAGTTCAAAGTGAAGCGGTGGCGTTTTTAAAAAAACAGCCGGATAATTCCTTTGATGTCGTTTATATGGACCCGATGTTTGAGGAAGTAATCGAAGAATCCAGCAATTTTGAAGCACTTCGGCATGCAGGCAGCCATTTTCAATTGTCCAAGGAATGGATAGATGAGGCGTTCCGTGTGGCAAATAAGCGGATTGTATTAAAAGCTCATTTTCGTTCCACGGTGTTTGAGGAATTTGGATTTCAAAGAGAAGTTCGGCTAACATCGAAGTTTCACTATGGAGTAATAGTGAAAAAAGATGAAAAATAATATGACGAAAGTAAGGGCTTGCTTTATGGCAAGTCCTTTTTTCATTGGAGATGAACTGCATTTCGGAGTGAAATCGAAAGGGAAACGAGTTACATAGGCGGGATGAACTGCATAATGAAGCAAAATCGCACGCGCACCGCGTTTCATATGCACAATCAGACAGTTCCTCGTACAATATTGACATAAAAACGATGCCCAAAAGACGGATGCACTAAATCATCTTAAATAAATATCGGTCAAAAGATTCAGTTTTCACTAGATCACTTGCATCAACCTTCATAAAAGTGTATACAAAATGAAATCCTTAAGTTTCCCTGCTAACCAAATTGAATCCAATGTTAAACAATTTCAGCATCTTAAAAAAACGAATTAAAAAATCGTTAGAAAATTTTTCTTCATTTTTATATATACTAATAAACTATTCAGCAATAAAATTCCTCCTGTGAAAATCATAATTTTGCCAACAATAAACTTTTCAGCACAATAAATTAGGGGGGGAATTCAAAATCTGAAATCATTCAAATGAGAAACATAAAATAGGTACCTTCAAAATTAATTATATTAAAATAAATTATATTCAGATAATTTAGAAAATTATAAAAATAGCATTGACTTTATATTTTAAATCAAATACATTTAGGTTGGATACAATATTGACGAAAATAACGAGTTTCTAAGAAAATATCATTACTTAAGTAGATTTTTTGTATCCAATCAAAGAAATTGGGTGTTTGGTCTTATGAGTAAAACAAGTGCAAATTTGGTCATTAATGAACTTCGAAGTGCTATTCTGGACGGTACATTGAAGCCAGGAGAACATATTGTTCAGGAGGAGTGGGCGAAACGATTAAATGTGAGCCGTATTCCTGTGAGAGAAGCTTTATCCAAATTGGAAAGTGAAGGACTAGTATCGATTGTTCCACATAAGGGGGCAATTGTTCGGGCATTAACTGTCGAAGATTTAGAAGAGTTATACTGCATTCGCAGTTACCTGGAAAGTAAGGTGATTTTGAAAGCGTTGCCAAATATGACAATGGAAGATAAAGAAAAGATAAAAGAAACATTTGAAGCAATGCTCGAGGCGGTTAATACAGATCAGCATGACAGATATGCTGAACTTCATGAGATTTTTCATTATCAACTAAGAGAAAAGACTACTTGGAAACGTGGTGAGAGAATTGTTGCTCAGTTGGCAACTGCTTCTATGGCACCAGATTTATTAATAAAGCAAAGATTTTCAATTCAGGATGAGCACCGTAGGATTATAGAAGCGATTTTTATCAGTGATCCTGAGGAATTACAAGCTGCAATCGAATATCATGTGCACCGAACAAAAAATAATGTAATCAACTACTTGAAAACTAGGAATGGGGGATAATATGTTCGACTTTGTAATCGTTGGGGGCGGCATTGTTGGACTTTCAACAGGGGTACAGTTATCAAATGAATTCCCGAATGCAAAAATTGCCGTATTTGAGAAAGAAAAGGAACTTGCCCATCACCAAACTGGCCATAATAGCGGTGTGATTCACTCTGGAATCTATTATAAACCAGGCAGCTATAAAGCAAAGTTTGCACGAGCTGGAAGCCAATCCATGGTTAGCTTTTGTAAAGAGCATGATATCGACCATGATATTTGCGGAAAACTAATAGTTGCCACGGAAGAAAAAGAGATTCCTTTATTAGAAAACTTATATAAACGTGGTTTGGAAAATGGCCTGGCAATAAAAAAGCTGGAAAGAGAAGAAATCCCTGAATATGAACCGCATGTCAATGGATTGTCTGCCATCCATGTTCCGCAGGCAGGTATTGTGAATTACAAGCAAGTCAGCGAGAAGTTCGCAGATATTATACGGGACAATGGTGGAGAAATTCATCTCGGTTCAAAGGTGGAAGAGATTATTGAAAAGAACGATTCCGTTACGATTAGAGTAGGCGATCAATATTACGAATCGAAAGCATTGATTAATTGCGGCGGTTTACAAAGCGATGATATTGCCAAAAAGTCAGGGTATATCACAGATATGAGGATCATCCCCTTCAGAGGTGAATATTACAAATTGAAACCGGAAAAACGCCATTTGGTAAAAAATTTAATCTATCCGGTACCTAATCCAGACTTTCCATTTTTAGGCGTTCACTTTACTAGAATGATAGATGGGGAAGTGGATGCCGGTCCGAATGCCGTCCTAAGCTGGAAAAAAGAAGGCTATAAAAAAACGGATATTAACATTGCAGAGTTAGCTAGCTTTCTAACATATAGCGGGTTATGGAAAATGGCAAGAGGGTTTATCGGGGAAGGATTAGAGGAATACAAACGTTCTTTCAGTAAAAAACGATTTACAGAAAGCTTGCAAAGGCTTATCCCTGAATTAAATGAAAACGATTTAATTGAAGCGCCTGCCGGTGTAAGGGCACAAGCGATTCGCAAAGATGGAGCAATGGTGGATGATTTCTTTATCGTAACAGGAAAACGCACTGTACATGTTTGTAATGCACCATCCCCGGCAGCCACTGCTTCAATCGAGATAGGCAAAGAAATTGTAAATAGAATAAAAGAGTGGGTGTAAAATTATGAATCCTAATATCGGAATATTCAATATTTTAACAAGTGTTTCTTTTGGCTATGGTTCTCTTAATAATTTGAATTCTATTCTTGAAACAAATGGTTTCCACAATGTGCTGATTGTAACTGATAAGGGGATAAGAAATGCAGGAATTATCGATCAGGTTTCCAAGAAAATTGAAAACGCTGACATTACCATTTATGATGGTACGTTGCCAAATCCAACAGTAGCGAATTGTGAAGAGGCTTACGAGCTTTTTAAACAACAAAATATAGATGTTGTCATTGGAGTTGGCGGCGGTAGTCCATTAGATGTTGCAAAGGCAGTAGCGCTTTTAGCAACGAATGGGGGGGCAATTACAGATTATGAAGGAATCGGTAAATTTAAAGAAAATTTATCGCCTCTAATCGCCATTCCAACAACAGCCGGTACAGCTAGTGAAGTAACTAATTTTACTGTCATTACAGATGAAGCCAGAAAATATAAGCTCACAGTTGGCGGATTGAACTTAGCAGCAAAATGGGCCATTTTAGATCCAACATTAACACTGGGTTTACCGCCTTCTATTACTGCAGCAACAGGTTTAGATGCTTTAGTACATGCTATTGAGTCTTATACATCAAAAGCAGCAAACGATATAACTAAAGCCTTAGCAAGAGAAGCAATGAGAAAAATTGGGAAATATCTGCGCATTGCAGTATATAACGGTGAAGATCGAACTGCGAGAGAAGAAATGCTGATGGGAAGTTTGTTAGCCGGTTTAGCTTTTAATAATACTAGACTAGGAAATTGCCATGCCATGAGTCATCCAATTAGTGCCGTATATGGAGTGGCACATGGCGTTGCGAATGCAGTAATTATTCCATATGTGATGAAATACAATAGCTTTGCTGCTCCAGAATTATTTACCGACATTGCAAATGATCTTGGCGTAAATATTGAAGGGTTAAGCTTGTTTGAGAGTGCTCGAGCAGCAGCTGATGCAGTAAGAGAATTAGCAATCGATATTGGCTTGCCAACTGACTTCCGATTATTTGGAGTTGAAGAGGAAAAAGTAAAAGAACTAACAGTTGATGCAATGCTAAGTGGAAATATTTTAGTCAATCCAAGAGTAACTAAAGCAAATGATATTGAAGAGTTATACATCAAAACGATTCGAGGTGACTATTAAATTGTTATTTAATTTAGAAGGAAAGACGGCGATTATTACCGGGGGAAGTCGTGGGTTAGGTAAAGCAATGACACAAGCACTTTCAGAAGCAGGTGCAAAAGTAGCGATTATTAGCCGAACAGAAAGTGAATTAGAAAAAACAGCAACTGAGATTAATAGTTCTGGTGGAAATTGCACTTATCAGGCTCTGGATATTATGAATCGTGCAGATTTCCAGGCTTTTGTTGATAGATTATATGAAGAAAATGGTTCGGTCGATATTTTGATCAATGCAGCCGGAGTAAATAAGAGACACTCATTTTTAGATTTCCCGGAAGATGATTGGGATCAGGTTGTGAATACGAATTTAAAAAGCGTGTATCAAGTATCGCAAGTGGTCATTCCTTATATGCAAAAAAATAACTATGGAAAAATCATAAATATTGCTTCATTAACAAGTGAAATTGGCTTACCCAATATGGCGGCATACGTAGCAAGCAAGGGAGCAATTTCTCAATTTACTAAAGCGCTTGCTGTTGAATTTGCAGAAAGCGGCATCAATGTGAACGCCATAGGACCTGGATATTTTAAAACTGAGCTCACAATGCCTTTATTTAAAGATGAAGAAAAAGTAGCTTGGATGATGTCGCGTATTCCCTTAAAGAAAATTGGAGATCCGGATGATTTAAAAGGGGCAGCCGTATTTTTGGCTTCCGGTGCTTCCAATTATATTACAGGTCAAACGATTTATGTTGATGGTGGATGGTTAATTAGTTAATTAGATAAAAAAGGGGAGTGGGATGTATGAAAAGAAATTGGTTATTAATTTTGGGGCTATGTATTTCTTTAGTTTTAGCGGGGTGCAGTGGATCTTCAAGTGAATCTGCAGATGAAATTAAAATCGGTACAGTATTTCCTGTTACTGGTAACTTAGCTTTGCTTGGTAGTGAAAGCTATCGTGGTGTTGAATTAGCAGTCAAAGAAGCGAATGAGAACGGTGGAATTGATGGGAAGAAAATTGTACTTGAGAACAGTGATGCTGTAGATGCAGATGCTGCACAATCAGAGGCAACACGTTTGATCAACAAAGAGGGGATCAATCTATTAGTTGGTTCTTATTCAAGTGGTATTTCATACGCTGCAACTGAAGTAGCAGAGCGTAATGGTGCTTTATATTGGGAATTAGGGGCGGTAGCCGATAATGTAACAGATCGTAATTATCAATCTGTTATTCGAGTAAATCCACCGGCGTCTAGCTTCTCTGTCCAACATATCGAATTTATTAAAGAGGTTGTAACAAAACAATTAGGTAAATCTACTGAAGAGATTAAATTAGCTATTGCTCATGAAGACTCTTCGTATGGAACGACGATTGCGGAAGAAGCAAAGAAATTAGCTGAAACAGAAGGTATGGAAGTCGTGACTGTACAAGGATATGCTTCTAGTTCAAATGATTTAAGTTCTGTTATTTTAAACCTAAAGGAAGCACAACCTGATGTAATCATTGCGGTTTCATATATTAATGACGCGATTTTAATCAGTAAACAGGCGGAAGAACTTGGATATGATTTACCAGTGTTCTTAGGATCTGGCGGAGGTCACACATTAGTGGATTACCAAAAATCAGTTGGAGATTTGGCAAATGGAATCTTTAATATGGATTTCCCTCAATATGCCATCAACACAGAATACACACCAGGTTTGGAAGACTTTGTAGCAATGTATGAAGAAGAGTATGGTGAAGCGCCAAGATCGGGACACTCCTTATCAAACTATATGGGCATGAAGGTAGTACTTCAAGCTATTGAAGAAGCGGGATCTACTGATGTTGAAAAAGTAAGGGAAGCAGCCATGAATATTAAAATTGAAAAAGGAACTACAGCAACAGGTTGGGGTGTTGAATTCGACCCTGCTTCTGGACAAAACACGTTAAGTGAGCCTTATATGGGGCAATGGATTGACGGTGAATTAGTGACTGTTTGGCCAGCGGATGTATCTGTTACAGAGCCAGTATTTGGAGAATAACTGATCCTTGGAGGTGATTCACCTATGATGATTATTCAAACCATCATTTCCGGTATTTTGTTGGGTGGGATATATGCCCTTATAAGTATGGGTTTGAACATGATTTTAGGCGTTGTTCGAATTATTAACTTTGCACATGGCGAATTCTTGATGATCGCAATGTATTTAAGCTTTATATTCTACGCATGGGCTGGGTTAGATCCATATGCCTCTGCCATACTAGTCGTCGTATTACTATTCTTGCTCGGAATAGTGACGCAAAAAGGTTTAATTGAACCAATTTTAGATAAACCTGCCTCTACAAAAATCTTTGTAACACTTGGTTTATCTATCGTACTTCAAAATCTGGCGTTAATGATTTTTAATGCAAACTACATGTCGGTATCAACACCTTATCAAATGAGTACTATTAATCTATTTGGCATTGCGATTAGTGTGCCTAGATTAATCGCATTTATCGTAGTCATCGCAATCGTCGTTTTATTGTATCTATTCTTGCAAAATACGATGGTCGGTCGTGCGATTCGTGCGGTCTCAATGCAAAGGCAAGCCGCTTACCTAGTGGGGATCAATGTAAAACGAATCTATTTATTGGCCTTTGGGATAGGAACTGCATTAGTAGGTTTAGCTGGATCGATGCTAATGCCAATCTATTCCGTATATCCAACACTGGGTGCCTCCTTTGTTCTTATCGCATTTGTTGTCGTGGTTTTAGGCGGTATGGGCAATATGTTCGGCGCTTTCTATGGAGGATTGCTGATTGGTGTCATTGAGTCCCTTGCAGGTGTACTTTTCTCGCCTGGATTAAAAGAAGTGGTATACTTCATCATTTTCATTTTAGTATTGCTTGTTAAACCTTCTGGAATATTTAGTCGAGGCAAGGGCTCAGAAGAGGTGGGATTATAATGAAAAAACATTTATTGCCCATTATTTTGTTAATCATAGCAGCAGTATATCCACTGGTTTCGAATGATCGATTTATGTTAAATATTCTCATTATGATTTTGCTTTATGCAACCATTGCAAGTGGATGGAATATTTTGGGCGGATATGCCGGGCAATTGTCTCTAGGCCATGCGCTATTCTTTGGTCTTGGTGCTTACACATCCACACTCCTTTATTTAAACTTTGGTTTATCGCCGTGGTTAGGGATGCTGGTAGCGATTGTGGTTTGTGTGCTGGCAGGTCTTTTAATCGGGATTCCAACGTTTAAACTAAGAGGTCCATTCTTTACATTGGGAACCATTGCATTTGCAGAAGTAGTAAGACATTTAACATTATTCTGGCGCGACTTAACAAATGGCTCGATGGGATTGAACATTAAATATGAACCTAGCTTTGCTAATTTGATTTTTAGAGAGTATGAGTATTATTACTGGTTAATACTCGGGCTTCTTGTATTAACAACACTTTTAGTGATTTGGATCGATCGCAACAAAATTGGCTATTATTTGAAAGCGATTCGAGAAGATGAAGATGCTGCTCAAACGTTAGGGATTAATACGAACAAATATAAAATGTTAGCAATGGTAATCAGCACGGGGATTACAGGTTTAGCGGGTGTATTTTATGCACAATTCAATTTGTTCTTTGAACCAGAGTCGGTATTGCACGCGAATATTTCCAATGAAATAGCACTAATTGCCATTATTGGTGGTGTCGGAACGATATATGGACCGATTTTAGGAGCATTTATTATCATTCCTTTAAATGAAATCTTGCGAGCATCTTTCCCGGATATTCACGGAATGAATTTCTTTATCTATGGTGTCTTGCTTATTATTATCGTGATTTTAACACCAAATGGCTTATTCCCTATTCTAAAAAGACTGTGGGAACGAGTCTTTAAAAAGAAACAAAAGCCTGATGACGAGGTGGTGACCAACTATGATCTTGAAAGTAAATGATGTTTCAAAACATTTCCGAGGGGTTAAGGCTGTTAATGGTGCCTCTTTTCATGTGGAAGAAGGAGAAATTGTAGGGGTTATCGGTCCTAATGGTGCTGGAAAAACAACATTATTTAATCTGATATCCGGTTCCTTACCCGTTACTTCTGGAACGATTGAGTTTAATGGAGAAAATATTACAAATCAAAAAGCTTACCTCCTATGTCAAAAGGGGATTGGCCGCACATATCAAGTTGTGAAACCATTTGGCGGAATCTCCGTACTGGAAAATGTAATGGTTGGTGCCTTCAATCGTCATAATAGCCGTGAGAAAGCTGTTGAGAACAGTCTAAAAGTGCTAAAAAGAGTAGGTCTATATGAAAAACGAAATCAAATCGGCAATAGTTTAACATTAGCAGATAAAAAAAGACTAGAAGTTGCAAAAGCATTGGCTACGGAACCTAAGCTATTATTGCTGGATGAAGTTATGGCAGGTTTAAATCCTACTGAGGTAAAAGAAATCTTGCCACTAATCACGGAGTTAAGAGCTTCGGGCATAACGATTGTCATTATCGAACACTTGATGGAAGTGGTAATGACTACCTGTGATCGTATTGTTGTAGTGCATCACGGCGTGAAAATTGCTGAAGGGACACCGAAAGAAATTTCAAACAACCCAGAAGTAATCAAAGCGTATCTTGGTGAGGAGGTGTCCTATGCTTAAACTAGAAAATATTAATCTTTCATATGGTGAAATTCAAGTGTTATGGGATTTATCTCTAGAAATACCTGAAGGAAAAATCGTTGCTTTGCTAGGGGCAAATGCTGCTGGTAAATCGAGCACTATCAACGCCATATCAGGCATCAACAAAACGAAAAGCGGGGCAATTTCATTTCATGGGAAAGACATTACAAAAATGGCCCCCCATGAAATTGTTGATCTAGGTATTGTGCAAGTGCCGGAGGGCCGTAAGCTATTCAACTTTATGACAATAGAGGAGAACTTGCTTCTGGGTGCCTATTCAAAACGTGCAAGAAAAAATTTAAAAGCAAATTTAAGACGTGTCTATGATATGTTCCCTATTCTAGAAGAACGGAAATCACAGCTTGCTGGAGATATGAGTGGCGGTCAACAGCAAATGTGTGCAATTGGCAGGGGATTAATGAGCGAACCGAAGCTGCTGATTATCGATGAATTATCATTGGGCTTAGCGCCAATCCTTGTTCAAGAACTGCTCCGAACATTAAGCAGCATTAAAAATGAGGGAATCACGATCATGTTGGTAGAACAGAATGTGAAACAATCGTTAGCCATTGCCGATTTTGCTTACGTTTTGGAAAATGGCCGTGTTGCCATCGAAGGTGAAGCGAAAGAATTAGCGGAAGACCCACATTTAAAGAAAGCCTACTTAGGAATTTAGGTGAGGTGATAAGATGAAAAAATCACAGTTAACAGGTCCAAAAACGATTCAGATTGTGGAGCAAACCATTCCAGAGCTTGATGAAAATGAAGTCCTCTTAAAAACAATCGCTTGTGGAGTTTGCGGAAGTGATCTTCATGCTTATAATTTTTCGGCAGGGTATGAATTTGTTAAAAAAGATGTCTCTTTAGGTCATGAAGTGACTGCACAGGTTGTAGATGTAGGTTCTAATCTATCCCGAAACCTAATTGGGAAAAATGTAGTTGTTCAAGCCATGAATTATTGCAATAGATGCGAGTCCTGCAAAAGAGGCAATTATTCACTATGTAAAGAGAACAAAGTGCTTGGTCTGCATTTTGATGGCGGATTATCAGAGTATTTTAAAGTTCAAGAAAAGTATATTGACGTTCTGCCCGACGAGATTGATTTACATCTTGCCAGTTTAGTAGAACCTTTAACCATCGCGATTCATGCTCATAAACGGCTAAATGAAGATTTAAACGGGAAGACAGTATTAGTTCAAGGGCCTGGTATAATTGGACTTTTTGTTAGCCTTCTTGCCATTAAAGCAGGGGCAAAAACATATTTATCCGGGCTTCCGGTCGACAAAGAAAAAAGGCTAAGCCAAGTGAAAGCTTGGGGAGGAATCCCACATGTCATTGGAGAGGACCAAATCGATGAGCAAGTGGATTTTATCTTTGAGTGCTCTGGTGCTGCAAGTGCACTATTTTCAAATACTTCTCTTTTGAAAAAAAGCGGAAAAATTGTCCTTGTGGCACTTTATGAAAAATCGACAGAATTCTTCTTTACGCCACTGGTACGGAATGAATGGGCTTTAATTCCTTCTTATGGAAGTGATCCGGAAGATTTTAAAATAGCCATTGATTTTATTCTTGAAAATCATGAAATTCTTCAATCTCTGCCAAAATTTTATCCTTTTGAAGAAGTGAACCAAGCCTTTTTGGATTCCCTTCAAAAAGAAGTGACAAAAGCAATCATTAAATTTGAGCATGAATAAAAGGAGGAAGACAATGAGTACTTTAACACAAGATTTTCAGTTAATAGATTTCAATAATGTAGGGTTATTTATTGATGGAACATGGCGGCTAACGGGATCTAAAGGTACATTTGATGTGATTAACCCTTCAACCAAAAAAGTAGTGGCAAGCGTGCCAAAAGGGGGTTCACAAGAGGCAAAAGAAGCCATTGAAGCTGCCGATAAAGCCTTCCCGGCATGGTCAAAGCTCACTGCCTATGAAAGAGCGGACTATTTGCTGAGAATCAGGGACTTGCTTCTAGAAAAACAAGAAGAGATTGGGACAATTATTAGCTTGGAGATGGGGAAAGCCTTTAAAGAAGCTGTTGGTGAAGTCGTCTATGCTGCTAGTTTCCTAACGTGGTACGCAGAGGAAGGAAAAAGAATCTACGGAGAAACGATACCTGCCCTGGATCCAAGTAAGAGGCTAATTGTCATCAAGCAGCCAGCTGGTGTTGTAGCAGCAATAACACCGTGGAATTTCCCGATTGCCATGATGACTCGAAAACTTGGTCCAGCATTAGCGGCAGGTTGTACTTCTATTGTGAAGCCAGCTAGTCAATCCCCTTTAACTGCACTGGCATTTGCGAAAATCATAGAATTAGCCAATGTGCCAAAGGGCGTTGTTAATATCATCGTTGGTTCAACAGGAGAAATTTCAGACGAAATCTTTGAAAGCGACATTGTACGCAAGGTGTCATTCACTGGTTCAACGGCTGTCGGCAAAGATTTAGTAAAATTTTCAGCCAAAACATTAAAAAAATTATCTTTAGAACTCGGAGGGCATGCACCGTTTTTAATTCTGGAAGATGCTGATATTGAAAAGGCAGCGGAAGGAGCTGTATTAAGCAAGTTCCGAAATGCCGGTCAAACATGTGTATGTGCGAATCGAATTTACGTACATGAAAAAATTGCCACGCAATTTAAGGAAGCCTTTGTTCGCAAAACAAATGAGCTGGTAGTTGGCGAGAGCATAAACGAGGACGTTCAAGTTGGTCCGCTAGTTAACAAGGATGGTCTTGAAAAAGTTCAAGAACAGGTCAAAGATGCGGTTGAAAAAGGAGCTATTATCGAAACGGGCGGGGAAGAAATTCCTGAACTAGATGGCTATTTTTATAAACCTACCATTCTATCAAATGTAAATAATGACATGTTGATCATGAACGAAGAAACTTTTGGACCAGTAGCCCCAATCGTTGAATTCGCGGAAATAGATGAAGTAATCAAAGAAGCGAATAATACAGAATACGGGCTTGCTGCTTATATTTATACAACTAGTTTGGAAAATGCCATAACAGTATCGGAACGACTGCAATTTGGCATTATTGGACTAAACGATGCTGCTCCTGGTGTCGCTCAAGCTCCATTCGGCGGCATTAAGGAAAGCGGCTACGGCCGAGAAGGCGGACACCAAGGAATAAGCGATTATTTAGAAGAAAAATATATTTCACTTAAAATCTAAAACATATCGTGAAACTCAATAATAACTATTAAATCGAAGAAAAGTATAAGGTGGAAGGTTGCATCGTATACTTTTCTTTTTTTAATCTCAGGAAGCATAAATGCGGGGTGAATGTATTGCTGGATTTGCAAAATAAAACTGCAGTTGTAACAGGTGGGGCGCAGGGTCTTGGTTTAGGTATGGCAACAGGTCTTTTGGAGGCAGGAGTTAGAGTTTGTATTATCGACAGTTCTCAAGAAGTGCATGAGATAGTCGAAAATCTACGAGCAGAATATCCATCTGTCTATTGTTTACAAGCGGATTTAGGTGAAGTTGACAAACTGCCTTCAGTAATCTCGGAAGCTATTAAATTACTTGATGATGAAATTGATATTTTAGTGAATAATGCAGGTATCCACAAATCAATGGAAGCAAGCAAACTTCCATTACAAAATTTTCGAGACATTTTCAATGTGAATGTCACAGCTGTTTTTGAACTAAGCAGATTAGTAGCTGCAAAAATGGTTCAAAAAGGTGCAGGGAAAATTATTAATATTGCATCTGTTCTTGCTTTCCAGGGAGGTTATCATGCAGCTGCCTACTCCTCAAGCAAAGGAGCAGTCGCTCAGCTAACCAAATCCTTAAGCAATGAGTGGGCTTCGAAAGGAATTCAGGTGAATGCGATTGCCCCTGGCTATTTTAACACTGATATCAATAGGCATATCTTGAATGATCCAGATAGATTTCAATCACTAATCGACAGAATTCCAGCTGGTAGATTTGGAAATCCAGAAGAACTAAAAGGGGCTGTTCAATTTTTAGCCTCGGAAAAATCAAATTATATCAATGGAATTATTTTACCGGTAGATGGCGGTTTTTTAGGCAGATGAATGGAGGGAATTTTAAATGGTACAGCTATTAAATGAATTAGGTTTATCCAGAGAAGTGTCCCATAAATTGCTTTACGATATGCTCGAAATTCGTAAGTTTGAGGAATTGGTAGAAAAATTATTTCAGCAAGGAAAAGTGCATGGCACCATGCATTTATGTATTGGCCAAGAAGCGACAGCAGTAGGAGCATGTTATGCATTGAGTAACAAAGACATGATTACAAGTACACATCGAGGGCATGGTCATAGCTTGGCGAAAGGAATGCAGGCTGACCGAATGTTAGCTGAATTGCTTGGAAAAGAAACGGGCTATTGTAAAGGGAAGGGAGGCTCGATGCATATTGCAGATCTTGATGTAGGAAATCTGGGAGCGAACGGGATAGTTGCTGCTGGTCTGCCTCTAGGTGTAGGTGCAGCATTGACTTCTAAAATGAAAAACTTGGGCTATGTTGTTTTATGCTTTTTCGGTGATGGCGCAACAAACGAAGGAGCTTTTCATGAAGCTTTAAATCTGGCATCCATTTGGGATTTACCGATTGTATTTTTCTGTGAGAACAATTTATATGCAATGAGTGCCTCCATTACTGAAATGACCCGAGTGAAAAATATTGCTGATCGAAGTACTGCTTATGGCATCGAAGGGATAACGATTGATGGTAACGACATTTTACAAGTTATTCAAACTGCCTCTGCTGCCGTTGAAAAAGCGCGGAATGGAGGAGGGCCGACACTGATTGAAGCTCATACTTATCGATGGAAGGGACATTCGAAAAGTGATGCACGCAAATACCGCAGTCGAGAAGAAGAACAGAAATGGAAAAAAGAACATGATCCGATTACCAATTTTATCGAACAATTAAAATTCGCTAATTACATCTCAGAGGAAGAATTGCAATCAATTCAAGATCAAGTAGAGAACAATTTAAAACATGCTCTAGAATTTGCAGAAAACAGTCCGGAACCTAGTATTGATTCATTAACTGAAGATATTTACACAGGGGAGGTTAACGTATGAGAACAGTTACCTATGCTGAGGCTATTCGCGAAACAATGAGCCAGGCAATGCGCCAAGATGAAGATGTATTCATTTTGGGGGAAGATATTGGGATTTATGGTGGAGCATTTGGCGTGACAAATGGAATGCTTGAAGAATTCGGGCCAGAAAGGGTGAGAATTACGCCGATATCTGAGTCTGCCATCAGTGGTTGTGCCGTCGGGGCTGCTATGACAGGGATGCGTCCCATACTGGAAATCCAGTTTTCGGATTTTATCATGATTGCATTGGATAATATTGTAAACCAAGCCGCGAAAACAAGATATATGTATGGAGGAAAATCAAAGGTTCCGTTAGTTGTAAGGCTTCCGGGAGGTTCGGGAGCAGGTTTTGCTGCACAGCACTCTCAAAGTTTAGAAGCATGGATGACACACGTTCCTGGTTTAAAGGTAGTTCAACCTTCTTCTGCCTATGATGCAAAAGGATTATTGCTATCTGCCATTAAAGATGACAATCCTGTTTTATTTTATGAGCATAAGCTTTTATACAATGTGAAAGATGAAGTGCCTGAAGAGCTTTACGAAATTCCTCTTGGCAAGGCAGAAGTGAAAAAACAAGGGACAGATATTACGATCGTTGCAACATCCATCATGGTGCAAAGAGCAATGGAAGCGGCTGAACAGCTGGAAAAAATAGGGGTTAGTGTCGAGATTATTGATCCAAGAACTCTTGTTCCTTTGGATATTGAAACGATTATCCAATCCGTTAAAAAAACGAGCAGAGTATTGGTTGTATATGAAGCGGTAAAGAGAAGTGGCTATGGAGCCGAAATTGCAAGTGTGATTGCAGAGAGTGAAGCCTTTGACTATCTTGATGCACCAATCAAAAGATTAGGTGGAGTTGCGACACCTATTCCATATAATCCAACATTAGAGAAGGCCGCTGTTCCTCAGGTTGAAGACATCATTAACGAATGCAAAAAGATCATGAATCTATGATATGGAGGAATGAGTTATGGCAACAGATGTAATTATGCCAAAAATGGGTGCAACGATGGAAGAAGGAACCATTGTCACTTGGTTTTTAAATAAAGGAGATTATGTAGAGGAAGGTAGTCCGATTGCCGAAATCCAAACCGATAAAATTGCGATTGAAATCGAAGCAGAAGTATCTGGTACACTATTACATACTTGCTATGAGGCCGGAGAAACTGTAAAAGTTCACGAAGTCATTGCTTATATCGGCGAGAAGAATGAATTAATCGAAGTTAGCAATTCAAGTAAAAAAATGGAGGTAATAGAGCAAGTAAAAGAAAAAGAGCAAGTGCTCCCACCCCCTTCAACGGCAGAAACTTTCCAGAAAATACGACGCACTCCAGCAGCGAGAGTATTAGCGAATGAACACAGGATTGACTTAAGTGAAGTTTCAGGAACGGGTCAAAATGGACGAATTGAAAAGAAAGATGTTTTACATTTTATAAATAGTAAGAAGAAAATTACTCCACTGGCAAGAAAAATTGCGGCAGCTGAAAATCTGGATATTGAAAATATTGCAGGAACGGGAGCTTACCAAAAGATAACGAAGAAGGATCTCATGCTGCCAAAAATTAGTGAAAAATCTAAACCTTTAAAAGGAATGAGAAAAGTAATCGCTGATCGAATGTCGCAAAGCGCATTCACAGCACCACACGTCACGATTACTTCAGAAATTGACATGACCAGTTGCATTAATCTGCGTAAAGAGTTGTTGCCGGAAATTGAACGGTCAACAGGGCTGCGACTTTCATTCAATGAAATACTATTATTCGCAACGGCTAAAACTTTATCAAAACATCCTAATATGAACGCATCCATTATTGATGATTACATCGTAGAGCACGAATCTATTAATATTGGTTTTGCAGTTTCTGTTGGAGATGGCTTGCTCGTTCCAGTAGTGAAGGATGCGAATAAGCTGGGACTAACTGAGTTAACGGCTGCATGTAAAGAGCTTGGTTTACTGGCAAGAGAGGGAAAATTATTACCTCACCACTTGGAAGAAGGAACCTTTACGATTAGTAATTTAGGGATGTATGCAGTAGATAGCTTTACGCCAATTATTAATCAACCTCAATCCGCCATTTTGGGTGTTGGACGTATTGTGGAAAAACCAGCAGTAATCAACAAGGGTATCGAAATACGTTCTATGATGGTGCTGAGCTTATCATTTGATCATCGTTTAATAGATGGAGCTCCAGCCGCTGCATTTCTAACGGATTTAAAAGAGATACTAGAAAACCCTATGAAGCTATTGTTATAGAAGGGAGGATAATCATGCAATTTGACTTAATCATAATTGGCGGTGGACCCGGTGGTTATGTAGCTGCAATTAGAGCTGCATCCATAGGGAAAAAAGTAGCGCTTATAGAAGCCGCTGATTTAGGCGGCACTTGTTTAAATAGAGGCTGCATCCCTTCAAAGACCATGTTAAAGTATGCAGAGCTGATCGATGGAGTCAAGAAAGCGAGTCATTGGGGAATTGAAATTAACGAAATGAATCTTTCTTTGGACAAAATGATAGAAAGAAAGAATTCAATCGTTACGCAATTGAAAAATGGCGTTCAATACCTGATGGACAAAAATAAAATCATGATTTTCAAAGGAACAGGAACTTTATCCGATGACAAAAGTGTTGAGATAGAAATGGAAGCCGGAACTCAAAAAATAGCTGCACATCAAATCATCATTGCAACTGGAAGCAGGCCAGTAGTTCCGAAAATAAAAGGAATCGATCAAATCCAGTACCATACAACGGATACAATCTTCGATATGCAAGAAATACCAAAATCCATTGCTGTAATCGGCGGTGGCGTGATTGGTGTTGAAATGGCAAGTGTATTTGCATCCCTGGGCTCTGCTGTATCAATCATCGAATTAAATGATCGAATTATCTCTGCTGAAGACATTGATGCATCTATTATTCTAGAAAAAGCGCTGCGCAAAAAAGGGATTAAGATTTTTAAAAATACAGAAGTAACCGCATTTGAAGATTTTAATCATACAAAGAAAATTAGTTGTATGGAGAATGGTGAAGAAAAGACAATAGAAGTTGACGCGGTACTATTAGCAATTGGTCGTCAGCCAAATCTTTCAGTACTTGGGAGTTCTTCTATTAAATTAAAGAAAAATCATATTGAAGTAGATAAATATTTGGAGACCAGCAAAAAAGGCATATTTGCTATTGGCGATGTCATTGGCGGCCTGCAGTTAGCCCATGTGGCCAGCGCGGAAGGCTTGACTGCAGTTGCAAATCTCGAAGGGAAAAAGAAGGAAATGGATTATTCGGTTATTCCTCGATGCATTTATACTCAGCCGCAAATTGCAAGTGTGGGATACACTGAGGAAACGCTTAAAAACAAAGGCTTAAAATACCGGGTTGAAAAGTCGGAATTTTCTTCCAATGGAAAAGCCATCACCATGGGTGCTGCTGAAGGATTTGCAAAATTATATGTCGATCCAATCTATGGCGAAATATTAGGGGCGGTTATGGCAGGAGAAAATGTGACAGAAATGATTTCCCAAATATCCAGCTATATGACGCTGGAAGGTACGATAGACGAACTAGCGGAGATGATTCAGCCACATCCATCCTTATCAGAAACATTAATGGAGACTGCAAATTCATTATTAGGCAGAGGCATCCATTATTAAGGGGAGAAAACGTATGTTTGATATTACAGATAAAAAAGTAGTGATAACTGGCGGTGCAAATGGAATAGGATTTGAGATGGTTCAGGCTTTTTTAAATGCAGGAGCTGAGGTGCTCGTAATCGATATTTCCCCAAGATTGCCGATGATCCATCAAGCGCTGACAGGCGATCTATCAAAACTGAAAATCCTGAAAGGGAATCTTTTAGACTTTGAAAGTATTCCGAATTTATTCGAGAGAGCAATTGAAGAGCTGGACGGTTCTATTGATGTATTAATCAATAATGCTGGAATTATTGAGCGAGGAAATGCCTTTGACTTATCATCTGAAAGCTGGCAGAGAATGTTGGACTTGAATGTCACAACTGTATTTGAATTGTCGAGGCTGGCTGCTCACGAGATGAAGAAAAAAGGGCAGGGTAAAATAATAAATTTAGGCTCGATTTTATCTGTATTGGGAGGGTTCAATGCTGTAGCTTATGCCACGACAAAAGGAGCCATTCTCCAATTAACCAAATCCCTATCAAATGAATGGGCTGCGGACGGCATTCAGGTAAACGCATTGGCACCGGGATATATGTTGACAGCCATGAATGAAGGTCTTGTGAATGATCCTGTTCGTAAATCGCAAGTGGAAGCGAGAATCCCTGTTAAGCGATGGGGAACAGCGAAGGATGTTGCCGGAGTAGCACTTTTTTTAGCATCTCCTGCTTCGGATTATGTGACGGGTACATTAATACCGGTAGATGGCGGCGTATTAGGCAGATAAAAGTGGTGATGCAGTATTTCATGAATACAAGTAAAAATTTGATTGAGATATTGAAGGAGAGGTTAACTTGAGCGAAACACGGATAACGAATGCTAAAAGAATTGCTTTAGCATTACAAAAAAATGGTGTGAAATATTTATTTGGGCAAAGTAATCCTTTTAGTGTCACGCTGGCATGTGAAGATATCGGGATTGAACAAATAGGCTATCGGCAAGAAAATGCAGGAAGTTATATGGCTCAAGCTTACGCTATGTGCACCAATACGGTTGCAGTAGTGACAGCTCAAAATGGACCAGCAGCAACCCTTCTAGTCCCAGGACTTGCGGAAGCCTTTAAATCTTCGTATCCACTCGTAGCAATTGTTGAAGATGTGGCACGTTCTCATGAGGAGAAAAATGCTTTCCAGGAATTGGACCATCTTGAATTATTTAAGGGTGTTTCAAAGTGGACGAAAAGAATTGTTTCGGAGGAGCAAATTGAACATTATATAGATCGTGCATTTTTAATTGCAGCGAGTGGGCGTCCTGGTCCAACAGTTCTGCTATGTCCTAAAGATATAATAAATGATTTAAAAGAATATGCGCCTCAAACTAAAAGTACACAAAATTATGGACGTTTCCCACTAGATCGACCAGTAGGAAGTGATGAAACTTTAAAAGAAGCAGCTAGATTACTAGCAACAGCTAAACAACCTTTCATTTATGCAGGTGGTGGTGTAATCTCTGCTAATGCTATTGAAGAAATCAGAACCTTGCAAGAATTATATTCAATTCCTGTTGCCACTACGACAATGGGAAAAGGATCGGTTAATGAACAACACCCTCTTTCCATTGGTCCGATAGGCTATTACATGGGAAACAGGGGAGTGAGTAAACATCTGAAGCCATATATTGAACAAGCCGATGTCATTTTATTAGTTGGGAATCGGACAAATCAAAATGGAACAGATAGCTGGTCGCTATTACCACAAAATGCCAAATACATTCATATTGATATTGATCCAACTGAAATCGGAAGAAATTATGATTCATTCCGCATTTTAGGGGATGCAAAAACTTCCCTTAAGAAGTTAATTGAATTTATCGGAAAAGAAGATTTATCACTCAGAAATCAAACAAAGGCGCCTTTCGAGCATAGTATTAAAAAATCCAGACAATTGCATGATGAAGAGCTAGCCGAAATACGCAATAATGAAAACGCAGCGATTAAAATGGAAAAATTTCTATATGAAGCTAACAAACTATTAGAAAAAGACCACATAATAGCTGTGGATGCTAGCTTTGCGTCTGTTTGGGCAGCGAATTATCTTGAAGCCACTGATGATCGGAAATTCCTGTTCCCTAGAGGGCTAGCAGGTTTAGGTTGGGGGCTGCCATATGCAATGGGCGCGAAGGTTGCAAATCCGGACAGAAAAGTCTTTTGCATTGTAGGTGATGGAGGATTTGCCCATGTATGGAGCGAGTTGGAAACATGCAAACGCTTAAATTTAAATGTTGTAATCGTTGTTATTAATAACGGGATTTTAGGTTATCAAATGTTAACAGAAAAGGCCCAAGTCGGAAGATACACAAATGTCTGTGAGTTTTCATCTGTGGATCATACTAAAATTGCAGAGGCTTGCGGAATCAAAGGGATTCGTGTTGAAACAATTTCCGAGATTGTACCAGCTTTAGAACAAGCATTTTCAATGGACGAAAGTGTAGTTATCGATTTAGTTACAGATCCAAATAACATTCCTCCAGTTACGACATTATCCGTACTAGAACATTAATGACTAAGTGGAGAAGTGGAGGTTCAAAATGGGGAAATTATCTGGTAAGGTGGCTTTAATTACTGGAGCTGCCAGAGGTCTGGGCAGAGCATATGCGATTAGGCTGGCACAGCTTGGTGCTGATGTAGGGATAATTGATATCAATCTAAAATCACATTTAGATTTTGAAAAAGAAGCAATCGGCAATGAATTTACCACCGTAATCGATGAACTTAGATCTATGGGGATAAATGCTTATGGAGTGGAAGCCGATGTTTCGGATGAGTTGCAAATCGGCAATGCGGTTGATGAAATCGCAGCTAAATTAGGCGATATTGATGTATTAGTAGCCAATGCAGGTGGAGGTTCAGGTAGTCTGCATGAAAATACAGCAGCTTTGGTCAATTCGGAAGAGCTGAAAAAGGTGATGGAACGAAATTTCTATGGCACCGTCTACACAGTTAAAGCCGTGCAGGGCAATATGAAGAAGAGGGGAACAGGTAAAATTGTGACAGTTACTTCTCTTTACGGCATTTTAGCAAATAAAGAGGGAAGTTATGCTCATTACAGTGCTTCCAAATCAGCCATCATCTCTTATACTAAAAATTTGGCCCAAGAATTGGGACCCTTTAATATCCAAGTAAATGCAATCGCACCAGGGTATATTGGCACAGGTCGTTTACTGGATTTTTTTGAAAAGGATGGACTGGAAAAATATACGGATCAAACAGCCTTGAAAAGGTTAGGTACGCCAGATGATTGTGCAAATGTTATTGAATTTTTAACAACTAATATGTCCGATTATGTAACAGGTACTGTAATTGATGTTAGCGGAGGAAGCATAAGATAGCTTAAAAGCCCTTGGATTACTCTAATTAGAGATTCCAAGGGCCTAACTGTTTATTATTTAAAATTCTTTTGTAAAAATAATTTTGTTCGATCGTGTTGCGGATTAGAGAAGAATTCTTCTGGGCTGCCTGATTCAATGATTTCTCCGCCATCCATAAAGACCACTCGATCAGCAACTTCTCTAGCGAAGCCCATTTCATGGGTAACTACAATCATCGTCATACTTTCTTCTGCCAAATCCTTCATAACTTTTAATACTTCTCCAGTTAACTCAGGGTCTAGAGCCGATGTAGGTTCATCAAATAAAAGAATATCCGGATGTAACATTAACGCACGGGCTATGGCAACACGTTGTTTTTGTCCCCCTGATAGATTGGAAGGGTAAGAATCCGCCTTATCAGTTAATCCGACTTTAGCCAATAAATCCTTCGAATGATTTTCTACTTCTTGAAACGACTTTTTTTTAAGTAAATTTGGCGCCATTTCAAGATTTTGTTTTACTGTCAAATGGGGGAATAGGTTGAAATGCTGAAACACCATGCCCATTTTGCCAGTTGCTTTTTTTATCTCTGCGGGTTTTACATAAGTCCCATCTTTCACCAGATAGTCATGATCGATTTGAATACTCCCGCCATCAATTTGCTCTAAATTGATTAGGCTTCGAAGTAATGTACTTTTCCCGGAACCTGATGGGCCAATAATCGCAACTACTTCATTATTATCCATGGAAAAGGAGATTTGTTTTAAAACCTCGTTTGTACCAAAGGATTTTTTCAAATTAGAAACCTGAATTATTGTCATCTGTATTTCACCTCTATTCAAATTTATATCTACGCTCTAACCATTTAAAGAACACTGTTAAGACTAATGTCATGATTAAGTAAATTATCCCTGCAATAAAATAAGGAACAATTGTAAAGTCTCGGTTTACTGCAGTTTGTGCAAAGTGTAAAAGTTCAGGTACCGCAACTGCGTAAAGTAGGGCAGTATCTTTAATAAGCGTAATCGATTCATTTGAAACAGCTGGTAAAGCAACACGGAACATTTGGGGCAAAATAACACGGGTAGTTGTTTGCCATTTCGATAATCCCAACACTTGGGCTGCTTCATATTGTCCTTTATCTATAGCAAGTAAACCGCCACGGAAAATCTCTGCAAAATACGCTGCGTAATTGAGTACGAAACCTATACATGCGGCAACAAAGCGATCGAAAACTAAATATTCACCAACGATTGGCAGCATGGGTAAGCCAAAACAAATTAATAAAAGCTGCAGTAAAAGCGGTGTACCACGCATAATCGTAATATAGCCATGGGCAAGCCATGATATTGGTTTAAAGCTACTTTTTACTGCCAAAGTGAGCAAGAAACCAAGGGGAATTGAAACAATTATTGCAATGAAGAAGAGGAGTACAGTCATTTGTGCTCCTTCAAGCATTGGCCAAATAATCTTATTCCAATATTCAACCATTATGTTTCCTCCTTAAAAGTGTACCTGACCATCAGAGTCAAGTTCTTGTTGTTGTCTTGTGTATTTCTAATACTTCTATTCGTCAAAAAGATAAGAGCTTCACATAGATATGGAAACTCTTATCAAGTAATCTTCCTATTAATTTAACTAGTTATTTTAAAATGATGTCTTCGCCAAACCATTTTGTTGAAATCTCGGCTGAAGTGCCATCTTCATTCATGGCATCTAATGCAGCTTGTACTTTTTCGAGCAGCGCTTCATTGCCTTTTTTCACACCAACAGCGTATTGTTCAGGTGCTAATGTTTCATCTAGAATTTTAAATGTATTTTCTTCTTGTGTCATGAAGTATTCGCCTACAACTTTATCAATTACAACCGCTTCTACACGGCCTGCTTTTAAATCAGTTAAAGCTAATACATTATCCTTATATTCGTTCAGTGCAACTTTTTCGCTAATTGGATTAGCGTTTAAAGCATCTAAAGCAGAAGATAAAGCTTGAATACCAACTTGTTTATCCGCAAGATCGTTTAATGCGGCGATTTTTGAATCTGCTAAAGTTAACACGACTTGAGCATTTTCTAGGTAAGGTTTTGTAAATAATACTTTTTCTTTACGTTCTTCAGTTACTGTATAGCCATTCCAAATCAAATCAATACGTCCACTGCTTAATTCCGATTCTTTTGTCGACCAATCGATTGGCTGGAATTCAACTTCTGCGCCCATTTTTTCAGCAGAAGCTGTTGCTAAATCTATATCGAATCCAACGATTTCGTTGTTGTCATCTCGGAACCCCATAGGTGCAAATGAATCATCGATACCGATAATCAAAGTATCCTTTTCAGTAGAAGAACCTTCAGATTTCTCGTCAGAGCCACATGCAGCAAGAATTGCTAAACCAAGCGTTAGAATAAGTACTAGAGAAAATTTACGTTTCATAATAATCTATCTCCTTGATGTCTATTTAATTTATATATGATTGTGAATGAATAGCACTTTCATTCACTAAATTACTAACGTGTTAAAGAATAGCATATTGATAGATTAGTGTCAATAAAGGTCGCATTTTATCAATAGAAGACTAATTATTTCGAAAATAATATACTAATATTTATAGTTGTGTTCAATTGTATCAATGAATTTTATTTTACACATAAAATATGATATAGTTGGTTTAAGCAATTTTTAGGTTTGATGTAAATAAATTTGGCGTTTCGCTAAAGTTTTTAATGATACTTATTCACACTGGCGCAAGTAGAGGCTTGCAAGGACGCGAAAGTAGGATGGGTTTGCGTTGCTTAAGTTAGAAAGCGTTTAGTGGAATTTTACCGCGGTTGGTAGATGCACGAGGTTGCATTATTTCATAAAATTCCCCTGACGATAGGGTTGAGACTATTTTTATTTATATTTTTCATAGAAATGCTAAAGGGGTATCCGAAAAAATCGGATACCCCTTGTCTAATTTATTGGCAGAAAATAGGGCCAGAAAATAACTATTTCTGGTCCCTCTTGTCATTCTTCAGTTGTATTGCTTAAGAAAAATAGCGAATGTGAGGTAGTCACGTTAAAACGTGCTTCCTCGATAAAAAGGGAAAATCTTAATCCAATTTTCAGATGCACCATTTGCTATGTGAATTAGTCAGTGAAGCACATAGATGTTAAGTAACCTAGTAATAGTAATAAACCAAATCCTGCTGCGATTTCCATTCTTGTAAACCTCCCTTGATAAAAAAAACACGCTTTATTTACAATAGTATTGTACAATGAAATAGAAAAAGATGAAACCTTTTAATGTTTGAAACGTACTAATAAATAGAAGGTTTTTACAAAATTGTGCGATATTGAAGGTGATTCCATGAAAAAATGGCTGCAGAAAACACTCGTCATAACAGTAGCATTATTAACATTTGGATTAATAACACCGAATCATGAAATTTGGGATAGCTTAGAAAGCAGTCAACCGAATAATGGTTCACATGGCAGCAATTTAGCTGGTAATCCGTCTCAACAAGAAACAACTTTAGTTGAAGATAGCTTTTCCAATGTCGAGAGCAATGATTCACAAAACCTCGAATCGATCTTAGTCGCAGCAAAAGAACAAGCCTACATAAAATTCGGATCAAGAATCGCTCCAGTAATTAGTAATGAATTTGAAGATAGAATTTATCCAAAATTAGAAGAAGTGATTGAGCAAACATACTCACGTTTCAACACCGATTCTACAAAATACTTAACGATTTCAAGTCGGCCAAGCGGTGAATACAATGAAAAGATTTTTCATATTTCAGATGGGACAAGCGGTAAAGACCTGGTTCGTTTCCATGTCCGCACTGAAAAACGCCCGCTGGAAGGCTACTACTACAATTTCCATTATCATACTTCAGAAGACAACTTTGTCGCACACCATACATTAGGGGACATTTATTGGAGTAAAAACACTCCGCCTAAATGGTTATCCTAAAACACCCGTTCATTGCGGGTGTTTTTTTGTTGGAGAAATGTAGGTTTATCAACGTTTTAGAAGGGGTGTTATAATACAATTAATTTGTAGAGGGTATTTATTTTGCATATAAGTCCCATATTGTACAGTTATCAATTAACTTTTTCATTAATATGTATAGTGGTATTTGTTGGGAAATTCTCATTAAGGTATTTAGTTATATAAATTATGAAGAATTGAAGAAAATTATCGAAGCTCAGAAAAAAATTAATGCGCAAGCTAAACGAATTGAAGTCTTAGAAGCGTTGGTAAGGTATCACAACGTTTATTAAATGTTACAGGCTATGTTGCTTGTAAGGAACAAATTAAAAAAGCAGTTGCAGATGGTATGTTTATAAAGGATCGTCTTGCTAAAATAAATAAATACTCTGATATGGATTTATCAACTATGCATTAACTTATAGTATAGTAATCGAAAAGTAGGAAACGCCATTAAATCATAGTATCAAATATTTATTTTTGGCAATGACTTGTATTAGCCATTAAAATCATCGTCTGAAAGACCGCCTTTCCAACTTGTGGATGCGCTCTTTTTATTTAAAATACTATTTCTAATTATTCCACGTATGCACAGTCCCCTAAATATACTAATTCATAGAATATATTAGAATATTTAGGGAGGTGAAATTATGGGGAATTACTGCGAAGGCGGAAATAATAACGGCAGTCAGTTTGTATTGATAGTCGTACTATTTATTTTACTAATTATTGTTGGAGCATCGTTTTGGGCGTAGTAATAATATAATATTCCAAGTCAATTAAAAGTTGATTATGCGAAATGATTTAGACCGTCTTTCTTGTTGTGGAAGGCGGTCTTTTTTATTTATATAAAGTTCGGAATATTGCGACAAAATATTTGTGTACCAAACAACACCAACATAGATGTTGATGTAATCTTCTCTGTTTGAGAAATGAACAGTACGTAATTATTGTATTAGACAAAAATCACGCCTCCGTATCGCTCTATTTAAAATCAACCAAAAGAAGAAAAGTAAGAGCTGGATTTAAGTGATAATGAAAATATGGGGGCTTATCACTGTGAAACAGTTGAAAGAGCTCAAGAATTTTATCAAATATGTTTAAGATTTATCAGCGTGTAATAATGCAGCATTACTTACAATGGCATATGGTGCCCATAGCTTTCTATTTTAAAAGTTAAAGTATTACAGAAACAATCGGGCCATTTAAACAAAACTATTGGTAACTCTGGTCCAGTTGTTTGAATTTAATGATTAGCCATTTGAAGACGATAGCTATGACAAAATAAGGTATCAATGAATAGATATATTTCCAATGAGTGGGTTCATATATCCGTAATAATACCAAAAATGGTTCCAAAAGAAATGTGAAAACAAATGCATTTATTGTTGCAGCAATTAAAAAAGTTTTCCATGTTTTAAAATATTGATAAATAATCATATAAATAATAGGCATTTGCAGTCTGTGTATTTCAATAGGTAAATGCATAGGTGTTATTGTATTTGGATATTGCCATAACCCAAACCAAACACCTATTACGTCTGCATATATTGCTACTGTCCCTACAAAAAAACCGTATGTGATAATCTCGAAAATACTTTTTTTATCTAAAATAATGATCCATAAAATAAATAAACCTATAGATGTAACTAAAAGAATCCACCAACTCAAGGTAAATACGTTTTCACTAAACCAATACTCTGTTTTTGTATATTTATACTGCTGTGTTAATTCAAGAACGTCCTGCCACGTAGATTGCATCACAATCCTCCTAATTTAGAATTGATGTCCATTTATTATAAAGTGATATGATTTGTAATGAATGCAAATATAATACCGACGTAGCCTGGATGCACCTACAGGGAAAGTTCTCTTTAATAGAAGAAATAAAAAATGTTAGCCACTTAAAGTGGGTGTTCAATGAGTAGCGAAAAAATAAATTTAATCATCATTCTGTCCATTAATTATATTAATTATATCTTTTAACAATATATCGAAAATATACTTATAATAAGCATCTCTTTTCTGTTCATAATTAATAACGGGTCCTATGTTTAAGAAATGGGGTTTTTGTGGGATTTATTTTTCTTCTTCAACTAACCTTGCAGGGAGTTTAGGTATATTTGGTTTTGTTGAACAAACTGGCCAATTATGAAGGAATACAAATGGATTTTGTAAAGTAGTACATTAGTTAAACTAAAACACAGAATAATTAAAGGGTATTAGTAAACAATAAAGTCAAAATCGGACTTGTATTGCTGTTATTCCAATGAGGTTGGAGAATCGTTATAGTATATATAATTTTAAGACAGCACATTAGTGTTTCTAGAAAGTATTATAATTATGTTTCTAAGGGGTAGGAGTAAATGGACAATTATACTACTAATAATACAGCCAGACGTTATAAAGCACATGTAAGTACAGTTGGAACTACCCAACTCCATTTACGAAACCCCTATATTATTGCTTGGTGGTCAGCTGCGTTCCCTGGTTTTGGTCATCTCCTCTTATCTAAATATCTTCGAGGATATGCGTTGTTTATATGGGAAATTCTTGTTAATAATATGGCTCATATAAATCATGCAATTGTCTATTCATTTACTGGGAACATGGGGATGGCAAAGGAAGTTCTTGAACCAAAATGGATGTTATTGTATCTTCCCGTTTATATTTTTGGCATCTGGGATAGCTATAGGACTTCTGTTGATATGAATAAAGTATTCATATTAGCTGAACGAGAAAATGCTGATTTTAATTCGTATACCATTGGTGCTTTAGAAATTAATTATTTGGACAAGAGAAGACCAATCATGGCAGTATTATGGTCCTTTTTCACACCCGGATTAGGGCAACTATATATTCACCGGGTGATCACAGCAATTTTTACGATGCTTTTTATGATTGTTTTTATTTACTTTTCTAATGTTCTAGTCGCTGTTCATTACCTTTTTCTAGGGGAGATTGAACAAGCAACAAGAGTCCTTGACCCACAGTGGTTTTTATTTATGCCTTCGCACATCGGATTTAGTGTATATGATGCTTACGTGAATACAGTTGAAAACAACAAACTGTTTGAAAGTGAGCAACGGAAATTTCTTCAGAAGAACTATCAACAATATCGGATAAACCTACTTGAATCTGAGAGGTGAAATAAATTGCAAATTATCTCCACTTTCGAGCATTCAACATATCTTGAATTAGCAATTTCAGCAGTAGAGCAAAAAGGGGTACACAAACACGATGTTCTCGCAGTACCACTTATGAATCGAGTCCAAGAAAGAAAATTATTTGATACACTTCATCGAGCAGACGGCATTAGCTTGTTTGATAAAGGAGCAGCAATCGGAACGGCCATTTCAGTTATTGGGGCGAGTATTGGTTTCGCATTAGAATGGGGTCCGATTTTATGGGGGATAATCGGTGGAACTACCGGTTTTATAATTGGTTTTATGGTTGATATTATTTCTTACAAAGTTAATCATAAAAGAAAAAGGGTGTTAACGGGAAAACATTCAGAAGTAGTTTTAGTGATTAATTGTCCCAATGAATTAGTTGAGAAAGTGGAACAGTTGCTTTGGGATTACCTTGCCTTAGGGGTTGCCAAACTAGAAGGCACACACAATTGTAGATACTGATGCAACTCTCATCAAAAAATTCCGACCAAATCTTCATATCGATTCAATTTCATCTATTACACTGTTTTTTATAATCGTTGATATATCAAAAAGATAGGAGCTATAAAACAGGCTGCATAGGGAGTCTGTTTTATTTTTTTATATTTTGGGTTTCCGATTATCATGAGAGGGAAAATAAATAGACGAATAAATTTACTTGAGAAGTCAAAAAGAGAAAGAGGTCAAAAAATATGATAGAAGATTTATTTGATCTTTATGATATTTTAATTAAAAAAGAGCAAAGGATAAACAACACCCTGCAGATTGTCAGTAGTGTAAAAGGAAATCAATTTTTAGAAGAAATCATTATTCGTACGGAAAAACTTATTGTTAAATCTTTAGGAGGGCAAGAGGGGCATTGGCTTGAAATCAATCAATTTAATGATGCCTTCTTCCAATATCGAAATAATTTTATAAAAAAGGAACAACTCATCTCGATAATTAACAAAACCATTGTCTAAAGCATTAATGATTCAACAAATACATTTTTTAATATTCCACGTATACACATTCACTCTAAACAATTATTTCATAAAATAAAATAACATTATCTGTGGAGGTGAAAACATGTCATATTGCTGTGAAGGTGGCGGTAGCAGTGGGAATAACTATGGATTTGTACTGATTGTTGTCCTTTTTATTCTATTAATTATTGTTGGAGCAACGTTTAAAAGATATTAATTTTTATACATCTTGCAATTCATTCGATTAAAAAATTCGAGATTAATAGATTCCAAAGACCGGGTTTAATTGCTCCTGGTCTTTTAGTGAAAAGTATAAATGTAACTACGAATCAGCTTGATCGAATATTTATTGTGAGCGAAATAAAAACAAGTGTATTTGAACGTAGAGGATTGAGAAAGTAGTAATACTTAACTTAAAGTCACATTCAACTTTGTGGCTTTTTATTTTTTTTTGAATGTTTTTTTATTGTCCAAATGGAATTAATTTATTTTAAAGTAGGGTAGAGCAAGATGAATAAGTTTTGCATAGAATGAGTAAATTACAATTAAATAATTTATTTTGTTTTGAATAGTGAAAAATTTTTCATTTCAAGGTAAAATAAAGGTGTATAACATTTTTCCTGAGGAGGATGCCGATGATAACCGGTCAGTTAGAGCGAGCGTTTCAATTAGCAGAGAAACATAAACTCGACGTAAGCACAATTTTGGAGTTAAACAAAATTATTATGAAGGAGGTCAATTCATCTCCTAAAACAGAAGAAAAGATTCTGCAACAAATTCTAAACATTCTTGAGAACAACAAACAGATTCTACGGGAGGCAACATAACAATTGGAAAAACAAATTGAATTGTATGATGATTTAGACACATTTGACTAAAGGCGCTGCTCAGCAAACAAAGTATTACGAGCAGCGCCTTTTTTTATTTGCAAAAATTGCTTGAAGTCAGAATTTTGAAGTTTACATAAGTGTGTAAGAAGTTGTTATTTCTTTATTTGGGTAATACTAGAGTTCTTGTTGACTAATAATTCTAAATTTTGTTAATATGATGAAAAGTTTCGCAAGAAGGAGGCTACTGCATGTCTAGATTACAAGAGTTTCAGGAACTTTTTCAGCATATCCGCATAGCTCATGAAAATAATGAACAAGCGGTATTAGTTATTTTAGCAGATGCTAAAGGATCGGCTTATCGTTTGCCAGGTACGAAAATGTTAATGACTTCAGGCGGCACGATGGTTGGAACAATTAGCGGCGGATGTCTGGAAACAGACTTATATGAATGGGCGAATCAAGTATTTAAGACAAATCAACTAATGACTTTACAATATGATCTAAGTGAAACTGAAATCTGGAGCTTGGGGATTGGTTGTAAAGGGAATTTGGAGTTTATTTTTCTCCCTATCCTGCCTCAAAATCTTCTTTTCAATAAAATCGGCGAATTATTAACCCTAAATCTTCCTTTTACTCTTATAATAGATATGAAGGATGGCGCAATTTCTGTTATTGAAACAGAACTAAATGAGGTATCCGTTAACAACATTTTTCCAGAAGAAATAGTAGAATATGCACTCGATGCAATGCCTAAACAGACCAGGGCAGAAATTATTTCAACTGAAAACAATCGATATTATATAGATGCAGTAAAACCAAGTGAGAGATTAATAGTCGCAGGTGCAGGGAAGGATGCCATACCTTTAGCTGAACTAGCTTATAAGGCAGGATTTTCGGTAACTGTCCTCGATACACGCTCTCAATTTAATAACGCTCAATTTTTTCCAAATGCAAAGCATATTACTAGGGATCTCGAACATCTAGATGGAGAAGAATTTAGCAATGCTTGGTGGATTATCATGAATCATCATCAAGAAAAAGATGAAGCGAGTTTAAAGTTGGCCATAGAACAATCTCCACACTATATTGGTGTTTTAGGACCAACCTATCGAACAAATGAGATGTTGGAGAACATCGGATATACTGTAGATAGCGCTCGTATACATTCACCTGTTGGTTTAGATATCGGAGCTGAATCGAGTGAAGAAGTTGCCATAAGCATTATTTCAGAGCTAATGTGTCTAAGAGCAGGTCGTATTCCAAATTATTTACACGGAAAAGGGAAAATCCATGCGTAAAATCGGTGCAATCATATTAGCGGCAGGTCTATCAAGGAGAATGGGAAAACCAAAGCTATTTTTACCTTTATTCAATGTTCCGGTAATCCATTATCCGGTCTCACTAGCTGTTCGACAGAAACTTGATCCCATTATTGTTGTCGGAGGAAAGCATGTTCAACAGCTGCAACTTGAACTGGATGAATATAAGGAGAAGATTGCGATCATCTATAATTCTGAGTATGAACAGGGGATGTCATCTTCGTTGAAAGCGGGCATAAATGCTGTAAACGAGAAGGCTGACGCAGTTTTTATTTTTTTGGCAGACCAACCATTTGTTTCAAATTTGGTTGTAGAAAAGCTGCTCAAAGCTTATGAAGAAAATTATGAAAATGGCATGAAAATCTTTCGCCCTCGGTATGCCGACCAAGTTGGTCATCCGATTTTGTTTGATAAAAGTCTTTTTTCTAAATTTCATACCTTATCAGGAGATGAAGGCGGAAAAAGAATCCTCAAAGCAAATGAAGATAAATTAGTTTATATCGACTTCGAAAACGCGAAATTGAATTTTGATATCGATACCCCCCAAGATTACGACTCTCTTATCAAATCTAATTTGAACTTAAGGAGTGAGGAATTTGACAATTAATGATACCTTCAATAGACCACTCCGAGATTTACGCATTTCTGTAATGGACCAATGTAATCTTCGCTGTACATACTGTATGCCTAAAGAAGTTTTTGGAGCAGATTATGCCTTTTTGCCCCCTGAAAAACTACTAACCTTTGATGAAGTGGCGCGTCTGGTTCAAATTTTTAGCTCTTTAGGCGTGAAAAAAATTCGAATGACAGGTGGAGAGCCTCTGTTAAGAAAGAATTTGCCACAACTGGTTAGACGCATTTTCAACATTGAAGGCATTGAAGACATTGCAATGACAACAAATGGGATCTTACTGGGGACTTATGCCAAACAGTTGAAGGAAGCTGGTTTAAATCGAATAAATGTTAGTCTGGATAGCCTTGAACCATTGATTTATGGCAAGATGAACGGTCGGAATTTTCCTGTTGCTCGTGTCCTTGATTCCATTGATCAAGCTGCTTCAACAGGGCTGCATATCAAAATTAACATGGTCGTACAAAGAGGGGTAAATGACGGGGATATTGTTCCTTTAGCGAAATATTGTTTTGAAAAAGGGTACACTCTACGATTTATCGAATTTATGGATGTAGGCAATACAAATGGATGGAATATGGAAAAGGTTGTACCAAGTAAAGAAATTTTAGATCTGTTGCAGGAAGTTATGCCTCTGGAACCTGTTGATCCAGATTACATAGGTGAAGTAGCAAAACGTTATCGATATATAGGGACCAACAAAGAAGTCGGCTTTATTTCATCGATTACCGAAAGTTTTTGTTCCACTTGTAATCGAGCAAGAATTTCTGCAGATGGAAAGTTGTTTACTTGTTTATTTGCAACCCAAGGGACCGATTTGGTCAGTTTGATTAGAAGCAGGAAATTGAAAGATGAAGTATTAACCCAATTTATCTCCAATGTTTGGAATAATAGAGACGATCGTTATTCAGATCAACGAGCGAAACTAAGTAAAGAACCATCCAAAAAGAAGATTGAAATGTCATATATAGGCGGCTAATCTTCTTCTTTGAATTTAGGGAAAAAATTTCGCAGCGAAGTTCCGGTGCTGAAATCTAGTTAATTCGATTGATTTAGAATCGAGGGAGTAATATGTGGAATCATTTTTGGGAGCCGATTCAATTATCAATAACTGTAACAATTGCTGCGAGTATCGTTGTCATCATTACAGGTACAATGCTGGGCTACCTTTTTGCTAGAAAAGCTTTTAAGTTGAAGCTGCTACTTGAAACATTGTTTATGCTGCCTTTAGTGCTGCCGCCTTCGGTCATTGGCTTCTTGCTAATTGTTTTGTTCGGAAATCAAAGCATTTTTGGCAAGTGGATAAAGGCGATTTTTGGGCAATCACTTATTTTCACTTGGTATGCAGCCGTGATTGCAGCAAGTGTGGTGGCTTTTCCGTTAATGTTCCAAACAGCAAAAGCTGGTTTTCAAGCCATTTATAAAGGAATTGAAGAAGCGGCAATTGATTTAGGGGCAAACTCAAAGCAAGTGTTTTTTCGTGTTTCGTTGCCTCTTGCTAAAAAAGCACTTTTGGCAGGCTGTATTTTAAGTGGTACCAGGGCTTTAGGCGAGTTTGGAGCAACGTTAATGTTTGCAGGGAATATTCCAGGTGTCACACAAACTGTACCAACAGCTATTTATATGGCCATTGACAATGGGAATATGTTTCTTGCTTGGGCATGGGTAATCACGATGATGGGTTTATCCTTTATCTTAATTTATATTGTTCGTTCAAAAGAAAACTAAAAGGGACTAACGAAATAGATGGACTATAAACAAGAAAAGCGCTACTTTATTGGCGCACAGGGACAAAAGAATATTTCAATTAGGCTAAGAGGTGAAGTACATGCTAACAGCTAGAAAAGCAATTTCGGTTGGGGAAGCAATCGGAAAAATAATGAGTGACATACGATTGGGTGATGTCGAGCGAATGCCTTTAAATAAAGCCAATGGGCGATATTTAGCAGAGGGGATAGTTGCAAATCAGGATGTTCCTGCCTTTGATCGTTCCTTATATGATGGTTATGCAATCAAAGCGGAAGATACTATTACAGCAGCAAAAGAAAGCCCGATTGAATTTGAAGTTGTGGGGCATATTGGTGCAGGTTCGGTATTTCGGGGAGAAGTGAAAAAAAATCAAGCAGTTCGAATCATGACAGGGGCAGAGATGCCAAAAAGCTGTAACGCAATCGTGATGCTTGAACATGTTGAAGAAATAGAAAAAGAGGGCAAGCATATAATTGCCATCCATAAACAAATCCCTGTTAACGAAAAAGTTTTTAAGAAAGGAACAGAGATTAAAGAAGGAACTTTGATTATTAAAGAAGGAGCCCGGATTAATCCTGGAATTGTGGGGTTACTTGCAACGTTTGGATATAGTGAAGTTTTAGTGGGTGTAAAACCAAAAGTGGGTGTCCTGGCGACGGGCAGTGAGCTATTAGAAGTTGAGGAACCACTGGTACCAGGAAAAATCCGTAATAGTAATTCCTATATGTTAATGGCGCAAATTGAAAAGCTTGGAGCCGAGCCGGTTTATTTGGGAAAACTTGAGGATGACTTAGAAAAAAGTTATACGGAAATAGTAAGGGCTTTAAAGGAAGTGGATGTTCTTATTACGACAGGTGGAGTTTCGGTTGGTGATTTTGACTACCTGCCGGAGATTTATAATCGATTGGATGCAGAGGTGTTATTTAATAAAATTGCCATGAGGCCGGGCAGTGTCACGACTGTTGCAAAGCTTGGGCATCAGTATCTATTTGGACTTTCTGGGAATCCATCTGCAAGTTTTATAGGATTCGAATTATTTGTAAGACCTGTTCTTAAGACATTACTAGGAAATGATCAGCCCTATCTGATTACACATAAAGCTAATTTAACAGAAGATTTTCCTGTTCCAAATGCCTTTACACAGCTTATCCGAACAAAAGTAAAAGTTGAAGGGACAAATGTTTTGGTTTCCTCCAACGGATTAAATATATCAAGTTCCATTACCTCATTAGTTGGCGCTGACGCACTCATCGTACTACCTCCAAGTGAGAGCGGGTATGAAAAGGGAAGTCTTATTGACGTTTTATTATTATCAGATGAAGGACAAGAAGAATGTTTCTTTATTGGAGGCGTAGAAATCGAAGAATGAATTGTTTCAAAAATGATTTCTCCAATCACTGCCGATGAAGTCATTTGAAATTTTGTCTGAAATTATACATATTGTATATGAATGTAAGAAAACTGGAGAAAAGTCAAATTCCTATGGTTGTTCTATAGGAATTTGGCTTTTTTTATATGAGCAAAAATCCCAGCTTTAAATCAAGTAATCCTTTGACGCATTTCAGCTTGCATAAGATTTAATGTGATGTTTTTTAACATGAAGTTCTTGGGAAAATATGATTTTTGGTTAATATCACTAAAATAATTCTGACTATTAGGAAAATTTGTTAGTGACAACCTAAAATTTCCTTGATAATATGTTAGATAATATCACATGTCATTCGAAGTTCTCTTGATAATTTATTCTTCTCCTACAATTTTCAGTCACCAATTCTTCCTTCTATTTATCTACATACATCACACAACTATGAAAGTCACAATTAGCAATTGAAATACACAAAGCCTTAAGGAGGGTGTTAAAATGTCTAATCAAGTCGATACATTGAACGTTAAATCACCAGTTATCTGGACACCTGAAACAATAGATAAAGCAGTTGAGCTCAAAGAACAGCTTGGTTTAAATGCAGAATTTATTTCCGGAGGCACATTATTGCAATTACAATGGGCGAGCGGCAGGAAACTTCCAGAGCACCTCATAAGCTTAGAGGGAATATTAGAGATGAAATCAATAAAATACGATCAAAAGAATGCTGAACTATCAATAGGTGCGATTACCCCATTAGGAGCTTATCAAACAAATAAGATTTTAAAAGAGTTTCCTGTTTTTTGTGAAGCCTTAAAATCCATAGCAGCTCCGGGAATCCGAAATCGTGGGACCATTGGCGGCAATTTAATGAGCGGAATTGGAGACTTAATCCCATTTTTCCTTTCTTTAAATGCAAATCTTGTATTTTGCAATGCGGGCAATTTTGAACAAATTAATATATGGGATTGGGTGAAGCAATCTGCCGCTAAAGAGCGATTATTATCAAAAATTTTAATTCCATTGGATAAAGATACTATGGAAACTTATACATTCTATCGAAAAATCGGAAGAAGAGAAACTTTCACGGCTGCTATTTTAACAGTGTCCGGAAAGATTAAATGGAATCAATCCAACAATATAGCAGAAGCGAAACTTGCGATTGGCGGAGGAGATAATAAGCCGGTTCGATTGGAAAAGACGGAACAATATCTCCTTGGTAAAAAGGGTGCAGAATTAGATTGGAAAAATATCTACTCCATAATTACAGATGAATTTATTGCCCTTGATGATGCTTTTGTAACAGGAAGTTATCGTAAAAAAGTGGCTGCGAACCTCATTGTTGCTGAGCTGCAAGGTCAATTCATCCAAAGTGGGTACAGAGAGGAGCAAGTATATGAAATCTAATATTCGAGTGAAGGAAGATCGTGTGCGGCCTGATGGCGTTGCCAAAGTGACAGGCGCCCTGAAATATTTAACGGATATAACTTTTCCCGATATGCTGTACGGAAAAATATTAAGAAGTGCATATCCTCATGCAAAAATTCTTTCTATAGATACAGAGGAAGCCGAAAAACTGCCAGGTGTGGATGCAGTTATTACATATCAAGATGTACCTGGGATGAATCGATTCGGTATTGTCATTCCCGATCAGCCAGTCTTGTGTGAGGAACGCGTCCGTTATGTAGGAGATGCGATTGCTGCAGTAGCTGCTAGCTCATTTGAAATTGCCGAGGAGGCATTAAAACGAATCAAGGTCGAATATGAGGAGCTGCCAATACTTGATACGCCAGAAAGAGCATTAGAGACAGACGCAATTAAATTACATCCTGCAGGCAATATTTGTCATCGATCTTCATATAAAAATGGCAATGTAGCGGAGGCATTTGAAGAATGTGAAGTCATTGTTGAAGAAACATACGTACTTCCGAGGCAATTGCATGGCTATATGGAAACTGAAGGTGGCGTAGTAGTTCCGGAGCTAGATGGGGGAATTACAGTTTATGCTGCAACACAACATGGTTTTAAGGATCGTTTTCAATTATCTCGAATACTAGGTATTCCTGAAAGCATGATACGAATCATTTCTAGTCCGATGGGTGGTTCATTCGGAGGAAAAGATGAGCTAAATATTCAACCCTATGCGGCTCTTTTAGCACTGAAATCAAATCGCCCAGTAAAAATACACAATACGCGTATGGAATCCATTCGTGCTAGCTTGAAACGCCATCCCATGAAAATTACTGTAAAGACAGGAACGGACGCCTCCGGTAAAATCCTGGCCCATCAGGTAAGGATCATTGCAGATAAGGGGGCTTATGCCACTTTAGGTCCGGCTGTACTTGATTTTGCAGTTGAACATGCTGCAGGACCATATATTATTCCTAATGTTGATACAGAGGGCATATCTGTTTATACCAATAATGGAGTAACAGGTGAATTTAGAGGATTTGGCGGCAATCAAATCACTTTTGCTCTTGAAGGGCAGTTGGACCGATTAGCTGATGCAATGAACATGGATCCAATCGAAATAAGAAAAATCAATTTAAGGAAAGCGACTGATTTAGGTCCATTAGGGCATCGAATTGCGCCAACCGACAGCGCTGCATTAGTTTTAAAAGAAATACAAACACTTAATGAATTATCAAAAACGCGAAAGTCAGATTCGAAGTGGAAACGCTATGGAACAGGTATTGCCATTGCAATGCACGGTGGAGGGCTTGGATTTGGACGGCTTGATAGTGCTGGAGGACGAATAGCTTTAAATACAGAAGGGAAAATCGAAATTTCCTTTGGTTTTGAAGAATGCGGCCAAGGCCTTCTATCGGTGATTGAAAATCTCGTTATAGAAGAAATCGGCTGTAGTCAGGAAGATATAAAAATTGTCATTGGTGATACATCCGTTGTGCCAGTTTCAGGGTCATCAACCGCCTCTAGAGGAACGAGTATTGTGTGGCAATCCCTGCAAAAAATGAAAGTACCTTTTAAGAACAAAATTACTGACCATGTTTCATCTAAACTTTCCATACCTGCGGAAGAATTATATCTTGGTGCAAATGGTGTGTGGCAAATAGGAAAAGAAGATGGCCCATGCATGACATATATAGAATGCGCGGAAAGTTTACTCGATGGAACTGTTTTAACAAGTTTTCATTTTCCTGTGACGCCAGATGCTGTAAATGGCGGCCATTTCCTATACTCTTTCGGAGGAATAAAGGTAGAAGTAGAAGTGGACATTCTATCAGGTAAAGTAAAGGTCTTGTCAATGGATCATGTTATTTCTGCCGGACCAGTGGTAAGTCCCAATGGATTTAGAGGTCAAATTGAAGGTGGTGGTGTCATGTCACTTGGATATACACTTACAGAAGAAGTGAAAATGGTTGATTCACAATATGTAACGCAAAACTTTGATTCGTATTTGATGCCAAACATTGTGGATGTTCCATTTGAAACGAATGTCTATGCTATTGAAGAGTTATTTGAAGGAGACCCTTATGGCCCAAGAGGTGTTGGAGAAATAGGTACGATTGCCATTACACCGGCTATCGTTAAAGCGATTCATGATGCCATTGGCTGCTGGGTAACAAAATTGCCGATTTCATCTGATGAAATACTTGAGAATATTGAGTCAAAGGGGATGCTGACATGGATATAAACAATAAAGTATTAGAAAATCCCATCTCTGCAAATATAGACCAATTGATTAGCTTATCAATAACTGTGAATAAAGAAAAATATGAAATTCAAACACTTCCAACTGAAAAGTTAACCAATATATTGCGAGACAAATTGAATTATGTAGGAACAAAGATTTCCTGTGGTATTGGCCGTTGTGGTACATGTAGTGTTTTGATCGACGATGAATTAGTAAATGCTTGTTTCGTTATGGCCTATCAAGTTAATGGCAAGTCGATTACAACCATCGAAGGGCTGGGGGGCGTTACTATCGATGAGGTACAAGAAGCCTTTCTAATGGAGGGCGGTTTCCAATGCGGCTATTGTACATCAGGAATGATTATGGCCGTAAAGTATTTATTAGCCCTAAATCCTGCTCCTACTGAAGCTGATATTAAAGAGGCACTTTCAGGAAATCTGTGCAGATGTACAGGATATGGCGGTATTATCCGAGCGGTTCAGAGTCTAGCCATAAAAAAGGCACGGGTATAAGTATGAAATAGTGCAATAAGAAGAAAGGAGGTGCTTTGCCATGAATAATTTAGCAATCGACATGAAAGATATCGTTAAGAAATTTGGAGCGGTTGTAGCGAGTGATCATGTAAATTTTCAAGTTGAAAAAGGAGAAATTCATGCCTTGCTAGGTGAAAACGGAGCAGGAAAAAGTACAATCATGAGTATGCTTTCGGGTATATATCGAGCAGATAGCGGAAGTATTTTCATCAATGGCTGCTTGACGAATATACGTTCGCCTAAAGAATCCATGGAACTGGGTATAGGTATGGTACATCAAAATTTTAGATTAGTAGAAACCCTTACGGCTGTCGAGAATATTATTTTAGGTGAAAAAGGAAGTACTTGGCGTGGTGCTAACCGGATGAAAAAAAAGACGAAAGAAATTGAAGAATTAGCTGAAAGATATGGCCTTACTTTTCCATCTTCTGTCCCAGTTTGGCAATTATCGGTTGGCGAGCAGCAACGGGTAGAAATCGTGAAAACACTTTATCGTGGTGCAGAGATTATCATCTTTGATGAACCTACCTCTGTTTTAACGCCGTTAGAGGTTGATCAATTATTTAAGACAATGGCAGAGCTGAAGCATCATGGAAAAACGATGATTATTACAACGCACAAATTGAAGGAAGTAATGGCAATTTCCGACCGAATCTCGGTTATGAGAAAAGGCAGGATGATTGTTCAAACGCTAAAAGAAGATACAACCATACAAGAGCTTGCAAATTTAATGGTCGGCCAGGAATTTAATGAAGGAGTTCCGATTGAATCGATACCTGCTGGTCGCCCTATTATTGAGGTTCGAGATTTATTTATCGCAACAAAAGAACACAATAACGCCATTAATCGAATTGATTTTACTATTAATGAACATGAAATTGTCGGGATTGCAGGGGTAGCAGGCAATGGACAAAAAGAGCTTGCAGAAAGCTTGACTGGCTTAATTCCTTGGACATCAGGCGAAATCATTTTTAATAATGAAAAAATAACTGCGCCAAAGGTGAAAGATTTGATTGATAAAGGGATAGCCCATATACCCGAAAATCGAATGAAAAGTGGATTAGCAGGCAGTTTAGGAATTGTGGATAATCTTTTGATGAAGTCCTATCGCTCTACAGAACGTGGCAGATTTGGGCTGATAAACAAAAAAGCGACGAATCAGTGGGCACAACAATTAGTCGAACAGTTTGATGTTCGGACACCTGATTTGATAAGTCCGGTAGGTCAATTATCAGGGGGGAATCAACAAAAATTATTATTCGCCCGAGAAGTGGATTTAAAACCAAAATTAATGATTGCTGTTCATCCTACACAAGGATTAGATGTTGGAGCTGCTAGAGCAGTACATGAATTGCTAATTCAGTTGCGCGCTGCAGGCAGTGGAGTATTGCTCATATCAGAAGACTTAGATGAAATCATGCAATTATCCGATAGAATACTCGTTCTATTTAATGGACAAATCAATGGAATTATCAATCGAGGACAAGCAAAAAAAGAAGCAATCGGTCAATTAATGGCTGGGTTGTCCAGGAAGGATGAGGCAGTCTATGAGTCAAAAATCGTCATTTGATCCACTATCAATGGAAACTGCAAAAAAAGACCATGGAATCCCATTCAAGCTGGAATATGATCCCCACAAAAAGTCTGGTGGCTGGTGGATACCTGTTCTTTCAATTCTGTTAGCACTTATCCTTTGTGCCATTTTTATTATGCTTAACGGAATGAACCCAATAACAGTTTACACGAAGATGTTAGTAGGTGCTTTTGGTTCAAGTTTTGGACTAAGTGAAACTATCGTTAAAGCTATTCCACTTTTGCTATGTGGTCTAGGTGTTGCTGTCGCATATAAAATTGCTGTTTGGAATATCGGAGCAGAAGGGCAATTTATTTTTGGTGCAATTGGAGCTACTGCCGTAACAATCTTTTTGCCAAATATTCCGGGGGCACTTTATATTCCTTTAATGATGCTGGCAGGTATTGCAGGAGGGGCAATATGGGGCTTGTTTACAGCTATCCCCCGTACGCATTTCCAAGTAAATGAATTGATTACTTCATTAATGTTAAACTATGTTGCCTTATTGCTATTAGATTATCTTGTTTATGGACCGTGGCGTGATCCTCAAGGCTTCAATTTCCCTGGAACACCAGAATTTACACCCTATCAGATGCTTGCGAATATCGGTGGGACAAGATTGCATTTTGGTCTGATTTTTGCCATAGCAGCTGTTGTCATTTTGGCCTTTTTCCTTGCAAAAACACGTTGGGGATACGAACTGCGATTACTGGGTGCAAATCCAACCGCTGCTCAAAATGCCGGCATTAAAATAAATAAGCATATTTTGATTGTCATGATGATAAGTGGAGGGTTAGCGGGAATTGCCGGGGCCATTGAAGTGTCAGGTGTAGCAGGGCGACTGATGTATGGTATCTCTCCTGGATACGGCTATACCGCCATTATTGTAGCATGGTTAGCGAAATTAAATCCGTGGGCGATGATTTTTACTTCCTTATTTATAGGCGGATTGATTGTAGGGGGCTATAGTGTACAAACGATTGGCCTGCCATCCTCATTTTCCAGCATGCTTCAAGGAGCTATTTTATTCTGTTTAATTGCTGGAGAAATGCTCAGTAGATATCGATTAAAAAGAGTAAAATAGCGATTTGTAAATCTGAAAATTCAGTATTACAGGAGATGGTTGTATATGGATATGGTGACACTGATCTTGGTTGCAGCGATTACAGGAGGTACTTCATTGTTATTCGCTGTTTTAGGTGGGATTTTAAATGAAAAAGCAGGTGTAATTAATTTAGGAACAGAAGGAATTATGTTAATAGGTGCCGTAATTTCGGCCATTGTATTTCTTCAAACTCAAAACTTAATCATTACATTCATCATAATGCTCTTTGGGACAGGAGTATTGGGATTAATTCATGCGTTTCTTTGCATCACCTTAAGAGCAAATCAGATTGTCAGCGGATTAGCAGTCACATTATTTGGAACGGGCTTGAGTGCTTACATAGGGAAATCGGTAGCAGGTGCTCCGATTCCCGTATCCATCCCAAAGGTTGACCTATCCTTTTTAAATTCGATTCCCGTTTTAAATGCCTTTGCAAATTTAGATATTTTCATATGGATGAGTATGATGCTATCAATCATTCTTTACTTTTATATGTATAAAACATCATGGGGACTTCATTTAAAAGCAGTTGGGGATAATCCTTCGACATCTGATGCCATGGGGGTCTCGGTTATAGCCTTTCGTTACTTCCATGTTGTAATTGGATCGATGCTCATGGGAAGTGCAGGGTTTTATTTAATAATGGCTTACTCACCAAACTGGATTGAAGGGATGACATCAGGAAGGGGATGGATTGCCATAGCCCTGATTATATTTGCGAGATGGAATCCGATTTATGCCCTATTTGGTGCGTATTTCTTTGGGGGGTTGGATTCTCTAGGCTTCCGCATGCAAATTTATGATTTAAATATCCCTTCATACTTTTTGAAAATGATACCTTACATTTCGACGATTGTCGTTTTAATGTTTATTGGATGGAAAAATCGTTCCAAGCCATCAATTGAACCGAAATCTTTAGGAAATCCTTATTTCCGTGAACAAAGGTTTTAGTGTCGAACAAGGTTTTTTGGACTTTTTAAGGGAGGTGAGCAGCTGGAAGGGTTTTACTTGAGGTAGAAATAGTTGTATGCGAAAAGGAGGAAAAACATATGAAGAAATTATTAATCACTTCAATGTTCTTGGTAATGATTTTAATGCTGGGAGCTTGTTCTCAAGCATCAAATGAAGCAACAGAAGAGGAAGACACTGTTGAAACAAGTGCGCCAACTGAAACTGCTGAAGAATCTGAAACAGATACGGAAGAAAAAGTGCCTCGAGTGGCCTTCGTATACATTGGCGTACCAGCTGATGGTGGTTGGACGATGACTCATGATGAGGGTAGGAAAATTGTTGATGAGACATTTGGAATTACGTCCACTACCGTTGAGAATGTTCCTGAAGGACCAGATGCAGAACGAGTAATTGAAGAACTTGCACAAAATCATGATATTGTTTTTACAACTAGCTATGGCTATATGGATCCTACTATCAATGTTGCTAAAAAATATTCTGATGTTGTTTTCATGCATGCAACAGGCTATAAAACGGCTGAGAATGTCGGTACATACCAAACAAAAGGGTATGAACCAGGATATTTATCTGGTTTAGCTGCGGGTTCATTAACCGAGAATGGAAAAATTGGTTATGTAGGGGCATTCCCGACACCTGAAGTTATCTATACAATCAATGCATTTACTCTGGCTGCTCAAAGTGTGAATCCTGACGCAGAAGTAAGCGTCGTTTGGAGTAATACATGGTTCGACCCTACTGTAGAAAGACAAGCGGCGGTTAGCTTGCTGGATCAAGGTGTTGACGTTCTGGCAAACTATCAAGATTCACCTGCCGGTATCCAAGCGGCAGCTGAGCGTGGCGTTTGGGGCATGGGGAATGACGCAGATATGGGTGAATATGCTCCAGAAACATATGTGACGAATCCAACGATCAATTGGGGTGATTACTATGTTGAGATGGTCCAAAATTGGATGGATGGAACATGGGAATCTGGTGCTTATTTAGGAGGGTTCCAAGAAGGAATGGCGAATATCGCGCCATTTGGCAAAAATGTACCTCAGGAAGTTCAAGACTTGGTAAATGCGAAAAAACAAGAATTTGAGAATGGAACATTTGATGTCTTCACTGGCCCTATTTATGATAATAAAGGTGAACTACGCGTACAAGATGGTGAAATAATGCCCGTTGAGGATATCCTTACAATGGATTGGCTAGTAAAAGGTGTTAACGGTTCGGTTCCTGAATAAGTTATCCATTTCATAGAATTAATTCTATTGAGTAATTTTATAAAAGGCAGTTGAGTTCAATTTAACATGAACAGTCAACTGCCTTTTTTGTAGTCTAGTAGTTTATAAGGATATTATTTTTCTTTTAAAAGACTATTGGCACGTTTATCGAACTAAATTCATGGTCTTTTTACTAATTAGGATTCATATAATCACTAGTAATAGTATATAAGCAAATTCACCATTAAAAGGAGGGCAGTGAGTATGAATAGTGAACATAAAGAAGAGCCATCAGCCCTTCACTTAGAAATTGAAAGATTAAAACATAATCTCAAAATAATAAGTATGATGAATAAAATTAATTTGATAGTGTTGCTTTCAACATTTATCACTATATATACATTGGAAATAGTTTCAGTTTTACAGTTTGCTAGTCCCTTGTATCCGTACTCACTTTCTCTAGTAGTAATTTCTATATACTTGTATTTATTAGATATAAAAAAATTCGCGGTTACTGAAAAAAATTATAAGCGTTTAAAAGTTTTGATCTATTTCTATCCTGCATTTTTCTTGAATCTTGCAGCCCTTCTTCCGATTATGAATCACTATTTCTATAACCCTATCTTGTTATATTCACTTATTATTTTTTCTTATTGTCCATTTTTGATTTCAAAATCAAAAGAAATTGTCCCATCACTCTGTATTTCTGCCGTGATTTTATTTATAGGATTAATGAATCAGGATGGGAATCAGTATTTATATTATTTGCAAGGAATCTATTTACTCGCCTTAATTTCTATCGCTGGACTTGTCTCTCGGTCAATTTATCATGCTTATATAAGGGCTCAAAAATTTCATTTGGAAATGGGGCAGGAAGTATATCAATTAAAAAGATTGACGGAGCTTTTAAATGAAGCAAATCGACAGCTTCAACAAGAAGCAAACCTTGATCCGTTAACTAATCTTTATAATCGAAGAGCCTATAATAATTATATAATTGAGCTTCAAAAAAGGCTTATAAAATCAACTCATACAATATCAGTGATTATGGTAGATGTGGATTGTTTTAAGTTATATAACGATACATATGGTCATTCTAAAGGGGATAACGTACTGAGAACGATAGGTAGTTTGTTGCATGATGTTTCTGTAGAATATAGTTGTTTTGCCGCTCGTTTTGGTGGAGAGGAATTCGTTTTGATAGTATCGAACGAGCCAGAAGATGTCGTACAAAAGATCTGCTATCAAATTCAACAAAGTGTTTACGAGCTGCATATCCAGCATGAGTCCTCAACAATTGACACAGTCGTAACGGTAAGTATTGGGGCTTGCACGAAATTGATAGAAGACATCAATGAAATTAATGAATGCATCAGTGAAGCCGATGCAGCCCTCTATTTTGTAAAACAAAACGGCAGAAATAGCTTCGAATATAAAAATAAGATGCATGTATAGAAGGATGTTTCTATTGGAGAAGCATCCTTTTATTTTTCCGTAATTTTTGTTGACTAGTTTATATGGAGATAATGCACCATCCTATCAAAGTTCAAGGTGAGCGATTTTGACAATTATTATCATAGGATATATTGACATAGCAGGGGGATTCCATTCATCCGGTTAATTTAAACTTAAATTATTGGTAAATAATAATTTTCTATCCTCATTTTTCAATATGCTCCAATAATATATACTAGTCTAAAAATAGTATGTTAAAATATAGACAAAATTTCATAAATTTTATAAAAGAAACATTTTTTTCTAAATAAATGGGGTGGATCATAGGTTGTAATTATTTTTTACAGCAAACTAATATGGAAAAACTATCATTACAATTTAAAATGTTTATTTTTTCGTTTGTTATCGTATTTTTCTCCATTGTTACAAGTGAAGCAATGATGATTCATAACATATCGGGTGCATTTGAAAAGGAGTTTGGTGCAAGAGCCATCGCCATCGCAAGAACTGTTGCCCAAATGACAGATGTTCAAGAAACGGTTGGGACACAAAAAGGAAATGAAGTTATCCAGCCAATCGCAGAGCGTATACGATTAGCAACGGATGTAGACTATATTGTGATTTTTGATATGGACGGGGTGCGCTATTCTCACCCGTCCGAAAGTAAAATAGGCACTATCGTAGAAGATATAGATGAGACACCTGCTTCATCACAGCATGAGTACATTTCAAAGGCGCTAGGCGTACAAGGATTTTCGATTCGAGCGTTTGTTCCTATTATGAATAGTGATGCCACAAAGCAAGTCGGAGTTGTAAATGTAGGGATTTTATCATCGCCTTGGTATATGTTGATTGAACAATATAAATCAGATATTTTGTTTTCGCTATTTTGGGGTATCTTGATAGGAATTTTTGGCTCCATGCTTATTGCTAGGCATATTAAAAAGCAAACATTTAATTTGGAACCCTATCAAATTGCCCGGATGGTCCAAGAACGATCTGCAATCATGCAGGCGATGGATGTCGGCATACTGGCTACAGATGAAAATGGTCATATTACGTTTATAAACCGCTTGGCAAGACAATATACTCACTTTTTTGGCAATAAAGGCACAATCGAAAATGTGTTTAAAAATACATGGCTTGCGGAAGAAAAAGGGGAACAATTTCATACCTACCGACCTCTATTAATGTTTGAACAAATGTATTTAGTCCGTACTTTCCCAATTCGTATAAATTATAAAAACGCAGGCTCTCTTATAATGATCACAGACCGTCAAGAAGCACATACATTAGCTGAGCAGTTAACGGGCGTAAAGGATTTAGTAGATACACTGCGTGCCCAACATCATGAATCATTAAATCGATTACATAGTATTGCTGGTTTAATTCAACTGAATCGAAACGAAGATGCACTAAGTTTAATTATCGATGAAATAACAGACGAAGAAGCAATCGTTCAAAAATTGAGAGATAAAATCCATGATTATTCGATACAAGGATTACTTTTAGGAAAGCATTCCCGCGCCAAAGAACTGGGTGTAGATTTAGTATTGGATGAGGAATCTTATCTATTAGATTCTATGACAGGCTTTTCAGGCGGGGATATGGTCACAATCATCGGGAACTTAATCGATAATGCTATGGAAGCCTGTTTAACTAAAGAAATTCGGGATGTAAATATTTTGATTCAAGGAGATAAACAATTTTTATTTTTAGAAATACAAGATAGTGGAGTGGGAATTACCGGTTCTCCAGACAAAATATTTGATCATGGATATACAACGAAGCAACAAAAAGAAGGCCATGGAATTGGTATGGCATTGATTAAGAAAATAGTAGAATCAAACAAGGGGATTATTCAAGTAACTTCTGAAGTAGGTATTGGGACTACGATTACGATTATGGCAGGGGGGATCAATTCGTGACAAAAATTTCAGTATTTATCGTAGAAGATGATCCAATGGTTTTGGATGTTAATAAAAACTTTTTAAATAAGTTGGCAGAGTTCAAGCTCATTGGAGAATCACAAAATGGGGAAGAGGCATTTAAACAAATCGTCAAATTAAAACCTAATTTGGTTTTGCTGGATATGTATTTGCCTGATATTTCTGGTATTGATGTTTTTCAAAAATTGCGAAATGAGCGCATTCCTTGTGATGTGATCATGATAACAGCTGCCAGGGACACAAAAACCGTTCAAGAAGTCATCCGCATGGGGGCGGTTGACTATTTAGTAAAACCTTTTCGGTTTGAAAGATTCGAAAAAGCATTACAAACCTATTCTCAAACGACTAAAAAAATCTCAAGCTCTGCATCTATTGGTCAAGAAGAGATCGACGAATGGTTCGGATATCAGCAAGAAGCTGAATTAACCTTACCTAAAGGATTAAATGATATTACAATGAAACAAATATTGGATGCATTAAATGATATTGATGGAACAATCACTTCGGAGCAATTGGCGCAAAATGTCGGCATGGCACGTGTTACTGTGAGAAAATATTTAGATTTTTTAGCGAATAAGGGAAGAGTTCAAATTGACTTAAAGTATGGTACAGTGGGTCGGCCAACAAAATATTATTCAATCAAATAAAGAAAACGATTTTCTCAGCATTGTTAAATACTGTATTAATAATCTAATAATTTCTTTTTTGGAAAGCTTATAAACGCTATGTTTATAAGCTTTTTATTTGTTTTATAACAGAGTGAACAAAGAATGGATTGTTATATACCACAAAAACCAAAATGTCCAATAACACCATAATATTGTGAATATTGGAAATTCTATTAAGATGTACATATACGCAATAACTGTTGTCGGGAGAGGATTTTTGATGAAACGTATTTATGGAATTCTTGCATTTTTATTCGTTTCCATAATTCCTATAGTCATTCTAACCTCCTGTAATACTCAGGAATTTCCTGTAGACTACGAACAATTAAGCAGTGAAGAAAGAATTGTGATTCGCTTTTCCCATGTGGTTGGTGAAGATACGCCAAAAGGAATGGCAGCTCGGAAATTTGCGGAGCTTGTCAAAGAACGAAGCAATGGTTATGTAGAGGTACAAGTATTTTCAAACGGTACTCTCTATAAAGATGGCGAAGAAATGAATGCGCTTACTCGAGGGGATATCCAAATGATTGCGCCAGCCATTTCAAAACTGACAGATACCGTTCCTGAAGTGTCTGTATTCGATTTGCCATATGCATTTTATACGTTAGATGAAGTACATGACTATGTGAAAAGTGATATTGGGATGAAACTAACAGATAAGTTAAAGGATCATAACTTGTTCGTTGTTGGGTTATGGGATAGCGGTTTTAAACAAATCAGCAATAGCAAACACCCGATTCATCACTATTCAGATCTTAGTGGGTTGAAAATGAGAATTATGCCTAGTGATATTTTAGCTAAGCAATTTTCGGTATTAGATGCTGATGCTAAAAGAATTGAGTTTAATACTGTATTTAACCAGCTGCAAAAAGGAAATGTCGATGGGCAGGAAAATACGTTATCGAACATTACTAGTAAAAATTTATATTCCTTGCAAGACTACTTAACAATCAGTAATCATGGGTATCTTGGATATTTCCTGCTATTCAATCTGGAGTTCTGGTACAGTTTGCCTGAAGATGTCCAACAGTTGCTAACAGAAACATTAAAAGATGTCGAGCAATGGGAATGGCAGCTAACAAAGGAAATAAACAAAGAGAAGTTGTCAGATATTGAACAATGTGAATGTCTGCAGCTGCATTACTTATCAGAACAGGATAAAGAGGAATGGGAGGTAAAACTAGAACCCGTTTATGATTATTACAGAGAACATTATAATAATCAATTTATCGAAGCGCTTCCAAAATTTGATCCAGAATAATTCTATTAAACTTGGTTATAAAGAGTTGCTTCAGCTCTTTTAACAATAAATCAATAAATTTTAGGGGGATAAAAATGAAAAAGTGGCTTTTGCTAACTATTATTAGTGCGTTTGCATTAGTACTAGCAGCTTGTGGTGGAGACAAAGGCAGTGAATCGGAATCAGCGGATGAGTACACTGCAGATAAACCATTAATTATCAAATTTTCGCATGTTACAGCAATCGATAGTGTAAAAGGTAAAGCAGCAGATAAATTTGCTGAGTTAGTAAAGGAAAAAACGGAAGGTAAAGTGAAAGTTGAGGTTTACCCATCTTCTCAATTATACGGAGATAATGATGAGCTTGATGCATTAGTTTCAGGGAACGTACATATGATCGCTCCTTCAGTTACAAAAATGGTTAAAATCGATCCACGTTGGCAATATGTTGACATGCCATTCTTATTTGAAAACGAGGAGCATGTTCAAACTTTCTTTAACTCGGAAGTTGCAACAGATTTAATGAACTCTGATCAGTTAGCAGCAAATGATATTAAAGGTCTAGCATTCTGGCCAAATGGTTTCAAGCATTTCTCAAACAACAAGCATCCATTAGTAACAGTTGATGATTTCAAGGGATTAAAATTCCGTGCTCAAGCAGGGCAAGTTTTAGAAGCACAGTTTAAAACTTTAGATGCCGGATCAGCAACAATTGCATTCGGTGAAACGTATGCTGCCCTTCAACAAGGTACTGTTGATGGAGCGGAAAACCCATATAACAACTTTGACACAATGAAATTCTATGAAGTACAAAAATATTTATCAACATCTGCACACGGTCGTCTTGACTATGCAATTTTCGTTAACAAATCATTCTGGGATTCAATTCCTGCTGATTTATTAACTTCAGTTGAAGAAGCGCTTGATGAAGCAACTACGTATGCGCAAGAATTAGCAGCTGATGAAAATGCTAAATCTTTAGAAAATGTAAAGGCTTCTGGCGTTGTTGAAGTATATGAAATGTCGCAAGAAGAACGTGATGCTTTAAAAGAAGCATTACAACCTGTTTACGATGAATTCAGTGAAACAATAACTCCTGAATTAATCGAAGGTATCGAAGCGCTAAAAAAATAGTTTTCTCCTGAGTGCCGGACTTCTCGGCACTCACTCTTTAATTAAACCAAAAAGGAGTGAAATCAAAAATGCTACAGAAAGTTTGGTCGTACTTTGAAGAAATTGCTGCTGGAATTGTTTTTGCAGCGGGCATTTTTTTAATTTTCTATGGAGTTGTTATGCGGTACATTTTTAATGACCCGCAAGCATGGGTTGAGGAAATTGCACGTTATTCAATTATTTGGGGTACATTCTTAGGTTTTGGAATGGCATTAAAACATAATCAACATATTCAAGTTGATATTCTATTCGACAAACTTAACAAACCAATGCAATTGATATTAAATATTGTAGCGACTACTTTGAGCATTATTTTCTGCTTAATTTATACATATTACGGTTTCGTGCTTGTAGAAAATCGTTACTCTTCTGGGATGGTATCACTAGATGTTGGGATACCTATGTGGGTTGTATACCTAATCTTACCAATTTCAGGTGTACTATTCTTGCTTCGTTTCATCGAGAGATTAGTAAACATTCTGCGCAGAAAGGGTGAAGAGTATGCTAACCCTCTTAATTAGTTTCTTCGTTCTAATATTTTTACGTGTTCCCGTTGCGATTAGTTTAGCATTATCTACTATTTTTGTATTATTTATGTCTGATTTTAATATGAATATGATGCCTCAACGAATGTTCACTGCTCTGGATTCTTTCCCGATGATGGCAATCCCTGGATTTGTATTGGCGGGGGTAATCATGGCGCGCGGAGGAATTTCCAAATACCTAATTGAAGCATTACGTTCATGGGTAGGGCACTTGCCAGGCGGATTATCAGTAGTTACAATTTTAGCTTGCGCAATTTTCGCCGCAATTTCGGGTTCTTCTCCTGCAACAGCTGCAGCAATTGGTTCTATTATGATTCCTGCGATGTTAGCTGCAGGTTATGACAAAAAATACTCATTAGGTCTTGTAGCTGCCGGGGGTACTTTAGGTATTCTAATTCCTCCAAGTGTTCCTTTAATTATTTATGGTATTACATCTGAAGAATCAATCGGTAAATTATTCATGGCAGGTGTTATTCCTGGAATTGGCTTAACGATTTTATTAATAGGATCAGCAATCATTTATGCTAAGAGAAACGGCTTCAAAGGAGACGAAAAAGCTCCTTGGAGCGAACGTGGCCGCAGATCTTTAAAAGCAATCTGGGGAGCATTTTTACCTATTTTAATTTTAGGTTCAATTTATTCTGGTGCTGTTACTCCAACAGAATCTGCTGTAATTGCCGTAGTTTATGGCTTAATCGTTTCTGCATTTGTTTATCGCGAATTGAAATGGCAAGATCTTCGTCCAATTTTTGTTGAATCCATTAACGTAACAGCGATGATCTTCTTAATTATTGGCGCTGCATCATTATTTGGTTTATATTTAACAAATGAACAAGTTCCGCAAGAAGTAGGGGCATGGATTTCTGAAAGCGGTATTAATAAATGGACATTTATGATTATCGTTAATATTTTATTCTTTATTTTAGGTATGTTCTTGGAAGCAGTATCAATTATCTTAATCGTATTGCCAATTTTACTGCCAATCCTAGCTCACTATGATATTAACTTATATCATTTTGCTATTATTATGGTAATCAACTTAGAGCTTGGTATGATAACTCCGCCGGTTGGATTAAACTTATTTGTTGTAAGCGGGATTGCCAAAGAAAAACTTAATGTTGTTGTTAAAGGGGTAATTCCATTTATCGTCCTAATGATTCTATTCTTGGCATTAGTGGTGCTATTCCCGCAATTGTCGCTATGGTTACCTTTTGGAATCGGTGAATGACAGTCATAAGAAGGTGTTCTAAATGTACACAAAGGGGTATGAAATAAAAGATAAACAGTTTTGGATAATTGTGATGAGTTTAGGTCTTGCATCTATGTTTACTTTCGCAGCTTTTTACACATTTCAACCACTCCTCCCGGTTTTAACGGAGGAGTATTCCATTTCTGTTTCGTATTCAAGTATGTCAATGTCAGTAACTACGGTTTCGCTGATTGCAGGATTAATTGTTCTGGGATTTTTGTCTGATAGGAATGGACGAGTGTTATTTATAAAACTGTCTATTTTTCTATCAATTATTCCATTTATCGTTATACCTTTTGTCGATTCCTATTTTCTCATTGTAGCTTTGCGGTTTGTTCAGGGATTTACTCTTGCAGGAGTGCCAGCAGCTGCACTAGCATATATAGGGGAAGAGATCGATCCAAAGTCTAGTTCTTTTGCGACTGCACTATACATATCTACGAATGCACTTGGTGGAATGATCGGCAGAATTGTAGCGGGCTTTGTTGCCGAGCGTTATAACTGGCAATTATCTCTAACTTTTATCGTTGTATTTGGCTTGATGGTGTTGCTGATTGTATTGTTTGCATTACCGAAATCAAGAAATTTTGTATCTAGAAATCGAAGTTTTAAAGAAGACTTAATTGGATTTAGCTATCATTTAAGAAATCCTGCGCTACTAGTAATGTTCGGCCTTGGAATTGTTTTGCAAATAACGTTTACAGGTACGTGGACTTATTTACCTTTCCATCTAACTTCTGCACCATTCTCGTTATCTCTTGAAACAATTTCGTATTTTTACTTTGCATATGCATTTGGCATTCTCGGTGCACCAATTGCAAGTTGGCTATCAAATCGTTTTCATCTAGAAAAAATAAGAGTTGTTGCCATCCTTATTTTAATTATCGGGGTTGCTTGCACATTACATTCTTCTTTAATCATCGTGCTTATTGGGTTATGTATTCTATGCTTTGGCTTTTTTACTGCACATTCCCTTACAGCATCCTCCGTTAGTAAAACAGCCACACATTTAAAAGGCAGCGCTTCAAGTCTTTATTTAGTGGCTTATTATATTGGAGTAGCATCAGGGAGCACACTGATAGGACCTTTATGGGATTTATGGAATTGGGGTGGAGTGATTTATTGCACCCTTGCTATGACGGCCGTTTATTTAGTTTTCTTGCAAATTTCACTGAAATTCCTCGCAGCAAAAAAAGAAGTACCGTCATAAATGGTACTTCTTCTTTTATTTTTAGCGCTGATTAATAGATTAGAGAAATAGTCTACAAATTATTATTTTTACCTTTATAATTAAGGTATAGGTCAATTAAGAGGTGATTGAATTGGATAGACATCCTGAATACGAATATCTAAATTTATTAAGAAATACTCTGGAAAAGGGTATCGCAAAGGAAGACCGTACTGGAACTGGAACTTTTAGTATTTTTGGGTATCAAATGCGGTTTGATTTAAGTAAAGGTTTTCCATTATTTACTACAAAAAGAGTGTCGTTTAAATTAATAGCAAGTGAATTATTATGGTTTATTAAAGGTGATACAAATATTCGTTATTTACTCCAGCATAACAACCATATCTGGGATGAATGGGCATTCAAGCGTTGGGTAGAATCGGAAGAATATACAGGACCGGATATGACAGATTTTGGCCGGCGTTGTTTAGTCGATGAAGAATTCAATAATCTCTATCAAATAGAACTCAAATCCTTTTGTCAAAGAATATTAGAAGACGATCAATTTGCTGCAAAATATGGGGATTTAGGAAATGTATACGGAAAGCAATGGCGGAATTGGACAACTTCCGATGGTGAGAGCATTGACCAATTACAAGATGCAATTGATCAAATTAAAAATAACCCTGATTCCAGAAGAATCATAGTAAATGCCTGGAATCCTGAAGATGTAATTAATGCAGGGGGAAAAGGCAGTAAGGCGGCACTTCCTCCATGCCATGCAATGTTTCAATTTTATGTAGCGGATGGTAAATTAAGCTGCATGCTGACACAACGAAGCGGAGATCAATTCCTTGGAATTCCTTATAATGTCAGTTCTTATGCACTGTTAACTTATTTAATAGCTCATGAATGTGGATTGGAGGTTGGAGAATTTGTTCATTCAATTGGGGATGCTCATATCTATTCCAATCATATTGAACAAGTAACAGAGCAACTATCACGTGAGCCCCGCCAGTTCCCGACATTAAAAATTAATCCGGAAAAAACATCGATATTCGATGTTGAATTGGAAGATTTAACAATTGAAGGCTACAACCCTCATCCGGCAATTAAAGCGCCGGTAGCAGTTTAAATTGAATATCATTAAAATATAGAAACTCGTGCATTAGGTCCTTTCCTAATGCACGAATTTTTTTACCTCTATAAAAAACTAAATATTCAAAAGTTTACGAAAAATGTATTGACGGAAATTCCTGATTTCATTACAATGTAATTTAATTACACTAATCATTTTGATTTTATGTAGTTTTATTTCGTAGAAGAAAAAGGTGAAGCCAATGGACAATGGATTAGATAGAGTAAGGTATGGAATGGAAATGTTAAAACCATCCGAAAAAAGAGTAGCAGAATATATTTTGAAAAATCCCAAAAATATATTACATATGCCTATAGCTGAATTATCCGAGAAGACAAATACAAGTGAAGCGTCGATTATTCGTATGTGTAAATCATTGAATTATAAGGGTTTTCGCGACTTGAAGTTAAGCGTTGCAGCAGCGATTCCCAATGACAATACACTTGAGGATAAATACCAGGATCTTTCCGCAGAGGCCAGCCTATCTGATACAGTCCAAAAGATAGCCTCCAACAATATTTATTCCATAAAAAATACATTGGCAGTTCTAGATGAATCTATTTTGAACCTGGCAATTCAGGAGCTCAACCGTGCAAGAAAGATTGCCATTATAGGAGTAGGTGCATCAGCCATTGTTGCTTTAGACTTTGAACAAAAGTTAAAACGAATTAATAAACGATGTGAAACCCTCATAGACAGCCATTCACAACTAGTTTCAATATCAAATATGGGTGAAGAAGATGTCGTCTTTGCAATCTCCTATTCTGGAGAAACGAAAGAAATCATCAATACTGTCAGATTCGCAAAAGAAAATAATATTAAAATCATATCCCTATCCGTATATAAAACAAATACACTTCAGAAGCTTTCAGACATCAACTTATATGTATCCTCTACAGAGACTCTCATCAGAAGTGCCGCAACCGCATCAAGAATTTCCCAGCTTACAATCATAGACATATTATTTACAGGATTAGCCTCTATTAATTTTGATGAATCCGTAACATATCTAGATAGATCAAGAGAGATATTATCGCACTACTCAAAATAAAACGATGTTTACGTAAATAACTTTACTATATTCTTGGTTTAAACCAATTATCACGTTTTTTATGTGTTTAACTGGTTTACATATAAAACTATTAAAGGAGTGTTTACAGTGGGGGAAAAACGGTTCAAAAAAAGCTGGTTGTTGATGTTTGGTCTACTACTGATTTTCGTTTTAGCGGCATGTTCTGAAACACCGGAAGATGAAGCTGAAACAGAAGAAGAGTCAAGTTCACCTAGTACAACAGAAAACGGTAATAGTGGCGGGATATCAGGCGATTTAGAGATTCAATATTTCGTAGGCGGTTATGGAGATGAATGGTGGAAGTCTGTCATTGAAGACTTTAAAGGAAAATACCCGGACGTTAACGTAATCGAACACTCAGGACCAGATATTAATACAGAAATGAATACTCGATGGATTTCCAATGATCCACCTGATGTCGTCTATATTGATGGAAATGGTGCAAACGAAACGCAAATGATTAGTGATGGCCAGTTAATGGATATTAGTGAATGGGCTAAAGGAATTACGATGGAAGATGGAACGCCTTTATTAGATAGCTTTATATCACCAGTAGAAGAAATAGATGGCGGGAAGATCTACAGCTTACCGCTAGTATTTGATACGTGGGGTATGTGGTACGATGGCGCATGGTTTAAAGAGCAAGGATGGGAAGCGCCTACTGATTTTGACAGCTGGATAGCATCAATGAAACAGATCAAAGAAGATGCCGGGATTGCTCCGTTTAATACAACTGGACAATATGCTCAATACTTCCAGCGTGGAGTTCTGTATCCAGCCTTTGCTGCAGCGGGTGGAGAAGAATTATTAAATGATTTATCAAATGGTAATGTAGAAGCGTGGGAAGGGGAAGAAGTATTAAATGTAATGAAGAAAGTTCAAGAGATTGTTGAAGCGGATTTAGTTGATTCAGGCTTTGCTGCGTATAGTCATACACAATCTCAAATGAATTTCCTGCTTCATAAAAATGCATACATCCCTGTAGGATTCTGGCTGCCGAATGAGATGATTAATGATACGCCAGAGAATTTTGAGTATTCATTTGTTCCGACACCAATGAATGATTCCGGAAAACCAATGGCGCTAGTTCCAGATATTCGAACAATAGCAATTGCACAAGAATCAGAAAACGTAGATGCTGCAAAAGCATTTTTAGAATTTGTTTTCACGAAAGAAAATGCAGAAAAATTTGCCGAGTCTACAGGTGCGATTATGAACCTGAAAAATGTAGATCTTTCTTCGAATAATAATGTTCCTGAATTCTTAAAAGGTATCAATGAAATGATTAATAATCCAGGGCAAATTCAAATTTACAATCGCAATACACCAGAAGGAGAAATTCAAGATGTAGCTGTGGAAATTACGAATGAAATCAAGCTGCAAATTGTAGAGATTTTAATGGGCCGTATTACAGCAGAAGAATTTGTTGAAAAAATGACAAACAAAGCGAAAGAATTAAATGGTAATTAATAGTTGATAAAACTGAGATTAAGAGAGAATGTAAGTAATTACATCTCTCTTAATTTAACGGATTAGAAAGTGCAAAAATATATTATCCCAAAGTGAACTGAGGCTGATTGCTAATAGATTTTTCGATAAGCCAAGTTTCCTACCATTATTATAGAAAGAGGTGACAAGTTTGGTTCAGTCTAAAAAACAAAAATATCTCTTTTTAGCCTTTTGTTTACTTCCAACTTTTCTTGTTTTCTGTATATTTACAGTCTATCCCATGCTGGGCGGCATCTATTATTCCTTCTTTGACTGGTCAGGTACTAGTTCTGTAAAGGAATTTATTGGGCTCGATAATTATCAAAGAATATTTCATGATGCCGTTATTCCAAAAGCCATTTTAAATGATTACTTCTTTGTTTTTATAAAATTAATAGGAATTATGTTATTAGCACTATTCTTTGCCGTTGCCTTGACGCAACTAAAAATTAAAGAAGCACCTTTCTATCGAATTGTGTTTTTCTTCCCAAACATTATGTCGGTTGTCGTGATTGGGATACTTTGGCAATTTATATATGATCCAAATATCGGGGTTGTAAATGGGGTACTCCGATCTATTGGTTTGGAGGAATGGGCCAGACCATGGCTGGGTGATATGACCTGGGCGCTGCCAAGTGTTGCAATCCCGGCGATATGGGCAGGAATTGGATTATTTATGCTTCTATTAATGGGGGGGATTACCAATATCCCTAAGAGTCTATATGAAGCAGCACATATTGATGGAGCTAGTGAGTGGCAGCAATTTTGGAAAATCACCGTCCCTTTAATTTGGCCGCAAATCAAAACTTCGATTATCTATATCGTTATTACATCTTTGAATGGTTCATTTGTGCTAGTTCAAGTAATGACGAGTGGAGGGCCCGGAATGGCAACCGAGGTAATGGGCTCCTATTTATATCAAAAGGCATTTGAAGATTTCCAATTTGGCTATGGAGCTGCGATTGGTGTCTTGATTCTAGTAATCTCGCTAGTAACAGTTGTTGTTTTACAGTTTATATTGAAAAAAGAAAAAGTAGAGTATTAGGAGGGATAGCATGAAAAATGTAAAATCATTATCTGGAATAGCGGTAAGAATTCCTTTATTACTATGGTCATTTATGGTGATATTCCCTCTTATCTGGATGTTTATCGGTGCTTTAAAGACGAATGCAGAAATTTTTACTTCGCCTTGGTCTTTGCCTGCAACATTGAATTTTAAAAATTTTGTAGTTGCGTGGACGGATTATAATATTGGACGTGCTTTTTTAAATAGTTTATTTGTTACATTTTTAGGTACCGTACTAACTTTGGCTTTTTCTATCCCAACAGCTTATGCCTTAGAAAGATTAAGGTTTAAGGGCAATGAAATCTTGCTGAATACATATCTTGCTTCTATGATGATTCCTTCAGTATTGGGATGGATTCCGTTATTCTTCCTCCTTTTAAAATTCAATCTATTAGATAACCTTTGGGCATTATCACTGGTATATGCGGTTTCCCATATACCATTTACCATTTTCATTTTAATCAGTTTTATGGGAAATGTCCCAAAAGAATTGGAAGAAGCTGCTGCAATCGATGGAATGAGTCCATTCGGCATCCTTTTTAAAATTGTCACACCATTAATCGTATCGGGCATTGTAACTTCCTCTATTTTAAATGCAATTGCTTTTTGGAATGAGTATTTTATGGCTTTGATACTATTGCAAGCTGATAGTAAAAATACATTAGGAATTGCGATGGATTTGTTAAAAACAAGTGCCCAATATGAAAGTGCGTGGGGTGTCCTATTTGCTGGTTTATCTATTGCAGTAATCCCTGTGATTATCTTCTATTCGATTTTCCAACGCCACATTGTAAAAGGGATGACAGAAGGGGCGATCAAGTAATCAGTTTCCTCTCCATGACTAGGATTAAAAGAAAGGAGATGTAGGAATGGTTCAAGCAAATTTTAGCAAAGTCTCTGAATTTCTTGAAAAATCTGTTGAAAATAAAAAAGTTCCAGGAGTTGTTGCGGGTGTTACAACCAGTGAAAAATTAATTTATAAGGAAGCTTTTGGCTATGCTCATTACGATCAAAAAATTAGAATGATGGAAAATACCATCTTTGATCTCGCATCCTTAACGAAAGTTGTTTCAACCCTGCCATCAATTTTGCAATTACTGGATGAAGGGTTACTCGATTTAGACGACCCTATATACTATTATCTTAATTCATTTGAAACAAATCATAGTGATGTAACGATCAAGCATCTATTGACACATACAAGTGGATTTCAGCCTGGAATAGAATTTCATCTTCAAAAAGTAGATAAAAAGGATGCAATCGAAGTGATTGCTCAAATTATTGATAGAAAACAAGTAGGAGAAGTGGTGATTTATAGTGATTTAAACTATATTCTCCTTGGAGCAATAGTTGAGCGAATCATCGATCAATCCATCGATTTTTATACAAAAAAGTCGTTGTTTAAGCCATTAGGCATGGAAAATACTACTTTTAATCCTCCAGAAAAAGATAAAAAACGTATAGCGGCAACGGAATTTATGGAGTCAATTCAAGATTATCAATGGGGGAAAGTTCATGATGAAAATACCTACCAATTCGGAGGAGTTAGTGGACATGCGGGGTTATTTTCTACTTTAGAGGATTTGGCGATCTATGCTCGAATGCTCCTTAATGATGGACAATATAAAGGAAAACAAATTCTCACACCACAATCAATTAAGCTAAGTACACAATCCTTTACGAGTCAATTAAACCTGAATAGAGGCCTTGGATGGGAATTATATAGTTCACCCTCATTTTCCGGACAATTCCTGCAAGATGGTTTTGGTCATACAGGATTTACGGGTACCTCTATTTGGATTTCAAAAATATGTGGCTATGCAGTTATTATTCTAACAAATCGGGTACATTTTGGCCGGGATAACAATATTGGTCGCTTGCGTAGAATCACCCATAATTTAATCGCGAAGTCCATGGAGCAATTCCATATTGAGAATGGGGATACAAAATGCTTGAGATGACTGGACATAAAAAATGGATTGGAATCGATGGTGGAGGAACGAAAACGAGCTGTGTCATCGGTGATGAGAAAGGGAATCTATTAGCCTTTGCGATAGGGACATCAAGCAATATTCATTCCATTCCCGCTAAAGAAGTACTGAATACTTTAGAAAAAGTAATCAATCAAGTACTAAAAGAGTCTAGATCATCCATTGGAGAAGTGGAAGCAATTTATCTTTGTTTAGCAGGAGCAGACAGAGAAAGGGATAAATCCATTATCAAGTCCCTTTTTGAAAACACGGTCTATGAGCATAAAATTATCATCAAAAATGATGCTGATGCCGCATTGGCAGCAGGTACATGGGGAGAATCCGGGTTATTGCTAATTGCGGGTACCGGCTCCATTGCCTATGGAGTTACTAGTGATTTTAGCAAGAATATTCGAGTCGGTGGATGGGGATATCTATTTGGTGATGAAGGCAGTGGGTTTTTTATTGGCAAGAAAGCCGTTCAGTCCGTATTAAAATCTTATGACACGAGGGAGCCTAAAACACTTTTAACAGATTTAATACTAGAACATTTTCATTTCACTGATGCCACACAATTACTTTCACTTTATGGTACAGAACACTTCGTAGCTAAAATAGCTGAATTATCAAAGTACGTATTTCAAGCCGCAAAAAAACAAGATGCGGCAGCGAAGGAAATCATGGAAGTTGCTATTGAAGAACTCGTATTCATGGCAGAGACGGTTTATAAAAAAATTGATAACAATATAAATCCCTTATTAGTGCTTCATGGTGGTCTTTTTTCTAATAATGACTTTAAAAATAGTTTTAAGCTTAAGTTAAGGACAGTCTTAAATGAGGATTTGAAAATAATATCACCTGATATTCCAGCGGTTGTAGGGGCATATCTTCTAGCTCTTAAGACTAGTGGATGCTTAATTGATAATGAGATAAAAAAGAAAGTACTAGTTACTTGGGAAGAGATTAACAAAATAAAAGAATAAAATCGCCTAAAAATTCAATTCTTAAGTAAAGGGGTTTAAGTATGGAGTTATCAAAGCTTATTACGGAACAAAGAAATCCGGCTTCGATCAATTTAGATCAAATGGCAACAATGGAAATCCTTCAAACTATAAATAATGAAGATAAACTAGTAGCAAATGCAGTAGAAATGATACTGCCACAAATAGAGATTGTTACAGATAAAATCGTGGAGGCCATCGAAAATGGCGGAAGATTAATTTATATTGGTTCTGGAACAAGCGGCAGGCTAGGAATGATTGATGCATCGGAATGCCCGCCAACTTTTATGATATCGTCAGAAAAAGTGCAAACTGTTATGGCTGGAGGAAATGAAGCATTTTTTCGGGCAGTAGAAAATGCAGAAGACAATGAATTACAGGGGGAACTGGATTTGAAATCCAGGAATCTCTCAAAAAATGATATTGTCATCGGTATAACCGCAAGCGGCAGAACCCCCTATCCGATTGGCGGAGTTAAATACGCAAAACAAGTCGGTGCATTTACAGTTGGACTTACTAGTAATAAAAATTCAGTCATCAATCAAATTACCGATATTGGGATCGAAGTCATTGTCGGCCCCGAAGTGCTAACGGGCTCAACAAGAATGAAAGCGGCCACTGCCCATAAAATGATTTTGAATATGATCAGTACCACCGTGATGGTGAAATTAGGAAAGGTTTATGAAAACCTTATGGTAGATTTGCATGCGAGTAATTATAAACTAAAAGAACGTGCAAAGAAAATTGTAATGGAAATTACAAATGTATCTTATGAAGAGGCGCAAGAAAAACTGGAACAAACAAATTATGAAGTAAAGCCCGCTTTAATCATGATATTAGCTGGTGTGGGGTTTAAAGAATCTGCTCAGGCACTCCAAACTTGTAAAGGAAATGTAAGGAAAACAATCGAATATTTATTCATGCATAAAGATTAGTGAGTTCAGGACAATGAGGGACATGATGAATCAAACTATCAAACCGGTTTTAATAAAAAATGCTACGATTCATACGGAATCAGAAATTTTAAAAAGGGCTTCACTCCTCTTAAAGGATGGAATCATACAGCAAATTATCATGAATCAGGATGAAGGCTTCTTATCAGAAAATCCAATAGAGATTGATGGAACAAACTTGCATGCAATTCCAGGGTTTATAGATGGGCATATCCATGGAGCAAATGGCCATGATGTGATGGATGCCAACGAAAGAGCGCTGGATGGGATAGCCGCCATTTTACCGCAAGAAGGGGTTACAAGTTTTCTGGCAACAACGATTACCCAATCTCCCACTAATATTGAGCGAGCATTGGCGAACGCTGGTGGGTATATTAGTAAAACAAGGCAAGCGGAAATGATCGGGATTCATTTGGAAGGCCCTTTTATAAATAAAGTCAAAGCAGGGGCACAACCTGAAAAGTATATTATGGCTCCCGATATTGAAATCTTTCAAAAGTGGCAGCATATTTCAAACAATAAAATCAGAACCATTACCTTAGCGCCGGAACTAGTTCGAGAAGGTGAATTGATTCAATATTTGTTTTCAAAGGGTGTAAATGTCTCAGCAGGTCATACAAATGCCGGCTTTCAAGATATGCAAATTGCCGCGAGTCTTGGAGTTCGGCAACTAACACATCTGTGTAATGCCATGAATGGCTTGCAACATCGGGATATTGGGGCAGTAGGAGCAGCCTTTCTTTTGAAAGAATTGCGTTCCGAATTGATTGCAGATGGGGAGCATGTTGCTACAGAGATGCTTCAAATCATCTATAGCAATATCGGCAGTGATCGCATCATTCTTATCACAGATGCGATGCGTGCAAAATATCTGGGTGAGGGTGAATTCGATCTTGGGGGGCAGCCGGTGAATGTATGTAATGGGCGAGCACTATTAAAAGATGGAACACTTGCAGGAAGCATCCTTACAATGCAAGATGCCGTTTATCGTATGAAGGATCTAGTTGGAGCATCTATGGAAGATATTATAAAAATGACATCAGCCAACATAGCAAAGCAGCTAGAAATCTATGATAGAAAGGGCAGTATTGAGATCGGAAAAGATGCGGATATCCTGCTGGTAGACGATGATTTGAAGATTAAATATACGCTTTGCAGAGGAGAAATAGCTTATAAAGGGAAATGATCTATGAAACTTATACAAGTCAGGAATTATGAAGAAATGAGTCATACTGCTTGTTCATATATCTTGGATAAACTTAAAGCCATTGAAAATCCAGTACTCGGATTATCCACTGGTGCCACTCCGGAAGGATTATATCGTTATTTGATCCAATCCTATCAAGAGAAAAAGGTGTCTTTTCAAAATTTAAAAACATTTAATTTAGATGAATATATAAATTTAGATAAAAATCATCCAAATAGTTATTTTCACTATATGCAAAAGAGATTCTTCCAGTATGTAGATATTTTGGAGGAAAATCAAAATCTCCCTAACGGAAAAGCAGAAAATCTTAAAGCGGAATGCCAAGCCTATGAGGATAAAATTTCTCAAGCAGGAAAAATCGATTTACAAGTCTTGGGTATAGGCGTAAATGGACATATCGGATTTAATGAACCCGGAACAGCTTTTACTAGTCGAACACATGTAGTCACTTTAGATGATTGTACGCGAACAGCAAATGCAAAGTATTTTGCAAGCCTTAATGAAGTTCCCTCAAAAGCAATTACAATGGGAATCAAAACGATTATGGAGAGTAAAGAAATCGTATTGCTGGTAACTGGCAGGAAAAAAGCATCCGCATTAAAACGGTTATTGAATGGGGAAGTTGATGAAGAATTTCCAGCTTCTATATTAAAAATTCATCCAAACGCCACTATTATTGCAGATGAAAAAGCGCTTATTGAATTATCTTAATACACTTTGTTAAACAGTAGGAATAGATAGAAAACAAAATCTATTAGGAGGGATGCTCATTGGCAGAATTACTTCTTGAAAATATTGAAAAGATTTATGATAAAAATGTGTTGGCAGTAGAAAACTTTAATCTACATATAGAAGATAAGGAGTTTATCGTATTCGTTGGCCCATCAGGTTGTGGTAAATCTACAACATTAAGGATGATTGCAGGTTTGGAAGGGATTTCTGGCGGCGAATTTTACATTGATGGAGAGAAAATGAACAACGTACCACCCAAAGACCGGGATATTGCCATGGTATTCCAAAATTACGCCTTATATCCACATCTAAGCGTATACGATAATATGGCATTTGGTTTGAAATTGCGCAAGTTTAGTAAAGAAGAAATTGGAAAACGAGTGCATGATGCTGCGAAAATTTTAGGCTTGGAAGAATATTTGAAACGTAAACCTAAAGCACTTTCCGGTGGACAAAGACAGCGGGTAGCATTAGGCCGCGCGATTGTGCGAGATGCGAAAGTATTTTTGATGGATGAACCATTATCGAATTTAGATGCAAAATTACGGGTACAAATGCGTACAGAAATATTAAAATTGCATCAACGTTTACAGACAACGACCATTTACGTCACACACGACCAAACAGAGGCGATGACGATGGCTTCACGTATTGTCGTGATGAAAGACGGGAAGATTCAACAGGTAGGAACACCAAAGGAAGTCTACGATCACCCAAATAACGTTTTTGTTGGTGGTTTTATCGGCTCACCGCCCATGAATTTTTTAAATGGCAGATTTGAAGATGGCTATTTTAAAATGGAAGCTATTAAATTAAAAGTTTCAGAAACTCAAAGTAAACTGCTTGAAGAAAAAGGATATTCCAATAAAGAAATAATATTGGGAATTCGTCCTGAACATTTACAAGTGGACAATAGCGAGAAGACGCTGGATACTTCGGCTGATGCATTAGTGGAGGTTGTGGAACTTTTAGGTGCAGAAACTTACCTGTATTCAAAAATAAAGGATCAGGAATTTATTGCGCGAGTTAAGGCGAATACCGAAATAAGCGGAGGGCAATCTGTCAGCTTTTCATTTGATATGGAAATGGTACATTTCTTTGATAAGGAGACAACAGAGGTGATTAAGCAATAGATTAATTGTACATGAAGAATCTCCCAAAAGTTTGGTGGTTTAAACTTTTGGGAGATTTTTTTATTTGAAAATCATTTAATTGGATTGAATGGGGGATAAAATGTTTTAAGATTCTTTACTAGTTAATCATTCACCCAAATAGTTAATAGTTCATCCAACTGATTTTCGAGCTTTTCAAGATTCTTTTTATCAGAAGGCTGATTTGATTTATTGATTCGATCCTGGATAACCATTATTTTTTCTTCCAACTGTTCAATTTGCTGTTCGATGGGGATGCTATTAGATTTTTGATTTTTTGCGGTCTTTTGTACATCTTCTATGAATTCCTTCACACGTGCGCTATGTTTTTCACGAGCCCATTGATAATTGCCTTCGTATAAAAACAGTTTTTGTTCATCTAACCATGCAATTCGCTTAAAGAGCTGGTTAAGAAAATAGCGGTCGTGGGAGACGGCTAATACAGTACCCTCAAACTGTTGGACAGTTTCTTCCAAAACCTCTCTGGATTCAATATCTAAATGGTTTGTTGGTTCATCAAGAATAAGTAAATTAATATCCTCATACATCATTTGGGCTAATCGAAGTCTCATTTTTTCGCCGCCGCTTAAATCCTTTACTTTTTTAAATACATCATAGCCATAGAATAAAAACTTCGCTAACACATGACGGGCTTCACCTTCTGTCATGTAAACGCCTTTCCTGAAAACATCAATCATCCGTGCGTTTACATCTTCATATACAAAGGCTTGAGATAAATAACCGACTTTAACATTGCTTCCAACTCGCACTGTTCCGGTTTCCGGCAACACTTCACCTGTGACCATTTTCAATAAAGTGGATTTACCGGTTCCATTTAAACCTACTATTGCAAGACGATCCTGCCAGCGCAATTGTAGGGATATATTTTCGAAAAGGATCCTGTCATATTGCTTTGTCACATTTTCAAAAAGAGCGACATCTTTGCCGCTTCTTTCATTTACTTCTAGTTTCAGCTGCATCTTTTTGGAAACGGCAGGCTTTTTCACCATTTCAATTCTTGCCAATGCTTTTTCCATACTTTTTGCGCGGCGATGCAGTGCGGCATTCGGTGGATTGGCTTCATTGGCCCATAGTTTTAATCTTTTTATCGTTTCTTTCATCTTCGTGATTTTCTTCTGCTGCTCTTCATACTGTGCAAATTCATTGATGATCCTAGCTTCACGCATCCTTACAAAATCATCATAATTTCCGAGATAGGAAAATGGTTCGCCATTATCGATTTCAATTACTTTCGTCACGACTTCATTCATAAATTGACGGTCATGGGAAACGACAATCAAAGTCCCGTCATAGGTTTTCAAATAACTCTCGAGCCATTCGATTGCATTCATATCGAGATGATTCGTCGGTTCATCCAGCAACAAAATATATGGATTCAATAGTAATATTTGACCAAGCATTACCTTTGTTTTTTCGCCGCCGCTTAAATGCTGGAAAGGTGTTTGGAGCAGGGGAGCAATCCCTAATCCATTTGCAATCATCTGGATTTTGGGGTCAATTTCATAGCCCCCTTGAGCGATGAATTGTTCCTGAATTTCACCATATTGTTTAAGCAGTTTATCAAGCTGTTCAGAACTTGCCATTTGCTGCTCTAAACGATTCATTTGTTCCTGCATAGATAAGATTCCAGTAAATGCCTCTTTAAGTACTTCAATGGCAAGTATATTTTCATAGGGTGGAATTTGATGCAAGTACCCAATTGTTGTACCTTTCTTTTTAATAATTCGGCCAACATCCGGACTTTCTATATTGGCTAAAAGTTTCAGAAGAGTCGATTTGCCGCAGCCATTGCGTCCGACTATTGCTGCACGTTCTCCTTCATGAACTTCCATTGTTAAACCTTCAAAGATAATTGTTCCACCGTATATTTTCGTTATGTTTTCTGCTTTGATCGACACTGTGAATTCCTCCATTTTATACACAGCGCAATTAGCCGGAAAATCTTTTTTATACACAAAAAAGACTGCTTGATTAACAAGCAGTCTTTTCCTGAAAATTGTGAAAAGAATGGCTAATCAGCTGTGTTTTCGATTTAGTTGGCTAAAAAAGGGCATACGAATCCCGTTAGTCGCAAAATCGAAAGTAATGACACGTGAAAAATAAAGGAAACGGTCATTATTTACACATGTCGTCACAGCTAATGTATTCATTCTCTTCACCTCCGATCAAAATAGTTATTTTCAGTATATTCATTTTATTATTAAATGTCAATCTTACCATGGAGATATAAATATATCATCATTCCTTATTAACAAAGAAGGAGAATAAACTATTTAATAGAAATAGAAATAGAAATAGAAATAAAACTAGAATCAATAATAGACTGGAGAATACACAAATGCATTTGGAGAGTGAAAGATTGGTAATTCGTCATTTTCATATAGAGGATGCGGAGGCTGTATTTGAATATATATCAGATCCCAAAGTCATGAAATATATACCGGAAGGCGTGATGACGCTGGAAGAGACAAATTCCTTCATACTCGAAAATACTGGAGAAGATGCAGAGAAGTTTGCTGTGCTATTGAAGGATGAGAATCGTTTAATCGGTCATATCGCATTTCTCAAATATTTTGGTGATCATACCTATGAAATAGGATGGGTGTTTAATCCGAAGTATTATAATAAAGGTTTTGCCACAGAGGCAGCACGGGCTGTCTTAAACTTTGGCTTTGCTAAAATGAATCTGCATCGAATAATTGCAACGTGTCAGCCCGAAAATACGCCATCCTATCGTATTATGGAGAGGATTGGGATGCGCAGAGAAGGGTATTTCAAAAAATGTATTCCCCATGGAGATGAATGGTGGGATGAATATTATTACTCAATATTGGGGGAAGAGTGGGCGACATAAAAAAGGCTCCTAGTTCCTCTAAGAGCCCTTCAGATTATTCACACAATAAAATTTGCCGTTCAAATAAATGTTTTTTTGTAATGCAGTGATCAATAATGTTGAATCCTGCTTCCTCTAGCAAGTCATCAATGGTTTCGATGGTCACGATGACACATTTGTCTGCGATACGTCGTGCTTGCTTGATAATATCAAATTGCTCTTCACGTGTGATATGTGTGTAAAGATTATAGGGTAAATCGATAATACATACATCATAGTGTTCGCTGACCTCAGCAATTGGACCTTTTGCGATGGTGCCTTGTAAATTGAAATATGCGATATTTTCCCGAGCACCTTTGGCAACGAGAGGTTTAATATCTCGACCTACTATATCAATGCCCATGGACAGCGCCTCGATTACAACTGTACCAATGCCGCAGCATGGGTCAATTGCACGGACACCAAATGGATTTGGAACAGCTATATTGGCTATCGCTCGAGAAACTCTCGTATTCAGTGCTGTCGAGTAACTTACAGGTTTATGTATATGTTCACGCCATACCGAAATACTTTTTGTATATTTTCCGAAATACCAGCGATTGTCCACAAAAACCAAACCAAATACGACCTCAGGATTGTCTAGATCTGGTTCTCCGTCAATGATTAAACCAAGCTCCCGTTCAACTTGTCGGCGTTTTTGATGGGGGATTTTCTTTGTTTCCCCTAAGTCCATGCGGTTAAAGCAATAGACTTTGTAGGTAGAGGCACTGATTACCATATCCTTCATCAATTCTTTTAATTGGGGAATGTTTTCTGCTTCATACATTACTTCTAATCGTTCTTCTATAAAAGGGCTGCGGCTGGGGTCTATTTTAATAGGACTCATTAAATAGTTTAATTGTGTATCAAAGCCGAAAAATGAACGCATCTCCATTCTGCAGAGATCGTGCTCATTTTTATGATGGACATAGGTGTAGATATATGTTCCATTTGTTTGTTTGCTATTCAATAGGTAATCATCCTTTGTCTACTGCTGTTCTATAGTGTTAACTAATGGTTCGAGGAAGTTGTAAATTAGTGAAGTCACTTCTTGCATTGTCATATCTTCACGGAAATCCTTCATATTATCTATTGGAATATTGATATCCCATAACCCATCTTCTCCTGAAAACATCATACTAGAGTAGATTTCATCTCCGTGCAAGTTTTCTTCCAAATACGTTTTGATAATGGTTGCGTGCTTCTTTTGTACCTTTAAACCGAGTAATGCCATATATGTTCTAAACACATCGTCAACCTCTAAAGAGAGGCTGTCAGTTTTAATTGGTTCGAATTCATTTGATTCGATGTAAATAAATTCGTTCATATGCTGTTTTAAATGTGATAAGGGTGTATTTAAGAATGAAGCATTTTCTTTTGCAATCATTTCTTCCGTATCTTTGTCACAACGCTCAATATGAGCCTCTGATAAATTAAGTGTCATTAGAATTAACCTCCAAAAATTTCTCTATTTATTATAACCCTATAAACCATAAAAAATAGACAGCCTTTGACGCGACTGTCTAAACTAATTATTAATTTTAACATAATTTATCCATATTATTAATCAGAATGATTTCATCAGCTAATTTAACTTAAATAAACTTTTCGTCCAAATTTCTGTGGAACTTGGATGATTGCTTTCAAAAAGTGAAAAGCGATTGGCAAAAGCAATGAGCTCCTGATTGATTAATGGTTTTAATGATTTAGGACAAGCATTTATAATAATGGAATCCTTTTTTAGCGTCTCCAATTGTTTTGTGAACTCACTTTTAATTTGCGGAATTTCCGTCCACATTTTCATCCACATTTTATCACGTAATTCGCGATAATAGTTGTTCATTGGTTTCTCGTGTATAAAGTGGAGGGAAGTCTGGAAGTTCACGGCATTTATCAAAATCACGCGGTATTTATGCAGCTCTTCGATTACTTCATAGTTCTTTAATGCCTCGATTAAATCTTCAATACTTCTCTCGATTTTTTTCCCCGTTTGCCCTTGAGCAGCACCTATCGGAACAAGTTTCTCTTTACTCTGCTCATATTCATCGATGTGAGGGGATTCCAAAATAATTGCAATCGTCTTGTTTTTAAAGTTTGTATCGATTACTTCATCGGCAAAGCCTGAATTCGATAACTGATCGTTTTTTTCAGCAGGGGATTCAATAATCAGATCATTCATAGAAACTTCTGCAAAAAATCGAGTTACATTTTGAACCTGTTTGTTCTTTTTAAAAAAAGAACGTTTTAATATAATCGTGTTTTTTTCTTCATCCAAGAGAATGTATTTGCTGTTGCTAGCGATTAAATCCTTATATACGACATCACTAATCTCCGTAAGAATTGGGTATCCTTCTAAAGTAATCGAAGGTTTCTGGCTAATTAGAGTGAGCATCTATTCCACTTCCTTTACAAGTTTTAAGCTGTATATATTGTTGCAAATAAATGTCTATTATTTATTTATATTAAGTTTTTTGTAAAAATATGAATGAAAAAGTATAAAATAGAAAAAGAAATGATGATTTTTAGGAGAGATAGAATGATTTCACTAATTGTAGCTCACGACAACAATCGCGTAATCGGATATGAAAACAAAATGCCGTGGCATTTACCCGGCGAATTGCAGTATTTTAAAGAACAAACTATGGGAAAACCGATGATTATGGGAAGAAAAACCTTTGATTCCATTGGCAGACCGCTGCCTGGCAGAAAAAATATCGTCATCACTAGAAATGAAAACTTCCATGTAGAGGGAGTAGAGGTTGCCACTAGTATTGAAGGGGCTCTGAAACTTGCTGGAGATGTAGAAGAAGTGATGATTATTGGCGGAGAACAGATTTTTAATATGGTGTTGCCGATTGCGGATCGACTTTATATTACACATATCGAACATGACTTTAATGGCGACACCTTCTTTCCAGCGTATGGAGATGAATGGAAGCTCATCTCAAAAAGTAACCCGGTTGAAACACCGGACGGATATAATTATACCTATTGCATTTACGAGAGAAATCAATAAGCCACAAAGTCCTTTATCACGATAGATAAGGGATTTTTCCTTTTTTAGGAGAATTATAAAAGCAAGAATAGTAACTCTTTCAATTGATTTACTAGAAGCGCAGCCGAGATACCTTTCTTTATCAGTCAAACCTTGGCCAACTATTAAGACGAGTCGATACATTTATTTAATTGAAAAAATTTTCTATATTTTCGAAACTAAATGTCGAATGGTTCGTATATAAGTCATAAGGATTATTTTGGCAGATAAGAAGTTTACTACATCTGCAAAAACTGAAAGCAAAACGCTTTAGGTTTTTACAATAGCCAATTTTTCTAAGAAAAGGTGGTGTTATTTTTTGTTATTCGGCTTCGAGCTTCATACGGTTTATCTATTTACCCTCATTATTGTTGGCTGTATTACCATCCTCTATCTTTTATTCTCTGAACTGTTTGATGGTTTTTTTGAAGGAATACCGTTTGTAGATCCAGCAGTTATTTTATCCTTTATAACCATTACTTCAGCAGGAGGATTTTTGCTGAAAAAGTTCACATCCATGTCAGACCTATTAATCTTTTTCATCGCCTGTATTATATCAGCTATTATTAGTAGTTTAATTTATTTCTTTATACTGGTGCCTTTGAAAAGTGCAGAAGTCTCATTAGCTTATACAGAGGAATCTCTTGGGGGTCAAGTTGGAAAAGTGATTGTCCCCATACCTGTCGATGGCTACGGAGAGATTGTTATTGAAACGGTCAATGGAATTATTTCAAAAAGGGCAACAGGCTTTGAAAATGAAGCCATAGAATACGATGAGCAAGTTCTCATTATTGAAGCAAAACAAGGGACGGTTTATGTAAAGAAATATGAGTCTGCCCTGCAATTCAAATTATAAGGAGGAAATTAAAAATGGTCAGTTCATTAGTCGTTATTGGTATAGCAGCGTTTATCATTTTAGCAATTATCGCGGTGTATATTACAAAATACAAAACAGTCGGTCCGGATGAAGCATTGATTGTAACAGGAAGCTTTTTAGGGTCGAAAAATGTTCATACAGATGATTCAGGTAATCGCATCAAGATTATTCGTGGCGGGGGGACATTCGTTTTCCCGGTGTTCCAGCAATCAGAACCGTTAAGTCTATTATCCAGCAAGCTGGAGGTAACAACACCTGAAGTTTATACAGAACAGGGTGTCCCTGTCACTGCCGATGGAACTGCAATTATTAAAATTGGCGGATCGATTTCTGAAATCGCTACTGCCGCTGAGCAGTTTTTAGGAAAAAGCAAAGCAGATCGGGAAAATGAAGCGAAGGAAGTTTTAGAGGGACATTTACGCTCGATTCTTGGTTCCATGACAGTGGAAGAAATCTATAAAAATCGTGATAAATTTTCGCAGGAAGTTCAACGAGTAGCATCACAGGATTTAGCGAAGATGGGATTAGTGATTGTGTCCTTTACGATTAAAGATGTACGTGATAAAAATGGCTATTTAGACTCGCTGGGTAAACCTAGAATCGCCCAAATCAAACGTGATGCAGATATTGCAACTGCAGAAGCAGAAAAAGAAACGCGCATAAAACGTGCAGAAGCAGAGAAGGAAGCTCAAAAAGCTGAATTGCAGCGAGCTACAGAGATTGCGGAAGCGGAAAAAGAAAATCAATTAAAAATAGCAGAATACAAACTGGAGCAAGATAAAGCAAAAGCGCGGGCGGACCAAGCCTATGAGCTGGAATCGGCACGAGCAAAACAACAGGTAACAGAGCAGGAGATGCAAGTTCGCATCATTGAACGTCAGAAACAAATTGAATTAGAAGAAAAAGAGATTTTACGTCGTGAGAAGCAATATGATTCAGAAGTAAAGAAAAAGGCAGATGCAGATCGCTATGCAGTGGAACAAAATGCAGCAGCACAAAAAATGAAAGATTTAGCTCAAGCCGATGCTGAAAAATATCGAATTGAGTCTTTAGCAAAAGCAGAGGCAGAAAAAATTCGCTTAGATGGTTTGGCTAAAGCAGATTCAGAGCGTGCACAAGGGGAAACAGAAGCAGAGATCATTCGCCTAAAAGGGTTGGCAGAAGCCGAAGCAAAACGTAAAATTGCGGAAGCCTTTGAACAATTTGGTCAAGCGGCTGTCCTTGATATGATTGTTCGCATGATGCCGGAATACGCTAAAGAGATTGCAAGCCCATTATCGAATATTGATAAAATTACGGTTGTCGATACAGGAAATGGAGAGGGCGGCGGCGCCAATCGCATTACTTCCTACGCAACAAACCTAATGTCCAGCTTGCAAGAAACATTAAAGGCTTCTTCTGGTATTGATGTGAAAGAATTAATCGAGACTTTTGCTGGAAAGCAACCAATTCAAGGAACTTTTGAGGAAATTGAAGAGCGGGAAGAAGAAAAGCATTTAGTATAATTTTCTTAATTAATTAAAAGGTAGAGACTTGAAATCTGCAGAACTTTTGAATATTGTAGCTAGATGATACAATACTGACTAATAGATGCATTACGCCGTAAGTTGAATTGTTTTGTGAAAAAAAGGAGAAGTTGCATGCTATCAGTCATTCTAAGTTTTAAACGATTGTTGAAAGGACTCTACCATGGAGTAAAAGAACCGCAATTTATAAGTATTATCACGACTGTTGCGCTCATTGTTTTATCGGGGACATTGTTCTACTCCAGATATGAAGGATGGACGAAAATTGACGCTTTTTATTTTGCGGTAGTAAGTCTAATCCCGACTGGGGTAGAGACGAACCTAGCTCCCTCTACAACGGGCACAAAATTATTTACGGTTCTTTATTTAATAATAGGCACTGGTTTAATGTTAGCTTTATTAGTGAATTTAGGCCGTGCAATTATTAAAGAGGATGATAAATAAAAAAGATATAAATTACGAAAAGCTCTGGATCCACAGGAATCCGAAGTCCCAAAAGTTTTAAAGCCAAAACAGAAATAAATCATGAAGTGAGGCTGGGACAAAACCCGAAAACACCATTTTCCTCAAGTAGGAAAATGGTGTTTTCTTGATGTAGCTAAAATTGATTTTTCGTTGCGGGGACGCGCATCCATTGGCACGGCTCGAGCCTGTAGTCTCACACTCGTGCTGTTCCCGACAGGAATCGCCCCTCCACTCCTATCAATTTCTTAATACACTTTCTTCCAGCCCCTTTTATTTTAAAAAGTTTCTCTTTTGGAGTTGACATTAGCTTGACATAAAACGATGCTATAATGTGGATTATTGTTGTAATAAGGGTAAAGGTGATGCTTGCATGAGTAAAATTTTAGTTATAGAAGATGAAGTGGCAATCAGTGCTGTATTAAAAGCGTACTTAGTTAAAGCGGGATTTGAAGTAATTCAATGTTACACTGGCATAGAGGCAGTTGCTGTTTTCATAAAAGAAAAACCAGATCTAGTCTTATTGGATGTTATGCTGCCTGGGAAGGATGGCTGGACAGTTTTAAAGGAAATCCGTTCAATTAATGGATGTTCGGTAATTATGCTAACGGCTTTAGGTGATGTTCAGTATAAGCTTGAAGGATTTGAAGGTGGAGCAGATGATTATATTGCAAAGCCTTTTATTGGCGATGAGGTCGTTGCAAGAATTAAAGCAGTATTAAGAAGAACTGCTTTCATCCCTTCGGACATTGTAAAGTTCGGCCAATTAGAAATTGATTTTAAGGGCCATTCAGTCTTTTTAAAGGGACAAGAAGTTGGGTTAACCCCACGTGATTTAGCTGTATTATTGTTTTTGGCGGAACATCCCAATCAAACCTTTACAAGAGATCAGTTAATCGAAAATGTATGGGGGTGGGAATACGATGGCAGTGACCGTGCAGTGGACTTAGCGGTTAAACGTCTTCGAAAAGCATTAACGGACTGGCCAGAAAATGAAGGCGAAATCAAAACTTTAAGAGGGTTAGGTTACCAATTCCATGTCTATAAAAAATAAACGCGTTTCACTATTAACTTATTGGACGAGTCGATACGTCTTAACACTGTGTATCGGATTATTGCTGATTTCACTTATTTTTGCTTTGTGGATTCGCCATACAACATTAGAGTATCGTTTAGAAATGATGACATTTATCGCTGAACAAACCGCTAATCGACTTTCTGATACATCGACGAGAGAAATACCATCAAATGAGGACAGGCTTCTATTTAAGTTTAGAGAAATCGACCCGGAGCTTTATATAACAAATGCCAGCGGAAAAATTATTTCGACAAACCGACCATTTGATCTTTATACTTTGGATTTTATGAGCTTAATTCAGGACGAAAATCTAAAAAAAATAACGATTCCAGAGCTGGATGAAGTATTTTATGTGATAAAAAAAGAAATTGAAATAAATGAAGAAATTATAGGATATGTGTTTGTTCTCGAATCCAAAGATCAACTGACAAAAGTAAATCAAGAATATGGACAATTAGCCATATTTATTGGTTCATTAGGTCTCTTAGGTTGGGTGGCGATCTATTTTTTATCGCGCAGACTTTCAAGGCCGATTATGAAAGTATCTGAGGCAGCGAAAAAAGTACAGGACGGCTATTACGATATACAATTACCCACTACGATTAAAGAAAAAGAGGTTTATGAGCTTGTCTCTTCCTTTAAAGATATGGCAAGCAGACTTCAGCAGCTTGAAAAAACGAGGGCTGAATTATTGGCGGGTGTCACCCATGAGCTGAAAACGCCTGTAACATCCATTAGTGGATTGCTGCAGGCAGTAAAAGATGGAGTCGTTACAGGCGATGAAGCAGATGAGTTTATCAAAATGGCCCTTGTTGAAACTATGAAAATGAAAACGATGGTAGGCGATCTTTTAGCATTTAATTCATTTGCAGTCGATGCGGTACCTGTCAATATCAAATTGCATGAAGTGAATCAGCTGATAGGAGATAGTATTTCTCTTTGGGAAATGACGAATAAAAGTGATCAACTTGAAATTGAGTATATAAGACTGCGAGAAGACAAGATGGTTTCTGCAGATTTAGTCCGCATACAACAAATCATAGCCAATCTTCTTATAAATGCCGTTCAAGCTATGCCAAATGGAGGAAAGATCACCGTTACTCTAAGTGAACAAGAAGCGTTTGTTGAAGCACTGGTTCAGGATAGCGGTAATGGTATTCCGAAAAATGATCAACCATTAATCTTTGAAAGATTTTATAGAGGGGAAAATAAGAAGTATTCGGTTCGCGGTCTAGGACTGGGTTTACCTCTAAGTAGAATGATGGCCCAATCCATCGGAGGCGATCTTCTTTTAGGAAATAGCGATGAAGAAGGTACTGTGTTTAAAATATTATTGAAGAAAAGTGAATCAGGTAATTAACGAAGCTTTGTTTCAGGCTTCGCTTTTTATTGTAAAAAAACTTGTTTTGACATCCTGCTGACACATTCAGCCGTTAAAGTAGAATCTGTAATAGAAACGGTGAAGAAATGGATGGAGGATATTTATGAAACAATTTAAATTTAAAAAGACGATAAAGACAATGGCCCTGCCAATTGTTTTAAGTGCTTTGCTAGTAGGCTGCTCGAATGGGGATTCTGCAATGATTGCTTCAGTAAACGGAGAAGAAATTACCGAAGCTGAATTAAATGAATCTTTAACTGAGCAGTATGGAGCGGAAGTTTTAACTACGTTAATTTCAAATAAAATTATTGAAATGGAAGCGGAAAAACTAGATGTTTCAGCAACAGACGAAGAAATTGAAGCAGAGTATGAAGAGTACACTGCCCAATATGGGGGGGAAGAAGCCTTTCTTGAAGTTATTTCTTCCTATAATATGGATGTAGAGGATGTTAAAGAAGATATTAAATCCTATCTATTAACGATAAAAGTGATGGAAGATTATGTTGGGCTCACAGATGAAGATGTAAAAACATACTTTGAAGAGAATAAAACGACTTATGGACAAGCAGCACAAGTTGAAGCTAGTCATATTTTAGTAGAAGATGAAGCAACAGCTGATGAAGTTATTGAAAAATTAAATGCCGGAGAAGACTTTGCGCAAATTGCGGCAGAATATTCAACAGATACTGCTACTAAAGATGCCGGTGGAGATTTAGGTTACTTTGGTAAAGGTGAGATGGAAGAAGCCTTTGAAAATGCTGCATTTGCTATGGATATTGATACTATAAGCGAACCAGTTGAAACAGAGTATGGCTTCCATATCATTAAAGTAACTGACAAAATTGAAGAAAAAGAAGCAGTATTTGAAGACGTAAAAGATACAGTCTATCAAGATCTTTTAGATTCTAAAGTAAGTGAACAATATTCAACATGGCTCGCAGAAAAAATGGAAGAATATGAGATTGAAAATAAATTAACTGATTAACATAATTCTGACAAAAGGGGCTAAATCACAAGTCCCTTTTTTATATGGATAATCAAAACAGAAATTAAACCCATTGATGTTGAATACATGATTTATTCATTAGTCAAGCATACTATCAAAAAGGTGGTGGAATCATGTCGTATAACTTTGATTCAGTAGAACTAAAGCAAGATGAGAATGGTGAATTACAAGTTATTTTACATATGAAAGTGCCTAAAAATGCAGCTAATACAGAATTTGGCATGGAATTCAATTTTGATAAAGTGGATGCATTAAAAGACAATGCCATCAAATTTGTAAAAAAGCAATTTCCTAAACTGAAGATTGCGTCAATTGCTGTAGTAGCTGGAACACTTCTTTTAACGAGTATCCCTATGCAAAAAGCAGAGGCTCATGAAGCTGATTTTAATATGAGTTATCTTTATTTCGGTAATACGAGTTCTTATATTTCCCAGGTAGATAAAACACAGGGGAATTTGAATCTTGTTTCGCCAAGTTATTTTGATTTAAATACGAATGGTTCTTTAAAATTGACTTCACAGCTTGATTCGAGATTTGTCACGGAGATGCATAATCGCGGAATTAAGGTTGTACCGTTCTTAAGTAATCATTGGGACAGAACGCTTGGGCGTGCAGCTCTAGCGAATCGTGAACAATTATCAACCGAAATAGCAAATGCAATCATAAAGTACAATTTAGATGGAGTACAGGTTGATATTGAAAATACAACGGATGTAGATAGAGCTGCTTATACTGACCTAGTACGCCTCCTTCGCGAAAAAATACCAGCTGGTAAAGAGGTTTCTGTTGCAGTTGCGGCCAATCCGAATGGTTGGACAAAAGGCTGGCATGGTAGTTATGACTACAAAGAATTGTCGAAGTATGCAAGCTACCTCATGATTATGGCATATGACGAATCCTATGAAGGAAGTGAGGAAGGTCCGGTTGCAAGTATAGGCTTTGTGGATCGTTCTATTCAATACGCACTTAATCAAGGTGTACCTGCAGACAAAGTAGTCTTGGGAGTCCCTTTTTATGGTCGCTATTGGAAAGAAGGCGCAACTAGTGGAGGGGCAGGAATTTCTAATACAAAGGTAGATGAAATGTTAGCTAAATATGGTGGATCAGTAGTGTTTGATGAAGCATCAAAATCACCAAAAGCAACCATTACTATAAAGAGTGGTGATCCAACAACTGTTGTTGGCGGTAAAACATTAGCTCCAGGCACCTACCATATTTGGTTTGAGAATAATGATTCAATAAGAGAGAAATTGCGCCTTGTTCATAAGTATGAAATTAAAGGGACGGGAAGCTGGAGCTTAGGTCAAGAAAATGCGTCAATGTGGCAATATTATAAAACTTGGATGTCCCATGATGGAGTAGAGGTGGTTCCAGTTAATTCGTCGCAGCCAAAAGAGCAAACAGGTATCATCTCGCCTACACCAACCACTTCCTATACAGTTAAATCTGGAGATACACTCTGGAAAATCGCTACAGCTAACAATATGAGTGTAGATGAACTAAAGACTTTGAATGGCCTAACTTCTGATGTAGTCAATATAGGGCAAGTCATTAAGGTAAGCAGTGCCGGTTCATCAAGTTCAGAGTCGACTGTTGCGGCACCCGCAATTCAAACCATAAATTATACGGTGAAATCAGGAGATTCATTATGGAAAATTTCTTCTGAACATAATATGTCGATAAATGATTTGAAAACAATAAATGGTTTAACTTCAGATAATATAAATATTGGGCAGGTACTAAAAGTAAAGAGTGCTGCGTCATCAAATGAAACAACTTCTTCAGCAGCTCAAGCTGTCAATTCAAAAAATCCTTTTAAAGATATTGGTTCCTTTTCACCGGAAGTACAGCAGAATATTCTAAATTTAGTGGAACAAAATATTGTTAAAGGAAAAACTGAAACAACCTTTGCTCCAGGCGAAGCAATTACACGGGGTCAGGTTGCAATTATGCTAGGCAGGTTATTAGTGAATAATGGTTATGCAGAGGTCCCGGCAGATTGGGAAAAGACCCCTTACTTTAAAGATCTTTCATTACAAACGAAAGATCGCGAATTGTTGAAATATGCGGCAGTCGTAAAAGCGAGTGGGGTATTTAATGGGGGAGCAAATGAAATATTAAATCCTTACAGTACCATTTCCCGTGAAAATATGGCATTGGTCCTTGATCGCGCTACTGAAGCAATCAGTGGACAATCCTTGGTTGAAAAAGCAAAAGATAAAAAAGCAAATGTAGTTGATCTATCAGCTGCGAATAAAGAAGCACAATCAGCTATTCGAGCACTGAATGCTTTAGGCATTTCAAATGTAGACAGCTTTAATCCAAAAGGGGAAGTATCCCGCGCAAATTTTGCATCCTTCTTATCGAGAGGTATGCAGTATATGTCACCTTAAACTTTTTAAGAGCAATTCGTAGGAGGGGATTAACATGAAAAAAGTAATGACGAGTTTCTTTACTTTAGTGTTCTTTTTGACAATTAGTACACAAGCTTTAGCAGCAGAGGACCGCCCAACTATCCCATATTTTGGACTTGGAGCGACTGTTCAAGAAGTAATTGAAGGCGAATTTCTCGTTAAAACCGAAGGAGCAAAAGCTGAAGAAGGTTTTGTATACACACCGCCAAAACCCTTTACAAAAGAAAATATTAAATTGCAAATTACATTAAAAGGAAAAGGTACTGTCATACTTAAGCTTGAAGAGACGGATGCCAGAGGCCAATATATAAAAGAAAAAAATATGGAAGTAACTTTAACGGAAGACTGGACGACCTATGAGATGACCTTTACTTTAGAGAGTCCATCCTCGCAGATCGATGCATCAGTCATCACGAAATCAGAGGAAAAAGCCGAATTTTCCTTTAAAAATCTGCAAATAATTGAAGAGTAAGGACAATTGATTAAAATAAATTTAGCAAAGTCTCAAATCAAATAAAGGATTTGAGGCTTTCAAATTTTGATGGTGAATTGAAAATGAAAATCGTTGGTATTTCTGGATCGCTTTCCGGCTACAAAACAATGACTATCGTCTTTAAAGTTTTAAAAGCAGCAAAATCACTTGATCCAAATATTGAAACCGAGCTAATTGACCTGAAGGATTATGATGTCGAGTTTGTAAACGGTGCACCCTTAAGTTTTTATAACGCGGATACTGTAAAAGTAGTTGACACAATTATGGCAGCGGATGGTTTGATAATTGGTACACCAATTTATCAGGCTTCAATCTCAGGGGTGTTAAAAAATCTCCTTGACCATCTACCCGTTGATGGATTAATGGGAAAAACAGTAGGAATGGTTGCAACTGGCGGGACAGATAAGCATTATCTAGTGATGGATTATCATTTAAGATCTATTCTCACATTCTTAAAGGCAAATGTAGCCGGCAGCAATGTATTTGTGAACGATAAATATTTTGACGCGGAAAATGATATTGTAGATCGGAACATCCTTTTGCGCTTTGAACATTTGGCCAAGGAAGTTCTATCGATTCAACAATTTATTCAGCAAAAAAGTTAAACAGCTTGGGAAAAGACGCACTTTCTCAAGCTGTTTTTTGTGTTGTTAATATCTTCAAGAAATATATACTTTCTATTTTGGTGCAATCTCCTATATACTAGTATAATGTGTGTAAAATGAGTTGCGAACTTATAAAAATTATAAATATTTCTTAACATAAGAATGTTTCATAAGGAGGAAAATGATTTGACGATTACGACTGGAGAATCATTAGTTGTTGATATTAGTAAATTAGATGAAAAGGGTTCTGGACGTGCCATCATGTGGCGTGAGAACGAATTAGGCAACCAAAAAAAGCTGCGTCTGACAATTCCTCAAGCTTTGCCGGGTGAAAAAGTGAGAGTTACGATTGATAAACCAGAACGCAGAAGAAGAAAGGCATTACTTGACGAAATTATAGAGCCTAATCCTGATCGAATTGCTCCGGCATGTACGCACTTTGAACTTTGTGGTGGATGTGTATGGCAGCATTGGGACTACAAAGGCCAATTACAACATAAAACAAACCATGTGAAAGAGGCAATCGAATCACAAGGATTTGATCCAAATCTTGTAAAAGACACAATCGGCATGGACAATCAATGGCATTACCGCAATAAAATGGAGTTTACCTTTGCACCAGACGGTTCCCTAGGATTGCATGAACAAGGCAACTTCAGAAAAATCATTTCATTGGAATCTTGCTTGATAGCAGGGAAAGAAATGGTAGCTGCTGCTATGGAAGTGGCAGAATGGGTAAAAGCTCACCAATTATCAGGATATAATAAGGATGCACATGAAGGATTGCTTCGCCATTTAATGGTGAGACAATCTTTTGCAACAGGTGAAATCATGTTGGCGCTATTTGCTACAGAGGCACCAGAAGCTCATCTTCAAGAGGCAGCCAATGATTTAATCCAGCGTATTACAGAAAAGTTCCCTCAAGTAAAAAGCTTGATGTGGCTTGAAAATACTGACTGGGCTGACCGTACACAATCGGAAAAAAGTCATATCCTGGCTGGAAGAGACTTTATCTACGATGAAATGGATGGCTATCGTTTCCGACTTTGGTTCGATACATTTTTCCAAACAAACCCTGTCCAAGCGCAAAAGTTAGTCGATTTAGCAATCGAAATGGGCAAACCGAAGAAAAATGAAAAAATGATCGACCTTTTCTGTGGAGTGGGCACATTCTCTTTACCATTTGCAAGTAGAGTGGGGGAATTAGCGGGTATTGAAATCGTGGAAGCATCCATCGAATCTGCAAAACGCAACGCATCCGATAACGGCATTGACAACACTTACTTCTTGGCTAAAGACGCAAGAAAAGGAATTGACGAAGTGCTAGAAACTTTCGGAACTCCTGACTTACTGCTTCTTGACCCTCCTCGTTCAGGAGCAGGGGGTAAAGTAATGCGCAGAATTGGCCGTTCAAAACCAGAACGAATTGTCTACGTATCATGTAACCCGGATACATTCGCAACAGACATCAAAGAACTAGAACAATTTGGCTACGTTCTAAATATCGTTCAACCAGTTGACCTATTCCCGCATACAGTGCACGTAGAGTGTGTCGCGGAGTTAACTTTAGAAGAAGGTAAATAAAATAATTTGAGGCTCGAATACAAGTTATTGTATTCGAGTTTTTTAATTGTAAAAAAACATTGATACATTACATATAATTTAGAGTTCTCTGAGATCTAGATGTTTCGCTCAAATAGGCAGGGATGCCGGGTTAAGCAGCCAATCTGTTTAATAGACGAAAAATTTCCTTCTATTTAGAAGATAAGCTGAAAAATAGCTTAAATAAAAGGAGAAATTCCGCCTATCATCTCGGAAAACGTGAAAATGGTGTTTTTTTGTTAAGATAGTCGGAAAAACTTCCCTTATTTTCCCAGAAAAGAGCTCTATTCTGCAAATAAGCGGAAAAAATCCACTTATTTAACTTTCGATTGATTACTAAATTTACATTCAGTAATCAATCGTATAAGCTATGTGCTATTGATCTTATTGGACTTATGATTTTTGCGGAAATAGTTCGTTTTTCTTGCAATAATGAAAGTAGTGAACGGCTTATCCTCTTACAAGGAAGAATATAAGAATCAATAGGAAGCCACCTATCTCTGCGTAATTGATAGGTGGCTTCCATAATTTTATTCGGAATAATAATCGAAAAATATATCAAGAAATGAATGCAACACCTCAGATTTTTCATCCTGACGGTATGCTACTGCTAAATCCAAAGTAGTCGCCTCATCCACAAGTTCTCTGAAGACAACTCCAGTATTTTGAGTTTGGCATTGAGGAGAAAGAGAAACGCCCATCCCCGTGGATACAAGAGTTATCACCGTTTGGATGTCATGAGTCTCTACTGTTATCTTTGGAGAAAAGCCAGCTTGATGACAGATTTTTGTCACAATATCATAGAACCCCGGTCCGATCACACGGGGGGTAATAACAAATGATTCGTTTGCCAAATCTGTTATGGAAATCGGTCCTGCTTGCATAGCAAGAGGATGATTCTAGGGCAGCATGGCTTGAATAGGAACCTGCATATAATTTTTTACGATTAGATGTTCACTGTTAATAGGTGGGGTGAGAAGTCCAACATCAATTTTTTTCCCATGTAACCCATGGATTTGAGCGGTTGTCCCCAATAACTGTAAATCCAAATTGACGGAAGGATACATTGCCCGATACTTCTGTACTATGGGAAGTATATTTTCGCCAGTCCCGGTGAATCCAATTACTAGCTTCCCATGTTCTGCTCTTGCCGACATTCTTGCGGTGTCGCATGCTTCCTCTACTAAGTCAAGCATTTGATAGGCCTTTTCCAGAAATGCTTTTCCCGCATAGGTCATTTCAACTCGGCGATTGGTCCGATAAAACAGGCGAACGCCGACTTCCTCCTCTAATTGCTGAATTTGTCTACTAAGCGGGGGTTGGGCAATATGCAAGCGTTCAGATGCACGTCTGAAATTAAGCTCTTCTGCAAGTGCCACAAAATATCGAATATGCCGCAGCTCCATTTTCTCCCTCCTCCTTCACTTCAATAATACTTGATGAGTATTATTATAGATATTTTTAAGTATTTCTACAATTCTGTCTTTTCCTTATATAATATCTTTAAAGTTGTTTTTGCAAGTAAAATCCTTAGAAAATTTTAGTGAATGAGGGAGGAGACGTAAAATAGTTTTACTTTGAAGGTATTATGCAAAGGGGGGAAGAGTTTGAATACAAGGTTGTCACGACAAAAGGGAATAATTGTACTACTCTTTCTAGGGTGGTTTATTTCTTCCATTGACCGTATGTTTATAAACATAGCAATTTTGCCTATTGGAAAAGAATTGGAAATGGATGCAGCGACATTTGGGATAGTGCTGAGCATATTTTATTTAGGCTATACAATTATGCAAATACCAGGAGGTTTGATCGCAGACCGATACGGCTCCAAAATGGCCATTATAGTAACAATCTTAGTGTTCTCCTTATTTGCCGGATTATCGGGTGTGGCTTGGTCGGTCACTTCTCTCTTGGTTATCCGATTTTTCTTTGGTTTGGGAGAAGGAGCGTTTCCAGGGGCAGCTACCAAGCTAATGAGCGAAAATGTGAGCCCTGAAAAAAGAACCAGTACTCAATCAGTATTACTTGTCGCAATTGTATTGGGCGGGTTCGTTGCAAGTACTGCGGGAGCGTACTTCATTACGCAGATAGGATGGAGAAAGGTCTATGTATGCCTTGGAATTATTGGGGGCATTACCGCCTTGCTGTATATGCTATTTCTCCGGTCAAACAAAACCGGTCCTATTGAAAACGAACAGCAAGAAGAGAAAGTATCTTTTGTATCCCTTATGAAATCCCCTTCCATGTGGAAAATTATGATAGCTCTATTTGGATTGTATACTGCGATTTGGGGACTGACTAGCTGGGTGCCTTCTTATCTAATGAATGTACGTAAACTCAATTTGCTTGATACCGGGATCTACTCATCCCTTCCGGCGATTGCAGGGATGATTGGTTACTTGATTGGAGGGTGGCTGGTTGACAAAGTCTTTGCAAACCGGGAGAGATTATTAATCATTTATGGTAATTTACTATCAGCTATTTGTATTTTCGGTATGTTCAATGTTCAATCTCTTGCAATGACCATTATCTTCCAAAACATGGCGGCTTGCCTCCTTCAGATTGCATACATGGGCATTTTGGCTGTGCCATTGAGATTTTTGCCCTCTACAATCATGGGGAGCGCTTTTGGAATGTTAAATACGGGAGCGAATCTAGCAGCATTTATCACTCCAGCTGTTATGGGTGCTTTGATTCAGCTATTCAATGGTTCTTATTACATCGCTTTCAGTTATTTAATAGTAGGAACTATTTTGTCTCTGATTATGGGTCTTCTTCTTGGAAATGTACGTGACGATATTGGACAAAGTCATGCAAAACCGAAGACGGCATAAATTCATAGAATTTTGGTTTTCAGTATTTTTTTTCGAAAAAGAAATAACTTTTGAAAGCAATTCCTGATTTAATTATAAGAATAGTAGAATTCTTAGGTAAGAAACAGGATTTGAAAAGTTTAAAAAAAATATTAAGGAGTTGATCTAATGAATTTTAATAAACGTATAGACAAATTACGAGCTTTTATGGAAAAGGAGAGGCTTACGGCAGTATTATTGGCGGATCCTACTAACCAGTGTTACATGACTGGATTTGAAATAATTACTTATTCTCGTCCCATTTTCACTATAGTTACCAAGAATGAATGTATCTTAATTGTGCCTGGTCTAGAGGAAGAGCATGCTAAACTAAATGCAGAATTTAATCGTTTAATTGTATATTATGAGCATCCTGAAAAAGCAAAGCAAGGTAATGATCCAATTGAAATAATATTAAATTGTTTACGTGCTCAAAATGGAGAGAGAAGACTCGGAATTGAGTCTCGCTCCTTACCATTTGGATTAGCAAATATTCTTCAGAGGGAAGACTGGAAACTAACGGATGTTACCTCCGAAATGATTAATAATCGAGCGCTAAAAGATGAGAAGGAATTAGAAAAAATGCGCCAAGTATGCTCATTAGCGGTGGACTCCATACAAGCAGCATTTCGAGCTCTTAAGGCAGGAATGACCGAACGGGATATTGAAGATGCGGCTGCCAGCAGTTTTTATCAAAAGGCCTCAAATCTTTACCCTGACGCGAGCCTTTTTACTGGAGGAATGAGTCCCTCGGGAGTTGAACGCACGATTCTGCCGCATGTGTTTTCAAATTTGAGAAAAGTAGATTTAGGCGATGGATTAATTATTACAAGAATTACTTCGCTTGATGGATATAAAGGTGAATGTGAACGAACTTGCTTTGTCGGGGAGCCAACAGAAAAACAAAGAGAATTATTCGAAATTATGGTGAATGCCCAAAGAGCAGCACTCGATACAATCAAAGCAGGTGCAAAAACAAGTGATGTGGATGAAGCAGCACGCTCATATATACAAAGGGCAGGATATGGTGAATATGCCGTTCATCGTACTGGGCATAGTATTGGTTTAGCTGTCCATGAGGCTCCATTCTTCCGTTTTGATGATGCTTCCATATTAAAAGAAGGAATGACATTTACTGTAGAACCCGGTATCTATGTACCTGGAATAGGGGGGTTCCGGCATTCGGATACAATTCTCGTTACAAAAAATGGATATGAAATGCTAACGGAGTGTCCCCGTTCCATAGAAGAATTAATTTTTTAGTCCTATAGCCTATAAATAGGATATTATGAGCGAGGTCAAGATAAAGCAAATCGCTTTAGGTACAGTTAAGGGAATATAATTCGATAGAAGATGTATGTTGTATTATTTAGTTTAAAAAATGTTATTGTAGGATCTTCCTGTCGAAGATCCTTTTTCATTTTCATCTCTAAGGAATCAAAAGTTTTTGCTCTTATAGATAGATAGGGTTAGCAGGTAAATCTGTTAAATAGACGGGAAGATTCCGCCTATTTGGAAAATAAGATAAAAAATAGCTTAAATATACGGAGGAATTCCTTCTATGGACACGAAAAACGTCAAAATGTAGGTTTTTTCCTAGAATAGACAGAAAAACTCCGCTTATTTCCCCCGTAACGAGCTCCAACCTGTAAATAATCGGAGAATTTTCGCTTATATACAAATCAGTATAAACAAGTACAAATAGCAAGAAATCTAAAAAGCGGATTGCTTTGAAGGTAATTGGATAGTTTTACCGGTGTTAGTCTAATCAAAAAAAGGATTCAAGGCATTGTTGTCGAACGATTGTAATAATAAGCTGAAGAACTGAATAATGATAATTAATTGCCTCAATAAAAATGAACGTATACTCCTCCTATAATGGATATTTGAGAGTAGAGCGAAAAAAGAAGACCTGTTGGAACAATTCAATGAAAAGGGAATGATTCTTATCGAAACGCTCAGAAAGATGTATGAACACTTAATTTGGGCAAACAAAAGTATACTTGAAACATTGCAAAAGTTGGAGGATGAAAATCATGAGGTTAGTCGATTATTTTCTCATATCCTATTCTCAGAAAAAGTTTGGATCACTAGATTACAAGGAGTGGACAGTTCACGGCTACCTATCTGGTTAGATGTGGACTTAGAAGTTTGTAAAGAACTTGTTAGGCATAATGAAGAAAGTGTAAAAATATTTCTTTCTAATTTAGCAGAGACTGATCTAGATAAGGTGATTTCCTACAAGAATAGTAGTGGTAAGGAGTTTGAAAATAATTTAAGAGAGATTCTAACTCATGTTGCGATACATGGTCAGTACCATCGAGGACAAATTAACTTACTGCTTCGAGCAAATGGTAACGAACCAGTTAATGTTGATTTTATTACATTTATGAGATAATGTTTTTACTGCAGCTTTGTTCAAGCTCTAAAATGAAACCGCCTTATCATCACTGGAATATGCGCTGAAATGACTTTAAGCCAAGCTAAACCTTAATAATAGATATTCATCAAACTCGGATACAATTAATGTATTCGAGTTTTTTTGCGGTTAATTCTGATTTTCAACTCTACAGTAGTTTGACAAAAAACAAGTATCATTGTATAGTTGATTACACGACTAATCAACCGTTCAACGTGTTGAGGAAGGAGAACTCCGTGAAAGTTGTTTTTGATGATTCCAAACCTATTTTCCAACAAATTTCAGATATGATTGCGAATGAAATTGTGGAAGGTGAGCTGTTAGAGGGAGATCAAATCCCTTCAACCACCGAGATTTCAAAGTTTTATCAAATAAACCGAGCAACTGTGCAAAAAGGACTTGCTGAATTGGTAGATGATGGATACGTCTATAAACAACGTGGTGTTGGTATGTTTGTGGCTGAAGGCGCCAAACAAAAGCTGCTTGAAAAACGCAAGGAAGACTTCTACAACGAGTATTTGAAACCGATGATGGAAGAAGCCAAGCGAATTGAAATTAAAAAAGAAGAATTATATCAAATGATCGAGGAGGATTATCAAGATGATTAAACTTGAAAATGTTTCGTTTTCCTATGGCAATATCCCAGCCCTAAAGAATGTAAATCTTTCGGAAACAGAGCCGATAATTATTGGGCTTTGGGGCAGGAATGGATCTGGAAAGACTACACTTATGAAGCTTTTATCCGGAATGGAAAATATAGATGCTGGTTCTATTACTGTGAATGGAATTATCCCATATAACAGCAATGAAGCGATGAACAATATCACGTTTATGCAGGAAAATCATCCATTTTCAGATCTTTGGAATGTAGAGGATGCTTTACGTTTTGGAGCATTATTCAACAAAAACTGGGATATGGAGCTGGCCGAGCATCTCGTGACTTTATTTGAACTGCCGAGAAAGAAAAAAATAAAGAAGTTCTCTAAAGGGATGCAATCCATGGTACAAATCATCCTGGGTCTTGCTAGTAAAGCTCCCGTAACCATTATGGACGAACCAACGAATGGGCTTGATGCTCACATGAGAAAGCAATTTAACGATGCTCTCCTGAATACCTATGAGGAAGAACCTCGTCTCATTATTTTATCTACACATCATATTGAAGAGATTGAAGCAATGTGTGAAAAGATTGCAATTATCAATCAGCAGACAGTTGTTCGATATGAAGAAACAGAAGCGTTAAAAATGCGCGGAGTTCTTTTATCTGGTTCAGCCGAGACGATAGAACCATTGATTGAAGGATATACAATTTTAGAAAAAAGAAAACTTGGAAAACAAATTAATGTAATGATTGACGATGAATTTACAGATGAGTGGAAATCAATAGCTAAACAAGCTGGTGTTACGGGGGAAAAGGCACCATTGCAGGATTACCTTGTTAACTTTACTACCAAAAGAGAGGTGCAAAAGATATGAATACCTTTACTGGACCATTCCGATTAATGATGAAAGAAATGAGTATGACTTTTTATATAAATACCGCAATTACTTTCGTGCTTTTTCTTTTCTTCAACTTTTTAGGATTTATTGATGCAGCGGATTCGGGGACATTTTTCTTGTTCGGACCATTATTCATAGTCTTTCTGTTATATCCATTTATTAATTTTAAAGGGTATCAATATATTGTTTCTTTAGGTGGGACGAGGAAGCAGTTCGTATTCGCTTTCTATCTTTCCGGCTTGATATTTAGTTTGATCAGTGTGTTGCTTCTTAACTTGTTTTACTATCTGAGCACAAATATTATTAATAGCGCCAGTACTTCTGTTGATTTCTTCCATTTTGCAAATTTGGTAAATACCTCTAATGGGCTTGTGTATCTATGGGTAGATTTTTCCTGGATTTTCTTTTTATTTAGTCTAGGTATGATAGCAAAAACGATTTGGTTTAACTATGGAACGATTCTATCCCTGGTAGTGGCAACAATCCTATTAATTATTAGTACGGTTGTCATTGTATTTAGTGATATGAGCTGGTTAATGGATTTATTTTTCTTGCACCATCTGCCATTCGTTACTATCTTGTTTGGATTTGCCCTTGTTTTTCTTCTGGTATCTTATTTACTAATGAAAAATGCCCCTTTAGAAAAAGGAAATCGTTTGAATTTCAAACAACAAAAACTGAAAACAATTTCATAAAAACACAAACTCGAATGCGCTTCATGTATTCGAGTTTTTTTAATCTAACTAAATAGGAGAATTTTCCATAAATGGATAAGAGGATTATGGTAAAATAAGTGAAAAGGGGAGAGGATTGAAAAATGGAACTTATTATGATTTTCTTAGTATTTTTTATATTAATGATCATTAGTTCAATCTTAAACGTACTTTTAAAAATGACCGATAAAAAAGATTGGGCTATCTCTCTATCATTGAGCGTAGTCTTATCGATTGTGATCGTCTCACTTTTATAAGATAAAAGATTAAAGGAGTGAATATATTGAGTAAAATAGCTTTCTCGGTATTTTTAACTGCCGCTATTTTATCGGCTTGTCAGTCATCGACATTGAGTTTCAGTGAAATTGAAAATGTTCCTCGTCAGGTGGAGGATAGTATCGATCCTAACTACGCACTCCAGCTGATTAATAATGGAAAAAAAGGATCCTATATTATTTTTAATACAAGTGGAGAAATAGAAAGCAGTGTGGAAGCGCAGCAGGATACAGTAACCATAAAGCTAGATGTATCTGATAAACAGAATGATAATTCAAAAAGCAATGTGTTTCTTTTAACAACAGAGCATGAACAAGATGTACTTTTAGTTCAAGTCAATGGGGAAATTATGCCTTTTGACAATATAACCGGTTTTGAGTAATTTGATGTGTCCAGTAAGCTATCAGTAACAAAGAAGCGTAGGCCGGTATCACCAATTCGATCGTTTAAGTTTAATAAAAAGATCACTAATATAGAAGATTATGATATATACGGATGCAATTGAGAGATAGATGTAAACCGCCCTAATTTCCCCTGATAATAACAAGAAGATGACTGTGAAAATTATTCCGCAGCCAAAATGTTTAGCCAAAGAAAACAAAGCATGTTCTTTTTTGCTTAATTGCTCAATTGCTATTGAAGATAAGATACCTACAGTAAATAAAATAGGAACAGCTATAATACTTACGCCCAATCCTATAACAAAATAAGATTCAGCAAAATCATGAAAGAAAAGTGGGACAATAAAATAACAAAGAAGCGCTGTAAAAAATGCGGCAAGTAGTTTTCTGGATACCATCTTTTAACATCCTCTTTCTTAGGGGAATTTTATTTATTAGTAATCAATATTCTACTAATAAAACTAAAATCCTTTGAGGATGGTTTATAACTGCCAGCACTCTTAAGTCATACCTAAAATAAATAATGAGGAATAGGAAATGAATTATTTATACAAATTTGGTTATGCAATTTAAGGAAACACAATCTGAAAAACCATATCCATAAACATAAAGGGGAGATTCAATATGGTAAAACAAAGCAGGGAGTTGTCTCCAGAACAGCATGCAGAGCTGATAAAAATACTAAAAGCACGTTTTGAAAAAAATATGAGTAGACATGTTGGGATTGAATGGTCTGAAGTAGAAGCAAAGCTAGAGTCGAATATTGAAAAACTTTGGTCACTTCATAGGATGGAAATAACAGGTGGTGAGCCGGATGTGATTGCTCGTTCTGGAGAAACAGGTGAATTTACCTTCTGTGATTGTTCAAAGGAAAGTCCAAAGGGGCGAAGAAGTCTTTGTTATGATCGCGAAGCACTGGAGTCAAGGAAACAACATAAGCCAGAAAACAGTGCTATAGAGATAGCTGCTGAAATGGGCATTGAGCTTTTAACAGAAGAACAGTATCGAGAGTTGCAAAAATTTGGGGAATTCGATGCAAAATCATCCAGTTGGGTAGAAACACCTGCAAATATTAGAAAGCTCGGTGGTGCACTCTTTTGTGATTATCGCTATGACACTGTCTTTGTTTACCACAATGGAGCAGAGTCTTATTATGCAGCTAGAGGTTTCCGTGGTTTGTTAAGGGTTTAAAAAATAATATGATATGACCACTAAAAGCTTTGAAAAGGGTGGATAGTTAAATGTTGAAGTTGAAATCACAGCTGCGAGAGTTGGAAAATACCAATTTGACTCACTTAAAACAAGATGAACTAGATGTGTTGATCGATAATATGCTGGAGAATATAGGTTCCATTGATCCAGAATTAAGGGACAGTCTAATCTTTCCCACATTTTTGAAGCTTATAGATGGAGAAATATTAAGTAGTCAACAATATCAAGATATCTTAGAAATTTGTTTCGATTATGAGCACTTGTTTTTTAGAATTGGTGATAAATACACAGATTCTGTATTTACACGGTCATTTTCTTCCTTGATTATTGCTGGACTTTTGAATAAAGATAGTCAATTGGGATTTTTTTCTGAGGATACCGTGAAATATGCATTTTCTCGGAGTATCGAGTACTTAAAGAATGAGCGAGATACAAGGGGATATGTAGAAGTAAAAGGTTGGGCGCATAGCATTGCACATGGTGCGGATTTATTAGTTGCTCAAGTTAAACATCCGAAATTTAAGATAGAAGATTCAAAGGAGATTCTAACTACAATACATAATTGTTTATTGAAGGATGCTGCCTATATCGATGAAGAAGATGAACGTTTAGTTTTTGTTATAGAAGCCTTAATCGATAAAAATATACCAATTAAGAGTTTGGAAGATTGGATTGCCGGGCTTTTAAATGATTTGGAGTTGATTTATGGAATTGAAGGTTTCTCCAATAATTATTTTCGAACTAAGTTCAACATTACAATTTTCCTCAAATCATTGTATTTCATTATCGGATTTAAAAATGAGAAATGTAGACTTCGAGAGTTGATTAATAGTCATCTGAAAAGTTTGCATCAAAAATTGTATGGCGTATCTGAATCATTAACTGATAAAACTTAAAAGTGAACCCTTACCTGAATGAATGGAGGATTGAGTGATGATAATAAGAGAAATTAGAGTTGATGATGCTGCGGAATTCATAGCTCTTATAAAGGAAGTCGAAGCGAAATCTAGTTTTATGCTAATGGAGCCTGGTGAAAGGAAAACAACGCCGGAACAGCAAGCAAAACAGTTGGAACGCATTGAAAAGCAAAGTAATGCGACCATTTTAGCAGCAGAAGAACATGGGAAATTGGTAGGTTATTTGCTGGCTATGGGCGGGACGGTTAAGAAAACAAAACATTCTGCTTACCTTGCAATCGGTATTTTGGAAGATTTCAGAGGGAAGGGCATCGGTTCAGCCTTATTTGAACATATCGAAGACTGGGCACTTAAAAATAAGATTTCACGATTGGAGCTTACCACAGTAATTGAAAATCAGGCAGGTGTAGCACTCTATAAGAAAAGTGGGTTTGAAATTGAAGGTGTGAAAAGAAACTCTCTTATGATTAATGGAAAACTATATGATGAGTATTTCATGTCTAAATTATTATAATTCAATAATGATATGGCAAGCTTATGAAAATAGGATGTGCTTTTATAAAAGTTTGGAAGCTATGTATAATTAGTGATGTAAGTTTATGTATTATATGCAATAATAATATTTTGTAGAAAGTAATTTACAATTCTTATGTAGTGAAAGTGGGAAATCATAATGGCGACAGGAACGCATACAGTAGAAATTCCAGTAGATGTACAAGTAGTGTGGGATTATGTTAGTAATCTTGAAAACTGGGCTCCAACAGTACCAGCCTATAAAGAACATGAAATCATCAATGACAAGCAATCAATCTGGACTTTTGAAGGCAGTGTGAAGGGGATTAAAAAAACAATCCAAGCACAAGTAGATATTACTGAATGGAATGAACCTACTAATATTAAGTTCGAACTAAAAGGGTTATCGGATAATTTTACAGGAAGCGGTCATTTTACCGCAGAAGAAATAAATGGAATTTCTAAAATGACGTGTACAGTAGAAGTGCGTGCAGGAGGAATTTCTGGAGCAGTATTAACTCCTGTCATTAAATGGGCTGTTCCAAAGGTAGCATCTCGTTTAACTGAATCTATCGCACGTAAGATTGTAGTATTTTCATAGTTTGCGAAGGAAAAGCTGCTGCTTAATGTAGAAAACTGCAAACTTAAAAAGCCTGTTACTTTATGGCTGAGTAACAGGCTTTTGTATTTGGCAATTCGATTAAATTGCGTGTTGATCTTGATTAAGCTGTTTCTTAGATTGTGGACGATGATGGAACAGATAATAGAGGCTCACTGATAGCAAGGTAATAATCCCTGCTGTTTCATACATCACACTATAACTAACGATAGAAGCGATGAGTCCCATAAAATAAGAGCCTACACCGTAACCGATATCAAAAAACAATAAGAATGTGGCAGTGGCGATTCCTCTACGATGGGTTGGGGAAAGCTTAACAGTAAGCGCCTGAAAACATGAAAATAGTGCGCCGTAGCCAATGCCCATTAGTAAAGCGGAAAGTAAAACCATTTTTCCAGAATGAGATTGACTTAGCAGAATTAAACCAATGCCAAACAGTAAAATCGCCGGATAATATAGATAATGTTCTTTATATTTATCAAAAGCCTTCCCGACAATCGGACGAAACAGCACAATCATCAAGGCGAACACCACAAAAAATAAGCTTGCCACTTGTGTTTGATTGATTTCTGCTGTAAATGAAGCCAAAAAACCAGATAAAGAACTATACGAAAAAGCAAGTAAAAATGCCAATAGTGAAATTGGCAATGCTTTTGCTTCGATAAAGTCACTAATTTGCATTTTCTTTTTCGGATTTGGTACCATATTTTGAACTGATTCTGTTGAATTTTGTTTTGGTTGAGATTTACGTAATGCAAAGGCAAACAGGAGTGAAAGTGCCGAGATAATACATGCTGCTAAAAGCAATACTGTAATGTTTTTGTCTTTCCATAGAAATAGCCCGCATGCTGGTCCAATAACCATTGCAAGGCTCATAAACATACTGAAATAGCCTACTCCCTCACCTTGTCGTGAAACAGGTATAAGCTGGGAGGCAATCGTTGTCGTTGCTGTTGAAGCAAGTGCATAGCCCATCCCGTGAATAAAACGAATAACCAGGAAAAGAACAATTCCCATCACCCCAAAATAACTGACAGAGGCGATAAGAAAAATACATAAGCCGACTAAAGCTATTTTCTTGTTGCCGAAACGATCCACCCATAGTCCAGAGAAAGGTCTAATCAGTACAATCCCCAGTGAATAAATCGTTATTGCTAATCCCATCTGCTGTTCATTCCCGTTTAATATATCTTTCACATATAAGGGGAATGCTGTTGCAAGGATATAAAAGTTTAATGATACAAAAAAATTACTTAAACACACAAAAATAAAATCTTTTGTCCATATTTTCTCTCTCATTTATTTCTTCTCTTCTTTCTTATATAACATGTCGATTTTTAACCTTACTGATTATATAGTTAAATAAGATTAATGTATAATTATAATTATTAATATTAATATAAGTAGAACTAATATAAGGGAGAATACAATGAATTTCGAACAGCTGGAATATATCAAAGAAGTAATTGAAACAAAATCAATGTCGATTGCTGCCAAAAAACTGCATGTTACCCAATCTGCTATAAGCCAATCGATTTCTTTATTGGAAAAGGAATTTGGTGTTCAGCTCTTTAAACGCTCACGAAACGGTACGATTCCTACCGAGGAAGGGCGTAATATAATCACGAAAGTCCTTGAAATCTTAAAAAAAACGGATGAATTAAAAGAAGAAATTCAATCCTTAAATTCTTCGTATAATGGAGAGCTGAAGATTGCCACTGTTCCCAGTATATTTATGACGTATCTACCGAAAGCTCTCGCCAGATTCAATAAGGATTTCCCGCAAATCAAAGTGACCATCATGGAAATCGATAATGAAGAGGTAATCGAAGAGGTCAATCAAAACAAAGTAGATTTGGGTTTGATTGCTTTATTTAATACTGTTGAACATAGGCTGCCTGAGCATATTTCACTTCACTCATTGCATTCCCAAGGAACCTTTAACGTAATTGTACCGAAAGATTCGATATTGGCTTTTAATAAAGAACTGCAGTTAATGGATATAAGAGAACATCCATTTGTAATTTATGGGAAGAATTTTTATCATAATTTAATTGAGGATTTTGAAAAACAATATGGGCCACTAAATATAATTTTTAAATCAACTAATTCGGAGGTTATTAAGAAATCGGTCTCTGAAGGGTTGGGAATCAGTTTGTTTTCCAGTTTGATGTTGATAGACGATCCCTATATAGAAAGTGGTCGAATCGTTTCAATTCCTTTAACGGGTTTTCCATTAAACTTTAACCTGTCATTTGGCGGAATTTACTCAAAAAATCGAAGTCAATCCCGACTAGTGCGAAAATTCCTGGAATACTTTGAAGTTTGAGGATTCCAAGTAATCAAAACTCAACCCGAACTATTCAACCTTACAAGTCTTTGTATGAATATTTGTTAAATTGTGGTAAACTATATACATATAATATTATTGTTTAGGAGTTCTAATGATTAGTAAAAAGACAGTTGGATTAATAGTTTCTGCATTTACTGTAGTTGTATTAATTGTTGTTTGCTTGAATACAGAGTTAACCAAACATAAGAATGATGATAATTCGATTGTTGATTCAAGTGATGGTACCAAAAAATTGGATTTTACATCCGATCTAATTAAGTTAGATGAAACAGTTGTCCCCATGAAGGAGTACCAGGGGAAAATTCTTGTATTAAATTTTTGGGCTTCCTGGTGCAAGCCTTGTCATACGGAAGCGACAGAGTTAAAAGCTTTTTATGAAGGGAAAAATGAGCAAGCAGAATTATTGGCGATTAATGCAATATCTGTGGATAGTCGCAAGAATGCCATGAAATTTCTAGCGTTGTATGATTTGGATTTTCCCGTATTCTTAGATAAAGAGAAGTCACTGGAAAACTCTTTTCAGATATTAACTTATCCAACAACCTTAATTTTTGATACAGTTGGGACTATGAAGTACAAGATACAAGGGCCCATTGAACATAAGCAACTAAATGCATTGATTGAAAAGTTGTAAATAGTAGTAAAATTCAAGATTATTGGGGGTATGAGAAATGGAAAGATTCGAGATGAATTTTAAAAATCCAATTGTCAGAATGTGGTTCTATATTATTTTGCCAACAATTATCTTATCAGTCTTGCTTCTTATAATTTTTCCGCTGGAGTACCACGCATTTGTTCTGCTTGGAAAAAGCGCTGTCGATCTTTTATTTTTGGCGTGGGCTATTTTTTATCGAAAAAAATTGGCTAACTTAAGTTGAAGTTAGAGAAAGTAATCGTAATGAATAAAAAACATTAAGGAGCGGCCTATTTTTGAGATTTAGGTCGCTCTTAGCATGAAGTACAACTGTTTTTGGAGGGCTATTTATGGACGCGAATGTGTCAATTTTTCTTGCTTTAGGAGCAGGGCTTTTAACATTTCTATCGCCTTGTGTTTTTCCGTTGTATCCTGTTTTCTTGTCATATATTACAGGTTTAAATATCAATGAAATACAAAATGGAGAACTAAAAGGGCAAAAAAAAGCAATCTTGCATACAATATTTTTCCTGCTAGGTTTTTCCATTATCTATTTAATACTAGGTTTGGGAACAGCAGAAGGTTCAACTCATGTAGAAAACTGGTATTTCCAATACGGGGATTTAATTCGACAAATTGGTGCAATCCTGATGGTTTTCTTTGGGGTGGTTACTCTTGGTCTGCTGCAGCCAAAGTTTATGATGAAAGAGCGTAAACTCCATATTCAAAATAGACCAGCTGGATACTTGGGGTCGATTTTAATTGGATTAGCCTTTGCAGTTGGCTGGACTCCCTGTACCGGACCGATTCTGGCAGCTACATTGACAATGGTTGGGACAAACCCTTCACAAGGACTTTGGTATATGCTTGCTTATATTTTAGGCTTTAGCGTACCATTCCTATTAATGGCATTTTTTATTTCCAAATTCAATTGGATCAAGAAATATAGCAATACGCTGATGAAAATAGGTGGGGCAATTATGGTGATAATGGGTATTATATTATATTTCGATAAATTTACTTTAATCAATTCTCTGCTGCAGCCGATTTTCGGAGGTTTTCAAGGTTTTTAGTTCCAATTTGAATCACTAATAAGCTTTGCATTAGGAGACAAAGGAGAATGCATATGGAAAATAACGTTTTTGAACAAATGGCCAAAAGATATGACACAGAAGATCGAATTGAATTAGCCAACATTATTGTTAAGGAAGTAAGACCACAATTACAAAATAGTAAAACAAAAACGTTAATAGACTATGGTAGTGGGACGGGTTTAATTAGTTTAGAGCTGACAGATTTAGTGGATTCTGCTTTATTGGTCGATTCATCCAATCAAATGTTGGAGGTTGCGCAGGCTAAAATTTCGCACAAGGAAATTGACAATGCAAAAGTACTTTATTCAGATTTTACTCAAGAGACACCGGAACTTAAGGCAGATATAGTTTTAGTGTCACTGGTTCTTCTTCATATACCGGATACCACGAAAATTTTACGGGAGTTGTATAACATTTTAAATGATGATGGGAAACTGATCATTATTGATTTTGATAAAAATGATAAAATCAATCATCCAATGGTTCATAACGGTTTCGAGCACAATGAATTGAAACAAAAATTACAAGAAGTTGGTTTTGCTGCAACCACGATCGAGACCTTCCATCATGGGAATCGTATCTTTATGAATCAGGATGCCTCCATGTTTATATCAACGAGTGTAAAGTAAATTCTTTCTTTGCTTTTTCCTGATTTTCACAAGGATTGCTCATTAATATTAAAGTTTTTTTATATTGTCATGTCCATTATTTTAGTAAATATTGAAAGGGGAGAATGGTGTTGGTCAAACAAGAATATGAATGGGTAAAACAAACAAGACAGATTCTATTAGATCAGTGTAAAGAAGTGAATGAACAGGAGTTTACGAAAGAATTTGAATTTGGATTTCAAAGTATAAGAGATTCTCTTATTCACATTGCAGGATGCTATCATGCTTGGTTAGGCTCATTTATACTTTCGCAAACAACATCACCGTTATTAACAAAAGATGAAATGCAAGAGATGCAAATAGATGACATAAAAGATTATTTTATACAAGCTGATAATTATGTAGAAGCTGTGATACACCGATTCAGCCATAAATTTGATGAGATTATCGAAAAAGAACTAGCTTGGAGAGCAGATAGCGGGCTTATTAGAAAAACACCCCATCAATTACTCATCCATTCCATGACACACGAATTTCATCATAAGGGACAAATTTCCGTAATGCTGCGTCTGTTAGGCCATACTCCAGCTAATACAGATATTTTGGGGCTAGCTGAAAAGGAATTTGTTTAATCAAAAAATCTAAATTAATCCTAGCTCGAATTCAACGAATGAATTCGAGTTCTTTTGCTTTTTCTAGTGTTTATTGACATAGTTTTTTAACAGACTATGTTCGTATAGATAAAATAGTATAATTGGATAAAAATTGAAATGATAGGAGAGAAGTTAAAGATGGGATTGGTTACATTTGGCCAAAAAGATGAAAAAAAAGAATACATAATTAGGCCAGCTGTTTACGGTGTAATGTTTCATAATCAGCAAAATAAAATTGCACTTATCCAAACTGGCGATGGGCAGTATTTCCTTCCTGGGGGAGGAATCGAAAAAAGTGAGACTCATGAGGAATGTATGAAAAGAGAAGCTTTAGAAGAGCTGGGACTGGATATTGAACTCGGTCATTTTATAGGTTGTGCTCAAAGATATTTTTATTCTACACATGAGCTCAAATATTACTTAAGCGAAGGTCATTTTTATTTATGTGAAATGGGCAAACAAGTAGATGATCCAACGGAAGACGATCACTTTCTAGTCTGGATGGAACCCATTCGAGCAATTGAAAAATTATTGCATGAACATCAAATTTGGGCGGTCAAAGAGGCATTAAAATTGAGACTTCGGGAGGGAGTGTAATGGGAGATTCAGATAGTAGGGGACCAAAATTAGAAAACTATTTAATATACGGCATGACTTTTGGCTTGTTGGGGGGTTCGTTGCTAAGTCCAATTGGAATTATGCTGGGAAATGTATTGTTGGCTGTTGGCAGTTTAGGGCTCGGAATAGCAATCGGAATGTTGGTGGGTTTTATGCTATATTCTTTCGAAAAAAAAAAACCTAGCACTGAATGAGTGTGGATACAATTATACTTTAAAGAAATTAAACTATTAGGCTGGCAAAAGTAAAAGGAGTAAACATGAACTACATAAAATATCTAAGAAACTTTATAGGAACTAAACCGATTATCGCTCCCGGTTCGGCCATAATCGTTCAAAACAGTGAGCATGAAATTTTGCTCCAGCTGCGCTCGGATACACTTGATTGGGGGCTACCTGGAGGCGGCATGGAAATGGGGGATACTTTCGAGGAGACGGCACAACGGGAACTTTTTGAGGAAACCGGACTTACAGCAAAATCATTAGAGCTAGTGACGATCGTCTCAGGTAAGGAATTTTACTTTAAATTCCCCCATGGTGATGAAATTTATAATGCGACTGTGGTTTATAAAGCAAATAACACGGAAGGCACTCTTAAAATGGACGACGAAAGTTTAAAACTCTCCTACTTTCCTTTAAAAGATTTGCCTACATTAAATTATACCACTATGAAAATCTTAGAAAAAATAGGATATCTCCCATGAATATTGAATCTGGAGAGCAAATTCCATGCGCGGATTTGTTTTTTTAATGTTTATTGGACAGAACATATGGTCTTTTGCAGAATGTTTAAATGTATATTACCATCAAAAATAATCATTCTCTCTTTCTATAGGATAAGTATTCTAAAAAACTCTTGGCGGCTAGTGAAAGTGCTTTTTGTTCGCGCATTGCAATGCCTATATTTCGAAATGCAGGCACTTCAAGCTCTTTTGCTATGATTTTGTAAGGAACCCGGTGTAAAATCAATTCCGGTAAAATGCTGATTCCCAGCCCGTTTTCAACCATAGACATAATGGCATAGTCATCCCAGGTAGTAAAAGATATTGTCGGTGAAATTTGATGTTTCTCGAAAATTTCCGAGATTTCTGCTTTTGCTCCCTTTTCCAAGAGCATAAATGGGCTTTTCAATAATGCACTGATTGGAAACATATCGCCATCAGCAAGTGGATGATCGCGAGGAAGGACCACAAGCAAACGGTCCTGCTCCAAGTGAAGAGTTTCCATTTCTGCATTAGCAGGTAGCCTCAAAAATCCAAAATCAACTCGTCCTTCTATAATCCAGCTCTCGATTTCTGTATAGTCACCTAACAACAGCTCGAATTCAATGTTGGGATAGTCCAATTTAAAGAATTTAATCATGTTAGGCAGCCAATGAGTTGCTACGCTTGAGAAGGTTCCAATCCTGATAATCCCTGAATTCATTTCTTGTAAGTCCTCAACTTGCCTCAACAATATCTCATGCTCATTACAGATCCGCTTCAGTTGAGGAAATAATTTTAAGCCGTCTGATGTTAAACTAATCCCTGTTCGTCCTCTTTCGAATAGGGATACGCCCCATTCCGATTCCAAATCGTTTATCATCCTGCTGATGCCTGATTGCGTGTAGTTTAATGCATCTGCCGCTTTTGTAAAGCTCCCATATTCTGCTGATTTGACAAATGCCATATATTTGTGGATATTCATAACTTCCTCCTTAGCATTCCATTTTATCATGGATGTTATGATAAACATTCAATTTTAGAATGTGTAACATTATGCTATGTTATTGTTATTGAAAAATCAAGGATGTAAGTGAGGGTATTCAAGAGGTGGATAAGCGCGTAGGCACGTTCAAGACATCAAAAAAATCAGGAAAAAAGGGGTGATGAGAAATGAAAAATGCTTATTTTAAATATGTGCTTGCCTTGCTCTTATTTGGATCAAACGGAATTGTTGCAAGTTATATACTATTAAATAGTTATGAAATTGTTTTTTTACGGACAATGATAGGCAGTCTTTTTCTAATTATTGTATTTGCGATTTCTAAAAAGAAAGTAGAGTTTTGGAAAAATAAAAAGCACTTTTTGTATTTAGTCATTTCTGGAATGGCGATGGGGGCAAGCTGGATGTTTTTATATGAGGCCTACGTACAAATTGGCGTAAGTATTGCCACACTTGCCTATTATTGCGGTCCGGTAATTGTCATGATCCTCTCACCGTTAATATTTAAGGAAAAGATGACAAAAGCTAAATTACTTGGATTTTTGGCAGTAATAATTGGAATGCTTTGTGTAAACGGACTGGCTTTTACAGAGGGAAAAGTCTCGGGATTAATTTTCGGAATATTATCGGCATTTATGTATGTCGTTATGGTCATATTCAATAAAAAGGCTAGAACCATCAAGGGACTTGAAAATGCCATGTGCCAATTAGTAATAAGCTTTTTGACAGTTGCAATTTTTATAGGCATGAAGCGAGGATTCCGGGTGGATGTTTTTGATGGTAATTTGATGCCAATACTAATATTAGGTATCATAAATACTGGAGTCGGCTGCTATTTTTATTTTTCTTCTATCGGTCGACTGCCTGTTCAGTCCGTATCGATCCTTGGCTACTTGGAGCCTCTATCGGCATTGATTTTTTCGGCTGCTATTTTGGGAGAAAAGTTGAGCCTTATCCAGATGGCAGGAGCTGTATTGATCCTCGGAGGAGCGGCATTTGGAGAATTGTATCGGTCGAAAAAGTTAAAAGAGCTTCCTCAAACTTAGTTTTTTGGTGTATAAACAGCATTAGACTATATAGCAATAAAAGATAGTTACAGGTGGTGCGATGATGGCAAATGAAACTAATTTTAATGGGAAATCCGTGGTTTACTCAAAATTTCGGCCTGATTATCCGGATCAATTATTAAAGGATCTAATAACAGACAATAATTTGCATCAAAATTCAGTAGTTGCCGATATCGGATCTGGAACTGGAATTATGACGAAAAAATTATTGGAGTTCGGCTTTAAAGTGTTTGCAGTTGAGCCCAATGATGAAATGCGGGAAGCAGCAAGTGATAATTTGAAGGATTATAAACAATTAATTTTAGTAAATGGATCTGCGGAAAACACAACTTTAAAAGATAATAGTGTTGATATAATTGTCGTAGCCCAAGCATTCCACTGGTTTGATGCGGTGAGCTTTCGGAAAGAATGCCAAAGGATTTTAAATCCAGGCGGCAAGGCGGTGATTATTTCTAATGAACGAGTGGCAGAAGATAAAATTAATAAAGAAATCGCAGCAGCTTATCGAAAATATTGTCCCAATTTTAAAGGATTTTCAAATGGAATGATGGGGACAGTTGGTATTTACGAGAATTTTTTTGAAAAGGGCTATACTTTCAAAACCTATGACAATTCCTTAATTTATAATAAAAGCAGTTTTATCGGCCGCCATTTATCCTCCTCATTTTCTTTGACAAAGGAAGACGAGATGTACCCAAAGCTTGTAGAATCATTAAGCGTTATATTTGAAAGAAATAGTAAGAATGGATTATTAACATTGCCTAACATAACGAAATATCGGTCTGGCGTAGTGAAAGAAAGTTAAAATCAGATGATAAATGGTATAAGTTATAAGTTGCTGTAAAATCAAAAACGATTCCATATGTACAGGAATCGTTTATCTTATTTAGAGGATTTTGGAGTAAAAAACCATTGTACCAGGAATCGCGATTGCCATGATGCAAAACAGGACAATCAAAACTTGGGTAGCGTCGAGTGTTACGAAGCCAAAAGAGCCTGTAGCTAGTATTAATACAGCCATTGAACCAAAAAGAACAAAATAATTGATTGTCATGGATTTCCCGAAAATTTCTTTTGCTCGTTCATCTTTCGGGAAAAGGTGTGGAGATAAATACGCAAGCAGTAACTGATTTACCCCAAGTGCCAATAGCATGATAGTATCAGGAAAATCACCATTTAGTATCGCTTCATAATTTAAATAAATCCCTTCAATTGTTAATAGAACACCTAAACCTAAATATAGGTATTTATTTCTATTCGTTTTAGTTCGCTTGTTCATATCTATTCCTCCTCATAACTAAAAATATCTTCAATTTGGCATCCGAATAATCGTGCAAGCTTAAAAGCTAGCGTAATTGAAGGATTGTAGCGTTCTTTTTCAAGTGAGATAATCGTTTGTCTTGAAACTTCCAATCGTTCTGCTAAGTCATCCTGAGTCAACTGATGTTTTACGCGCATTTCTTTAATATTGTTCTTCAATTTCTCACCTACTAAGGTAAAGTATACTTTACGTTAAGTGTACTTGACATTTCACGCTAAGGTCAAGCTAACTTTACAATTTAGGGAGAAAAAGGGAATTGACTACTTTTGTCGAATATTTGATTGAATGAGCTTGATCTGTGTCAAAGTACTGTTTGAATTAAACAATAATCTTATTGATATATATAGGTGGGAAACCATGAAAATTCCGAATAGAATACATATTATAGGTTCAGTCGGCAGCGGTAAAACGACATTAGCTAGAACTCTGGCAAATAAATATAACATTCCATATTTTGAATTGGATAATGTTGTCTGGGAAAGGCATAAATCCGGGGATATTAGAAGGTCCGATATAGATCGAGATGAAAATTTAGAGAACATTATTCATACTGAGTTGTGGATTATTGAAGGTACACATTTTCAACCGTGGATATACAAGAGCTTGAAAAGTGCAGAGTTAATCATATTTTTGGATACTCCATATGGGCTAAGAAGATTTAGGATTATCAGAAGATATATAAGACAACTAATCGGAGTCGAATCCGCCAACTATACACCTTCTTTTAGTATTTTTAAGGCGATGTTTAGATGGAACAAAATTTTTGAAAAGAAAAGCAAATCACAGATTTTGGAAATGCTCCAAGAAGAAAAAATGAATTATATCATTTTTAGGAATGGTAAAGATATAGATCACTATTTTTACTGATTTGAAAAATTAAAGCTTAAATTTTACGATAAAAGAGGGAACAGCTAATGAAAAATTATGGCCATGACTTATTTAAAGGGACTGCTTGGTATTATTCCCGATTTAGACCATTATACCCGGCATCTTTAATTAGATTTTTGATCGATCGGTTCTCTCTTGATGGGGAAGGTCATATGCTCGATTTAGGATGCGGGACAGGACAAGTAGCATTTCGATTTACTGATTGGTTTGAAAGCATAGTGGGGATTGATACAGAGCCCGAAATGATTGAAGAAGCTAGACGCTTGGAGAAAGAATTTAGAGCCGATAATTTTGCGTGGTTTAACGGTGATCTTAATACATATAAGCAACAATTTGATGGGAAGTTTAGAGTTGTAACAATCGCTAAAGCATTTCACTGGATGAATAGAGAAAAGGTTCTCGATACTTTATATCCCATGATTTCCGATGGAGGGGGTATTGCAATCATTGATAATTACTCACCAAATAAACAACTGTTACCTTGGCAGAAGAAAGTTAATGAAGTCGTCCATCACTGGTATGGAACTGAAAGAAGAGCGGGAAATACTACATACTCTCCACCAGCAGTCAGTTACCAAGAAATAATATCCAATTCACAATTTGCTTTGGAAACGCATGAGTTGCCCCCTTATACACATGAATGGAACCTGGACTCAATAATCGGAAATTTATACTCCACTTCCTTTGGATCTAGACGATTTTTGGGAGACAAGGTTGATTTTTTTGAACAACATTTAAAAGAAGAATTGTTGGGAATAGATAAAAATGGTGTTTTTAAGGAAGATATAAATTTATCAATAAAACTTGCAATAAAGTGAAGAAGTGTTCTGGAAAGGCTCTTTGAAGGGTCTTTTTATTTTATTCTAATCTTTTTTACTAGTTTTTTTTACTTATTAATATGTAGAAAAAATTAAATAATTCTTGAACCTAACGTTACGTTAGCTTTTATAATGAAAGTAATAAAATTTCCATAAAAGGGGTAAATACGCATGTATTCAATCGGTCAACTTGCAAAGCTAAGTAATATTACTGTTAGAACACTTAGATATTATGATGAAATAGGCTTGCTTAAACCTTCTGTTAAGAGTGAAGGCGGCCATAGACAATACACCGAAGAAAATATTACAAAACTACACAATATTATGATACTAAAGGAATTTGGGCTGCCATTAGAATCAATTCATGAAATTTTAAAGAATAAGCTAATGGAAATAACTGAACTTCTGCATTTGCGTTTGAAAATGATTCAATCCGAACGAGAAAAACTGGAAAAAATGGAGCGATCTATTCAGGCATTGCTTGATTTCTCGCTTCTTGAAAATGAAACTAAATGGATCAAGCTTTTTGAATCCATTAATAGTTATCCAACAAACAAATTTGAACTATATAAAATAAAAGAAGACTATTTTTCGATGGAAGAGCAAAATGTAATTGATACTCTTCCGGTAATAGGGGATGGCAGTGAACAAACAAATAACTGGATTTCCTTAATAACAGATGTTCAAAAAAATTTAAATGGAGACCCGAAGAGTGAAATTGCCCAAAAATTAGCTGGAAGGTGGTTAGCATTAGTTCATAAGATGTATCAAGGAAATATAGAATTATCTCAAAAAACTTGGCAGCTAATTAAAAATGGGGATAAAGATCTGGGTTTTTATCGATTTGATTCAAAGTTGGTTTCATTTATAGATGAAGCTATTTCCCATTATGTTGAGAATAGTGGGAGGCTACAATGAAAAGAATTGCAATTTTCGATTTGATTTTTTATGCAGCTATCCCATATTTCATTTGGAACTTTGCGAAAGAGCCTCTCGGGGACTATTATTCAATGCTTCTTTCAACAATACCTGGAATTTTCTATACGGGTTATCGTTTCTACAAAGAAAAGCAGTTTAATATTACTGGACTTTTCATAATAAGCTCTCTCTGTTGCTCAACAAGTGTAAATTTATTATCGCGCAATGCAGAAACTATGCTTTGGAATCAAGTATATCTCGGATATTTTTTTGTAGCTGTTTTTCTAATTTCCATGATTGTCAAGAAACCATTAGCGCTTTATTTTGCAGCAGATTTTGCCGTTTTGCAGGGACATGAACGAGCAAGCAGCATCGCCTTATTTTCATCTAAAGGCTTATTTAATTGGTTTCAGCTATTAACTGCGTTATTTGTGTTTAGAGGATTATGTCAAAACTTGTTGAAGTCGTGGTTGATTGCCTCTTATGGAGTGGATGGCTATGGGAAAATCATCATATATTTAAATATAACAGAATGGATATTCAGCATCATTATTACACTTGCATTTATAATAGTCAGTTTTAAAATAAGAAAATTTAGTATGAAAAACGGATTCACTTCTTCATTAAGCGATTTAAATACTTGATGTTTCTAGATTCGTAATTAATTTATTTATAGAATTTTAAGTCTTTGAGATGTCATCCATATTGGATGGCTTTTTTTGCAGGGATTAAAAGAGGGAGTTGTCTAAGAAGGTGTGTACATTGGGCAATACGGTACTTCCGCGAATTAGAAAACTCAAATAGATGCTGTCTATAGGACGAATTATGTTAAACAAAAGGATATTTCATCCTATAGAACGTGTAATAATATAGTTGGAACTCTTTATAAATAAAACGCCACACATACCACCAAGCAAGCGCAACCTGCAATTACGAACAAATGCCAAATTGCATGATTGTATGGCAGCTTTCTCCAAGCGTAAAAGATGGAGCCGAACGTGAATAATAATCCCCCAGCAAGCAGAACAGTAAGGCCATCGAATTGTATAAATTGGTAAATGGGTTTGATGGCAAAAATGATTAGCCATCCCATTGCAATGTAAAGGATCAGTGAGAACGTTTCAAACCTATGAATGAATAGACATTTAAATACCACTCCGAACACAGCAATTGACCAAATGATGCATAGCAGGACAATTCCTAGTACACCATCAATCGCAATTAGTAAAAATGGTGTATAACTCCCGGCAATCAAAATGTATATAGAAGAATGATCCAAAATAGAGAAAAATCTTTTATATTTTTCAGGCATGCTATGTAATAAGGTCGACATTAAAAATAAAAGAACCAGTGAGCTGCCAAATACCGAATACGACACAATTTGGATTGCACTTCCGGATTGAACTGCTAGTAATATTAAAAGGACGCACGAAGGAATACTAATAAATAAGCCAACCCCGTGTGTAATGGCGTTCCATAATTCTTCTTTCCAATTTTTATAGTCAAATGCTTCGTTATTTTCCATTGATTTCACTCCTTATGCCGATAACTATACTTGAATAGTTAATGGGCGAACACTATCATTTGTCATATGGTTCTTATGTTAATTGTGAACATTCAATACACAAACTAATACTTTTTCTGAAATCGATTACATTTGTCATTATTACAGATTGAAAATTTGTATTATAATGTTTCTAATATATTTAAGGATGTGTCATTTTGGGACGAATTCATATTGTTACAGATTCAACTTGTGATTTAACAAAAGAAGAATTAATGGAACATGACATTCAAGTCGTACCTTTAACAATTCAAATTGATGGAAAAACCTATATTGATGGACAAGATGTAGAGCCTGAATCATTTCTGGCGTTAATGAAAAATTCGAAGGAATTACCAAAAAGTTCTCAGCCTGCACCAGGGAAATTTAAAGAACTTTATGATCAGCTTGGAAGCAATGGGGACCAGATTATTTCAATCCATATGACTGGGTCAATGAGCGGAACTTTCGATTCGGCAAGACAAGCAGCAGAAATGAGTGATTCGGACGTTACCGTATTTGACTCACGTTATATTGCAGTTGGACTTGCGATTCAACTTCGCGAAGCCATTAAACTTCGTGACGCAGGGGCTACAGTGGAACAAATTATTGCGCGATTAGAAGAGGTAAGAAAAAATACAAGATTATTTGTAGTAGTGGATAAACTAGATAACCTTATCAAGGGTGGGCGTATTGGAAAAGGAACAGGCATGATTGGATCCTTGCTAAATATTAAACCAATTGCTACACTCGATGACGGTTCTTATACACCTGTTGCCAAAGCAAGAAGCCATAAACAAGTGATTAGCTATTTATTTAAGCAATTCCAGGAGGATGTGGAAGGCAAGACCGTAAAAGCAGTCGGTATTTCACATGCAGACGGTTTGACAACATTAGGGAATCCTCTAATCGAGCTCATCAAATCAACGGGTTTCACTGATGTAGAAGTTAAATTCACTTCTCCAATCATCAGTACACATACAGGACCTGGAGCAATTGGGTTTATTTATTTCGCGGAATAGGTTGCTTGTTTGCTTTATAAACCGATCAACCTTATAAGTTCGTAAACAACTTAGTTCGACCGCGCGCTAGGTTATTCCATTTGAGCGCTAGAGAGTGGAAGACAAACCGAATTTTTCTTGCGTTTTTTCAAATACTAATCATTTTTACAATTGACCGAAGGGGATGATGACATCCCCTTCGGTTTTCTTCATTTTACCCCTGCATCTTACTTAATTATCAATCCCTGACTTCAAATAAATCCATAAGGAAATTGAAGATATTACCAATTCATGATAAACTCCAAACAGGCAGGAGGGATTCCAATGGAAGACATATTTTCAATCATTGCTTTTACTGGAGTTTCATTTATTTTCTATCTAAACATAGTGAAGCCCTCACAAAAATTAAATATGATGGGGATTTTCCTACGCATGCGATTCATTTATGGTTAGGAGAAGAAGGTGAAAATAGTACCCTCATGTATATGGTAGGAGAAGGAGAAACTTACCTGACAGCATCAAACTTTACAGATGAAATACGGGAATTGATGTGCATGGAACAGTAAGGTGAGAAATTGAGGCCATTTTCATTAGTCGGAAAGGTGATGTCGATGGAACAAAAAGAGTTAAGCAATATGAGGTTGAAGCAAGTTGCTATGACAAATGGGATTCTATTAATAACGTTAATAATCTTTTTTATTATAATTAATGTTTTTAGTATAACATTTGCATACTTTTTCTTAGTTCTTGGCGGTGCTCTTGTTTTTTCAAGCAATCTTTGGATTTTTCAAGGGCGACTCTACAAAATCTATTATCACTCTTTTTGAACAAGTAGCAATCTATGAAAAGCAAAAAATGGGTAGTGAATGGTACAAACAACGAAAAGTTGGATATATATGGAACTTGATCCTAAGTGGCTTAATGTTCTTGCAATTTTATTGGAATCATAATTCAACAGATAATATTTTTCAAATAGAGCCTCTTTTTATGTCTATCATAGTCTTTTTACTGTTGGTTATAGTAAATATTAATTTGATTATCCACTTTAGAAAGGTAGACCGATCCAATTCTGAATCAGATTTGAAAGGATATACTTGGAAGTCAAATCTTATAGGTGTTGCTGTTGGAATGGTATTGGCCTTTATAATTATTGTAGTCACTTTTTCGTTAGTGATATCAGGAATCTGACGAGTTAAGCAGACGAGATTTGGTTTGTAATGGGAGTGTGGACATGTTCAAGGATAGTATCAGATTTCCATTCATCAATTTTGTGGTTTTAACTATGTATCAATTAATTATTAACAAGGATATTAGATGGATAGATAATATAGGGGTTTGTTTTGCAACGTTTCTCATTATGCTCTTTTACAATTGGGCAAAAATACCATATAAATGGAAAAGGGTAAGCAATAAGGAATAATTGGATAGTTGAGTGATAGATTTATGATTATAAAATAGTCTCAAACGATTTCTAAGAGTACAAATTAAGCTGAGAATGAGGTCAAATTGTATGGATTTAAGAATACAAGAATTAATTGATTTTACAAAAACTAAATTAGGATTAAACAACTATTATTTACAAGAACATCGGTTTTATCGGAGTGTAAATAGCTGCAATGAGACTGTCTATACATTATCGATGGAATGGTTTCCGAATCACGCTGTACAAGAAGATGATGGTTCAAATCCAGACGGTACGGCAAGCGTTGAGATAGATTTGAAAAGCCGTAAATTTAAGAGTGTTATTTTTGTAATGGGGAAATCCTATGCAGAAAATGGGATTACATTTAGCAATCTTAATAAGGAAGACATCATCAAATGGATTGAAGCTGAAACGGAATTAACGTATGGAGAACAATTCCGATTGAATAGAGAGGAGGGGGGCGAACTTTACTTTAAGTCATGTATTGATGGTGTTGCCGTTTCACCACCTGGATATATTGACATCAAGTTTGACCGGGAAGGAATGCTCACGTTGTTTTCGATTTATGGTCAATTTCCTTCAAAAGAGCTGATAAAAGAAGAAAAATATGACCTTTCACTTGATAGATTAGAACAGTTGGGAAAGGAACAATTGAAGCTGATTGAATATCCTTCTTATGAACAAAAGAAATTATACCCGATTTATGCGCTGGAAGAAATTTTTGCGACAAATAATGGAACAAAAACGATTCCTTTTGGGGTTTTTGCAAATGAAAGCAATTTTTTGAAAATGGATCAAACAATTTTTTGGGATGAACCAATGAAAAAGCCCTTTGAACGAAAAAAGATCGATTGGATTGAAGATCTTACAGCAGATCAAGCATTTTCATGTGAACCATCCCCTGATGCATTCTCGATTACAAAAGTAGAACAAAAGAAATGTATGGTGGCAGTCAAGAATCTTTTATGCCAGGAGTATCCGGGTGAATCTGGAAATTGGGCATTAAAAGAACTTTATCGTGATAAAGGGTCGATTCACGCCACCTTAAAAGCGGTGCATCAGGACTATCGCGTTTTTCAGAGGAAAATTAAGGTTTGGATAGATTCAAAAAGTTTTCAAGCTGTAAATTACATGGACAGCAAATTAATGTTGAAAACCTTTGATGATTTTCAATCCCCTGGTCAAGTAACAATTACAAAGGAAGATGCATATGAAAAACTTAAAAGTATGTTTGAGTTAAAACCATATTATGTTTTTGATTTTAAGCAAAAACAATACGTTTTATGTGGAAAATTAGATTGCCATTACGGAGTGAATGCCTCAAACGGAGAAGTAATAGCGTTAGATGATTTATAGGCTGGTTTAGAAGGTGAGTTAATGATTGAATCCTTGGGGAATTATAAAATATAATCCATTAAATTTAAAGGGGACAAAATGAATATTCACACTGATTTTTTGCCAAGGAACAAGCATGACTTTGAAAGAGTACATCCTCTTTCAGAACAGAAAAGTGTCTAAATAAAGGATTGATCTACTCCAGGAAATAGTGCTCTTGTGTTTTATCAAATCCTTATCATTTTTACAATTGACCGAAGGGGATAATGACTTTCCTCTTCGGTTTTCTCATATCATTCTCCTCCAATTTTCCTGGTATTTCCTTTGTTCTTGCATTATCACGAACATCCTACCGTAAAAAATATTCGAGAAAAAGCGTGTAGAAGAGCGTATACAGTCTTGGAACTGTGTGGGAGAATAAAGGAGTATCGGAGAATGTATCTAAAATGAGATAGGAGTAGAGAATTATTGTACTTTTTTGCTTGAGATGCGGCAAAAAAACGGGTTTTGCGGGCGTACTTAGTTGTTATTCCTATTTTTTCCTACATAATATAAAAATAAGGAGAAGCCATACGGGGCAAGGAAGATAATAGCTTTTTCAATTTTGTGATAGTTTCTACATACAAAGCCAAATAATTGCTCAAATTATCATTAATATTGATTAACATACGAAGCAAAAAACCGAAATTATTATTAAAAGTATTAGGGAAGGAGTAATCATTCTGAAACGAATAACTATTCTCTTCTTATGCTGTTGTATTTTATTATTAACTGGTTGTATGAAGGTAGTTAAAGAAAAACAAATAAATGATGTTGCTTCACAAGTTCAAATTTCTGAGCCAGCAGAACCGAAGGAAGCAAAAGTTCCAGAGGAAACTGATGACTCAACTGAATCAGATGCTTCACAGGAAAAAAGCACTGGTGAAGAAAAACATCCGGTGGAAGAAATTGAAGAAGAATTGACATTAACTACAGCATTTCAAGAAACAATCGAAGAACAATTACTAAATGAAGTACCGTTAACAGCACCAGAAGAATTTAAAACAATTAGGTCGAAATTATATTATTTGGCTCTTGGGGACTCATTAACTAGAGGTGTAGGGGATGAAGAGCGAAAAAGTGGGTATACTGAAAGATTAGTGGAGAAAATCGAAGCATCATCAGATATAACAGAAGTTATTCTTGATAATAGAGGAAAACGGGGACGCAAAAGCGATCAATTGTTGGAGCTGCTTAAAAAAGGTCACTATGATACGGAAATCCAAAATGCAGAACTTATCACCCTAACAATCGGTGGTAATGATATTATGAAAGTAGTTAAAAAAGATTTATTTGAGCTGAAAAGGGATATGTTCGATGAGGAATTATCGGATTTTAAAAAGCGCTACGACCAAATTCTAAGGGAAATACGAATGGAAAACCCAGATGTACCAATTATCATGATCGGCTTATATAATCCATTTTCAGTTATTACAGATGAAATCACTGAATTTGAATCCATTATAGCAGATTGGAACGAAACGATTGAAAACACGTCTTTAAAGTATGAAAACGCTTGTTTTGTAGATATACAAGATTTGTTTGACCAAAATGCGAATTTGGTCTATCATTCAGATTTCTTCCATCCAAATGGATATGGTTATACAATAATGACTGAACGAATTGTTTCGATGATGAAATCTTGTCAGATTACAGACTCTTCTGAGGGGTTAATCTTTAGTGAGTAAGAATTCTTGCCAAGATTAACCTTTTCCCATCGAATGATTTGTAGGACAATAAGAGGGGTACATAGTTTATAGGAGATTTAAAGGAGTGACCATGAATGAATAAGTGGAAAGTCGCCTTTTTTGCTTTAACAGGTGTCATCATACTATTTTTTACCCTATTATTTTATTGGGCGACTTCTCCATCAGAAGATGTTCAAATTGAAAAGAAAAGTGCCACTGTCAATCCATCGGACAGTGTTTTGCTAGTTGAAGCAACTGCTGATGATATTGAAAAAATTGCACTGAAATACCTGCAAAAAGAACTGGCAAATAGCCCGCTGCCACTTGACTTTGTCATTAATGAGTCGATTAAATTGAATAGTGAACTAACAGCTTTTGGAGTGACAGTTCCCTTCTCAATGGAATTCGATCCTATAGTGACTGAAGAAGGCAATATACAATTAAAGCAAAATTCTGTAAATGTTGGTAGAATCAATTTAGAGCCTATTACGGTTCTAAAATTAATGAATGATGCGGTATCGTTCCCGGAATGGATTGTTGTCAGACCAAATGAAGAAGAAATTTATGTTGATTTGTCTGATATAGAAGTGATGAACGGGGCACGGGTAAGAGCAAAGGAAATTGATTTAGAAAATAACCGAATCTTATTGGAGGTTATAGTACCAAATGAATAGAGGGATGCATGATGAGTAGCGCAATTGCAACATTTGCTGGAGGTTGTTTTTGGTGTATGGTAAAACCTTTTGACGAACAGCCAGGGATTATTGAAGTACTCTCGGGCTACACTGGTGGCCATGTGGAAAACCCAACCTATCAGCAGGTGTGTTCGGAAACAACGGGACATTTAGAAGCCGTACAAATCACTTTTGATCCTAAAGTATTTCCGTATGAGAAGTTAGTCGAAACCTATTGGACATTGATCGATCCAACTGATGCTGGCGGACAATTTTATGATCGAGGCGAATCCTATACAACAGCGATTTTCTACCATAATGAAGAGCAGAAACAGATTGCAGAAGAGTCGAAAGCTCGACTTGGTGAATCTGGAAAGTTCAACAAACCGATCGCTGTAAAAATTTTGCCTGCTAAAACATTCTATCCTGCCGAAGAATATCACCAACAGTATTATAAAAAAAATCCAATGCATTATGAACGCTATCAAATTGGTTCAGGACGAGCATCATTTATTCAACAACATTGGGGGAATCGCCATGAATAAGGAAGAACGTTTAAAACAGCTTACTGAAATGCAATACTATGTAACACAAAAACAGGGGACAGAGCCGCCTTATCAAAATGAATACGATCAACACTTTGAAGAAGGAATCTATGTAGATATCGTCTCTGGAAAACCTTTATTTAGTTCAAAGGATAAATTTGATGCAGGGTGCGGATGGCCAAGCTTCGCAAAACCAGTAGAAGCTGAAGAAGTAAAAGAACACTTCGATACTTCACATGGTATGCGCAGAGTGGAAGTAAGAAGCAAAACAGCCGACTCACATTTAGGCCATGTTTTTCCGGATGGTCCGCGTGAGTTAGGTGGATTACGTTATTGCATAAATTCGGCAGCACTTCGCTTTATTCCTAAAGAAAAAATGGAAGAAGAAGGATATGGCGATTATTTGCAGCTGTTTGAAAAATAATTTGCATTGACGAAACTAGATAGAAAGATTTTTCGTTAATTAAACGTGTGTTAAAAATTGGCTCCTCAGATTCTGTTCTGAGGAGCCTGAAAACGTTCACTATTGGATTGATTCTTTGTAGGATTTTCTGCCTGATTCGATTTGTTGAACAACTACATTTATACGTTGAATGGAATCTTCGCTTAAATCAATTTTTCCATTTTTTTGATTCTCCCGCCAAAAGTTCACCTTTTGTCTATAGATGACTTCTGATAACCGATAGATATCCGTTTCTTTTTCCAGACCAGCATTATATGTGTCCTTTACTTCTTTTTTCACCTGTTTAATAACCGCTTTTTCAATGTCTTTTGTGCTTATATTGCCAGTGAAACTACTTAAAGATGCTGTTAAAGCTATATTGATGTCGAACTTTACATCATTCCCTTTTACAATTGGGGTTATTGTTGTCTTTAAATTTTTGACTGTTATTGAAATGTACTGATTGCCATCCGTGTTCGTCGTAATTCGTGATTGTACCGTTTCATTTGATAACCATTTTAAACCATTTGCTTTTTCGCCTTTTATATATCCTTTAAATGTATGAGGGGTAATTATTCCAACCCCTGCAGTCTCGATCGATTTATCAGGTTCTTTTTGGGTTTGCCATCCTTCTTTCAACCGTACGTAAGGAATATTTACTTCGTGTCCAGGTTCATTTAAATCGATTAGCAATCTCCTGACATTAATAGGTTCAATAAAGGACTCTTTCTCATATGAATTTTGGGGATCTGCCAATCTAGTTAGTGTAATGGATCGTTTTAGCAAAGGAGTGACTGTTAAAAATTCGCTTAAGGGTTCATCCGTTGAATAAATCCATGTAAGATATCTTGTATCAGGAAATCTGGTGAGGGCATCAATCACGCTATTTAACCTATCTTCCTTCATAGCTGCATCTTTTAAAATAAGAAAAGAAAAATGCCCCCAATACAGTTTTTCCCCAATGGCATTATACAGATTATCGAATGCCTCACTGACGGTTTTTCCTTTGAATGAATTTACCTCAGATTGAATATTGTCTTGACTGATAGTTTCTGTTTTAGCCACATTGGAAAAACTTATGATTTGAATAAAAACCTCATATTCTCCGTCCTTATAATCAATTCCCATACCTTGTACATAGAACATTCGCTCGTTTTCATTGAGATCCCAGCAACCTGAAAGGAGAAAAGTTCCCACAAGCAATAAACCTATTTTTTTCATGAATAACATTTACGATTCCACGCTATTTCTTGATTGATCTTTAGAATCAAGGAAGTTCGGCCTTTTTTTATATTTCGGTTTTGATTGTCGACTAATTGCTTTTTTTATATTTTGCCAACTGAGATCAGCGGTAATATCTAAGTAAGGCGTACCGAAAATGCGGATATTCGCAATGTAAAGTATAAGAAAATATAGACAGATAAAAAATCCAAATAATCCGAAGACGGAAGTGATAAGTATAAAACCGAAGCGAATCATGCTAATTATTGTAGAAAGTGATTGATTGACAATAGTGTAGGAAGCAATAGTGGAGATTGCAATAACTACAACGTAGTAAGATTGTTGGGTGAAGGTCCACATAAGTCCATTTCAATTCACTACCTTCTGTTTTTTTGATTTTTTCGTGGACGTGGAACATGATGATTCGCTTTTAAACCTTTGCTTGAACAAAAAGCAATCACAGCAAGTATTATTGATAATATAAGGAAGTATAGAAAAGTAATAATAAGCATTTCGTGGGTATTTAGTTTTAAAAATACACAATCATCTATTAATAATAAACTTAGGCAGATGATGGAAAAAGGAGGGACCATATAGGACCAAATTTTTGTCCTTTGACCAGTTAAATTGAGAATCTCAGCAGCAATAAATAACAGGATTCCTACTCGAATAAAGGTACCGGTAAGCCATTGATAGATTGACAGGAAATCCATATGCTCGATAAAACGGCCGATTGTAACGAGGCCCCATTCTTCATAAGCTGGATATCGTTGTCTTGCAGCTTCAGCTGGTCCGAATTCTACAATTGCGCCAATTAGAGGGCCTAGTGTCAATCCTGTCAATATGACTAGCATCAAAGCCAGATGATGCCATTTCAATTTGGATTTAAAATGATGTTGAATAAATAACAGTAAAAATAATTCGATAAACCCTGAAGCAGGGTATACAAACCCTTTAATAACAGGACTAAACCCATGCTCCAATAAGGGATGTAAAAGTGAAAAATCTTTTATGTGAGAATTGGCAATGGCTACATAAAAACCAAAGACAACTACGAAAAAGAGAACTAAGGTATTCACAATCACGATCGTTAACATATTAGTCGTCACTAAAGTTGTACAAAGAATAATATAGACAAGCAATAATAGGACCTTAGGTGTTGCGATTAAAAAAGTTGATGAAATCCAAAGAACGGTTTCACGCAAGGAAAATGCGGCAATTAAAAAGATCATTCCCACCGTACTATATAAAATAACTGCTGAGCCGACTTTGCCGATTTTTTGATTTAACCATTCCTTTATTGGTTTCTGGTATGTCTTATTATGGATAAATAGGATTAAAAATAACCATGGAAAGATTTAAGATTGCTGCTATGATTACCGACATCCAGCCATCTCTTTTTACATGCTCCAAAATAGGCGGCAGGATAGTAACATGATTTTTTAATCCAATAAAGGTCATTACTAAAAATATTACATGCAAAATTCCGATTTGACTGATTTTATGCATTATTTGGCCCCACTAACATTTTTTAGTAAGAGTATTGACATGTATTTTTAAAAATATAAAGATGTAGTTATGGTAATTGTCTTGAAGATTTGTTATAAAGTTTTTGTCTCTTTTAGTATGGTCAGATTGATTTCTAAAAGTATAATTGGAAAACGCCACGTCACTGCGGATTTTAGAATAAAGTTAGGAGTGTTCAAATGATAGAAAGTTTTTATTTGTTTATTCTTTCCTATAGAGGGGGAGATTTAACTGATCGAAAGGCTCTTTTTGCAGAAAGTGCCTTTCTGGATCATAGTTTTCCTAAAGGAAGTACTTCCTTTGAAGAGTTATCGAGTTATATCGAGACGTTAGCCGATGAGTATATGACAACGCAAGTCTTTGATGAATTATGGGACTTATATCAAATGAAATACCGATGAGGGTACTTTTTTTGAAATTTTACTAGTGCAAAATGTGTATTAAAAGGTAAATCATTGCACAAAGCTAGAAAAGCAAGTATATTTTAATATGAGATAATTTTGGAAAGAGGGATTGCTATATGAGTATCCATATTAATGCAAAACAAGGCGAAATCGCAGAAACAATTTTATTGCCAGGAGATCCATTACGTGCAAAATATATTGCTGAAACATTTTTGGAAGATGTAACATGCTATAACGAAGTTCGTAATATGTTCGGATATACAGGTACATATAAAGGGAAACGTGTTTCTGTACAAGGTACGGGAATGGGTGTACCATCAATATCAATCTATACAACAGAGCTAATGCAAGAATACGGGGTACAAAAATTAATCCGTGTTGGAACTTGTGGAGCAATCCAAAAAGATGTAAAGGTTCGCGATGTTATTTTAGCGCAATCTGCTTCAACTGATTCAAAAATGAATGAAATCATCTTTAACGGTATCGACTTTGCACCAACAGCTGACTTTGATTTATTGCTTAAAGCGTATAACGCTGGTGTAGAAGCGGGGTTAAATTTAAAAGTAGGGAATATCTTTACTGCTGATATGTTCTACTCAGAAGAAAACCAAAATGAAAAATTGGCGCGTTACGGTGTATTGGCAGTAGAAATGGAGTCTGCTGCTCTATATACATTAGCTGCTAAATTTGGACGTCAAGCACTTTCCGTATTAACGGTTTCTGACCATATTATTACAGGAGAAGCTACTTCCTCTGAAGAACGACAAACTACATTCAACGATATGGTTGTCGTAGCATTAGAAGCTGCAATTCAAGAGTAATGTATATTTAATGCTTTGCATATTTCTTTTCGTAAGGCTGTCTATTTTTTGACAGTCTTTCTTTTCGTAAATAAGCGAAACTTTGCTTTCGAAAAAGCTGTCATTATTTATAATGGAGAAGAGATATTTAACTTCAAAGCAGATTCTTTCACGTAAGTGTAAAAATGAGAGTGGTGAATTAGATGGATGATCAAAACCAGCAAGGATTTGAGAATACCGAACAAAATGTACAGCAAGAAGAGCAAATGAAGCCAGCGAAAAAATTTATTCGTATTAAGCCTTTTACTTTCATTATGCTGATGTTCCTTACAATTTTATTAACAGCAGGTTTAACTATTTTCGCACTGACTTTTGGCGAGAAAAAAGTTGTAGAAGTTTCAGTTCCAGTCGAAAGAGAAGAATTTTCTGAGCTGTATGATGCCTTTGACGAACTGAAAAACAAGTATTATGTTGAAATTGATGAAGAGGCCGTTATTCATGGTGCAATTAACGGAATGTTCGATGCTTTAGAAGATCCATATTCTGACTATATGGATGAGGTTCAAGCCGAACAATTTAATACGGACCTTTCTTCCAGCTTCCAAGGTATAGGAGCAGAAATTCAAGAACGTAATGGTAATATTGTGGTTGTTTCGCCTATTAAAAATTCACCTGCCGAAAGAGCAGGAATTCTGCCGGAAGATATTATTCTTACAGTAGATGGGCAAAGCATTCAAGGAATGAGTGCCTCCGAGGCAGTTTTATTAATACGTGGCGAAAAAGGGACTCCGGTTAAATTAACAATTCAACGCGGGGAATCTGAAGAACTAATCGAGCTGTCTATTGTTCGTGATGATATTCCAATCGAAACGGTTTACGGAGAAATGGGCGAGGACAAAGTTGCCCATATTCAAATAACATCCTTTAGTGAGCAAACGTATAAAGAATTAGTAAAAATTCTAGAAGAATACGATGCAAATGGCATGAAGAGCATCATCATGGATGTACGCCAAAATCCAGGCGGCTTCTTAACATCTGCTATTGATATCGCAAATCTTTTCGTGGATGAAGGGAAACCGATTGTACAAGTACAAGCCCGCGAAGGTGATGCAGAGGTTATGCTGGCTGAAGGCGGCAAAAAGTATACCCAACCTGTTGTTGTATTAATTGATAACGGCAGTGCCTCTGCTTCTGAAATACTAGCTGGAGCATTAAGTGAATCAGCAGGTGCTAAACTTGTTGGATTGACTTCTTTTGGTAAAGGTACTGTACAAACAGTGAGCGCATTGCCTGATGGTGCAAATCTGAAGTATACAACGGGCAAATGGTTAACGCCTAATGGCAATTGGATCAATGAAAAAGGCATTGAACCGGACGAAAAGGTAGAATATCCGGAATACGCAACTGCGACGTATATTAATCCAGAGACTGAATTTAAAATGGGTAATGTATCAGCGTCAGTTAAATCTGCTGAGCAAATTTTAGACGCCCTTGGCTATGAAGTTGGTACAATCGATGAATCGTTCGATCAAACAACTGAAACGGCTGTAGAATCATTCCAAGCAGATCAAAAATTGGAGCAAAATGGTGTCCTGGTTGGTGAAACAACATATGCATTAATGGATGCAATTAGAGAGAAAATCAATAATGAGGATCCACATATTTTAAAGGCAAAAGAATTGTTAAAGGCTGCGAACGACTAGTTGTTTATAGAAGTATCAAAAAAGAGGGCTGCTTTTGTTCAGAATTTGAGCAAATGACAGCTCTTTTTTCTAGCGGCAGGCTTTGCAAGTATTTTATTACGATAGGGTGTGTTAATAATGAAGGATGTATATTTATTTAGTGGGTTTTTAGGCAGCGGCAAAACATCTATGCTTACTCATGTGTTAAAACAATTTAAAGACAAGGGAGTTAAGCCTGCTGTTATTATGAATGAACTTGGGAAGCTTCCTTTTGACTCACAAGCCGTAGATGAAGAGATTCCATTAAAAGAGATGCTGGAAGGATGTATTTGCTGTTCAGGGGCAGAAAAAACAGAAGCTCAAATACAATCTCTATTAGCAGATAACGAATTTGATGTATTAATTATTGAAACAACTGGTGCAGCACACCCAGTAGAGGCCTTGGATGCTGTTTATTCGCCTTTGTTTGCAGAGAAGCTGAACATTAAGGGGATTGTGACAGTGGCTGATAGTAAGCTATGGCTCGATCGTGGTTCGCTGACACCTCAGGTTAGAAGTCTATTTATTGAACAAATACGTCATGCCCATCTTTTATTAGCTAATAAAATGGATTTATTGACGGAAGCGGAGCAGGCAAAAGTGGTATTTGAAATGCAGGGTGTAAATCCGAATGTCTTTATTTTACAAACGACTAATGGGAAAGTGCCTTTACATTTACTCGAAGGGCTTCAAGCAACTGCTCAAATATCTAAGGAAGATATTGAATCAGCTAAGATTGGTACGCATCTTCATTTAAGCTCGCGATTAGTTGAACTAAATGAAAGCTTTTCCCAAGCTGAGTTTGAAGAATGGGTGCGTTCATTGCCATCATCTGTCTATCGGATTAAAGGATATGTCCCGATTGAAGGCATTCGCAACCCGATGCTTTTTCAATATGCATATGGATTAGTGCAATGGATACCAGAATATATCAAGATGCCTCCAAAAATTGTGATGATAGGGGAGAACATTCAACAAATCGATGTTATTGGCGAAAAATAAATGTAACATTGATGTCATATAAGAAAAGTTTTTGAATTCTATAGTAATCTCGAAAAATTGTCAATAGCTTTTCGGTTGTAAGTTTTTCGTATCCAGGAAAAGCCTTCCTATTTGTTGTCTTTTTACCCTCCTATTTTATAAGGTGTTGGACTTGTGCTGGATGTGTTACCAAGTTATGGACCCTATTTTTCAATTATTCTCGTATATGATTAGTTGCGAGAGGAGGAATACAAAATGAAAAAATGGTTTATCACATTTTGTGCACTTGGTTTAATCTCAACACAAGCTCAGGCAGCAGATGCTGCTTCTATTCAAGAAGAAGGTCAAAAAGGTTTCGTAAAACAGGAAGTGAAAGTAATTCAAATGGATCAATACGAAGATCTTTTAGCGAATTTCAAGAATGACATTTCTTTCACAAATATTCATAGTTTTAAAGAGTTGTCCAATAAATTAATGGGATCAACAGTGCAATTGGAAAAACTAATCGCAGCACAGTTAAAAGAATGCAACAACAATAATTCGACAGGGATGCCGATAGCGGTTGCGCCTTCAGAAAATGAATCTACTAATGAAAATGCAGTTCAAGAGGAAGATATTCAAACACCAGAAACAGCTGCTCCAGAGAATAATAAAGAAGTTGAAGAGGAAGCTGCGGCACCAAAAGCACCTGTGGCCGAACAACCTGCACCTGCACCAGCAGCACCTTCAGCTCCAACTGAAAAAGCAGAAGAAGCAACACAACCAGCTTCACCAGCTGCAGAAGCTGATTCAGTTTCTGCATTTGAAACACAGGTGGTTGAATTAACGAATGCAGAGCGTGCAAAAAATGGACTTGCACCATTGGAAATTTACAATCCATTAATGAAAGTTGCTCATGCAAAATCACAAGACATGGCTTCAAATAATTATTTCTCACATACTAGCCCAACCTATGGCAGCCCATTCGATCAAATTAAGGCAGCAGGCATTACTTACAGCGCGGCTGGTGAAAATATCGCCCAAGGCCAAAGAACACCGGAAGAAGTAGTACAAGCATGGATGAATTCAGAAGGCCACCGCGCCAATATTTTAAACGCAAACTTTACACACATTGGTGTTGGCTATGTTGAAAACGGAAACTACTGGACACAACAATTTATTCAATTATAATTTGACTAAATGCCGAGCAAGTAATTCTCTTGCTCGGCATTTTTTTAATAAAATTTGCCTGTATGTTTGTTATGCTCACGCAAATCGTGGCTATGCGCACGAAAAAACGGTGAACAAAAGTTGACTTAACTAGTTTTCTTCCCTATTTCTTTAGTTAGATACCTTGGAAGGATTGTTAGAAATATGAAATATGATACAATATTGACTAAATGTCATAAAAGGCATATGAAAAACTTCATGTATATGCTCATGGAAATTTTTTTCAAACATATAACTTTAAATGAAATACAAAAGGTGTATTTAGATAGGAGATTTTTTCGTGAAACAAAAATCAATTATTTTAACAGGTGGCGGAACTGCTGGACATGTTTCTTTAAACCAAGCAATCATCCCTACTTTAATTAGCGAAGGATATAACGTTCACTATATTGGTTCAAATGATGGGATTGAAAAAGAGCTAATCACACAAAGCTTCCCTGATGTACCTTACCATAGTATCTCAAGTGGGAAATTACGACGCTATTTCTCAATGAAAAACTTTACAGACCCTTTTAAAGTGTTAGCAGGAGTGGGTCAGGCGTTCTCTGTCATACGAAAAGTGAAGCCGACAATGATTTTTTCAAAGGGAGGCTTCGTGTCCGTGCCGGTTGTCATTGCAGCAAAATTAGCAAAAATCCCTGTCGTTATACATGAATCCGATGTAACGCCTGGTCTTGCCAATAAAATTGCATTACCGTTTGCGTCCCATATTTTCACAATCTTCCAGGATACATTAAAGTATTTGCCGAGTGATAAAGCGACATGTACAGGTTCGATTGTTCGTGAGCAATTATTTAAGGGAAATGGGTTGAAAGGGAAGAAACTATGTGGTTTTACGGATGACAAAAAAGTGCTGCTGGTGATGGGGGGGAGCTTGGGTTCTGTTGTACTCAATGATTCACTAAGAAGTAATTTGCCTGAGATTCTTGCAACGTATAACGTTATTCATCTTTGCGGAAAAGAAAATGTGGATACTACTTTAGATAGCTTAAAAGGGTATAAGCAATTTGGTTACGTTACAAATGAGCTGCCGGATTTGCTACATGCTGCTGATTTAGTCGTTTCTCGTGCAGGTTCAAATTCAATCTTCGAATTTTTAGCGTTGGAAAAACCAATGCTGCTCATTCCACTTTCCGCAGCCAAAAGTCGAGGGGATCAAATTTTAAACGCCAACATTTTTGAACGCCAAGGATTTGCCCATGTTCTGGAAGAAGAGATGCTATCGAAGAGTACGTTTATGAAAGCCATTAATACTCTAGCGAAAAGAAGTCCTGAATACATTGAAGCAATGAAAAAAGCCGAGAGTCCAAAAACTCCGGACGAAATGGTAAAACTAATTACTCAGTATGAAAAATAAACAAAAGTCTTGGATTAAAATTGTAGAGAAATAATTGAATTCAACATTACAAAAGATTATTCATCGTCAGTATAGAGAGATGCAGCTTACATTGCAGGCTTGCGTATTCTAGCAGGAAGTCTTTTATAACTTCTAAAATGCTAAAGAAAATTCTACAATAACAAAGCTGTTCAGAAAGTGATTTTTCTGAACAGCTTTATTGTTTGCTAATCGCATTATATTGTTAAGACAAGCCTTACATCGCTTGTTCTTCTTCGTTTGATTGGTCGTTTGCAGAAACAATATAGAATAAGTCTTTCGGAATTTTATATAAATCAAATTTCGTTTCACCAGCATTGATTTCTTCGTAAAGGGCTGGGTTTGTTTCCGTTGCATCAACTACATAAGGCAACTTCTGTGCTGCACGCTTTGACTTTTCATTTTCTTTTCGAATGCGTAAAAATACTGTATGAATGTCTTTTTCAAAAAACAGTTCTTTTAGAAATTCGAATTTTGCTGATTGGTTATAGCCTCTACCTTGAAATGGTACTCCTATCCATGTTCCAAGGAAGCCAGCTCCATCTTGAATGTCATATAGAGTGATAGTTCCAATTGGTTGACCCCAATCATCGGTTATGGTTCTCGAGATAGTCTTTCCTAGTTGTTCTTCTTCTAATAATTGTTTCGTTATAAATAGATATTCTTCTGGTGAGTTTGCTTTATGACGAACATACGGGAAAACTGTCGGGTGTGACATCAATTGGTATAACTCATTAGTTTCTGAAAGATCTCTATATTTTAACAAATGAAACGCCTCCTTTATAGAATAGTTGTAAATCTAAAAATTAGATTGTTACAAGGCAACATTTCAAAATATATACCTAAAGGAACAAGACGTCAAACAAATATTTGTGAAGAATTTTAGTTTCTCAAAAATAGTGACAAAAATACTATTTTAATAAATGGTTTCTGTTTACATCTTATTATAGAAATTCGATTTAATACAACAATTTTAATCTAAAATTACATTATTTTCTCGTTAAAAATTGTGAACAAATTATTAATCTTAAATCATTTTATTAAGTTGATTCGCGATTCATTTACAATTATGATAGAAGTAAAGATAAATAGGGAGAGAAGATGAGTGGAAAGAACATTTTTAAAAGTGCACGGTTCTGGCAATACGTTTTACTTGTATAATACTGAGGACGATAACGAATTCAATTGGGTAGAGTTAACGAAGTGGCTTTGCCAAAAAGAAAATTACAACGGTGCAGACGGGTTACTGCTAGTTTTACCTTCAGAATCGGCGGATGCTAAAATGAGAGTGATAAATGCTGATGGTTCTGAAGCTTCAATGTGCGGTAACGGTTTAAGATGTGTGGCAAGATTCGTCTGCGAAACGCTCGAAAAAGAAGAAGCAATTATTGAAACAATGAAAGCAAACTTAAAGGTACGCAAAGAAGCGCCATTATTCGAAGAAATCCCAACATATGCAGTTGAAATTTCTCCAGTATCCTTTTCTTTGGAAAGTTTGCCTATGAATTATAAAGAACAACCAGAAATTCGCCATCAAGTAATTGAAGAATTTTCATCAACGATTCCTTTTACAGCTGTTTCGGTCCCTAATCCACATTTGATCGGAATTGTTGAACAGCAGGATATCCAAAATAACACGCATCAAAAAAGTCTAGCGCAATTTTTAAACAGTGAAAACGACTATTGCGTAGATGGTGTAAATGTAAGTTATGTATATCCAATGAAAAATGATACAATTTTTGTCCGTACATTTGAACGAGGTGTAGGATTTACAAATGCATGTGGAACAGCGATGACTGCATCTGCACTTGTTTCAAGAATGTATGGGATTGTAGAGCATGATGTTATTACTGTATTCAACCCAGGCGGTTTTGTGAAATGTGAAGTGAAAATTCTGGAAGATGATTTTTTATTGACTTTAATCGGGAATGCAACAGTTACTTCCTCTTATGTATTTGATATTAATGAAAATGATTATAAGTTTATAAGATCTAATGAAACAGAAGAACAAAAACAATATGATAAATGTCTTGGATTTGTTAAGAAGGAGACAGCTTCTTTTGCTTCTTAATGATGAGTAGGAGGTGTACTCAATGTCTTTACAAAGTTTTTCTAAAGTTCAATTTGATGTGATGTTTGAGTACAGCAAAGATTTTGTTTACTTAATGGAAAAAGATGGCGAAAATTTTAGATATGTTTATATGAATCATTCTTCTATCCAGCTGCTATCAGATAAAGTAATTGGTAAAACAATTGCAGAAGTGATGAAAACTAGTGATTGTGAAACAATTACCGAAAATTATCTGCTTGCCATCGAAAAAAAGGAACAAGTAAGTTACAGGGATTATCTTTATTATCATTCTGAAGTGAAAAAGTATGAAACAACGGTTATTCCTATTTTCGATGACAATCGAATGTATATTTTAGCGATAACGAAAGAAATTGCCTTTGATCGAGATTTAGAGGACAAATATTTATTTATGCGCTCTGTATTTTTTAATTCTTTCTTATCAACGGTTTTAGTTTCAAATGATGGTAGACTTCTAGAAGCGAATCCGCAATTTATAGAGGATTTCAATCTTAATATTGATGAGGTACGCTTTAAATCTCTTTTAGAATTGCCTTTAAGTGCGAATGACAGTCAGCTCAAAAACTATTTGAATGAGGCCTGCAAAGGAAAACCTCTATCTTCCAAACTAGTAACATTCATCGACAAAGACGGCAGCAGCAGAGGCTATACTGCAACGTTCAGTCCTTTACTGCAAGAGGATAAGGTTACAGCAGTTTTCATCTTCCTGCACGAAGTAACGCAATTAATTGAGCAAGAGAAAGCATTGCGCGTGACAACGAATGGGCTATCAAATTTCCAATTCGCCATTAATAGTGTTGCTGAAATTGTAATTATGGATTCCAAATGCGAGATTTTAGAGGTGAATGATCGTTTTATCCAGCAAATGGGCTATTCGAGGGAAGAACTAATTGGCAATACATTGGAACTTGTTAATTCGCGGATCCATACTAAAGAATTTTTTGATCATATTTATGATGCTATTCAAAAAGGGGAACTTTGGCGAGGAGAAATATGCAATCGAAAAAAGAATGGAGCTCTCTATTGGTCCGATGCAACATTTATACCTTTTTTCGATGAAGACGGTAATGTAAAGCAATACATTAATGTATACTATGATATTTCAGAAAAGAAAAGAATGATGACAGAGCTTCAAAATGTTGATCATATGTTTAAGCTCATTACAGAAAATACAAATGATTTAATAGTCGTGACAAATGAAGACGGCATTATTTTATATGTATCTAATGCGTATTCGAGTAAACTCGGATTCAAGAAAGATGAATTGCATGGTCAATTCTATACAAAGGTTCTCGCCCCTAAGAGCAAGTCAAAATGGAATGAGGAATTGGGAGAGTTAGCAGATCGCAAAGATTCGAAAATTGATCTTATCCATCAATCCAAAAAAGGAGAGAATTTTTGGACTGAGTGCAATTATACAGTGGTGAAAGATTATCTCCGCAATCACATTCAAATCATTATGGTTGCCCGTGAAATTAACGAAAGAAAAGAAATAGAAAATCAACTGTCATTTCTTGCTTTCCACGATTCTCTTACACATTTGCCCAATCGACGATATCTGCAAAAAGAATTTCCCCGTATTTTAGAAGATTCGAATGGTATATCGGAATCATTGGCGGTTCTCTATGTTGATGGTGATAATTTCAAAATAGTAAATGATCGATATGGCCATGATGTTGGAGATGAATTTATCATTCAGTTTGGCAAAGCCTTAACCAAAAGTGTTCGTGCGAATGATTTAGTGGTTCGGATGGGTGGAGATGAATTCGCAATAGTTTTAACTGGTCTTGTCCGGGATAAAAGAAAACGAAAACAACAGGTGCAGCAAATTGTTGAGAGGATTAATGAAAATCTTCAGCAAGGCTGGCTGATTTCAAAGCAGCTATTTGCACCAACTGCATCGATCGGAATTGCATTTTATCCGGATCATGGAGGCAGTCTGGAAAAATTATTATCCCATTCCGATAAGGCCTTATATGGCGTGAAAATGACTTCAAAAAATAATTATAATATTTATAGTCCCGAACTATTATAGTTTGTTACAGCCTCCTTTTAAGTTAAACTTAAGAAGAGGCTATTTATTTGTTTAAAGGGTGATTGGATGCAGAAAAAAATATTACTGGTAGAAGATGAAAAAAATATAGCCCGTTTTATAGAACTTGAATTAAGGCATGAACAATTTGAAGTTATCGTATCTCACGATGGCAGGGAAGGTTTAAATCTAGCTTTAGAACAACCATTTGATTGTCTGTTGCTTGATGTCATGCTGCCTGGTTTAAATGGAATCGAAATTTGCCGTAGAATTCGAGCGCAATCGAATGTGCCTATCCTGCTGATTACCGCTCGAGACGCTGTCATGGATCGTGTAGCGGGCTTAGATGCGGGAGCGGATGATTATATCGTCAAACCTTTTGCTATTGAAGAATTGCTAGCAAGAATTCGTTCGATTTTAAGAAGAGTTAGTACGAAAGTAGAAGCGGAAGCGAATAATTTAATCAAGGTTAGGGATATAATTATTAACCAGCAATCCTATGAAGTAATCTTTGAAAATAAAAAACTGGATTTAACAAAAACGGAGTATGATTTATTGAAGCTTTTATGTGAAAATAAAAATCGAGTTTGTGAAAGAGATATGATTCTTCAATCTGTTTGGGGCTATACGACAGAGGTTGAAACAAATGTAGTAGATGTGTACATTCGACACCTGCGAGCAAAATTAAAAACGGAGCTTGAGCCTTATATTGAAACGGTGCGCGGTGTAGGGTATGTGGTGAGGGAATGAATCGACTAAAAAAACTTTTGCCAAAGAATCAATCGCTAAAAAAGAAATGGACGATTTCAACAGCAATTGTCATTTTTATAAGCTATGCAGTCATCTGCAGTGTCATTTATATCGCACTTTATTCATGGCTTATACAAAATGAAGAAAATAATGCGATAAGAACTGCAGATGATCTTACTTCATTTTTTTATTCTCAAGATAACTCGATTTCCATTCAAGAATTTCAAGGAAATACAGGCCTATTAAAAGCAATCGTCCATCAAAATCAAACCGTACGTATTTTTAGGTTTGACGGCTATGAAGTTTTAAGAATCAATAATGTCAATTCTGCAGTTCCTTTAAAATTATCCTACGAAAAGCTGGATGACATTCTTGTATCAAAAGAAGAGGTTGATGGCGATGATGTTTATGTAGTGAATAAGCTTGTGAAATTTGAGAATTTTACCGGGGTTTTGCAGTTAATACATCCACTATCAACATTTCAATCATTGATGCGATATATCGTTACAACTATGTTAATAGCTGGTTTAGGCGCTATCCTCCTTGCTGGTTTTGTCGGCTATTATCTAGCAAATGTCTTGGTCAAGCCACTGCAGGATCTACGGGATTCTATGCTATCCGTGCAGAAAAGAGGGTTTGAAGAAAAAATAAACTTTACCTATGATGCAGATGATGAAATAGGCGATCTTCTAAAACTCTATGTATCCATGATGGCGGATTTAGAAAATTCTTTTGCAAAGCAGCAACAATTTGTTTCCGATGCTTCCCACGAGCTGAGAACACCTATCCAAGCGATTGAAGGGCATTTATCTTTAATTAAACGATGGGGGAAAAACGAGCCGGAAGTATTGGAAGAATCATTAAATACCTCATTAGAAGAAGTTTCCCGGATGAAAAAAATGATTGAAGAATTATTGGATTTAGCTAGAAAAGAAGAGCGTGATGAAGAGGCATCGGCAAGTGTGGGGAAGGTTTTAGCTTCTGTTAGGGACGAGCTGCACATCATTTATCCTGAATCTACAATTACAATCGTCGAAAACGGCGTTCCTAAGCAGCCCAATATAACAGAAAATGCATTGGCTCAAATTGTACGCAATATTATTGAAAATGGCATACGCTATAACGATCATCCGCCGTTAATCCATGTAGATGTCCATTATTTAACTGAAAGCATTTTCATGACCATCAAGGATAATGGGATGGGCATTCCACAGGAACATCTTCCTTTTATTTTTGATCGCTTTTATCGAGTAGACGTTTCAAGGGAAAATAAAGGCGGGGGAACAGGGCTTGGGTTAAGTATTACTAAAATGTTGGCAGAGAAATATTTAATCGAAATGGATGTCGCTAGTACAGTAGGGAAAGGAACAACTTTTACGTTGAAATTTCATTTCTAATAATGGAATTTTTTACTTCAAGTTTAAAAATAGATGATTAGTCAAAAAAAATTACTGATTTCGTGAAAAATAGTTGTATTTTTTGTGAAGAGTAGTAAGATTGATATGGAAAAAAAACGTTCTTCATTATCTTATTAATAATAAATATTAATCAATTCAATAGATAATTTCTATTGTCGAAGAATGGTAAAATATGAAATAATATTTTAGTTACAACAATGGAACTGCCTTAGGGCGAAATTTGGAGGTTATCTCATGTCGAACAATGTATTATTTGCTGGTTCCCCTTGGTCAGCATTCTCTGGTCCTAACTTAGGATATGTAATGGAGCAGTATGATCTATTCTTACAATCTCCTGAACAAGTTGAACCAGAACTCGTTGCACTTTTCCAACAATTTGGTTCACCTATTATTGGTGGAAGTGAACAAGGTGTAACAGAAAGTGTAACAGCTCAACAACCTGGTAATATTAAAAAAATCTTTGCAGCAGTACAATTAGCTGATGCAATTCGTTCTCACGGACATTTAGCTGCAGATATTTATCCATTAAAAGACCGTAAATTAGATTCATCACGTATTGAATTAGCTTCTTATGGTTTATCAGAAGCTGAATTAGCTGAGATGCCAGCGTCATTATTCTTTAATAATGTTCCTGGAAGCGTTAACAACGGTAAACAAGCAATTGATTACCTGCGTTCACAATATACTGGTAAAATCGCTTACGAGTACGCTCATGTGGAAGATGCGGAGCGTCAATGGATTCAAGATAAAATTGAATCGGGCAAAGCAATCCTAAATCTAACTGCGGATGATAAAAAAGCTTTACTTGAAAGATTGACACGCGTTGAAGATTTTGAAAAATTTATTCATAAAACATTCGTTGGTCAAAAACGTTTCTCAATCGAAGGTTTAGATACATTAGTTATATTACTTGATGAAATCGTTAAAAAAGCTGATGAAGAAAAAATGAAATTCTTGCAAATCGGTATGGCTCACCGTGGACGTTTAAATGTTTTAACGCACGTTGTAAACAAACCATACGATATGATGTTTGCAGACTTTGCACATGTTCCAAATGATTACTTCTTCCCGGCTGATGGGTCTTTGGAAATTACAAAAGGCTGGACTGGTGACGTGAAATATCATATGGGTGCTTCTTACTCTAAAAAATCTGGAATGAAAGTAAAATTAGCTTACAATCCATCTCATTTAGAAGTTGTCAGCCCGGTTATCACTGGTTCAACTCGTGCCGCACAAGAAGTAACTTCAACTGCAGGCAACTCAAAACATGATCCAAGCAAAGCTTTAGCTGTTCTAGTACATGGCGATGCTGCTTTTGCAGGTGAAGGCGTTGTTCAGGAAGTATTCAACTATGCGAATACAACAGGCTTCTCTACTGGTGGTTCAATTCATATCATTTCAAACAACATGATCGGATTCACGACAGAACATTTTGATTCTCGTTCTACTCATTACTCTTCTGATGTTGCAAAAGGTTATGGAATTCCAGTTATTCACGTTAATGCTGATGATCCAGAAGCTGTGTTGCAGGTTGCTGGTTTAGCGTTTGAATATAGAAGAACTTTCGGCAAAGATATTTTAGTAGACTTAATCGGTTACCGTCGCTTTGGTCATAACGAAACTGATGACCCAACAGTAACAAATCCGTTAACATACCAAATCGTTACAAAACATCCAACTGTACGTGTTCTTTATGGGGAAAAATTAGCTGGCGAAGGTATCGTGACACAAGAGCAAGTGAAAAAACTTGATGAAGACGTATACTCAGAAATGCAAGCTTCTTATGATCATGTAAAACAAGTAGGCACAGAAAAAGGCCACTTTGAAATCGAAATGCCTGAAGCTGTTAAAAATGACTACCCAGAAGTAGATACTACAGTGTCAAAAGAAGACTTAAAACAAATTAACGAAGATTTATTAGCTTGGCCAGAAGGTTTTGAACCACAAAACAAACTTGCCAAGATTTTAAATAAACGTGTAGAAGCCCTTGAAACTGATAAAATTGATTGGGGCCACGCTGAAACATTGGCATTTGCAGCAATTTTACGTGATGGAAATCCAATCCGTATTACTGGTCAAGATGCACAACGTGGTACATTCTCTCAACGTCACTTAGTATTGCACGATAAAAATACCGGTGCGGAATTAGTGCCATTACACAATGTTTCTGATTCAAAAGCTTCATTCTCTGTTTACAATTCACCATTAACAGAAACAGCAATCGTTGGTTTTGAATATGGCTACAACCTAGAAAATAATAATGCTTTAACAATTTGGGAAGCACAATTTGGTGACTTTGCAAATATGGCTCAAGTTATGTTTGATAACTTTATTTCCTCATCTCGTTCAAAATGGGGTGAAAAATCCGGCTTGGTATTCCTATTGCCAAATGGTATGGAAGGTCAAGGCCCAGAGCACTCTTCAGCACGCATTGAAAGATATTTACAATTATCTGCTGAAAATAACTGGATCGTAGCAAACTGCTCTAATGCAGGCAACTACTTCCATTTATTGCGCCGACAAGCAAAAATGTTGGGAACTGAGGCAATTCGTCCTCTAATCATTCCATCACCAAAATCTTTGCTTCGTCATCCGTTAGCGGCTGCTTCTATGGAACAGCTTTCTGAAGGCAGCTTCCAAGAAGTTATTGAACAACCAGGTTTAGGTGGCAATGTTAAAAAAGTTGAACGAATTATTCTTGCTTCCGGTAAAGTAACAATCGATTTAGCTGATCGTGTACAAGATGGAAAAGGATATGATAATGTTCATATCGTTCGTTTAGAGCAACTTTACCCATTCCCGACACAAAAACTGGCTGACATCATTGCGAATTATCCGAATGCCAAAGAAATCGTTTGGGTACAAGAAGAACCTAAAAACCAAGGCCCTTGGAAATATGCATTAGAATATTTACTAGACCTAGCAGATGGTAAAAAGGTAAAATATGTTGGACGTCCAGAAATGTCTTCAACTTCTGAAGGAGATATGGATTCACATAAAATTGCACAAGCAAAAGTTATCGATGAGGCTCTTGCTAAATAATTAACTATTTTAATTTATTGATAAAAACAGCTACACTATGATAGTAGTAGCGATACCATGTGTACCTTTTAATAGGTACACATGATATTTAAAGGAGGATATTTAAAGTGGCTGAAATTAAAGTCCCTGAATTAGCAGAATCAATTACAGAAGGTACCATTGCACAATGGGTAAAAAAAGTTGGAGATCGCGTTGAAAAAGGCGAATTTATCGTTGAATTAGAAACAGATAAAGTAAATGCTGAAATCATTTCAGAGGAAGCTGGAGTGTTAACTCAAGTATTGGCTGAAGAAGGCGATACTGTTTTAGTTGGACAAGTAATTGCAGTAGTAGAAGCAGGAGAGGGGGCTGCACCAGCACCGGCAGCACCGCAAGAAGCAGCACCAAAAGCTGAAACTCCAGCACCGGCAGCTGCACCTGCTGCACCAGCACCAACACCAGTGGTTGAAGAAACTACTTCTAATGAGCGCGTAGTTGCATCACCAGCTGCACGTAAATTAGCTCGTGAAAAAGGAATTGACTTGGCTGCAATTTCACCGGTTGATCCACAAGGCCGTGTTCGTGTTCAAGATGTAGCAGCACACGGTACTGCACCAGCACCAGTTGCACAAGCTTCTGCAGCTCCTATTGCAACATCAAATGGTCCGGTTGTATTTGCTCCAGCAGCACAAACTGATCGTATTACGATTGAAAAAATGTCACGTCGTCGTCAAACAATTGCAAAACGTTTACTTGAAGTTAAACAATCTACAGCAATGTTAACTACTTTCAATGAGATTGACATGACAAACATTATGGCATTGCGTAAGCGCAAACAAGAAGAGTTTGTGAAAGCGAACGACATTAAACTTGGTTTCATGTCATTCTTCACAAAAGCGGTTGTTGCAGCACTTAAAAAATATCCATATGTTAACGCACAAATCAATGGTGATGAAATTCACTTAAACAACTTCTTCGATATCGGTGTTGCCGTTTCTACTGAAGAAGGTTTAGTAGTTCCTGTTGTACGTGATGCAAACGCTAAAAACTTCGCTGAAATCGAAAAAGATATTGCGGACTTAGCGAAAAAAGCTCGCGACAAAAAATTAGGTTTAAATGATATGGCTGGTGGTTCATTTACAATCACTAACGGTGGGGTATTCGGATCATTAATGTCAACGCCAATTATGAACGGAACACAAGCTGGTATTCTAGGAATGCACTCAATCGTTCAACGTCCTGTAGCTGTAAATGGTGAAGTTCAAATTCGCCCAATGATGTATGTTGCTTTATCATATGATCACCGTATTATCGATGGAAAAGATTCTGTTGGCTTCTTAAAAACTGTTAAAGAATTAATCGAAAATCCAGAAGATTTACTATTAAATTCTTAATTCTTATTAAATTCAACCTAGCGAATATATTTTCGCTAGGTTTTTTCTTTTAATTTTAACATTGTAAAATGTAAGAACTTCAGGAGTATTATTGAGCTTCTACCCTGAATCCATGAAAAGTTGATAGAGAAGATTGTTTATGATTGAACCATATAAAGATATAATGAGTTGTTAGCTATCAATAAATCGAAAATTCATCATGCCTTCATGGGGTAGTCATTACATACGATGTAAATTTGTGAGAAAGGAAATAGCAAGAATCTAATTGTTTAAAAAGTCTATTTATCAGAATAATGAATGTTGACATCGATTTGTTAATATAGTAATATTCTAATAGTAATTTAATAATTTAATATTAAAACCTCACGTTTACTTGTGAGGTAGAGGCGCGATACTTAATAGTTTTTCATGGAGTTTAGAGCAGAACCATGATATGAAAAATGAGGAAATATCGCCGAAGTGTGAATGTAGGCTCTCTACTTCATGCTGGGTCTGCAGTGAATAATTGCAGGACTGTCTCAGATGGAGAATCCCAACCATCTGAGGTGAGCTATCTCAGTCGGGAACGTAAGAGGATTTGGGCTAAATTTTTAGCGACCTAAGTTCATCTTAGGTCGCTTTTTGCGTTATTTAGCTCGAAAAATGAAGAAGGAGAGAATAAAATGTCGAAAAAACTAAAATTTTTAATGACTACTTTGCTTGCAGTAATTTTGCTTGCAGCATGTGGTACTGCTGATGAAGGGTCTTCAACATCAACTTCTGATTCAAAAGAAAGCGATGTTTTAAAAGTAGGTTTAGAAGCTGGTTATGCTCCATTTAACTGGACACAGCAAGATGATTCAAATGGTGCAGTAAAAATCGAGGGATCGAAAGAATATGCAGGGGGCTATGATGTAGAAATCGCTAAACGCGTTGCAGATGCTCTAGGTAAAGAATTAGTCATCGTGAAAACTGAATGGGATGGTTTATTGCCAGCTTTGCAATCAGGCGTGATTGATGCAATTATTGCAGGTATGAGTCCTACAGATGAACGAAAAGAAGTAATCGATTTCTCAGAAAACTATTATACAAGTGAATTAGTAATAGTTACAAAAGCTGGTGGAGAATACGCTAATGCTAAAACTCTTGCAGATTTTGCTGGTGCGAAAATTACATCCCAATTAAATACAACAAATTATGCTGTAATTGATCAAATTCCAGATGTTCAAAAAGAAGTTGCGATGGAAAGCTTCTCACATATGCGTGTTGCTTTAGAATCAGGTGCGATTGATGGTTATGTAGCTGAACGACCTGAAGCCATTTCAGCTTCTACAGCAAATGAAAACTTCACATATATTGAATTGGAAGATGGATTTGATGTAAATGAAGCTGATTCATCAGTTGCTATTGGTCTATTAAAGGGCAATAAAAATATTGATGTTATTAATGAAACATTAAATGCAATTTCTGAAGAAGAACGTCAACAAATTATGGACGAAGCAATTGCAAACCAACCTGCAGCGAAGTAAGTAATGGAAATACTGGTCACATTTTGTGGCCAGTTTGTCCTTTTGCTATCAATCTATATGGAATTAGAGCTTAACAGGTTAATGGTTTCTCAAATTATTTAGGAGGATATTTATGAGTTTAGACATTATACTCTCAATACTTAAAGAGAATTGGCCGAGTTATTTACACGGTGCTTACATAACGTTATTAATTGCAGTTTTTAGTACAATTATTGGTGCTCTTATCGGATTATTTATCGGTGTCATGCACACGATTCCTCATCGAAAGCAATCTATTAAATCTGTTATTTTAAAAATTATTAATTTCATATTAACAGTTTATGTGGAAATCTTCCGTGGTACACCAATGATTGTACAAGCAATGGTTGTGTACTATGGGCTATACGCTTACGGTATAGAAATGGATCGTTTTATTGCGGCAATCGTAGTTGTTGGATTAAATACAGGTGCGTATATGGCTGAATATGTTCGTGGTGGTATTGTCTCTATCGATAAAGGTCAATATGAGGCTGCGGCAGCAATTGGAATGGGACACTTCCAAACAATGGGTCATGTTATTTTACCCCAGGTGTTCCGAAATATCTTGCCTGCAACAGGGAACCAATTAATTATGAATATTAAGGACTCAGCTGTACTAAGTGTAATTAGTGTAACAGAGTTATTCTTTACAACAAAATCGATTTCTGGAGCGAACTTCCGTTTCGCGGAATCATTTATCATCACTTGTTTCATCTACTTAATCATGACATTTATCGCTTCACGCGTTTTACGTATTGTCGAGAAAAAAATGGATGGTCAAGATGCATATCAAGTGCAAACTAAAAAAGAAGAACAAATTCTTTAATGGCGTGAGGAGATAGAATGATGGAAAAAGTAATTGATATTAAACATCTAAATAAATCATTTGGCAGCCATGAAGTTTTGAAAGATGTAAACTTCACTGTAAATAAAGGTGAGGTCGTGTGCTTGATCGGTTCTTCAGGTTCGGGGAAATCTACGCTATTGCGTTGCATTAATCTTCTTGAAACACCAAGTGGCGGAGAAATTATTTATAAGAGCGAGAACATTTTAGATGATAAGCACGATATTAAAAAGTATCGAACTCATTTAGGAATGGTTTTCCAACAGTTCAACTTATTTAATAACCACAACGTATTAAAAAATTGCATCGTTGGTCAACAAAAGGTTTTAAAACGTTCCAAAGAAGAAGCGAAAGCAAATGCATTAAAATATTTAAAAATTGTTGGCATGGATCAATATGTAAATGCTAAACCTCGCCAATTATCTGGTGGTCAAAAGCAGCGTGTGGCCATTGCTCGTGCACTTGCGATGGATCCTGAGGTGATGCTGTTTGATGAGCCTACATCTGCACTAGATCCTGAAATGGTTGGGGAAGTATTAAAAGTAATGCGTCAACTTGCAGACGAAGGGCATACAATGCTGATTGTTACGCACGAAATGGAGTTTGCTCGTGAAGTTTCTGATCGAGTAGTATTTATGGATAAAGGTGTTATTGTAGAGGAAGGTTCACCAGAGCAAGTACTTGTGAATCCACAACAAGAAAGAACAAAAGAGTTTTTAAAACGGACGTTAAAACAATAAGGCTTAAAAACACATCACGTCCGGAATAAGTCTTAGTTAATGTCCGATCCACTAAAAAAAAGATAAATTCCTGAGATCACTCAGAAATTTATCTTTTTTATTGCATAATCAGCATTTCACTTGATTCATCTTCTAGTAAAGGTTCTTTTGGTTCTGCATTTATTTTTTCGCTAATTCGTTTTCTTGATATGGAGACGATAGTTGAAACAATCAATGCAGATACCGTGGAATAAATTAAACCAGACCAACCAATGGAGTATACCGTTGTAAGTAGGATGAAAATATCCAAAATAAATAAAGTTTTTCCTGGGTCCCAAGTATATTTTTTCTGTAAATATACTGCTAATATACTTGTTCCGCCAAAAGAGGAGTTATTAAGAAATAAATAAGTCATACCCATTCCTGCAAAGGCACTTCCTAAAATGACTCCTATCCAAGTGGGGATTGAAACAAATGGTAGAAAGCCAGTTAAAAAAGAAATCCCGCTAAGAATAGCGATTGATACGAGTGTAGACAAAGTAAAAGCTTTACCTAATTTCTTATAGGAAAGAACGAGAAAAGGCAAGTTCACTAAAAGATATCCGATGGAAAATGACAATGTCGTCCAATAGTTAATACTTAAAGCCAATCCAACGGTACCGCCAGTAGCAACCTTTGCACTGTGCAAAATAAAAATCCCTATATTAACAGTCAGGCATGCAAGGACAAGATGTACATATTTCAATAACAATTCTCCTTTCTATTTTATGAATCTGTTAATCTCGGTAATTATATAGCTATAATGGATAGTAATACATTTTTTTCATGTCAGCAATCATCCCATTCAACGCGGTGAAGTATTGAAATATAGTGAAAACTAGGAAAATAAAAAAGCCGCTCTAGAGCGACTTTATGATTGTTTTTCAATTCGATTTAATATGACCTTTAGAAAATTATTCTTAGATAGTGTTTTATTGACGCGAGAAATGGTATTGAAAGTGGCGCCTGTAACCGCTTCGATATTTTCATAGGTATTGCCCTCTATTAGCATTCGCGCTACATCCAGTCTTTGTGAAAATGCTTTGATTTCGTTTAATGTGCATAAATCATCGAAAAATAATTCACATTCTTTCATATCCTCAAAAAGTATAAAGACCTTCATTAATTGTTCAATCTTATCATTAGGAGAATCCTTCATATAGAAACCTCCATCAGTCTTTTTTTATTTTCTAGAAATAAGGAGCATCAGCTTCTTGAATTCCATTCTGATACGATTATAAAAACAACCGCAAAGATTATTGCAATGATAAAAAACCACATTGGAACTCCACCAAAACTTGCAAAATGCAAATTCAATCACCTCAACTATAATGTACCATTTAAAACATTTTCCTACAATAAAGTTGGAAAACTTACCACAAATGAGTGGAAATAAGATAAAATAAAGTCTAGAATAGTAACCATATGTAGAGAAGTTTTAAAGTGAGGTATAGTTAATGTTAAACTTAAAGTGGAAAGACGCACCAACGATTCGTAAAGTGAAATGTGTACACACAAATGCAGAGAAATATCTTGTCTCCAATGTGTTAACAGTCGGCAAAGAATATGAAGTGAAAAATGAAACAGAAGAATTTATCTTTGTTATTGATAACACAGGTAATGTTGGTGGCTACTACAAAGATTATTTTGAATGATAAAAAATGCACCTTAGCTTTCTCAATATGGGAAGATAAGGTGCTTTTTTATGTAAGCTTTTAATAAGTGGTCGTTTGGAGCAGTAGATATGCGGATAATGAATTTAAAGGATAGATCAAGGTAAAAAGTATCCTTCAAAGTAAGATAAGGATACTTTTTGTGAAACAAAATTAACAGATTTAGCATTGAATAGGGCTAATCAATATCAGTGATGGTTGCTTTCATCGATGCTTGCTGTTCGTTGCTAATGGCTTGTACACGAAGAGTTTCTTCGATGGTGTTGATTAATTCTAATTGGGTTTGTTTAAATAAATCGATTTCACTATGGGAAATTATCTTGTGTTTATTTATATCTTTTGATGTTGCTTCAAGCATTTTAGAGTTTTTATGTAACATCTTTTCTGAAGTCTCCATCAAACGACGAGTGGATTGATTCGCTCTTCTTTGATTATTCATATTAATGAGCATGGATACTTGCGTTTGCCATAATGGAATAGTCGTCATGACAGACTCCTGAATTTTCTCAACTAAAATTTGGTTTGTTTGTTGAATCATCCGTATTTGTGGAGCAGTTTGAATCGCTATTTCTCGCGAGATTTGAAGGTCATATATGCGTTTATCCAGCCATTCAATGGAACTTTGCAAATCATTTAATCGTTGTTTGTCCAAAGGATTATTAGATGAAATGGCAGACCTTTCTAATTCAGGTAGCTGATTGGCAAATAAATCTTTTTTCTTCATTTCTCCGGCTGCAATGTAGATATTTAGGTTGTGATAATATTCCTCATTTAGTTGATATAATTCATTCAGCATTTTCATATCAGAAAGCAATCCTTTTTGAGCATGCTGTAACTGAATGCCTAAACGATCTATTTGTTTGCTTAACCGATTATATTGAGACATTGTTTCTTGAATGGATGTTTTGGAACGGTTGAATAGTTTTTGAAGGAAACCTCTTTCTTTTTCAATTAAATCATCAGGATTAATTTTATCTAAATGCTCTATTAGTTTATGCAAAATCTCCCGGATTGGGGAAGTATCATTACGTTGTACACGTATAAGCATATTATGAGTAAAGTTTTTTAGAGACTGTTGGATTTCAGAGCCAAAGTGTAAAACATATTCATATTGGGATGCATCTAATTTGCTAGCTAATAATAAAGAGCGGGATTGTTCTTCCACACTTAAGGAGTAAAAAACAGGTGTGTCTATTGTGTTATGACTGCTTTCGTAAACATGTAAAAAAGAGCTCTCATTATTTGAAAACTCTTCAAATGGATGATTTGAGCTCTTTTCGTTTGTCATTATTTTTCACCTCGAAGATTGATTTGTTGAAGTTTTTTAGCACTTTCATGTTTTACGAAATCCAATTCAATTCTTAAACTTTCTAAATCAGATGCAATGGCACATTTTAAATCATCTTCCATAATTGCATGCAGACCTTTTAATGTTTTGCGTGTTTCTTCAAGTGCTAGATGAACTTCTGTATCTTTTACTGGAGATTGCGATAACATTGTGTAAGTTTGTATTAACTGAACAGTAGAAGGCAAGTGTGAATAGAAAAAATCCTCTACCGAATAAAATTTCTGCGGGTTCACTTGTACAGTGCTTACAATTCTTTTTGATAATTTAAGCATTTCATTTAACAATTTAAATGAACGTACGGAACGAACGCGGATATATTGTTGAGATAAGGAATGAATGTGACCCTTAGCTTGTCTAATTTGATCTTCGATATGTTTATATTCAGAACGTGATAGTCCTAGTTTTTTACATATTCTTAATTTTTGAATCGCTTTTATAACACCATTGCTTATAAAGTAACTAAGTACTGCTAGTAACAGTACTAAAGATGAATTATCGCCAGAAGCAAAAGTTAATAAAGTAAATGATGTAAATCCGATTAAAAAGTTCAGTGCATGACGTGTGACGAAATTTGCGGCATCAAGCATATTCGTTCCCCCTTAAATTTCTATACTAGTATTACGAAAGCTTAGACGAAAAAGTTTCAATAGACCCACATTTTTTACTCATTTTATAGATTGATTTATAGTATAACATTAAATAATTATGTGAAAGAATACAAGACATAAAATACTAAAAAAACTACTATTAGTATAACCTAATTTATACCCAATTTTTCTACAGGAAAATTGATGAATTTTTTTATTACGAAATAATCATTTGAAGTTAGTTCAAGCTTTGAAATTAGACAATGACATAACTTTTCCATTAAAATACATAATAGCAACAAGGAAAGGATCGAACGTAAAGTGTACCAGATCATATATATGAAAGCGGATTATGAACCATGGTGGATGTTTGAAGGATGGGAATCAAATATTGTGGCAACATCACAATTTCAATCGGAACAAGAACTTCAAAAAAATCTTGAAGCAACTTTAAATTCTTTTCGTCAAAAGTATGAACATGAATCTTCAAAGAATGATAAATATTATGCTTTTTGGACAGATGACGAAAGGGAATATTGCGAGGCCTGTGAGGACGATATCCAAATTTATCATGGAATAATTGTTGATAAGTTGATTTAAAATAATAAATAAAGAAACAAGCAATTAACAGAAATAAGTGAAAATTTTAAAAAAGTTGAATAATGCATTTGACAAAATGTCATAAGATGGTATAATTTAAATAACAATAATATTGCTGGACCGGGTACAAATTGATTCACATATTACAAAGAGTGATCGGTGTAAATCGGTACTCTTTGTAATATGTGAATTTTTTATTACGGTAAATCAATCACATATTGTTAATATTTAAATTTTTTGGAGGTTTTCTTAAATGAAACAAGGTACAGTAAAATGGTTTAACTCAGAAAAAGGTTTTGGATTCATCGAAGTTGAAGGTGAAAACGACGTATTCGTACACTTTTCAGCTATCCAAGGTGACGGTTTCAAAACTCTTGACGAAGGTCAAAAAGTGGAATTCGAGGTTGTTGATGGAAACCGCGGACCACAAGCTGCTAACGTTACAAAACTTTAATTAAAATTATTAATTAAATTTATAATCGTTAATTGGAGACATTCCCAAGATGGGGGATGTCTCTTTTAATGCAGAGAGAGATTTTCCAAAGTGGAAGTTACAATCACTTCTTCACTTAGTTCAAGCGACATAATAGATTCAGTTTTAATGACTCCGTAATCCTCGACAAAAAACTTCTTGTTTGTAAATCCTTCTCCAGTCTCTTCGATTACCAAGACATTTTTAAAGGTTTGATAGGGAGTAGCGAGTGTCATATTCGTTTCGACAATCGTCCAATTTCCAAAGGTAGTACCAACTTCTATTGGCCCAGCCAAGTATATCTCGAGAGCTGGCAGTCCAGTTAAGGAACCAATATCTGGATACGTTGCGTCTTCTGGCGTACCCTCAACAAGCTCATCCATAACTAAAATAATTTTGTCATCTAGCACACGATAAACTTTCATAACTACAGCACCACCGTTATCAATGATGGTTGCTACATAGTTTTCAGCTAACCATTTTGTTCTTTCGGTATAACTTGCAAATTCATTGCCATCTCCAATGAATGTAGCGGTTGAATCTGCTGGTTTGAAATAACATTTCAAATCACCTTCTGTTTCTTCTGGCTCATTTTCTGAGTGATCATTTTCACCATTATTGTTAATGTTTTCAAAGTTTTCTTTTGGTTCATCAATATTTTCTAATGGGGGAGCTGCTTCATCCTGCGATTCTTTTTGTTCTTTATCACTGCAAGCAGTTAAAACAAAAAATGAAGAGAGTATGAATAATAGCTTTCTCATGCAAAACCTCCTTTAAATAATGATAGCGTATTATAAAAAGGGGATAGATATGCAATCTGCTTTAAAATAGAAAAATAATAATATTATGTAAACTAGGAACAATATTACGATTTGAATTTTACTGGCTAGATTTAATCGTTGCTGAATTAAGCCTAATAAAAATTTAATCCTGGAAGAATATCGGGCTTTTGAGGAGTTCCCAATAAAAAAATCCGTAAACGTATTATGTTTACGGATTTTCGTACATTATTTAATCCCTTGAGCTTCTTTCCACTCCAAGAACTCATCATATGTTAATTGTTTATCCAGAATTGAACCGTCCTCCTGAATTTCAATGACACGGTTAGCAATTGTTTGTATAAACTGATGGTCATGTGATGTGAAGATCATTGCACCTTTGAAACGGATTAACCCTTCGTTCAGCGCTTGGATTGACTCTAGGTCCAAGTGGTTAGTAGGTTCGTCTAATAATAATACATTTGAGTTTGAAAGCATCATTTTAGATAACATACAGCGAACTTTTTCTCCTCCTGAAAGAACGGAAGGGGATTTCTTCACTTCTTCACCGGAGAATAACATACGGCCCAAGAATCCACGCAGGAAGCTTTCTGTTTCATCTTCTGGAGAATATTGACGAAGCCATTCAACCAATGTTTTTTCAGAACCAGTAAAGTATTTATCATGATCATTTTCAAAATAGCTTTGAGATGTTGTTACACCCCATTTGAATGTACCGCTATCAGCTTGGCGCTGCTCCATTAAAACGTCCAATAGAGCAGTTTTGGCGATTGGATTTCCAAGTAAAATGATTTTATCTTCCTTATTCATCATGAAGCGGATATCCTTGAATAATTGTTCGCCTTCTTGAGAAGCAGATAAGCTATCCACTGTTAAAACGTCATTGCCAATTTCACGTCCGGTTTGGAAGTTAATAAATGGATATTTACGGCTGGAAGGCTTGATATCTTCCAGTTCGATTTTATCCAGCATTTTTTTACGTGACGTTGCTTGGCTTGATTTAGAAGCGTTCGCAGAGAAACGAGCAACGAAAGCTTGCAGTTCTTTAATTTTCTCTTCTTTTTTCTTGTTTTGGTCTTGAGCCATTTTAAGTGCTAATTGGCTAGACTCGTACCAGAAATCGTAGTTCCCCACATAAATTTGGATTTTAGAGAAGTCCAGGTCCGCAATATGCGTACAAACTTTGTTCAAGAAGTGACGGTCATGGGATACGACGATTACTGTATTTTCAAAGTTAATTAAAAATTCTTCCAGCCATTTGATGGCTTTTAAGTCCAAGTGGTTGGTAGGCTCATCGAGTAATAGTACATCTGGTTTACCAAATAAAGCCTGAGCAAGTAATACTTTTACTTTATCCGATCCTTCAAGATCTGCCATTTGCACATAATGAAGTTCATCGCCAATACCTAACCCATTTAATAATGTTGCAGCTTCAGATTCTGCTTCCCATCCATTTAAGTCTGCAAATTCACCCTCTAATTCGGCTGCACGCATGCCATCTTCATCAGAGAATTCTTCTTTCATATAAATTGCATCTTTTTCAGCTTTAACTTCCCAAAGACGTTTGTTCCCCATAACCACAGTATCAAGTACGTTAAATTCATCGTATTCAAAGTGGTTCTGTTTTAATACGGATAAACGTTCGTCTTTCCCCATTGATACGTGACCTTCTTGAGGTTCGATATCTCCTGAAAGGATTTTTAGGAATGTGGATTTACCAGCACCATTGGCACCAATTAAACCATAACAGTTCCCTGGTGTAAATTTGATATTTACGTCTTCAAATAATTTGCGATCGCCATAACGAAGACCTACATTACTGACTTGAATCATGTAAGCTCCTCCTTTTTATATTCAGCTATTTAAATTGTTTCAAAAATCTCTTTTGTACACAATATTTCTATTATAGCATGGAGTGAATACAAAAGCTACAAATCACTGGTATTGCAAAGGCTTGCAGGGACATGAAATTGAGATAGAGAATACTATATATATTTTTTGGAATTTTAGTTTAGAGAGAGATTAATAAATCTGTTCACAGTCTTTGACAACAAAAGGGGTTTAAAAAAATTATTTAAAAGATGTGGTGAACGGTTGAATTTTTTCATAGGATTAAGGAAAAGTGTTTGATTTTAAAGGAAATTATGCAAAAAAGAGAAAATATGGGAAATTATTCATCAAAAAGTATTTACTGTTCAGAAAATTGAGTTTATACTGAATAAAATGCAACGGAATCTAATCGTTTAGATTTTGAACTTAACATAACAGATATCTCAATAAAAGTAACATCAATTTAAAATGGAGTGACGAAAAGAATGAAGAGCACCGAGAAATTCACTATTAAAGACGTAGCAAAAAAATCAGGCTATTCTGTTGCAACTGTTTCTGCAGTAATTAACGATTTACCCATTGTTAGCGAAAAATCAAAAAAAAAGATTCTTAAAGTCATAGATGAAATGGGCTATCGACCGAATAATATTGCCAGAAGTCTAAAAAACTCGAAAACATCAACTTTGGGAATTCTTGTTAGAGACATAACAAACCCATTTTATCCTGCGCTTATTTCGGGTATTGAAGAAGTCGCATGGGGCAAAAACTACGAAGTGTTTTTATGTAATACAGAAAATGATATAGAGAAAGAAAAAAAGTATATTGATAATTTAATAAGCAAACAAGTTGATGGGATTTTTATTACAACTGCCTCAACTAAAAGAAACATAGATTACAATGTATTAAACGAAAGCAATATACCTTATGTATTTGTGAATCGGAAACCTGATTTATTGTTTGAAAACGAATCATATGTAGGTGTAGATAATTATGCTGCAGTTGAAAAAGGTATTCGCTATTTAATCAATAAAAAAATAAATAAAATTGCTTTTTACGCAGGGCCTCAAGAGTTTTCTACTTTTCAGCAAAGATATAATGCTTATAAAATAGCTGTAAAAGAAGAGAGTTTAATATTTAAAGAGGAATGGCTTTTCATGAATGAAGAGTTTGATGAAAATGCCGGATATCAAAGTACGCTGAAATTGCTTGAAAGCAACAGCTTGCCTGAATGTATATTCTGTTCTTCGGATTTAATGGCATTTGGTGCATTTAAAGCGTTAACTGAAAAGGGATTAAAAATACCCGATGATATTTATTTAATGGGTACCGATAATAACAGATTTGGTGAGTTGATTGGCCTTAGTTCAATTGATATGAAAAATAAGGAAATTGGAAGACAGGCGGCAGAGATTTTAATTGAACTCTTGAATAGTAATACAGACAAAGTGCAAAAGGATAATGAAATTATATTGCAGCCAGAACTTATTTTGCGAAATAGTTGTTAGTAAAAAAATTTAGTCATAGATATGGCCTAATAATCAGGCCAATATTACAAAAAATCTAAACGATTAGATTGGAGATGGAGTATTTGGAAATTAGAAAAGTAGCAGTTGTAGGTGCAGGGTTGATGGGGACTGGAATTACTCAAGTAATCGCTGAAGCCGGATTATCAGTCACTTGGGTTGATATTTCAGAAGAGCAGCTTAATAAAGGGCTTGAAAAAATTAAATTTTTCTTGGAGAAGAAAGTGAAAAAAGGAGAAGTTAACTCCTCCCATATTCAATCAACTTTGCAAAACATTCATATTACAAGTGAACTTCATGATGCCCAGAATGTGGACTTAGTAATTGAAGCAGTACCAGAAAATCTAGACTTAAAGAAAAAAGTGTTTAAGCAGCTTGACGAAATCATCAATGAAAATGCGATCTTGGCTTCAAACACATCTGCATTGTCTATTTCGGCAATAGGCTCGGTAACAAAACGACCTCATAAAGTTGTCGGCACACACTTTTTTTACCCAGTACCGGTGATGGGCTTATTGGAGGTAATTCCTGGATTGGCCACATCAGAGGAAATCACCAAAACCGCACTAGAATTTGGAGAAAAAATTGGGAAAAGAGCAGTGCTTTGTAATGATTACCCTGGATTTATCGTCAATCGACTGTTGATTCCTATGGTTAATGAGGCAGCCTATTTAGTTATGGAAGGTGTAAAACCAGAAGATGTGGATGCGGCTATGCAAATTGGGGCCAATCACAAAATGGGACCGCTAACATTAGCTGATTTTGTTGGTATCGAAACATTAACTGCTACAATGGAGGGGTTATATGAAGGTTTCAGAGATTCTAAATACCGTCCATGTCCATTGCTGGTAAAAATGGTTGAAGCAGGAAAACTGGGCGTAAAAACAGGGGCAGGTTTCTATGATTATGACCAGAATGGCAAGAAAGTGATAAAAAGTGAATTAATTGTAAAATTATAGAATTATTTCTGCAAGAATTGGGATGAGCCTATCAAATGGATACTTTGGAAAGTTAGTAACTTAAAGAACTACATAACTTGCTAACTTAGGGCTCATTTTGTAGTTTTTTGTCAGAAAATTCAATCTATTAATATTGACGGAGATTTTGAGACATTGGATTAACCCATGATGAATATTGAAAATACTTACATTTAAGGCATACACAACTCTAAGCATCAAAAAATAGGAGGAAAAAGGTGATACGTGGAATTTGGCATTTTAGCTTTACCGTTAAAGATTTAGAAGCTTCCAAAAGATTTTACAGGGATCTTTTAGGTTTGGAATTGATTCATGAACAATCACAAAATAATGAATATACTTCAAAACTTGTAAACTATGAAAATGCTCATTTGAAGGTAGCCATGTTTGCAATTTCGAATATAGACCATGGCGTATCTGGTCATGTAATCGAATTGGTTGAATACATCAATCCAAAGGGAACTGATATCAATCTAGAGACGAAGAATACCGGTGTAGGACATATTGCCTTTGTAGTAGATGATATTCATGCAGAGTTTGATCGTTTAAGTTCTGCTGGTGTTAAGTTCAAAGCTGAAAAGCCAATTAGTATCAAAGAAGGAAGAAATAGAGGGGGATATACAATCTACTTCTTTGATCCTGATGGAATTACACTGGAATTATTCCAGCCGCCAAAATAAAAGGGAGTGTAATATACTTTCTTTTTCGAATGAAAACGGTCAATGAATACTAGAAAATGAAAGCGCTTGTATATTAACGATTTTATGTTCGATTGTATCCTTTTATAAATGTTCAATCAGGTATGTAATGTTTGTGGAGGTTCTGAAACAGAATAAAAATTTTTCTTAAAACAAGGGGGAAATGTTTATGAAAAAATTGATTTTATCTGTGTTCTTGGTTGGAGTTTTAGTTGTACTAGGTGCTTGTGGATCAAACTCCGATACCAAAGTAACGACATCAGCACCCGGTTCGTCATCGGAAAGCATTGTTTTAAAGTTTGGTCACCATTTAGCCGAAAACCATACTTTAGGCCAACAAGCTGAATTGTTTGCAAAATTAATCGAAGAAAAAACGGATGGAAGAATTTCTGTAGATGTTTATGCAAATGGTCAAATCGGGGATCAACGTGATTTAATTGAAGGTCTAAAAATCGGAACTGTTGATATGTCTTTAGGTGATACTGCTGTAGTATCAAACTATTATACTCCATTAGGAATTCTAGACTTGCCGCAAATGTTTGGTTCGATGGAAGAAGGAATGGAAATTGTTCAAGGTGAATTAGGCGATGTAATAAAGGAAGAGATTGAACAAGAGATTGGCATCAAAACATTGGCGATAGAGCCTGTAGGTTATCGATTCACGGTATTGGGTGAAAGTAAAAAAGTAGGATCACTTGATGAGTTCAATGGATTGAAGCTTCGTACCCTTGAATCTCCACAAATCGTTGAAACTTTTAAAGAATTAGGTGTCCAAACAGTTGCACTGCCTACTGGAGAAGCTTTATCTGCCATGGAAACAGGGGTAGTAGATGGTTTGGAGAGTAATGCAGAGTTCTTATCGACAATCAACATTTGGGATCTAGGTAAGTATATCGTTGAAACGAACCATAATTTAACATTTGAAACCATCAATATAAGTAAAGCTACATGGGAAAAGTTAAGTGCTGAGGATCAAAAGTTAATTGAAGAAACGATTGATGAAACGATCGATGTTTATTTTGAAGAATCTTTAAAGATGAATGTTGAAGCAAGAGAGCTTATGGAAGAAAAGGGAATGGAAACTTTAGATGTGGACGTTTCCGAAATGAACGGAATTTCTGAAAAAGTTACTGAGGATTATGTGAAAGCAAACAATCTGCAAAAATATTATGAAATCATTAAAAAGGCTAAGGAGTGATTTAATTGAAACTCTTGGCTAAAATAGTTGATTTTATAAGTGTCATATTATTTGCCCTTTTAGTTGCGGATGTTTTTTTACAAGTGATGGGACGCATGTTTAAAATGACAAATATCACTTGGACCGAGGAACTTTCAAGATTCTTATTTGTTTGGTTAATTTGTATCGGGGCATTTTCAATGATTCGGAGAGGAATGAATATTCGATTTGATTTAATTGAAGATGCGTTGCCAACACCAATCTGGAAAGTAACTTTTACTATTGGAAATATTTGCAGTTTGTTGTTCCTAAGTGTAGTAGTCATTTACGGTTCACAACTATCAATGATGAACATGACGCAATTATCTCCAGTTATACAAGTACCGATGGGCATCATTTATGCTGCCTTACCAATCGGCGCAATTTTAATGATTGTTGCTCAGGTGGAACTTTATATTAAATTAATGAAAAACCGAGGTGAGAATCTTGTTAATAGTTCTGGTGATTAGTTTCTTATTATTGATAATAATTGGAGTCCCTATTGCATTTGCAATGGGGGCATCCTCACTATTTGGTTTATTTGCAGACGGTGGACTCGGCCTTGCTTTAATAACACAACGAATGTTTACAGGGATTAATTCATTTGCGCTATTGGCAATTCCATTGTTTGTATTAGCAGGTTCAATTATGGAGCACGGTGGTATTTCAAGAAGACTGGTGAATTTCTCGAATTCAATAGTTGGTTATATTAGTGGAGGTTTAGGGTTATCAACCGTTTTGACAAGTATTGTTTTTGCAGGAGTATCAGGATCTGCTGCTGCTGACACAGCTGCTGTAGGCAGTGTGATGATGCCTGCCATGAAGAAAAAAGGGTATCCAACCGGCCTTGCTGCAACAATTCTAGCCTGTGCGGGTTCGCTTGGCCCAATTATTCCTCCAAGTTTGACAATGATTTTATATGCTGTTATCACGAACGTGTCCATAGTTGGATTGTTCATTTCTGGAGTTATTCCTGGACTATTAATGGGATTAGGACTAATGATATTAACTTACTATTTTGGCAGGAAATACAATTTAAAAGAAGAAGGTAAACCCAGCTTTAAAGAAATTGGAAAGGCTACGCTTGATGCGGTTTGGGCATTAATCATGCCATTGATTGTTCTGGGTGGAATAGTTTTAGGTTATTTTACAGCGACGGAAGCTGGTGTTATCGCGGTTGTCTACGCACTAATTCTTAGTCTATTCGTCTATAAAGAATTGGATATGAAAGGTTTATATAAAGTTTTTGTTGAATCTGCTGCAACAACCTCTATGATTGCATTGATTATTGCAGGTGCAGGTATATTAGGATGGCTGGTTGCATTTGGCAAGCTTCCATTAATGGTTGTAGACTTTTTGACGAGCATTACAGAAAATCCAACAGTTTTATTATTATTAATTGTTGTTTTCATTGTTTTCCTGGGAATGTTTATTGAAACAATTGCAGCGACAATTATTCTTGCTCCAATTTTGGCTCCATTAGTGACAACTATAGGATATGACCCTATTTATTTTGGATTTGTTATCGTTGCTAGTTTAGTATTTGCGGGTATTACCCCTCCAGTAGGTGCGATATTAAATATTGCCATTGGAATTGGCAAAGGTAAGCTGAAAGATGCCATTCCTTATGTAATCCCCTATTTCTTAGTGATGTTATTCGTTGTTGTATTAGTAGTACTGCTGCCATCATTAGCAACATATTTGCCATCGGTTTTACTAGTAGAATAGTGATATTGTCTTAATCTTTTTGGTTTATATTAAAAAACAATTAGGGAGTGTCAAAAGATGCCATACATCTCATTAAAACTTGTTGAAGGCAGATCGATTGAAAAAAAGAGAGTACTAGTATCATCAGTGACAGAGGCAGTATGCAATAGTTTGGAAATAACGCCTGACAATGTAAGAATTGAGCTCATAGAATTGAAATCAGATTTATTCAGTATTGGTGGAGAATTAGTCGCTGATCGTAAGCAAGACAGCTAGAAATAAGGATGACGCAAAGTAAATTCATGGGCAAAACATTTTATTGATAATCTAGATTATTAATTAGTTAGTAGATTAAAAGTTATTATTTCTTAAAGTGGGTGTAACTGTGAAAGCGTTAATGAAAATCAAGAAAGGTTATTCAGGTGTAGCCTTAGAAGAGATGCAAGAACCTGAAATCGAATTTGAAGATCAAGTAAAAATTAAAGTACATGCTGCAGGAATTTGTGGAACAGATATGCATATTATTCATGACGAGTATCCTTCAAGCATGCCTGTAATTATGGGACACGAATTTTCTGGGACGATAGTAGAAGCAGGAGCAAATGTTGAAAACTTTAAGATTGGAGAGCGAGTAGTTTCTTTAACAGCTGCGGTTACTTGTGGTAAGTGCATCTATTGTAAAAAAGGGACATTGATGTTGTGCAACTCCAGGAAATCCATCGGCTCGGGCGTTAACGGAGCTTTTGCAGAATACATCACGGTTCCTTCTAAAGCAGTTTATAAAATACCGGAAAATATCAGCCTTGAAGAAGCGGCATTATCCGAACCATTAGCATGTGTGGCAAGATGTTTAATCGAACGCGGGAATATAAAACCTGATGACCATGTATTGATATCCGGAGTTGGAACAATTGGAATGCTCGCCTTGCAAATAAGTATTGCAAAGGAGGCGAAAGTTATTGTTGTGGGTACGTCCAGGGATCAAGAGCGTTTTAAAATAGCAAAAGAGTTTGGGGCCTATGAAACGCTTAATATTGAAGAACCTGATGCATTCGAGAAACTGCAAAATTTGAGTACTCCCTACGGATTTGATGTAGCCATAGAATGTGCAGGTCATGAATCCTCACTTGGCAATTGCCTGAAATTATTAAAAAAACAAGGGGAACTTATACAAGTTGGGCTGTTTGGCAAGCCGATTCAATTTGATTCTGATTTATTTTTAATGAAAGAAATTAAATATGTAAATGGATTTGCTTCAAACCCCACATCCTGGGACATTGCATTGTCATTAATGAAGGAAAATAAAGTAGACTTAAAATCTTTAATTTCTTATAAATATAAATTAGAAGATTGGGAAGAAGCCATTAACTCTGTCAAGGATGGAAAGGGCTTTAAAACATTGCTGATGCCCAAACATTGAATGAAAGAAAAAATTTTTTAAAAGAATATCTAAACGATTAGATTTTAAGAATTAAAACCTGGAAGGGGAAATGTTAAATGAAAGAAGTAGTTATCGTAGGTGGAGCAAGAACGGCGATTGGAACAATGGGCGGAAATATTAAGGATGTACACCCGGCAGAATTGGGTTCTATTGCCATTAAAGAGGCATTAGAAAGAGCGGGTGTTACTCCGGAATTGGTGGAAGAAGTCATTATTGGCTGTGTTGGTCAGGTTGCTGAAAATGCATTTATCGCTCGTATGTGTGCAATTGGTGCAGGCATTCCTACGAATTCAACAGCATTAACCGTAAATCGACTCTGCGGTTCTGGACTTCAAGCGATTAACAGTGCAGTGCAAGCAATTCAAACAGACCAAGCAGAAATTATTGTTGCGGGTGGTACAGAAAATATGGATCTATTACCTTACTATGTGAGAAAGGGTCGATATGGATACAAGATGGGGCATGACGTCTTGGAGGATGGTTTATTAACGGCATTAACTGATCCTTTTGGCAAATACGCAATGGGTGTTACGGCAGAAAAAGTTGCCGAACGTTTCAATATTACACGTGAAGAACAGGATGCGTTTGCATTAAAGAGTCAAGAGAATGCTAGACTGGCCATTGAAAATGGTTACTTTAAAGATGAAATTGTTCCCGTTGAGGTAAAGGGACGTAAAGGTGAAGTTACAATCTTTAATACGGATGAACATCCACGGAATACTTCACTTGAAAAATTAGCAAAACTTAAACCTGCGTTTGTTGAAAACGGGACAGTAACTCCGGGTAATTCATCAGGTATCAACCAAGGAGCAGCTGCTGTAGTCATAATGTCGAAGGATAAAGCAGATGAATTAGGATTGACACCATTAGCTTATATTCGTCAGCAAGCTGTTGCAGGCGTTGATCCGGAAATTATGGGATTCGCCCCATCACCGGCAGTGAAAAAAGTATTAAATAAAGCAGGCCTATCCATCTCTGATATTGATGTTATTGAGTTAAATGAAGCGTTTGCTGCACAATCAGTAGCAGTCATTAAAGATTTGGATATTGCCGAAGATAAAGTAAATCCAAATGGTGGTGCAATTGCTCTAGGGCATCCAATTGGGGCTAGCGGTGCAATTTTAACTGTAAAATCAATCTATGATATGAAACGTAGAGGACTAAAACGTGCGATTGTAACAATGTGTATTGGTGGAGGACAGGGAATCGCGACAATCTTTGAAAATATTGATTAATTCATATTAAAGGAGAGAAATAAAAATGATCGATTTAACTGGTAAAGCAGCAATTGTTACAGGTTCAGCACGTGGATTAGGCCGTGGAATTGCAGAAAAACTTGCAAGCTTGGGATCTCACGTAATCATTTCTGATATAAATGCTGAAGGCTTGGAAATTACAGCTTCAGAATTCCGTGAAAAGGGTTACAAAGTACAGTCATTTGTTGCGAATGTTGCGAAACGCGATGAGGCAGAAGCATTGGTTCAATATGCGATCAATGAATGCGGCCAATTAAATATTTTAGTAAATAATGCAGGTATAAATCGAGATGCCATGCTTCACAAAATGAGTCAAGAACAATGGGATAGTGTGATCGGAGTTAATTTAACGGGAGTATTTAATTGCTTACAGCCGGCAGCACTTCATATGCGCGAACAACAAAGCGGACGGATTATCAATATTTCATCTGCAAGCTGGTTAGGGAATATTGGGCAGGCAAACTATGCTGCGGCAAAAGCCGGAGTTGTAGGTTTAACTAAAACTGCAGCACGTGAGCTGGCAAAATTTAATGTTACATGTAATGCAATTTGTCCAGGGTTCATTGAGACCGACATGACGCGCGGTGTTCCAGAGAAAGTATGGGATACAATGATTTCAAAAATTCCATTGGGCAGAGCAGGTCGGCCTGAAGATGTTGCGAACATGATTGCATATTTAGCCTCTGATCAAGCTTCCTATATTACATCTGAGGTTATAAATGTTGGCGGTGGATTTGTTCTTTAACAAGGGGGGGAAATGCGTGGTAAATAAATTAATCTCTGTTCAACAAGCAGTTGATTTTATAAAGAGTCATTCAAGTATCTCTGTTGTCGGATTTGCAATAATGGGCTCCTGTGAAACGATATTAAAGGAGATTGAAAAAAGATTCATCGAAAAAGGGGAGCCATCTAATTTAACGCTTATCCACTGTGCGGGTTCAAGCGATAGAAAAGGTGGAATAGAACACTTAGCCTATCAAGGTCTTGTAAAACGAATCATTGGTTCGCATTGGGGATTAGCGCCAAAGTGGGGTGAACTAATACACAAAAATGAGGTCGAATGCCATTGCTTGCCTCAAGGCCAATTGACTCATTTATTCCGAGCGATGGCTTCTGGTAAAAGCGGGAACTTATCCAAAGTAGGTTTAGGAACTTTTATTGACCCACGTGTAGAAGGTGGGCTAATGAATGAAAAAGCAAAACAAACAAATAGCCTAGTAGATGTTGTAGAAATAAAGGGTGAAGAACATTTGTTCTACAATGCCATTCCGGTTGATGTTGCAATTATTCGTGGGACAACAGCAGATGAATTCGGCAATATAACAATGGAAGATGAAGCCATCAAACTAGAGGCATTATCAGTTGCTCAAGCAGCAAAAAGATATGGCGGGAAAGTAATCGTTCAAGTAAAAAATTTCGCTCGCCGCAGTACTCTACACGCAAAGCAAGTGGTGATACCGGGTATTTTTGTAGACGCAATCGTTCTTGCAGAGGACCCGGCACAAGAACATCGCCAAACGTCTTCCGCGTTTTATAATCCCGTTTATTCTGGAGATTTAAAGGTTCCGCAAGAAGCGCTTGAACCGATTCCTTTAGGTGTAAGAAAAATAATTGGTCGCCGAGGGGTTATGGAATTATTCCCGGATGCTGTCGTAAACTTAGGGATTGGCATTCCAGGAGATACAGTAGGTCCAGTCGCAAGTGAAGAAGGAATCTTAAAAAATATTCATTTAACCGTTGAATCAGGAGTCATTGGAGGAGTACCTTCCGGTGGAACAGATTTTGGTATAGGAAAAAATGCGGATGCAATCATTGAACACCCTTATCTATTCGACTACTACAACGGTGCGGGTGTAGATATTACTTATATGGGTATGGCCGAGGTCGATTATTTTGGCAATGTAAATGTCAGTAAGCTAGGTAACCGAGCAGTTGGTTGTGGAGGTTTTATTGATATCACTCAACCAGCAAAAAAAGTTGTATTTTTAGGTACTTTTACAGCGGGCGGGCTGGAAGTCGAAATCTTGAATGGAAGATTACACATCTTAAAAGAAGGGAAATACAGAAAGTTTCTAAAGGAGGTTAATCAAATTACATTTAGCGGTAACTATGCGAGGGAGCAGCAACAGCCAGTATATTTTGTTACAGAACGCGCTGTCTTTCAATTAAATCAAGATGGTGTCGAGTTAATCGAATATGCACCGGGTATTGATATTGAAAAAGATATTTTGGGCAACATGGATTATAGGCCAATTATTTCTCCCAATTTAAAAGAGATGCCAACCGAACTATTCAACAGTCAAGCAATGAATTTTAGTAATCGTTTCTATAGAAATCAATTACCCGTTTTCAATTCTTAAGTTTTTCTATACCTTCAGTACATTAAGAAATCGGTAGGTAATAGGAAGGTGATCATGTGGCTAAATTAATTGATGCATTGGAACTTGCTCGAAAAATTCCCGATAATAGTACAATCGGTCTTGTAGGCTTTGGTGGTATGGGGCAGTGCGACAGAATTTTGCAAGCAATAGGCGGCGTTTACAGAAATAGCGGGCATCCTAAAAATTTAACTGTATTTCACACGGCAGGCCAATCCGATAAAACTAATGGTCTTGAAAATATTGCTGAGGAAGGTTTAATCCGGCGTATTATTGGCGGGCATTGGGGATTGGCTCCAAAAGCAAGAAAATTAATAGAAGAAAATAAAATAGAGTGCTACTGTTGGCCTCAAGGTCAGTTAACTCATCTGCTGCGTGCAATGGCAAATAAAATGCCGGGACAAATATCTCCTGTAGGATTAGGTACTTTCGTAGACCCGCGTATAGAAGGCGGAAAGTTTAATGAAAGAACAAAAGCAGCCGGAGATCTTATACAAGTGATAAACATAAATGAAGAAGAGTTTTTATTGTATCCTTCAATTCCTCTTGATTACGTTTTCATTCGGGGAACAAGTATCGATGAATCCGGAAACCTGACAACTGATGAAGAGCCACTAAAATTAGAAATCTTATCAGCTGCCCAGGCGGCAAAAGCTTACGGAGGAAAAGTCATTGCTCAAGTGAAATACGTGGCACAAAAAGATTCATTCCATCCTAAGAATGTTGTGGTACCGGGATATTTAATTGATGAATATGTGTTAGTTGAAAATCCATATGAAGACCATAAACAAACACCTAGCGAAGTCTATTCGCCAGTATTCTCCGGAGATATCCGCACGCCGAAAGAATCGATAAAACCAATTCCTCTTGATATCCGAAAAATAATTGGACGTCGAGCTGTACAAGAATTAGAGAAAAAAGCCGTTGTCAATTTAGGGATTGGTATTCCTGGAGATGTTATAGGCAATATTGCAACTGAAGAAGGTATTGGTGAAGATATTGTGTTAACCCTTGAATCAGGCATCATTGGAGGTACAGCAGTAGGGAAAAATGAATTTGGTGTCGCTAGGAATGCCGATGCAATTATAGAACATGAATATTTATTCGATTATTACCATGGAACAGGTATCGATATTACATTTATGGGGGCGGCAGAAGTTGACCGGTCTGGCAATGTCAATGTTTCAAAATTCAATGGAAGGGCCATTGGATGTGGAGGGTTTATCGATATAACTCAAAATGCCAAAAAAGTTGTGTTTTGTACTACTTTTACTACGGATGGACTACAGGTTTCGATTGAAAATGGCCGGCTGGATATTCTGCAAGAAGGCAGGGTTGCCAAATTCATAGAGCAGACTCAACAAATTACCTTCAGTGGCATTTATGCTTCGAATCATTCCCGAAACGTTATCTATGTAACGGAACGAGCTGTTTTTATATTAACAAAAAAAGGTCTGAAACTTACTGAAATAGCCCCTGGGATAGACCTCCAGAGAGATATTTTAGATCATATGAGTTTCAAGCCAATCATTTCAAACAATCTCAAACTTATGGATGCGGGGATTTTTATCTAGAAGCTTTTTTCTGAACTATTTTGAAGATTTCGATATATAGAGTGAAAGAGTACAATTTGTTCATGTCGAATTGTACTCTTAATTTTATTTAAATTAGCATTTTTTTCATTTAGTGTCTTTTCGTAGTATAATAAGAGCACCACTTAACTAGAGAGGTATACTATGATACAACAAGCACAGCAGGTTTTAAAACAATTTTTTGGATACGAACAGTTTCGAATTGGTCAACAGCAAGTAATTGAGAATGTACTAAATGGCCGGGATACACTATGCGTTATGCCTACTGGAGGCGGGAAGTCCCTTTGTTATCAGGTGCCTGCCTTATGTGTCCAGGGCACAACCGTAGTTATATCCCCGCTAATCTCCTTAATGAAGGATCAAGTGGATCTTCTTCATTCCAATGGTATACAAGCTGCTTATATTAATAGTTCATTAACGTATAGTCAAATCGATGAAACGATGGCTAATGTAAGAAATGGCAATGTAAAGCTACTATATATTGCACCCGAACGACTTGAAAATGAGATGTTCCGAAACGAGCTTTCACAATTAAATGTGCCTCTTATTGCAATAGATGAAGCCCATTGTATCTCTCAATGGGGGCATGATTTTAGACCAAGCTATAGAACCATTTCTTCTCTTGTTTCTTTATGGACAAAAAAGCCAACTGTCATTGCCTTAACAGCAACCGCTACACCAACAGTCAGCGAAGATATTTGCACCTTATTGCACATTAGCGAAAATGATAGTTTTATTACTGGCTTTTCGCGGGATAATCTATCATTCAAGGTCCTGATAGGAGAAAACAGAGAGCAATATATTAAAAAATATGTGAAAAATAACCCCAATGAAGTGGGTATTATCTATGCTGCGACTAGAAAATCAGTAGAAGCCGTATATGAACTGTTATTAAAGAGCGGTGTACGTGCAGCAAAGTATCATGGCGGAATGGGGGAAGCTGATCGAACTCAGGAACAAAATCGTTTCTTGCAGGACGAAGTGCAAGTCATGGTAGCCACAAATGCATTCGGGATGGGCATAAACAAAACGAATGTTCGCTTCGTGATCCATTATCAAATGCCACGAAATATGGAAAGCTATTATCAAGAAGCTGGTAGGGCTGGGCGAGATGGATTGCCAAGTGAATGTATCTTGCTTTATAGTTCATCTGATGAACAGACACAGCGTTTTTTGATCGATCAAGCACAAGATCGCTCACGAATTCCACTTGAACTGGAGAAACTCCAAAGCATGGTCGATTACTGTCATACAGAAACTTGTTTACAATCATACATAGTACAGTATTTTGGTGAAACACAGGTCAAGGAATGTGGGCAATGCAGCAATTGTATTGATGCGCGCCCTAAGATGGATGTAACGGAGGATGCGCAAAAAGTGCTGTCCTGTGTAGCTCGTATGGGGCAAAAATTTGGCAAAACGATTACCGCCCAAGTATTGTCAGGATCGCGCAATAAAAAAATTGAAGGATTTAGGCATTTAACTACATTTGGCATCTTAAAATCCATGACGGCAAAGGAAATTTCAAGTTTTATCGAATTCTTAATTTCTGAAAAAGTTTTGCTTGTCCAACCGGGGCAATTCCCCACAATCTATATTTCCGATGATGGAAAAGCAGTTCTTTTAGGAAAAAAACAAGTGTTACGTCGTACGAAGCTGGAAGTAACCACTGTGAAACAGGATGATCCTTTATTCGAACATTTACGAGCGGTTCGAAAAGAATTAGCAGAACAAGAGGGTGTACCGCCATTTGTTGTCTTTTCTGATAAGACATTAAAGGATATGTGTGAGAAAAAACCGACTGACGAACAAATGTTCTTGGAAGTGAGCGGGGTTGGTCAAAATAAACTGGAACGATATGGGTCGAGATTCCTTGCCGCAATCAGTGAATTCATTTAACGATAACCATGGTAGAATAGCCCTAAAAGCGCTATTAAATAGTAAAAGGCGACAAAATTCATCTTGAATTTGTCGCCTTTTGTTAATTTATCTTATTGCCCATGAAATGATTGGGAAAGAATTATTTCCAATGAGCGTCAATAAACTCATCTCTGCCAGAGATTGCGCGGTCTTCCTTGTAATGTTTTTCTTCTTTTTTATAATAATCCTGGTGATAATCCTCGGCTTCAAAGAATGTACGAGCTTCTCTGATTTCCGTTACAATAGGTTTTTTAAAACGTCCGCTTTCCGCTAATTGCTGTTTTGAGAGTTCAGCTAGCTTTTGCTGTTCATCTGAATGATAGAAGATAGCTGTTTTATAAGATTCTCCGCGATCATGGAATTGTCCGCCGTCATCAGTCGGATCAATTTGCACCCAATAGATTTCCAGTAATTTCTCATAAGGGAAAATACTAGGGTCAAATTCGATTTGAACAACTTCTAAATGTCCAGAATCTCCTTTTTTTACTTGTTCATATGTAGGGTTTTCTAAATGTCCACCCATATAGCCGGAAGTTACTTTATGTATTCCATCCCATTCTACAAAAGGTTTTACCATACACCAGAAACATCCACCTGCAAATGTAGCTTTTTCCATATTTTTACGCCTCCAATGCTTAAAATAAATAGTATTGTACCATGATATAGATAACGAAACAAATTATTGAAATTATCCATGGGTTTTTCAAGCTTCTTATCTAAAGCCGTAGTATAATAATGGAAAAATGAACCTTTCTATGATTCCAAACGTCTCGTAATTGAATTTTCGTCAGGGGGAGAGTATATGGAAGAACATCAAATAGAAGAGCAGAGAGAGACTCGATATAAAAAACGGAAGTTACGAAAGGGAAGGCTGTTTTTTACACTATTATTATTACTGATGATAGGCATCGGCATTTATTCTTATTTTCAATATCAAAAGGGGCTTAGTCTTGCAGAGGAAACGAAATTGCCAAAAGAGGAATTTGTTGCAGATCAAGCACATAAAACCGTTAAAAACTATTTAATTATCGGTGTGGATACAAGGGGGGAGGAGGAATCTCGTTCAGATACAATGATGCTGCTATCTTGGAACCAGGATACAAAAGATTTGAAACTTGTATCGTTTATGCGAGATATCTATGCTGATATACCTGGCTATAAATCCTATAAATTAAATACTGCCTACTATTTAGATGGTGTCCAGCTGTTAAAAGATACTTTAAATTCTATGTTTGAAGTTCCGATACATCATTATGCATTGATCGATTTTAAAAGTTTTGAATCACTGATCGATATACTTGCACCGAATGGCATTGAAATGGACGTGGAAAAAGATATGTCGGCTTTTATAGGAGTTAACTTATCAAAGGGTGTTCAGCAATTAAATGGACAAGAGCTGCTGGGCTATGCACGATTCCGGCATGATGCAGACGGAGATTTTGGACGTGTAGAACGTCAACAAAAGGTGATTGATGCATTAAAGGATGAATTATTATCACCTAAAAATATAAATAATCTTCCTAAATTAATCGGTGCTGCCCAAGGATATATCACTACAGATTTAACGACCTCTGAAGAGATTAAGACTGTGCTGTCTCTAGCTGTTGGCGGGAAAGTAGAAATCGAAAAACTAACAATCCCTGTTGAAGGCAGCTACAGCTACCAATCTTACCGACATGCCGGAGATGTAATCGAGATTGATCTTGATACAAATAAACAGAAGTTACATGACTTTTTGCAATTAGAGGAGGAATAATTTTCCTCCTAATTTTTATATCCAATTGTTAAGAAAAATTCCAATGGATGGTAGTCGTTACACTTTATGAAAAAACATTATACATGATAAAATAAAATGAATTATAAATTCATAGTTTGACGGGGTGGTTTTTTGGAGAGAGAAAAGGGTTATGAAGATCGGTTAACAAGGGAAAGATCATCATTTTTCCAGACAAAATTTATCCGATTTTTAGGTGGGAAAAATCTCTTATTTTTACTGATTACATTACTTTTGGCTGGTTGCATTATTTTTGTATTCAATAAAGTTAATTTTATCTTTTACCCACTGCAAGTTTTATTTGAAGTTGTTATTTTACCGGGCGTCTTAGCGATTATTGGCTACTATCTTTTACGGCCATTTGTAAGATTAGCGGATAAAAGCGGAAAGGGAAAAGTACCTCGAAGCCTAGTAATTTTAATACTCTATGTAATTGTGGGCGCACTCCTGACATTGCTTTCCTTACTTGTCTATCCATTTTTACGAGAACAATTTACAAACTTAGTGGAAGATTTTCCAGCGTACTTTAATCAATTCACGGAAAAAACGATGGCATACTTTGATAGTCCGGGATTTCATGAATTACTTGCAAAGTATGACCTTGAGTCTGAAACAGTTTTAGACAAGGTTTCTAATGACCTGGTCTCAACTGTAAGAGACACGATTACGAACATTGCTTCAACTGTTGCTACAGGGATTACTGGATTCGTTTCCACATTAACTGGCATCGTATTGTCCCTGGTTACTGTACCATTCATCTTATTTTATTTGCTTTATGAAGGTGAAAAATTACCGAAATTCATTTTGAGAATCTTTCCGCCGCGTGCACGAAATGAAGTAGGACAAGTTTTAAAAGAGATGGATAAGCAAGTAAGTTCGTACATACTTGGCCAAATATTGGTATCCATTTGTATCGGTGTCATGATGACGATTGGTTTTTTAATTATCCAGCTTGATTATGCTTTCTTATTGGGAATTTTAGCGATGGTTACAAGCGTTGTGCCGTATTTAGGACCGGTAATCGCCATTACACCAGCACTTGTTATAGCGATTGTTACATCACCGATCATGCTGGTGAAATTGATCGTTGTATGGACGGTTGTACAGTTAATAGAAGGGAAGTTCATTACACCCAATATTATGGGAAAATCCCTCTCTGTCCATCCAATTACGATTATTTTTGTTTTATTAACATTTGGGTCATTATTTGGGGTTGCTGGTGTTATATTAGGTATTCCTGCTTATGCGCTATTAAAAGTATTAATCAGTCATTTGTTCGGGCTATTAAAAAGAAGATACAATCGATACGAACGTGATAGCGAAAATAAATATGATATGTAATTCAATCGGAAAAGGATGTCTCGACAGTTGAGACATCCTTTTTTGGGGAGAGTAAAGACTTAATTATTCACATTTATATTGATAAAGTTTTCAAGCGACTTACTGCTTCACTTAGTAGATTTTCGTTTTGAACCAGCGCCAAACGAACAAACCCTTCACCTTCTGAGCCAAATGCAGTTCCTGGCACCATTAGAACACCCGTTTGTTCGATGGCTTTAAACGCAAAGGATACACTGTCTATCTCATAAGGATACTTCGCCCATACAAACATTCCTCCGTTAGAAGGGGCTACTTCCCAACCAAGATTTAATAGCCCCTGCATAAGAATAGCATGGCGTTTCGCAAATGTTGTGCGAAGTGGTGCCGTGATTTCCTCCGCATGATCTAATGCAAGAGCAGCTGTTGCTTGTATTGGGTTGAAAATTCCGAAGTCCAAGTTGGATTTCAATTGTTTGATAATGTCAATCATTTCGGCATTGCCTGCAATGTAAGCGACTCTGGCACCTGCTAAACTAAAGCTTTTTGAAAGGGAATTGATTTCTAATCCAACATCTTTTGCTCCGGGTGCTGCCAGAAAACTAATCGGTGAATCCCCAGTAAAATAAAATTCGGAGTATGCCGCATCATGTAAGACAATAATATTGTACTTCTTAGCGAAATCCACTACTTCTGTAAAGTACTCTATAGAGGGGGCCATTGGAACAGGATTTCCCGGCATATTTAATATGAATAATTTTGCTTTATGTGCGATTTCTTCCGGGATGGCACTAAGCTTCGGCAGAAATCCGTTGTCTCCATCTAGTGGTATGTAATAAGGGGTTGCGCCTGCTAAAGTGATTCCGGCTGCATAGGCAACATATCCTGGGTTTGTTGTAAGAACGTAATCTCCTGGATCACAAAATGCAATCGGTAAGTGGACTAGCCCTTCCTGGGAGCCAATTGTTTGAACGATTTCATGTTGAGGGTTTAGTTCAACCTTATTTACACGCAAATAGTATCTAGCAACCGCTTCATAAAATTCATTCGAGCCAGTTAACGTGTAGCCGTAGGATGAGGCCTGACTGCTTAGTTCCGACATGGATTTAAGGAGCATATCATGTGGGGGGATATCAGGACTGCCTAAACTTAAGTCGATTAAGTTAAACCCGAGCAATTTTTCTTGTTGCTTTGCAAAGCTTTTCAACTTCGCAAAAATTGCAGGTTCAAATAATGACATTTTCTTTGACGGATTCACTCTCATGATGGATCACTCCTTCTACTCTATAAAAATATAAATCACATTTTAACATAGAGCCTGCACAAATTGGCTAATTTTTAAGAAAAAATGAAATAAAGAGAAAATATAGAGAAACATTCAGGATTAGAAAGACTTCACTCTATTATGTAGAGCTCCTTTTTCATAAGAATAGAATCTTTTATAAATTTGATTTACACTATAAAAAACGGGTTGGAGTGGATTTGATGATGATTGTACATTCTTTAAGCGGGCCTAGCGGGACTGGAAAAAGTACGAGTGCAATTCAATTTGCATACGAAAACCAAATCGAAGCAATTATTGATGATGGATTATTAATTATAAATGGAGAGAAAATAGCAGGAACATCAGCTAAATTTGAAAAAAATACGATTACGGCTGTTCGTCGAGCGATATTCCAAGAGGTTGAGCATCAACAGCAAGTTATCGATGCCATTAAAAAGTATGAGGTACAATCCATCCTGATTATCGGAACTTCAGATAAAATGACAAAAAAGATTGCAAAGCGTTTACAGCTAGAACCTATTCTACAATATCACCATATTGATGAAATCCGTTCAAAAAGAGAAATTCAAATGGCGCAATTTATCCGGAGTACACAAGGAAAACACGTAATGCCAATTCCATATAAACAGGTAGAACAAAATTTTTTTAAACGGTTTATTCAAAGAGGGTTTGATATCTTTTCGAAAAATAAAGTGAAACTAGGGGAGACAACCATTGTACAGCCTGATTTTCACCAGCAAGTAATTGTGATATCCAAAAATGTATATGTGGATTTAGTAAAACATATTATTACGCAATTCAGGGTCATTGCGAAAATTGAATCGATTCAATTTGTTATGAAAGAATACAGACAAATATTATATATTGCCGTCTATATAGCTTCACCTGTAAATTATGATGTGATGGAGAAAATGCGCGGATTACAGCAATTAATTTCGGAACAATTTATACGTCATTTTGAATTCGAACCGTTGTCTATCGAGATTACAATTAAAGGTATTATATGAAGAAATAACGGGTTGGGTGAGTCTGCCTAGAAAGGTGTATTTCTAGGCAGACTTATCTTTATTTGCGTGAAAATTTCGGTGGACGTTTTTCAACAAATGCGCGGACACCTTCCGGAAAGTCTTCGGAATCCACAAAATGGCTGGAAGTATTCCATAACTCGGGCACGGAATCCAAACACTCTTGGACAGAGCGTTTTACTGCTAATAAGGAAGAAGGAGACATACCAGCGACCAGTTTCCCCATACGAATTGCAAATTTATTTAAATCCTTTTCAGCAACTAAATAGTTTAACATTCCAGCTTTGTATGCTTCTTCAGCCTTATACATGCGCCCGGTAAATACAAAATCCTTTGTAGCGGATGGTCCAACCAAGTCTACTAGCCTTTTTGCAAATTTATTATTTAGCGTTATTCCTAATTTCCCGACCGGAATCCCCATGCGCGCTTTATCTGAACCGATACGAATATCACAGGCAAGTGCCAATTCAAGTCCAGCCCCCATTGCAGGACCATTAATAACACCAATGACTGGTATCGGCAACCTTTCGATGGTTGAAATGGTTTTTTCCATATGAACAAATGCCTCTTCTGCTTCCTCTAAAGAAATCGAATTGAATTCTTTAATATCGGAACCTGCCGTGAAATTAGCGCCTGAGCCTCGCAGGAGCAGCACTTTATTTTTCGGATTATCGAGAGTTAGCAATGCGATTTTTGCCAATTGGCTCCACATATTAGCAGTTAATGCATTCTTTAAATGGGGTCGATGGATTGTAATGATGGCTAATCCAGCGGTCTCTTGATAAATAATCTTAGCATCCTCTTCCTCTAATCTTGTCGTACGTACTTGCATTCAAACAGCCCCTTTTGTTTGTTATCCCCAGTATATACTACAATAACTTTCGCAAGCATCCTATTTTGAATATTCAAGAAAAAATGCAAATTAAATAACTGTAAAATATCGTGAGTTTACTAGAAATTATTCTCTGCTATAATTGAACCTTGTGCATCAAGCTTTCTGACTGGGTTACTTGCATATTATCCGACACTGTTTATATAATAAATAAAAAGAAATTTCTCGCCCAAAATACACTTTATAATAAATATAAATTCACGTCCAAGTCGATAAGGAGGTACTTAAATGGTTGATTTAGCGATTTATTATAAAACTTATTTAGGAAGCTTGAAGAAATCACCTCATACAATTAAGCAATACTTCATTGATACACGGCAATTCTTGAATTATATGAAGGAGCACCAGTACACTTTTGAAGATCCAATAAGTAAAATCATTGAATCGTATAATGAATTTTTAACGGATAGCTATTCATCAGCAGCAAGTATCAATCGCAAAAAAGCATCCTTGCATCATTTTTTGCAATTTTTAAAGCAGCGAAATAGAATAAATGAAATCCCGCAAAACTTATTAAAACCCAGCCGGTTGGAGAACAAACCGATTCAGACTTTGTCAAATAAGCAAGTCGAGAAAGTTTCGAGATATTGGATTGAAGAATATCAATCTTCTTCAGATAATGAATACAAATGGTTTGCTTTGAGAAATTTTTGCCTTGTGAATTTGATGCTTGAAATTGGCGTAAAACCTTCGGAAATTGCAGGGTTAAAATGGTCACATATTAAAGAAACCGAAATCACAATTATTCAAAATAACAAAATAAGAAAGCTCTTGCTATCTGATACACTACTTAAGTGGCTGGATTTATTTCACTGCGAAACGGAAGAATTATTACCTTCAAGTAAAGAGGGGGAGTTTGTTTGGTTAGGTTTAGGAAATAAACAAAATGAAGCAATTTCAGTAAAAACAATCGAGAGAATTTTCCAGAGTTTGTCAAACAATCTTGGTTTTAAAGTAACAGCAACCGTAGTGAGATATACTAGGATTGAAGCGCATGTTAATAAAACACATGATGAACATTTATATAACTTATATATTCAATATGGATATGCACGTAAAAGCGTGTTAAAAGATCGGATACAGCGGTTTAACAAGAATTATTGTGGGGCAGGGCAGTATCCTTTGGAGCAGTAAAATCCCCTCATCTTAAAATTTCTTTATAGATGAGGGGATTCGTTTATTCATAATTTACTTTATAGTCATCTGATTTTACCCATTTCAGTTTTGATTCAAATAGTTTTATGAATAATAGATTTAAAAGGATCGGTAAGCCGATAAATAGGGTAAATGAGAGAATGATGCTTTCCATTTGCCAGCCTACAATATCCAGATATTTAAGCGGGCCAACGAAACCAGCCAGTCCAAATCCTGCACTATACGGCGTTCCTTCTATCTGGAATACACCAGCTAGACCTCCTAATATGGCTGCTGTCAATATCATTGGTAAAGCAATTTTCGGCTTCATAAGGAAATTGCGCATTTGGATTTTAGCTGATGCTACATGTGCAATTGCCGTACCGAAATTATTCGAACGCAAACTCGCAATACACATTCCGACACCTGAAGCGCAAACTCCAAGGTTTGCCGCCCCTGCGCCAATTCCAGAAAGCATAATTACCGTTGCTACTCCGATTGTCGAGATAGGTGAGATAATAAGAATCGAGAAAATCATGGCAATAAGTGCACCCATTATAACTGGTTGAAGATCAGTGACATACATAATCCCATTCCCAATTAAAAGAGAACTGTTTTTTACATAAGGAAGGATTGAATATCCAATCAAACCTGGAATAAAGATCGTTAAAGCCGGCATTGCAAGCAACGTCCAGTCTTTTAATTTTGTTCCTAAAATTTGAACAAATAAAATAGCAAGGGCAGTGGTTAAACCGATATTAATAACCGTTCCGATTCCTGCCATTGTAATGGAGCCATCCTCCATAACGGATGTAACTCCACTGCCGATAAAAGCGGCCAGTCCAACTGAGCAAGTCTGGATAGGTGTTAATTTAAATTGAATGCCGGCCATCACGCCAATTATAACTGGAAGCAAACTCATTACGATAACGGAAACATTTAATACTGTTTCAAAAAATGGAGCATACGGAATAATTAATTTTAATATTTCTCCAACTAGAGCATTTGGAATTAAACAAACGACAATCCCTAAACTCATACCGGTTAATAGCTTACTAAAAAAATCTTTCATACGAAACAAATCCTCTCTAAGATGCCCATTTATTTATATAACATCATGATGTAATGTAAGGACTATTATATTAGTTTAGAAGATTATTTCAATAGAGAATTTTCAGACTATTGTATAATTTGATGAATTAAAGCTCTTTTAGAGAATGGAAACGTTTTTTTATAGAATATCAATTTATAAATAAAAATAAATATTTTAATGATTTAGTAATTTAGTTTTGTTTTTTTGATCAAAAAATTATTTAAGCTTCCTTAGTTCTCTATTATTGGCGAAATTCCCTTATTTCTAATATAGTAAATAGTGTTACTGGAGACGTTATATATGAAAGGATGAATATAAATTGCTTAAAGAAACAGTATTTGAACAATTAAAAACAGCTATGAAAGAAAAAAATGTCCTGGCAAAAGGGGTATTGACACTTTTAAAATCAGCGCTAGATACAGCCGAGAAAGAAAAAGGTGTACCCTTATCAAATGAAGAAGAAATCGCCATTGTAAATCGGGAAATTAAACAAACAAACCAATCATTGGATGGGGCTAAACAAGCAAATCGTGATGATCTAATTGAAAAGGAAGAAGCAAAGCTTACTTTACTAAAAAGTTTCTTGCCAAAACAATTATCGGAAGAAGAAATTTCAGCAGTGTTAACTAATGCAGGTATCACTAAAGGAATGAACATGGGGGATGCCATGAAGATTGCAAAACCTCTTCTAACTGGAAAAGCAGATGGGGCTACAATGTCGAAAGTAGTAAAAAGTTTAATATCATAAAAAGTGTTATCCAAAACTCACGTAGTTTGCGTGGGTTTTTTATTTGGTTTCAAGCGATTTAACAAGAGCCAAACCCTTAAAATCGTATCAGATCACCAATACCATCCGAATCACTGAAATTGGCTGTATTATAAATTAATTATTATTTATTCAGAAAATTTCGTTGACGAATAGGAAGTTCTGTACTATATTAAATTTATAAAACGCAAACTGTTATATAACAAAAATCGAAAGGATTTGATCTACGATGACGATGTATCATGAGGGTTATGATTATTATTTAACGAAATGCTTGGACTTCGAACTAGAACCGATTAGTTATTATTTTTTTGTACAGCAATTATCCCATGAACAACTGGATGCATTTAACGAGCAAGCAAAACAAATGAAAGGATGGAAGTAAGATGATGGAATATCAAGTTGGCTATGATTATTATAAAGAGGCGTGTCTGCAGTATGGATTAGAACCTATCAATTTTGCCTTTTACTTACTTAGTTTGTCCAAGCAGCAATTGGATGCTTATAATGAGAGAGCCGTATTAAAAAGGGGACTTGATTTTGGTAATTGATGCGGATTTAGAAAACGCCCTATAACAACCTTACTTGAAGGCATTTCAGGTGAGGTTGTTTTTAAATAGTTCAAAAACGAGACTATTTTACTAAACGCTACCATATAATTTGTAACAATTTATATACATTTTTCGACATTTACTCTATTATCCTATTGTTTTTAAATGTATAATAATTCTATAATACTTAAAAATAAATTATTTTATGATATTTCAGTCAATTTGCAACGGAGGGACTTCATGATAAATAATCAGAATCAGTTAACGGAAACCTCACTCATGGAGCATACATATGAAGAATTAAAAGATATTAAGGCAGCAGTTGATGAAGCTGTCATCCTGGCTGTGACCGATCCAAATGGAAATATAACAGCTGTGAATGATCGATTTTGCGAAATTTCAAAATATAGTCGTGAAGAATTAATTGGTCAAAATCACCGTATATTAAATTCTAAATTTCATACAAAAGATTTTTTTAAGACAATGTGGAAAACAATTGGCAGCGGTCAAACTTGGAATGGCGAAATATGCAATCGTGCAAAGGATGGTACACTTTACTGGGTACAAACAACAATCGTTCCTTTTTTAAATCAAAAGGGAAAGCCGTATCAGTATATTTCGATTCGTACTGATATAACAGAACAAAAAAATATTCAAATGATTACACATTTTGCTAATCACGATGTATTAACAGGGTTGCCCAATCGTAGGTGCCTGGCTCAAAAATTGAGTCAACTAATTATACAAAGCAAAGAAAAAGAATCTAAGTTCGCCCTGTTCTTTATTGATATTAACCGTTTCCGCCATATAAATGACGCTCTTGGCCATAATGTCGGGGACTTATTTTTAGTAGAAGTAGCAGATCGATTCAGGTCCATTGATCTTACCGGCAACTCCTTTTACCGTTTAAATGGAGATGAATTTGTTTACATACTTGAAGATATAACCCTGCTTTCCGAAATGGCAAAAAAGCTAATGAAAATATTTGAAAAACCATATTTTTTAAACTCCCATGAATTCTACTCAACTATTAGTATTGGAATTAGTATCTACCCACAGCATGGTACAGACGTAGATAATTTACTCGTTAATGCTGACTTGGCCATGTATGCAGCAAAAAATAGAAAAGGAAATCAATACGAGATTTTCACTAATATCATGCAGGGAAAAAATGACCATGTCCTTATTTTCGAATCCAAGCTGCGAAATGCTATTAAAGAAGACCTTCTAGAAATACATTATCAACCGAAAATGGATGTGCAATCGGAAGAACTAATCGGGATGGAGGCACTTCTTCGTTGGAGTGATGAAGAGCTAGGGCAAATTCCACCAAATGAATTTATTCCATTTGCAGAAGATTGTGGCCTCATCAATGACATTGGCGAATGGGTTCTTAAAACGACTGCACTGCAAATTAAAGACTGGGAAAAGCAGTTCGAATTCAATCTAAGAGTTGCCGTTAATATTTCCCCTTTACATTTCAAGGAACCAAAATTCGTTGCAAGGCTAGTTGAAATTCTTGAAGAAACGAATGTGAATCCCAAGCATCTAGAGATTGAAATTACCGAGATGAGCATGATGGATTATAATAATGATCTAATTAATAAAATCCAAGAGGTAAAAAATCTTGGACTGACAGTAGCAATCGATGACTTCGGAACAGGCTATAGTTCCTTGGGTTATTTAAAAGAATTTCCTGTGGATACGCTTAAAATAGATCGAACTTTCATCGTCAATATAAGTGAAGGTGAATCAGGCGTGGCCATGGTAGCAGCCATTATTGCTTTAGCCCACGCTTTAAAGTTAAAAGTAGTAGCTGAAGGGGTCGAAACGATTGAGGAAATGGAAATCCTGAAGCGCTATAATTGCGAATATGTCCAGGGATATTACTTTAGTAAACCTTTAAATGTGGCAGATATCACACAAAAGATGCAAAATCAATTTTTATAGTCATAAAAAAATCAGGAATAGTCGAGAACTGTTCCTGATTTTTCGTAAAGGGTATAATGGATATGTTTGTTATCCAGATATACCTTTTTTATTCGCTTAAAAGCTCTTGTAAACGTTCGTATTCATCATTGCCCACAGCATCATAATATTGAAATAAAAGATCTGAATCTACTTTGATCATATCTTTATAATTTAAATACAATTCTTCTGTTAAATGGCGAATGATAATGGGTACAGGCTGGTTATGATTAAAATGCTTTAAATATTTTTTGATGAAATCCTCTGAAAGTTCACACCATAGATTATTGCCGAGCGCTTCGAAATCGATATATTGGATATGAGCAGATAAGAAGTCTTCCGTTAAATACTCATTATATTGACTAGCTGTTTTCCAATCTATTTTGTCTCGGTAGCGATGCAGCCAATGAGGTTCCAAAACAGCACTCATTAATTGTATCTGTCTATTTGAATATTGATAGAAATAAATATCCATTTCTTTATTGGAGCGTTTTTTGTAGCCCATGTCATCGTAAATCTGACTCGCTAGTGAAGGAATGCCTTTAACCATATGTTCACTGCCTGTCCATTTATATTGACCGCGCTCAAATTCGAAGAACTGGTAGTCGAGCTTTTCTTCTTCTTCCTCTAATTCATCTTCATCTAGTAAATGAATGGTGCTATACTCACTAAAATACGTTTCATCTTCTATAAATAAATCGATTTCCTGTTCAAAATGATCGTTTATTTTTAATTTTTGACGTCTTAATTCACTCACTATATAGTTTTTGAAGGAAGCAGAAAGTCTTGATAATACGGGATAGTTGTATTGCAGGGAAGCAACATCCACCTGATCAAGGTGTTCTATTAAGTAACTTTCCGTTAACTGATCACATGCATAACAAACATAAGCAAAATCAACGTAATCTAGATACTTCTCAAACTCAGTCGGATGAAGCTTTACTAGATTATATCTCCAAAAGCAATAATCATGGATAAACTTTTGAGACATATTAGGATTCGCTTCGATCATTCGGTTCATATCAATTTCATCGATAATCGGTCCCACATAAGAAGGAATTGATTTTACATCGAAATCCACCGGGAAGTCTAACTTTTCCAAAGCCTTTTGCGGTTTGAATTTCTTTTTTCGGCTTGGGTGTGTTTTTATACTATAAGTACCAATAGATCCGCGCTCATCCAGCAAAATATAAGCTAATTCCTGTCTTTGATCTCTAGTCAGCTTAATATTTTTCGGAAATTTCACAGAAGCGTAGTATGTAATGTTAGACATATCATAGAAAAACTTAAAGTCACCCTCGGGGGTGAAATCAGCGCGAGACGTATTCTTTTTCCAATACAAAAGAGCCCCATTGATTGGGGGATAATTGGAGAATTGAATATTTGCTATTGAGAAAATATTATGTGAAAGAGATTCATCATAGACAGTTTTTATAAATTCGATATTTTTTATTTTTAGCATACTGTACCTCCATTACTTCTATTATATTTCTTTCGCTATAGAAACAATAGCAAAAAGTGTTGCGAAAGTATGAATTCTTCCACAGGCGCTCCGAAAACCAGAAATTCAGTATAATCAGAGTCATCCCACTCTACTAATTTATTTTGTGCAGATCAAATTTAGAACTAAATTTAAGATTTCTATTGAAAAAATAATCAAATGATACGGCTTTCAAACTGAAGCAGATAATCGCATATATAAGAATAATGAGAAATTATGGATAAACACTCTCAACATAATGATAAAAGATGTATAATTGATTTTAACTAAAAATATTGAATTTAAAATAAAAGATGGTGAGTCTATGAGTTCAAACTATGTTGTTTCTTTAAAGGAAACGAGGAATCCGTTAGAGGATATTTTGGTTCCCGTCGAAAAAAGAATCGGATATATTCCTGGCGATACTCCTGTATTACCGATATTTTTCTATCGAATTCTCGGTGTCGAGGGCGATGAAGAAAATGATTTTAACATATATAAAAATGAATTGTTCCGATTAGATGAACAATTAACGGGTTATGGGCGTTATGTTCGATTTGATGGACCCATCCTAACTCCGCAAAATAATGAAATGAGCTATTTTAAAAATTTTATAGGGTCCTCCTTAACGCAAGATATTTCTGCATTGAAAAAACAAGGAAACTTCCTATTTTTTAATTCTCGCATATTTTATGGACATAGTCATTATCCAGTTATTCATAAAGCTTTACAGCAAGTGCTTGAATTATTTCTTAAGAATGAATCATTTGTCAATACATCCAAAATGGAAACTTTCGTTGTAAAAATGTTAATTTGGCTCCAGCGTATCCTGCCAAAGTTATATCCGACTGGCCAGTCTGAAAAAGATATTCCGAAAATCATTTTTTACGGCGACATTAAAGCCCATGAGATATATTTTTTAATCTTTCTTTCTTTAATGGGGATGGATATCCTATATATTCATACGGAGCCAGCCAAAGAACAGAAGTTTTCTCAAATCGATCCAAATGACACTTTCTCAAAAAGAATGGTGTATTCAAATAGCTTCCCACTTGAACCATTCCCTCTGGAAGCAAAACGTGTAAGGAAGAAAACGGTGACATATGAAGCAAAAGAGGAAATTGAGAGTTTCTTATACGGGGACGATGTAGGGATATTTAAAACGAGACAATACGAAGCAGGTTCTACAAAACCAATAACATTAAGAACAACTCATGACGAAATGAAAATTTTATGGCATGAAGAGGCAAAAATCAGACCTGAGTTCCAGGTGAAAAATGAAATAGTCTATGTCCCTAATTTGTTTGTGAAAGTTAGTGGTACATACGAACAATTAGAGGACTATTGGAAAGAGTTATTTGAATTGAAGAATACAGTCAATACGGTATTTAAAGAAAAGGTCGATTTTACAACGATTCTGTATAGCAGGCAGGAAATGTATTCGACTTCCTTTATTTTTGATGGGAACGGTTTAATCGAAAAGGAAAAGTTATTTAAACACCCTGTATACCGATTAGGCTATCTAAATCAAACCGTACAGGATTTCATTGTCGGGAAAATGAATGAGCTTATAAAGTCAGATATGTTTTTACAGGAAATGACAGATGATTTGCGAATTAAAATACTAATGACGATTATTACCATGGATAAAGAGTTTCTGCGACTGGTCGAGACCTTTGATTTTACGGGAAGCGTTCCAAAAATTGTTATTTATGATAACAAGCCTGATAACTTTACGGAAAACGACATTATTCTACTATGCTTTTTCAATTTAGTGGGGGCAGATATTTTGATTTATACACCTACGAATTATAATAATATCGAAGTGTGGATTAACCGAAATTATTTCGATATTCACCAATTGCCATCCGTTCAATTTGATATGGAGATTCCAGAAGATCAACCAAAAACAAAGACAAGTTTTTTCAAAAGATTATTTAAACGATAACTCACTTTTAAAGGAAGGAGGAAGTACGGTGGAGGAAATTGAAAATTTGAAAGTACAAATGCCGAATGAGTTAGAGAAAAAAACAGCCGAGATTATAAAAAAAGCCCGAAATTCTCCTGAAATACAAGCTATTAAACGTCATATAGACATAGAAAATTTAAATTCGCTTGTTACATTTGGCAGCCAATCTGCTGTAGAGATTTCAAGATTTTCAGACATGATTATAAACTCGATTCGACGAACTAAACTGGATGAAGCGACAGACTTGACAATGAACCTTAGCAAAATTATGGATGCTTTTAATCTAAATGATTTTGAAAAGGAGAAGAAACCAACCTTATTTCAAAAGCTTTTCAATAAAGCAAAGGATTCAATGGAAGCCATTTATAAAAAATATGAAAATATGCAGGCAGAGGTTGAAAAAGTAGGGATTACTTTAAAGAAATTCGAAACAGATATTCTAAAAGAAAATGACCAATTAGAAACTATGTTCCATCATAACCTCAGCTTTTATGAAGAACTGCAAAAATATATAGTAGCAGGGGAAATGGCTCTTCAAGAGATTACTGCGAAGGTATTGCCTGACTGGGAACACAGAGTGAGAGCGTCTGGTAATCAAGTGGACCAATTAAAGCTGCAAAACCTCAATCAGGCGAAAGAAATGCTTGAACAACGCATCTATGATTTGCATTTAGCAGAAAATGTTGCACTTCAAAGCCTTCCAATGATTAAAATGACGCAAATGGGGAATGACGATTTAGTTCGAAAAATCAATGCCTCTTTCATCGTGACTCTACCGTTGTTCAAACAAGCTCTGGTTCAAACGGTTGCATTAAAGCGCCAGCAAGTGCGAGCAAAATCGCAGCAAGCATTAGATGAGAGAACAAACGAGGTATTACAGCGAAATGCGGATAATGCTGCATTGCAAGAAAAAGCATTGGCGCGCTTGAAATCTGGAAATTCCCTTCAGTTGGAAACACTTGAGAAAACATGGGGAACCATTATGCAAGGAATTGAAGACGTAAAAAAAATATATACCGATACAACTGAAAAGCGTAAAGTTGATATGAGTAAGTTAGAAAAATTCAAACGTAATTTTGAACAGCGTATAATGAAAAAATGATTCTAAAGAGTAAATCCCTGTCATGTGCAGGGATTTTTACTTATTTTTAGAGATTAATCATTGTTAGAATCCATACACTTTTAGTGAAGTGAAAGGCATTTTTAAAAAAATGATAGTAAAAATGGTTGACAAAGGAAAAAGATGGGCATACGCTATAAATCGTAATGATTACTATTTGAAGGAGGATAAATGATGAGAGTTCAAGTTACACTAGCCTGTACAGAAACAGGTGATAAAAATTATATTACCACAAAAAATAAGCGCAATAATCCGGAGCGTTTAGAATTAAAAAAGTACTCTCCACGTTTAAAAAGAGTGACATTGCATCGTGAAACAAAATAATGTATATTTTTTTACGCGTTTTTAAATCGTAGCGATTACGCTTAAGGAGAATCAGAAGATGACAAATAAAATTCCCGTGACGGTACTTAGTGGTTACCTTGGAGCTGGTAAAACAACCATATTAAATCATGTATTACAAAATGAACAAAATCTGCGTGTCGCAGTCATTGTAAACGATATGAGCGAAATTAATATCGATGCTTCCCTTGTTGAAAAGGGAAGCGGTATCTCAAGAACGGAAGAAAAATTTGTCGAACTTTCTAATGGATGCATTTGCTGTACTTTGCGTGAGGATTTATTAATCGAAGTACAAAAACTTGCTTCACGAGGGAATATCGATTACATCGTGATTGAGTCAACAGGAATTAGTGAGCCAATCCCTGTTGCCCAAACATTCTCTTACATCGATGAGGAATTGGGTATCGACTTAACAGCAAGTTGTACATTAGATACGATGGTAACAGTTGTTGATGCGAATCGATTTTGGACGGATTTCCAATCTGGCGAAAGTTTGCTGGATCGAAAAGAGGCTGCCGGGGATTTGGATGAAAGAGATGTGGCTGATTTATTAATTGATCAAATTGAATTTTGTGATGTTCTTATATTGAATAAATGTGACTTGGTAACCAAGGACCAGCTGGAACGACTTGAAAAGGTATTAAAAACTTTACAACCAGATGCGAAATTGATTCGTACTACATATGGCGAAATTAATCCAAGAGAAATCTTAAACACAAAGCGATTTGATTTTGAACGCGTTTCCTATTCTGCAGGATGGTTAAAGGAACTTGAAATGGGTCATGAAAACCATACACCTGAAACTGAAGAATATGGGATTAGTTCTTTTACTTATACTCGTACGATGCCATTTCATCCGAAACGGTTTAAACAATGGGCAGAGAACATGCCGATTGAAATCGTTCGTTCAAAAGGTTTCATATGGAGTGCCAGACATAATGAGATTGCCATCCTCTTTTCACAAGCTGGTTCTGCAGTGAATATTTCACCTTTATCTTATTGGGTTGCCAGTTTACCTCAAGAACAGCAACAACAAGTTTTTATTCAAAATCCTGGTGTGAGGGAAAGCTGGGATCCAGAATTTGGTGATCGCAAAACACAACTCGTTATTATTGGAATTGATTTGCCGATGGATGAAATTACAAGACAGTTAGATGCATGTCTTTTAACCGATGAAGAGTTCCATGAAGATTGGCGCAAATTTGAAACACCTTTTGATTGGAAGTTGAATTAAGTTTTCTAAACCTGCTAATAAAGCCGCTGATAGAGATTACTCAATGTTAAATGATGAATTAAAGGAGATTACAATGAAAAAATATTTATTTACAGCTTCTATACTTGCTGCATCCGTGATATTTGCCGGGTGCCAGTCAACGGACGAAACAGTTAATCAGTCTGATAATGCCTCACAAAATCAAACAGAGAAGGATAAACTGGAAATTGTCACAAGTTTTTATCCGATGTATGAATTTACAAAAGAAATAGCTGGGGATAACGCAAATGTTACTTTGCTAATTCCATCTTCAGTAGAGCCGCATGATTGGGAGCCTGCAGCGAAAGATTTAGAAGAGATACAAAATGCAGATGCCCTCGTTTTTAACAATGAAAATATGGAAACTTGGATTGATGAAATCAAAGATACTGTTAATACAGAAGATCTAACGATTATTGATGCTTCTCAGGGGATTGAGCTTCTGCCTTTCTCTGCTGAAGAACACGAACATGAGGAAGAGGAACATTCTCATGAAGGTGAAGAGCACGATCATGAGGGAGAAGTACATGAAGATGAGAATCATGATCATGAGGCCGAAGAACATGAACATCATCATGAATTCGATCCTCATTTATGGTTAAGTCCTAAAATGGCCATCAAAGAAGTTGAAACAATTGCGAACAATTTAATGAAAATCAATCCAGACAATAAAAAGGTATATGAAGAAAATAAAAATAGCTATATTGATAAATTAAAAGAATTAGATCAAAAATTTGAAGATGCTTTAGGCAATGTAAAAAATAAAGAAATTATTACACAGCATGCAGCCTTTGGTTATTTAGCAGATTCATATGGATTGACTCAAGTGCCGATTGCTGGTCTTTCTCCAGATGCTGAACCAAGTGCCCAGCAGTTAAAAGAACTGAAAGAATTTGCTAAAGAACATAGTATTAACACAATTTTCTTCGAAGAGAATGCCTCCTCTAAAGTTGCTGAAACACTTGCCAAGGAATTAAATGCAAAGACTGCGGTGTTAAACACATTGGAAGGTTTAAGCGTTGAGGATCAAGAAAAAAATGCAACATATCTTAGTATTATGGAAGAAAACTTGAAAGTACTAAAAGAAGCTTTGAAATAAAGGATGAAAAGAAATGACAGTGTCGACTATTGGTTTAAATAATGTGACCTTTGGCTACTTGAAAAACATCGTAATTGAAAATCTGTCTTTTACAATTGAACAAGGCCAATTCGCAGCAATTACAGGTGAAAATGGTGCAGCTAAAACAACCGCTATGAGGCTGCTATTAGGTCTTCTAAAACCTTGGAAAGGGAGTAGACTGTGGCCTAAAAATCTAAATACTAGTTATGTGCCACAGCAAATTGCCTCCATTGAACAGGATTTCCCCAGTACAGTATTTGAATTTATCGTTTCTGGTTCTTGGAAATCAAAAAAATGGTATGAACGAGTATCAAAAGCAGATATTGAAAAAGCAGAAGCATTAGTGAATAAATTTGATTTACAAAACGTTGTTCATCTGCCAATTGGCAAACTCTCTGGAGGGCAGAAGCAAAAAGCATGTGTAGCAAGGGCATTTATGTCAAACCCAGAAATCTTATTGTTGGACGAGCCTACTGCCGGTATGGATGAAAAGATGCGAAATATCTTTTATGAAACTTTAAAAAGTATGTGCCCCAAAGTAACCATTGTGATTATTACACATCATATCAATGAAGTGAAACCGTACATCGATCAAATTATACATCTTGAAAGAAGGCAAGAAAGTTGTTTGAATTAGCCTTTATGCAGCGAGCTTTTGCTGCAGGCATGCTTATTGCCTTGATTGCACCGATTATAGGCGTGTTCCTTATTATGCGAAAACAATCTCTTATTGCAGACACATTAAGTCACATTGCTCTGGCAGGAGTGGCAATAGGTTTGGTTATAGGAAGCCAGCCTGAATGGATGAGCATTATTATCGTTATTTTAGGAGCCCTCTTAATAGAATTTTTAAGGGTTCGTTTTAAAAGTTACTCGGATGTCTCGATAGCGATTTTAATGGCTGCTGGTTTATCCATAGCTCTTTGTCTAATGTCAATTAGTCCAAGTGGTTCGAAAACAATGGATCAATATTTATTTGGATCGATTATAACGGTGACGGGGCATCAGATTGCTGTTTTTCTAGCAATAGCCATCGGTATATTCATTTACTTTATGATTACAAAACGTTCATTATATACGATGATTTTTAATGAAGATGTCGCAAAGGTATCAGGAATCTCAACGAAATTTCTTTCGTTCTCATTCAGTGCAGTAATTGGTTTATTTATATCAATGATGATTCCGATGATTGGCATGCTTCTTGTATCAGCTATTATCATTCTGCCCGCAGCAATAGCAATCCAATTAACTACAAGATTTCGTTATGTATTTATAATTGCAAGCCTGGTTTCAATCTTATGTACATTTTGGGGATTAGTAAGTTCTTATAAAATTGGTACACCTCCAGGAGCCAGTATTGCGCTTTGTATGGTCATGGGCATTCTACTGACGTTAATTTATAAAAAATCAAAAGAAATACTTTTTAAAAGAATTGGAGAATAATATGAAGAAAATACCTGTTACCGTACTGAGTGGTTACTTAGGTGCTGGTAAAACAACAATATTAAATCATTTATTACGAAAGCGTGAAGGAAAAAAGCTGGCCGTGATTGTGAATGATATGAGTGAAGTCAACATTGATAGACAGTTGGTGGAAAATCAAGGCTTTTCAAGAACTACTGAAAAGCTGGTAGAACTTTCAAATGGCTGTATTTGCTGTACATTGCGCGAAGATTTAATAATTGAAGTTGAAAAACTGGTCATGCAGGGGGATATCGAGGGAATCGTCATTGAATCAACTGGAATTAGCGAACCTATTCCAGTGGCCCAAACCTTTACTTATATCAATGATGAGACAGGGATTGATTTAACACCACATTGTTATCTTGATGCGATGATTACCGTTGTTGATGCATTCCGTTTCTGGAATGACTATGAAAGTGGGGAAACATTATTGGAACGTCAACAGACAGATGATCCTTACGATCAGCGGGATGTTTCTGACTTGTTGATTGACCAGCTTGAATTCGCCAATATTCTTTGTATTACAAAAGCAGATTTAGTCACACCAGAATATTTAGAGACTTTTCAAGCATTTTTATCAAAAATCAATCCAAAGGCCGAACAGCATATCGTTCGTAATGGATTAATTTCACCGAACGTATTATTGGACCGCCACTTATTTGATTTTGATCAAGCCAGCTCTGGTGCCGGATGGATCAAGGAACTGAATGAAGAACACACGCCTGAAACAGAGGAGTATGGTATATCCTCTTTTGTCTATCGACGGAAGCGTCCCTTCCACCCGGAAAGATGGTACCAATGGTTAGAAGAATTACCAGCAGAAATTGTACGAGCTAAAGGATTTTTTTGGTTGGCAAGTCGTGAAATACCTGGTGTCATTTCACAAGCAGGTGCTTCAATTCAATTTCAAGGAGCTGGGGAATGGATTGCCAGCTTACCACAGGAAGAGCAAGAAATCGAGTTTCAGGAAGATCCGGCTTTAAAAGATAGATGGGATCCGATTTTCGGTGATCGCCAAACTGAAATCGTCTGGATTGGAATCGAAATGAATCAACAACAAATCGAGCAAGAACTAGATGAATGTTTGTTAACCGACATAGAAATGAAGGAAGACTGGTCAAAATTTAGTGACCCGCTGCCTAGATTTATCGTAAATGAATAGTGGTTTTTTGACTAAATAGGCCATATAGAAAACTCTAATTTATGTTTTTTATTTAAACAATATCACTTTAATATTAAATGAAGCCCTGCCAAATTCTAACGATAGGGCTTCAATTTTTTTGTCTAGAAAAATCGTACTCGATATATGCCTGGGCTAATGAGGCTTGGTAGTATTACAAGCAAACTCGCATTTTTTGGCATAGCTATGCACTTGCTGTTTCTTCCATAGAAAGAAAAGCGTATCAACTTATTTCATTTGATACGCTTCTCTTTATAAAATTGTTTAACTCCAGTAAAACCATCTTCCATGCCCATCAGGTTTTTCAAGATTTTTTTCCTCAAACACTTTTCCGTTTTCAAAATAATCTTGATGAAGGTTCGCATCATACATATTGTTATAAATATGGTAAATGGGACGGGTAGTACTTAATTCTTTTAATAGTTCCTCAAAACGCTTTTTCAACTCCATAGGAAATTGGTTTGCTACATGGGTATGAAACAGTACAATTTGATTCTCGGAAGAAGCGGACTCGATAATGTCTGGTAATAATTCTACTAGATCTCCTTCATACAGCTCTTTTTTGATACCGTTTGCAATTTTACTAGCCTCTATAAATTGGCGGCGTCTCTGTGAATGCTCTGGCCATATTAGTGCAAGCATCCATTCATAATCATTTTGATTGTTTAAATCTACAATATTTAAATCAATTCCAACTCGATTGTTTATCTTCAACTTTGAATTTATAGTACTCGGTAATTTTTCCCCTTTATTTTCGGACTGAATAATAATTGAATCCGGATCATTCTCTATTTTTAATGATTCGTTCACTTCTTTATATTCATAGTTATAGGCATCTAAACAAAGCAAGAGTCCGGCACTAGTCCCAATTTCTATAAGCGATAAAGGCTTATTCGTTTTTTCGGAAATACTTAATAGCATCGGATATAGATAGGACGCTCTTCTAACTTCATTTGTCTGGACTAATTTGGTATGAAATAATTCAAGCAGATCCTTTTTATGCTTTAATGCGAATTCTTTAAAAGACTCAAAGCTTTCTTCAACAGGTAAAGGATTATCGGTTAATGAAGGGTAATAGCTTCGTAAAATCGAATCGGATTTTGAAACAAGGTAGTGCATCGATGCGTAAAACAGATTTGGTTTAGGCTGTGATAGTGGAATTTCACTAATAATCTCCATTAACTCATTATCTTCAACAACCCTTTTACTTAGAAAATAATAAAGTTCACTGCTATCTTTCGCCTGAAATTCAGCAAATTGCTCAAAGCTTTTTGCATATACGGCCATTTGATCATCCCCTTGTTGTTTGATTAACTTAAGTGTATAATTTTGGTAAAATTATGAAAATTAATTATTTTTAATCATTTCGATTAAGAATTTTAATTGGTGAGGGCAGAAATGGAGACTAAATGGTTAAAATCTTTTGTAGTTGCTGGGAAAACAGAAAACTTTCGAGAAGCTGCGCAAATTTTATTTATTTCACAGCCTTCGATTACAGTTCATATACAGCAGCTAGAAGAATATTTGCAAACTCAATTATTTAATAGAGAAAACGGAAAAGTCGCCTTGACTGAAGAGGGAAAATTCTTTTTAGCAGATGCAGAAGAAATTCTTGCTAAGATGGAGCAGGGGAAACAAAATCTAAAATTATTTTCTGAAAAGAAAAATGTAAAAATTAATATAGTAATCTCACCGATGCTAGTCGAATCAACAATTCCACAAATCATTTATCAATTTATGATCGAAAATCCCACATACGAGGTGACATTGATGGTGGAGGAGTCAGAAAGAATTGAAGGTTTGCTTCAATCTGGACAAGCCCATATTGGCATTGGTTTGAATCCTGGTGCCAGTGATTTTATACAAAACGAATTCATTCACTCAAGCCCAATGCAGTTTGTTATTCCTTTAGATCAGTATGATGATGAAACAGGAATCAATTTTGATGTGGAGGAACTTTTTATAACCTATCCATTCTTTACAAATCATATTTCGAGCATTTTCCCGAGTATCAATGTTTTAGTAAAAAATCGGTTCAGTTTCGTCAAACCCATCTCTATACCACAATCCTATATTGTAAAAAGGTTTATAAAAGACGGTCTAGGTATTTCATTTTTACCTAAGCTTATTATTCACCGCGAGATGATGGAGGGAAGGTTTAATGTAATGCCGTTCAACGAATTCGAACTCCCGGCTGTCAAAATTTATATGCAATATAAGTTGAACGATGGAAATACTTCTTTACTAAAAGAGAAAATCCTGAATTCTTATTGGGGATAGAGAAATTAATGTTGTTATGGATTTTTTCCTGAAGCTTCCTTAAGTTTCTAAAATGGATTTTTCCAAATAACTAGTTTAAAATTTTTCATTGACTTGCTAGTATTTTTAATCGATTCACATACTACCTTGTCTAATTGAACAGCTAGACACAAAATCATACGTTGTAAGGGGAGATATCCATGAATGAGTTAGAAATGAAACAATTTCGCCAAGCAGAACATGACATTGATCCAATCTTTTTAAATCGTTGGTCTCCACGTTCTTATTTAGAAAAAGAAGTGCCGGAGGAAGTGCTGATGCGTGTATTTGAAGCGGCACGTTGGGCTCCTTCTGCTATGAATATGCAGCCATGGAGATTCGTTATAGCTAGAACGGAAGAAGATCGAGAAAAATTTCATTCATTTATCTTAGAGGGAAATATTCGTTGGTGCGATAAAGCTCCAGTATTGGCGGTGCTCATCTCTGATAAAGAAGATCGCGTTCATGCATTTGACAGTGGAGCTGCATGGGGATTCCTTTCTTTACAGGCTGCAAAAGTTGGATTAGCAACTCATGCAATGGGGGGCTTTGATAAAGAAAAGGCGCGAGAAGTTTTGAATATTCCTGAGAATTTCGATTTGCAAGTGGTTATTGCAATCGGGTATCAAGGTGAAATAGAGGGCTTGCCTGCAGATTTGCAAAGTCGTGAAAAACCATCAGAACGTCGTCCATTAAAAGAAACCATCTTTGAAGGTCAATTCAAATAAGAATAAGGATACTCCTTTCATACTTTGAAGGGGGTATTTTTTAAAGGATGATGAATTTTTTTGTCAGGTCATTAACAGGCCATTACCTCCATAATTATAATTATCGCCCTAATGATTGTCGAATACTGTTTTGGCAAGCATATACTTGTTGTGTTTATTAGTCCATTTGTTATCATTTAACTTTGAGCGACCAATTCTATTTATATAGAAATACGAGAATTATAGAAAGAAAATATTATTCTGGGGGAAAATTAAATGACATCAATTATCGGGGCACCAAGGTATGTCCAGTAATATTTATGGTTTAAATCAAAATATTGCAGATTCTCAAGAGGAACAAAGAAGACTATACAAACGAACGTTAATTATTGTTAGTATTTCACAAGTTTTTGGTGGAGCTGGTTTAGCTGCTGGGGTTACGGTAGGAGCACTGCTTGCGGAGCAAATTCTTGGGACAGATGCATTTGCTGGCCTCCCAACAGCGCTATTCACATTAGGCTCTGCTGGAGCTGCTTTAATTGTTGGGCGAATTTCACAAACGTTTGGACGGCGAACAGGTTTAACAGCTGGTTTTGTGACAGGTGGACTTGGGGCGATTGGAGTAATCCTTGCCGCTATCACTAATAGTATAATTTTGCTATTAATCTCTTTACTTATCTATGGTGCCGGGACAGCCACAAATTTGCAAGCCCGCTATGCAGGGACGGATTTAGCCAATAATAAACAGCGAGCGACTGCTGTTAGTATGACAATGGTATTTACAACTTTTGGAGCTGTTGCTGGACCCAATCTGGTGAATGTAATGGGGGAAATTGCTAGTTCGATGGGGGTTCTATCTCTAGCTGGTCCATTTATTTTATCGGCTGCAGCTTATATTTTGGCCGGGCTGGTACTTTTTGCAATGCTGCGACCAGACCCATTAGTGATAGCAAGAACAATAGAAGCAACGAAGCAAGTTGTTCCGGATATCGAGCAACCAACGGATACAACTTTCGCAGCCAATAAAAGTGGTGTGATTGTTGGGGCGACAATCATGGTACTTACTCAAATTGTAATGGTAGCGATTATGACGATGACCCCGATTCATATGAAGAATCATGGCCATGGATTAGGCGAAATTGGTTTAGTTATTGGATTTCATATTGGTGCAATGTATTTGCCATCACTGGTTACAGGAATGCTCGTTGATAAGTTTGGCCGAATTCCGATGGCTATTGCATCAGGATGTACATTGCTGCTTGCAGGGTTAACGGCAGCTCTTGCACCTGGGGATTCTATGATTTTTTTAATACTTGCACTTTCGTTACTAGGGTTAGGCTGGAATCTGGGATTGATTAGCGGGACTGCATTGATTGTAGATTCGACAACAACTGCCACAAGAGCGAAAACGCAAGGGACGGTTGATGTTTTGATTGCATTATCTGGAGCAATGGGTGGGGCATTTTCAGGAATGATTGTAGCACATTCCAGCTATCCAACTTTATCATTGGCTGGAGGCATTTTAGCCATGGTATTGATTCCTGTTGTATTTTGGTCTCGCCGAGGTGAAAAATAAGCAGGAAGAAAGAGCAAGGACTGTCAAAAAGGCAGCTCTTGCTCTTTCTTTATAAACCTTTCAATAATAAAATCAATAAAATATCTGCTTGCAATGGGTAATACTCGTTTAGCATCCGAATTCACGAAGCCAAAATCCACAACCCCTTCCTTTATCCAATTGGAAATAACCGTATATTCACCTTGATAGATCGTAAAATGGACAGCAGTTCACAGCCCAATCTGCAATAGAGTCGATTGTCGTCTTTTGTCTAGCAATTATTTGCTCGGCTTATGGCTTTGTTATGCAGCCGATTGCTCAAAAATACACGACCGTTGAAAGTACTGGGTTTTTATTCTCCTTGGAACCTGTTTTTTCTGCAATTTTCGCCTTTATCTTTTTGAATGAAAACATGGGAGCGCAAGGTTATTTTGGAGCTTGGCTGATTCTATTAGGGGTATTGGTTGTAAATACGCGCTCTGAGTTTACCGAAAATTTCGTAAATAAATTTTTTAATTTATTTATCTCAAAATGAGATGAAATTGTGCTAATCTAGAGATAGATTCATCGTTAAAATACCTATAAGTGTAACCTACTATTATTTGATTACATCTAGAAATGGAGATTAGTATTATGGTAATGACAGAATTTCGTATTGAAAAAGATTTTTTAGGTGAAAAGGAAATACCAAAAAACGGGTATTATGGTGTACAAACAACGAGAGCCGTTGAAAACTTTCCAATCACTGGGTATCGAATTCATCCAGAACTTATTAAATCATTAGGAATTGTGAAAAAAGCTGCAGCACTCGCAAATATCAAGGTTGGTATGTTGAACAAAAAAATTGGCCAATTCATACTTCTGGCATGTGATGAAGTAATTACAGGAAAATGGAATGATCAATTTATTGTCGACCCGATTCAAGGTGGTGCAGGCACATCTATCAATATGAATGCAAACGAAGTCATTGCAAATCGAGCATTGGAATTAATGGGGGAAGAAAAGGGGAATTATAAAATCATCAGCCCGAATACCCATATCAATATGTCTCAATCAACAAACGATGCTTTCCCAACAGCTACCCATATCGCAGTATTAAGCTTAATGAATCAATTGCTTGAGTCGGCTAAAATGATGCACAATGCATTTGGTTCAAAAGCGAAAGAGTTTGCCGGTATCATAAAAATGGGACGTACACACCTTCAAGATGCTGTACCAATCCTTTTAGGGCAAGAATTTGAAGCATATGCCCGGGTGATCTCTCGTGACATTTCCCGTATGTCACTCTCGCTTCAGCATTTATATGAAGTGAATATGGGCGCAACAGCAGTTGGTACAGGATTAAATGCAGATCCAACATATATTGATGCGGTTGTTCAAAATCTGAGGGAATTAAGCGGATTGCCTTTAAGCCGTGCAGAACATTTAGTAGATGCAACACAAAATACGGATTGTTATACAGAAGTATCTGCAATGTTAAAGGTTTGCATGATTAATATGTCTAAAATCGCCAATGATTTACGTTTAATGGCCTCAGGACCACGTGATGGCCTATTTGAAATCATGCTTCCTGCTCGTCAGCCAGGTTCTTCAATTATGCCTGGGAAAGTTAATCCAGTGATGGCAGAAGTTGTAAACCAAGTTGCTTTCCAGGTAATGGGGAACGATTTAACGATTTCACAGGCTTCCGAAGCCGGCCAATTTGAGTTAAATGTAATGGAACCAGTTCTATTCTATAATTTAATTCAATCAATCTCGATTATGAATAATGTATTTACTGTATTTACAGAGAAATGCATTTTGGGAATTCAAGCAAATGAAGAACACTTAAAACAATATGTAGAACAAAGTGTAGGAATTATTACTGCTGTAAATCCTCATATTGGATATGAACTCGCTGCACAAATTGCAAAAGAAGCAATAGCAACAGGGGCATCTGTACGGGAGTTGTGTATTAAGTCGGGTGCTTTAACAGCAGAACAACTAGATAAAATCTTAGACCCTTATGAAATGACGCACCCAGGCATTGCTGGCGGCAGAACATTGGGCAATAATTGATTTCTGATTAGATTAGACAGGCGATGTTTCATCTTATTTAGATAATATACCTAAACAAAGTCGAAAGTTCAGCCATATTTTCTGGTTGAACTTTTTATATTAAATAGAGCAAAATAATTGTATATAAGAACTAATGTTCTTATAATTAAATTGACACCTTTAGATTACAGCGTATTTAACCTGATTTAAATGGAGTTTCTAAAAATGCCTAGAAATAAAGGAATTACGGATGATATGATGATAGAAATGTATAAATAGCGGGTTGCCATATAAAGAAATGGTACCAATAACCGGTCTTTCAAATAGAGCGATTTATAATGTAATTGCAAAGCATACGTTCCTGTAAATCGTGAACAATCGAGTGGTCAAACAAGGAAACATAAAGTGAATGAAGATTTTTTTAAAATATGGACCCATGAAATGGCTTGGGTATTAGGCTTGTTTATAACGGATGGAACGTTAAGCGGGAATGGCCACTGCATAAATTTTGATCATAAAAATGAACAAATTAAAAATGGTAGCCAATTATATGGTAGCTATTATGTAATAAGTCAATTGCTAAAACAAGAACAGGTTCGATTTTAGTATTTAACTAAAAAGGAAATCAAAAAAATCCTGCCGAATTAGGTATAACAGCAAATAAATCGTTATCACGATGGATTAAAGAAATGGAGGCCAACTATCATGTGGAAATTAGTTAATGGAAAATTAATGCAAACAATTGATGATACGAGAGCCGAATATAAAACTCGTATCAGTAAGACGTTGATAACGAAATTGAAACAGCTTGCAGACGAACATAATACGCATGTTGGTTATTTATTAGAAAATGGATTTGAAAAAATTCTAAATGAAAATTATATTAACTTTGATAAGAAAAATAGACCTAAGGATCGTGTAGATTTTAGAACGACATGCAATAAAGAAACGTTAGAAAGTTTAAAGATTTTTGCAAAAGAGAATAAATTAAATCTAAATGATGTCATCGAAGCAAGTAGTGCTTTAATTAGTATTGATGAAGTAAAGGATGGCAAGTGGAGATATCGTATAGAAAGTTAGAGAAGGAGGTTTTTACTGCTCCTTTTCTTCTATTCGAAAATAGGGATGCGGTCATAATATCTATTATAGGAAGTTGCGTATCGTTTCAAAAGTATACTTTTGATAGTGAGACAGAAAGCGGAAATTGAACTTGTATATGGACAAGAATGTACAGACATTTATTTTTTCTGCATAGATTCTCTGTTTTCCAGGATAAAAATAATTTAGTTGTCTTGAAGTTCCTGTCTTTTGTAAGCAAAGTCTGGAACTTCTTGTCTCTATTTTTGGACAAGAAGTTTCGCGAGTTTAATTTTATAATGAGTTTTATCATCATTTTTCATAAAAAACTTTCACGCAAGTTCATAACAACATTTTAATCTTTAATAATATATTTAATTACTAAAAAACACCTTAATGTTTTTGATTAAGGTGTAAAAAAATTATATTACTCTTCCCTAAACCAATAATAATCACTTAACACCTCTGCAAATGCTTCAGTGGATCGATGAAGTTCATCTGCTGTATTATCAACGCCCCCAATTTCTAGAATGATAGAATTTGGGGAAAGATCTTGATTATAGATGCCATTTCCTTCGTGACTGCCTTTTTGTAAAATCCCTTTTGATAGTCCAGGATATAAATTTTCTAACCTTGTTTGCAGCTCATTTGCAAATATGAGATTTTTTTCATAATTTTTATGACCAGTGCCTACCACAAATAGCAGCTTAGCGTAGTTTAACCCGTTTATTTCTGCTGTAGTATCTTCTTTACGCAAAGAATCCCTATGTATATCGAAAAAATATTCTAAATCCGCATTATCTTTTTGCGCATTATTTACAATTTCTCCTGATATGTCATATGAACTGCCGTAATCTAAATTATATGCGTCTAACAGTTTTACTATATCGGAGCTATCGACACTTGTTCCAACACCATTATTTTCCAAAGCTCTTCCAAGCATTTGCCCTACGAGCGTAATATTGGCAATGGAATGATAGGCTTCTTCAGGTGTAAAAATATCCCTTAAATATGGTAAAAAAGATTCTCTACTGTGGCTATGATAAATATAAATGACATCTTTTCCAAAAGTCGATAGTATTTCAGGTTTTTTGGGTGATTTCATATTTTCAAATATTGAACCGATATCTTCAAACTTTAGTTCCCTTTTTTGAAAAAGTAAATCCATAGGTGGTAGATATTCATCTCTTTCTGGATCACCAATGGCATTTTCCGTATCATCAGTTTCTTGATTTGTTACTTTCTGTTCATGATTAGAATTTATGGATTCATATTGTTCTGTGTGATCATCTTTATTTGTTAAGGAATTAACATTATCTAAAATCCCAATGTTTTTCTTTGGGTCATTCAAAAAAAAATACCAAAGAAAAACAAGAAACCAGAGGAAAAATAATATAATTGCTAAATAAAGAAAAAATACTAGTATTCCTCTCTTTTTGTTTCTTGCTCTCGAATCTTTCTTTGAATTCGAAGACATAAATTTTCAGCTCTTCCTGTATTCTAGTTAATACCTATTATTATTATTATTATTATTATTTAGTAATTTGTTATTATAGGGCAAAAATTATTATATGAATAAAAATAGTGTGTGTAAATAACAAATATTTGGAACAAAAGCGCAAGCGCCCTGATTAGCCCTGACAAGTGTGCTTGCCACACGTGGGAAGGTACCGAAGCGACCTC
>JASENG010000049.1 GCA_030027265.1 Lysinibacillus fusiformis | reverse complement strand
TGTTGTATTTTGCAAGAGAAAAGTGCAGAGATTTGCAACGAGAAATGCAGAGTGTTGCCACCCAATATATTTACAATTTTTTTGAAAGTGCGTTCGCTAATCGAAAACTTGATCCTGTGTATGAGATAATATGTGCATGATGAATCAAGCGATCTACTAACGCAGCTGTCAGTCGCGAATCGGAGAAAACACGATTCCACTGGCTAAATTCAAGATTTGATGTGACAATCAAACTTTTTTGTTCATAACACTCTGAGATTATTTGGAAAAGTAGCTCTGCACCATCTTTTCCAAATGGGAGATAACCCATTTCATCTAAAATGATTAAATCAACTTTCTCTAGTTTTTTTCGAAAGCTTGTTAATCGGCCATTGGCCAGTGCAGATTCTAGTTCCTCTACTAGATGAGACACACGATAAAAACGAACTTCAAATCCTCTTTCACATGCTCGTCTTCCTAAAGCTGAGGCTAAATGTGTTTTCCCTGTACCAGGAGATCCAACCAAAATTACATTTTCTTTTCGTTTAATAAAATCTAAATTCATCAATTCTTCTTTACTCAGATGGTGCGGTAAACTGATATCCTTATGCCATTCATAATTCTCTAAAACTTTATAATCTAGAAAGCGTGCTTTTTTAATATTTCTTGCTGCTCTGGCTTGCTCTCGTCCATCACGTTCCTTTAATAATAATTGGTGGACGAATTCATCTGGCGTTGTAAAGGGAACATCTTCAAATCCGTCCGCTATGTGAGCTAGACGTAGTTGCTTACATAACTGATCAATGGTTTCCTTCATGATTCTCACCTCCAATCGGTTGTAATGCATCATACTGCGACCACTCGACATCGTAAGGATTTGATACAACTTCATCATTCTTTGAAATCAGTTCGTAGAACTGTTCATTGATTCCTTTCATATCATACTGTACTAATAACGTAATAATTTCATTGATACGTTGTTTTCTTAGAGACAGAGAGGGTGTTAGTAAGTATTCACGTACTCTTGCAGGTAAATACTCACGATAGCGTGAATGTCCGACCACTCGTGGTTTATATAGCCAATCTTTTAAGATATCTTTCCAGGGAATTAATCTACGTTTTCTCATATAGGGTCTTGCATCGCTTAATAGTACTTCACCTTCGTTGGTAATAACCTTAAATTCATTCCAAAATGTGATGCAATACAGCTGACTATAGTTCTTTGCTTTTGGTACATGAATAAGATGTTGATCTAATTTGAACTCATTGTATTTATTAAATTTGACTGTCGTTTGTTTAAATACTGAATAATCATTATCTGGTAATTTAAGCAATTGCTTTTGTTCGCATGCCCATAGGTCTTCGATTATCTCTTCTTTTCGGTAGTGCATTCTCTTTCTATCTATTAAAAACTTTTGATAGAGTTTTTCCGTCAGGTCATCAAAATCCTTGATAACAGGTGGTACACTAAAAAAGTTATACCGTACATAGCCGACTTTTCTTTCGACATTCCCTTTTTCATGGCCACTTCG
>JASENG010000048.1 GCA_030027265.1 Lysinibacillus fusiformis | reverse complement strand
TGATATGCTCCCCTATAGGTAGACAGATTAAAAAATAAAAATCTGGCTACTTATGGGGGAGTATTTATTATGTCTAAAAGATCTTACTCTGCAGAAGAGAAATACGAAATATTAAAGGAATTAGATGAGAATTATTCAACATATGATCTTGAATCAAAATACAACGTGCACCATTCAACGATTTTGGACTGGAAGCACAAGTATGATAGGCATGGTTTGGAAGGTCTAAAAGAGTCTTCTACTTGGAAAAAGTATTCTAAGGAATTGAAGCTAGCTGCCATTAGAGATTGTCTGTCTGGAAAGTATTCGATACGTGAGGTTGCTAGATTGTATGAAATATCGGATGCTTCCGTCCTCAGAGGTTGGATAAAGAAGTATAATAGTCATAGAGATTTAAAGGATACGTCAAAAGGAAGGACGAGCTCTATGACTAAAGGAAGAAAAACGACTTGGGATGAACGAGTACAGATTGTACTTGATTGCTTAGGGAACGGAAAAGATTATCAAGAGGCAGCTAATACGTATAATGTTTCATACCAACAGGTTTATCAATGGGTTAAGAAGTATGAAGATGGCGGAGATGAAGCGCTGAAAGATAAACGTGGTCATAATAAAGAAGAGGCTAAGCTAACTCCAGAAGAGAAAATAAAACTTGAAATGAAAAAGTTAGAAAGAGATAATGAACGATTACGTGCAGAGAATTTATTCTTAAAAAAGTTAGAGGAGATCGAAAGGAGGCGAAACTAAGCCAAATCCGATTTGAGGATAAGTATGTCGCTATTCAAGAGCTTTACCAGAACGAAGGTTTAAGCGTTAGTTTACTTTGTGAAATTGCCGGTATTGCACGATCTGCATACTATAAGTGGCTTAATCGTACTCCTTCATCCCGAGAATTACTGAATGAAGAAATCATCAAAGAGATGAAAATTCTCCATGAAAAAGTTGATGGCATATTTGGTTATCGTCAAATGACCCTTCATATGAATAGAAAGTTCGAAGAGGAACTTAATCATAAAAGAATCTATCGACTGATGAAAGTGGCTGGATTACGTTCTGTCATTCGTGTCAAGAAGAAGCAATATAAACGCTCTACACCTCAACATGTGGCAGAAAACATATTAGATCGGGAATTTACCGCGGAAAAACCAAATGAAAAATGGGTTACAGATGTAACAGAATTTAAGTATGGCCAATCAAAGAAGGCTTATTTAAGTGCGATTCGTGATCTTTACGATGGATCAATTGTAAGTTATGTTTTAGGACATTCCAATAATAATCAGCTTGTATTCAAGACGCTTGACCAAGCTACAGTATTATTAGATGGGGAGCATCCTCTTATCCATAGTGATCGTGGGTTCCAGTACACTTCAAAAGGATTTAAGCGCAAAATAGACGCAGCAAAGATGACACAAAGTATGTCACGAGTTGGTCGGTGTATTGATAATGGACCAATGGAATCTTTTTGGGGAACACTGAAATGTGAGAAGTATTATTTACATCAATATAAGACCTTTGAGGAACTTTCTCTTGCGATAGG
>JASENG010000046.1 GCA_030027265.1 Lysinibacillus fusiformis | reverse complement strand
GTTTCCTTGAAAAGTGCCTAGCTTTAATATAAACCGAAGGTTCATCGGCTCTGATTATAAGTGAAAAAAGATATCAGAGAAGAAGTTCGAGAAGTGGGGGGAAAGGATATAAGGAATCAAGATAAAAGAAGCAGTCAGTGTAATTTATATAAGAATTTTGTCGACATGTCATCCGTATTTTTGAATCACTTTTCGATTACGACCAACTATATCCACATAGTAAACCCGGCACCAGAATTGGCGATTACCATAGCGATACTTTAAATTGGGATGACGATCAAATATCATCAAGCTACTTTTTCCTTTTAAATAGCCCATGGATTGCGACACACCCAACTTGGCGGAATACTCACCAACATATGTATATGATCAGGACAAGCTTTTGCTTCAATTATGTCTACACCTTTTCTCTCACATAGTTGCCGCAGTATTTTTCCTATATCCACTTTTATTTTTTCATACGATAACTTGTGGTCTGTTCTTTGGTGCAAAGACGATGTGATACTTACAATTCCACGTTGTATGTGCTAACTTCTATTATCCATTTTGGGTACTCCTTTCGTACGAAGTCGGTTGACAGACCTGACTTTATTGTACGACTGGAGTTTTTTTATTGTCCATAGCTAAAAGCTTTCAGGTACCCCCTGCACAGCAGGGGGGCAAAATAAAAATAGGTTTTCCAAATGGAAAATCTATTCGGAAAGATGGTCTAATCCAACTAAAGCGAGAGACTTTGAAAAAGTGTAACGGATATAACTATGGCAGATAAAGAACCTGCAGAAAGCAATGTTATCATTTTCCGCCAGTTTATCTCTTTGGAAGGTTTAGCAGCCTCTCGAGATACGGTAATCCATATAGCCATAGATACTATTACTAAGATGAACATAACTTCTTCTGGCATATTTGACACCTCCTACTTATTTAATCTCCGCACCTATATCGTAAATTTAGTTAACCTAAGTGTATCTTAGTTTCTGAATTTTGCATTAGATTTAATTTTACGATTAAGTCATTTATCGTGACTTCATTTCAATAATGATGAAAACTTTTTTCTTGAATCCCGTGAGGTAATCGTTTGAAAATTAATTAAAATCCTCTAAAACGTTGTATCTATCCGTTGAGCTTTAATGGCACACCAAGTGCGGTGCAAAATATAACATTGCTTAAAAGTTAATAACAAATAGCTTTGTTTAATTACTTTTTTGTTTAGTAATTAAAAGTAGTATTTATGTCCCTTAAAGTCAGTATTATAGAAACTGAACAACGGAAATAAAACTAAATAAGTTTCGTCCTATCAGGAAGAAATTTCAGTGATATTAAAGAACGCTTTAGATTTTGAAACAATATCTTTAATATTATACTTGCAATACATTCTTTATAGTGCTATATTATTAATTACCACTAAGGCAGTGTCGAATTAGTACTATAAAATAAAAATAGTTATTGACTCTTGAATGGTTGGTTGATATAATATAAAAGTTGTCGATTGACTGCTTATACGTGTTATAAGTAATGATTGACAATAGGTAGAAAAAATTTTATATTATTATAGTTGTTTAAAATAGTTGAAAAAATATCGTTGACAAAACACTTTGAAAATGTTATGATATAAAAGTTGCTGTTAAAACAACGGAATGACAT
>JASENG010000044.1 GCA_030027265.1 Lysinibacillus fusiformis | reverse complement strand
TCAGACTGTAGACAAACTCGAATTTTCGAGTTTGCCTACAGTCTTTTTTCTTATAAAATAAAATTAATAGCTTTTGAAAATAGAGATAGTTGATTTCCGTTTCGGCGGACGCTTTCCGCGGGCGTGGCCCAATCCTCCTCGTCGCTGTGCTCCTGCGGGGTATCGGCCTTCACGCTTTTCCCGCAGGAGTCGCCGCCTACACTACAATCAACTACTTTCTAATTATAGGTTGGGGTGAATGGATATGATGTCGAAAAATCAAATAAATGAACGTGATCAAATTGAGATGATTACAATTGAACAACTTGTACCACAGGATCATCTTGTCAGAAAGCTTGAATCAGCCATTGATTTTTCTTTCATCTATCCACTAGTAGAACCACTGTATTCAACACTAGGTCGTCCTAGTGTTGACCCAGTAGTATTAATTAAAATGACATTTGTGCAATATGTATTTGGGATTCGTTCAATGCGTCAAACAATAAAAGAAATTGAAACGAATATGGCATATCGATGGTTTTTAGGGTTTGGTTTTCATTCTGAAGTACCTCACTTTTCTACCTTCGGTAAAAACTATGAACGTCGTTTCAAAGATACCGATATCTTCGAACAGATTTTCTATCGTATTCTTAAAGAAATCGCAGATAAGGGATTACTTAGTGCTGATCATGTTTTCATCGATTCAACTCATGTTAAAGCGAGTGCGAATAAACGTAAATTCGAAAAGAAGATTGTCCGTAAAGAGACTCGTGCATATGAAGCTAAACTTCAAGAAGAATTGAATCAAGATCGTATCGATCACGGGAAGAAGCCATTTCCACCTGATAAATTTGAAAAAGAAGAAGTGAAGGAAATTAAGCAAAGTACGACTGATCCTGAAAGTGGGTACTATGTAAAAGATGAAAGAACGAAACAATTTGCTTATTCATTTCATGCTGCAGCTGATCGGTATGGATTTATACTCGGATCGATTGTGACACCCGGGAATGTTCATGATAGTCATATGCTTCAGCCGCTTGTTGAAAAGATTATGGAAAAAGTGAAGAAGCCACTTGCTGTTGCTGCCGATGCTGCTTATAAAACTCCTGCGATTACTAAATTCTTATTTGACCAAGAGATTCAACCTGCACTTCCTTATACACGTCCAAAAACGAAGGATGGATTTTTACGGAAACACGATTATGTATATGACGAATACTATGATTGCTACCTTTGTCCGGAAGGGCAAGTTCTTAAATATTCGACTACCACTAAAGAAGGTAAACGCCAATACAAATCGAACCCTTCTCAATGTGCAACCTGTCCTTTGCTTACTCAATGTACAAATAGTAAAGATCATCGAAAAATCATTGAGCGTCATATTTGGGCAGAACATGTAGAGGAAGCCGATCATCTTCGTCATCAAAACGAAATCAAACAAATATATTCGAGACGTAAAGAGACGATTGAACGTGTCTTTGCAGATGCGAAAGAAAAGCATGGTATGCGATGGACAACCCTACGTGGGATTAAAAAATTGTCCATGCAAGCGATGCTTACTTTTGCTGCCATGAACCTAAAGAAGCTTGCCAACTGGACATGGCAAGCTCCAGAAATGGTCTAAATAATAATACTCGAAGAGTACTTTTGACTAAAATCAGACTATAAAATACCCGAAAAAATCTCAAAAAGACAAAAGGCCTTCAGAATGTGACCATTCTGAAGGCCTTTTGTCGACAATCTGAA
>JASENG010000043.1 GCA_030027265.1 Lysinibacillus fusiformis | reverse complement strand
GGTGTATGAAATAATGTTTTTAGAAATAAAAATATCCCAGTGACTATGATACGATTGAAGTACTTAACCAAGTTTCCTCAATCATCCACCCTACCCAAGGAGGTCATAGTCAATGAGACTACTTAATGGTAAACAAGGTTTAAGAAGAAGTCAATTCGCACAAGAACTTAGAGGGGCCAATTTAGAAAAAGTATTAATCGTTCCCATTGATGCTTCTAAAGTTTTACAGAAATCTATGGTTTTAAATTATTTTGGTGAAGTTATCGAATCCCCATTCTCATTTATCGTGAATCAAACTGGGATGAACGTTTTAATTGAAACAATCGAACAGGCGAAACATTCCCTTCATGCAGAACGTGTATTTATTGGGATTGAGGCAACTGGTCACTATTATGAAGACATCGTGCGTATCCTTATTGAGCAAGGCTATTCGGTTCATATTATCAACCCTGCTTCTACACATGAAGAACGAAAACAACACCTTACTTATACAAAAACGGATGATATTGATCTTTACTTAATTGCCGAAGTCTTAATTGGTAATAAAGCAACCAATGCCAAACTAACTACAGGTGTTTATAAACAGCTTCAATTCCTGACGCGAGCTAGACGAAGTGAAGTAAATAAACGTTCACGTATTAAAGTTGAGATTCGTACATTGCACGACCACATTTGGCGTGAATATCAAGGATACAGTGTGCTAGACGACAAAAAAGTTAAAACGCAAAAGATTTTTAGCGATTTTTGGGGAAAAGCATCCTTATACCTGTTAACTCATTTTCCCCATGCATCTCAAATAATAGAACTTGGAGAAGCGGGTTTACGACAATTATCAAGAGAGCACAATTTAAAACTAAGAAAAACAACGATTGATAAACTTCTCTACTCAGCTGACGAAAGTGTTTCAAAGCCCCTTTCGGAACTGTCAAGTGAGCTCTTTCTCCTGAAACAAAAGCTGAAAGATTATGAATGGCATACCCAAAATATCGAGACATATGAACGGGAAATAGAACGAATCTTTATTAAAACAGACGGATTGCTTCTTCTCACTGTACCAGGGATTGGACTTATTACAGCTGCAGAAATTTACTGTGAAATGGGCGATCTCACTCATTATACAAGTGCGAGTCAGCTTATCAAAAAGGCTGGAACTAATCCAACAATCAAACAATCTGGAGCTAGTAAAGGCTATTACGGACGGATTTCCAAACAAGGAAATGCGAATTTAAGGAGAGCTGTTTACAACGCTGGTCGCACTCTATGTGTCCATAACGATGCTTTAAATCCTTTTTATACCCGTTTAAAAGAAAATGGGAAAAAGGCTGGAACGATTTACATCGCTATGGGAAATAAATTCTTAAAGATTGCTTTCTCAATGTTAAAACATCAGAAAGCTTTTGAATGGAATGATCCTAATTTCAACTACAAAAATGAAGTATTAAAAAAACTATCATTGCCTTTATCGGCTTAAGAAAATCTAAACAAATAAGCGCTATTCTCTTGGTTCGAGTGGAGATCGTATCTAAATTTCCTGAGGCTCTGACCTCGATGTTAAGCTCTATCCCACTCGTCCTGTAAATACGAATTAGTACGTTAAATTCAAATTTGTACTCTATGCCAGAATGTATCAATGCAGACCAAGAAGCGAGTGTTTTTCCAATTCTGAATCAAGAAAATGGCGTCTGTTTTATAAGAAACTTGGTTAATTGCTACTTGTAAAAAAAGGAAATTTTATGGTAGGTGTATTTGAGTTACCCTAAAACTTGAAAAAAGTATTTGACATTGTACGCTTAACAA
>JASENG010000042.1 GCA_030027265.1 Lysinibacillus fusiformis | reverse complement strand
GTCATAAAATGTTTTGATTATCTATTGATAAATAGCTTTTTTCGATTACTGATATGTATTCTTATTTGAGGGTGTTCCTATCGACAGGAGTAAACCGTTGCAATAATCACATGACAATTATAAGCAGTTGTAAGATCTACTTTAGAACTGTATTGAGGAATTTCATAGTGCTTGTAGGTATTGATTAGGGAATTCGACTCTGCAAGAATATAGAGGAAATAGAAATTATTTTGGGGATAGCCAGAACATATAAATAACCGGAAAACTTCCTCTTAAATTGAAAATAAACTAAACAATGGCTGAAGTAGACGGAGAAATTTAATCTACTCGTAGGCCGTGAAATTGAGTGATTTCCTTAGAATAGTTGGAAATTATACCCTTATTCGCCCTAAACGAGCCACATTCCACAAATATCGAAAAAATCGCGCTTATTTTCTCTCGCTTGTTACTTACTTATAGTAAGTACAATCATGCCAATCTTTAATTATAATATTAGTTATAATTGATTTAGCTTTTTAATTTCCTGATTTTAATATTTGAGCAATGTATGATGATTTTGGTTTGTGAAAATAAGAAGATTTCATGCTGTAGTTTTTTCTTACTCAAAGGAATAATTTCATCGTATCCCCAAGCATCGAGCCCATTCCTGCCACCAAAGACAATTTCATTCGGTTTATTCCCGTATACATTTCGCGTAATATCATAATCCATAGAAAACTTACGGACATTTACCCATTGTGCTTCATATATACCTCCCCCTTCCTCATACTGCTCAATAACCATTTTTATTGTGGTCGGATCCTTTGTTTTCCCATTCTCCTTATTTAGAACCGTTAGCGAAACAACCTTTCCATCATGAAATGAATGCATATTTAAAAATTTCGCAGTCTCTTTATTAAATCTAGGTAATAGTTTCTTTAATTCTTTTGAATATCCCGTTACATCCCAATGTTCATCATCTACAAAATATTTCATTAAAATATTCTCCTCCAACGAGTGCCAACTATTTTTATGTAAAATCATCATTTTAGTAACCAAAAGACACCGCAATTTTATCGTTGTCTATGAAACTTTTATGTATATATATTTACTATTAAACTGGATTTCCCGCAAAAACAAACATCCAAGTTAACGTGAAAACTATAAAAGCTGAAGGAATACACATCCAAAAAATATTGCCTTTTGCATTAAGCTCTTTTGTGACAATTAATTTCTTTAACTAACTTGTTAAATTTATGCAAAAAACAATGGCTAAAATAGGATTAAGCAAAAAAGAAAGAGCCATTAAAAAATCGATTAATTCTTTCTTCATCAGTACTCCCTTCACCAGGCTGCCTATATTTTAACATAATTATCCATATCTCGATAAATTAGTATGGTCCATTATTGGAAAAATGTGCATTCTTTATCTAGGTGTAGCGTCCGATTATGGGAAATCAGGAGAGCGGCTTTTGCCCCAATACTCGGATACGCTCTATTCGGTTGGATATTCAGGGTGGTACGAGCCTCTAATAGATAACCGGAAAAATTCCGCTTAATTTGATAATAAGATGAAAAATAGCTGAAATAGGCGGAACAATTCCGCCTATTTACTTAAAAACCATAAAAATGAAGGATTTTTCTTTGAATAGCCGGAATTCCTACCCTTATTTGCCCTCAATAAGCGATGGCTTCAGCAAATAACGGAAAAATCTTCGCTTATTTTCTCTGCTAGTTACTATTGTTGTTCTCACCAATCTAAATAAATGGAAAAATTTCTCTTATTTTGAGAATAAGATAATAAACAGCTGAAATAGGCGGAACAATTCCTCCTATTTACTCAAAATCCATAAAATTGAAGGGTTTTACTTAG
>JASENG010000041.1 GCA_030027265.1 Lysinibacillus fusiformis | reverse complement strand
CTTGTGCGCCCGGCATGCGCATGAACTATAGGGTGTAAGTCCCGAACCCCGAAGACAGAAGTAGAGGTTAGCCAAGAGCAAGGGTGTCCGTGGCGACGCGGAATCTGAAGGAAGCTGGAGGCAAAACACCGGTCCGAGGAACACGAATCTCATACAAGGCTAGTTACGACTGGATGAGTTTGCAAGACAAAACAAAGTCCTTTCTGTCGAAGGTCATACCTAGTAAATGAGGCGGATAGATGGTGTGAAAGTGCATGTGCTTACCCGGGGAGGTCTGATGGAAACATGAAGTACCCTTCATAACCTACTTGGTGACAAGTAGCTGAATCATCAGAAGTCAGCAGAGGTCATAGTACGATTGGGTCTAGAACCAGTCGGAAGGACTGAACAATTAAGAGAGATTAGCCCTTGGCTTTCCATCTAGAATGAATGAGCACAGAAAACAGAGAAACCTCACGCTTAGAAAGTAGTGGTGAATCCCACGAGGGTATTTGCGGAGGGTGGAGTTCAGATGGGCATAAGAAGATAAGCTAATCACGGAAAGGAACGAAATGGTGATGTTGAATCAAATTCTTGAACGGCAAAATATGATACAAGCGCTAAAGCGAGTTGAAGCGAATAAAGGAAGCCATGGAGTAGACATGATGCCCGTACAAACCTTACGACAGCACATGCTCGAAAATTGGGAAACCATTAAATCGCAGATTTTGAATGGAACCTATGAACCGCAACCAGTACGTCGAGTCGAAATCCCGAAACCAGATGGTGGTGTGCGTTTACTAGGTATCCCAACCGTGACAGACCGTTTGATTCAACAAGCTATCTCGCAGATTTTATCGAAGGAATATGACGAAACATTTTCGGACCACAGTTATGGATTCCGTCCAAATCGGAGCGCCCATGACGCCGTTCGGAAAGCAAAGGGTTATTTAAAGGAAGGTTATCGATGGGTAATTGACATGGATTTAGAGAAATTCTTCGATAAGGTTAATCATGACCGACTAATGGCAACATTAACGAAACGAATTTCAGATAAACCTTTATTAAAACTTATTCGTAAATACCTCCAAGCCGGTGTCATGATAAATGGAGTGGTTTCAAGTACAGAAGAAGGAACACCACAAGGTGGACCTTTAAGTCCTCTACTTTCAAACGTAGTTCTAGATGAACTTGATAAAGAGTTGGAGGAACGTGGACATAAATTCGTTCGATACGCAGATGATTGCAATATTTATGTGAAAACGGAACGTGCGGGGTTAAGAGTAATGGCGAGTGTACAAAGATTTATTGAGGGAAAACTTCGTTTAAAAGTAAACCAAAAGAAATCAGCAGTAGATCGTCCTTGGAACCGAAAGTTCTTAGGTTTTAGTTTCACGAATCACAAAGAACCAAAAGTTCGTCTTGCGAAAACAAGTCTAGTCCGAATGAAGATGAAAATACGAGAGATTACCTCAAGAAAGATGCCATATTCCATGGAATACAGAATCGAGAAGTTAAACCAGTATCTAATGGGGTGGTGTGGTTATTTTGCATTAGCAGATACAAGTTCCACATTCAAATCACTAGATAGCTGGATTAAAAGAAGATTAAGGATGTGTCTATGGAAGAATTGGAAGAAACCTCGAACAAGAGTCAGAAATCTTACTCGATTGAAAGTTCCTTTTGGAAAAGCATACGAGTGGGGAAACACCCGGAAAGGGTACTGGCGCATTTCTAATAGCCCCATATTACACAGAACCCTCGGCAATTCCTATTGGGAAAGCCAAGGGCTGAAAAGTCTGCAAGTTCGTTACGAAACTTTGCGTTATTCATCTTAATTGAACCGCCGTATACGGAACCGTACGTACGGTGGTGTGAGAGGTCGGGAGTTAATCACTCCCTCCTACTCGATTT
>JASENG010000040.1 GCA_030027265.1 Lysinibacillus fusiformis | reverse complement strand
TATAAATGTCAACACAAATATGTACACTTTCGCTTGCGTAAGGTTGTACAAAATCACTCGTTTTCTTGCGTTAAATGAGCCTTTAATCGATATGAATCACCTATAATTGTCACGACAGTTGCGTGATGCAATATACGATCTAAAATCGCATTCGCTAACTTAGTCTCTTGAAAAATTGTATCCCACTCTTTGAAATTTACATTTGTAGTGAGAATTGTACTTTTCTTTTCGTATCTCATATCAATGAGCTGGAAAAAGAGCTTCGCATCTTCTGCGTCTATCGGCAAGTAACCAATTTCATCTACGATTAAAAGCTTGTACTTGGCATAATGCTTTAAACGACTTTCTAAACGGTTTTCCAACCGTGCTTTCTTCAAATTCTGGATTAAATCATGGCACTTAATAAAATAAGTACTAGTTCGTTTCTTTGCTGCGGCAATCCCGATCGAAGTGGCCAAATGGGTCTTTCCAACACCACTTGTCCCTAAGAAAACAATATTTTCATTCTCCTCTATAAAACGAAGCGTTAAGAAATCTAGGATTTGTTGCCGATTAATTGAAGGCTGAAAATCAAAATCGAAATCTGTTATTTCTTTCCGGTGTGGGAAAGCTCCTACTTTCACCATTGCCTGTGTCATATTTTGCTCTCGGACATCAATTTCATAGTTTGTTAATTTAATCAAAGTATCACTAAAGGACAATTGATTATTTACACTAAAGTCTATGACTTCATTTAAATGCAACGTCATTTGCTTTAGCCCTAGATACTCCAGATTATTTAATAATTGCTGATGATTTGTTGTTGCTAGATTCATTATTTATACACTTCTCCGATCGCTGCTAAGTTCTTTTTTGCTAACTCATCAATATTAGGATAGTTAGGCATAGAAACCCCTAGAGATTCCTGATAGTGGGTTTCTTGATAATTTAATTTCTTACCACTTAAGGGATGTTGTGCGATGAGCTCCGTGTTATAATAAATCCATATTTGATCATCGTAAACTTGTAGCCCAACTTTCTTTCCTTGGTATTTTGTCGGTACTGAGTATTGATTCGATTTGTAAGAAATCATGTTGGAGGCATTAACTTTTACAAGCGTATGATTGATGCGATAGGAATCTCTTACTTTGACAGTTGGTAGCTGGTGTAAGAGGTCCTTTTCTTTTTTTAATTCTAACACTGGTATCTTGCCTGTCCCCTGATGTACCTCATGATTTACTCGATTACACAAATCCTGTACAAATCGGTGTAATTCTTCTAAGGTCAGTTGACCTTGATAAGCATGAATTTCATCTAATAGTTTCATCGTTGTTTCTACTTTTCCTTTTGTACGCGGTCTGCCCGCTATACAAGGCCGTACTTTAAAACCGAAGTCGTTAGCGAATTGTGCAAACTTATTATTCACTCTTCCGCTAGAGTATTCGGTTCTAGCTTCATCCATCACTGTTTTCATATTGTCCGTAATTATCTCTGAAGGTACGCCACCAAGTGCTTCAAATGTTTCCGTTAAAAACGAAAACAATGTACTTTGTGATTTAGAAATACTTAGATGGAACGTGCGGAATCTTGAATATGAAAGAACAAGAACTGCCACATTCACTTCTACCTGTTGACCATCCTTAGTCTCAAATGGAATACTTTCTTTCCAATCTAGTTGTGCTTGTTTACCTGGTGGTGTTTCAAAACGAGCTGTCCCTTTGGGTGAGGCAATTTTTTTGTCCTCATCAAAGTAAGCTTTAAACTCTGGTGTTCTAGCTATATACGCCCTAAATGTAGAAGCCGAACAATCAAGACCATGATTATCTTTTAAATATTGCCAAAGCACCCTCCGATAATAAAACTTCTGCTTCGAATCCTCCGATAAAAGTGCGGCTATAATTTCATAATATTCATCAAGCATTGATGCCTTTTTCCGTGTACGTTTAGGAATAAACCCATTTAGATATTTATCGATTGTTCTACGATCTACCCCTAACTCCCTAGCTAATTCGCTTTTATTAATTTTCATCTTTAACTGCTCCATTACTTGTTTAAATTTTCCTAAGTCTGAAAGACTCTTAATCTCAAAATCTGTTTCAACATTTAATGTTATGTACATACTAATCACCCAAAATTAGTATGTAGTTCATTATCAATTTTGTACATATTTATTCAAGCATGTTTGTACATATTTAAATTATCATTTCTA
>JASENG010000004.1 GCA_030027265.1 Lysinibacillus fusiformis | reverse complement strand
TTTATTTTTGGATATTCTCACCAATTTAGATAACCGGAAAAATTCCGCTTAATTTGATAATAACATGGAAAATTGCTGAAATAGGCGGAGGATTTCCGCCTATTTACTAAATACCCATAAAAATGGAGGATTTTTCTTTCATTAGCCGGAACTTCTACCTTTATTTCCTCAGAAACGTGCCTCATTCGGCAAATAACGGGAAAATTTCCGTTTATTTTACTCTGGCTCGTTCCTAAAATATTTGAGGATTAGAAACTTATTTTTGGATATTCTCACCAATTTAGATAACCGGAAAAATTCCGCTTAATTTGATAATAAGATGAAAAATAGCTGAAATAGGCGGAGAATTTCCACCTATTTACTCAAAATCCATAAAAATGGAGGATTTTTCTTTCAATAGCCGGAACTTCTACCTTTATTTCCCCCGAAACGTGCCCCATTCAGCAAATAACGGAAAAAATTTCGCTTATTATACTCTGGCTCGTACTAAAATATTGGAGGGTTTAAAAATTTATTTATGGATAATCTCACCAATTTAGATAACCGGAAAAATTCCCCTTATTCCGAGAATAAGATACTAAATTGTTGAAATAGGCGGAACAATTCCGCCTATTTACTCAAAATCCATAAAAATGGAGGTTTTCACTTAGAATAGCCGGAATTCCTACCTTTATTTACCCCAAAACATGCCACATTCAACAAATAACCGGAAAATCTCCACTTATTTTCTCTCGCTAGTGACTCCCTTCAAGCACCTTAATTCTTTTCGAAAAGAAACCCCCTTTATAATAGAGCTCATCCACACTATCTCCCCCTATTTGACGCTAAAAAAGGCACAATTCCTTTTCAGGAATTGCGCCCAACCAATCGTATCAGAAAATCCCCCTTGCTTTTCAATGGGGTTGTGTAGTTTTGTATTTCTCCAGCATTTCCCGATTTTTCTTTATTATTTCTTTGTTTTTATCTATTGTGCCTTTTATAATTTGCTGCACTTCATTTTCGTTAGTTTCAGGCTTATTTTTTAGGGTAGTCTCTAAGTGAGGTTCTGTCGTCTTACTCTTATCCATATCCATTCACCCCTCCTGTATGATCCTTACTCTAGTATAATCGATTTATGACGACATTTATGTTAAATTTAGGTAACGATATCGAATATGGCATGTAGAACTGAAATTTCTATCATTCCTAATCACAGAAGTTAAAGAAAGACACGCTCATTTGAATGAAAATCTCTTTTCTTTCATCCAATCTTTCATTTCCCTCTAGGTCCACCCCCTTGTAGGGTTCTAGCGCTGCTTTACATTAAACTGGATACATTCAATTGTTGCATCATAATTTAGTTTGCAAATCCTCCGAAAGCTTAAAAACCATAATGCGTTCCCCGGATATGGTACTCAAATCGGTATAAAAACTAACCACTTCTATGCCTGTTATGGTGGATAGCGCTTCTTTGATTTCCTCCACACCTGATTCCACCAAGCTATTGCGCATTTTTTTTACTGATAACAGGCCCTCTTTTTCCTGGCAAACTGCATATTCAGCGGGGGTAAGAACCCCTTTCAGCACAACTACCACCATATCGCGCAGGATATCAGCTTTCACCGATACAGAGCCGCGCCCGAGATAATTTTTCTCCCAATGCGTTAACACTTTACTGATTTCAGCTTCAACTACACCTTTTGTTTTATCCATAATGAGTTCCATCCCTTCCATTTCATAATTTATCATTACAATTCCTCTATAGTCCGGATTCTCTAGTTCTTGCTATATCCTAAAAACATACTATTTTCTAACGGACAAATAACTTAAATCCAATCTTCCTATGTAAGTAAATCTATTGATGCCAATCGAATCAAAGACGATGAAAAGAGCAATTTCCCCATTTTTGTCATCCTCCCTTTCGAAAGATCTTTGTCTATATAAAAAAACCGACAATTAAAAAGATAACGGCCTCAACTCCTCAAACCATTATACTTTGAAAATTGTCGGTTTACTTTTAACTAACCTTTGCAGGTTTTTTAATTGTCTACCGTTATTTACAATATTATCGTTCCCTTTTTTGCTTTGGAAGGATAAACAATATCCAAAATATTGACGATCAAACTAAAGAAAATAGGGATGAAATAACTCTATTTATACATAAAATTCTATTATTTAGTTAACTCTCTGTCAAGAAAAGAGTCTATTAAATTTGTATTTTTGGTCATCTTTTTACATTCGTTTACACAGAACCGGGATTCCAATTTAAAATGCACTTCCCTGTTCAAGGAAAGCGCGCGATTGTGAAAGCTCAATCAAAAAATTCCATATGCGTTTTCTCTCGTTTATAGTAATCCAAACAATCCTGTAACGTACCTGTATGAAACTCAAATTTATGGCCATCCGGGTCTGTGAAGTAGATTGATTTTTTATCTCTTTCATCTCTTGGACGACCTGATAAAATATTTACATTTAAACGCTTTAGTTTCTCGTATTGTTCTTCAAACTTTTCTTCCGGTATTGTAAATGCTATATGGGTATAAGATCGGGTTATCTCGTTTCGAGGGATATCTTCCTCAACATTAAGCGCCAGCCAAATCCCATTCAAATCAAAATAGGCTGTATTTCTACCTTTCACCAACAATTTGGCATCAAATACCTCTTTATAAAACTTAATAGAGATTTCTAAATTAGACACCGAAAATAAAAAATGATTAATCCCTTCTATCGACATTCCCTGCACCTCAACTATATGGACCATCATTTAACATTCAGTCACTTAGTAAAAATAAATGTATTAAAAAAATTCACCTGCATGCAGAAAAACTATTCCACAAAATCATTATTCATTAATTTCGAAAATCAATATATCAAATAGCTTTTCATCCGTATAAAGCAACATTGCCCATTCTCCGGGAACTGGAATGTTCACACTTGAAGGTATGTGTGCATCAGCTCCGTTATTCTCCCCTCCGAGATTCATCGTCCATCCTGATGTAAGGATTGGATGGATGCTATTCGTTTCTCTGTGAAGCCCAACTACCGTTAGTTTAGTCTCTCCTATACTATCAATTCCCCAGAGATGCCACATCCATTTTTGGTTGTTGTTTAAGCTTGGCATATTCGCACCAATCACACCTGATTTCTTAATATTACCCATCATATTCCCATTGAACATCACCGCTTTTTTATTCCAATCGACGGTCTCAAAATCACTTTCTTTTATAAAATTGGGTAAATCATCTGGGAAAGCCAACTTATTTTCATCTGTTTCATTTTGAGAACAGCCAAAAACCATCAAAAGCATACCCATTAAAATCAGGGTCAAAGATTTAAGCTTCGAAATATCCCCCATTTACAAACTGTTTTTATAATTTTACCATTTTTCCAACTATTTTCTACCATGCAAAATAAGCAAGTAGTGGAATCCAAGATTGTCCTAAACTGACTCCTGCCACCTCCCGGACCTCCTCATTTTTCGCCTTCTACTGCTTTATATTCTATAAGGCGGCGATCAATGAAAATAAGCGCATTCTTATTTAAGAATGCGCCTGATAGCGGAAGTAAGTATTATATAAGTAATTTTCACCGACTTCAGTTGTTCTTACACAGCCAGCCGTTTGGAAATTTTTTAAATCGTCAAGTGAGGAAAATGTTCATTCATTTTCCATCAAAGTTCCGAGGATTACTCACCGACCATACCGTCATGATCATTATCTTGCATATATGGGTATAGCCAATGATCGCTTGTTATCGGCATACTAAAACCAGCTGCTTTTGCTTCTTTAATTGTTACCTGTCCATTACCGTTTGTGTCCACACTGGAAATATCACCCTTTTTGTTTGAACCAGTTGGCTCAGAAGGCTCACTATTTGTTAAACCGAGGGATGCGTTTACTTCATCAGGGTTCACATTGTCGAATTTATCAACGACCTTGTTGCCTCTGATCGTATAGGTATACTGATAGCTCGAAGGAATCTGCGTTTCCGTATTTGGATATGTGATAATCGCTTCAAAATTACTAGCCCCACCCGCCTTACGAATCGCGTCTTCCAGATAAGCTTGATCACCATGTCGGTTTAGCGTACTATCTTGTGGCGTAATATTATAAGCATTCGATACCCCTCCAAGAGAGTCTGCAATGATATGTCCTTCATCCAGAACGGCACTTTCGACACCAGGAACCTTTGCCTCATCAGCATAGTATCGGCCAGACGACGTGACAGGTTCGCTATTGTCATCCTGCAGAACGATTTCGTCCGCTATGACACGTACCAGTTGCCCGTATTCATTCGTAAATGCCCAATATTCACGGTCCCCATAACCAATGTCAACGACAACGTTAGGTTCACGATATCCAGACATATCACCACCATCAACTTCAATAAGTTTGTATCCTGAGAATTGGTCATTAGTTGATTCTGTAGGTGTCTCCTCTACTGCCGGATCAGCAACCGCAGCGTCAGTTTCTTCATTTTCGCTAGTTTCGACTGTGGCTGCCTCTTGTGGATCTGTTTCAACATCTGTAACGGATGCATCTTCGTTTGTACAACCAACCATGATGATGGCCGTTAAAAGTAAAATTAAATAGTTTATTTTCATTTTAGGACTCTCCTATAATCGTTTCTACTGTTCATTCTTAAAAATCCCAGAATTGATATAGATTAGATTAACACTATTAACCTGTTGTTTATAGTATATTCCAAGATTAATTTAATTACAGTAGATACTTTTTTGGAAGTAATCCATTTCGTTCCATATTTATTTCGTTTTGCTGCGATAAAGGTTCTTTGCAAATACGCCCAATCGTTGGATAACATAATTTTTTGTTTCTTTGAGTTATCTATTGGTTATATTCAGGTTCCAGCCGCATCATTGCACCAAAATATTGTGAAGCAGTCGTGAAAGAAATAAATGCACATAATTCGCTTATTTCCTCTTCACTGAAATATTCTCTCAATACATCAAAACTTGATTCAGCTATATCACTCTTTTGTTTTAAAAAGACTTCTGCTAACCCTACTGCAACAGAGGTTTTTTCATCAAAACTAGCTGCATCCGGCTTTCCTTTGGCCTTACAATATTCACATCCGTTTCCTTGCGCCAATGTTCTTCTTACTTGTTCCTTTAACATAGATGTCAAAAAACCGTCTTTTTCCAACACATCACCTAAATGACTCCATCCTTCCATAACCTTCTGATTATGCCCCATTAGTCTTTGGAATGGTGTTTCCCCGAAATCAGATTCAGTAATTCTTGCCATATGAGCCCCTCCTTGTTATGTTTAATTATAGAAAATAAAATAGCTAAATCACATTAAATTGAAAACGAAAAACAAGTAAATAATATTTAAAATTAACGATTACCGGGAGAAAACTTTAAATATGAAAATAGATGAAATCGATAAAAAAATTTTAGATGAACTACTCAATAACAGCCGTTTGTCGATGAGCGAGCTTGGAAGAAGGATAAATTTGTCCTCCCCATCAGTAACTGAACGAGTACGACAGATGGAATCCTTTGGAATTATAAAGAAAAATACTTTAGTGGTAGATTATGAAAAATTAGGTTTACCCATCCAATGCATCATTGAAGCAACCGTTAAGAATGGCGATTATCAGTCTTTTAAGAGTTTTATAGAAAAACATCCAAACGTAGAATTTTGTTATCGGATAGCCGGGAATGCTTGTTATATGTTCAAAATGCAGTTTGAAACCTTTGCTAATGCAGAAAAATTCATAAATGAAGTCAGTCCCATCGCACAAACTGTCACACATTTTATTTTTTCACAGGTTCCAACAAATTTAAGATTTAATTTAGACAAATAATTCACCTAGCCGAGGCAATAAAGAAACCTATTTGAATACAAAGTTTAAGATTGAACGAGTTGAAATTAGTCCACTATTTGGTTCGTTAACGGGATAGGTTTGAGCCTTTAAATTCTCAAAATAAGAAAACCCCGAATAATGCACTTTACGAAAAGTGACATTATTCAGGGTTCAGATAAGGGTAGCTTTACAACTTCTCCCCCATCTCAGGTGATGATTTAATTAACGGTTGTTGTTGTTATTGTTGTTTTGGTTGTTATTATTACGGTTGTTGTTATTATTGTTGTTGCGTTCAAAGTTTAAATCTTCAGCAAACTCCTCACGGTTATTGCGGTTGTTTGCATCATTATTTTGACGGTTGTTGCGTTGGTTGTTGTTGTTGTTGTTTTGTGCCATGTTCTTCTCACCTCCACATATACTTTGTGAAGGTTGCTGATATTTTATTCGCCAAAAGTTATTATTCGTAAATTTAATTGCGTATTAAATCCATTCTAATAGAAATAATATATGAACGCCGATCGATAAGTGCACTGTCCACTAACTATAGATTGTGCACAATTCATCCCTGGAATTCTGCTCAATTTTTTGAGAACCCTACCTTTCCAATCCAATGGTTCCAAATCCTTCCAACATTTTATGAATATAAAAAAAATCTCCTTTTTCAAATTGATTTCTCCTTCTAAACTAAATACGCCTTTCCATTTCTACGCGCATGATCTTTCCATAACTAACTACAGCTATTTGTATGTTATTTTCCCCTGCCTTTTCAGTATGATCAAATTATTTTAATCCTCCGAACACCCACTAGCAATCTGCCTTAGGTATGTCCCATCTATTAAATTCAGAAAAAATAAAACTTTAACAATATTGACTTTATTTTTTCTGATGATATACTTTTTGAAAAGTAATAAATTTTACTTTTATTAATAAAATGTAAAAAACAATACATTCAAGGAGGATTAACATGATTAACTTACAGATGAATGAGTATCCTGAACTTTTGCCTGATGAAATAATTGTCAGGGCTTCCAAACTGGGATCGGCATTATTATGTGATGGAATGCTGGATTTAGGAATTCATATGGAGGGGGCATTGGAAGCAGAGATTCTACCTGTAGACCCTTCTATGGTTACAGTTGGAACCGCTTGCACAGTGGATACATCGGATGGTGATAACCTCCCTATTCATCTAGCTTTATACACAGCAGCACCCGGTTATGTCATGATGATTGCCGGAAAAGGGCATCGAGATCACGCATACATAGGCGATTTAATGATTTCCACAGCAAAGGCAGTCGGCTTAAATGGAATTATTGTCGATGGCAATATACGTGATCGGGAAGAATGTATGAAATTGGGTTTTCCTGTATTTGCTAGAGGTTTTATGCAAAGAGGACCTGTTAAACAAAGCCCCGGCGAGATTAATTCCCCGGTACAGTGCGGAGGGATTTTCGTAAACCCTGGTGACCTTGTCCTTGGGGATGCAGATGGGGTTACCGTTGTTCCAAGGGAAAGAATTGAAGAAGTTCTTGAAAAGGCAGAAAAGAAAAATGAATATGAAAAAGCTCGCAGAAAACTGATTTCTTCTTATGAAAAAGCACGCATAAACGGAGAAGTGTTACCCGATTTAGCCCCTGATTGGGTGAAAAAAATGTTAAATCAATAAAAGGATGTGTTCAAAATGATCGTAGGGTTCTTGGGATTTGGAGAGGCAGGTTCAAACATAGCAGCCGGACTAAGCAGTGAAGGCATTCGCGATATTTATGCTTTCGATGTCTTATATTCCAATAAGGAATACAAGGAAAAATTAAAAGAAAAAGCTGAGTTTACAGGAACAGTGCTTTTAGACAATGCACATGAAGTTGCAGCGATTGCCGATATTATCTTTCTTGCAGTGCCAGCAAACTTTGCCATTAACTCAACTATAAATATCGTGGACTCCTTAACTAAAGGAAAGATTTTTGTCGATGTGACGACAGCAAGCCCTCAAGAGAAGAAGGAAATTTCTCGGGCTGTAGTTGAAAAAGGGGCATCTTATGTGGATTCGGCAATGTTGGGTGCCTTGCCTAAATACCAACATAAAGTTCCAATGCTGATAAGCGGGAATGGGTGTGATCAATTCATCCAAAAAATGAAAGCGTTTAACATGGACTTAACGAAAGTCAATGAAACCCCTGGTGCTGCTACTAGCATTAAATATATCCGCAGTATCGTTACAAAAGGTTTACAAGCGATTCTAGTGGAAGCACTGCAAGCAGCACAGTATTTCTCGGTAGAAGATGTTGTCGTCGAATCTATTATTGAATCTATGGACATGCCTTTTGAGGAAATCATTAACCGGTATGTCGGCAGTGTGATTATACACTCTAACCGCCGAGCCCATGAAATGGAAAATGTTCTATCTATGCTGAAACAAGCAGATATACCATCGACTATGACAGAAGCAACAATGCAAAAAATACTTTGGCTAGATCAAACAAATGCTAGAGAGAAATTAGGCGGAGATATGCCAAAGGATTGGAAATTTACACTGGAACATTGGGGATTATAAATTCTTACTTTTGTAAGGAGTTGTTCTAGTACTTCCATTATTTAAGGGGTGCGATTGTTTTAATCTTTGGAGTTACTTATTCAATATAGGGGGATGGGATACACAATGTTAAGCCTTATTGCATATTTAATGATTATTATTTTTATGGTTTTAGTTATCACCAAGAAATTAACTGCCTTCAATGGTTTGATCGTCAGTTCTCTCGTAGCCGGTATAGCAGCTGCTTTGGTGAATGGGCAGGATCTATCGATTATTTTTGATTGGATTAAGGAAGGTTTGTTTGTTTCGGTAGATGAATCAGGTGAAGTGAGCCTAGGTACAATCAACTCGGCGATTATGATTTTGTTTGCAATTCTCTATTTTAGTCTCATGATGAATGTAGGATTGTTTGATCCTCTTTGTACGTTCTTGATTAGAAAAGCAAAAGGTGATCCTCTTAAAATCTTGCTGGTTACAGTACTTACAGCATCAGTTGTAACTTTGGATGGTGATGGAACTACTACAATCTTAATTATTACAGGTGCCTTTGTGCCGTTGTACAAACGAATGGGGTTAAAGCTTTCCTATTTAGCCATGCTCATCATCATGCCTACCACAATAGGCAATATTTTACCTTGGGGTGGACCATTAGCAAGGGCTTCAGCCGTTATAAATGTAGAAGTCAACGAATTATTCGTCACATTCTTGCCTGTTATGCTAATCGGACTTGTCTATTGTATATTCTTGGGCTATTTCTTTGGTATGAAGGAAAGAAAAAGATTGGGCTATGTTGCTGGCAAATCCGAAATTGTTACGAAAGAACAAATTGAGGAGATGTGTAATTCGATCACAAATACCGATAAAGAGTTCAAGAGACCGAAATTATTCATTTTTAATTTAGTTCTTACACTTCTTATGATGTATGCATTAATCGAAGGGATTACAAGTGGTGCCATCATCTTCTTAATCGGTACAGCGATAGCTTTAGTCGTAAACTATAATGAAAAAGATCAAAAAGATAGATTGGTAGAAAATGCTGGTGATGCTTTATATGTTTCTTCTATTATAATCGCTGCGGGTGCGTTCATTGGAATCTTTACAGGAAGTGGAATGGCGGATGCCATCGCAACAAGTTTAATTAGCATCATTCCTGAATCTATGGGTGGCCATTTATCGATATTCTTCTCGTTTATTGGAGCGGTTGCTTGTTATGCTTTACCAGTAGATGGATATTACTTTGGAATTCTTCCTGTGGTAGTACCCATTGCTGAAGGATTTGGCATTACACCTACAGAAATTACCATGTCGGCGCTTATGGGGCAAGCAATTCGATATGCAAGCCCGTTAGTTCCCTGGTTGTTCCTATTAATCGACAAAACCGAAATGACCTTTGGAGATTATCAAAAATTATTCTTTAAATGTGCAATTCCATTATTCTTTATCTTCCTAATCAGTTCATTATTATTAGGCCTATTCCCTCTATAGTTTGAGTAAGGGAGCTTGCCAACTTACTTTTTATGGACGTAAAGCCAGCACAATTATAAAAAAGCTTGGGGATAATTCTCCGAGCTTTCTTTCATATATCATCATGCATCATAATATCCATTTGTTTCAAAATATGCTCTGAAGCCTGAAGATTTTCTTTTGCAAGATCTTGATTTTGGATTGTGCATATTCCTAAGATAATCTCTGCAATCAGCGATGACGCTATCATTGAATTACGAAAATCTACACTTTCACGATTGGCAATAAATAGGTAATCCGCATGCTTGGCAAATGGTGAATGATAACCATCCGTTATTACAACTACCTTTGCCCCTTTTTGATGCACAAGATTTCCGATTTTATAAGTGACTTTCGAATACCGCGACATTCCAAATATAAATAACATATCTTGATCTGTTATACGACGAATTTTTTCGGGTATATCACCACTATTGGAATCTAAAAAACTGCATTTATTAAATAGGCGATCAAGGTTAAAGCTAAAATTGTGCGCTACACCAAAGCTGCTTCTTGTTCCTGCCACGTAAATATTGCGGCTATTCTTAATATGTTCGACAACTTTTAACACCTGATCATAATCAAGTTTATCAAAGGTGTTTGTAATATTTTTGATTACTCTTTGTGTAATTTCCATCATTAGATTGCTTTTAGAAGTTGCTTCTATCATATTAATTTCCATTTTGGTAGAAGGAACCGTGGAACTTTTCAAAAATTCCTGCAAAGTATGTTGAAAATCAGTATACCCCGTATACCCTAGATATAAAGTAAGCCTCACAATTGTTGTCGTACTAATCTCTAATGTTTGAGCGATTTGTTCGATTGTCGAAAATGCAGCTTCCATTGGATTTTTCAATATATAATCTGCCGTCTTCTTTTGCAGGTTGGTCAGATTATCCATTTTTTCTTCTAATTGCCTAAGAACATTTACCACCATGTAGAAACCACCTTTAAAATCACTTTCAAATTTATGCTGTAACTCTAAAATACTTTGATTTTTGAAGAGAGAAACAAAATCTCAATGAATCCCTTAATATTTCTAATGTTCTATTTTATTATTCTACCACATGATATCTGTCAACCTCTAACTAAAGTGACCGTTATCATAGAACCTATTCATTCTTTTATTACGCCATCCTTTTTTGAAGAAGCACCTTTTACTTATTCGGCTATGAATCGTTGTGCGCAATCTTGCTCAAGATTTGCGCCGATTGTTGACACTCTCTATTCGGATAGAAATTCCAGATTCCTATACTTATTTTTATGTAGCAGCAAATGAATTTTGTTGTTTAATCTCATGGATGGATAAATGCATACTATAATTTCCGAATTCGAGAAGTTTATTAAGAAAAAGGTTTAGTTGATCATGGGATTTAACTTTTATTTTCAAATGATAACACGCCTCTCCTGAAACCCGATGAGCTTCAAGCACCTCATTTTGGTTATGAACAAAACGAATAAAAGAATCATGGTTTGCTGTTTTCATATAAATTATGACAAAGGCTGTATATGGAAGTCCTAATTTCATTTCATCAACTATCACTGAGTAAGCTTTAATTACACCATTATCTTCGAGTTTTTTTATACGATTTCCCACCGCTTGTCCCGTCATATGAATTTGTTCCCCTAATTCTTTCCATTGAATCCGTGAATTTTCGGATAGTATATGAAGTATCTGAAAATCAATGTTATCCAGTTCCATAACAAATTCCTTTCACCATGAAATTTTTTACTAAAAATGTGTTTCGCCAACTTATCGATAAAAAACAATATTCAACCTATGATTATAGTGTAACAAAATACTTTAAACGGGGTGGAGAATAATGAGCACAGCTCTAATTATTGTAGATATACAAAATGACTATTTCCCAAATGGAAAGATGGAGTTAAACAAACCTATAAAAGCAGCGACCAATGCAGCTAAAGTTCTGGATTGGTTTAGACAGAATAACAAAAATAATATTTTTCATGTTCAACATATCGCAAGCAGCCCAGAGATCGGCTTCTTTCTTCCAGATACTGTAGGAGCTGAAATACATGAAACAGTTCTGCCATTAGTACACGAAACTATTATTGTAAAAAACTTCCCAAATAGTTTTTTAAAGACTGATTTAGAAAGCAAATTAAGAGAAAATGGTGTAACCAAGGTAGTGGTTGTCGGCATGATGACGCATATGTGCATTGATGCAACAGTTAGAGCGGCAGTTGACCTAGGTTTTGAAACTACGCTCATTGAAGATGCCTGTGCTTCCAGGGATTTATCTTACCAAGGTAGGGTCGTCCCTGCCGAACAAGTTCACAATGCATTTGTCGGCGCACTTGAAGGTATGTATGCCCAGGTAATTTCGACCGAGAATTTTCTAGATTCAAAGAACTAAATAAGATTGAAAGAGTTGGAACAAAACCCGAAGATACCATTTTTTCTGAGCAGAAAAATGGTATCTTTGGGCTGTAGCCAAAAATTGATATCCGTTTTCGGGTACGTGTGGGCACGGGCAAGGGTACGGGTACGGGTACGGGCTGAGCCTGTAAATAACCGGAGTTATTCCGTTTATTATAGAAATATCCTAAAAATTGGCTGGAATAGCCGGAGATATTCCGCTTATCAGCTCAGAAAACGTGTAAATTAAAGGATTTTCTTGAAATAGTCGGAAATTCTCCCCTTATTCTCCCCGCGAACATGTCCAACTCCGCAAATAACGGAAAAAATTCCGCTTATTTCTGTTTCGTTAGTTCCGTATATGGTTGGGCGGACTTGAAATCAACTTTTGGCCATCCGCACCAATAAATAACTGGAGAAATTCCGCTTATCTTAGAAATTTTCTAAAAATTGGCTGGAATAGACGGAGATATTCCGCTTATCAGCTCAATAAATGTGTAACTTAAAGGATTTTCTTGAAATAGTCGGAAATTCTCCCCTTATTCTCCCCGCGAACATGCCCGATTCCGCAAATAACGGAAAAAATTCCGCTTATGTCAGTTTCGTTAGTTCCGTATAAGTTTAAGGCGGACTTGAAATTAATTTTTGGCCATCCGCACCAATAAATAACCGGAGAAATTCCGCTTATTTTAAAAATATCCTAAAAATTGGCTGGAATAGACGGAGAAATTCCGCTTATCAGCTCAATAAATGTGTAAATTAAAGGATTTCCTTGAAATAGTCGGAAATTCTACCCTTATTCCCTCCCGAAACATGTCCCACTCAACAAATAACGGAAAAAATTCCGCTTATTTCTGTTAATTTTTGGCTTTCCTCACCAAATAAATAACCGGAGATATTCCGCTTATCAGCTCAGAAAATGTGTAAATTAAAGGATTTTCTTGAAATAGTCGGAAATTCTCCCCTTATTCTCCCCGCGAACATGTCTCACTCCGCAAATAACGGAAAAAATTCCTCTTATTTCAGTTTCGTTAGTTGCTTATATGGTTGGGCGGACTTGAAATCAACTTTTGGCCATCCGCACCAAATAATTAACCGGAGATATTCAGCTTATTTTAAAAATATCCTAAAAATCGGCTGGAATAGACGTAGATATTCCGCTTATCAGCTCAAAAAACGTGTAAATTAAAGGATTTTCTTGAAATAGTCGGAAATTCCACCCTTATTCTCCCCGCGAACATGCCCGATTCCGCAAATAACGGAAAAAATTCCGCTTATTTCAGTTTCGTTAGTTCCTTATAAGCTTAAGGCGGACTTGAAGTCAACTTTTGGCCATCCGCACCAATAAATAACTGGAGATATTCCGCTTATTTCAGTTTCATTAGTTCCTTATAAGGTTGGGCGGACTTGAAGTCAATTTTTGGCCATCCGCACAAATAAATAACCGGAGATATTCCGCTTATTTTAAAAATATCCTAAAAATCGGCTGGAATAGACAGAGATATTCCGCTTATTTCAGTTTCGTTAGTTCCTTATAAGTTTAAGGCGGACTTGAAGTCAATTTTTGGCCATCCTCACCAACAAATAACGGAAAATCCCCCCTCATTTTCGCTAGTTACTTAATTATGTACTTATGTTAGCCGTTTCTCCAATGACTCGATTGCGAGCTTTAGCGCAGCTAAGCGGCGCTCATTTAATGTTTTTTGAGAGCTGCCTTCTTTTGCTTTTTCGATCTGTTTTTCGATGGCTGGCAGGAGACCTTGTAAAATTTCTTTGGAAGCAGACACGGCTTCTTCACCATAGGAAAAATCCCCCGTCTGCCAAGCTTCACGAAGGCTTTCTAAACCCATTTTCACAGCGTTTCGCCTCTTTTGGACAAGGGTTGTATTTGAACCTTTTTCGGTCATGCTTTGATAAGCAGTTGACAGTTTATTATAAGTCGACTCCAAGGATTTAATGGACATTTCCTGGATTTCTTGGCTACTATTCTCCATCTACGTACCCCGCTTTCCTTTTATGAGTAACCCATTATTGCATAAGTAAGTCGGATTGACAATCCAATCTATTTCAGTATGTAAATGTTCAATAAATCACTAATGGCGAATACCCATGAACCCCATAAAAAAAGCGCAAATCCATCACTTCGGAAATGCGCATTTATTAGCCGACAAAGCCTTATGAAACAATTGTAGAGCTCTCTAATACCTCGCTTAAATATCTTTTGAGTTGTACTTTCTTTTCGTCGCTAAGTGGACGAACTGGTGCTAACACATTCGTAGAAATTTCGATTCCCCGCAAAAGGATTGCTTCCTTTACAACATTCATGAATGGTGAATTCAGTTTGTATAAAGGCATTAAAGAAGCGAGTTTACGGTGGGATTCAATCGCTTGCCCGTAATCGCCATTTTTATAAGCTTGATAGAGTTCGATCTGAATTTCGGGTTGAAAATTGGCTGTTGCGCCAATTGACCCATCTCCACCAAGAGTCAGGGTATTCAGGAAGTGCTCATCATAACCGCAAAAGATAGCAAAATCTGGTTTTTCAGCCTTAACTGATTGAATCATTTCTCTGATATGCGATACTGCTACAACCGTTTCCTTGATGCCGACAATATTTGGGTATGCTTTGGCCAATCGAAGTACCAATTCAGGGGATAAGTCTTGACCTGTTAACTCCGGATAGTTATACAAGATAATTGGCAGGTCGATATTCTCTGCGATATCGGCATAATGTTGAAATAGACCTTCCTCAGTTAGCTTCTGATAATAGGGGTTTATGACGATGACGCCATCAGCTCCGACTTGTTTGGCATGCAAACTTAGAGAGATTGTCTCCTTCGTGCCTGGAGTTCCCGTCCCGATCAAAACAGTTACACGGCCATTTACATATTGGACAGCAAATTCAGCCACTTCCTTCCTTAGTTCCGTAGACATGGAGGCAAACTCCCCACCAGAACCTAAAAAGAATAGCCCGTTTACACCAGAATTGATGAGAAAATCGATGAGATTCCCCATGCCTGCTCGATTAAGATGCCCGTCTTTATCCAGTATTGTTGATACAGGCGGGATCACTCCATAAAATTGTGCGGTGGATTCCATATAAATTTCTCCTTTTCATGAATATCCGTTGATCATCTGCCAAATGAATAGATGATCAACGGATGGATATTTTATTACCCACTAACTTAACCTTTTTTTGGTTTATGACTTTATATCAATCTCCAAAGCATTTACTTTATCCGTAGATCGAGCAACCACGCCGAAATAGATTGCGACTGCACTGATGACAACGATAACTGCGATCGATAGCGTTAAGGAGGCCTCCAATAATAGAACAAATCCCAATCCTGCTACTGAAGTGATCGTGGAAAGTACTGTCCATGTTGAAAAGGTTTCCTTCATGCTTAGCCCGAAATACTCTTTGATCATCCAGAATCCTGCATCATTCACATGGGAGCAAATTGCGCTGCCTGCCCCAGTTGCCAGCGTTACTAAAGCCAAATTCACATCATATTGCGCCAGCATTGGGATAACTAATCCGGCAGTGGAAATCGCTGCAACTGTCGCTGATCCAAGAGATACACGCAATATCGCGGCAACCAGCCAAGCAAGAATAATCGGCGACATCGCAGTTCCTGTAAATAATTCCGCTACATAATCCCCTACCCCGCCATTAATCAGTACTTGCTTGAAGGCACCTCCGCCTCCAATAATTAATAGCATCATCCCGATTGCAGTAATGGATGACGTACAAGAATTCATCACTTCTTTTATTGGAATATTTCTGGCCGTTCCCATTGTATAGAAGGCAAGCAATATAGAAAGCAGCATGGCCGTCGATGGATTTCCGATAAGACGGACAATTTCTATGAACAGGTTGTCTTCAAATCCAATAGATTTTTGAACCATATCAAGAATTGTCGCTATCGCCATTAAAAGAACCGGGAACATAGAAGTCAGTACACTTATACCGAAGCCTGGTGTTTCTTCAAGCTTGAATGCTTTTTGCTCGCCTAATGAATCGATATTTCCTTCTTTGTTGAATGCATTTGGGACCATTTTTTTAGCAAGCTTCGTATAGAGAGGGCCAGCTAAAATAACGGTTGGGATGGCGATAATTATCCCGTAAAGTAAAACTACTCCAAGATCTGCTCCATATTCGCCAGCAATTGCAGTTGGACCTGGATGCGGGGGCAAGAAACTATGCGTTGCCAGTAAAGCGGCAGCCATCGGAATACCCAGGTGCAGGATCGAAACTTTCGATGCTTTGGCGATTGTAAATACAATCGGAATTAATAAAACCAATCCTACTTCGAAAAATAAGGCAATCCCTACAATGAAGGAAGCGGCTACAACAGCCCACTGAATTCTCTTTTCTCCAAATTTGTTGATCAGGGTCATAGCAATACGCTGTGCCCCGCCTGCATCGGCAATCAATCTGCCAAGCATGGCACCAAGCCCGAATATTAAAGCGATATGGCCAAGTGTGCCTCCCAATCCGCCTTCAATGGATGTCACAACCTCTTCTAGAGGCATTCCGAGTGCTAAAGCTACAATAAAAGACACAATAATTAATGAAACAAATGTATTTAACTTGAATCCGGTAATCAAAACTAGTAACAAGACAATCCCAATCGCAACTATAAGTAACGGCATAAAAAACCTCCTGAAAATTAAATATTCTTATTGCCCAGCCTACTAAATTACTGCCTTTGTACCTTACTTAATGATTAACACTAGAACGCCAATGCTATTTTGTTTACTAATCTTAGAGTGTGGCTATTGTATGAACCCCGTATATAGAAACCGCTTTCATTCATATAATAAAAAATCTCTATCCCATAACCTTTCTCCCAATTATTTAATAAATTGAGAGAATCAGTTATGAGGTTTAAAATCCTTGCATGAATGCTGCCCGTAGAAATCGCTTTCATTAGCAGCTAAAACTCGTACTCACAATGAATCAATTATGAGACACGCAATTGATTAACTTTGAACAAGCGTTTTTTCTTCCCCTAATGCTTTTACACCAGCTTTTAATACTTCAATAATTCGATCTGTATCATAGATATTTCCGCGCCAAGTTCCGCCGCTTACTGATTGAAGGGCTGCCCATAAACGAGTATCGTCCGGAAGACCAGGATCCGCTTGAAGGTCTGGATGAAGGTCGCGTTCTTCTAAGACGATCAATGCTTCTTCTAAAGAAAGTCTTTCATTCTCAGTTCCAACAAAGTTAACGGAACCGACTAGCTCATTGCGGTCAACAATGATTTCAATAACATCCCCATCGCGCAATTTACCGATTGGTCCACCAGCCAATGCCTCCGGTCCAATATGCCCGATACATGCACCGGTAGAAACACCCGAAAAACGTGCATCGGTAATCAAGGAAACATGTTTTCCAAAAGACAAATGTTTCAATGCGGAAGTTAGTTGATATGTTTCTTCCATCCCTGTACCTGTAGGACCTCCGCCCATAACAACCATGACATCTCCAGCTTCAATGCCGCCTGTTTTAATCGCTTTGATGGCTGATTTTTCTGAAGTGAAGACCTTGGCTTTCCCTGTATGTCGATACACGCCATCTTCACCTACTACAGACGGGTCGATGGAAGTGGATTTAATGACCGACCCTTCAGGCGCAATATTTCCTTTCGGGAACGTAACCGTGGAAGTTAGACCTTTTGCTTTTGCTGTATCCGGGTCCATGATTACATCATCAGGGTTAATGCCATCCGTTTCTAGCAGGTGCTTTTTCATCAGTGCACGTCTTTCGGATTTTTCCCACCAATCAAGATTTGCACCAAGTGTTTCCCCAGTAACGGTTAGAACATCTTCATGCAGAACTCCTAATTTTCTTAAATGCAGCATAACCTCTGGAACGCCGCCTGCTAAGAACACCTTAACTGTTGTGTGGCCAATTGGACCATTTGGAAGAACATCGACTAAACGAGGAACCTTTTTATTGATTCGAGTCCAATCTTCCACAGTAGGCATTTTACATTTAGCAGCATGTGCAATTGCCGGGATATGAAGCAGTAAATTAGTCGACCCACCGAAAGCTGCGTGAAGGACCATCGCATTTTCGATCGCTTTATCCGTAAGAATATCCTTTGTGGAAAGTCCCTTTTTATCCAGTTCTAGAGCTGCACGTGCCGATTGCTTAGCCATCTCCGTCCATACCGGCTGACCTGAAGGCGCCAATGCAGAGTGAGGCAAGGCCATTCCAAGTGCTTCAGCAACGACTTGGGATGTGCCGGCAGTACCAAGGAATTGACAGCCCCCTCCTGGAGTCGCACATGCACGGCATCCGAGATCAGCAGCTTCCTGCAGTGTTATTTCTTTGTTTGCATATCTTGCACCAATTGTTTGAATCTTCCCTGCATCTTCCCCATTTGTAGGTGGAAGCGTAACCCCTCCAGGGACAACAACCGTCGGCAAATCATGCATAGCCGCCAGAGCCACCATCATTGCCGGCAGCCCTTTATCACAAGTTGCTACTCCGATGACTGCACGGCGGGTAGGCAATGAGCGAATCAATCTTCGGTATACAATCGCCGCATCGTTTCGGTATGGAAGAGAATCAAACATACCGGTAGTTCCCTGCGATCGCCCATCACATGGATCACTGACAAACCCTGCAAAAGGAACCCCACCTTGCGTGCGAATCTCTTCAGCAGCAGCTCTCATCAGTAACCCGATTTCCCAATGACCCGTATGATAGCCAAGTGCAATCGGCTTCCCATCATGATCTCGAATTCCACCTTGAGTTCCTAGGATTAGAACTTGTTTACCAAGAAGGTTGGACGGCTCCCATCCCATTCCAACATTCTGAGATAATCCAAAAAGATCCCCACTTGGTGAATTTAACAACATATCAGGTGTAAGCGGCAGTGAACCATCCGCCCCCTTTGCATGTGTTTGAATTGCGTACAGCGATGCATCCTCTTTCCCAAAGATCGAGTTTAATGACATTGCTATTCCCCCATCCCCATTTAAATTTGCTGATGAATAACTATAGAATGTATCTTGCCAATCCATTTATCGAAGATTTAGAACATTCCCTCCTGAGCTGCAGCTTTACTAATGCGAATTGAAGGAATGTTCTATGGTGAGCGTTCGAATTTATCCTTTAATAAACACTGTTTTAATCGCTGTATAAAATTCCTTCGCTGCTTGCCCTTGTTCACGTGAACCCGTGCTGGATGCTTTCATTCCTCCAAATGGTGCCTGCAGTTCAACTCCTGCGCTTTCTGCATTCACCCGCACAAGGCCAGCTTCGATTTCATCAATGAATTCAAGCAAAGAACCGATTTTTGTTGTGAAAATGGATGCGCTTAGTCCATATTTCGTATCATTGGCAATCTGAATGGCTTCTTCCAGATTTTCTGCTTTAATAAGCGCAATAACTGGACCAAAAATCTCTTCCTGTGCGATTGCCATATCAGACGATACGTCATCAAAAATTGCCGGAGTAATATAAAAGCCTTTGTCGAACTCCTCGCCTGTCAGCTTCTCCCCTCCAAGAATCAGAGATGCCCCCTCTTCTTGACCTTTTTGTATATATTCAAGAACTGTATTATACTGGCTTTCACTTGCACATGGGCCCATCCACGTCTCTTCGTTCAAGCCATTCCCAACAGTAATCTTCTTCACTTCTTGCACCAATTTTTCTTTAAAAGAATCGTAGACTTCCGTTTCGATAATGACACGGCTTGACGCTGTACACTTTTGACCAGTTGATCGAAGCCCGCCGCTTATTACAGCCTCTACTGCTGCATCGATATCGGCGTCCTTTGTCACGATGACCGGATTTTTGCCGCCCATTTCAAGCTGGAATTTAATTCCTCTTTCAGCTGCTGATTTGGCAACTACAGCCCCTACCCCTTCAGAGCCCGTAAACGTTATAGCGTTTAATAGCGGATGATCTATTAAAGATTGCCCGATGATTGAACCAGATCCAGTAATAAAGTTTAAGACACCCTTCGGAAAGCCTGCTTCCGCGAAACAAGCGACTACTTTTGCCGCAGTTACGGCACTTTCAGTTGCTGGTTTAAACACTACTGTATTTCCATAAACAAGTGCTGGGGCAATTTTCCAAATAGGAATCGCAACCGGGAAGTTCCATGGCGTAATTACACCAACTACGCCCAAAGGTACTCGTCTTGTGAACATAAGAGCATCCTTATCTGAAGAAGGAATCACATCTCCATCGGTTCTCATTCCCTCGCCAGCATAATACCGCAGGATTGCCACACCACGCGCAGTCTCTCCTTTTGCTTCCGGAAGTGTTTTCCCCATTTCTCTTGTCATTGTTTCCGCAATATCATCCAAGTTTTCTTCAATAATATTTGCCGTTTTGAATAACAATTGGCCTCTTTGTGCCTGACCCAGCTTGCGCCATTCCTTTTTTGCCTGATCTGCTGCTTGGACAGCCTCCTCCAAATCAGCTTTTGTTGAGTTTTGAACATAGCCGACTACTTCTTCTTTATTCGCTGGACTGATGCTCTTGATTGTTTCCTGTGATAAAGATTCGACCCATTCATTATTAATAAAGTTTTTGTATGTTTTTTCTTTCGTTACTGTTTGCATGGATAATTCTCTCCTTTTCTCATTCAAATGTACTTAGAAATCACTAAACTTTTATTTTATATTTTTAATGGACACCCGTAGTGGACAAGCTTTGACTTTTTACTGGATTACTTAAAACGCCGATTCTAGGAATTTCGATTTCGATATGGTCTTTATCATTAAGCGTAAATTCATTTGGCGGAACAATGCAGGTACCCGTCATTAATACCGTTCCATCAAAAATATCATTATCGCGAATCAAGTAATGAACTAATTCATCCAAGGAACGCTTTAATTGTCTTACTTTGGCTTCCCCTTCAAATACTTTTTCATCATTTCTGAAAATGCGGCAAATAATTTTCAATTCATACGGGTCTTCCACCGCATCTTTCAGCAAAATGGCTGGCCCAATGGCACATGAATTTTTCCAAATTTTTGCCTGTGGCAGGTAAAGCGGGTTTTCCCCTTCGATATCGCGGCAGCTCATATCATTTCCTACAATATAGCCAAGTACCTCCCCAGCTCCGTCAATGACGAGTCCAAGCTCCGGCTCTGGAATCTGCCAATTCGAATCAGAACGCAAATAAACAGGATCATTCGGACCAACTGTTCTGGCACTGGTAGATTTGAAGAAAATTTCAGGGCGCTCGGCATCATATACCTTGTCATAAAATGTCTCGCTATCCAGTTTTCCTTGAGTTGCTTCATAATTTCTTGCTTCCTTGCTTTTTTCATAAGTAACACCAGCAGCCCAGACCTCCGGAGCATCAATCGGTGTTGTCAACGTCAAGTTTTCCAATAGCTTTTCATTTTTGGCTGTTTCAATGACATCGTTTACAATTTGAAGTACTGACTGATTCTTCTCCCGAGCATAATTGACTACTGACATAAAGTCTGGAAAAGGAAGATCAAAAACTATATGCTCATTTGAAACGGCTGCCAATTGTTTTTGATGTTGATCATTTACATAACGAATAATTCTCATTTCATAGTCCCCCTGTTATACAATCATTTTTTTATTTCAAAGCCGAAGCTATTAAACTATTGTTAAAACATTTTTGCTGGACTCGGATGACTTTTGTTCGTGTAATCGATTACAAATTTGCTTATAAGTTTATGGGGCGAACATTTTTATAGGCCTTTACCCATTAACTTCATTTAAGTTCCCTTTTTGATATCCAAATTGATTGGAGATGCGATTTGCTAGATCCAACACTTCTATTTGGGCCAGCTCTCTTTTTTCTTCCCATTTATTGGCCAGCATTGTAATACTCACTGCCGCGATAATACGCTGGTTAAAATCATAAATAGGAGCAGCGATACAGTTAATATCTTCAGCTACCTCTCCTTTATCGAACACAAATCCTCGGTTCTTCCCATCTTGGATATCACGCCAAAGATCCTCAACGTTATCCAGGGTATTTTGGGAGATCTTTTGAAACTCTGTATCCTTCAATAAAAACGTTAACTCCTCATAGGTGTGATCCAATAATTGCGCTTTCCCTAAAGCGGTTGCATATGCCGGGAGTCTGCTGCCCGGAGCTGTAAGCATTTGCACAAGCGAAGAGTTCATTTCTCTGGCCAAATATACGTTATAAATCCCTTCAAGATTTCCTAGCTGGAAAGTCTCCCCTGTTCTTTCCACCGAAACCTTGGCTTCTTTATGGAACACTTTAATGACACTCAAATTCGAATAATAGGGAGAGGCTAAAATTCCTAAAGTATGGCCAATCGAATATGTGTCATCCTCCTCTTTGACGACCCAATCAAGTTGTTCCAAAGTCTGGAGCAAAGAGTAAATGGAACTCTTGTTTATTCCTGTTTCACGAGAAATATCGATTAAATGATAATGTGCGGGTCTTGATGCAATTAGATTAAGAATGATATCTGCTCGCTCAATTGCCGGAACCCAATACTTTTTGTCAGACAAAATATATCCACCTTTCAAACTTTGGTTTTGTATACTAAACCGAGTTCGCTATATTAAACCTTGAATTCATTTTAATTGAATACATACCAATTATCAACAGTAAATTCTAATTAATATGAATTATAGGAAAATTTACTCAATAGCGATTTATCTATAAAACTACCTTTCAACCATTCATAGACTCGCGGAAAATTAATTGGGAAAAAAACATGATGGAGATTTCTTGGACTTAGATCATCTTGGCGGGGTTGAGGGATGGGAATTTTTATTGAAGTCCACTTGCGAAGGGGTAGCAAATAAGTGGATGGTTTCCGGTTATCTGCTGGATAGAGGTCGTTTTGGGGAGAATAAGGGGATTTTTTCCGGCTATTTGAAGAAGATACTTTTATTATCATGTTTTTCGGATAGATAGGCGGAAATTCTCCCGTTATTTCAGCTGTATTTCAGTTTATTTTTCAATTAAGTGGAAATATTCCGGTTATTATTTATTTATGAGGATATCCAAAATTCGAATTTCTATTAGGGAAGGGGCAAATAAGCGGAGAGTTTCCGGTTATCTGCTGGATAGAGGTCGTTTCGGGGAGAATAAGGGAATTTTTTTCGGTTATTTGAAGGAAATTCCTTTATTTTCATGTTTTTCGGATAGATAGGCGGAAATTCTCCCGTTATTTCAGCTGTATTTCAGTTTATTTTCTAATTAATTGGAATTTTTCCTGTTATTATTTATTTATTTATTTATTTATGAGGATATCCAAAATCGAAATTCTATTAGCGAAGTTGTGGCAAATAAGCGGAGGGTTTCCGGTTATTTGCTGGATAGAGGTCGTTTCGGAGGAAATAAGGGAATTTTTTCTGGCTATTTGAAGAAGATTCCTTTATTTTCATGTTTTTCGGATAGATAGGCGGAAATTCTCCCGTTATTTCAGCTGTATTTCAGTTTATTTTCTAAATAAGGGGAATTTTTCCACATATCCCATGAAAAACCCCTCATTCCCACCTTTTTCGGATAGATAGGCGGAAATTCTCCCGTTATTTCAGCTGTATTTCAATTTATTTTCTAATTAAAGGTAAATTTTCCGGTTATTTATTGGTGAGGGCATCCAAATATTGTTCGAGTTTGTTAGCTATTCCCTCCGAACCGTGCCGCGCTGATGTCGGCTATGAAATAGTAGTTGAATAAGGCTTTCAAATAAGGAATAAATTCTCCGTTTTTAATCATCGTTAAAATTTCTGCCTCGCTTGCCCATTTCACATTTTGTACTTCTTCAGCCTGTAAAGTAAGCGAATGTAGCTGGACATCTTCTTCAATTAAATAAATATCATCAAAACCATGCTCAAAGTTAATGGTTAAATGAGGCCGCTTCTGCTGCAAATCCAATTGTAAACCGATTTCTTCAAACACTTCCCTTTGTGCTGCCATTTGACTTGAATCCCCAGCAATGGCGCTGCCTCCAACAGTAAGATCCCACATATTGGGCCACCCCTCTTTGAAGGGCTGCCTTTGTTGAATGAGCATATCCCCATTTGAATTAAAAATGCATACATGAACTACTAAATGATAATTCCCCGGTTGAAGCTTTTCTCCACGAACCCAGGTACGATTTGTTTTATTACGATTAATATCATATACATCCCATAATTCCATGCAGTACCTCCATTTATCGTTATACGTATTATTTTAATAAATTCCACTTAATTTCCAAAGCTTTATGTGGAAATTCCTTATTATAAATAATCCAGGCAAAATAAGAAAGACACATTTCTTTAACAGAAATGCGTCCGCTGAAAAAGAGTGTTCCAAGACTCTTAATTTCAATTAACTATGTTCTAGAGTGGTGCCAAATGTTCTGATTCATGAATATGTCGGCATACCGAGAATTGATTTTACTTCCAAATATTCCTCAATACCGTAGCTGCCCCACTCTCGACCAACACCGGATTGCTTATAGCCTCCAAATGGTGCAGAAAATTCCATTGGCGCGTTATTAATGGTAATATGGCCAGCACGAATGGAGGTTGCCACTTTCTCAACTTTTTCTTCGTCATTGCCCACTACATATCCTGCTAGCCCATACACCGTATCATTTGCAATTTCAATCGCTTCGTCAAGGTCTTCGTAAGTCAAGATGGACATCACTGGCCCGAAGATTTCCTCCTGTGCAATCACCATATCATTTCTTACATTCGTAAACACGGTTGGCCTAACAAAGTATCCTTTTTCAAGCCCCTCTGGTTTGCCCGGTCCACCACTTACGAGAGTCGCCCCTTCTTCTATTCCTTTCTCGATATATCCTTGAACGCGATGATATTGTTTCTCAGAAACGAGTGGGCCGAAAATATTTTTCTTGTCTTGCGGATCCCCATACGGAATATTTGGCAAGATTTCCTTAACAGCCTCAACAAATTCATCATGTTTTGATTTTGGAACAAGTGTCCGTGTAGCGGCAACACACACTTGACCCGAATTGAAAACAACATTCGAAATGGCAATTTGTGCTGCTTTTTTCATATCATAGTCATCAAGGATTACAAGTGGAGATTTCCCTCCAAGTTCGAGCGCTACTTTCTTAATTGTCTTTGCGGCATTTTCACTAATCTTTTGCCCGACTGCTCCAGATCCGGTAAAGGATACAAAATCAATATCTGGATGAGAACTAATGCCGTTTCCGACAACTTCACCTGTTCCATTCACAAGATTAAAGACACCCCTTGGCAAACCAGCAGCTTCAAAGACTTCAGCAAGAATAATTGCCGCAAATGGCGTGAGTTCAGATGGTTTCAACACCACGGTACATCCTGCAGCAAAAGCACTTGCCAGCTTGATAGATGTCTGATTTGTTGGAAAGTTCCATGGTGTAATGAGTCCGCTTACACCAATTGGCTCTTTGCGAACTAATGCATTCCCACGTTTTTCAGTAAATTCGAAGCCTTCCAACTCTTTTGCCGCTTGTCGGAAATGCCCCAATCCCATGTTATAGTGGACTTGTTCACTTATTGTCAGAGGTGCGCCCAATTCCTGTGTTACCACTTCAACGATATCGTCTTTACGCTTCTCATATTCCTCAGCAATACGGAGCAACAGTTCAATCCGCTCTTCTTTTGAAGTTTGCGAAAATGAAGGAAAGGCTGCTCGGGCTGCTGCAACCGCTTTATTTAGATCTTCCATTGTGCCGTCACTAATTCGACCGATCAGTTCTTCAGTGGCCGGGTTAATCACATCAACTGTCTTTGCCCCCGTTGATTCGACCCATTCTCCATCAATAAAATGCCTTAAATCGTTTCGGATTGTGCATCCCCCTTTTCATTTTTCTCCACAATTAGGTTATGTATAAAATTCCCAAATATTAATAGAGTAAACATTTTATTGGTCGAGCTTTAAGTATCGGGCTGGACATATCATTGGTTACCCTCTCTTGCGGTTTTATTCGTTCTGGCGTACAATCTATGTTTGCTGGATTAAAGCTTCAGTGGCAATTCGTTAATCAATCAAGGAGAGTAATATGAACCCAGAGAAAGACAACCTGGAAGTAATCCTGTTTTCAAATTCTTCCCATCGCTTCGCCCATCCCTTTTATAACAAACGAATCGTCTTCACAGGCGCTCTTTCCACTATGACACGCTCTGAAGCATTGAGAAAAGTACGGTATTTTGGCGGAATATTGCAAGGGGCTGTAACGAGGGAAACAGATTTTGTGATTCTTGGCGATAAACGGCGTGGAAAAAGTTCGAAACAATTAAAGGCTGAGCAGTTAATACGCCTTGGTGAAGACATACAAATTTTGCTTGAAGATGATTTTATTTGGGTTTTATCGATAGTAAATGGTTAATCCCCATCCCCTAGAAAGTAAAATAAACGGAGAGTTTCCGGTTAAATGCGGAATAGAGCTTAGTTTAGGGTACATAAGGGGAGATTTTCCGGCTATTCTAATAAAAACCCTCCACATTCATTTTTTTCAAGTCAATAGGCGGAATTTCTCCGTTTATTCAAGCTATTTTTTAGTTTATATTTAAATTAAGGGGAATTTTTCCGGCTATTCTTTGGAAGGGATACCCACAAGAGAATCTCCATTCTATATGATAGTAATTAGTAGCTGGTGAAAGCAATATAAGCGTAGATTTTCCGGCTATTTATCAAATTCGGTGCTTAACCGCTTTACCTGGTTTCCCAACCGATAAGTCCGAACCCTCTTGATCCCAGATGCCGGAATGAGCATCTTTTTATCGACTAGTTTGGAAAGTATTTTTTTTACGGTCTTGTCACTTAGCTTCAAATACTTTTCGACTTCTTTAGGGGAGAGAGCTTCTGCTTTTCTAACCGCTAGCCGAAGTACTTCCTTTTCGACAATTGACAAAGATGTCTGATCCAGTTCATCACCCAGCCATTGACCAATTACTTGCTGAATAATCTGTTGGCATCGCCGGGGCGTCTCTTTCACTTGGTCATAAGAAAAACGGATCACGGTCCATCCATCAATCACCAACTGATTTTGACGTTCGAGATTGTCGGAAAATTGCCATCTGCTAATGTTCTTTAGATGAGGACCATACCCGTCCACCTCGAGACATATCCGCATGCCGGGACGAATATAAGCAAAATCCAAATACCTTTTGCCATCCTTAAAATCATTCACTTCATATTCTGGATGAAGATGATTGAAGTGGGAAAATAGTGGCCACCACACCTGCTTCAAAAACAACATTTCGGCCTCACTATGACCTTCTTGCAAGCGCCGCAACCGTTCACCGGCTCTTGCCTGCAAATGAGCATTCAAAAAGACCTGATATTCTTCTTCAAATACCATAGATTTCCTCCTATCCAAGGATTATGTCCTTAATTTGTTCTACTATCAAAATATTAGGAATGGATCAACTCTATTATTTTCATTTAAAGTTCAAACGGATTTTTAAAATTAACGAGGTTAATGCGAGTGAAGAAAGACGGTCAAATACCTAGACTATAGAAAGAAACAAGGGGAGTAAATATCATAATCAATAAAGAAAAGTTGGAAAATTTAATATATTAATAGTTTAATAAATTTCTAACATTTGTCAATCCTATTCTTTATCTCAACAGTTTTTTTCTTATCTAAGCGGAGATTTTTCCGTTATATGCAGATGAAGCTCGCTTCAGGGCTTCATAAGGGAAGATTTTCCGGCTATTCTCATGAAAATCCACTTTTTCCACCTTTTCTGAGTCGATAGGCGGAATTTCTCCTTTTATTTCAGCTATTTTCTTGCTTACTTTCAAATTAAGGGGAATTTTTCCGGTTATTTATCCGATTCGGACTCATCCCCTAATAAAAGCTGGCCTTTCGTATCGAAATCCAGTAACTACTAAGCGGAGATTTTTCCGTTATATGCAGATGTAGCTCGCTTCAAGGCTTCATAAGGGAAGATTTTCCGGCTATTCTCAGGAAAATCCACTTTTTCCACCTTTTCCGAGTCGATAGGCGGAATTTCTCCTTTTATTTCAGCTACTTTCTTGCTTACTTTCAAATTAAGGGGAATTTTTCCGGTTATTTATCCGATTCGGACTCATCCCCTAATAAAAGCTGGCCTTTCGTATCGAAATCCAGTAACTACTAAGCGGAGATTTTTCCGTTATATGCAGATGGAGCTCGCTTCAAGGCTTTATAAGGGAAGATTTTCCGGCTATTCTCATGAAAATCCACTTTTTCCACCTTTTCCGAGTCGATAGGCGGAATTTTTCCTTTTATTTCAGCTATTTTCTTGCTTACTTTCAAATTAAGGGGAATTTTTCCGGTTATTTATCCGATTCGAACAGCATCTATATTCTCCATGAGGATGAATTTAATTTAGGCACACTCCCAATCTTCTATTTATGAACCGCCCTCTTACATAAAAACGCGAGACGGATTATAATTAGTTACGTCTTGTTATTCCGAGTTAACAAAGGAGTAAATTTAAATTGAGAAAAATTCACAGCTTATTTGCAGCAGTGGCACTACTACTTTTCGGCCTTTTAGCGGGGTGCGGCCATCAAGAAAATGCCGAGGAAGTTGAATTAACGATTTCGGCAGCAGCTAGTTTACAAGATTCCTTGGAAAAACTTAAAAAAGTATATGAAAAAGAACATTCTTCCGTCAAAATCCAATACAACTTTGGCGGTTCAGGAACTTTACAGCAACAAATTGTAAAGGGTGCCCCTGTGGATCTTTTCCTTTCGGCATCAGAGGATAAGTTCCATACGTTAGTCGAACAGGGAATTATTGATTCACAACAAAAAACTAACCTTCTGACTAATGAATTAGTTTTAATCGTTCCAAAAAATAATCAAAAACAAATTCAATCCTTTGAGGATTTAACAAAAGCAGGGAAAATTGCCCTGGGTACTCCTGAAACGGTTCCTGCTGGTCAGTACGGCCTTGAAACCTTGAACAATATGAAAATATGGGAAACTATCCAATCAAAAGTGGTGTACACGAAGGACGTTCGTCAGGTACTTACTTACACGGAAACGGAAAATGTGGATGCGGGAATCGTTTATAAAACGGATGCCCTTACATCCGATAAAGTCGAAGTCGTTTCTACAGCCGGCCCTACTACTCATACACCGATTATTTATCCGGTAGGGATTATCAAAAACAGTAAAGCTGTAAAAGAAGCTGAAGACTTTTATCACTTCCTGCAAAGTGAGGAAGCCATGAACATATTTACAAAGTATGGTTTCACCGAAGCGAAATAAACTCATTTTTCCCAGAAAGCCCGCCTCTCCAAAAGCAAAAAGATGTAGTCTGTTCAGCCTTAAAACTGACCCAGCTACATCTTTTTTTCACCCTCCACTTATCGGTGGAATAAAGGCAAGTGTATCTCCATCCTTCACCATCATGTCATCTGTTGCAAATTCCTCATTTACGGCCGCCATCATATTTTGTAAGGAAAGGTTCGGATATTGCGTTTCCATCCACTTCTTTACCTGCCCAACAGTAGACTCTGACAGCTCCACCTTTAACTCTGACTCACCGATTGTTTCTTGTAGGTATGCGAATAATAATATCCTGATCACGAAAGTTCTCCTTTCTTGATGGGTGGATTCCCTTTTGGGTATGGGACATTTTCTAATTGATCGCCAATCCATTCGGTGCCATCTTCCCAAAACTCTTTTTTCCAGATAGGGACAATTTGTTTAATGCGATCAATCGCATATTCGTTCGCCTCATAGGCAACTTTGCGATGTGGGGATGATACTGCAATGACAACGGCAATATCCGAAATCTCTAAATGCCCGACACGGTGTGAGATGGCTACCTTCACTTCATCCGACCATCGCTCTTGTATCTCTTTTGAAATCTGTTCTAACATTTTAATCGCCATCGCTGGGTAAGCTTGATACTCCAGATGCAGTGTTTTCTTCCCCTTTGTCAGTTCACGTACTGTTCCGATGAAAAGCGTTATTGCTCCAGCGTTTCGGCTCACTACTTTTTGCCTTACTTCCTCAACGTCAATTGGTTTATCGACAATTTCAAATAACGGTGTATTCATCATTTCCCCCTTATTTCTGTCATTAAAAATTCCATATACTGTACTTTTTCATGAATCGAAAAAGCCGGGTAATCAAGTGGTTTGTCTAATGGATAGGTCGGCCAATAGAGGACACAGATAATATCGGTCACTTTTTCGAGCAATGCTTGATCTTCTTCCCTTCGCAAAAGCACAACCTTTGGATAATGTTCATTTTTATATCCTTCAATCAGAATGAGCTCCATACTAAAAGATTCATATATTGCTAGTATATCAGAAAGCTGCCAGTTGCTTTGATGGATGCTCATGCGCAAAGTACCCTCGCCTTCAACTGCTGTCACACTTGCACCAGCCTGCTCATGGCGTACACTATCCTTTGAGTGATCTGCCGCCGGAATACCGCCATGACCATGATGCTTGATCGTGCCAACACGCAATCCCTCCGAAGCAGCTTGTCCAATCAGCTGCTCCATCAACGTTGTTTTCCCGCTGTTTTGATAGCCTACGATTTGTAGGATTTTACGATATTGTTCCATGGCCACTCACTTCCCTGCAAATCTTCCAATAATAAGAGATCTACTTTCATTCCCGTTTCGTATCCTCGAGACCCCCCAGGCAATACTATAAAGGCGTTGGCATTTGCTAGGGATGAAACGGCACTGGATTTATCAAAACCAGATGGAACCGCCACTAATTGCCCCTTATCATAGGAAGCAACAGCACGTACAAAACGGGTAAATGGATTCGCTTTTTTAAAATCTGCCCCTAAAATTGCCTGCAACTTTCGCAGATGCGGCTTTTTGCTGCCAAATGCCGTTCGAATAATAGGGCGTACAAAAAGTTCAAAGCCCACATAGCATGCAGAAGGATTGCCTGAAAGACCGAACAAAACTTTCCCGCCCCGAGTTGCCACCGTTGTGACACTGCCAGGCCGCATTGCTACTTTGTTGAACAATACCTTAGCATCTATGGCTTCGTAAATTGCTGGCAAGTAATCATAATCCCCTACAGAAACGCCGCCTGTTGTAATCAGTAAATCAACTTCCTGCAAGGCTTTTTTGACCACATCAATACATACATCCAAATCATCGCTGAATTTGCCGTAGTATTTGACACTTGCCCCAACCCGTTCAATTTGAGCCATGATCATATATGCATTACTATTACGGATTTTGCCGGGATGCAACGACTCGCCTGGCTCCAGCAGCTCGCTTCCTGTTGCTATGACCCCAAAAGTTGGTTTTCGGAAAACAGGCACTTGATTATATCCGAAAGTCGCAAGCAATGCTACAACACCTGGATTGATATATTGTCCTTTTTTCAGGAGAATCTCGCCCTTTTGAACATCCTCCCCCCTATAGGAAATATTTGTTCCCGCTTCAAAACACCGTTTAATCGACATATACAGTTGATTTTTTTCTTCAAAGGTTTTGGTTAATTCCAGCATGACAACAGCGTCACAGCCTTTTGGGATAGGTGCGCCTGTCATAATGCGCACCGCTTCCTTTGAACCGAGTTCTTCCTCATATAAAAAGCCTGCGCCAATCTCTCCCACAACCTTAAAGGTTACAGGATTTTCTGAGCTTGCCTCCTGGCTATCGACCGCACGAATTGCATAGCCATCATAAGGGGAGCGATTAAAAGCTGGTACATCTGCATCTGCAGCCACATCTTCCGCCAGAAAACGCCCATGTGCTTGCTGTAGTGAGATAAACTCTGTTTTTTCTTGAAAGGCAAATTCCATCACGCGCTGAACGGCTTCACCCACTGCTATTGGGTTTCTTATTTCCAACATCTTTCGTACACTCCTTTAACCTAGCAAACGGTAATAAATGCTTTTCGCTTCTTGAAGATCGGCAATTCCATGAATGACGGCACGTCCATCCTGGAAGATTACCAATCGATAATCCTGTGTCTGTAACGACAGTAGATAAGGATTTTTTTGAATTTCACCATAAGGGCGAAGTTGAACAGCAAGCTGCTCTAAATTATAGTGAATCGGTTTAGGTGGACGAATTTGTATGGCATCACGACCGCACAGAATCTCTAACTTTGTTTGATTTTCATAGGCTAAATAAGGATAGGTAGGGTTTTTGCCGCATGATGGACAATCCTCATGGCGCATTTTATCGACATTTATTTCATAGTGCTGATTTTGCCAAACATCAAAGGTTAAGAAGGATTTTCGTCTAGCTTTCTCATCGTCTACCAATAGCTTCAATGCTTCCGTAACCTGATAAGCTGCTACAATCTGGACAGCCGGACTTATAATGCCTACTGTATCACACGTCATCCCAGTATTTGGCATTACTTTTAGCAAACAATGCAAGCAGGGGGTTTTGCCGGGTACAATCGTATAGGTTGCTCCATAGCTGCCCACACAAGAGCCATAAATCCAGGGAATATGATATTTTTGTGCCAAATCATTCATCATAAAGCGAATATCAAAATTATCCGTTGCGTCTATCATGAGATCTACATCTTCAAGGAGTCCCTGCAAATTCTCTGTATCGGCATCAAAAATATATGCGTTGATTTCAACAGCCGAGTTAATGCTCTGAAGTCGTTTTTTGGCAGCGATAGCTTTCGGAATTTTTTCCTGTGCATCTTGTTCCGTATACAGCTGCTGTCTTTGTAGATTGCTCCACTCGACATAATCACGATCAATTATCGTCAACTTTCCGATGCCGGCTCGAACAAGTGCTTCCGCGCTAGCGCTTCCAAGTGCACCGGCACCAATGATCAGGACATGCTTTTCTTGCAGCTGCTGCTGCCCTTTTTCTCCGATTGGACTGAATAATTGTTGTCTAGAATATCTATTGTCCATAAATTTTTTTGCCTTTCTTTATATGAATTTTAGTTTGACCTTTTCATTTCTAGCATTATAATAAAAGCAATGTTTTTCAATAAATTCCAAATTGAATCAAAAAAAGGAGGCTATTCCCTTGCACCCTACACATCATCAACTGCCAATAGGAGCTGCCATCTTGACAGTGAGTGACACACGAACAGAGATGGATGATCTCGGTGGCCAAAAAATTCAATCGCTCCTTCAAGAGGCCTCATTTGAAATAATAGACTACCAAATTTCTAAAGATGAACCATCCGAAATCATTAAGCATGTAAAAAAATGGTGCGAGCATCCAACCATCAACACAATTATTGTCACTGGCGGCACTGGATTTACACCGAGGGATCAAACCTATGACACGATCCACCCCCTTTTCGAAAAAGAAATGGTCGGGTTTGGGGAATTGTTTCGGTCATTAAGCTATGAAGAAATCGGCCCAAAAGCTATGTTTAGCCGTGCTACAGCAGGCAGCCTCGAAAATAGCGCCATCTATGTGCTGCCAGGTTCCGTCAACGCGGTGACACTTGCCATGACAAAACTAATTCTTCCGACTGTCCAGCATTTTGTCGGAGAGCTGAATCGCTTATGAAAATTGCCGGTGTTGTCTTAGCAGGCGGTCAATCTTCCAGGTACGGCCAACCAAAAATGTTCGAAATCTTTAATGGCCAGCCTTTATATAAAAATAGTCTCATTGCCTTAGAAGAAAATCAGCTGCAGCCTCTGATTATCGCAACGAATGCTAGCTTGCAATCTAATTTTTCAGAAGAAAAAATCCAGCTCCTCATCGAAGAACATCCTCATCAGGGACCTCTGTCTGCCTTGCAAAACATTATGGAAAATTCCCCCGATGTTGAATGGTTTTTTGTCGTTGCAAGTGATATGCCTTATATGAATGCAAATTTTATCCAAACCATGCTGACATTTATCGATGATCGCTATGATGCGATCGTTCCAAAACAGGCTTCAAGATTACAGCCGCTTGCAGCCCTTTATCGATGCACTGCTTTGCCAAAAGCACTCACTTTAACCCACCAAAGCAAAAGAAGCATGAAAGCCTTGCTAGAGCAGCTTCGAGTTTGTTATGTTGAATTTGAAGAAGAAAGTACAACGTTTGTTAATATCAATTCTCAACAAGATTGGGTACAAACCGTTAAAAAGGAGACTACTAATGAATAACTTTACACATTGGAACGAAGAAGGCCGTCCCAAAATGGTCGATATATCAGAAAAAGAAATTACACAGCGTACAGCCATTGCTCGCAGTACAATTACATTATCCGATGAGGTCTACGAAGCCATCCAGCAAGGCGGCATAAAAAAAGGTGACCCCACACAGGTAGCACAAATTGCCGGTATTATGGGGGCCAAAAAAACAGCCGATATTATTCCAATGTGCCACCCGATTATGCTGCAGGGAACTGATTTCCAATTTGAATACACAAAAACCGATGAAGGCTATGAACTTCACATTCAAGCTACCGTAAAATGCAGCGGTAAAACCGGCGTCGAAATGGAAGCCTTAACAGCCGTGAGCATTGCGGCACTGACTTTTTATGATATGTGTAAAGCCGTTGATAAAAATATGGTAATTAAAGAAACCTATCTTGTTCAAAAAACAGGCGGTAAAAGCGGCACCTTTAACCATAAATAATTTGGAAAACACAACTCGACCACAAATGGCCGAGTTGCCTTCCTTTGGGATTTCCTTTAAAACTTACCCTTTCTCATCCTTCAAAAAAATCCGGCATTTTTTTGCCGAATTTTTCCTTTAACCAAAAATATATTTCAAAATGGAAGTAAATGTCTAGCTCCAGCGCCCAGTAGTCCATAGAGGTCGCTTCAGTTCTAGAGTCGAAAACCGAAAAGATGCTTTCAATCCAGACCTTTCAGCGCTTGTCGGGACTAAGCAAAACTCTTCCGCTATTCTTGTTACCCACCGATATGCGACATTTCAATTTTTGATTTTTTTCTTTTTTCCATCGTCTGTTCATTGCGTTCATCGGAATAGCGATCGATTCTGTTTTCCCAAACATTCGAAATGCATTCGGTGATAGCTGCATCATCTGCCCCAGTTCTTAATAATTCCCGGAGATCAGTTCCATCTGCTGCAAATAGGCACGTATATAATTTCCCTTCCGCTGAAATCCGCGCGCGTGAACAAGTGGAACAGAAAGAATCTGTGACGGATGAGATGACACCTATTTCACCTGAATCATCCTGATATTGAAAACGCGAAGCTACTTCCCCTTTATAATTTGGCTCAACTCTTTTCAAAGGTGCAATTTGATGGATTTGTTCAATGATTTCTTTCTTCGACACAACATCATCCATCCGCCAGCCATTGGAGTTCCCGACATCCATATATTCAATAAAACGCAGAATATGCTTCTTGTCTTTGAAGAATTCCGCCATGGAAACAATATCTTGTTCATTTACACCTTTTTGAACAACCATATTGATTTTCACCAGCAGACCTGCTTCTGCGCACTTTTCGATTCCTTCCAAGACCGTTTGCACTTTCCCCCGACGGCCATTCATCTCGAAAAAGCGTTCTTCATCCAGGGAATCCAGGCTAACCGAAACCCTCGATAGTCCTGCTTTTGCCAAATCATTGGCGTATTTTTTCAGCAAAGTGCCATTGGTGGTCAAAGCAATTTCCTCTACTCCGGCAATCCCATGAATTCGTTCGATTAAGCTGGGCAGATCTCGGCGCAGTAAAGGCTCGCCACCGGTAATCCGGACTTTCTTCACACCTAATGCGACAAAAATCTTTACTAATCGTTCAATCTCTTCAAAGGACAATATTTTTTCGGACGGCAAAAAAGCGAAATCTGGGCCAAACACCTCTGCCGGCATGCAATATTGGCAACGAAAATTGCAGCGGTCTGTTACGGATATCCTTAAATCTCTTAACGGTCTGTGGAATTGGTCTAGTAGATTAGTAATTTTTAGTCTCCTTCTTTCCCTTTAGTCGATTGTTTCCTCTGATGGTAATTGAATACGCTCTTTGTGTGTATATATATTCAGTGTGTTTTTGCGAATAAAACCGACCGTTGTAATTCCCAGCTGCTCTGCCAATTGCAATGCCAGCTCTGTTGGGGCTGATTTCGATAAAACTATTTCACACCCGATTTTTGATACTTTCAGTAATATTTCCGATGAAATCCTTCCGCTGAATACAATGATTTTGTCCCGGATGCTGATATTATTTCGCAAGCAGTATCCGTAAATTTTATCTAGTGCATTATGACGCCCGATATCCATGCGGCTTAAAACAATTCCATTCACATCGCATAGCGCGGCATTGTGAACCCCTCCAGTTTCCTGAAATGTTACAGCCGCATCTTGCATAGACCGCATAAGACGAAAACAATCATCGGTCGTAATGCGAACATGAATGTCCTCCATTTTTTTGGACACTAATGCATCATTGGCAAAAACAAATCCTTGACGGCTCATGCCACAGCAAGAAGTAATGTACCGTTTATTTTGAATTTGCTGGAAAATTGGATTAATTTGCTTTGTTTTAATATGCACAAAGCCCTCTTCTTCCTGGTACCAAATATCTTCAATATCCTCAAAGCTGCGAATAATTCGCTCCGAAGCTAAATAGCCCATTACCATATCTTCTACATGCTCCGGTGTGCAAACCATCGTCACCAATTCTTGCTGATTAATCTTCACAGTGACTGCATATTCAGTCACAACTAGATCCTCTACTTGTTTGACTTGATTATTTTCAATACGCAAAATTTCTCGGGTTACTGATTTTTCCATAAGATACCCTCTTTATTCACTTATTTTATCTTCAAAAATAAAAACAGAAATCGCAACGTCCTCTTCAATTTTGATATCTGTAAATAAATGGAGCAGCTTTGACCCCATCAATTCTTCCATGCCTTCAGGGGTTGCTTTATGATACAAATCTTGAATCATACTTGTACGTGCAGCACGAACCATTTTTAACCCTTCTGGTGAACTTGCAATAAACCTTTCAGTGGGTGTTAGATTGCCATACAAGGTTGAAATGGCCATGTTATCTGTAAAAACAGTATGAATACGTTCTGGCCCTTTTCCAAATATATCCTTGCGCAGTTTTCGAATAATGTCGTTAAATTCATGCATCTTTTTTGACATTTTGATGATTCTCCCAACATAAAAAACTATTTTTGACGGATAGAAAAGGATAAAACTTCCTTATCCCCATGCGTGCAACTATGGCTAAACCGCTTAGTTTCTCTTCGATTAGCCATAGTTTACTACTCTTGTTTTTGTGATGCCACCCTTATAGTTTGTTAATAATATAGCAACTTCAAAAAAATTTAAAGAGAAAATATTTTTTGATTATTCATCTCCTGGATGAAAAATTAGAATACTTATTGTCCATTTTGGATGTAAGCGCTATAATAAATGGTAACACAAATGGAATTGATCTATTTTGTTTCATATGTCATGGTTCCACCTAAATGGCCTGAACTATTTGCATTTGATCCATAATATTTGAATTCTATTGTTTAATTTAAAAAATAAAAGTAGATTGAGTTTTTAGCACGGCCTGCTAAGAATTTTATCCACCATGAACAAGCAGCATGAAAAATCATGCCGTTTCATGGTGGATTTTTTTATTTTTTGGACTTGTCGGCAAGATGAAGCGCGTTAATGTTTATTTCTTAAATCAATCTAATATCTAATTTAAGAATACGGATAAATCTGGGACAGCACCAACAAGACAATTTTAACAAAGGATAACAAGACAATTATCATTTTAGCTCATCATCCTAAACTTGCTTTTCCAGCTTTACCATAAGCCTTAACCTGTCGTCATATACTTGTCACATAGCAAAAGGAGGAGTTACCTTGACTCAAATTAAAATTAATGGCGTACCGTATGAAGTTGCAGAAGGAGCTACAATCCTTGATACCATTAATCAAAACGGCATTGACCATCCGCAAATCTGTCATGTGCCAGCCGTTGACCCAATCCAGACCTGCGATACATGTATTGTTGAAGTTGGCGGAAAGCTAGTTCGTTCCTGCTCGACAAAAGCAATAGACGGCATGGATGTCCAGCTTGCTTCCGATAAAGCAAAAGCTGCCCAAACTGAAGCAATGGACCGTCTACTGGAAAATCACTTATTGTACTGTACCGTTTGTGATAATAACAACGGGAACTGTACGCTACATAACACAGCAGAAATGATGGAAATTGAACACCAAAAATATCCTTATCAGCCGAAAGTCGAGCCACATGAAGTGGACATGACCCATCCGTTTTATCGTTATGATCCAAACCAATGCATCGCCTGCGGACAATGTGTAGAAGTCTGCCAAAACTTGCAGGTGAATGAAACCCTATCCCTTGATTGGGAAGCGGAAAGACCGCGCGTGATTTGGGATACGGGGGTTAACATTAACGATTCTTCCTGTGTAAGCTGCGGACAATGTGTAACCGTATGCCCATGCAACGCACTTATGGAAAAATCCATGCTTGGAGAAGCCGGTTTTATGACTGGGCTGAAACAGGATATGCTGGATCCAATGATTAGTTTAATCAAAGAAGTTGAACCGGGTTATAGCGGTATTTTCGCTGTTTCTGAAGTGGAAGCTGCGATGAGAAGCAAACGCACGAAAAAAACAAAAACCGTTTGTACTTTTTGCGGTGTCGGCTGCTCATTTGAAGTTTGGACAAAGGACCGCAAAATTTTAAAGGTACAGCCTTCTGAAGGTCCTGTAAATGCTGTTTCTACTTGCATAAAAGGAAAATTTGGCTGGGACTTCGTCAACTCGGAAGAACGAATTACAAAACCATTAATTCGTAAAAATGATGAATTTGTTGAATCCTCTTGGGATGAGGCGCTGGATTTGATCGCTGAAAAACTCGGCGGCATTCAAAAAGAATTTGGTCCTGGTTCTGTCGGCTTTATCTCATCTTCCAAAATCACGAATGAAGAAAATTACTTGATTCAAAAAATGGCACGTCAATTATTTGAAACTAATGACGTAGATAACTGTTCGCGTTATTGCCAGTCACCAGCTACAGACGGGTTGCTCCGTACAGTTGGCTTTGGCGGGGATGCAGGAACAATCAAAGATATCGCCAAAGCAGGCCTTGTCATTATTATTGGGGCAAACCCTACAGAGGGTCACCCTGTATTAGCGACTCGCGTAAAACGCGCCCATAAGCTGCACGGTCAAAAATTAATCGTTGCCGATATTCGCAAGCACGAAATGGCTGAGCGCTCCGACATCTTCATGCGTCCAAAACAAGGCACTGACCAAGTTTGGTTAATGGCCGTGACAAAATACATGATCGACCAAGGCTGGCATGATGAAGCCTTCATTAAGGATAATGTTAAATTCTTTGATGATTTCAAGCATGTCCTTGATAAATACACACTTGACTATGCCGAAGAAGTAACAGGCATTTCGAAAGACGTCTTGATCAATGTTGCCGAGATGATTCGCGATGCAGACGGTACTTGCGTTCTTTGGGGGATGGGTGTTACACAAAATACTGGTGGTTCTTATACTTCAGCAGCGATTTCCAATCTTTTATTAGCTACCGGAAACTATCGCCGTCCTGGTGCAGGTGCTTACCCTCTTCGCGGCCATAACAATGTTCAAGGGGCTTGTGACATGGGTACGTTACCAAACCTATTGCCGGGCTATCAAAAAGTTACGAATGATCAAGAACGCGCTAAATTCGAAAAAGCATATGGCGTCACAATTCAGCCTCAACCGGGTCGTACGAACATGCAAATGCTGGATGCCATTATGGAAGGCAAAATGAAAGCCATGTATTTAGTTGGTGAAGATATGGCTCTTGTCGATGCTGATGCCAATCATGTCGATAAAGTTCTTTCATCATTAGACTTCTTTGTGGTACAGGATGTTTTCCTATCTCGCACAGCACAGTATGCAGATGTTGTTTTACCGGCAGCACCATCACTTGAAAAAGAAGGAACATTTACGAATACGGAACGTCGCGTTCAACGCCTTTATCAAGTATTACCGACGCTTGGCGAATCAAAAGCTGATTGGGAAATCCTGCAAGCAGTGGCTCGCCGTTTAGGAGCAGACTGGAACTACAATCACCCTAGTGAAATTTTCGAGGAAATGGCAAGTCTTTCTCCTATTTTCGCTGAAGCCAACTACGATGTTTTAGAGGACTGGGGCAGCTTCCTTTGGGGCAGCCTTGATGGGAAGAATACACCATTACTCTATGAAGATGGCTTTAACTTTGAAGATAAAAAAGCTCGTTTTGCTTTAAACGATTGGGTTAAACCGGTCGAATATGAAGCACAGTACGATTGTCATATAAACAACGGGCGTATGCTTGAACACTTCCATGAAGGGAACATGACAAATAAATCAAAAGGTATTCAATCGAAAGTACCTGAAATTTTCGTAGAGGTATCACCGGAATTGGCGAAAGAGCGTGGCATTGAGGATGGAGCCTTAGTCCGTCTGGTATCTCCAAATGGCGCTTTAAAATTAAATGCGCTAATTACAGATCGTGTACAAGGCAATGAGTTATTCTTGCCCATGAACTCTGTGAGCAAGGATTCTGCCATCAACTTCTTGACCGGTTCAGCTGGCGATATCAATACATCGACACCGGCATACAAACAAACAAAAGTACGAGTGGAAGTCTTGAAAGCAAAAGGAAAAAGACCGCTTCCAAGAACAAACCCTCGTGACAAAAAACGCCATCCTCAAAACGGTGTCGAAGTAGAACGTAAATGGAATCGTCCTGGCTACGTCCACTTAACAACTAATTAATGGAAGGAAGTGAAAGGTATGGCTGCTCCAATCCAAACCATTAAAAAGCAACAATTAACTGAAGAACAACTAAAAGAACAAAAGCTGGACAATTTAAAACAGCTGCTATCCGAAAACGAAGAAACCGTCAATCAAGTCTTTACGATCATGGCAGAGTTAAATGATATCGGTGCACTAGAGGCAGCTTCAAAACTGCTTGAAGCAAAAGAAGAAGTTGCCCATATCGCACTAGGCCAGGTGACTCGCAAGCCTGTTACGACCATCATCAACAACCTAATGGGGGCTGCAGGCGCTTTATCGAACTTGGAACCAGAAACAACAACAAAGCTAATTAACAGTTTAAATACTGGTTTAGATGAAGCAAACAAAGCAGTGGACGCAGATGAAAAGGTCAGTGTCTTCAAGCTGGCAAAAATGCTGAATGACCCCGATGTCAACCGGGCCATGAACTTTGGCATTCATTTCTTGAAAGGGCTCGGCAAAGGCTTAAAATAGTGTGGAGGTTTCTTACATGTTAACAAACGAGAACATATTAAATGCATTGAAGGAAGTTAATGACCCTGAACTCCACAAAAGCATTGTTGAGTTGAATATGGTTCGCAATATACAAATCGAAGGGACACATATCTCGCTTGACGTGATTTTAACGATTCAGGGCTGTCCCCTAAAAGCAAAAATTCAACAGGATATTGAACAAGCTTTAAAAGGTATTGGTGCTTCCAGTGTCTCATTGACATTCGGTTCTATGACCGATGAGGAACGCCGCAATTTAACCGCTTCTCTAAAATCCGAAAATGTAACGAATCAAGGAATGCCCAAGATGCTTCTGCCTGATTCCGGTGTGAACTTTATTGCGGTTACCAGCGGGAAAGGCGGTGTCGGGAAATCGACTGTTACAATCAATTTAGCAGTCGCCCTTGCCCGTCTTGGAAAAAAAGTCGGTATTCTAGATGCCGATATTTATGGCTTTAGTATTCCTGCCATGATGAAGACGAACGAAAAACCAACCATGATTGACCAAACGGCTATTCCTGTTGTGAGCAATGGTGTGCAGCTTATGTCGATGGGCTTTTTTACAAAGGATAATCAGCCAGTCATGTGGCGCGGCCCAATGCTCAACAAATGGATTCGAAATTTCCTGGTCAACACCCATTGGGGCGATCTAGATTATCTTCTACTAGATTTGCCGCCAGGTACAGGAGATGTGGCCATCGATGTAGCGGCAATGATTCCGCAAGCACAAGAAATCATTGTAACAACACCGCACAATGCCGCATCCCATGTGGCAACGCGGGCAGGTCTAATGGCGCAGCATACGAAACACGCCATTCTAGGAGTTGTCGAAAATATGGCTTACTTTGAACCGACGGATGGTGAAAAACACTATCTATTCGGCCAAGGTGGTGCTCAGAACTTAGCGGATGAACTTCATACCAATGTGATTGCCCAAGTCCCATTTGCTCGCCCGGCGGAAAATACAGGTTCCTCGGTTTACGATGAACACTCGATTGTAGGTGAAGCATTTACGAATCTTGCAGAAGATATAATTTATCAAGAACAGAAGCTTGTACGCTTGTAGGGAGCACTCCCTGTATAAAATTACGCCATTCATGCAATCAGTTGCGGGGGCTTCCCCTGCCACTGGTTGTTTTTTATGCCATAGAAAAAACACCTCCAGTTCATCATCTGGAGATGTTTTTGCTTATCTATGTTATAGGATTTATGTTCAGTTCGATTCACAGCCACATTTTATTTTATATAACCGGCCCTTTTTAAAACCTGCATAAAATAAAAGCGATACGTATTTTTAACAAACGTGTCTAATGGCAAGCCAACATTCAATTGATATTTCGTGAAAATAAAATAAAATCTTTTATCCCATTTCAAACGTAATAATTCTCCTGCATCTTCACCATATTTCTCAGTAAATTCCTGAATTAAAGGTTCAATCATATCAAAGCAATAGTTTTTTAAATTTTCGAGTGCTTCGATATCCTTGTCCTTTTGAAAACGCGTAATCCAATCTACTAATTGCTCGTTCATTGTCGTTTCCAGCCTTCTATCTAATAGTTTCTTCCTATTAATTATACCATTTTTTTATCTACAGGCATCATGGTAGGGGTAAGGACGTTTAACTCTTCCGAATCCTAAAAATATATCCAAACTGAAGGAATGATTTCTCCTGAATCGCCCCTTCCTACACCCATACAAAAAGGATTTTTATTGAATACGATACTCATAGAAATCTAATATTGGGAGGTACATACTTTGAAGAATAATCAAAATAACGCGAATCAAAATAATGAAAGTCAAGCTGCTCAACTCGCGGTAATTGCAGGATTAATTACAACACTTGGTGATGGACTTGCAACCGTTGCAGCTGCCCTGGCTATACAGGAAGCGCAGCAAAGTCTCCAGGATGATTCCAAAAGCAGCATTGACCAGCAAAATTTGCAAAGACAGATTGATGATTTATCTCGTGAAATCAAACAGATTAAAAAACTGCTTAAAAATAAGGGATTTTAAACTTTGGCTAGAGAACCATTCCTCCACAAAATAAAAAAACCCCTTTCAACAAAATGTCAAAAAGAGGTTTGATTTCTAATTTATTTTGCGTATTCAACCGCACGTGTTTCTCGAATAACCGTTACTTTGATATGTCCAGGATAATCAAGCTCTTCTTCAATGCGTTTGCGGATGTCTCTTGCTAAACGATGTGAAGCTAAGTCATCAATTTTCTCTGGTTGAACGATGATACGGATTTCACGGCCAGCTTGAATGGCGAATGATTTTTCTACTCCATCGTAGCTTTCTGAAATCTCTTCCAGTTTTTCTAATCGACGAATGTAGTTTTCAAGTGTTTCACTACGTGCACCTGGTCTTGCTGCTGATAAGGCATCGGCAGCTGCAACGATAACTGCAATGACTGATGTCGCTTCAGTGTCACCATGGTGAGAAGCAATACTGTTAATAACAACAGGATGTTCTTTGTATTTAGTAGCAAGCTCAACACCGATTTCAACGTGGCTACCTTCAACTTCATGGTCAATGGCCTTCCCGATATCATGAAGTAATCCTGCACGTCTTGCTAATGTTACATCCTCCCCTAACTCTGCAGCTAGAAGTCCTGCTAGATGTGCCACTTCGATCGAGTGCTTCAATACGTTTTGGCCATAGCTTGTACGATATTTCATGCGGCCAAGGATTTTCATTAGGTCCGGATGCAAATTGTGAATTCCAACTTCAAACGTTGTTTGTTCACCAGTTTCACGAATTTGCTCGTCCATTTCACGACGGGATTTCTCCACCATTTCTTCAATTCGAGCCGGGTGAATTCGTCCATCTTGAACTAATTTTTCAAGTGCGAGACGAGCTGTTTCACGACGGATAGGATCGAATCCAGATAGAATTACTGCTTCCGGTGTATCATCAATAATTAAATCAATACCGGTTAGTGTTTCCAGTGTTCGAATATTACGTCCTTCACGACCAATGATACGGCCTTTCATTTCGTCATTCGGCAGGTTTACAACGGATACTGTTGTTTCAGCAACATGATCTGCTGCAAAACGTTGTAGTGCAAGTGATAATATTTCACGAGCTTTTTTGTCAGACTCTTCTTTTGCACGTGTTTCTGCTTCTTTTGTCATCACCGCAATATCCGTCGAAAGTTCATTTTCAACTTCTTTTAAGATGATTCCTTTCGCTTCTTCGCGAGTTAAGGCAGCAATACGTTCAAGCTCTGTCGTTTGTTCGCGTACCAGCTCTTCCACTTTACTTTCCATCTGTTCAATATGCTGTTGTCTCTCAGTTAGAGCCTCTTCTTTTCGCTCTAAGCCTGATTCTCTCTTGTTCAGAGCATCATCCTTGCGATCAAGATTTTCTTCTCTTTGCAATAACCGGTTTTCTTGTTTCTGAAGCTCTGCCCGGCGTTCACGGATGTCTTTTTCTGCTTCAGTTCGAATTTTGTGAGTTTCATCTTTTGCTTCAAGTAGTGCTTCTTTCTTCAGCGCTTCCGCTTCTCGCTTAGCTTCGTCAATGATAAGCTCAGCTGAATTCTTTGCACCATTCACTTTTGATTCGTTCACTTTTTTCATATAGAAATAGATAACAGCGCCACCGACGATGAGTCCAAGCAAAGCGGAGATAATAATGTATTCCATCATTCGAACACCTCCTCTTGCTATATTCGTTTCATTTTCAGTCGGCCCATATATTGATTAAAGTTTTTCAATATACCAAATTCTCACTTCGGATTTGATATTCCATTGTTAGCAAAACTTACTCTTTCAACATACTGCCTATTTCATTTCAAAATTTAGAAATTATACAATTTTAATTGTATAGCGCAAGCCTAGCAATGTCAAGGATTCCCACGAGATACACCTAAATAATGTAAGCTCATAGAAGTAGTCTAACACAAGCTCATAAGTCTTTAGAATTAGTTTTCAGAAGATTGCGAGAGTCTAACGAATTACCTCTAATTTTAAAATACCTCATAAATAAGATATTTCTAATTATTATTGTCAAAATTTTAAATTAGTATTCATTTCCGAGAAATTCCGCTCATAATAAATGGAAAATTGGGAATAATGGCATGCTGATTTGAGATTGGAAAGAATATGCTTTTTGATTTGAATCGAGTTTATGGTGAAAAAATGAGTTTATAATTGAGAGTAAAGTGAATTGTTACGTGCAAATAATAACAGAAGAATGGAATGGTAGGCACTTATTTCTGGAATTTGTTGAACTTACTATTTAAGGGGCCGCTTTGGTAACTGGTAATTAAAAAGTTGAGAATTTTGTTAGAAGAGTATCAGAGAGGGGCAGTGCTAGCTACTGGACAAGTGCCTGCTGAAAATAATCTGGACACTTTTTCCGGAAATCTGGACACTTCTTCGAAAAATCTAGACACTTTTCTCAAGAATCTAGACACTTCATAAAACGCTATCAAAAAAGTAGCAACTTTGTTAGATAAATAACATGAAGATACAGTCTTAGCTACTGGACAAGTGCCTGCTGAAACTGATCTAGACACTTTTGCCGATAATCTAGACACTTTTTCGAAAAATCTAGACACTTCATAAAACGCTATCAAAAAAATATTGTTTTTGTTAGATAAATAACATAAAGATACAGTCTTAGCTACTGGACAAGTGCCTGCTGAAACTAATCTAGACACTTTTGCTGAAAATCTAGACACTTTGAAAGAGAATCTAGACACTTTTCTCAAGAATCTAGACTCTTCATAAAACGCTATCAAAAAAGTACCAACTTTGTTAGATAAATAACATAAATATACTGTCTTAGCTACTGGACAAGTGCCTGCTGAAACTGATCTAGACACTTTTGCCGATAATCTAGACACTTTTTCGAAAAATCTAGACATTTCGAACGAGAATCTAGACACTTTTCTCGAGAATCTAGACACTTCATAAAACGCTATCAAAAAAGTATCAACTTTGTTAGATAAATAACATAAAGATACAGTCTTAGCTACTGGACAAGTGCCTGCTGAAACTGATTTAGACACTATTGCCGATAATCTAGACACTTCGAAAGAGAATCTAGACACTTTTCTCAAGAATCTAGACACTTTTCTCAAGAATCTAGACACTTCAAATTTATCAGGCATATTTTCAATAAAAAGCGCATTTTTTATCACTTTATTTAATTCTCATCTTTCTTTACGACCTGACTTTTCTTTTCTCTTAAATCTCTTAACTCTCTTTACGTTAAAATTCTCTTCTCTCTTCTCTCTTTCTTCTCTCTTAATCCTCTTAATCCTCTTAATCCTCTTAACTCCCTTTACTCTTTTTACTATTCTCTTTCCTCCTTCTTCTCTTTCTCACTTCTTTTCTCTCTCTCAACTCTCCCTCATTCACACTAACAACAGCAAAAACCCGTCCCAACAGGTTGTTGGGGCGGGTTCATGTGACTTGATTCTATTCTTCGTCTAGTAATAATGCTAATTCTTTGTCCATTTCTTCTTCTTCGTCATGAGCGCCAATTGTGTAAGAGTTTGCTGTCATGCCGTAAGATTCACGGATTTGATTGGATACTTTTTCGCGAATTTCAGGGTTTGCTTTAAGGAAGGCTTTTGCATTTTCTCTACCTTGTCCGATGCGTTCGCCATCGTAAGCGTACCAAGAACCGCTTTTTTGGATGATGTCCAGTTCTGCACCTAGATCTACGATTTCGCCTTCTTTTGAAATCCCTTCTCCGTACATGATATCTACTTCAGCCGTACGGAATGGCGGTGCCACTTTATTTTTCACGACTTTAATTTTTGTTTTGTTCCCAATCATTTCAGTGCCTTGCTTAATTGTTTCTGCACGACGTACTTCAAGACGAATTGACGCGTAGAATTTAAGGGCACGACCACCAGTAGTAGTTTCAGGGTTACCGAACATAACACCGATTTTTTCACGTACTTGGTTGATGAAGATTGCTAGTGTGTTAGATTTGTTGATGATACCAGAAAGTTTACGTAATGCTTGAGACATTAAACGAGCTTGCAGACCCATGTGAGAGTCACCCATTTCGCCTTCGATTTCAGCTTTTGGTACTAGGGCTGCAACTGAGTCGATGATGATGATGTCAATGGCACCACTTCGAACTAATGCTTCAGCGATTTCTAGTGCTTGCTCACCTGTGTCTGGTTGAGATAGAAGTAACTCGTCAATGTTTACTCCTAATTTTTGTGCGTAAACTGGGTCTAACGCGTGCTCCGCATCGATAAATGCAGCTTGTCCGCCTTTTGCTTGAATTTCAGCGATGGCATGTAGAGCTACTGTTGTTTTACCTGATGATTCTGGACCGTAGATTTCTACAATACGTCCTCGTGGGTAACCGCCGACACCTAATGCTGCATCAAGTGCTAATGAACCACTTGAAGAAGTCTCCATTTGACGATCTGATTGTTCACCAAGCTTCATAACAGAGCCTTTACCGAATTGCTTTTCAATTTGCTTTAACGCCATATCTAAGGCAGCTTTACGATCATTACTCAAAATATTTCCTCCTTATATATAAAAAAATTAATATCAAATTCGCCTAGCATATTTGCGACTGTCGCAAGCTTTCGTCGCAGTTAATGGATGTGCGACTGTCGCAAGCTTTCGTCGCAGTTAATGGATGTGCGACTGCCGCAAGCTTTCGTCGCAGTTAAAATCATGTGCGACTGCCGCAAGCTTTCATCACTGTTAATTCATGTGCGACTGTCACAGGCTTTCGTTGCGGATAAAAGATGTACACCTGTTGCAGTTAGAGTTCCAGATTTCATTGAGCTGGCTGCCTGCATGATACAGGTCAACAGTCATCCATTATTGCAGCTTCTATCCCTCTAAAATCCCGAGACATCCATCTGGATATACTTCATTCTTACGATAATAAAAACATAATTTATTAATTGGCTGGAGCTGAGTGAAGTATTTTCTCGTTTGTTTTCTTCTGTCTCTACTATACTTCTTTTTGAGACAAGTTTCAAGAAAAAAGCGAACATATTTTCGTTTTTTGGCCAAAATAAAAATTTGAGCTAGTTTTGCAGCTCAAATTCCTAATTTCACGTACGCGGATCGACCGCGCACTGCGAAGTTTGCATCACCTAAGCGATACTACTCTATTATATTATATCTTTTCGTAGCCTTTCTCAACAAGCAAGCGCATTAAATAGCTGCAGGCAAATTTTACCGTACGAAGACGATTGGTATTGCGCATTCCCTGCAACTGAAGCTTATGTGTAAACGGCTCTCCATCACCAATACTGAAGCCAAGCCAGATTGTTCCTGGCGGCTGCCCATCATGTGGATCCGGTCCAGCAGCTCCAGTAAGGCCGACACCGATATCTGTGCCAAACTTTTCGCGTACTTTTGCCGCCATGGCACCTGCACATTCACCACTAACGATGCCGCACTGATCAAGCAGTGATTTTTCAATCCCCAACTGTTTCATTTTAGCTTCGGGTGTATAGGTTACAACACCGCCGACTAATGTATTTCCTACCCCTGAAATTTCAGCTAGCTCTGATTGGAATAAACCTGCCGTTAAACTTTCAGCAGCCGAAATGGATAATTTATGATGCACGAGCATTTCGACCAATTTCGATGCTAAAGAATCATCATTGTCTCCGTAGTGATACTCGCCAACGATGGCTAAAATTTCAGCTTCCTTTAGCTTTATCAGGCGCCAAGCTTCTTCTACATTTCGGGCCTTTGCCGTGATGCGAAGTGTTACCTCCCCATCGCTTGCAAGGGGTGCAACTGTTGGATTCGTTTGGCTGTCTAAAATGTCTTGTACACGCACTTCCAGCTCTGCTTCCCCAATCCCATAAAAGCGTAAAACATGGGACTGAATTACACCGCCATCATTTAAAAGTGCAGCAAGCTTCGGCTTTGCTTCAAATTGGAACATCGGCTCAAGTTCTTTGGGCGGACCTGGAAGCAATATGTATGTGTACCCAGCTTTCTCTAAAAGCATTCCTGGAGCCATGCCGTTATGATTTGCCAACACTTCACTGCCTTCTAGAATCAATGCCTGTTTACGGTTATTTTCCGTCATCCCGCGTCCGCGTGCAGCAAAGAATTGCTCGATAAAGGATAATGCCGCTTCATCAATCACCAAGGGCAACCCTAAATGCTTTGCAATCGTTTCTTTTGTTAGATCATCCTTTGTTGGCCCAAGTCCTCCAGAGAAGATGATGAGATCTGCACGGGATTCGGCAATATCGATTGCACTTTTCAGACGGTCCGCATTATCTCCCACAACTGTATGATAAAAAACATTAATGCCTAGCTCGGATAATTGTGTAGAGACAAATTTCGCATTCGTATTGGCAATTTGTCCAAGCAGCAGTTCCGAGCCAACAGCAATGATTTCAGCATTCATGTTCTAACCCCCCTTATTTAGAGTTTACAAACACACGACGATTTAAATAGAAGTATTCCCAGCCGGACCATACCGTAAAGATTAACGCCACATAGAGGGTAATCATATCAAATGGTATGTTGATTGGAGCAAAAATAGTATTGTGCAGAATCAATGATGAAATCGCAACGATTTGCGCCCAGGTCTTAATTTTACCAAGTTGGCTTGCTGCTACAATTTCGCCTTCACCCGCTAGAATTGCACGCAATCCAGTTACGGCAAATTCACGGCTTAAAATAACAATAACGATCCAAGATGGGGCCATGCCAAGTTCCACCAAGACAATAAACGCTGCTGCTACTAGTAATTTATCTGCTAATGGATCAAGGAACTTTCCTAAGTTTGTAACAAGGTTGAATTTACGTGCGTAATAGCCGTCTACCCAGTCCGTACAAGAAGCGATGATAAAGATTAATCCCGCGACAAAGTGATTGACCGGCATTTCTGCTCCTAAGAAAGTCATATTTCCCCAACCAAAGTCAAATAGTATTACAATCACAAAGATTGGAATCAACAATATTCTTGAGACTGTAATCTTATTCGGTATATTCATTTGCTAACACCTTTCATTCGAAATAAAGTGAAACATCCGGTAAAGGTCTTTACCCATTTGAAAGCCCTTTAACCAAGCTTCTTCGATTTTCGTATATAATTTATTTTTCATTAAAACGGTAGAAAATAGCCATCAAATGATGACTATTCTCCCGGTTGTAATGTAATGATAATATTTTGTGTTGTAATTGTTTGAGCATATTGAAGCTGTTCATCGTTGATAAAGACTTTTGCGTTATTGGCATTGCCCAGGCGAATACGGGCATAGGCGTTAGCAGTTGCATCAAATTCAACCTTTTCTCCCGCTGCATAAACACGGTCATCCACTTGCTCGCTGCCCTGTGCATTACGAATACCAACCCATGTCTCACCTGAAACTTCAATACGAATATTCATAGTATCAGTACCAGTTAGTGTATAAGTAGTTGTTTCTCCATCGGCAACACCTGCTGAAATCGTTTGTACCGGCGCTTCTTCTTCTACTTCTTCTTCCTCTACAGGTGCTTCTGTATCCTCGGCAGGAGTTTCCTCTTCTTCAACAGGATCTGTTGTTGGCGGTGGTACTTGTTGTTCGTACTCAAGTGGTGTATCTTCTACTTCCTCATCAGGCTGATTCGTAGACATCTTCTTTTGGAATAAGAACCAGCTCGCGATAAGAATCACGATGATAAATAGTCCCACGATGATTTTTGGCATCGTTTCTAATAAACGGTTAGTAGAACGTGTACTTAGCTTTCGGCGGGTCGGGCTTTGCGAAATCGATTGCGCAACTTCTTCCTTTTGCTGATGAGGAATTTCTTTCTTAAACTCATCTAGTATTTCTTCTGCATCCAGTCCAACTGCATCAGCATATTGCTTAATAAATGCCCGCACATAAAATGTACCAGGCATGATTGAATAATTTCCTTCTTCAATCGCAACTAGATAGCGTTTTTGTATTTTTGTAATTTCTTGAAGATCATCCAAACTATATCCTTTAGATAACCTCGCTTCTTTAAGGCGAGTTCCGAGTTCAGTCAACCATAACACCTACTTTTTTTAATCATTTCAACTCGGGGATTTTGTCCTCCACGATTTTTACTATGGATGTAAAAGCAATACATTTTAAAATGTGTGACTTTTCCAGGAGTTTAGGCCACAAATTTTGTGGGTCTTTCATGTTTCAAACACAACAACAGTCGCTAAATCCTCTCACAGACTATCGCATTCTTGGGCTATCAAGCTTAAAATTAAAAATTAAATCCTCCGCCAAAACCGCCAAAATGGTCGTTTTGTGACATCATTTCATTTCTTTCAATGATTTCATACGTTATGACTTCATCAGGATGATGACGCAATTCAATAATATAGTCAAAATCCTCTATCTTGTATTCAGAGTGTTGGACGAAAAGATCAGGATGCTCAACTACTTTAATCGCAGGAACACGCATCATCTCCCGAACAAGCTGCTGATGCCGCTCATCTGTGGATCTTCGTGTTACTGCACCATCTAGAATAAAGATATTATTCTCATTAAACTCATCGCCCATTAACTGGTGGCGAATTGTTTGTTTAATCATGGTTGAGGATAAAAAGAGCCATTTTTTATTTGCACAAACACTGGCAGCCACAACAGATTCTGTTTTGCCGACACGAGGCATTCCCCGGATTCCAATTAATTTATGTCCTTCTTTCTTAAATAATTCAGCCATAAAGTCAACTAAAATACCGAGTTCATCTCTTACAAAGCGGAATGTATTTTTTTCATCTGCATCCCGTTCTATATAATGACCATGACGCACAGCTAGACGGTCGCGTACTTTTGGTTCACGAAATTTCGTCACATTGATGTTTTCCATTGTCGAAACAATCGATATAAAACGTTGAATGGATTCATCATTCTCTGTTCTTAATAGCATTCCCCGTCGTCCTGCATCTACTCCATTAATTGAAACAATGTTTACTCGTAACATACCAAGGAGTGATGCAATATCACCTAATAAACCCGGACGATTCACTTGGATTTCATATTCAAAGTACCATTCGCCCATAAAAAACGTCCCCCTACTAACGAAACGAAAATTTTTCTTATAAGTTTCATCATAGCGGATTTTATATGTATTGAAAAGTTAGAAACAACCGTTTTTCTTCCAAATTAATAAATTTTATCATCAATGGGTAGAAAATTAGCAAATAGGAAATATTTTCTGTCGAATTTTCAAGAAAATAAGGGTCCGAAAGTTAATTTCGCTAAAATAAAAGTCATATTCACCCTGACAATAAAAGAAAAAGAAAAGGAGGACAAGCCTCCTTCAAGAAGTTAGAAGAAATGATGAAACGAATGTAGAATTGTTCTATGATATAAGTTTCCAGATAAAGGAAGTAGCATCCAAGCACTTGCGCGCACTAAGTCGCTACTTTATAAGCCTTGAAGGCATAAAGAGTGGAATTGGATACTACTGCATACGGTGGCTTTGAACTAACTTAATGACACAGTTCGCAAGCGCGTGTTTTTCATCGCCATCCGCAACGGCCCAAAGGTCTTTCAGTACGCGTTCTTGCTCGTTTTTAGGATCTACATTCTTAGCTAAATAGTCACCAATTTGAATAGCTGATTTTTCAATCATCTTTTTAGACATACCATGCTCTTGAGCTTCTGTGACTTGTTCACCTAAAAATGATGTCCATTTTTCCCAGTTTTCTAATAGCGCCATGTTTCTCTCCTCCTTTGCATCTTTATTATGTGCAAATTCGGAATTTATATGTACCATCCACCATTAATTCTGATAATTTGTCCAGTTACATAATTTGCCTGACCGCTTAGATAAAAACCGGCAAGATTTGCGACATCTTCTACAGTCCCCGCTCTGGCTAACGGAATCTCTTCATATAAGGCTTGCCTTTCTTCCTCATCTAGATGCTGATTCATCGATGTATCAATCAGCCCTGGAGCAATCGCATTCACTAAAATATGGTTATACGCAACTTCCTTCGCATAGGATTTCACAAAAGCATGCTGTGCTCCCTTTACAGCACTATAAACAGATTCAAAAGCAGCACCTGTTTCTCCCCAGATTGACCCTATGAACAACACATAACTTCGCTCATTTTTTCTTAGTTTTGAGGAAAGAAGAGCCAAGACGCGCATCGGATTCTGGACATGCACCTTCCAGAGCCTATCCATTTCTTCAACAGAGGTATCCTCCAACATTCCATAATAGCTGTGCCCACCCGCGAACACGATGGCCTGCAGGGAATAAATTTGGAGAGCTAAAACATCTGCCCCATCATCAGCAGCAAAGTCTGCTTTCACAGGAATGAACTCCTGCTCAGGAAAACTTCTAGACATCTCTTCTATTAAATGCTCCACCTTGGAACGACCTTGGTTAAAATGCAAATAGAGCGACCAACCATCAGATGCTAGTCGCTTTGCTATTGCATTTCCAATCGCACCGGAAGCACCTGCAACAAGTGCGAATCTCTTCATTTACTCTGCACGCTCACTTGAAGGCAAAACTTTGAATACGGTTTGCTGAGATTCCCCTTGGATTGTTTTCAGAGCTTCCACCACATCTTGAAGCGTTAATTTTTCAATGACCGGGACTGCATCAAATAGGTTCATGTCATTAAATTTATAGCGCGTAAATTGGTTAGCAATGAATTCCATGGAGTTTAATGCTCTTAAATAGAAACCGATTTTTTTACGTTTTACACGTTCAACACTGTCTGCTGTTAACAGGCTTTCAGCGTTATTGATAACTTCTTTGATTTTATCTGCTAATTGGTCCGGTTCACTTGAATCAGAGCCGATTAAAGCAAAACCATAGCCTTTTTCTAAAGAGAAGTCATAGGCAAATGATTCATCGATTAAGCCGTTTTCATAGACATCCGTATAGAAATTCGATGCTCTGCCGTATAAGCATTCAAGGGCTATTTGCACCGAAAGCTCATGCTTTAGCATTTCTTCTCCGCTCAGGTCTGTTTGCTGTGCTTTTAACCCTACATATACTTTCGGTTTTTGAACATCCATTTTCAGCTCACGCATCGCAACCGCAACATCTGTTGGTTCTTCATCAAAATGACGTTCAATCGGTGTAGGCTCAGGGAATTCCTTTTTATTTTGATTGTCTTCGATAAACGCCATCATTTCAGTCGGGTCAATCGCACCAACAACAAATAACAGCATATTGGATGGGTGATAGAACGTGTTATAGCATGTGTACAAATGTTCAGCCGTAATTTTATCGATCGACTCGATTGTTCCAGCAATATCAATTTTCACAGGGTGATTGTGGTACATATTCTCAATCGCACCGAAATACAAACGCCAGTCTGCTTGGTCATCATACATCGTAATTTCCTGCCCAATAATCCCTTTTTCTTTATTCACCGTTTTTTCCGTGAAATAAGGCTCTTGAACGAAATTCAGCAGCGTTTCTGTACTTTTGTAAATATGATCTGTCGCAGAGAATAAATAAGCCGTACGTGTAAATGAAGTGAAGGCATTTGCAGATGCACCTGCTTCACTAAATTGCTGGAATACGTCTCCGTCCTCTTTTTCGAACATTTTGTGCTCCAGGAAATGGGCAATCCCATCTGGTACCGTAATGGCCTCTGATTCACCGATTGGCACAAAGGTACGGTCAATGGAGCCATATTTCGTCGTGAAAGTCACAAAGGTTTTTGAAAAACCCTTTTTCGGTAAAATATAGACATCTAATCCATTTGACATTTGTTTGTAAAATAAAGTTTCATCTAATTGTTTAAATTCAATCGTTTTCATGACGATTAGGCCTCCTTCCCGCATAAGAAATAAATTGCTTCTAATTGAATTTGAGAAGCCATTTTTTGTACATCTTCTTTTGATACTTGATCCCAGCGTTCTTTCCATGTATCCACGGAGAATGTTTCGCCTAAATCTTTATATTGATCGAAAATCTCAATTTGACCACGCGCTAAATCGAGGGTCTCTTTCAGTTGGTTGACAAGCATCGCCTTCGTTTGTGTAAGCTCCAGCTCTGTGATTTCCCCGTTTTTCATTGCCTCTAATTGTTCGTTAATGACATCCGTCGCTTTCTTTTCGTTGGACGGTTCAATACCGGATACAACATAGACTAAACCATATTGGGAATTATAAGAGCTTGAAGCATAGTAAGCCAAGCTTTCTTTTTCACGAACATTCATGAACAATTTAGAGTGGGCATAGCCTCCAAAAATCCCATTGAAAATTTGCATTTTCGCATAGTCTTCATCACCAAAACGCACTGGTGTGCTAAAGCCGATATGGAGCTTCCCTTGTTTCATCTCTTGCTGTTCTTTTGTGTATTCTTTTTCTGGTTTTGATTCGTTAGTGTCTTTGTCAGCCTTTTTCGGCGTACGGTCTTTAAATGGAAGGGCTTCCGTTAATTTCTTTTGGACCGCTTCTACATCGATATCTCCGACTACATAGATGTCGATTTTATCTTCGTTAATCATTGACTCATAGGTTTTTGTCAACGATTCTGGCGTGATTTTGTCCACTGTTTCAATCGTCCCACTGGCTGAAATAGAAGCCGGGTGATTTGGACGGATAATTTGTGTTAAACGATGCTGAGCATAACGCGTTTTATCATCAAAAATAGATTGAATTCGTTGTTTCACCATTTCTTTTTCACGTTCAACGATTGATTGCACAAAAGTACCGTTTTCGAAGTTTGGTTCGAAGATGGCTGTATTGATAAGGTCCAGCACTTCATTAAAGACTTTATTTTGTTGCAAATATTGATCATTGACAGTTTCTAAATTCAATAAAAGCGTATGTTCACTTCCACGTTTCGACGCATCAAAATAAAGAACGGTACCAAATAGATCATCCAGATAACTTCTAAATTCAGCCGATTTTTTAAATTTTCCATTACTATGCTGAAGAACATTTGACAAGACTGCACGCTCTGCCGCGGATTGTTGATCTAATGGGGCTCTCCATTTTATAGAAAAATTCACAGTTTTGAATTGTGTCGTTTGTCGAATATGCAGATTTACACCTTCTGCAAGCTGTGTTGATAAGAACAAAAAAATTCCTCCGATCGTATCAGCCGAAAATGCTTCCAGGCTGATTGGTTTATTCAACTTTTAGGCTTATGGTCCCGAACTCTTGCAGGACACTAAAAAACAGTGATAGTACTACTATACATGTAGAATTGGTGTTTATGCAAAAATAATCCAATTTGTTTTCATGTCTTCCTCATCCATTTATTAATTTTCCCCTTCAAGGTAGGTTTGATTCATGAAATTCATAGGATAAACGATTTATTCGTAACAGTTTCGAGAGTTTTTTGAAAGTTTGAGGGGATTTAGAGTTGATTAAATTTAACCGAGCATCGCAAGTGTTGATGGTAATTTTTAAAAATGCTTTTTTGAAATACGTTTGAATGAAGCTGCTTTAAACAAAAATAAGGTGTTTATTTGATGAAAATGTTGCTTTTTTGAGTGCTTTTTTGAGGGTGTCTAGATTCTGCTCCAATGTGTCTAGATTATTAGTGAAAGTGTCTAGATTTTCAAAGAATATGTCTAGATTTTTCATCATTTCATCCACTCCCCAAACACCAACAAAAAACGCCTTCCCTTAAATAAGAGAAGACGTCTTCATAAGTTATATTATTATCCTACATTAAACGGTTGGTAGCCTTCTGATGAAGAAATAATGATTAACGTTTACCTTTAATGTAAGGAACACCACTTGCCTTTGGTGCGTGTGCTTTGCCGATGAATCCAGCTAATGCCAGAATCGTTAAGACGTAAGGTAAGATTAATAAGAAAATCTTTGGTACGTCTTGTACATATGGAATTGATCCGCCGGCAACACTTAGCGCTTGGGCAAACCCGAAGAATAGGGCCGCGCCCAGTGCACCTAGTGGATGCCATTTTCCGAAGATCATTGCCGCGATGGCCATGAACCCTTGTCCACTGATCGTAGAGGCACCGAAGTTACCTGAAATCGCTTGGGCATAAATTGCACCACCGACTCCACCAAGTGCACCGGAAATCATAACTGCTACATAACGCATTTTTGTTACATTTACACCCATTGTATCGGCTGCCATTGGGTGTTCCCCAACTGCTCTTAAACGTAAACCGAATGGTGATTTGTAAATGACAAACCATGCAATAATAGCAACCGCGATTGCTAGAATAGATGTTGCATATACGTCTACAAAGAACATTTTCCCTAAGATTGGGATATCGCTTAAAAGCGGGATATCAAAACGGGAGAAACGTTCAGTAATTGAATCTGTTTGACCTTTATCATAAATCATTTTTACCGTAAATACTGCAACGGCAAGACCTAACATGTTAAGGGCAACCCCGGAAACAGTTTGGTCAGCACGTAAAGATACTGCTGCAACCGCTAATATTAACGATAAGATAATACCGAATACCATGGCAACGATTAATCCTACCCAAGGAGTTGCATTCCCTAACTTGTCAGCAAATGCTAAGTTGAAAATAATACTGCTTGCTGCCCCAATAATCATAATCCCTTCAAGACCGATATTTACTACCCCTGAGCGCTCAGTGAATACCCCACCGATTGCTGTTAAAATTAATGGCGCTGCATAGAAGATGGCAGAAGGAATAATAAAATATAGCACTTCTAAAAAGCTCATGTTATTTTTCCTCCTTTCTCTTTTTACCAAAACGTTCTAGCGCCACTCGAATGATGTAGCCTGAAGCCACAAAGAAGATAATAAGCGCAATGACAATCGAAACGATTTCTGTTGGTACGCCTGCTTCACTTGGCATATTTAAACCACCATTTTTCAGTGCACCAAATAGAATCGCTCCTAACAGTACTCCGAATGGCTGGTTCGCCCCTAATAGGGCAACGGCGATCCCGTCAAATCCAATACCTGTTGCGGCATGAAGTTTCGACATATTTTCAAACGTTCCTAGTGCTTCCATCGCACCGCCAAGTCCTGCGAAAGCCCCAGAAATAACCATGGCTAAAATAATGTTTTTATTTACATTCATCCCTGCATAATCGGATGCATTTTTGTTAAACCCTACTGCTTTCAACTCATAACCAAGCGTTGTTTTCTGTAAAATGAACCACATTACGATTACTGCTAAAAGGGCAACAACAAATCCCCAGTGCATACGTGAATAATCTGTGATTGTTTCTAAGAACTCGGAGCGTAAAGACGCTGATTCGTGAATTCTTTCTGTACGTTCTTCTCCACCCGAAATCACACCAATTAAAGCGTTCGCTACATGTAATGCTGTGTAGTTCATCATAATTGTTACGATTACTTCGTGGACCTGTAATTTTGCCTTTAACAGACCAGGAATAAATGCCCATAACGCACCAGCTGCTGCTGCAGCAATTAGTGCTACTGGAATATGAAGCACTGCCGGTAATTCAATAGCTTGTCCTACATAAGCAGCTGCCAGCCACCCCATAATTAACTGACCTTCAACCCCGATGTTGAATAGTCCTGTACGGAATGCGAATGCAACCGCTAAACCTGAGAATACATAAGGCGTGATTTGGCGTACCGTTTCACCTAATGTATATGTATCCATAAAGATACCGTTCCAAAGTGCCACATATCCATCAATTGGGTCAAATCCACTAACTGCCATTACAATTGCACCAATGATTAAACCTAAAAGTATCGAGATAAGTGGAACGAGTATATTAACTAATCGTTTACTCAACGAGAGCCACCTACCTTTTTATTATCTTCCAGCGATTGACCTGCCATTAGTAATCCCAGTTCTTGTTCAGTTGTTTCATGTGGTTTTACAGTATCAATGATATAGCCATCGTAAATAACAGCTATTTGATCTGAAACGTTCATTACTTCATCCAACTCAAATGAAATTAATAATACCGCTTTGCCTTTATCGCGTTGTTCGATTAAACGTCTATGAATAAATTCAATAGCTCCAACATCAAGTCCACGAGTTGGTAATGCTGCAATTAGTAAATCTGGATTACGTTCAACTTCACGGCCGATAATTGCTTTTTGCTGGTTACCGCCTGAAAGTGAACGAGCCAGAGACATTTCCCCTTCACCAGAACGAACATCATATTGCTCAATGATTTGACGCGCAAACTCATTTACTTTCTTATAGTCAATAACACCATTTTTTGAGATCGGCTGTTTATAGTACGTTTGTAGCGCGATATTATGCCCAATAGGGAAATCTAGGACAAGTCCATGTTTATGACGATCTTGCGGAATATGTCCTACACCAGATTCCGTAATTTTTCTTGGCTTCAAGCCAGTAATATCATTGCCATTTAGCTTGATATGACCGCTTTTTGCTTTGCGAAGTCCTGTAATTGCTTCGATTAATTCGGATTGACCATTACCGTCAATCCCGGCAATCCCCACAATTTCACCAGCACGAACTGTAAGGTTCAGATTTTTTACCTTATCAATTCCACGATTATCTGCAACTGTCAGCGAATCGATCTGAAGAACTACTTCTTTTGGATTAGGAGCAATTTTTTCAGTTTTGAACACAACTTGACGACCTACCATTAGCTCAGCAAGTTCTGTTGGATTCGTTTCCGAAGTTGTTACAGTGCCAATTCCTTGTCCTTTACGGATAACTGTTACACGGTCAGACACTTCCATGATTTCGTTAAGCTTATGTGTAATTAAAATGATTGATTTACCTTCTTCAATCAAGCGCTTCATAATTTGCATAAGCTCTGTGATTTCTTGCGGTGTTAAAGAGGCAGTCGGTTCATCGAAAATAATCATGTCAGCACCACGATAGAGCGTTTTCAAAATTTCTACACGCTGTTGCATCCCAACTGAAATATCTTCAATTTTTGCGTAAGGATCAACATTTAAACCGTACTGTTCAGAAAGTACTTGTACTTTCTTTGCTGCGTCTTTAATGTTGATTGTTCCTAATTTTGTAGGTTCACTACCTAGAATGATATTTTCTGTCACCGTGAAATTTTCAACTAGCATAAAGTGTTGATGTACCATACCGATACCAAGCTTATTGGCAATATTCGGGTCAGTTATTTTTACATCCTTCCCTCGAACACGGATTGTTCCTGCTTCAGGCTGGTATAACCCAAAGAGTACATTCATCAACGTTGATTTCCCTGCACCATTTTCACCAAGAAGTGCATGAATCTCGCCTTTTTTTAGTTGAAGGGTGATGTTATCATTGGCTACAAAATCCCCAAATTGCTTACGGATTCCAAGCATTTCAATTACATATTCCAATGTGTTCACTCCCTTGGACACTTTTTATTATTGGGAAAACATAAGATTCTCGTTTAAAAGAGAAGTCTGATGTTTTTTTCATTCTGATTTCCGCATAATTTGGTACCAGTATGAAAATAGTTTGCTAGTGTTGTATATAAATTAACACAAGAAAGGTTTTAATTTAAGATAGTAATTCTATGTAAATTTTGCTAAATTCAAACCTTTCATCTATCAATTCAGTAATGACAAGGCTTTCCATAAAAAACGCTTTCACAAATTTCTTTATTCTGAAAATTTATAACATACGATCAATACTGCCTAAATAAAATTTTTGTATGTATGTGAATATCAAAGTTATTCGGATTTTACTGAAAATTTAAATTACTACCTGATTACAAAACATGAAGACTAGCAAAGCTAGCCTTCATGATTAAATCTAGATAATTATTTTTCAGGTTGTTCTGGAACAGTAACTTCACCATCGATGATTTTTTGTTTGTAATCTTCGATAGTTGCTAAAGTCTCTTCAGTGATAGCACCACGAGAATCAGCTAAGTCAACACCGCCATCAGATAAACCGTAAGTGATTGTTTCTCCACCAGGGAAGTTGCCTTCCATCGTTGATTTTGCAACTTCTTGAGCTGCTACGTCAACACGTTTTAATACAGAAGTTAATACTACGTTAGTTTCTGCATCAACTTGTCCTTCGTCATATTGGTCACGGTCAACACCGATAGCCCATACGTTAGCGTTTGGATCTTTTTGTTTACGTTCTTTTGCTTCTGTGAATAAACCGTTACCAACTCCACCAGCTGCGTGGAAGATAATATCTACACCAGAATCATACATTCTTTTTGCAATTTGTTGACCTTTTGCAGCGTCAGTGAAGCTTTCTGCATATTCAACGTCAACTTTGATATCAGGGTTAACTGCTGCTACACCAGCTTCGAAACCAGCTTGGAATCCACCGATAATTTCACCAGTCATACCACCGATGAAACCGATTTTATTAGACTTTGTTTCTAGAGCTGCTGCTACACCAGCAAGGTAAGATGCTTCGTTAGCACGGAACATAATTGAAGCTACGTTTTCTTTGTCAGCTACTACTTCATCGATAATAGCGATTTTTGCATCTGGTTGTTGATCAGCAATTTCAGCTACAGCATTGTGTAATGCGAAACCTACTGCGAATACTAAGTCGAAATCACGACGAATTAAGCTATTTAAGTTTGTAACATACTCTGATTCTGCTGCTGATTGTAGGTAATCGTAACCACCGTCGCCTTTTTCAAGACCGTTTTCTTTACCGAAAGCTTCGATACCTTCCCAAGTAGATTGGTTGAATGATTTGTCATCAACCCCACCTGTATCAGTTACCATAGCTACAGAGAAATCAGATGTTTCTTCTGTCTTAGCGCCAGAATCAGTAGTTGTTGTTTCTTCTTTTTCTTCGCCTCCGCCACATGCAGCAAGGATTGATCCAGCCGCAAAGATTGAAGCAAGAGCTAAACCAAATTTACGTTTTTTCATTTGTGTTACCCCCCAAAGATTTGTAATTAGCAGGAATTTTTCTTCAGAAATGTTCTACACCCGTTTTCGAATTACATGGAAGCTGAATTTATCAGCTCTAAAGTAGTTCTTAGAATAAAGAACAACTCGATCATTATCATCATAATGAAGTTGCTTTAATACGAGCAATGCTGTTTCTCGACCGCAATTCAAGATTGGCGATACTTGTTCATGATAGCCTATTGGATCTATGTAAGTGACTGCATAGGCAACATGAATATCACCTTCTTGTTCAAGCGACGAGAAAATGGATACTTCCCTGTTTTGAACAAAATTAGCTGGAAGATGTTTTGCTAGTACTTTATCAATACAGTAAACAACTGGCTCTCCATCTGCCGTTCTAACTCGTTCTATTGTTAATACTTGGTCATCCTTGTCACATTGAAAGCGATCAAGATCATCATCTGTTGGAGTACATTCAGTTGCATCAAAAAGATGGGTCCCTGGTGTCATTCCAGCATTTTCAATCATGGAGGAGATACTTGATAACTGTTCAATTCCTGATGTAAACACCGGTTTTGGATTAACAAATGTCCCTACACCATGACGTCTGATGATGATGTTTTCTTCTTCCAATAGCCGAAGCGCTTCCCGAAGAGTTGCTCGGCTTATTCCAAGTTTTTTCGATAATTCGAATTCTGAAGGCAATTTTTCATTTTCACGATAAACTCCCTTTTCAATATCCGCTTTTAATCGATCAATTACTTGGAGATATAAATGACGATGATCTGTTTTTATCGACAATTTCATCACCACCATACAACGCAAGATCAGACATCTGATGTTGAACATTCCTACTAATCGATTCATAATATACCATTTTTCTCGAATAATGAAAATAGTAAAAAAAAATTTCTGTTGTGTAATAGCTAACAAAAGGAAGAATATTTATGACAAAACCATGTAATTACATGATTATCCATCACTCTACATTCGCTTTATCCAATAACACTGATCTTGGACGACTTCCATCCGGCGGCCCGACAACTCCTCTGACTTCCATCTGATCCACGATGCGGGCAGCTCTGGAATAGCCTATTCTAAAGCGTCTTTGCAGCATTGAAACAGATGCTGTTTGCATTTCAACGACTAGCTGAACAGCGTCATCGTATAAATCATCCGTTTCTTCTTCAAAGGCTTTTTCTGGTTCATCTGTCGGAATCATGGCCTCATCGTATTGCGCTTTTTGTTGTTCTATAACAAAGTCTACAACTTCTTCTACTTCTTCATCTGACAGGAATGACCCTTGAACTCGTATTGGTTTGGAGGAGCCAGCTGGTAAAAATAGCATATCACCTCTTCCAAGTAATCTTTCAGCACCACCCATATCTAGTATTGTGCGCGAATCAATAGCAGATGATACGGCAAAAGCGATACGAGATGGGATGTTGGCTTTAATGACACCTGTAATGACATCCACAGAAGGTCGCTGTGTCGCGATAATCAAATGAATACCCGCAGCACGTGCCATTTGTGCTAAACGAGTGATAGAATCCTCGACATCATGTGAGGCAACCATCATTAAATCCGCTAACTCATCGATAATCACCACAATGTAAGGAAGTTTCGGCTGTTTTTCTTGGGTTTCTCTATTGTGTTTTTCAATATGATCGTTATACCCTTTAATATTTCGTGTTCCAGTATGAGAGAATAAATCATATCTGCGTTCCATTTCAGAAACAACTTTTTGTAATGCCTGGGAAGCTTTCCTTGCATCCGTTACTACTGGAGCCAGCAAATGAGGAATCCCGTTATATACATTTAGCTCAACCATTTTCGGATCGATCAGCATCATTTTTACTTCATGAGGTGCAGCACGCATCAAAATTGAAATAATAATTCCATTGATACATACCGATTTACCACTACCCGTCGAACCAGCAACAAGCAAGTGAGGCATTTTATTCAGCTCTGCGAGAATAGCTTGTCCAGTAATATCACGGCCAAAACCGATTAACAATTTGGAATCGGGTTTGTTATTTTCTTTGGCTTCCAGCACCTCGCGCAAGGTAACCATCGCAATTTCACTGTTTGGCACTTCTATCCCGATTGCTGATTTACCGGGAATTGGAGCCTCCATCCGAATATCCTTTGCTGCAAGCGCTAAAGCCAAGTCGTCTTGTAAGCTTACAATTTTACTTACCTTTACCCCAACATCAGGCATCACCTCGTATTTTGTTACCGCAGGACCAAGATGCACTTGAGTAACCTTTGCTTTAACTCCAAAGCTTAAGAAGGTTTGCTCCAGTTTTTTCGCATTTGCCTGGATTACCGAATATTCTCCGCTTTGGTCATAGGAAGGGGGCAACATTAACAAACTCATGGAAGGTAAACGATAATCAACATTTTCTATATTTGTTTCCACTGCCTTTTGAATGACTTCATCGATATTCGTTTTATCCTCCATAACAGGCTCTTCTTCTTGTATGGTAATTTGAGCTGCCGGCGCAGGTTCTTTGTGTTGAATATGCTGTGTGAAGGCAGAAATAATTGGTTCTTCATCAAAATCATCTTCCTCATCCTCTATCACTTCAACAATTGGTTCCGGCTTAGTTTTTCGTTTTTTCTTGCCTCGAGCCGGTTCAGTGGTAGACGCTGCAATTTCATCAGAAACGGGTTCATCTTTTACCCTTGAACGTCTTGGTTTTTTCTCATCTTTGACAACTGGCTTTGCTCTACGCTTTCTTTTCGGAAATTTCTTTTTCCATTTTGGCGCATTTTCAACCAATACAGGTACAAGCGCTTTCCCCGTAATTAAAATCATGCCAATAAAGAAGAGGAACCATGCAGCAATTTTTGCACCTGTTGAATCAAATAAAATATGGAACATACTAAAAAGTAATGCCCCAACCATTCCTCCACCGATAGCACTGCTTCGCTGTTCGATGCCCTCGTTTTCGATCAATAAACGCCAAGTCTCGCCGATAACGGAGTTTGATAACAATTTCTCGCTATTATATAATTCTTCAAAAAGAACACTATGACTAAAAATAGCTAAACTACATACAATTAAAATTGAACCTTGAACAATACGGTCCGTAAATCCAATACCTTCTCTTTGAATCATCAATAGGACAGCAATCAGTACCGAGAAAAACGGGACAACTACATGAAGATTGCCAAATAAAAACATCGAAATGGTTTGGATTGTTCGCCCGACTACACCATATTCAAAGAAGACGATTATGGCAAAACCGATTAATAATAACCCGATGATTTCATATGCTAATGGATGTAGTCCTTTTTTGGCTTTTGTTTTTTTATCTGCCATTAATTTCACCTCTTCTTTTAAACTCTTGTTGAAGACAAAAAGGATTTCCTCGACCTGTAACGGTTAAGAAAATCCTTTTTGTTGTGACAGTTCCGCGCTATTGTTGTTGATTATAGACAAAAGAGCGAGGAACTTATTTTATTGTCTACAACGCACCTAATTCTGTCGCTTAGTATTCCATTATAATTGGGATAATCATTGGGCGGCGCTTTGTTTTTTGGAATAAATAAGCATTTAGTGTATCACGGATTTCTTGTTTAATGTTTGTCCATTCAAATGTATCTTTATTTACATACTTTTCAATAACAGATCGTGCAAGTTCTGTAGCTTCAAGGATTAACTCCTCTGACTCACGCACATAAACAAATCCGCGCGATAAAATTTCCGGGCCAGACGCAATTCTCTTTTGCGCACGATTCAATGTTACGACAACAATGAAAATCCCGTCTTGAGATAGTAATTTACGATCTCTTAAGACGATGTTCCCAACGTCACCTACACCGATTCCGTCAATTAAGACATTGCCAGCTTGAACACGGCCGCTCATTCTCATTTTACCATTTTTGTATTCAACGATATCCCCTTTGTCGGCGATAAAGATTTGAGACTTTTTCATCCCTACCTGTTGGGCAAGTTTTGAATGGGCAATTAACATTCTGTACTCGCCTTGTATTGGGATAAAATATTTTGGTTTCATCAGGTTTAGCATCATTTTCAAATCTTCTTGACTGCCATGACCTGAAACATGTACTTTTTTATCAGCTGTCAGAACATTCGCTCCTGCTTTTGCAAGATTGTTCATCGCTGTTCCCATTTGCACTTCCATACCTGGTGATGGCGTGAAAGTAATTAACACAGTATCCGTATCTTTAATGCGGATATCACGATGTTGTTTACGTACGATTTTATCAATGGCTTCAAGTGGCTCGCCCTGATTACTTGTCACCAGAATAATTAGCTCCTCATCTGGATGTTTTTGAATGGTATTTACCGGAATTAGCGTTTCATCATCCACAGTTAAATAACCTAAATTTAGCCCGATATCGATTACTTTCTCCAGGCTTTTCCCAACCACTGCCACTTTTCGTCCTGATTCATGTGCATGGTTGAACACTTGTTGAATGCGAATAAAATTCGATGCATAAACCGCAACAATAATACGTGCTGGTGCAGCGTGGAAGTATTTCGCAAGCTTTTCTTCTATCACGACTTCGCTTGTTGTATGTCCAGGACGTTCCGCTTCAGTCGATTCTGAAAGTAACATAAATACGCCTTCTTCACCTAGCTGTGCCATTTTCGCAATATCAGGTCTAAATTTGCCTTGGGCTGATTGATCAAACTTAAATTCTCCAGTGTGAACGATTGCCCCTTCCGATGTATGGAAAACAATCCCTAAAGAATCAGGAATGCTATGCGTTGTATGGAAAAATGTTACGTATGTCGAGTTAAAATTCATTCGACTTTTATTTGTTACTTCAAAAAATTTCACTGGTTGTGAAACCGGCAAATCTTTCAGGTGCTCTTTTGCTAAAGCGACCGTTAGTTTAGAACCATATACCGGCGCTTTAATTTTTTGCAGCACATACGCAATTGAACCAATTGCATCTTCGTGACCATGTGTCAGGAATATCCCTTTGACACGATCTTTGTTCTCTTCCAAGTATGTAATGTCAGGGATGACGATATCAATTCCAAGCATTTCATCTTCTGGGAACATTAATCCACTGTCAACAATGAAAAGTTCGTCATCGATTTCGATTACATACATCGATTTCCCGATTTCTCCAACTCCGCCAAGAGGGATTACTCGGATTACTTCGTTTTTAGTTTTAGTCACTTGATTTCCTCCTATAATATCCCGAACGCAACCACTTATACCTCATTATACGGTGTCGGTCGGTGAAGCACAAATAAAAAAGCGAATTTTTTACAAAGTATGGAGGTTGTTGGGTTTTGTGGATAAGGGATGGGAGAGTTTGGGGGTAAGCGAGTAGGGAGATAGCTATAGTTCATTTAAGGAAAGATGATATGATGCACTTTTCTGGTTTGTTTTTTATTCCATAAGGGCTTCATTCCCCTTTTGATGCACTTTTCTCGCTTGTTCCCCTTACCAAAAGGGCTTCATTCTCCTTATGATGCACTTCTCCCGCTTGTTCCTCTTACCAAAAGGGCTTCATTCTCCTTATGATGCACTTCTCCCGCTTGTTCCTCTTACCAAAAGGGCTTCATTCTCCTTATGATGCACTTTTCACGGTTGTTCTCCTTACCATAAAGGCTTCATTCACCTTTTGATGCTCTTCTACCTCACGTTCAACTACTAAAAAGTACTTCATCTTACTTACCTCTATAGTAAAATTAATAATAATTAGTAATATTCTAACTTATCAGTTAAAATATTTGTATCACTGTTGAAAGGATGAGGACTCTGCTATATAAAGCTAGAACTGAACCAGCTGAACTAATAATTTTAAACTCACTCAATCATCGTATGCAGTTATCAAAATTTGACCAACAGAATTACTCAAACTTACGAAAAGGATTTGAAGGTGAGCTTTTGTTTGATTCACTAACAAACAACCTTGAAAGTGACTGCTTAGTTTTGAACAACTTATTACTTAAAACTAATAATCAAACATTTCAAATTGACACTTTAATCATTACAAACAACCTTGTATATCTCTGTGAAATAAAAAATTATGAAGGGGATTATTACTACAAATCTGATCGGTTATTAACGAAGGACCGATTAGAAATTTCCAATCCGTTAATTCAATTAACCCGTAGTGAATCTCTCTTGAGTCAATTATTACACAAACTCAACTACACATTTCCAATTCAAGGTTTAGTCATTTTTGTAAACCCCCATTTCACCTTATATCAGGCACCTACTGATAAACCTTTTATATTCCCAACTCAGCTGGACCGCTTTTTAAAGAATCTAAATTCCAACCAATCAAAATTACAAGATCAGCATAAAAAACTAGCTGATAAATTAGCAAACCTACATATTGAAGAGATTAATCATCAACAAATCCCCCTATTTAACTATCAAGATTTAAGTAAAGGAATACTTTGTACTGAATGCAGCTCATCTATCACAAAAATCGAAGGAATGAAATGTATCTGTACAGTTTGTGGAAACGATGAATTAGTCGAAACTGCGGTATTGCGAAGTATAAAAGAATTTAAGCTGCTTTTTCCTCAAAAAAAATTACAACCAACCAGATATTTGAATGGTGCAATATAATTCCGAAAAAAAGAAGAGTACAAAAAATTCTTCATAGGAATTTCAAGCAGTATAGTGTTCGTCAATGGACATATTACGAATGAAAACCAGTATATCCCATATCCTCATGCCCTATCACCTTAAAGGTTTACCACCCAACACCAAAAAAGCAAACACCATAAATCAGTGTTTGCTTTCTCCGCGTGCCCCCCTATGAGTGGCTCTTTATCTCTTGGACCTTTTCTTGAAATTCTTCCCAGATTTTATCGTATTTCTTTTTGTCTTCGTCCAGCATACCGACCAGCGGCAGACGGACGTGTTCGACTGGGAAGCCTAGTTTGCTTAGTGCGTATTTGACTGGTACTGGGTTTGGATCTACGAATAATTGCTTGGCTAGTGGCAGCATGGCTTGATGGTATGCATGCGCAACTTTGTGGCGACCTTCTTCGTATGCACAAAGCATTGCTTGCATTTCGTTTCCAATCACATGGGAAGCAACGGAAATGACGCCGCGACCCCCGATGGAAACTAGCGGCAGTGTTAAGGCATCGTCTCCGCTGTACACGAATGTGTCCTCGGAAACACCTCTTAAAATTTCAGTCATTTGTTCTAAACTGCCGCTAGCTTCTTTTATAATGCAGATATTAGGAATTTTGCTTAATGCGATTGTTGTGTCAGATGAAATGTTGACACCAGTACGTCCTGGTACATTATACACAACAATCGGCAAATCCGTTATATTCGCTACTGCCTCAAAGTGGGCGTATATCCCTCTTTGGTTGGGCTTGTTATAGAAAGGTGCCACGACCATGATACCGTCAGCACCAAATGCTTCAACCACTTTCGTAGCTTCGATTGTGTATGCAGTGTCATTGTATCCAACACCGGCAATAACCGGAATCCGTTTATTGACCTTTTTGATGGTAAAGTCGATAAAGGCTCTTTTTTCCGGTATTGATAATGTCGGGGTTTCACCTGTCGTACCGCATACTACAATCGAATCTGTGCCATTTGATATTAAGTGCTCAATTACTCGCTCTGCTACTTCATAATTAATTTCTCCATTGTCGTCGAATGGGGTAATCATTGCAGTAGCAACTCGACCTAAATCCACTTTAAAACACCCCTTAGAGTAAATTATCCTCTAACATGCTTTCGGCAATTTGAATTGAGTTTAAAGCTGCACCTTTTAGTAAATTGTCTGATACGATCCATAGATGGAATCCTTTTTTGTTTGATAGGTCTTGGCGAATACGGCCAACATACACTGGATCTTCCCCTTCAACAAATAAAGGCATTGGATAGTCTTGCGTTGTAATATCATCTTGTAGAACAATGCCTGGAGCATTTCGCAACACATCAAAAATTTCTTGCACGCTAGCCTCTTTTTCTACTTCGATATAAACTGACTCAGAATGTCCTGAAACAACGGGAACACGTACACATGTTGCGGCAACTGGAAGGTCAGGCATGTGCATGATTTTTTTCGTTTCGTTGATCATTTTCATTTCTTCGTATGTAAAGCCATTTTCCGTAAATACGTCAATTTGCGGAATGACATTACGTGCAATCGGATAATGCTTTTTATCTGATTTTACTGGAAGGATTTTCGCTTCTACGTTTTTGCCAGCATCCCACTCGGCACTTTGCCCACGTAGTTCTTCAATCGCAGAAACACCTGAACCTGACACGGCTTGGTAAGTTGAAACGATTACGTTTGTTAAGCCAAATTGTTGGCGGATTGGCTGCAGCGCTGCAACCATTTGAATCGTTGAACAGTTAGGATTGGCAATAATTCCGTTATGCTTCGCTAAATCTTCTCTATTTACTTCAGGTACCACTAATGGTACATCCGGATGCATGCGGAAATGACTTGTATTGTCAATTACCACAGCCCCGCGTTTGGCTGCTTCTGGAGCTAATTTTGCTGAAACTGAACCGCCTGCTGAGAATAGCGCGACATCTACTCCTTCAAAGCTTTGCGGTGTAGCTTCTTCAATAGTATAAGTTTTACCGCCGAATTCAATTTCTGTTCCAGCAGAACGAGCTGAAGCTAAAAATTTTATATGTTTAATCGGAAAATTACGTTTTAAAAGTTGTTCTTTCATTTTTGTTCCTACTGCTCCTGTTGCACCTACAATGGCAACTGTCAATTCTTTGGCCATAACTCATCTCTCCTCAAATACAAGTAACATAATGTTGAAAATTGTATCATAAAAAGGACTAGTTGTGTTAGAATTTTTAGTTATTTTAATATTGGATTAAGAGCGGCTGCAGTTGTTTTTTGTGATTGATGGCATGTTCAACGGTATCTACCATTTTTGTGAAGTCAGAGATTAGAGAATTTGGTTTGTTCACTGGATCGTCTTGACCAAATGGAATGAAATAAATATTTTTTGAGTTCATTAGCTTCATGATGTTTACCCCGTTCAGACCAAGGGCATCATTTGTCGAAATCCCTAAAACTACTGGTGATCCATTACGTAGAGTTGCTTTAGCCGCCATTAAAACAGGACTGTCTGTTGAGGCATTCGCAAATTTACTAATTGAATTACCTGTCATTGGTGCAATGACCATGCAATCTAATGGATTTTTCGGTCCGAATGGTTCAGCCTCTACAATGGAAGAAACGACTTTCTCTCCAGTTAGTGCTTCGATTTTTTGGATCCATTCTTCCCCAGTTCCAAATCGCGTTGCGGCTGTTAACACGGAATGAGTAATAATAGGAACTACCGTAGCTCCCACTTTTGTGAAGTTCTCAATTTTCGGAACCACGTCTTCATACGTACAATGGGATGCTGTTATACCTAGACCTATTCGTTTACCTTCTAGCAAGTGTGTCTCCTCCTTAATTGTTCAACAATTGATTCATATAGTACATTTCCAGCATCTTCAGGGAAAAACTTTCCTGGCAATGCAGGCAACAGCTCATACTGCTTTCTAGTAATTCCATCTTGTAAACACCCTGGATAGGAGGCTAAATCAAAAATTGGTATCGTGATTTTCGCATTAAATTGTTCATCCAGCCATTTTGCAGGAATTGTGTTAATAAAGAAATCGCCTTCGATTTCTCCTACATCATTGATATCCACAGCTTCATAACGGAATGCCCTAGCTTCATTCAGCTGCACATTGGAACGCACCGCGATGCATACTTCTGCTCCGAGGCTCCTTAAACTATGGGCAACCATTTTCGCCACTCGGCCAAAACCGGTAATGATGAACTTTTTCCCTAACATTGCTCTTTTGGTATTATAAAAGGTAGATATAAAAGCTTCTGCTGTTAACACGGCATTGTGCCATATGAATCCTTCATCTTCTAAATAAAAATGAATTTCATTGTCTTCTAAGATTTCGCGCCACTCATCATTTAACTTCCCGGCAAATATCACTGCCTTGGATAACCCAAATACTAGCGGTACTTCTACTGGCAAAGGATTGATGGGCAGCACAACAAAGTCAGGATGAAATTCAAGAACTGTTTTGTTAAGCTCTTCATCCCACACTGCTAAATTTTTATAATAAACTGTTCGGTTATCGTTGCTCAAATTCTTCGCTAATATTTTCATGCGCATATCTGTACCTACAACGAGCCATTTCTCTTCAGTCATTATTCAAACTGCCTTCTTTTTGATGATGTTCGGTGGAATAAAATTCGATCTTCACCAATCAGATGAATTTCTTCCCAAGGAATAAATAGCGGTGCAGTTGCTTTTTTCTTTTGGAATGGCATTTTGGAAGTTTGCTCATGTAATTCAAAACCCATAATCTTGCCTGATTTTGGATCAAATAAGCATTCCGTTTCAGATAAATAGCCATACCTCACACCATTTTCCATTTCGATTAATTCCTTTTCCGCAAGCTCCGATAGCAGCATGTTTTCCCTCCTCCATGAGCTTATTGTTACTATATGCAGCCTAAGAAACGTTGGTGCCCCTTTTTTCTTTCTGCTTCATACGGCAGACGTTGTTTCAGATATGAAAATACTTTTCATGGGTAAATTGATTGAAGGCAATTTGCGGCATAACAATCCTTGAAATTTGGACCAGTCTAAAAGCTTATAAATAACATTTTCGAGTCAAGTTTTGGGATGTGTGAACCCGTTTATTTACTATAAAGGCTATCTCATATACTTTAATTTACTGAATGGGACCTACACATTATTACTAATCCACTCAGAAAAACATAAAATTCGCCATTACTAGCAAAAAACATCCTTTGCAAACTAAAAAATGGCTGCCGCCATTTTTCAATGGAGACAACCACTTTTATTTATTTAAGTCCTTGCCCAATAATAGCGATGGCTGGGTCTACAGATAAAATTGAATCAATAAGCTCATTTACTTTCTCCATGGATATTTGATCGATTTCTTCAATGATTTCATCGATGGATTTATGTTTGCCATGAATTAGCTCATTGCGTCCGTTTCTGCTCATTCTGGAGTTAGTACCCTCCAATCCCAAAACAAAACTGCCCTTAAGCTGTTCTTTTGCATTAAGAAGCTCTGTGTCAGAAATTCCGTCCGTTCGCACCTTTTTTATTGTTTCATTAATCGTATCGTGCATAACAGCTAATTGTTGGTTGTTCGTACTTCCATAAATTGTAAATACACCAACATCTTCATAACAGGATTGATAGGAGTAAATCGTATAGGCCAACCCGCGTTCTTCCCTCACTTCCTGAAATAGCCGTGAAGACATATTGCCGCCAACAATGTTATTTAATGCGATAAAACTATTCAGCCTTGGATCATTCACGCCAATAGCAGGATAGGAAATAGCAAGGTGTGATTGCTCTACTTCCCGTTCTTTCACAAATTTTCCTGAATGAAATTGTGGATGTGACAATGTGATATTTACAGCTTTTGGCGAACGTTCATATCGACCGAAAAGTTCTTCAATATGTAAAAGTAATTCTTTTGTCACATTTCCTGCAACTGAAACGACAATATTTTCCGGGTAATAATATTTCTCCATATAATGACGAATCGTGTCAGCACTGAATGACGATAGTGTTCTGCTTGTTCCCAAAATCGGTAATCCCAAAGCATCAGTTGGATACATGACATGCCATAATTGCTCATGCACATCATCATCTGGTGCATCCTCGCTCATCAGGATTTCTTCCAATACTACTTGACGTTCCTTATCTAATTCATTTGCATCAAAAGTCGAGTTAAAAAACATATCCGCTAATATGGATACAGCTAATTCCCCATGATGATCCAAAACTTTTGCATAATAGCATGTATTTTCCTTTGAGGTGAAGGCATTGATTTCCCCACCGATGCGGTCAAACTCTTCTGCGATTTGTCTAGCTGATCTTGTTTTCGTTCCTTTAAACAACATGTGTTCAATAAAATGGGTAATCCCGTTTTCTTCCGGCAGCTCGAATCTGGAGCCTGCCCCTACCCATATGCCGACCGAGATGGAACGTACATGAGGAATCTCCTCTGAAACAATTCGAACACCGTTTTGACAAGTATAAACTGTAACCAAATTTTCCCCTACCTATCTCTTTTTAATTGCAACCATGATGAATCCTTCGCTAATCGCTATCTCTTTTTTCAATGATAGCTTGCGGCAGTCGTAATTTCATCCGTCCTCATTTGATTAATCATATGCTAAACTCCTCGAACCTTCAACTTAGAAACTTTTAATTTTTCATTCATATTTCGTTTTTCTTAAGAATTTCTTCATAATTGTCCTCCCTTAATCTTCAGAAACAACCATTACAATAGGGAGTAACAATGAATAAAGGACTGAAAAGACTATGATTACAGTTGAATCACTACACCACACCTTCACAATTGGGAAGAAGGGAAATGAAAAAAAGGTTGAAGTACTGAAAGGGATAAACTTTCACATTGAGCAGGGAGAAATTGTCGCTGTTGTAGGAAAAAGCGGCTCCGGAAAATCAACTTTGCTACAAATTATCGCAGGATTCATGAGGCCTGATTCTGGCACAATTATCGTGAATAATACTGAAATTTCTAAGTTTAACGAAAAACAAAGCGCTGCATTTCGTTTAAATCATTTCGGTTTCATCTTTCAAAACTTCCAATTGCTGCCGGCTCAAACAGTTTTCGAGAACATTGAACTTCCATTGAAATTGAAGGGGGTAAGTCGAGCAATTCGAGAGAAAAAAGTTGTTGAATTACTAAAGAAAGTTGGATTGACGGAAGTTGCCGATCATTATCCAAATGAGCTTTCAGGAGGACAGCAGCAGCGCGTATCAATTGCAAGGGCAATGATCACAAACCCGCCGATTATTTTGGCGGACGAGCCTACAGGAAGCCTGGACTCTCAGACGGAGCTAGAAATTTTGGCGCTAATCCAGAAGCTGAACAAGGAAGAAAATTTAACTTTTATCATTATTACACATGACGAAGAAGTTGCTTCCATTGCAGATTGCAAGCTTCGCATGACAGACGGCTTATTAGTTGGAGGAATGACCCATGTTATTTAAGGATCAATTACAATTTGTAATGCAGCATATGAAGAAAAATAAACTTAGAGTGACCATGACCGTGCTTGCCGCAATGATAGGCTGTGCATTTTTAATCGTTTTGGCTTCGATTGGTTTTGGCATTCAACATACTTTAAAAAGTGAACTATTAAATGATGAAGCCATTACGCAAATCGAACTTTGGGGAGACGATACCCTTTCAGAAAAAGATCAAGCATATATCCAGGGAATCGATCATGTGAAAGTTGTTTTAAATAAGGCTGATATTAGCGGCATGGTTAAATCAACGTTAGAGGATCGTGAAGGAGAATCCAATTCTTCCGTTATCGATATGGCGGCACAGAAAAAACTTCCTTCCGATCTAAGTGAAGGTCGCTTGCCAGAAAAGGCAGATGAAATCGTTGTTGGCTATCATTTTGCTCAAAATTTATGGAATGAAGCAGATATGGCCGAAATTGAGCGGAAGTCAAAAGAGGCTGAAGAAGCGGGCACATATTATGATGGATCAGAGGAAGGGTATAAGGGCGAGCTTTTAAATAAAGAAATCACATTGCAATTTTTCGATGATGAGCTGCAGGAATATTTGGAACCAGCTACATTTAAAATTGTCGGGATATCGAAAAAGCCTTCCTATGATTGGGTTTCTGATACAAAAATCCTATTTAGCGATGCACTTTTAGACATGTATCCAGATTTAGTGACATATCCAACCTCGACAATCTACGTTGATTCTATTGAAAATGTTATGCCTGTACTTGATGAGTTGAAAGAGCAAAATTATCAGGTGTATTCGCAAGTGGAACAATTAGAGGAACTTGATATGTTCTTCCTAATCTTTAAAATAGGATTGATCTTTATCGGAACAATCGCGATACTTATTGCATCAATTGGAATCTTTAATACGATGACAATGGCAGTTACAGAAAGAACACGAGAAATTGGTGTATTAAAAGCCATAGGTGCCTCTCCATCTCTAATTCAGCGGTTATTTTTAATGGAAAGCACATTTATCGGTGTTTTAGGTACAGTTTTGGCAATTATCGTATCTTACGCCATCAGTTTTGCAGCAAATGCGATTTTACCATACGTGGTTTCTTACGCACTACCAGAGGAAGATTTATCGACATACCAGATTACATTTTCTTTAATCCCATGGAGTTTAGTCGTGATAGCTGGGGCTATTAGTTTAGCGGTTGCTATTCTATCCGGCTTGCGACCAGCTCGTAATGCTACGAAAATCGAAGTTATTCAAGCATTGAGACAGGAATTGTAAAATAAGAAGAGGCTGGCCACTAGCAAATTGTTACCTAAACAATTATGTAAGAGGTCAGTCTCTTTTGTCTTTGGACATCAATATATAAACTTCTACTCATCCAATCGCTTATATCTCCCACCTAATCATCAATAGCACAAAACACTCCTAAAAAACAAAAAGCAGAGGAATTTGCATCCTCTGCTCTAGCTAAATTTCTATATTATTCCGCTTGTTCAGCGCGTTCTTTTTCTTCTTTTAGAACTACTTTGCGAGATAGGTTGACACGGCCTTGGTTGTCGATTTCGATTACTTTTACAAATAATTCATCGCCAAGTTTTAGTACGTCTTCCACTTTGTTTGTGCGTTCTTCTTGAATTTCAGAAATATGCAGTAAGCCATCTTTACCTGGGAAAATCTCACAGAATGCACCGAATTTTTCGATACGTTTCACTGTTGCCATATAGTACTCGCCTACTTTAGCTTCGCGAACGATTGATTCGATAATTTCTTTCGCACGTTTGTTCATTTCTTCGTTTGCAGAAGAGATGTAAATTGTGCCGTCTTGTTCTGTATCAATTTTTACACCAGTTTCATCGATGATTTTGTTGATAGTTTTACCGCCAGAACCGATAACGTCACGGATTTTATCTGGATTAATACGGATCACTTCGATTTTTGGTGCGTATTTAGAAAGGCTTGTACGAGATTCAGCAAGCGTTGCAAGCATTGATTCAAGAATGATCATACGACCTGCTTTTGCTTGTTGCAGGGCTTCTTCTAGGATATTGCGTGATAGACCATCGATTTTGATATCCATTTGAAGTGCTGTTACACCTTTAGCAGTACCAGCTACCTTAAAGTCCATATCGCCAAGGTGGTCTTCCATGCCTTGAATATCCGTTAAGATTGTGTAGTGCTCGCCTTTTTTCACAAGACCCATAGCAATCCCTGCTACTGGTGCTTTGATTGGTACACCTGCATCCATCATCGCAAGAGTTGATGCACAGATAGAAGCTTGAGAAGTAGAACCGTTTGATTCTAATACTTCAGATACACAACGGATTGCGTATGGGAAGTCTGCTTCGTCTGGAATAACCGCTAGCAATGCACGCTCACCTAATGCACCGTGACCGATTTCACGACGGCCAGGTCCACGGATTGGTCCTGTTTCCCCAACCGAAAATTGAGGGAAATTATAATGGTGCATGAAGCGTTTTGATTCTTCAAGTCCTAAACCATCAATAATTTGTACATCGCCAAGAGGCCCTAAAGTACAAATTGATAATGCTTGAGTTTGTCCACGAGTGAACAGACCTGAACCGTGAGTACGCTCTAATAATCCAACTTCAGATGAAAGCGGACGAATTTCGTCAACTTTACGGCCATCTGGACGGACTTTGTCTTCTGTGATAAGACGGCGAACTTCTTCTTTTACCATTTTATCTAAAATTGTTTTAACTTGTTTAAGGGTTTCATCATCTGCTTCTTGCTCTTCGAAGCTTGCCATAACACGTTCTTTTACAACACCGATTGCTTCTTCACGTGCATGCTTTTCTACAGTTTGGATTGCAGCGATCATTTCCGCTTCACACATTTCTTTTACCTGTGCTTGAAGCTCTTGATTTACTTCGTATAATTCAACTGCAATTTTTTCTTTGCCTACTTCTGCAACAATTTGTTCTTGGAAGGCAATTAATTTCTTAATTTCTTCATGACCGAACATAATTGCTTCAAGCATGATTTCTTCTGGAACTTCCAATGCGCCAGCTTCTACCATGTTGATGGCATCTTTATTTCCTGCCACAGTTAAGTGTACAGTACTTTTTTCCGATTGTTCAGTCGTTGGGTTAAGAACGAATTCGCCGTCAATATAACCAACGTGTACTCCTGCAATCGGGCCATCAAATGGAACATCCGAAACAGCTAGTGCTAAAGAAGAACCGAACATTGCAGCTACATCTGTAGGGCAGTTAGGATCTGATGACATGACCATTGAAATAACTTGTACTTCGTTACGGAAGCCATCTGGGAACATCGGACGAATTGGGCGGTCAATAAGACGTGAAACTAAAATCGCATGCTCAGATGGACGTCCTTCACGTTTAATGAAACCTCCAGGAATTTTACCCGCTGCATATAGACGTTCTTCATAGTTTACTGTTAATGGGAAGAAATCTAATGGCTTAGGTGATTTTGACATTGTTGCTGTGGATAGCACTGCTGATTCACCGTATCGAACTAATGCAGCACCATTTGCTTGTTTTGCTAGCTGTCCTACTTCTACTACTAGTTGTCGGCCAGCCCATTCATATGAATAGACTTTCTTTTCGGTCATTTAATGAACCCCTTTCTTTTGAAACACACTAAGTCACGAATATAATCATAGTAAGTGTAACAAAAAACCAATTTCTATGCTAAATATTTTCAATCTAATTATGTCTAATTCGTATAATTTTTACAATTATTTTAGGAGATATTTATCTATTATTATAAATTCAGTTCATTTTAATGACTGATCGATTATTATTTTATGGAAAACTTCATATATTAACTTGTCCAAATTTTGCAATTAAATACTAGCTAACGGTGAAATTGCTATATTTGACCAAATACTTTCAACATAAATAAAAAGCGGGAATGTTCCCGCTTTCCTAAAAACAGGGACCGTTTCCCCGCTTCCTTATGTTTAGCTTTAGCAGCTAGGCCCGCATCGCAATGAGCGAGTTTAGCGAGCCTTATAGCTACTTCGCTTTTTATTATCGACGTAAGCCTAAACGTTTGATTAATTCACGGTAACGTTGAACGTCATTTTCACGAAGATATTTTAATAAGTGACGACGACGACCGATTTTTTTAAGAAGACCACGTTGAGAGTGGAAATCTTTTTTGTGAGTGCTTAAGTGAGCGTTTAAAGCGTTGATATCAGCAGTTAATACTGCGATTTGTACTTCTGGAGAACCAGTATCTCCCTCGTGAGTTTGGTACTCAGCGATGATTTCGTTTTTACGTTCTTTAGTAATTGCCATGTTGAATGGACCTCCTAATAATAATTATTTACACCTCTAGCACAGCAATCGTTGGAGAATCGAGATGCCGAGCCAAGGTTTTATGCGTTATCGCACTTAATGAATAGTACCATACTTCCGTTTGACAATCAACTATTACGAAAGGCTGGCAAAATACTCGATGGCTTCATTTTTATCTTTTTCAATTTGAGCTTTTAGAGATTCAATGCCATCAAATTTTTTCTCGCTGCGAATGCGTTTATACCACCCTACTTTTACTTCTTCCCCATAAATGTTTCGATCAAAGTCCAAAATATGAACCTCGATAGTTAATTGTTTGTCATCAGGGTTTTTAAAGGTTGGTTTATAGCCAACATTACAAACGCCATCATACCATTTATTTTGCACAAGAATTTTAACAGCATATACACCTGTAGCAGGAATGAAGCTTCCCTCCATCGATTGAATATTGGCTGTCGGGAATCCGATTGTACGGCCGCGCTTGTCTCCATGCACGACAATTCCCGGCACTTCAAAAGCACGTCCTAATAGCTTTGCAGCACTTTCCATATCGCCATCCTGCAAGTATTTTCGTACTCTGGTAGAGCTGATTTTATCTTCTTCGTCACTTTGTTTGTCGATGACCGTAACGCCGTATTCACCGTTGCTTAGCTCCTGCATCGTTTCCATATCTCCTTTGCCGAATTTACCAAAGGAAAAGTCAAAACCTGCTGAAACATGCCTCACATTTAAATCCTTTATAAAATATTGAATAAAGTCCTCTGGCGATAGTTTCGCAAAATCAGATGTAAAATGAACGACAAAAACATTTTCTACACCGAAATCTTCTAAAACGTCCAGCTTTTGCTGCAGAGGGGTTATGTAAAATACCTGCTCCTTGCGTCCACCCAACACGATAGATGGATGTGGATCAAAGGTCATGACAGCGCTTTCGATATGAAGCTCTTTTGCCATGTCCTTTGCGTTTTGAATAACTGCTTGATGACCTTTATGTACACCATCAAAGAAACCGACCGCTAATGAATAAGCAGTAGATGATTCATTTGCTAGATTTAATTGATGCGGATATTTTAAATGAACTACCTTCATCACGTAATCTTGCCTCCTAAAGTTTAGTTAGGGAACATTTTTTCTGGTTTCATGAACCCTTCTTTTGTTGGATGTGGAATATATACTGCAAATGCTTTCCCTTGAATGCTATAAACAATTTTATCATTTTCTTTCAATAATGCATGAATCGGAAGCACTTGTCCATTCAAAATTTGTTTTTCATTTGTTTCATCGATTTCTATAAATGGATAAGAAGTCAGTGCATATTCTACAGGAAGAATCACTTCGTCTATTTTTCCTTCATTCATGATTTCTTCTACTTGCTTTAGTGTCACACATTCTTTTTCAGTAAAAGTCCCCGATGCTGTACGGACAAGGGAAGCCATGTGAGCCGGATACCCTAGCTTTTCGCCAATTTGAACAGCCAGCGTTCGTATATATGTCCCTTTACTGCATGCAATGCGAATACGGAAAGTCGCTTCTTCTCCCTCGAAGTTTTGTGCATCATCAAGCAGCTCCAACGAATAAATCGTTACTTTTCTTGTCGGGCGTTCTACCACTTCGCCTTTGCGCGCATACTCATACAGCCTTTTGCCATTTACTTTCACTGCTGAAAACATTGGAGGAGTTTGCTCAATTTCACCTGTTAATTGGCTAAGAGCCTCTAGCAGCTGGCTACGAGTGATTGACTTATGCAATAAATTCTCCTCAACCGTTTCCCCTTCTGCATCCTCGGTTGTTGTTGCACGGCCAATCGATACAACTGCTTCATAGGTTTTTCCAGCATCCGTTAAATATTCCGCGATTCTAGTTGCTTGTCCAATACAGATTGGAAGGACGCCTTCTACAGCAGGATCTAGTGTCCCAGTGTGGCCAACCTTTTTCGTTTTTAAGATTTTACGTAATTTAAAGACACAGTCATGACTTGTCATGCCTCGTTCTTTCCACAGAGGTAAAATACCGTTCATTTGAGTTCTCCTTTGGAAGTTATTGTTTATGATTATTTGGATTTTGTAACTAATTTTGAGTGTAGTGGCAAGTTCGAATTCATATCTTTTTAGCTATCGTGACTCAAAATTGTTTAAGAATAAATACTATCATTTTTGCTACCTAATAATTTTTAGCACTGCTGCTTTTTTTTAAAAATCTAGACAATATCTTCAATAATCTAGACACTTTTTGTGAAAATTCTAGACACTTTTCATCATAATCAAGACACTTTGGCCAATAATCTAGACATTTCATATATCTCATCAAATAATTACATTTTCTAATTAAATCTTATCATTTTCTAGCAACTAATTATTAACACTGCTGCTCATTTCTAAAATCTAGACAATATCTTCAATAATCTAGACACTTTTTGTGAAAATCTAGACACTTTTCATCATAATCTAGACACTTTGGCCAATAATCTAGACATTTCAAAATATCCTATCAAATAATTATAATTTCTGACTAAATCTTATCAAGTTCACACTGCTATTTGTTGTTACTCGAATTCTTTTTCTAAAATCCAGCCGGCTTCATATAAGCTAATTAGTCATTCAGGTTCTACAATTTGTTTCTGTCATAACAAAAAGCCTACATCGCACTTGCTTTTGCAGATGTAGACTTTACTTTTAATCGATCTATTAATCGTTATTTAGTGAACGTAATAGTGCATCGATTTTGTTGCCGTATTCAACAGATGAATCGAATTCAAATGTAATTTCCGGCGTACGACGCAAGCGGATGCGATGACCGATCTCAGAGCGGATGAAACCTGAAGCTTTTAGTAATGCTTTTAGTGTTTCTTCACGATCTTTGTCATTGCCAAGAGCTGAAATATAGACAGTTGCTTGTTGTAAGTCACCAGTAACGTCTACATCAGTAACTGTAACAAACCCAACGCGCGGGTCTTTTATTTTACGTGTGATGATATCACCAAGCTCTTTTTTCATCTGTTCTGCTATTCGATTTGAACGTAATGACATATAGTGACACCTCTTTAAATAAAGATTAGAAAACTGGCTAATCGCCAAGCCTTTTGGCGGCGATTAGCCCTAGTTGTTCATAACGGGCAATTGCCACCGTTACTTGTTGCTATAAGTAGTCTATCCATACCTCGAGTTGTTCCCAGGAAGGATTAGACTTTAGGAAGTGAAGTGCATGATTGATTTCTCGCTCTGCACTCATCTTAGATGATGACACACAGACAAGAGCGATTCTTGTCCGCTGCCACACATTTTGATGATCTATTTCTGCGACAGAAACATTGAATTTCTGCTTTGTTCGGGTAATCATTCGCTGGAGAACTGCACGCTTTTCTTTTAACGAATGTGAATCAGAAATGATAAACTCAACTTCCGCATAAACGATCATTATCGTTTAATTTCTTCCATAACGAAGGCTTCGATAATGTCGCCCTCTTTAATGTCATTGAAGTTTTTGATGGTAATCCCACATTCGTAACCTTTTGCTACTTCTTTTGCATCGTCTTTGAAACGCTTTAGAGAATCTAAATCGCCTTCAAAAATAACAATGCCTTCGCGAATGATACGTACTCCAGAGTCACGAGTAATTTTCCCTTCCGTTACATAAGAACCAGCGATTGTACCAACTTTTGATACTTTAATCGTTTGACGAACTTCTGCTTGACCAATAATTTTCTCTTCAAATTCCGGATCCAGCATCCCTTTCATCGCAGCTTCGATTTCTTCGATTACTTTGTAAATAATACGGTGTAAACGAATATCAACGCCTTCTTCATCGGCAGCACGTTTTGCATTTACGTCCGGACGAACGTTGAATCCAATAACGATAGCGTTTGAAGCAGCAGCTAATGAAATATCCGATTCTGTAATAGCACCTGCGCCAGTGTGGATAATTTTCACGTTTACGCCTTCTACATCGATTTTCATTAATGATGCAGCCATTGCTTCTACAGTACCTTGTACGTCTGCTTTTACGATTAAGTTTAGTTCTTTTACATCGCCATGAGACATTTGTTCAAATAGGTTATCCAATGTTACACGTTGTTTTTCAGAACGGCTAGCTTGGATAGCAGTCATTGCACGAGACTCCCCCACTTGACGGGCAGTTTTCTCATCTTCAAAGACAACGAAACGGTCACCAGCTTGTGGCACTTCGTTAATACCAGTGATTTCAACTGGTGTTGAAGGACCTGCTTCTTTCACACGGCGACCAAGGTCGTTTACCATTGCGCGGACGCGTCCATAAGCATGGCCTACTACAATTGGGTCACCCACACGTAGAGTTCCGTCTTGAACTAATAATGTAGCAACAGAACCTCTACCTTTATCTAACTGAGCTTCAATTACTGAACCGATAGCTGAGCGAGTTGGGCTTGCTTTTAGTTCAGCTACTTCAGATACTAATAGTATCATCTCTAATAGCGTATCAATACCCTCACCTTTCAAGGCAGATATTGGAACGAAAATTGTATCGCCGCCCCAGTCTTCAGGCACTAAACCGTGTTCGGTTAATTCTTGCATAACACGATCCGGATTAGCAGATGGCTTATCCATTTTGTTTACTGCAACGATAATTGGAACCTCAGCTGCTTTAGCATGGTTGATGGCTTCAACTGTTTGGGGCATTACACCGTCATCAGCAGCCACAACAATGATTGCCAAGTCGGTAATACTCGCACCGCGAGCACGCATTGTTGTAAACGCAGCATGTCCTGGAGTATCTAGGAACGTAATTTTTTTGCCATCAATCTTCACTTGGTAAGCACCAATATGCTGTGTAATTCCACCAGCTTCTCCTGCTGTAACTTTAGAATTACGGATTGAGTCAAGCAATGTTGTTTTACCATGGTCAACGTGTCCCATGATTGTTACAACTGGCGGACGAACTACTTGTTCTTCCTGAGATTCTTCTGTTTGGTCGAAGTAAACGTCTAAATCAGTTTTATCTACGCGAATTTCTTCTTCTACTTCTACGCCGTAATCAGCACAGATTAGCTCGATTGCATCTTTATCTAATTCTTGGTTAATCGTTGCCATAACGCCTAGCATGAATAACTTTTTAATGATTTCAGATGGTTCACGGTGAAGTTTTTTCGCTAGCTCTGCTACTGATAAAGATTCATAAAACGTAATTTTTTCCGGCAACTCTTTTGGAGCTTGCGGAATAGTTGGTTGATGCGTTTTTGGATGGCGGCGTTTGCCTCCGTGAATACCAGGCTTTTTACGTTGTTGGTTGTTAAAGCCGCCTTTATTTTTATTGTTATTTGAGTTGTTATTATTATTTTGGGCCATATTTCGATTTTGGTTACCTTTAGCATTCTTAAATTTTTCGCCACTGTTTTGTGACATTGATCTTTGTTCATTTGATGAGTTGTTTGATGGACGACTCGTTGAATTGTTATTCGCCGGTCTATTTGTTGAACCATTTGATGGTCGATTTCCCGATCCGTTAGACGGTCTGTTTGACGAGCCATTTTGTGGTCTATTCGCTGAACTGTTTGATGGTCGGTTTGCCTGGCCATTGGATGGTCTATTTGATGGACCATTCCCTCCTGCAGGACGATTCGTACGATTTGCTTGCTCGTTTGAATGCGATCTTTGACCATTTGGTGAAGTATGTTTCTTTTCTGGACGTGCCTCTGCTTTTCTTGGTGCAGAACTAGATTTAAAAACAGAATCTAATTTTGTAACAGCATCACTTTCAAGCGTAGACATATGATTTGAAACCGTAACGTTTAGCTTTTTAAGTTCCTCTATTACTTCTTTACTTGATTTATTAACTTTTTTCGCATATTCATGAACTCTTACTTTGGTCATCTGCTCACCCCCGATTAATTTTCGTTGAGTAGACTAGACATCTTCTTCGCAAATCCGCTATCTACAACAGCGATTGCGACACGTGCTTCTTTACCAATTGCAGTCCCTAGCTGGTAGCGATCACCAAACACATGATACTCAACGTTATAATACGTACATTTGTCTTGAATCTTCTTGCTAGAATTTTTTGAGGCATCCGACGCTAGTAGTACCAGCTTAGCTTTATTTGTACGTATTTGATTTACTACTAACTCTTCCCCAGTAACTATCTTCCTTGCTCTAGCTGCCAGGCCAAGTAATTGGAGTAGTCTTTCACTCATAAAATGGACTCCCTGCGAATGAGTTTAATCAATTCATCATAAACCTCTTCAGGAATCTTCGCTTCTAGATGGCGTTCTAATATATTTTTCTTCCGCGCAGTTTCCACTGCCTCTTCCGATTTAGAAATATAAGCACCACGTCCGGATTTCTTTCCTGTTATATCAACAGATACTTCGCCTTCTTTTGAGCGAACAACACGTATCATTGACTTTTTAGGCAAGCTGTCGCCTGTTACGACACATTTACGTAAAGGAACCTTTCTTTGTGTTGCCATAAGAATTCACCTTCCCTTAAGAATAAGCACTGTACTTACAAATCCCGTGTTTAGAGTTCAAAAGCAATGATGCTTATTCTTCATCGTCTTGATAAAGATCGTATTCCACATCTTCATCATAGAAATCACTATCATTATTGTTGTCGTCAGCTGCAATGAAACGACTTGATTCGTTTGGAAAAATACCTGCTTCGCGGGCATCCGTTTCACTTTTAATATCAATTTTCCAGCCTGTTAATTTCGCTGCAAGGCGAGCATTTTGCCCACGTTTACCAATAGCAAGGGATAATTGATAATCTGGTACAACAACAGTTGTTGATTTTTCTTCTTCGTTGACGATAACATCAAGCACTTTTGAAGGGCTTAAGGCATTTGCAACGAATACAATCGGATCTTCTGACCATTCAACAATGTCAATCTTTTCTCCATTTAACTCGTTCACAATGTTTTGAACACGGGCACCTTTTGCACCTACGCAAGCACCTACTGCGTCAATTTCTGGATTATGGGCATGCACGGAAATTTTAGAACGATCTCCAGCTTCACGAGCAATTGATTTAATCTCAACGATACCTTCAAAAATTTCTGGAACTTCCATCTCGAAAAGTCTGCGAAGCAATCCTGGATGTGTGCGAGAAACAATTACTTGAGGTCCGCGTGTTGTACGCTCTACTTTCGTAATATAAACACGGATGCGGCTTTGCGGTTTATAGACTTCACCTTGAATTTGTTCGTTAACAGGCAATGCAGCTTCTACTTTCCCTAAGCTTACATAAATGTTGCGAGCATCCTGGCGTTCGATTGTTCCATTCACGATATCGTCTGTACGATCTACGTATTCTTCGTAAATAATACCGCGCTCTGCTTCACGAACTCGTTGTGTTACAACTTGTTTTGCCGTTTGTGCAGCAATACGTCCAAAGTTGCGAGGTGTAACTTCTTGTTCCAATACATCGCCAATTTCATAGGCAGGATTAATATCCTTTGCATCTTCAAGAGAAATTTGAAGGCGATCATCTTCAACTTCATCCACTACATCTTTACGTGAATATACTAACATTGATCCATTATCTAAATTTAAATCCACACGTACATTTTGTGCTTGATTAAAGTTTCTCTTATATGCAGTTACTAATGCCGCTTCGATTGCTTCAACTATTACTTCTCTTGAAATACCTTTTTGTTGCTCCAGAGCAGTTAAAGCATCTAGTAAATCACTACTCATTATTTTGTTCACTCCTAATATTCAGTTATGATGAAAAATCGATAGCAAGACGCGCTTTTGCGATTTTGTCATTTTCAATAAAAACAGTTAGTTTTCGTGTTTTGATTCGAACTTCAAGTTCTAAGCCTTCTTTAGTATATGACCTTAGGTAGCCTTGGAATTCTTTGATATCTTTTATTGGCTCATATGTTTTTACATAGATAAATTTGCCTACTGATTTTTCAAAATCTGATTCTTTTTTCAATGGTCGTTCAGCACCTGGTGAAGAAACTTCTAAATAGTAGTTTTGCTCGATTGGGTCTTTTTCATCCAGAACTTCACTTAGCCGCTCACTTACGAGCGCACATTGTTCAATATCAATGCCGCCTTCTGGTGTATCAATATATACACGAAGGAACCAATTGCGTCCCTCTTTTAAAAACTCAATTTCGACAAGTTCAAGGTTCAACTCTTCTACAATTGGCGTAACAAGTTCTTCAATTACTGACGTTACTTTGCTCATAGTATCCTCCCAACGTAATTGCCTCTTGCCTTTTTTTCACAAATAATCGGTTTTATAAACTAAAATTTCACTAAAAAGCGAGATTTTATCCCTCATTTACACGAATTGTTTATAGATTTCCCATGTCAATCAGCATAAAAACAGAAATTCCACCAAGGAATGGTGAAATTTGGGTGAAGGACCGAATGTGCAAGAAAAATTTGGATAAGCGTAACAACAGAAAAGAGCGGGAAAAGCCCCACTCTTTTGCTGCAAAACTATCAACAAATTATTACCATAACGATAACACAATTTTAAACTTAATGCAAATTTACGCAAATGTGTTACATAATTGGTAACGAATGAACAAGCTCCATTTTAAAACAATGACAGTTGATTTGCGTCTGGCAGACCTTCCAGACAGCCTAGCGTATCCATATACTCAATTAGAGATTTCGATACCCTGCCACGTTGCTGCAAGTCTTCTTTGGATAAGAATTCACCATTTTCTCTTGCCGCAACTATCGCTTTCGCAACGTTTGTTCCAAGGCCTGGAATGGCATCGAATGGCGGTATTAAAGTATTGCCTTCAATAACGAATTCACTTGCTTGCGAGCGGTATAAATCTACTTTTTGGAAGCTCATGCCACGTTCGCACATTTCTAGCGCAAGCTCTAATACTGTTTGCAAATCCTTTTCCTTTTTAGATGCATCCAATCCCTTTGCGTTTATATCATCAATACGTGAGCGAATCATTGCCGACCCTTGCGTCATTGCGATTAAATCAAAATCGCTCGCACGAACAGTAAAGTAAGCTGCGTAATATAAAATAGGATGATGCACTTTAAACCAAGCTATCCGTACTGCCATTAAAACGTAGGCAGCGGCATGGGCTTTAGGGAACATGTATTTAATCTTCTTACATGAATCGATATACCATTCAGGTACACTTTGCGCACGCATCTCTGCTTCCATTTCATCTGTTAAGCCTTTCCCTTTACGAACAGACTCCATAATTTTAAAGGCAAAACTTGGTTCTAACCCTTGGTAGATTAAATAAACCATAATATCATCACGACAACCGATTACTTCAGATAGAACACAAGTACCGTTTTGAATTAATTCTTGGGCATTGCCTAACCAAACGTCTGTCCCGTGGGATAAACCGGAAATTTGGACAAGCTCGCTAAATGTGGAAGGCTTCGTATCTTCCAGCATTTGACGAACAAATTTTGTTCCGAACTCAGGAATACCTAGAGTACCCGTTTTTGTCCCGATTTGTTCTACCGTCACTCCAAGTGATTCTGGTGTAGAGAAAATTTTCATTACTTCCGGATCATCTGTCGGGACTGTTTTCGGATCTATACCGGATAAATCCTGCAGCATCCTAATTACAGTCGGATCATCGTGTCCCAGAATATCCAGTTTAAGCACGTTATCGTGGATGGAGTGGAAGTCGAAATGGGTTGTTTTCCATTCAGAATCTTGTGCATCGGCCGGGAATTGCACCGGTGTAAAATCATAAATATCCATATAATCAGGAACTACGATAATACCGCCGGGATGTTGCCCTGTGGTACGTTTAACGCCTGTACATCCTTGCACAAGCCGATCTACTTCTGCCCCGCGGAATGATAGATTATGATCATTTGAATAACCCTTTACATAGCCATAAGCAGTTTTTTCGGCAACTGTACCAATCGTTCCTGCACGGTATACATAGTCCTCACCGAAAAGTACTTTAGTATAGTTATGGGCTTGTGGCTGATATTCCCCAGAGAAGTTTAAATCGATATCGGGTACTTTATCTCCTTTAAATCCAAGGAAGGTTTCAAAGGGAATATCTTGACCATCTTTTTTATACTGAGTTCCACATTTCGGGCATTCCTTGTTTGGCAAGTCGAAACCACTGCCTACCGAACCATCATCAAAGAACTCCACATTTTTACAGCTTGGGCAAATATAATGCGGCGGCAATGGATTTACTTCTGTAATTTCCATGAAGGTCGCAACAAGCGAAGATCCTACCGAACCACGGGAACCTACCAAATAACCATCAGCAAGGGATTTTTTCACGAGTTTCGCGGAAATTAAGTAAATTACCCCGAAACCGTTTCCTAAAATCGATGTTAGTTCTTTTTCAATACGAGCCTTAACGATTTCAGGGAGCTCTTCTCCATAAATTCGATGGGCCATTTCATAGGTTAAATTCGTTACTTCCTCATCCGACCCCTCAATTTTTGGCGTATAAAGATCGTCCTTGATCGGTTTTACGTCACCAATCATATCCGCAATCTTTTGCGAGTTTGTCACAACAATTTCTTTAGCCAAGTCAGGTCCCAAAAAGTCGAATTCTTTTAGCATTTCATCCGTTGTACGGAAATGAACGGCCGGTAATTTGTAGCGATTTAAAGGATTCGCCCCACCTTGCGATCCAACTAAAATTTGACGGAATACCGCATCGTTTTCAGTTAGATAATGAACATTTCCTGTTGCAACAACAGGCTTGTCCATTCTCTTGCCTAACTTCACAAGCTTACGGAGTATATCTTCTAAGTTCCATTCATCGTGAATGACGCCACCTTCGATTAATGGTGCGTAAACCGGCTTTGGCTGCACTTCAATATAATCATAGAATTTCGCCACCTTTTCTGCAGCGTCACTTGATTTATTCATCATCGTTTCAAATAATTCACCGTTATTGCAGCCAGATCCTACAATTAGACCATTACGATACTTGGTTAAGTCTGATCTGCGAATACGCGGCACACGGTAATACGTTTTTGTATGCGCAATGGAAATTAACTTAAATAAGTTTTTCAATCCCTCATTATCAACCGCCAGAATTGTACAGTGATATGGACGAGATTGTTTATAGCTCTCATCTCGATTAATTTGGTCATTAAATTCATCATGATAATTAATGCCATGCTGTTCTTTTGCATCCTTTAGTAAATGAAGCATCAACTCACCTGTTGCCTCTGTATCGTAGATGGCACGGTGATGCTGGGTTAGTTCAATGCCATATCGTTTACATAATGTATTTAAACGATGACTTTTCAGGGTAGGGTTCAAGAATCTGGACAGCTCCAATGTATCGATTACAGGATGAATGACACCTTGGATCCCTGCTTTTTCATAGGCAGTATATAAGAAGCCCATATCGAAGGATGCATTATGCGCAACAACAATGGAGTCTCCGATAAACTCTTTGAATTCCGTTACGACCTGATCAACTTCCGGCGCGTTTTGAAGCATATCATCCGTTATATGAGTCAGTTCTATAATTTTCGCTGTCAATGGTTTATGGGGATTGGCAAAGCGTTCAAACTTCTCGATCACTTTTCCTTCCTTTATCTTGACAGCAGCGAGCTCAATAATTGTATCGTAAGCAGTGGAAAGACCCGTTGTTTCGACGTCAAATACAACAAATGTCGCATCATCCAGCTCAATATGCTGCTCTGCATAAGCAATTGGTGCTCCATCATCTACTAAATTGGCTTCAATTCCATAGATAATCTTGATGCCATGTTTTTTTCCTGCTGCATATGCATCCGGGAAACCTTGTGCTACTGCATGATCTGTAATAGCAATGGCTGGATGCCCCCACTTTGCAGCTTGTCCTACTAACTGATCGATCGGTGTTACTGCATCCATTTGACTCATTGGTGTATGTAAATGTAGCTCCACTCGTTTTTGGCCGTCTGGCGCTGTATCCTTTCGAGTTTCCTTGAACACTTCATTAATATCTTGGGCCATTACGACCAAATCACGGACGAAGGTATCATTTTGAACCGAACCGCGAACTTTGATCCACATGCCTTTTTTTAATTGTGCCATACGTTCTGCATCTTCTTTATCACGCGAGAACATTTTCACTAGGATAGAATCCGTATAGTCGGTCATTTTCAATTCTAATAGAGAGCGGCCGCTTCTTAGCTCCTTGATGTCGGCAGCAAATACAAACCCTTCCAAGACAACACGACGTTCCTCATCTTGTACACGGCGAATTTCCATTATTTCTGTATCTTTTATGTGATTTCCAAGTTGGAATGGACCACTGGATGCAACGCTATCAGGACTATCCGATTTCGCTTTTTCACGACTTTGGAAATCCTGCATCGCTTGACGTGCAAGCTCCGCTTCTTCTAATTGGCGTTTTTCAATATACTGCTGCTGTTCTTCTTTCATCTCATCCGTTGCTTCGACTAGCTGGAAGTCTACCGAGAACTGTGGAAATCCTAAGCTTTCATAGGCTTCGATAATTTTTGCTGCATATTTGGACTTTAGTGTCAGCTGTTCCATTTCCGCCATACAAGATACAATTAATTTATTTCCTGTCCATTTTGGAATTTGGGTCATTAATCGATTTCTTAATGGAGGAGATGCATCTAATTGTTCAATAGCGGATAACCAATAATCCGTGATAAGCTGCTCCGTCACTACGGGGTTTCTTGCCTCGATTGTAATGGAGGCTTGAGCGATGTGGGAAAACTGCTCGGCCATTTTTGTACGGAATAATTGAAATAATTGGAAAGGCAATATATTTTCTAATTGAATGGCAAAACACCAGATTCTATTCTTTTTATGAACAGTTAGTCGAGTAAGCTCACCTTTTTCAAAAAATGACATGTAGACATCTTCCGTTAGCTGTAACTGTTGTAAAAGTGTTAAAAATCGTTGTCTTGCCTCTTGGTTGTCTACCATTTTACTCACCACCTGTTTTAGATTTGTTTATATTTTTTCAGAAAAATACGATTTTCGCATGTAAGCGAAAATCGATGCATTCGTTTATAGATGACTTTTAGATTAATTCGAACGGAAGATTTCGTTTAAATGGTCAATGAGTTCTTCTTTTGCCCACTCAAAAGTCTCGCCTGTTCTTCTAATCTTGACTTCGACTATACCTTCACTTGCCCGTCTTCCTATCGTTATTCGAACGGGCAGACCAATTAAATCTGCATCCATAAATTTAACATCCGCATTTTCCTGGCGATCATCGAACAATACTTCAAATTGATAGAAGGTTAATATGTTATATAACTCTAATGCTAAATTAAATTGTACCTCATCATCTCTGTCCACCGGTATCAGATGTAGTTCATAGGGAGAAAAATGATTCGGCCAAATAAATCCATTATCATCCTGGAAATTTTCCGCAAGTACAGCCAATAATCTGGATATCCCAAGATTATAGCTGTTAATATGAATCTCTTGGGGCTGTCCATTTTCATCCATATAATTAGCATTCAGTTTTTCAAGATCTGCACCGAGTTTGCTTAACTTCCCTACTTCAATTCCTTTTTTAAAATGTATCGTTCCATGGCCATCCGGGGAAGGATCCCCTTCTTGTATATACCTGATATCCTCATAGGTGCTGATGGCAAAATCTCGTTCCGGCGACACATTTATATAATGATGGCCTTCTTCATTTGCCCCTGCTACTCCATTTCGTATGGCCTGAATTGCATTGTCAGCAACAACTTTTACCTCTATAGGCAATTTGATTGGTCCAATTAACCCAACCCGGCAGCCTAATAGTTCTTGAACCTCTTTTTCTGACGCTGAATAAATAACAGAAGCCTTTAACACATTTCGTAACTTATAAGGATTAATTTGATGATCGCCTCTTACTAATACAACGACAAACTCTCCATCAACCTTATATACTACTGATTTAATACAGTTTGTTTCTTCTATATTGAAAAAGGCACATACCTCTTCTACCGAGTTCACGTTTGGCGTTTCAACCTTCTCCATTGGTTTTGCAGAAAAATCAGAAGGAATGAAATCATTAATAACTGGTGCAGCTTCAATATTTGCGGCAAACTTAGATTCGTCTGAATAAGCAATAAAGGTCTCTCCCAGCTCCGACGCAACAATAAATTCTTTTGCTTCGGCTCCAATACCAACTCCTGCATCTGCTTCAATTACTTCATAATGCAAGCCCAGCTTACTTAAGATTGTTGAATACACTTGCGTTAATTCGTTAAAAGCCTGGTCTGAGCTTTCCTTATCGGCATGAAAGGAGTAGGCTTCTTTCATTAAAAATTCCCGGCTTCGCAATAATCCATAGCTTGAATTATTTTCATTGCGATAATTCGATTGGATTTGATATAAAGTAATTGGCAAATTTTCAAAGGACTCTATCTCTTCACGAATTAACATTGCGATTGCTTCCTCATGAGAAGGTGCAAGGATTAACTTTTGCTTACTCTTATTCTTTATATGAAATAACTCATCTTGAAAAGTTTCAACTTTACCCGTGTGCTCGAATACTTCTTTTTCTTGCAAATTGGGCAAACTAATTTCCACTGCCCCCAAGGCATCCATTTCTTGTTGAATCATCTTCTCGATTTTATTTAATACACGTTTTGCTAAAGGTAAATAAGCATAAACGCCACTTGTCGTTTCACGTATGAATCCAGCTCGAAGCAGCATTTTATGTGATGTCGCTTTCATTTCTGAAAGATTATCACCCAGTGTAGGAATTAACGTAGAACTCTGTTTCATTTCGCTCCACCTTTTCTCTTCATAAATCACGTATTTAGCATATCATACACCGAAGTAATATCGTATGTACAACTTCAATTTGTCTTTTAAAAAATCATCCATTCAAACCGTTTAAAACTAAATCAGCCTAAATGTAATTTTGTACTTTAAATATCCGGCTCCACTCCAATACAGAGCAAATGGATGTTTTTTTATGCGGTGATTATCAAAGTTACTATACTATCCGCTAAAAAAGTTAACCTTATTCACTATGGATTTTACCATAAATGAATAAGGTTAAGTAATTTACTGATTAGATTGTGTCGACCGTTGTTTTCGGAGCTGAGCGATCGTTCTCTACTTAGGCCCGCATGATGTAGATCAGTCAGCCTTTGCTCGTGTGCCGTGGCGCTCTTTGGCTGACTTCATCTTATTAGAAGAAGAATCTTTGTATATCATTCCAAGTTACGACTACCATAAGAATCATTAATAAGACGATTCCTACGAAGTGAACTAAGCCTTCTTTTTTACGGTCTACCGGTTTGCCTCGCAATGCCTCAACTGCGAAGAATAATAATCTTCCTCCGTCCAGTGCAGGCAGCGGCAATAGGTTCATGATACCTAGGTTGATACTCAAGACTGCAGCCCAGTTCATAAGATTAAATACACCATATTGTGCAACGGTTTCTGTTGCTTTGTAGATTCCAACCGGACCCGATAGCGCGTCGATTGTAAACTGGCCGGTAATTAAGTCTCCTAAAAGACCCAAAATCAGAACTGTATAATCATACGTCTGAGTTACCCCAAATACGATTGCTTTTAAAGGGTTTTTTTCTACCGGACTTTGATACATAACACCAATTTGTCCGTATTCCTTACCACTTTCCTCAAATGTATCCGGCGTCATCTTCAGCTCGATATTTTGACCATCCCGTTCAACGATAATCGATAACGGTTCACCTGGCTTTTCTTGAACTGTCCCAGAGAACTCCTGCCAATCTTCAATAGGTTGTCCATCAATCGCCTTCACATTATCCCCAGGCTTCATGCCAGCTGCCTCTGCCGGACCGTCCTCTACAACATCATAAATAACTGGTTCGTATGTAGGAACCCCTTGGATAATGGCGATAAATGCAAAAACAAGAAACGCTAAAATAAAGTTAAAAAGTGGTCCAGCGAAAATAGCCATTGCTCTTTGCCCAACAGTTTTTGAGTTGAATTGTCGATCATAAGGGGCAATGCGCAGTTCAGAACCATTTTCAATGACAGTTGCCGTTCTTGATACATCTATTCTTACAAATTGATCGTCCTCATCGTATCCTTCAATCCATAAGCCTTTTTCAAGATCTGCACGTTCCACTTCCATAAAAAGAACGTTTGGATTTTGTACATTTTGGTTTAAATAAATTTTTTCGGCTACGTTATCTCGATTTAATATTAAACCCACTCGGAATCCAGGCTGAATTTCAACCGAATCGACATCTTCACCCGCCATTCGGACATAACCGCCGATTGGCAATAATCGGAGTGTATATAACGTTTCACCTTTCATCATTCCAAAGATTTTCGGACCCATCCCAATTGCAAATTCACGAACTAAAATACCCGCTCTTTTTGCAAAAATAAAGTGCCCAAGTTCATGGAAGAATACCAGGGAACCGAAAACAATGATAAATGCTACAACAGTTTGCATACCATCCCACCTTCAAAGAGCATGTTTGTTTATTTATACTATGCTTGCTCTTTTTATTTTACCATGCTCTCTACTAATTTTCTTGTTTGGCTATCTACAGCTAATATAGTATCTAAATCAGGCGCTAGAATATTGTTATGATCATTCATAATCTGTTCAATCACTTCTTCAATCTGAAGGAAAGTAATTTTCTCTTGAAGGAATAGACCTACTGCCGCTTCATTTGCTGCATTCATAGCTGTTAACATCGTACCGCCAGCTCGTCCAGCCTCATATGCCAGTTTTAAAGCACGGAATCTGGCGAAATCCACCTCTTTAAAATTTAGTTGTCCAATTTTAGCTAGATCTAATCGATTGCCCCCTGTCAGTGGCAAACGATCTGGATAACTTAGTGCATATTGGATCGGTACGCGCATATCTGGAGTGCCTAATTGAGCAATGACACTTGTATCATGATACTCAACTAAAGAATGAATAATACTTTCTTTATGTAATAAAACATCGATTTTTTCAAAAGGCATTTCAAATAACACATGGGCTTCGATGACTTCTAACCCTTTGTTCATCATCGTTGCAGAGTCAATCGTGATTTTGGCCCCCATCGACCAGTTCGGATGATTCAATGCATCTTTGACCGTTACATTTTTTAGTTCCCCACGTGTTTTGTCGCGGAATGAACCGCCCGATGCCGTTAAAATCAGCCGTTCAATTTGTTTTGGGTTTTCACCATTCATCGATTGGAAAATAGCTGAGTGTTCACTATCGACAGGTAAAATCGCTGCGTTATGCTTTTTTGCTTCTGCCATCACCAAGTGACCGGCAGTTACCAAAGTTTCTTTATTGGCTATAGCTATAGTTTTTCCCATTCTAATAGCAGCTAAAGTAGATTCTAATCCAACACTTCCTAAGACTGCATTCACAAGAACTGTTGAATCAGGATGTGTAGCAACTTCAACTAACCCCTTTGTTCCAAAAGTAAAAGAAGTTTTGGGAAATTCTTTCGAGAGTTCAATGGCATCTTTTTCATCTTGTACTGAAACAAGCTCTGGATTAAGTTGAGAGATAATTTCACGAGTTTTTACAATATTTCTTCCTGAAGACAACGCAACAAGTTGAAAACTTTCTGGATTGTTCAACAAGATATCAACTGTTTGTATCCCAATCGAACCTGTTGCTCCTAATAAGCTTATTTTCTTCATGATTTATCTTCCCTTCAAAAACTATATAAGTACTTTTCCGTCTATTATCCAACTCGCTTTTTAGCGATGCTGAAAAGAGGATTGCTCTACAACACTTTACATCTGCACTAGTTAACAAATTGCAGGAAGTGCAATAAAGGCAATACAAATAATAGACTATCAAAACGATCTAGTATACCGCCATGACCTGGCAATAATTTGCCCGAATCTTTTACACCATAGTGACGTTTAATTGCAGATTCCACCAAATCGCCCATCTGTCCAAAAATTGAAGCGATAATCGAAATGACTACTAAAACAAGCCATGATGAAGCAATCGGATAAATCATTTGCATTATACATGCAAATACTACCGCAGTAATGATTCCTCCAATGAAGCCTTCTACTGTTTTATTCGGCGAAATTTCCGGCCATAATTTCTTTTTCCCAAGTTTTCGGCCAATAAAATAAGCACCTGAGTCCGTTGTCCAAACAATTAGCAAGGCATAAATCAGAAATTTTAATCCTTCATCCAGTGTCTCGATTAAGTAATAGAAGCCCATTCCCACATATAAAGTACTTAGTACAGTAAATCCAACATCGTCAAAGGTAAAATGATTTTTTACAAGCACGGAATAAACTAATAATAGAATGGCCCCTATTAATAAAAACTCTAATTTCGAATAAGTTGTAGCTTCTTGTATATTACGTGCTGCCGATTCTGGCATCAATAAACTAAAGGTGATAAGTAACCCTAGAATTCCTGGTATAGAAAGGATTCGAATATCCTTCATCTTTAATAATTCATATATTCCAACTGCTGCTAGTGCATATACTAATAACGTAAAAGGCAGGTTACCCAACAGTACAAATATGATAAATAACGCACCCGCAACAACCCCCGTTATGATTCTTTGTTTCAATGTAATTATTCTCCTTTCAGTCCACCATAACGCCTGTTACGCTGTTGGTAGGCTTGTATAGCTTCCATGAAGGTTTCTTTGTCAAAATCTGGCCATAGCACATCTGTAAACCAGAACTCTGTATAGGCAAGCTGCCATAGCATAAAATTACTTAAGCGGACTTCTCCACTTGTGCGAATAAGCAAATCCGGTTCAGGAAGCTTTGAAGTCAATAAATATTGATCAATTGTTTTTTCATCTACTTCTTCCAAAGTCAAATTTCCATTATTCACTTCTATCATTATATCCTTCATCGCATTGACTATTTCAGCACGACTTCCATAATTCATGGCAAAATTTAAAATAAGCCCTGTATTATTTTTTGTTTTTTCCATTGCTTCATTCAAAGCTGATTTTGTATTGGATGGAAGCCCTTCTTTATCGCCTATCATTTCTACACGAATATTTCGTTCCATCAACTCTGGCATGAAGGAGTTTAAAAACATTTGTGGAAGGCTCATTAAATATTCAACTTCTGATTTAGGTCTTTTCCAGTTTTCTGTTGAAAATGCATATAAAGTTAATACTTTAATTCCTATGTCATCGGCTATACGAGTAATTTTACGTACAGTTTGCATCCCTTCATGATGCCCAGCAATTCTTGGCATTGCTCTTTTTTTTGCCCAACGTCCGTTGCCATCCATAATGATTGCGATATGGTAAGGTAAACATTCATCATTTTTTAGAGATTCCTTAACCTCCATTGAGTGCTTTCCTATTTTCGATTTATTAAATAGTTTATTTAACATCAGCAATTCCCCCACCTGACAACTTTTTGGACGTTTTCCTTCACAAGATACGATACCAATATTCTTGAAGTATTATGTAAAATATCGATTCTAACATCATTTTGCGAATACCGCATTTTTCTAATCATATCAAAAACAAATGAATGTGTCTTACGTTCTTTGTATTATTTCCTAATTTTTTCAATTATTCATGAGTATTAACTATTATTGTACTATCTAAAACTATTTTACCATTCAGACTAATTGTACTATAAAATTTTCATTTAATTAGTATACAAAAATAAGATTAAGCTACTAAACAATATTTATTTAGATTCCTTAAGTTAAGCAGGCGAAGCTAATACCATTTAAAGTTGCAAATATGTACTTTTTTTAATTTACATTGAAAAAAGACGTCCCAAGTAATAGGACGCCCTACCTCTGAATTAGTTCATGATCCGTTTTAGCTTTACAAAAAATAAATTTGCAAACGATAAAAATAACCAACTATAAGGATCTAATTCTTATACGGATAAGATTTCTTTTTCTTTATCTTTTGCTACTTGGTCAACTTTAACGATGTAGTCATCCGTTAATTTTTGAATATCATCCGTAAATCCACGTAAATCATCTTCTGTGATTTCGCCATTTTTCTCTAATTTTTTCAAATCATCATTGGCATCACGACGTACGTTACGGATTGCTACTTTTGCACTTTCCGCTTCTTTATTCACAACTTTTACAAGCTCTTTACGACGCTCTTCCGTTAAAGCTGGAATTGTTAAACGAATTACATTACCATCATTCGTCGGAGTGATTCCGATATCTGATTTCATGATTGCTTTTTCAATTTCACCTAAAATAGATTTGTCATAAGGCTGGATTACTAAAAGTCGTGCTTCTGGTACAGAAATACCAGCTAGTTGATTAACTGGAGTTGGTGCACCGTAGTAATCAACTGAAATTCTGTCTAGAAGAGACGCATTCGCACGCCCTGCACGAATTGAAGCTAATTCACGAGAAAATGCAGAAATCGATTTGTCCATTCTTTCTTTTGTTTGTGCTAATACTTGCTTAGGCATTAAAAGTTCCTCCTAACAACCGTACCGATTTTATCACCGAGTACCGCTCGTTTAATATTTCCTTTATTCATTATAGAGAATACTATTAATGGGATATCGTTGTCCATACATAAAGTGGAAGCAGTTGAATCCATTACCTGTAATCCTTGTTGAATTACGTCTAAATATGTGAGTGTGTCATATTTAACAGCAGTAGAATCAGTTTTTGGATCAGCAGAATATACACCATCTACATTATTTTTAGCCATTAGAATCGCATCTGCATCAATTTCAGCAGCACGCAAAGCAGCTGTTGTGTCTGTAGAGAAGAATGGGTTTCCTGTACCCGCAGCAAAAATTACTACACGTTTCTTTTCAAGATGACGTACCGCTTTTCTGCGTATGTAAGGCTCAGCTACTTGTGTCATAACAATGGAAGATTGAACACGTGTTCCAATATCCAATTTTTCCAGAGCATCTTGAAGAGCTAAAGAATTCATCACTGTCGCAAGCATGCCCATGTAATCTGCAGAGGCACGGTCCATACCCATTTCGCTTCCTACTTTTCCACGCCAAATGTTTCCGCCGCCAACTACTACAGCAACTTCTACACCAAGTTCTACTACTTCTTTAATATCTTCTGCAACGGACTTAATAATCTTTGGCGATAGACCGAAACCAGCTTCTCCCGCTAATGCCTCACCGCTAATTTTTATAACAACTCGTTCATATTGTGGCACACTCATAGTAAACCTCCGTAATTCAATTTTATTCTACTCAACATTCAAACCATTGCTTCGTTCGTTGTCCAGCTACGAACTCCCAGCCCCTCGAGGTCGTTTCGAGCTCTTCTGTGGGCGTACACGCACACTTGTCAGATCCCTCCAACGCTTGGCGGGGCTTAACGGGTGTTCTTCGCTTTTCTTATTGTCCAGCTACGAACTCCCAGCCCCTCGAGGTCGTTTCGGGCTTTTCTGTGCGCGTACACGCACACTTGTCAGATCCCTCCAACGCTTGTCGGGGCTTAACGGGTGTTCTTCGCTTTTCTTCTTGAAAAATAGGGAACACTGATTTGTGTCCCCTATCTTTACTTTAATATTTAAATTAGTTACCTTTAACTTGGTTCATAACTTCTTCAGCGAAGTTGTCTTCACGTTTTTCGATACCTTCACCAACAGCGAAGCGTACGAATGAAGTGATGTTACCACCAGTTGATTTTACGAAATCACGTACTTTTTGATCAGAGTTTTTAACGAAAGTTTGATCAAGTAAGCAAATGTCTTCGAAGAATTTACCAAGGCGACCTTCTACCATTTTAGCAACGATATTTTCTGGTTTACCTTCGTTTAAAGCTTGCTCAGTTAATACTTTACGTTCACGGTTCACTTCTTCTTCAGAAACTTCATCACGTGATACATATTGAGGGTTGATAGCAGCGATGTGCATAGCTACATCTTTAGCAGCTGATTCATCAGTAGAACCTTCAAGAACTACTAATACACCAATACGTCCACCCATGTGCAGGTAAGAACCGAATGCATCAGCATCAGTTTTTGTTTTTACTTCAAAACGGCGAAGAGTGATTTTTTCTCCGATTGTTGCAACAGCTGTTGAAATTAAGTCTACAACTTTAACGCCTTCTGCATTTGTTAATTCTAATGCAGCTTCTACTGATTCAGGTTTTGCAGCTAAAATAAGTTGTGCTAATTCAGAAACTAAAACTTGGAATTTTTCATTTTTTGCTACGAAGTCAGTTTCAGCGTTAACTTCTAAGATTACAGCTTCGTTTCCTTCAGCTAAGATATAAGTAGTACCTTCAGCAGCGATACGATCAGCTTTTTTAGCAGCTGATGATAAACCTTTTTCACGTAGGAAGTCTACAGCAGCATCGATATCACCATCTGTTTGTACTAAAGCTTTTTTACAGTCCATCATACCTGCGCCAGTTTTTTCACGAAGTTCTTTTACTAATTGTGCAGTAATTGCCATTTGAAGTTTCCTCCTTGAGTTATCAGTTATTAAATTTTTTATAGTTTATATATAATTGAAGTGGCATTTCGCAAAAAATGCCCAGTTTCCGGTGCGAGCACCTTCCGCTTTTCTGCTTGTCCAGTTCCGGCGGTTAGCTCTTCGGAAACTTCAACTTTCTCCCACGCATGCAAGCATGCTCGTCGAAAGTCTCCAGTTTCTGTCAGAGCTAAGCAAACCGCCTTCACTTTTCTTCTTAAAAAAAGGTGATAAGAGGGTTCATCCACTTATCACCTTTTGTGTAGCCTGCTAAGAAAGTTTATCACTTCCTTAGCAGCTTAAGAGCAACTAAGGCTTATCATTAGAAACTTAGGCTTTTGCCAAGTTTACTAATAGTGAATTACTCAGCAGCTACTACTTCTTCAGCTGGAGCTTCAGATTCACCTTGTTTAGACTCGATTAGAGCGTCAGCCATTTTAGCAGTTAATAATTTAACAGCGCGGATAGCGTCATCGTTAGCAGGGATTACGTAGTCGATTTCATCTGGATCACAGTTTGTATCAACGATCCCTACGATAGGAATATTTAATTTACGAGCTTCAGCAACAGCGATACGCTCTTTACGTGGGTCAACCACGAACATAACGTCTGGAATGCCAGCCATATCACGGATACCGCCTAAGAATTTAACAAGACGTTCGTGTTCTTTTTTAAGTTGGATAACTTCTTTTTTAGGTAGAACTTCGAAAGTTCCATCTTCTTCCATTTTTTCGATTGCTTTCATACGAGCAACACGTTTTTGGATAGTACCGAAGTTAGTTAAAGTACCACCTAACCAACGTTGGTTGATGTAGTAGTTACCAGAACGTTCTGCTTCGTCTTTGATAGCTTCTTGAGCTTGTTTTTTAGTACCTACGAAAAGTACTTTACCGCCATCTTGGCCAACTTGGCGCATGAAGTCGTAAGCTTCTTCTAATTTTTTAACCGTTTTTTGTAAATCGATAATGTAGATACCGTTACGTTCAACAAAAATGTATTTTTTCATTTTTGGGTTCCAACGGCGAGTTTGGTGACCGAAATGTACACCAGCTTCAAGTAATTGTTTCATTGAAATTACTGACATGTGTGTTTCCTCCTAATGTTTTGGTTTTTTTCCTCCGCATTTTTCATCTATAACAAGCAACTTTTTATTCAAAAAGCACCACTTACTACATCAAAATGCGTGTGTAATTAACACCAGTTGATAATATATCACATTAACTTCCCTCATGCAACATATTTAAGCATGAAACTTAATTAATAATTCGATTTCCGTCTTGCCTTTTTGTGTAATTTTCGCTATTTCGTCAATCGTTTTACCTTGTCTGTGAAGGTTTAGTACTTCTTGTTCAAAGGAAGGAAGTGCTGCTTTTTCTACCTCTACATGTTGCTCCTGTTTGATTGAAGATGAAGTCTCACTAACAGCACTTTGTTGCTTGTATGCATTCGAAACCATTTTTTTGGGAACAAACGATTTATTTGTTGGAAGCATTTCTACTTCTTCATCTAAATTCAATCTACTGTTTCCTTGAACAGGAGTAGATTTTCCCTGAGAAGCTTCCAAGTCAACGATTGCCACTTTTTGATTATTTGTATCAGTTTTTTTCAAATCTTTTTGTTTTATGGATGAAAGTTCATGAATGAGTCGATCATTCTCTTCCTTCATTTCCACGAGATATAAACTGATTGCGTCATCCATTTCACGGATTAGCTGATCTTGTCGTTTTTCCAGATCTTTAAATTTTGCAATTTTTGTATTTAAAATAACGATTAAGTAAAAACAAATAAGCTGCAAAATAACCAATATGATGATTATACCTACGACCATACTGTTCTCCTATCCACTAAAATCAATAAAATTACCTTTGAAAGGATGCTGTGCTTCCTTGTTTTCTTTATCATGCTGTTTTTCTTCGGATAAATTCTCTTCTTGATTTCGTTGTTTTTTATAGTCAGTAATTTTATCTGTTTTTTCAGTATCACTAACTTGTAGCTGTTTTTTCTTAATCTCTTTTTTCAGTGCTTCGTGGGCATTTGCTTGCTGGTTAATAATATTCTGACCGTGCTGCTCTGCCAATTTTCCTGCATCAAATGTCTTTGGAATCGCAATTTGAAGTTCAACTGCCTTTAAACTCATCTTTGTATAAATCCCCCTTTATGGATATTTATATGTGTAGGCTACAAAATTAACAAATCTAAAGAGTCCAGTTATCACTATTAAATAAGTTTAGCCCTTGATGCGGATACATGCGATTTGTGAAGGAAATACCGAGTAAACTCACGTAAAACTCCCCCAGCACATATGCCTTTGCATATGTGCTGGGGAATCTACCGATTATTCTATTTAACTTATCATTTCATTTGAAAGAAGCTTTCGCAATTTAAGTAATGCTTTCGAATGAATTTGCGATATACGTGAAGTCGATAAGGAAAGCATTTCTCCAATTTCAGTCAGAGTTAATTCCTCAGTATAAAATAAGCTGAGAACAAGTTGTTCCTTTTCACTTAAATTTTTTATATTATCGGCAAGTTCATGGATTAATTCCATATGGACAGTTTCCTGCTCAGGGGTTCTAGTACGATCATCGCGGATTACAAAAGCTTTGCCTTCCGTTTCTTCCTGATCTTGCTGTTCATTAATCGATAGTACACTAGAGAAAAAATGTTCTTGTACTGTCTGATTAACTTCATCAATTGATAAATTCATATGTGCAGCAAGTTCATCCGGCGTTACACTACGCATTAATTCTTGCTCTAATTTTTCTATTTGCACTTCCATTTTCTTTGCTTTTTCGCGTGCAGAGCGAGGCAGCCAATCTTCTTTTCTTAATCCATCAATGATAGCCCCACGCACTCGGAAGGAAGCATATGTATCAAATTTCAAATCTCTGTTAATATCAAATTTATTTAATGCATCAAATAGGCCCATCATTCCTAAACTCATTAAATCATCACGTGATACATTTTTAGGAACACTCGCCCCTATTCTTTGTACATGATAGGATACTAAAGATTGATATTTTTTTATTAGCATATTGCCTGCATCTGGATCTCGATCATTGATCCAGCAATTCCAAAGAGTTTGTTCATTATCTGCTTGAAGCTGTACCATAAAATCCACCTCACAATAAAATCGTTTTAGGATAAGCATCTTTCTCTTTGCTTTTGATGTTACTCTATCCATCGACTCTTCAATTTCTAATAGATTGTACAAATCATTTATTTCGTGTTAAGTACAATACAGACTTTATTCCTATATATTCCAAAATCCAATAGCATCATTTCTTAAGGGCTAAGCACTTACAATCAGTAGTACCTTTTACCCATCGTTTTAAAACTCGCTTGTGCGTTCCTTACTATCAAATATTATATCAAATGAGCGTAAAAAAACACACATTTCTATAAAACTTAATTAATTTCCTAACCAGCCAAATTTTGATAGAGAAAAAAGATTCTTTCACGATAAATTTAATAAAAAAATGATATTATCCCTCGAATTATTTATTTTCTTAACAGATTATTGATTGCGATTGGTTATATATGTACATTAGAGGCTTCATTATGAATGAGGTTACTTATTTTGAGCATTTTGTGTCAGAAAGAAAGGACTCTTGGCAGCTGACATGCCCTCAAAAAAAAAGAGCCGTTTAATCGACTCTTTAAACTTTTTCTGTATTCAGGAAGGCTTGGAGAGAATCAGCTTTTTATCGATTCATCCTGTCGCATCATTGTTTGAATTACTTTTGCAATTTCTTCGGAGCTTTCATCCGTAAATTCCATTGTAGACGTAATGCCACCAGATTCTGATGCCGCTTCTCCACTGCCTCGATTTGCAAACTGCTCTCTTAATTGTTCATTCTCTTTGTTCAAACTACTAAATAGATCTTCATCGGGTGTATATAATACATACCCCAAAAATAGGCGAATCCCATACATCAAAACAAATGACACAGCTGCAGCGATAAATGATCCTGCTAAACTGTTTAATGGCATCTGAGAGTTCGAGAGTGTACTAAAAAAATAGATTGAAAATCCTATGATGGCCGCCCAAAAGTTGTAAAATATTGATCCAAACATTATATTTCATTCACTCCCTGATTGACTGTTCGAATACTCAGTTGGCATGAGGCAGGGTTAAATTCGATTGTTCTGCCACTACCGCCGCCTGTATCTTCAGCAATAAGCGGTATGTTGTTTGTGGAAAGTTCCTTTTTCACTGCTTCTACATTACGTGGTCCGATGCGCATTGAATCATTGTCAGTCGAAAATTTAAACATTTGTGCACCGCCAGCAATTTTCGCTTTTAATCGAAATGGTTGAACTCCCGCCTGTTTCAGTTTTTCAATGAGTGCCTTTATTCCAGTATTCGCAAATTTTGCTGCATTAATCGTTTCTGTTCTCGCTAAACTAGAGTCAGGCAGCATAATGTGAACCAATCCAGCTATATTTTTTGTTTCATCATATAATACAACGCCTACACAGGAACCTAAGCCTGATGTACGAATTGTATCCGGCATTTTGACTACATCCATTTGTGCAATTCCAACCTTTATAACCTGGCTAGTACGTGATTGAATCATTTTTAAGAAACTCCTAAAGCCTTAAAAATACTAGTGAACGAATCAGGATCTGGTAGTAAGAAGAAATGCCCATGAACTTCATTACGATTATCAAAACCGTCTTCAAAAATGGATGTATTAATCACAATCACTTGATCACTAACCTCTGAAATCTCGATTAGTCCAGTACTTATTATAGCTCCAAACATATCGACACTCAATCCAGGTACGGTTGGATATAATTTCATCCCTGTAAAATCGGATAATGCCGATAAATATGATCCAGAGAGAATATTCCCTAATTCCTGCATTGCTGATATGCCAAGCTCAGTTGGCTGGCCATCATTAAAGCTAAATTGGTCATCATTGATTAAACTTTGAATAAATCGATTTGCCTGTTCGATTGGCAAAATAAAGAACATGCTTCCTTCAGAATCTCCTTCGATGCGAAGGAAGATACCCACAACAACAGTTTCAGCTCCCCCGGCAAGTTCCATCATGTCATTAAATGAAACCATTTCAACCTTTGGGACATGCATATCGATTTTCCTATTCAATAAACTGGAAAGTGCTGTCGCAGCATGGGCAGCACCTATATTTCCAATCTCTTTTAGGATATCCAAATGCAATGATGTAATTTTTTGAATTTCATTCATCATTCGCTAGATCCCTACTTTACAACAATTTGGCCAACACTTTTAACTATGGATTTAATACTTTGTCTAAATGTAATAAAATCAATAATCGATTTTCTAATTTTGCCACACCTGAGATAAAATCCTCTTCATTCGAACCGACTACTTCTGGTTGCGCCTCAATCGCATTTACCGGGATATCAATCACATCATTTGCTGAATCAACGATAAAGCCGACTTCCATTTCTTCAAGAGTGATAATGATAATTCTCGTAGTTTCTTCATTATTTGATACAGGTATACCGAAACGTTCACGTAAATCGATAAGTGGTGTTACGACTCCGCGCAAATTAATAACACCCTTAACAAAGGCTGGCGTTTTAGGAACACGCGTAATATGCATTAATTTTTCAATACCCTGTACATTCGATACAGGAATGGCATATTCTTTATCCGCAAGTTGGAAAACGATTACTTTTAAATATTCTTGTTCTACAGCAGTCATTGTCTACACCTCTTTCATTTCAATTCATTATTTCATTAATGCATTACAATCCACTATTAAAGCAACTTTACCGTTTCCTAAAATCGTAGCACCAGAAATTGCAAAAATATTTGTTAAGTAATTTCCTAATGATTTTAATACGATTTCTTGCTGGCCGATAAATGTATCTACTACTAAACCAGCGAGCTTGTCTCCCTTTCGGACAATAACAACTGAGTGATATTCATCTGCATTGTTCTCAGATCGAGGCACATTGAAGATTTCGTCCAAGAAGATAAGCGGTACTACTTTACCACGGAAATCAATTACTTTTTGATTGTGTGCATTGAGAATATCGCTATTCTTAATAATGGATGTTTCAATGATCGATGATAAAGGTATAGCATAGATTTCTTGTTCAATTTCAACTAACATAACAGAGATAATCGATAATGTTAATGGAAGTTGGATTGAAAAGATGGAACCAACACCTTCTATTGATTCAATGGAAATATTTCCTCCAAGTGATTCAATTGTAGTTTTTACTACGTCAAGTCCTACTCCACGTCCTGAGATGTCTGAAATAACTTCAGCCGTTGAGAAGCCGGATGCTAAAATCAACTCATTGATTTGTTTATCTGACAGTGAAAGTGCAGATTCTTTTGTTACAATTCCTTTAGAAATTGCCTTTTTCAGCACGCGTTCACGATTAATGCCCGCTCCATCATCCTCGATTTCGATAAACACATAGTTTCCACTATGGTATGCACGAAGTGTGACATTTCCTTCTTCCGGTTTCCCTTTTGCACGTCGCACTTCCGGACTTTCGATACCATGATCTACTGAATTACGAATTAAGTGAACAAGCGGATCCCCGATTTCATCGATAACAGTACGATCCAGCTCTGTTTCTGCACCTATAATTTCTAAGTTGATCTTTTTCTTAAGATCACGGGATAAGGTACGAACCATCTTAGGGAAACGATTGAATACTGTTTCAATTGGAATCATGCGCATTGTCAAGACAATATTTTGAAGGTCACCCATTGTACGGCTCATACGTTCAACCGTTTCGTTTAACTCTGAATGATTCACTTCTGTTGCAATTGATTGAAGACGTCCTCTATCTATGACCAATTCTTCAAATAAGTTCATTAAAATATCTAATCGTTCGATACTTACGCGAATTGTTTTACTAGCAGCATGCTTTGCAGAAGCTGTTTTTTGGTTTGTTTCTTCTTTCTTAACTTCCACTTGCGCAGCAATCGGTCCTTCATCCACTGCCGATTCAACAGATGCTTCAGATTCGCCAAGCGCTGATTGAACAAATAAATCCTTCGAGATTTGTGTAATCGCAACATTATCAACTTCAGAAACTTTCATTATTTTACTGCGTAATTCCTCGGCATCCGTTTGTGAAATCAAAGCCACTTTAAAATCTTGGTCGAATTGTTCTTCTTCCAGCTTATCTACAGTTGGAGAAGATTTCACTACATCTCCGTTCTTCTCCAGAATATCAAAGACCATATAGACACGGGCTGCCTTAAGTAAACAACCATCATTTAAAGTTACAGAGATTTCAAAAGCATTAAAGCCCTGCTCCGTAGATTGAAGCAATACTGTTTTTTCAAAATCATCATATTCTAATTGAAGCGCATTATCCAAAACTGTTGTCGTTGCGGCAGCTTCAGAAGCAGCCGTTTCACTAGGAGCTGACTCTTGTTGAATCGACTCGCCAGACTCAATGCGCTTTAATTTTGCAACTGTTTGAGAAACATCTTTTTTCCCATCTCCGCCATCAGCGATATTCATGACCATTTCTTCCAGATGGTCCACGGATTCAAAGACTACATCTAATATTTCTGCATCTACGTGAATTTTTTCATTACGAATGGCATCGAGCACATTTTCCATTTTATGCGTTAAATCAGCTAGATCTTCATACCCCATTGTTGCAGACATACCTTTTAACGTATGAGCTGATCGGAATATTTCGTTTACAATCGCTAAGTCGTTAGGATTTTTTTCAAGCTCTAACAAATTGTCGCTGCATGATTGTAAATGTTCTTTACTTTCTTCTATGAACATTTCTAAATATTGGTTAAGTTCCATTAGAAAACACTCCTTTTATAAGAAAAGCGCAAGCGCCCTCGCTCAGCCATCGAAAAGCGTTGGAGACTCCGACTAGAAGACGCTCTTTGTCTTCGTAGGAGGAGTTGAAACGCTTTTCGGGACTAGGAGGCTTGCGCTAAACATTCAACCTTGAAAATTTATACTTTCTTATACTTTTAAAAACTTGGCTAATCGCCAAGCCTTTTAGGTGATTACCCTTTGTTGCACTTATGCAGAAAAGGAAGTCTTAAACTTACTTAACTGTAGGCAAATATGTCATAATCGCTTCTGCAATATTGTCAACATCTACAACCTCATTGACAAGCTGTGTTTCTACGGCTGCTTTTGGCATTCCATAAACAATACAGGTTTTTTCTGATTCTGCAATCGCCATTACATTTCCATTTTTCTTTAATTCAATAAGCCCTTTTGAGCCATCTGTTCCCATGCCAGTCATGATGACCGCTACTTTATCAAAATCACTCACTTTACTTACGCTTTCAAACATAACATCCACACTCGGACGATGCCCTGATCTAGGGGGTTCATTTTGATCTAAAACGATTTCGAAAGATCCCCCTCTTTTTTCCACCTTTAAGTGACTGCCGCCTGGAGCAATATAAGCAACTCCGTTTTGGAGAATATCGCCCTGCTGTGCTTCCTTCACATTAATGTGACTTAGCTGATTCAAACGTTCTGCCAGAGATTTTGTAAAACCAGCAGGCATATGCTGCACGATTAAAATAGGTGCTTTTATCGTACTTGGCAATTTTGTAATGACTTCTTGTAAAGCTCGAGGACCTCCTGTTGAGGTTCCGATTAATACAATCTTTTTCGCTTTTTGATTCCAGCGATTCTTTTTAGCGTCTTCAGTATTTGCTATATTTGCCATTTGGTTCGATGGCGGTTTGGTTACAGCTCTATCTTCTTTAAAGCTGGCAGTTTTGTGCAAATGAGTTGTTATTTGCTCTACATTTGCTTTTTTTAACTTTGTTACTGAGACATGTGCTGCATGCTCCACTTTATGTACTAATTCTTCCTTGATTTTGTGCAAATCAAGGGAAATTGTTCCACTTGGCTTCGCCACAAAATCAACTGCGCCATTTTCCATTGCGATAAGGGCATTTTCTGCACCTTGAATTGTTGTACTGGACAGCATGATCACCGGAACCGGAGATACGCGCATAATTTCCTTTAGTGCATCCAATCCATTTAGCTCTGGCATCTCAACATCCATCGTTACAACATCCGGTTGCAGACTTTGAATTTTTTTAAGCGCATCTTTTCCATTGCGAGCCGTACCGACAACTTCCACTTTCGAATTATCTATAAAAAAGTCACTAATTAGCTTTCTCATAAAAGCAGAGTCATCCACAACTAAAAGCTTGCTTTTATTTGAGAATTCCAATTAATCACTCCCTTTCGAAAAAATACTTCTTAATTTCGATATAAATGCGCTTTTCTTATTATATCCATGCACCTCTACCAAATTGCGGTCCACAAATTGTTGAACCATTAGTTGTAAGGTCCTCGAAATATTACTGTCCGGATAGGCAATAGAAAATGGTACTTGTTCACGCACCGCTTTTCGTACAACTTGGTCCTCGGGTAAAGAACCGAGAAGAATGACATCTTTTTTTAGAAATTGCTTCATGGTATTTTCTAGACGTTTTAAGGTTTCTTGACCTTCCTCTTTTGAATAAGCTCTATTACATAATAAGTAAATTGTTTTATTCGGATCTTTGACGTGAATATATTTCATCATGGAATAGGCATCTGTTATGGCAGTTGGTTCTTCCGTTGTAATGACAATAATTTCGTCAATAGAACTTATTAAATTTAACGACCAATTTGTTGCACCCGCACCCATATCAAAAAGAATATAGTCAAAGGTCTTTTGCAATTGTTCAAAAGCATTGAGTAATGCCTGGATCATATCTTTTGACCATTCCATCACAGATGACATACCTGAGCCGCCAGAAATATATTTTAAGTTGTGCGGACCATCGTACATCACTTCATCTAATGATACTTCACCAAATAAATAGTGTTTTAAATTGTATTGAGCATTTTTACCTATTAGTATATTAACATTCCCCATACCGATATCCATATCTAGAACGACAACTTTCTTTCCTAATCTCGAAAGATTTATGGCGAAATTTGTAGAAAAATTACTTTTACCTACGCCACCTTTTCCACTAACAATTGCAATGGATCTACCTAAAACACCTTGACTCTCCAGCATCTTCATTCTTAAGTTTTCAGCTTGGTCTCTCATTAAAATTCTCCTTGAAAGAACAATTCAAGTACTGCTTCTAGATTGGCTTCTTCAATATCTTCTGGTACTTCTTGTCCATTCGTATAGTAAGCAAGTCCTTTATTATATTTAATCATTAAATTATACATCGTGCCAATAGAATTTGTTTCATCTATTTTTGTAAAGATATATTTACCTATTGGTATTTCACTAAATTGTTGAATTATTGATTCCATATCTTGTTCTTTTGCAGTTAAAGCTAATACGAGATACGATTCTACTTCTTCATCGAAGTTAATCATCTCTTTAAGATCATCTACATATTTTGCTTCCTTATAATTACGTCCAGCTGTATCGATGAATACTAGATCTAGATGTGCAAAATTTTCAATCGCTTTTTTATAATCATTGGCATTGTAGACAATTTCAACGGGTGCTTGCAGGAGATTGGCATATGTTTTTAACTGTTCAATGGCCGCTATTCGATAAGTATCTGTCGTGATAAAACCGATTTTCTTCTTTTTCTCCAATACAGATCTCGCCGCCATTTTTGCGATTGTTGTTGTTTTGCCAACACCGGTTGGCCCAAATACATTTATATATTTCTTCTCATATGAAAGGCCGCCCATTGGTAAATCTTCCAGCAGTTTTCGAAGCACTTTTTCCGTAATATTCTTCATCTCTATTTTGCTTAAAGGATCATCCTGCTGTTTTTGATGCACGAAAAGCTCATCACGTATTGCCGTGATGAGCTCTTCACTAAGTTCTTGACGTTTCAGGAAGTCAAAATAAGGCAAGAAATTCTCCGGCAATTCTGATTGAATTGTATGCTTCTGCATCGATTTCATCATTAGCTTCAAGTCTGCTATTTCACTTTTCAACTCATTCGATAATGAATCGTCAATATGTAATTTCAGCTGTTCAGGTACTTCATGGTATTGATTTGCGTTTGTTTGCAAGTCGGGAAGACGTGGAGACATTTGTCTAGTCTCCACTTGGTCCACGCCAGCCAATACTTCAAAATTTTTATGTTTGATTAAACCGAATAATTTTTTTGTTACAATAACTTTTGAATTGATAATTACCGCATCTTCACCTAATTCTGCTCGAACTAATTTCATCGCTTCTGAAATTGAAGGTGCTGTATATTTTTTCATTTTCATTCTACATTCACCACTCCAACACTTTGAATTTCAACATTTGCATCTAATTCGTTATAGGACAAAATAGGAATTTGTGAGAAATAACGCTCTGTTAATTGTCTTAAATACATTCGTATTCCTGGTGAACATAGAATGATTGGAGATTGTTCCATAAAGGATAATTTCTCTACTTCCTTTGCAATAGCCTCTAACACATTTTGAGACTCTTGAGGGTCCATTGCTAAATAGTTGCCATGATCTGTTTGCTGGATGCTATCAGCAATGAGCTTCTCTAATTTTCCAGGAATCGTAATTACTTTTAAACTTGCTCCGCCTGATACGTATTGAGAAGTAATTTGTCTTGCCAAGCCTTGGCGAACATATTCAGTAAGCACGTCCGTATCACTTGTTAATTTCGCATAATCTGCTAATGTTTCGAAGATAATCGGTAAATTGCGGATTGAAACATTTTCTTTTAATAGTTTTGCCAATACCTTTTGAATTTCTCCAATGGATAATGGTGTTGGCGTTAATTCTTCTACTAAAATTGGATAATTTTCTCTCAGGTGATCGATAAGCTGTTTCGTTTCTTGACGTCCAAGCAATTCATGAGCATTGGCACGGATAATTTCGGTTAAGTGGGTAGAAACTACACTTGGTGGATCAACCACTGTATATCCAAGCATTTCCGCATCTTCTTTTACTTTTTCTGTGATCCATTTTGCAGGCAAACCAAAGGAAGGTTCAATCGTATCAATTCCTTCTATGGAATCATCATCCCCAGGACTCATGGATAAGTAATGATCAAGAAGCAGTTCTCCCCTCGCCATTTCATTACCCTTTACTTTGATTCGATACTCATTTGGCTGTAATTGAATATTATCCCGAATTCGGACGACAGGAATAACAACCCCCAATTCAAGGGCTAATTGCCTTCTGATCATGACAACTCGGTCCAATAAATCCCCTCCCTGACTGGCGTCAACTAAAGGAATCAAACCATAGCCAAATTCAAATTCGATTGGATCTACATTCAGCAGATTTACAACATTCTCGGGACTTTTCATCGTATCAGCTGCCACTTCTTCTTCCATCTCTAATAGCTCTTCAGGATCTTCAACCTTCTTTTCTCTACTATTAATCAAGTAAGCACCACCGATTAATACTGCAGCAATCGGCATTGTGATCCATTCAGGCAGTGGTGTGAACAGCCCTAATAGGAAAATCGCTCCACCAGCAATATAAAGCAATTTCGTTTGGGCGAATAATTGATTGGCAATATCTTCTCCTAAATTACCTTCCGATGCTGCTCGAGTTACCACAATCCCTGTTGCAGTTGAAATCAATAATGCAGGAATTTGAGCCACTAATCCGTCACCGACAGTTAATGTTGAGAAATGCGTTGCAGCATCGGCCATTGAATAGCCTAGCTGAATCATCCCGATAATAATCCCGAAAAGCAAGTTAATGAATACCATGATGATTGAGGCAATGGCATCCCCTTTTACGAATTTGGTCGCCCCGTCCATAGCTCCATAGAAATCGGATTCTTTGGATACTTTCTCCCGTCGTTCTCTCGCTTCTTTTTCAGAAATCATTCCCGCATTTAAATCTGCGTCAATACTCATTTGTTTCCCTGGCATTGCATCTAATGTAAAACGTGCTGCAACCTCAGCGACACGTTCCGAACCCTTTGTAATAACGATAAAGTTAATAATAACTAATAACATGAAAATTACTAAACCGACCAGGATATTCCCACCAGTTACGAATTCACCAAATGTTTCAACAACATCCCCGGCATCACCTTGCGCCAAGATTGCACGAGTGGTAGATATACTTAACCCCAATCGGAATAAAGTTAATAACAATATGATTGAAGGGAAAATGGCGAAATCTAATGCTTCCTTCATATTCATCGCCACTAATAGAACTAAAAGTGACAATGTAATATTTATAATAATTAAAAAGCTTAATAACCATGTCGGCAGAGGGATGATAAGCATTGCTACAATCATAATAACTGCAGCTAAAACAGCCAAGTCACGAATTTTCATGTTTTTCCCTCCTACTATGGTCTAAATTTTGCGCTTTATACGATATACATACGCTAGTATTTCTGCTATCGCTTTAAAAAATTCTTCCGGTACCTGTTGACCGATTTCTACTTGATCGTACATCGCCCGTGCTAATGGACGATTTTCCACCATTACAACGTCATTTTCTTTTGCAATCAACTTAATCTTTTGGGCTACATAGTCTGTTCCTTTTGCAACAACCTTTGGAGCTTCCATATTCTGATCGTCGTATTTTAAGGCAATGGCATAGTGTGTCGGGTTGGTAATGACTACATCTGCATCGGGAATTTCCTGCATCATTCGCCGCATAGCCATTTCCCTTTGACGCTGCTTGATTTTCGATTTGATCTTCGGGTCGCCTTCAGCATTTTTATATTCATCTTTAATGTCTTGCTTTGACATTTTCAATTGTTTTTCATACTCATATTTTTCATATATGTAATCAATTAATGAAATCACAAGAAGCGTTATTGAAGCGGCTATTCCCATTAAACCTGTTAGTTTAGCCACTGTAGTTAATGTATCCCAAGGGCTTTGGAATGATAACGATAACACTTCTTCTATATTCATCCAAATTATGACAGTTGTTACAGTTCCAATAAATGATATTTTCAATAGAGATTTAATCAAGTTGACAATTGCCCGAACGGATATAATTTTCTTAATTCCTTTTATGGGATCCATCTTTTTTAAATCCAATTTCATTGGCTCCATTGTGAAAAGAAAACCAAATTGCATAAAATTACCGGCAATACCGGCAACAACAGCAATGGCCATAAAGGGCAGGATAATCAGAGCCATCTCTTTCAGAGAATCTGTATACATTTGCATGACTGTGTCTGTTGTCACTGTTTCAATCAGGATATTCTTTTCAAAGGCTTGATGCAAAAAGCCAAAAATGCCTTCGATCATCATAGGACCTGTAAAATATAAAAACAAAAACAGTAACAATAAACCTACTGCAGCTGTTACATCCTGACTTTTTACAACCTGACCTTTTTTTCTGGCATCTTGCTTCTTTTTTGGTGTCGCCTTTTCCGTTTTGTCCCCAGCAAAAAATTGTAAATCTAATGTGAGCAGTAACTTCAAGCTCTATGCACCACCTAACAATTGCATGAAATCTCGCATTGAAAGTATCATCAATTCTATTACTTTTTCCATTACTTCAATCATTACACCCATCGAAACGATTAAAACAAGGAAACCGACTGCAATCTTAATGGGAAAACCAATAACAAAAATATTCAGTTGCGGTACTGTTTTAGCTGTAATCCCTAAAGCCATAGTAACTAAAAATAATGTTGCGACAACCGGTGCAGCCATTTGAAACGCGATTGCAAAAACCGAGCCAAATGTCTTCAAAAGAAACTCCAGAATATTATCATTCGCAAAATTTGGAAAAATTTGATTGATTGGTACAAATTGATAGCTATAATAGATGCCATCTAAAATTAAATGATGGCCGTTTATTGCCAACAAAACAAAAAGAATTAAAAAATTAAAAAATTGACCCATCAAAGGGGTCTGTGTTCCAGTTTGCGGGTCAATCACGTTAGCCATTGCAAAACCCATTTCAAAGTCTATAAATCCACCTGCTATTTGGACGGCAGTCATGAACATATAGGCAACAAGACCAATCGTTACGCCGACAATGGCTTCTTTTAAAACAAGTAATATGTAATTTCCGTCAATTGGAATGGCTTCTACATTCACTGTATAATACATCATCCAGGAAAAAATAACGGATAGCGCAATCCTTAATTGCGGAGGGATTCTGCTGTATGAAAAAAAAGGGACTGATACAAAAAAGGCAGAAACTCTGACGATGATTAATAATAAAACGGAAATTTCAGGAATGATATCTGTCATTTCATCACCCTATATACCGTGTTAAATTATTTAATATGTCAGTTACATAGGAAGTCATTTGAGAAATCATCCATGGTCCGAAAAAGATAATTGCCACTAGAACGGCAATTATTTTCGGTACGAATGCTAATGTTTGCTCTTGAATTGACGTTGTTGCTTGAAAAATACTTACAAGTAAACCAACTATAAGTGCAATTAAAAGCAGAGGTCCTGAAACAATGAGGACAATCCATATCGCTCTTTCTGCAATTGCAATGACCATTTCCTGCGTCATTTATATCATCCCCTAAAAACTTTGAAGTAAAGATTTTATTACTAAATACCAGCCATCTACTAATATAAATAGTAATATTTTGAACGGCAGTGAAATCATAACCGGCGGCAGCATCATCATACCCATTGACATAAGGACACTGGCTACTACCATATCAATAACCAAGAATGGAATAAATATCATAAATCCAATTTGAAATGCTGTTTTTATTTCACTTAATGCGAAAGCTGGAACAAGCATTGTTAATGGAATCTCTTCCACCGAAGCAGGTCTTTCTGCTTGATTGTAATCTAAGAAAAGTTCTAAATCCTTTTGTCTCGTATGCTGCGCCATAAATTCTTTAAATGGCAATGCAGCTCGATCATAAGCCTCTTCCAAGCCGATTTCTTCATTAAATAATGGCTGCAGTGCTTGTGTATTCACTTCCTGGAACGTTGGAGCCATGATGAAAAACGTTAAAAATAAAGCTAAACCAATTAGAACTTGGTTCGGCGGCGAAGTATTTGTCGCTAGGGCTGTTCTTGTAAAAGAAAGCACAATCATAATACGCGCAAAGGATGTCATTAAAATAAGTATACTTGGTGCCAAAGATAAAACAGTCAATAAAAGAAGCAGTTGCACAGAAGTTGAAACGTTGGTCGGATCATTTTCAGAAAAGAGTGAGATAAAATCTTCCATTACTTATCCTTCTCCTTTTCCTTCCATTTATCCAACTCACTTTTACGAGATTTTGTGAGTTCAGAGAGTTTATTGTTGAATATCTCCCCAAAATTTTGTTTTGCCTCTTTTTCTTCTGTTGCCTCTTCTGTATTGGAACGCTTAAATTTTTTGGCTAGTTCTAAAATATAGGGTGTTGCGCCGCCTTCCATTGTCTGCTTATCATTATAAAATTCTAATAATCGTTCGACTTCTTCCGGGTCATTAATTTCTTTAATCAGTTGGACATCTTCCCCGACACCGACAATATAAAGTTTATCGCCAATATGCAGCAATTGTACCGACTTTTGAGCTCCTACGGAAATCCCGCCAATATTTCGAACAACTTTGTTTTGTTGATAGTTTCCACTTTTTTTATTTAGGAACTTAAGAACAAATATTAAAAGTGCCAGTACAATCCCTAGGGAAAATAACATTTTCATGTAATCCCAAATGCCCAGCCCCACGTCTGCCGAAGTTGAATTCTCTTCTTCAGCAGCAGGGTCTGTATCTTCGCAACCTTCTGCTTGAGGATTTTGCCAACACTCAGTAACCGATTGGCTGCCACTTGCTGCATAAGCAAAATTCATAGGTGCCAGAAAAGTTATTGCCATCATGATTGCAAAACAAAGCCGAACTATTGCAAACCTTTTTAAATTCATTTTATCAACCTAATGCTTTTTGAATTGCTTCAATTACACGGTCAGCTTGGAATGGTTTTACGATAAAGTCTTTTGCACCTGCTTGGATTGCATCGATAACCATCGCTTGTTGTCCCATTGCAGAACACATAATGACAGTAGCGTTTGGATCCGTTGTTTTAATCGCTTTTAATGCAGCAATTCCATCCATTTCAGGCATTGTAATATCCATTGTTACTAAATCAGGATGTAATTCGTTATATTTTTCGACAGCTTGAAGTCCATCGGCTGCTTCTCCTACTACTTCATAACCGTTTTTAGTTAAAATATCCTTGATCATCATGCGCATAAATGCTGCATCGTCTACTATTAAAATCTTTTTAGACATGTAAAATCCCTCCAAATAATCCTATTTCAAATTGTTTAATCGTTCTGCCTGACTCATTATGTCTGTAATGCGTACTCCAAAGTTCTCATCGATTACGACTACTTCCCCTTTTGCAATCAAACGGCTATTTACAAGAATATCCACTGGTTCACCAGCCAGCTTGTCCAGTTCAATAATGGACCCTTGTGCCAGTTGCAGGATTTCTTTTACCGAATGCTTTGTACGTCCAAGTTCAACCGTAACTTGTAAAGGAATATCAAGAAGCATATTTAAATTGCGTGCTTCATCCTGTGTAATCGAAGCTTTTTCAAAGGACGCAAATTGAGCTTGCTGTACATTTACAGGCTGCTGCGGTTGTTGATATGTAGGCATCGCATAGCTTGTTGGCATCTCTTGATAAGTTGTAGCCGCTTGCTGTTGATATACAGGAGGCTGCTGATAACCAGGCTGTTGCTGTGTTGGTTGTTGTTGCTGCATTGGCGGCTGTTGAACAGGCTGTTGAGCTTGCTGCTGGACCGGTTGCGGCTGCTGCGTTGGTTGTTGAACAGGCTGTTGATTCACAGTTGGCTGCTGAACCTCTGCTGGTGCTGCTTGTTCTTCTTCACCTAGAAGTGACTTTACAATTTTTTTCCCAAAGTTAAGTGGGTATAATTGCATTAAATTTGAGTCTATCAATGTCCCAATTCTAAGTCGGAACGAAACCTTAACTAATAAATCATCCTCTGGAATTTGCTCAGTTCCTTCATTTTGCGCAATATTCATTAAATCGATCGAGGGTGGTGAGATATCGACCTTTTTATTGAAAATTGTTGACATTGAAGTTGCAGCAGAACCCATCATCTGGTTCATTGCTTCTTGCACAGCACTAAGCTGTATTTCACTTAAATCCGCACTTGGATTTAAACCATCCCCACCAAGCATTAAGTCAGCAATAATGGCAGCATCTTCTTGCTTGATTACTAATAAGTTTGCTCCGGATAAGCCCGTCGTATATTCCACTTGTACTGCTACATAGGGATGTGGAAATTCTTCTTCTAAATGATTTCTATTGAGAATTGAAACTACAGGTGTCGTAATATCTACTTTTTGCCCTAAAAGTGTAGAAAGTGCTGTCGCTGAGCTACCAAAGGAGATATTTCCTACTTCACCTAAAGCATCCTGTTCCATTGAGTCTAAGTAATCTTCCACACTTAGTTGTTCTTCATTTGCAGAAGATTCAGATGCCAAGTCGTTAAGCTTATCGTCTAACGATTCGCCCCTTAATAGAGCTTCAATTTCTTCTTGGGAGAGCATACCATCACTCATCTTCGTCTCCTCCTTCTATTGGTGCAATAATTTGGATTGCCATTTTTTTATTTCGTTTTCCTGGTTGTGCAGTAAATTTCGGTATAGTTCCTACTTTTAGAAGAAGTGGATCTTCAATATTTTGGTCCAATTGAATAACATCCCCAGTATTCATATAAAGGAAATCTTCAATCGTTATATTGGTTGTACCAAGTTCTGCAATTAATGGTAGTTCTGCTTGCTTCACACGTTTTTCCAACATTTGTGCCTGCTCAGGTGAAGCTTCTTTCGTATTCGACTGCATCCAATATTGAACAGATAAATGTTGAATGATCGGCTCCAACACAACATGCGGGATACAGATATTGATCATCCCGGTTGTTTCGCCAATAATCGTATTTAACGAAATAACGATTACTGTTTCATTCGGTGAAATCATTTGCAAGAATTGAGGATTCACTTCTAGTTCTACTAAGATTGGATCAATCTCAGCGATTGTATCCCAAGCTTCTCGTAAATTGTCGAAGGAACGCTCAAATAGACTCGTCATTATTTTCTGTTCAATCTCAGTTAGATTGGCCACATTACTATAACTTGACCCACTGCCACCCATTAAACGATCCAGCATGGAGTACGCGATATTTGGATTAATCTCCATTAAGATATTACCATCTAAAGGCGGTACTTCAAACACATTTATTAATGTCATATTGGGAATTGAACGAACAAACTCCTCAAAAGGGATTTGATCGACTGAAGCTACTGTAATTTGAACATAAGTTCTTAACTGTGCAGAGAAAAAGGTTGTTAATAACCTTGCAAAGTTTTCATGTATACGGGTCAAACTTCGGATTTGATCTTTTGAAAAACGAAGAGCTCTTTTAAAGTCATATATTTTAACTTTTTTTGTTTCTTCTTCTTTTTTCATGTCATCTGCTGACATTTCACCGGTTGATATTGCAGAAAGCAGCGCATCAATTTCGGATTGGGATAATACATCTCCTGCCATTTGCCCACCTCCATTTCAAGATGTTTCACATTTAATATTACTTACTGGATGATGTAGGAGGTAATGTAAACCTGCTGTACTTCTCCCTCTTGCATCAATTCGTTTAACTGTGATTTTAATGTGGATTCAAAAGTAGTTTTGCCTTCCTTACCTTTCAAATCCGCTTCTGTCATTTCAGAAAGCTGTGTAATCACAAGGTTTTTTGTTTGGAAATCACGTTTTGTTAATTCTTCAGCTGCTTCCTTACTATCTGTTTGCAGTTTTAGCGAAAGCATTATAATACTGTTGTCTGCTAAATTTGTCGTAATCTCTGTTACATCTACAGAAGATTCTACTATCTCATCTATCGTAGGTTCCTCCGAAGTTGCTGTTTGTTTATTAAATTGTGTTAATAGAACAAAAATTACAACCCCAATTAATGTAATGGACACTAAAATGATGAGCATTACTGTTAATAATTTATTATTTTTCATCGTCATCACCTCGTATATGCGGGTTGGATAGCACTTGAATGCTTTTATAAAATTGTGTTACTTTCTCTCGAACTTCTTCTTCACTTTCAACAACAATAAATTTTTTGCCATTTGTTAATGTAATTGTTGTGTCCGGAAAAGATTCAACTGATTCTATGTATAATGAGTTTAATGAAAATGATTTTCCATTTAATCGTGTTAATTCGATCATTGAAATGGGGCCGGGTTATATGAGAGAATCCGGCCCGACCCTCCTTTACAATGAAAATAGTATTTAACTAATGGTTTATCGTTTTAAATTTACTAGCTCTTGCAGAATCTCATCTGATGTTGTAATAATACGAGAGTTTGCTTGGAAACCACGTTGTGCCACAATCATTTCTGTAAACTCTTCTGATAAGTCAACATTCGACATTTCCAGGAAACCAGATTGAATGGAACCAATACCTGATTCTGTTGCCCATCCTAAAACAGGATTACCAGAGTTTGGTGTAGCTTGATAATAAATGCTTCCCACTTTTTCAAGACCACCAGTATTTGAGAATTTTGCTAATTGGATTTGACCAGCCCATTGCAACTCTCCATATTGGTCAACAAAGTTTACAGTACCATCTTGACCAACAGAAATACTTTGGGCAGTAGTAGGAATTTGAATAGGTCTATAATTTGTATCACTGCCAACCGAAGAATAAACATCACGTTCACCAGTTTGGATTTTTGTACTATTAACCGCATTATATATATTATTAGTGCTTGTATACGCTATTTCTTGTCCCGTTTCTTCATTGATAACCGTATCATTATCAACAACTAAGTATCGGGCAGTACCATTATTTAAATATAAATTATTAGTTGTGACATTAAATTCAAATTCATATGAATTATCTCCAGAAATAGTAGCAGTCAATGGTGTAGGCAAAGCTGGTAATGCAGGTTCTGCACCTTCATAAAGCTTACCAGAGCTATCAAAGCGTAAACCATTTATTTGCGTAGCAGCTACTACTGCTCCTGTATTCGTTGAACTAATATTTTGGTTGTTATTATTTACAAAGTAAGAATACCCAGCATAATAATTAGCTTGATTTGTAGCTGTTGGCTCAGAATATTGTGCTTCCAGAATTGGTTCCTTGGTAATATTTGCGAATTTCCCAACAAGATATTTACCATCTGAATTCACTAAGTAGCCGGCTTCGTCCATATAGAAGTTACCTGCACGTGTATATGAAATATTTGTATAACCATTCTGACCATTTGTTGCATCTGCAACCTGGAAGAATCCATCCCCCGAGATTGCTAGGTCAAGTGTACGAGATGTTGTTTGAAGTGCACCAGTACCGTGAATTGTATCAATTACTGCAATCGATGAACCTAAACCAATTTGTTTCGGATTTATACCACCTCTTGTAGCAGATGGAGCCGAAGCACCTGCAGTTGTTTGGGAAATTAAATCCTTGAACACTACACGCCCCTTTTTAAATCCGTATGTATTTACGTTTGAAATATTGTTCCCGATTACATCAAGCTTTGTTTGGAAGTTTTTTAAACCAGAAATACCTGAATACATTGAACGTAACATTGTTTCGTTCTCCTCTCGTTTATCCGTTTAGTTTGAAAGTTTTGTTGTGTGTGCTGCGTCAGTCAGTCGGCAACACGAAGGCATCCATTAAAACTACTATCCGTTTCGTTTTGGTCCTGCCTTTATAGGACAATTGTTCCGTCAATATTCGTAAACAACTGATTTTTTGTTTCTGAGCGTTCCATCGCTGTTATAACCGTTTCATTTTTAGCACTTACGATTAATGCTGCTTGATCCATCAAGACTAGTGGTTGATTCACGCCCTTAGCACGCGCCTCATATACTTTTTCCGACACTTGTTGCCATTCTTGCTCAGTTATAAATATATTTCTTTCTCGTATTCTATCATTTGCATGTTTACTAATTTTTAGTTTTTGATTTGTAACATCTCGTAAATGGGCAATGAAAGAATTGTTGCTTTGAGCATGTACTGTCGAATTTTTTTGTGTTTGAATGGTTGGCTGAAATGGCAAGTGCTGAATTCCAATTCGATTCATCTTTTTCACCAACCTTATTCAGCTATTAGTTCAAATTGATCCTTTTGTAAACGTGTGCCATTCATATCGTTTAAAATATACTCTATTAAACTATTATTAGTTGAAACCGACTCAATTTTAGCTGTTAACTCTTGACCATCTAATTGATAGCGAACCATTTGACCAATCAATTGACTTGCTGCAACTAATGGATTTTCTGTCGCAGCTGAGCTTGATTTTTCAGTGTTGATAATAGATGAAATATTCCCTGCTGTTATTTCTTTGCCATCTGCAAGTACAAAAACAGGCTCACCATCTACAAACTTCAATTCATTAATAACACCAGTTCCTTGATTGACGATTGGGGATCCTTTGTCATCAACTTCTTCTGTCACCTCATGCCATTTCACTTCTTTTCCGATAAATGATGTATATGACATTAATTGAGTTTCATTTTGAGATGTAAGTAAGTTTTGCATCGCAGTTGTCATATTTTGCATTTGCTCCAAAGAAGAGAATTGAGCCATCTGTGAAATAAATTGTTTGTCATCCATCGGTTGCGTTGGATCCTGATGCTGTAATTGTGTAATTAAGATATTTAAAAAAGCATCTTTCCCAAGACTTGAGTTATCACCAGTAGCACTAATTTTAGGTTTCTGAGTAGAAGCTAAGTAATAATCATTCGATATCCCTTGTGTTGTCATTCTTTACACCTCCTCATTTATTAGATAATCACTAAAGGACATCGTTTCTGAATCATCCTCTTGATCATCCTGTTCATGCTCATCATGCTCAGACTGTTGTTTGAACTGCTGACCAAAATGATTTTGATCTTTCAAGTTGCGATCCGTTTCTTGAAGGCTTTGTGCAATATCAATTCGATCCATTTGAATGTTTGCGTTGGCAAATGCCGTTTTTAACTGGTGCAATTGATTATCAAGAAGTTCTTTCCCCATTGCCGTTGATGTTAATAAACGAGCAGAGAGCACACCATCTTGCTGCATGATTTCGATACGAATCGACCCTAAATTTTCAGGATATAGTTTTAATAACAGCTTTGTCGTTCCTGGGCCATTTGAAATTTGGCTTCGATTTAGTAAACTTTGAATTTCTTTTGCAAGCACCTCAGATTGAGCTCCCTTTTCTGCAGGAAGCGTTATTGTGACTGTTTTTGTTGTATTTGCTGTTGGTGCAATTATACTTTGCGTAATTTTGGAAGACTCGGTTGTTTCCGTCTTTTCAACAGATTCCGAACTTTTCACAATTTTTTGAACGACTTGTTCAAAGCCTTGCAAAGCAACTTTGCCCGATTGACTTTCAGTTGTCTGTGTCAGCTGTATATTGCTCTGTGAATTTACTTCATTTTTAACATTTTTCATCAAATCTTTAAGTTGTTCTAACATAAGATTCTGCTCACTAAACAAGTCTGTATTTTTCCCGGTAACCTGGGCAAGCTTTAGAAACTGCAAAATCTGTTCTGCTTGTTTTAGAGTTACTTTTTGTTCACCTTGCAAAGCTGTTACTAATTGCTGTGTAATCTCATTCCGTTGTCCTAAAACAGAATTGATCAATCCCCAGACATCGCTAAGTTCTTCAATTTTACCTCCACTAAGTTGCTGTAATGCATCTAATAGTTGAGTAGGCTCAATTCCTAGCACCGAAAGTAAATTATCCAGTTGCATCATTTCATCGAATGCTAGAGCCTTGCCATCTTCCACAGTCTGGATAGTTAACAAGCCCTCATCGTGTGGAATTTCTAATATATCAATGACTTCTTCCATAGAATCAGCACCTAATAAATCTTCTAGCTTCTCGGTATCAATTGGCTCTTCTGCTGTTTTTTCAGTTCTAGCTGCTTCAATTCTCGATGAGTTGGAAACTACTTTATTTAAGACCTCTTCGAAGCTATTTGTCTTCTTAGCTGTTTTTGAGGACGTAATTGCTGATTGTTCGGAAGCAGTGTTCCTAAGAGCAATTTTTGAGTTCATGCTGTTATTGGATAATTGCATAATTCCGATATTCACTATTTTCACCTCCCTTACCTAAAAATGATGTCTATTGCGATAATAGCTCTGTGTATCGAGCTGCATCAGCAGGAGTCATTTTTGCTAATATTGCAGATAGACTATCAGGCTGCATATTTGCCAAAATTTTCACTGCTTGCTCATCGCTCATTTCAACAAGAATCGGCGCAGCAGATTTTGCTGACATTTGCTCAAATGATTCTAATAACTCTTCAAATTCTTTTTTCGCAGACGTTTGATCCCGCTGTAATTTATCAATCTCGTATTGCAGCTGTTCTTGCACAGTTTGATTCTCCTGATTTTCGGCTTTGGCTTTGTCTAATTCTGCTTGCAACTGCTCAATTTCAGCTTCTTTTTCTTTTACTTCCGCTTCTAATCCAACAATTTTTTCATTAAATTGTTCTGTACTGCCTTCGATCGATGCTTCTTCTTCTGACCCATTTAGATTTGTAAGCTCAGATGCCTTCTCGAAAACATTAAAGTTAGTAAAAGTTGCTACTACAAGGAGAATAGCTACTATGAAAAGCAATGGAATGACAAACCAAAATATAAGCTTCTGAAAAAAACCTGGTGAATTTTCTTCATGAGTCTCTGTATTTACTTGTTTCGTTTTACCTTTTGCCATGAAATCACCTAAATTCTTTCTTTGAATACATAAGAGATGAAAGTTCATCTAAATAAAGCATTTCTGCTCTCTCTTGCTCATTCATAAATGTTGCAAAATCTTTTTCTCGCATTTTTTCGAACTTGCGAATTTCTAAGTTTTTTTCTAGTAATTTTTGTTCGTGCCAGTTCATTTTTGCCCGCGCTTGAACTACTTTTTGTTGAACTTCCTCTATCGAACGTTCTAGGCTATCTATAAATGTTGCAAAATGGTGGATTTGATTAATGGTTGAACCAGCTGCTAATTGAGTATTTTGATACGTGATTAAATCCTCTTTTTTCTTTAGAAGATCATATAGTTTTGTTGCTACTTCTTCAAAAGACCGCACTGATTCTTTATAAGCAGCTTCTGTTTGCTGCTTTTCTTGCTCACGTATTGACAAGATTTTCTCAAAACGATAAGTATATTGGACCATTACCTACCTCCACCATTTGATAATGCAATAATTTCTTCTACTGTATTTTCTAATGACACTTTATCTTTATAGCCTTGTTTCAAGAAATTTGTAATCAGCGGTTCATACTGGATTGCTTCATCAATTTCTTTGGATGTACCACGTTTATATGCACCGATGTTGATTAAATCCTCTGACTTTGCATACGTATAATAAAGCTCTCGAAGTTTTTCAGCTGCTTTAACGTGCTCAGGTATTGATATATGATTCATTAAACGGCTAACACTCTTCAAAACATTGATAGCAGGGTATTGCCCTTTGTTTGCCAGTGTACGGTCTAATACAATATGGCCATCAAGGATTCCTCGAACAGTATCAGCAATTGGCTCATTCATGTCATCCCCATCTACTAAGACAGTGTAGAAAGCAGTAATGGAACCATGTTGATTTGTGCCTGTTCTTTCTAATAGTTTAGGTAAGATAGCAAATACTGAAGGGGTATACCCTTTTTGTGCCGGTGGTTCACCAGTAGCCAGACCAATTTCGCGCTGTGCCATCGCTACTCGAGTTACTGAATCCATCATTAACATGACATTCAAGCCACGATCTCTAAAATACTCGGCAATGGCGGTCGCAGTGAAAGCTCCTTTAATACGCATCAAAGCTGGCTGGTCTCCGGTTGCTGCAACTACGATTGAACGTTTCAAGCCTTCCTCGCCCAAGTCCCTTTCGATAAATTCCAGTACTTCACGGCCACGCTCACCGATTAACGCAATAACATTAATATCAGCCTTTGTGTTTCGAGCAATCATCCCGAGTAGAGTACTTTTACCAACACCAGATCCTGCAAATATCCCGACGCGTTGCCCATTGCCGACAGTCAGCATTCCATCAATCGCCTTTACCCCAACCTCAAGCTGATCTTTTATTGGTGGCCTTTTTAAAGGATTGGGAGGCTCCTGTTCTGTTTGCACAGTCGTTAGGCCTTTAGGAAGTGCTGAGCCATCAAAAGGGTTGCCCATCGAATCGAGTACCTTTCCGATTAGTTCAGGTCCTACTTTGACTTCAAGCGGCTCGCCTGTTCCTTCTACAAGACAGCCAATTGATATCTCGCGAATTGAAGTATACGGCATTAGAACGACAAATTCATTATTAAATCCTACCACTTCTGCTAATATTATTTGATGGCCATTTTTCGGTGAATGCACATGTATTTTACATACATCACCTATTGAACTTTCAGGACCCTGTGACTCAATCATTAAACCGACAACTCGATTTACTTTACCGAATTTCTTGAACGTTTCAATCGTTGGAATTGTATCTATTAATTGAGCCGCCTTCATCCTATCATTCCTTACTGTCTAAAATTTCATTTAGCTTCAATCTGAGTTCACTTAGTTGTTCATCAATAGACACGACAATTCGACCATGGTTTGTTTCTATATAGCAGTCTGTTTCGTTTATTTCTTCGTCAGCAAATACCAGTAATGGTACATCTGTTGGGAACATCTCAACAAGTTCGCTTCGATGCTGCGAAATTAAATGATGGTAGGTTGGGGATACATAGATTTTGATTTCTTTCATTTCTCGCGCTTCTTTAAGACCTCTTTTAACGATTGACAGAAAGACTTCTTCATCTCTTTCCAAAGATGCCCCAATGATTCGTTCGGAAGCTGTTAATGCAAGCTCCAATATCACTTGCTCTTGTTCTTCGATATAGTCTTGTGCAATTATACGAGAATCTTCGATAACTTGGTTTGCAGCCTTTAAGGATTCATGCATCTCTACTTGCGCTTTTTGCATCCCCTCTTCATAGCCTTGCTGAAAACCTTGCTCATAAGCATTTTGCTCTAATACAAGCTTTTCTTCATCCCATATTTTTTTTAGCTGCTCCAGCATTTCCAGTTGTTCTTGGCGATACCGTTCAAACTCTTGTTTTTGAGATTCTATTTCTAGAGCTGCTTGAGAAAGAATTTGATCTCTTTCCGCAAAAATCTCGTCCATAGTTATTGTTGAATCTTGGGTATTTTCTTCCCCATCAAAGTCAACTTTAAATAAATTGCGAAGCTGGATCTTCACTTGTTTTTCCTCTTGCTGTACAGTACTGCTTGAGCGGATGATCCTAGACAATGACGTCATCTCCTCCACCGCGAGCTATGATGATTTCTCCTGCATCCTCTAGACGGCGAATGACTCCCACAATTCTTGATTGGGCTTCTTCTACATCTCGCAGACGAACAGGACCCATAATTTCCATTTCTTCTTTAAAGGTTTCCGCCATACGCTGAGACATATTTCGGAACAATATATCTTTTACTTCTTCACTGCTTACTTTCATAGATAATAGTAAGTCTTCGTTTTCACAGTCACGTATAACTCGCTGAATCGAGCGATTATCCAATGTAACAATATCTTCGAATACGAACATTCTCTTTTTAATTTCTTCAGCAAGCTCTGGGTCTTGAATCTCCAATGCATCCAGAATTGTTTTTTCTGTCTGGCGATCTACTCCATTTAACACATCCACAACTGCGTCTACCCCACCTGTTTCCGTGTAATCCTGTGTAACAGTAGATGATAATTTTCGTTCTAAAATCGATTCAATTTCACTAATTACTTCAGGCGACGTGGAATCCATCATGGCAATACGTTTTGCTATATCCGCTTGAACTTCCTGTGGTAAAGAGGATAAGATAACACCCGCTTGTCCAGGATCCAAATACGATAAAATTAAAGCTATCGTTTGAGGATGTTCGTTTTGGATAAAGTTGAAAATTTGTCCAGGATCGGCCTTCCTCGCGAAATCAAATGGACGCACTTGTAAAGATGATGTCAGGCGATTGATAATCGCCTGAGCTTGATCTTGGCCAAGAGCTTTCTCTAATACCGTTTTTGCGTAACCGATACCACCCTGTGAAATGTAGTCCTGCGCCAATGCTATATGATGAAATTCTTCAATGATATCTTCTTTAATGCCTGGTTCAACTTTTTTGACACTTGAGATTTCTAACGTAAGACGTTCGATTTCCTCTTCATTTAAATGCTTATATACAGAAGCAGAAACTTCTGGCCCTAAAGAAATTAACAGTAATGCCGCCTTTTGCTTTCCTGTTAATTCTTTTTCTTTTTTGGACAAGTTCGAACACCTCCATTAATCTTCGGTAATCCAACTGCGTAATAGCTTTGCAAAGTCTTCCGGTTTTTCTTTCGCCATTTTTTCAAGTTGTTTACGACGGATTGTACCTTCTGTTTCTTTTTCTTCATTTATATCATTTACCATTAAATCTACTTGTTCCTCAATAATTGTAAAGTCTTCTTCTTCCGCTTTTTGTCTTCTCGAACGGACGATGAAGAATACGAGTAATAAGATGACAGCAACCAAGATTCCACCAACTACCCAAATCCACCATGGAATAATTGGTGTTTCTTCTGCAGCAGCATCATCATTGCCATAGAAAGGTTGAACGGAAACAACAACTTTTTCGCTTATTTGCTCTTCTGTTAAATCCCCGGCAGCATCTTTATCGATTGATGTACGAACAATTGTAGATAGAATTTGTTCAATATCCGTTCTCACGTCTTCAGATAGAGAAGCAGCATCTTCTGGATTGGGAGGTTCCACCATAACTTGAATTCCAATATCGCGCACTTTGTATGGACTTTCTTGGATGTCTTTTGTAATGCGCGTAACATCCTTATTGATCGTTTCTTCTACTCTTTCGTAGTCTCCATCACCACTTGTTACTGAACTATAATCGACAAAGTTATCTGTTCCAGTTCCTGCCTCTGGCGTTCCTTCTGCAGCATCTATTCCAGAATAAGATTCAGTAATACGTTGGGCGCTTATTTCAATACCTTCCATATTTTCTTCATCTACAGGTACAACGAGGTTCTCTTGACGGTTCTCTTGTTTAAAATCGATATCAGTTGTTACAGAAACAACGACTTTATCATTCCCCATTAGAGTGCCCAGCATTTGTTGAACTTGTCTTTGCAAATCACGTTCAATTGTTTTCTTCACTTGCATCTGACCATCAACGGTGTCAATGGAATTCGATCCCGACGAAGCTGATTCCAGATCGAAATACTCCGAGTATTGATTTGTTATCACGATATTTTCTGGACTTAAGTTCGGAATACTTTTTGAAACTAAATTATATAAAGTAGTAATTTGTTCATTTGAAAATTGATGACCTGGTTCCGTATCTAATACAATTGAAGCACTGGCTTCTTGTCCTACATCATTAACAAATACACCCTGTTCCGGCATATTAATCATGACATTCGCATTTTTTACCCCGTCAATTTTTTTAATGAGGTTTGCAAGCTCTGTTTGTGTAGCAGCCAGCTTGATCACATTAAATTCATTGTCGGTCATCCCAAATCCGGCATTTGAAGTAAAGAATGAATTATTAATTTCTCCAGATTCAGGATATCCTTGTGCTGCAAGAGACACTGTTAATGTGTCTACTTGTTCTTCTGGCACTAGAATATTCGTCCCTCCTGGAGCGATTTCATATGTAACACCTTGTGCAGTTAAAACTTCAGCAATTTCCCCAGCTTCCGTTGCAGTTAATTCGGTAAAAAGCGGTACCATTTTTGTTCTTGTTGTTAAATATGTAAGTATAGTTGCAAACGCAATTACACCTATTAAGGTACCGACAATTGCAACTTTTTGATTCTTCGTACGACTCTTCCAAAAGTGAGTAGAGTCGGTTTTTACTTTTGTAAAACGTTCATTCATTAGCTATCCCCCGATTTTTTTGAATACACCCTTACCCTACCATGGCAAACTATTTCAAAAAGCAGCCAAAGTTTTAAAGCTAATGGTGCAGATTAAGAGTTGCTAAATGAAGTTAAATAGTCATCCGCATAATTTCTTGATACGCTTCAATTGCTTTATTGCGAACTTCCATTGTTGCATTTAAAGTAACACTCGCTTTTTGAGCGGTGATCATGACTTCATGTAAATCAACATCTTCACCATTGATTAGCTTATTTGTCATTGCATCTGATTGAACTTGTTGATTATTTACAGAGGCAATAGCATCTTTCAGCGTATTTGCAAACGATTGCTGCGCCTCGAATGGCGTCACGTTCGCCGATAATTTATTTGTTTCTTCTATTATTTGCGTATTTGCAACAGATAATGATACTGGATTTATTGCCAAATTGACTCATCCTTTCCACTTTTATTATTTACCAATTTCTAGCGCCTTCGTTAACATTGATTTACTTGCGTTTAAAACCGTTATATTGGCTTCATAAGAACGAGTTGCAGATACAAGATCGACCATCTCGGTTAATAAATCGACATTTGGCATTTCAACGTAACCATCTTCATTCGCATCTGGATGTGTCGGGTTATAGACTAATTTAAAAGGCGTTTGTGTGTCATCATTGATTTTCGTTACTTTCACACCATTTCCTGCATTTTCCTTTTTTCCCATTGCCTGGTTTAAAAAACTTGAGAATTGACCATTATCTTCTGTCATTGTTACAGATTTACGACGGTACGGTTCCCACTCGCCGTTTACTTGTTTAGCGCGAGTTGTGTCAACATTTGCGATATTCGATGAAATGACATCCATACGTAGGCGTTGAGCTGTTAACGCAGAGGCAGTTGTATTCATACTAGTAAATATAGACATACTTATCTACCTTCCTTTAATAACTGTATTTAGGGTATTAAACTTACTAGAAATACGCTCTACCAAAGCATTATAGTAAATTGTATTTTCAGCTAGGCTCGCTTGTTCCGAATCCATATCCACACCATTTCCGTTACTGCGGTAGTTGAAGTTTTCGTTACTATAAACACCTGGCGTTGATTGTTTTATTTCAAAATTATAATGTCTTCTATCTGTTCGGTTTGCAGAAATTGCCGACTCTTTTGCATCTGACAACATTTTCTCAAAACTGACATTTTTCGCCTTATAATTAGGAGTATCCACATTCGCTATGTTCTGCGCAATTGTTTTGTTTTTCAACGAAGCATAATTCAGCCCATTTTCCAGGTTGCTGATTGTTCCTCCGAACAAGTTCAATCTATTCACCTCTAAATCTATTTTTATATTACATTATATTTCAATTCGATAACTTAATTTTAAAGTATAATACTACAAAGTGTCTATTGGCATTTGTTGTTTTTTAATAGTTAATACGGACTATTTTTGTGAATTTTCGACTCATTCCCATTCACAATTCTCCATATTTTCCATTATTTCGACAGTGTAAACGACAAAAACTTCTAAGCCAATCTATTATCTATTATTGACTAGTAATTTGCACCCAGTAAAATATGTATATTATTTTAGACAAAAAAATTAAGGTTCCGCCAACTAATGTGACAGAGCCTTAATTTTTGTTTCAAGATTATTTCATTTTAATTTCAGCTAATGCGATTAAGAACTTGTCATTTAATACTTTAATGTAAGTTCCTTTCATACCTAAAGATCTAGATTCGATTACACCTGCAGATTCTAATTTACGTAAAGCGTTTACGATTACTGAACGAGTAATTCCTACACGATCAGCGATTTTAGAAGCCACCAGCAATCCTTCGTTGCCATCAAGTTCTTCAAAGATATGCTCGATCGCTTCTAACTCACTGTAAGAAAGTGAATTGATCGCCATTTGCACTACCGCTTTACTACGAGCTTCTTCTTCGATTTCTTCAGACTTTTCACGTAAGATTTCCATTCCAACTACAGTTGCACCATACTCAGCCAAAATTAAATCTTCATCTTCAAAGTTTGCATTTAAACGTCCTAAGATTAATGTACCTAAGCGTTCCCCACCACCGATAATCGGAACAATTGTCGTTAAACCATTTTTGAAAAGATCACGGTTTTCAATAGGGAAAATTGTATGTTCACTGTTAACATCAATATTTGGTGAAGTTTCAGTGATATCAAATAGATGCTGTGCGTAGTCTTCAGGGAATTGACGCTCTTCAACCATTTTTTGAATACGAGCATTTTCAATTTGTTGATGAATTGAAATACCCAGTAATTTCCCTTTACGACTTACGATATACACATTGCTATCTATAATATCACCAAGAGTGTCAGCCATTTCTTTAAAGTTTACCGGTTTACCAGCTGACGCTTGAAGCATCGAGTTAATCTTACGTGTTTTTGCTAATAAATTCATTTTAAAAATATCCTCCTAAAGGGTGCTTATAATAATTCACTTAATATTCTAAAGGTTTCTACAATTTATTGTAACTAATTCCACTCGAATTATAAGATAAATTGTGACAAATCTTTGTTTTTTGAAATTTTATCGAGCTTTTTGTCGACATATGCAGGTGTGATTTCAATATGTGCAGGTGAAATTTCAGATGCTTCAAAAGATAACTCTTCTAAAAGACGTTCTAAAATCGTATGAAGTCTTCTCGCTCCAATATTATCCGTTTCTTGATTTACTTCTGTTGCAATCTCTGCGATTCTTTCGATGGCATCATCTGTAAACTCAATTGTTACACCTTCTGTTTCTAGCAATGCTTTATATTGCAAAATAAGTGATTGATCCGGTTCTTTCAGAATTCGAATAAAATCTTCTTTTGTCAATTTATCTAATTCGACACGAATCGGGAATCGACCTTGCAATTCCGGTATTAAATCACTTGGTTTCGACATATGGAAAGCACCTGCTGCAATAAAGAGCATAAAATCCGTTTTTACCGGACCATACTTCGTCGTGACGGTCGATCCTTCAACAATCGGTAAAATATCTCGCTGCACGCCTTCACGTGACACATCTGCGGAAGATGAGCCTCGGCTTGCTATTTTGTCAATTTCGTCAATAAAGATAATGCCTGACTGTTCTGCACGTCGGATTGCTTCCTGAGCTACCTCATCAGAATCAATCAGCTTATTGGCTTCCTCGACTATTAAAACACGGCGCGCATCTTTAACCTTCATTTTGCGTTTCTTTGTTTTCTTTGGCATTAAACTAGAAAGCATGTCTTGCATTCCAGAAGACCCCATGTCCATTCCCATACCAGGCATCATTTCTAAAAATGGCGTGTTTTGTTCTGTAACTTCAACAGTCACCATTTCTTCTTCAAGTTTACCCGCCTTTAAGTCCTGCGAAACTTGAGAGCGTCTTGAACGAGTTTCAGTTTCCTCGTGTGTTGAATCATCATCAGCTGTATCATTTTTTTGTCCGAATAGCATTTCTAATGGGTTTTGGGCCATTTTCGCCTTTACTTTAGATGGAACAAGCAACTTGACCAATTTTTCATTCGCATTTTGCTCCGCTACATCTTTTACTGCTTCTGTCATTTCATCTGTAACGAGCCTTTTCGAACTTTCAACTAAATCACGAACCATCGATTCAACATCGCGGCCTACATAACCTACTTCTGTAAACTTTGTTGCCTCCACTTTGATGAAAGGTGCATTTGTTAGTTTGGCAATTCTTCGTGCAATTTCCGTTTTACCAACACCTGTTGGACCAATCATTAAAATGTTTTTAGGAATAATTTCATTCTGTAACTCTTCACTTAATAGAGAGCGACGATATCTATTTCGAAGTGCAATAGCAACTGCTCGCTTCGCATTATTTTGCCCAACAATGTGACGATTTAATTGTTCTGTAATTTGTCTTGGCGTTAAATTTTGTTTTGTCATTCTTCTAGCGCCTCCACTATAATGTTATGGTTTGTATAAACACAAATATCAGCAGCAATCGTTAGAGCAGCCTTTGCTATCTCACTAGCTGAAAGGTGATCTCCAGAGTATTGCTTTAACGCTCGCCCTGCAGATAATGCATAATTTCCACCGGAACCAATCGCTAATATACCATCATCAGGTTCAATAACTTCTCCAGTACCGGATACTAATAATAATGTGTTTTGATCCATTACTAAAAGAAGCGCTTCTAACTGGCGAAGCATTTTATCTCCTCGCCATTGCTTTGCAACCTCTACTGCAGCTCGTTGCAGATTTCCACCATATTCATTCAGCTTTGATTCAAACATTTCAAATAACGTAAATGCATCCGCTACTGATCCTGCGAATCCAGCTAATACTTTCCCATTGAATAGACGTCTGACCTTTCTAGCGGTATGTTTCATGACAACTGAATTTCCTAATGTAACTTGCCCATCACCTGCCATCGCACATTTTCCATTGTGATGAATAGCAAATATGGTAGTTGCATGGAATTGTTCCATTTTCATTCCTCCTAAAATCACGCTCGCGGATGAGTATTCATATAAGTATTTCGTAGGTGCTCTTTCGTAACATGTGTGTAGACTTGAGTCGAAGACAAACTAGCATGGCCAAGCAATTCTTGGACAGTTCTCAAATCAGCTCCATGATTTAATAAATGTGTAGCAAAAGAATGTCTCAACATATGCGGATAAATTTTCGTATGCATTGAAGCATTCTTGATCATGTCGTCAAGTATATAACGCACACCACGTGGAGTAAGTTCTCCACCGCGCATATTCACAAAAAGTTTTTTATGATTGTTATTTTTCAACAGCTTCGGTCGAGCTTCTTCTAGATATTTACTTAACGCTTCATGTGCAAATTGTCCAAAAGGAATAACCCTTTCTTTTCTCCCCTTACCCATCACTCGAATAATCGAGTAGTGAAAATCAATGTCAGAAACATCAATTGTTGTACACTCGCTTACTCGAATACCTGTTGCGTACAGTAATTCCAGCAAGGCCATGTTTCGGAGCGATTTATCGTCAGTGCCCATATTTCTTTCAAATAATTGCGATAGTTCTTCCTCATAGAAAAAGTTGGGCAACCGCTTTTCTTTTTTCGGATGGTATAGTGATCGAAAGGACGAATCATCTAATTTAAACTCACGATTTAAGTATTTAAAAAAAGAACGAATTGAAGAAATTTTTCTAGAAATAGAAGTTCTTGCCTTCTTTTCATCATAAAGTTTAGTTACATAAACCCTCGCATGGATATACTCAACTTCATCTAGATTTGAAATGCCTTCACTTTTTAAAAAGTTTAGAAAATCATTTAAATCAAACTCATATTCTCTAACGGTATGTATTGAGAAATTTTTTTCGAGTTGAATATACCTGAGAAACTTATCTAGGCTTTCTGCAAATGTTAGAAACAAATCGCAAAACACCTCCATTGAAATTACATGAAAAGAATAAGGTGCTATTAAAAAAATGTATCGTGTCTATAAAAAGGAACAATGAATTTGATTCATTTTTCGAGGCTTGTAAAATTTTCTCGTCACTATTGAAAACATACATTATGACACTAAACCTATCTTGGTAAGATATCAAGTATTTAGTAATTAAAATTTATAAAAATTTTGTGAACCCTTCAAATTTAATTAATAAACTGCTTATTTTTTACATTTGTTAGATAATTCATACATTTATCCCTTATTTCTAAATGGCTGCAAAAGAAAATGCCTCATAAATTATAACAATTTAACGAGGCATTTGGCAATTATATTGTTTGAGAATTCATAAAATTTAGAATTATCATCAAAAAGAATCCTAAAGATTGTTTGACTAGCAAAACTTGGACTTTTTTTGGTCCGATGAGAATTCAAAATTTAGTTGTTCTTATGTTGAAGTAAAGCAAATTTTGCATTAATTCACTTTACTTCCGATTATTGTGAAGGCGCTTCTTCATAATCACATTTCGTACATTGAATTTGAACACCTTTTTTGATCTTCTTCTCAACTAGAAGTGAACTGCATTTTGGACAAGGTCTGCTGATTGGCTTATCCCATGAAACAAAGTCGCACTCTGGATATGTATTGCATCCATAGAATAAGCGCTTTGTTTTACTTTTTCTTTCGACAATTTCTCCTGTTTCACAGCTTGGACATTTTACGCCAATCGGCTTCATAATCGCTTTCGTATTGCGACATTCAGGGAAATTCGAGCAAGCCATAAATTTACCATACCTGCCCAGTTTATATACCATTGGAGAACCACAATTTTCACAATCTTCTCCCGCCGGCTCATCTTTGATTTCAATTTTTTCCATCGCTTCATCCGCGTGTTTTACACGTGGTTCAAAATCTTTGTAGAAAGCATCAATGACTTCAACCCATTTTCTCGCGCCTTCCTCGATAGCATCTAAATCATGTTCCATTTGAGCTGTAAACTCTATATTGATGATTTCCGGAAAGAACTCAAGTGTCGCTTGATGTACAATTTCGCCAAGTTCAGTAGGTACAAATCGTTTTGCATCTAATTGAACATAACCACGTCTTTGGATAACATCCAGCGTTGGTGCATAGGTTGATGGTCGTCCAATTCCCCTTTCTTCAAGTTCTTTCACAAGACGTGCTTCAGTGAAACGTGGAGGCGGCTGTGTAAAGTGCTGTTTCGGTTCGATTTCCAACGACTTAACTGTATCTCCAACTTCCATTTCCGGAAGTAGTTTTGTTGTTTCCTCTGTTTGGTCGTCTGTTCCTTCGATATAAAGCTTCATGAAACCAGGGAACTTCACATGAGATCCATTTGCACGGAATTGAACGTCTCCATTCACTAAATCTACCGTCACAGTATCTAATACTGCAGGTGCCATTTGACTTGCGATAAAACGCTCCCAAATCAGTCGATACAGTCGCAGCTGATCACGGCTTAACACCGCTTTTAGCTCTTCTGGCGTTCTCATCGTACTTGTTGGACGAATTGCTTCATGGGCATCCTGTGCATTGGCTGATTTTTTGGCTTGCTTTGGTTCGCCAACTACATATTCTTTGCCGTATTTTTCATTAATGTAATTCACTGCTTCGGCTTTAGCACTGTCTGAGATTCGTGTCGAGTCTGTACGCATATATGTAATTAATCCGACAGTACCTTCTTTTTTCCCAATATCGATACCTTCATATAGTTGCTGCGCTAGCATCATCGTTTTCTTCGCACGGAAGTTTAACTTTCTAGCTGCTTCTTGTTGTAGTGATGAAGTCGTGAATGCGGGTGCTGCATTACGTTTACGTTCTTTTTTCACCACGTTGGCAACACGGAACTCATTGCCTTTTAAGCTATTTAATACAGCCTTTACTTGCTCTTCATTTGTAAGTTTTACTTTTTCTTCACCATTGCCATAGTAATATGCATCAAATTGCTTTTTTCCTTTTTCGAAAATAGTTTCAATGGACCAATATTCTTCAGGAACAAAGTTTTTAATCTCTTCTTCTCGATCAATGATGAATCGAAGGGCGATGGATTGTACACGTCCTGCTGAAAGTCCTTTTTTAACTTTTTTCCAAAGAATCGGACTAATGTTATATCCAACAAGTCTGTCCAGTATACGTCTAGCTTGCTGTGCATCTACCAGGTCCATATTGATAGGTCTTGGATGCTTGAATGATTCTAAAATTGCATCTTTCGTGATTTCATTGAAAACCACTCGACAATCTGAAGTTGTTTCAATATTTAATGCTTGGGCTAAATGCCAAGCAATAGCTTCCCCTTCGCGATCGGGATCGGCTGCGAGATAGATTTTTTTTGCTTTTTTCGCAGCTGATTTCAAATCCTGTAATACAGGACCCTTTCCTCGAATTGTAATGTATTTGGGTTCATAATTATTTTCGGTATCAATACCTGTTTGACTTTTTGGTAGATCACGAACATGACCGATGGAAGCTTTTACTTTATATTTCTTCCCTAAATATCTTTCAATTGTTTTTGCTTTTGCTGGTGATTCTACTATCACTAAATAATCTGCCATCTATATTCTTCCCCCTTGTAGAGGTTAATTGTTTTTCTTGTATTAAGAGATATGGTAAGTAATTCTAAAAATTATACCTGTTGCAAAATGTATAACAGTTTTTACAAGAATGCAACTTTTTTTCAATATTTACCTTCAAAACAATTTTAATTCCTCTAAGATTTGATACCCGTCCCAAATGGGTATAGCCCCTTCTCGAAGTAAACTATTTGTTCCTTTTGATTGTTCTTTCAAAATAGGTCCTGGTACGACAAAAATATCTCTTCCATGTTCCAGGGCATGATCTGTTGTTATGAGAGTGCCGCTTTTTAAGGAGGCCTCTGTTACTACAAGCGCATTGCTGATACCGCTAATAATACGATTTCTCATTGGAAAATGCCATTTCTGGACCCCAACATATGGAGGATATTCTGTTAAAAGTAAATGATTTCCTCCTATTTGGCAAGCGAGTTCCCTATTTTCCCTGGGATATATATGGGAAAAGCCATGCCCTAATACCGCGATGGTTTTACCTCCATATTTGATTGCTGCATGGTGAGCCAAACTGTCCGCGCCCTTCGCCAAACCACTAACAATCACAATATTTTTTTCAACCAGCGGGGGGACAATATACTCCAATGCCGTACTTGAATAATTCGTTGCTTTTCTTGAACCTATAATAGCAACTTTTCTAGGTTTTACGAGCAGTGAAATGTCTCCTTTTGCATAAAGGATCGTAGGAGGGTCTACCAAATCATATAAGTTTTCAGGATAATATTCGCTATTGAATGGTATAGCTTTGATATTGGCAGCATTATATACGTCTAACAGATTAATTTTCAATACCTGTTGATAATTCGTCAAAATCGATCTTGCATGATTTGTCGAAATAGATAAAATTTTAGCTAATTCTGTTGGAGAAGTTTCTATTATATTGTGCGTACATTCGATAGATTTCATCAAGATTTGGAATTTATTTAGGGGAAGAGGATAAACGTAATGGAAAGAGAGGATTTCTTGTAAATTGTTCAATATATCACTCCTTATTAAATAGAAGAAACCTTCTTCATTTAAGCTTTCGCTAAAAGCATAAAAAGTGACCGCAAAAAGGGGAAGAGTGAAGCGCATTATACGCCTCACCCTTTATTTTAATGAGTTTTACATTGTTCGTATAGACCTTTTTCTTTAATAACCTTAATTAATGTTTCACCGATTACAGAAGGAGTAGGAGCAACCTCGATACCCGCTTCATTCATCGCCTTGATTTTTTCTTTGGCTGTACCTTTACCGCCGGAAATAATGGCTCCGGCATGTCCCATACGCTTACCAGGGGGTGCAGTTTGACCACCGATAAAGCCTACGACAGGTTTAGTCATATTAGCTTTAATCCATTCAGCTGCTTCTTCCTCAGCGGTACCGCCGATTTCACCGATCATTACGACTGCATATGTCTCGGGATCTTTATTGAATTCGCTTAGTACATCGATAAAGTTCGTACCATTTACAGGATCCCCGCCGATACCAACAGCTGTCGATTGACCGATGCCAGCTTGTGTTAATTGATGTACGGCTTCATATGTTAAGGTACCGGAACGGGATACAACTCCAACATGACCCTTTGTATGAATATATCCTGGCATAATGCCGATCTTGCATTCATCTGCACTGATAACCCCAGGACAGTTTGGACCAACCAAACGCGTTTTCTTTCCTTCCATATAGCGCTTCACTTTAACCATATCCAATACAGGAATATGTTCTGTTATACAAATTGTCATATCTAATTCAGCGTCCACAGCTTCCATAATTGCATCTGCTGCAAATGGTGCTGGAACATAGATGACCGAAACATTTGCACCTGTTACAGCAACCGCATCTTGCACAGTATTGAAAACTGGAACTCCTTCAATAACTTGCCCGCCTTTACCCGGCGTTACTCCTGCTACAATTTTCGTCCCATATTCCAGCATTTGCTTAGTATGGAATAGTGCTGTTTCCCCTGTAATACCTTGTACAATTACTTTTGTATCCGCATTAATATATACACTCATGAATTGTCATTAGCCTCCTTAACCTACGAGCTCCACAATTTTTTCAGCGCCATCCGCCATTGAATCAGCTGCTACAATATTTAAACCCGATGCATTTAATAGTTCTTTGCCAAGTCCTACGTTTGTCCCCTCTAAACGCACAACTAAAGGAACCTCTAATCCTACTTCCTTCGCTGCTGTAATAACACCCTCAGCAATTACATCGCACTTCATGATGCCTCCGAAGATATTTACGAAGATTCCTTTTACATTTGGATCAGAAAGAATAATTTTAAATGCTTCCGTTACTTTTTCTGCAGTCGCACCGCCCCCAACGTCAAGGAAGTTCGCCGGTTTGCCGCCGTAATAGCTAATTGTATCCATTGTAGCCATAGCAAGACCCGCACCATTTACCATACAGCCAATGTTGCCATCTAATGAGATATAGCTTAGATCGTATTTAGATGCTTCGATTTCTTTAGGGTCCTCTTCATCGTAATCTCGTAATTCCACGATATCTTTATGTCGATATAATCCGTTGCCGTCAAAGTTGAATTTGGCATCAAGCGCTACAACTTCCTCATTTCCAGTAACAACAAGCGGATTGATTTCTAAGATTGAAGCGTCCTTATCAACAAATGCTTCATATAAACCTAGCATTAATTTTGCTGCTTTATTAACAAGCTTTGCTGGAATATTCATATTAAACGCCATTCGACGAGCTTGGAAAGGAAGTAATCCAGTTACTGGATCAATCACTTCTTTGAAAATTTTTTCAGGCGAGTGTTCTGCTACTTCTTCAATATCCATTCCGCCTTCTTCCGAACCCATTAAGGTAACTCGGGAAGTCGCTCTATCTAAAACAAAGCTTAAATAATATTCTTTACTAATATCTGATCCCTCTTCAATGTAAAGACGTTTTACCTCTTTACCTTCAGGACCTGTTTGATGAGTTACTAAGATTTTCCCTAATAACTCCTTCGCGTAAGTTCGGACTTCCTCCAAATTCTTCGCAATTTTTACACCCCCAGCTTTACCACGTCCACCAGCATGGATTTGAGCTTTGACAACGATTACATTTGAACCTAGCTCTTTCGCAACTTTTACAGCTTCCTCTGGTGAAAATGCAACTTTCCCATTTGGAACAGTTACTCCATACTTTCTAAGGATTTCTTTCCCCTGATACTCATGGATATTCATGATACATCCTCCAATCCAACCTTTAGAACTTATTTTCTTAACATAAACTATTCTATACAAATATTCTGACAAAGTCTATCTTTGTATCATTTGTATAAAAATAGATTATTTTATTACAATATTATCTATTTTATGTGATTACGTCCATAGTTTTATTTGTATATTTATTTTGTTTTAGATTCATAATTTCGATCAAGGCGATAAATAAATGCAAAAACTTCCGCTACAGCTTCATATAATTCTTCCGGTATCGATTCGTTTAAATCCAGATTCCCCAGTAGTTCAACAAGGTTTTTGTCTTCATAAATCGGAACATCGTTAAGAGCAGCTTTTTCTATAATATTCTCCGCTATTTTTCCCTTCCCTTTTGCTATTACAGTTGGACTATTATTGTTTTCAGGATTGTAATTTAATGCGATGGCTTCTTTTCTGACAAACTTTTTGCCGCTCATATTCGAATATCAACTCCACTACTCAATTTGGATTCCTCACTTTTTTTCATGGAATTTATTTGTGAAGCTGCGGTTTTTTCGAAGGGCTTTATAAATAATCCAGAGAGTTGATAGTTTTTATCTAATAGCCCCTTTTTCAGTGTTTCTTTTAAAGGCTCTACTAGAGCTTCAAGCTGCGATTCATTATTATAAACATTGATTGTGATAATGCGGTTTTGTACCTGCATATCCACCATCGTTTCCTTTAAAGCCTCCATGTTGAGATAAAATAAAACCCGAGCATAATTGGAATCTATTTTGCCATTTTCTTTCATGCGGCCATTCCATTGCAGTGTTGCCTCTGTTTGTTTACCCAAAAATTGCAAAGGAATTTGCATCACGAGTTGATGCTGATGCCCATTTTCCCCGGAAGTCAGCTGCATGCCGTTTATTCTTGAAAGGATATTGTCTGCTGCCTCTCTTATGGAAGACGAAATTTGAGAATCTTGCAGAAGAGATAATAACTGCGGTTTTAATGAATGGGCAACTTCTTGCATATCGGTCATTTTACTATTCAAGGAAGCCTCATAGCTCATCCCTAACCCCTTTAAAACCGTCTTAATCGCCTGTTCCATCATTTTCCCGTCAACGGCTGATAAAACCTCTGTTTCAGCTTGCAAGTGCATCGTTTGAACAGTTTGTGCGCTTGAATCTCCAGCTAGTTTCGCTAAGTTTAATAAAGCAGATTGATTTGCTTGCGCCGATAGAGGATTCCCCGCTTCCGGCTTTAATAACGAAAGCAATTGCTCCTTATTCAATAATGGGTCTTTATTTGAAAAATTTTCTTGCTCATTATCAGATGTTTTCGTCTGTTGGCTTGCAAAGGTTTTAACAAGCTGCTCATGTAATTGTTTCGCAAATAATTCGATAGTTGCTGCACTTTTAGGCAAGGCTTCAAAGCGATTCACAAGTTGTTGTAGTTGTGTCTTTTGCTCTTGGTTGATTGAAGAATGATTGTTAATCCAAGTTTGTACCTGTTGGATTGTTTGCTGTGCATCTGACGGTTTTGACGTCAGCACATTATGAACAAGCTGGCTTGCAGACTGTTTCATGGATGCATTCGATAGATTGCGATGCTGTTTAAGACTTTCAAATAACCAATTATCGGCTGCTGAATTTTTGGGCATAATTTCAGCATTTTTTAATAGACTCAGCACTTGTGATTTTTGGATATCTGATTCCGTATTACTAAATAAGCTTTGTACCGCCTTCGATAATATTGTGCTGCCAGTTGCTTCGCTTAATGGTTTTGAAATCATTTGCAATTGTAGGAGAATATTTGATTTTGCAGTTGGTTCAATACTAGTATCCCGGCTTAATAATGTTGCTAAATTAGTAATGGCCGTTGACATTCCAGTAACTTTCGAACCAAACACCAACCCTTTAAATACTTCAGTTGTAAAGGGCAGTTTCATATCGGCCATTTTTTGAATCACCTGCAGTGCTTCTTGCTTTGTAACAGACTCGGGTAAATTTTTTAACCAATTTTCCGCTTGCACTAAAGTTTCCTTGGAAAGAGGCAGTTGGTTCTTTACAAAATGAGCAAGCACTTGCTGCATTTCCTGCGATTTTGGAATATTCATCATATCCAGCAGCTGATTAAGCTGCTGAACATTCGTTTGAGATTGCTGCATCGGTCCTGTCACAACTTTCAACTCTGCTTGAGGGTTCATGCCCGTTACTTGGAAGAAATGCGAATCTCCTGCTTTCAAAGGGGTTTCTAGCTTAGCAAACAATTTGTTTTGTCCAACTTGAATTTCGGCCATTTGATCAGGGTAGAGCTTTTTGATCGTTCCATGGAATACTTGTCCCTGCTTAAAGCTTAATGGTTGATTTTGTTCGAGAGCCGTTTGCTGTACTTGTATTGGATTAAATGATGTAGATGTCATATCAAAACCCGCTCCTTCGCTCCAACCATTGATTTAATCGGTTCAAAACTCTTTCTGTGTTCTTCCATATATCCGTATTGTTCAAGTGCTTCTAAATGCTTCTTTGTTCCATAACCAGCGTTTTGGTCAAAGCCATAAGCAGGATATTTTTCGTGCAATTGTTCCATATATTCATCCCGCGCATTTTTCGCTAAAATGGAAGCTGCTGCAATACTTAAGCTTTTTGCATCCCCTTTTATGATTGAATTTTGCGGTATATCAATCGGTAAAGTCATAGCGTCCACAATACAAAAGTCTGGACAAATTTTTAAGTTTTCAACACTTTTTTTCATGGACTGTTTTGTTGCTTCATAAATATTCAGCTCATCGATGACTTCGGCGCTCTGAAAATGAATGGAATAGGCTAATGCATGGTCTTTGATAATTTTGGCGAACTCTTCCCTAGCTTTCTTTGGAAGCTGCTTAGAATCATTGATTCCCAGGAACTTCTCGCAATTTTGTGGTAAGATTACTGCTGCTGTGACAACCGGCCCTGCCAAAGGACCTCTTCCAGCTTCATCGATTCCGGCAAGAAATTGTTCAGGCGATGATAAAAAGCTTGCATCAAATCGGACCTTGCTTTCATGCTCCTGACGTTTTTTCTCTTCCTTTTCCATTCGATTATTCCATTGCTTCCAGGCCTTCTGAACACCTGCGCGTTCATCATTTTTGATGTCCTCCATCCAGCTTTCGTATTGATGAGCTTCGATTAATGCTTCAGTTATTTCTTTAATTGTTTTTACCATATGTATGACACTTCCCTATTTTATCTCTCTTTATATATCGGCATTTCCACTTAATATCGAAGAATATTTTCTTAACTTGTATAGGATTTTCCGTTTAATCATTGATTGGATTGAGACTTCATAACAAATCTTCGAGTAGTCCTACTATCAAGTTAACACAGTTTCTTGTTCATGAGGTGAATTTCAGTCTATAATGGGAATGAAATGAATGGAGGAAATCTTATGAAAAAACTTTTCCCTCTTTTTGCAAGCATGATCCTAATTTTATCCGCATGCGGGAATGCTGCAAAAGATGAACATACCGAAGAAGAACATGCTGAACATACAGGTGCTGGAGAAACACAAACTGAACTGGATAATTCAAGTCCTGCCAATACGGCAACTGCCCATGATTCTCATAATCACGCTTCCGGTGATATTCAAGAATTAACCGAATCAGCCGATGTATTGCCGAAATTTTTAGATGGACAGCACGAGGATATTCGTCTTGTTTATGAAGTGGCCGGTAAAGCAACAGACATTTTACAATGGATACCATGCTACTGTGGATGCGGGGATTCAGTAGGACACCGCAGCAATTTAAATTGTTTTATAGCAGAAACTCGTGAGGACGGCTCTATTTTGTGGGATGATCACGGGACACGCTGTTTAGTTTGCTTGGAAATTGCGGTAGAATCCGTTCAAATGGCGCAACAAGGAAAGTCTTTAAAAGAAATTCGTGAAGCCATTGATTCTAAATACAAAGAAGGCTACGCTGCTCCAACTCCAACGGACATGCCAGCTTAAACAGGTGGGAGAAAACAAAATCGTTTTCTCCACCTGTTTTTGTTAGGGATAATGATTACTTGTGGGGAGTACTTCTTTTGAGGGATGAGCTTCTTTTCAAGTGCAAGCTGCTTCTGAAATGTACTTCATCGGTGGGATGAACTTCTTCTCAAGTACACTCTTCTTCTGAAATGCACTTCATCGGTGGGATGAATTGCTTTTCAAGCTCTGTCTTCTTCCGAAATGCACTTCATCGAAAGGATGAACTTCATTCCAAATGCTCCCCTCTTCCAAAATGTAGTTCACATCGGTTAAACGTAGTTGATTTTGTCTCATAACAAGCCTTAATCGAAAGAGTTCTCACAGTACCTGCTGTGTGGTTTAACAAATAAAGGCCAGAATCGCTCTCATGGTCGTTTCTGGCCTTTATATTTAACAGTATTTACTCTTCCGCTAAAGCTTCTTTTTCTAATTGTTCGTCAACAATGTCAAATGTGATTTTCCCAAAATGTTGGTTCCGGATATCTCTTACAATGATTTCTGCTACTTGATCGTAATCGATCTCGCCGCCTTGCCCATATACATTTCGCCGTTTTCCGATATGGTCAAAAGTATCTACCAATTGTTCATGGATTGCCGTTAAGCCATATCGTTCTTCCATACGATTAGGATAATGGATTGAAAGAAATTGGAGGCCATATACCGCCAAATCTTCCATATTAATGATTGTATCCTTAATAGCGCCTGTTAAAGCTAACTTTAGTCCAACTTCCTGATCCTCAAATTTCGGCCATAGGATTCCCGGAGTATCCAGCAGCTCGATATCTTTTCCTACTTTAATCCATTGCTGTGATTTTGTTACCCCTGGCATATTGCCTGTTTTCGCAATATTTTTCTTTGCTAATCGATTGATTAATGTCGATTTTCCTACGTTCGGAATTCCAACAATCATGGCACGAATAGCTCGCGGCTTCATTCCTTTAGCCTTCATTCGCGCCCATTTTTCAGATAAAATTTCTTGTGCCGCTTTTGTGACCTTTTGCAGCCCTTTTCCTTCTAAAGAATTAATGGCTACCGCTGTATGCCCTTGGTTGGCAAAATAGTGCACCCATTTATTTGTTTCTGCCTCATCCGCCATATCTGCTTTATTTAAAATTAAAAGGCGCGGTTTTTGATTAATCACCTGATCAATCATTGGATTTCTTGATGAAAGCGGTAAACGCGCATCGATTAATTCAAAAATAATATCAACGAGTTTAAGTTTTTCTTGAACTTCGCGTCTTGCTTTAGCCATATGCCCCGGGAACCATTGTATCGTCATGTTGTTTTCCTCCTTTATATATCTCTTGCTTTAAGCATCCAAGCATCGCTCACTGTTTTCCTATGTATATAATTCTCATCGAATCAATTTAGCTTGCTCTGAATGGTTGGTTATCTATTCGCAAATTCTAAAATCTCTGCCAAAAAGAAAAGGAGATTACAAAAGAACCTCCTTCATTCCAACAGTATTATTTTACAATTTTCATTTCACTGATTGGCCAGAATATGACGTTCGTATTTCCGATAATCTTATCCTGACTTACGATTCCGATATGTCTACTATCTTTACTGTAGCGTCGATTATCTCCCATCACAAAAACATAGCCTTCTGGAATTACTTCTAAAGTTGGGTCAATTTCCTGCAATGTGAAGTCTTGTGTTAGTGTTCCCTCTGTTATTTGTGATTTATACTCATCCAAATACGGTTCATCATAAGCTTTTCCGTTTATATAGAGCTGATCATCCTTATATTCGATTGTATCACCTGGAAGGCCTATCACACGTTTGATGTAATCTTTCCCTTCAGGAGCATGGAATACTACGATGTCGAAGCGATCTGGTTCACCAAGTTTGTAGCCAATTTTATTGACAATCATTCGGTCGCCATCTACTAATGTCGGCATCATTGAATCGCCGTCCACCACGATTGGTGTGAAGAGTATATAGCGAATAAGCACTGCAATGACAAATGCAATGACTAACGCTTTAATCCATTCCCAAAGTTCATTTTTTTCTTTTTTTGTTTTCTCCACGGAAGATTCCTCCCTATCTAACCTCATTTTATTGCAAATGGATTATGTAATACAAGTTTGAAAACTCAAATCTTGTCACTCGTTTTGGAACTGAATCTATTGTTGCATTAATTTTGGGAAACAGCCTTTTATTTCCCTTCTTTTTACCAAAAAGAAAGGGGGCTTGCAATCAAGCCCCCTCTCAAAAAGTTATTAGCGGATTTCTTTAATACGAGCTGCTTTACCACGTAGATTACGTAAGTAGTAAAGTTTAGCACGACGTACTTTACCACGACGGATAACTTCTAATTTAGTGATTTTTGGAGTGTGTACAGGGAATGTACGTTCAACACCAACACCGTAAGAAATTTTACGAACTGTGAAAGTTTCGCTAATTCCGCCACCACGACGTTTAATAACAACACCTTCGAATAATTGGATACGCTCACGAGTACCCTCTACAACTTTAACGTGTAGGCGAACAGTGTCACCAGGACGGAAAGATGGTAGATCAGAACGAAGTTGTTCTTTTGTAATTTCTGTAATAATGTTTGACATATGTTTTCTCTCCTTAGACAGATGCTCTTACAGTCCTCTAATCGGCCTCAGCGGAACACCGTAATTCAGTGCTTACATAGAAGCACAAGTTGAATAATACCATATTCTTTTTATTGTTTGCAAGTATTATCTAGTTTCCAATTCAACCAAATTTATTAAATAAGTGGCTCTTCACCAGAAGTCGAGGGATTACATACTGAATTGAATGCTGTTAGATTAGTTCCCCCTCGAAATAAGCTGCATTCAACAAATAAACGGAGAAATTCCACTTATCTAGAAATTGGCTTAAAAAAGGCTTGAATTAATCGGAAATTTCCGTATATTGACGCGAAAAACTTGAAAAATAGGTTTTTTTCTATGAATAACCGGAAAAATCACTCTTCCCCCTGAAACGTGCAGCATTCAGCAAATAAGCGGAAAAACTCCTCTTTTTTGAAAACCGGTCGTAGTAAAAGTGCCGCTTCTCATGTTATGCCCGCAGCAATCTTCTCCCTTAGTATAAATCAACCCTCTGTTACATTGATGAATCAAATAAAATCGAAGGATTACTTTGACTTTAAACTTTCAATGAAGGCTTTTTGTTCCTGCGTTAGGTCCATTTCCTCCAAAAGGTCCGGCCTTCTTTCAAATGTTCGTTTGAGGGACTCCTGTTCACGCCATTTATCGATATTGGCATGATTGCCTGATAATAATACGTCAGGGACTTTCATTCCTCTAAAATCAGCAGGACGAGTATAATGAGGATGCTCTAATAATCCCGTTGAGAAGGAATCTTGTATATGGGAGTCTTGTTGTCCCAATACACCCGGCAGTAAACGCACCACGGCATCTATTACGGTCATAGCAGGTAATTCGCCACCTGTTAAAACGAAATCCCCAATGGAAATTTCATCGGTTACAAGATTTGTACGAATTCGTTCATCATACCCTTCATAATGGCCACATAAGAAAACGAGATCCTCTTCCATTGCAAGCTCTTCTGCTTTCTTTTGAGTAAAACGCTCACCCTGTGGACACATCAGTATTATTCGAGGTTTTCGGCCCTCTGTAATGGCTTCTACGGCTTGGAACATCGGCTCTGGCTTAAGAACCATTCCAGCACCCCCACCATAAGGATAATCATCAACCTGTTTGTGTTTGTTCGTGCTGAAGTCACGGATATCAGATACCTCTAATGAAACGGCACCTTTTTCTTGCGCCTTTTTCAGAATAGACGAACCGAAAACACCCGTAAACATATCCGGAAATAAACTTAAAACATGAATATTCATTACAATAAACCTTCCATAACATGTATCGTTATTTTCTTTTCTTCAACATCGATTTCTTTTACGATATCCTCAATATACGGGATATAATGCTTTTTCCCGTTTGGCGCTTTTACTTCCCAAACATCATTAGCACCCGTCTCCAAAATCTCCGTTACCGTACCAATTTGTTCGCCTTCGTCAGAAAACACTTCACAACCAATAATTTCAAAGTAATAGAACTCGTTTTCTTCCAATACATCCTCTTCTAATTGGTCCTTTGTCACTTTCAGGAGACCTTCTTTAAAAGGTTCCACTAAATTGATGTTATGATAGCCTTCAAAAGTTAATAAGATAAAATTCTTATGGCGACGAGCACCCTCTACTGTTACCCAGATTGGTTTGTTTGCATCTTTTTTGAAAACCGCCAATTTGCTCCCAACTGCAAATCGTACGTCTTCAAAGTCTGTTGAGGAAAGGACGCGTACCTCTCCACGTATTCCATGTGTATTGACGATTCTTCCTACATTAAACCATTCCATTATTAAGCCCACCTTAAGTTTTATATACAATTCCTTATATCGACATTATCATACTAAAAAAGTTAATAAAAAAGAAGGGATAGCATTTAAGCCCCCTTCTTTTATGTAAGTGTCGCGCGTAATCGAACGCGCTCCGCTTTTCTAATTGTCTAGCTTCAAACGATAGCTCCTCGACAACTTCAGAACCGACTGAAAGGACAAAGAGCGTCCTTTTGCCAGTTCTTCCAGTTGTTGTCGGAGCTGAACGATCGTCTTCCGCTTTTCTTATTGTCTAGCTTCGCGCGTTAACCGCTCGAGGTCACTTCGACTTCTTCCGCGCATGCAAGCATGCACCTCAGAAGCCTCCAGTGCTTGTCGCGGTTGATCGAACGCGCTCCGCTTTTCAGTCTAATATATCGACGTATGTCTTTTTCTTGTGATGACTGCCAGCAGCTGAATAAACAATTGTACGGATTGCCTTTGCAACACGACCTTGCTTGCCTATGACTTTTCCTCGATCTTCTGGATGAACAAAAAGTTTATAAACAATTCGACTTGAATTTTCGTCCGTTTCGACACGAACTTCTTCTGGAAAATCGACTAACGGTTTTACGATTGTTTCAATCAGCTTCTGCATCGCGTGTCACCTCTAGAATTATTTACTGAATTTTTGGTTGTGGAATTTTTCCATGATACCTTGTTCTGAGAACAGGTTACGTACAGTATCAGATGGTTTTGCACCATCAGTTAACCATTTAAGAGCTTTCTCTTCATCGATGTTAACTGTAGCTGGTGAAGTAAGTGGGTTGTAAGTACCAACTGTTTCGATTTGACGCCCGTCACGTGGAGAACGAGAATCAGCAACTACGATACGATAGAAAGGAGATTTGTTAGCTCCCATACGTTTTAAACGAATTTTAACTGCCATTTTTATTGCACCTCCGAATAAGTTTCACACAAGATAGTATATTATCAAGTTTGTTTTGGTTTGTAAAGTGTTTTTTCTTAACACCTATTATTTTAGCAAAAAATTTTTATTTAAACAATGAATCCAGGCCAGGCAATTTCATTTTTTTCTTCCCTTTTCCTTGGGTCATACCTGTCATTTGCTTCATCATTTTTTTCATATCTTCAAATTGCTTCAGCAATCTGTTGACCTCTTGTACAGATGTCCCGGAACCTTGTGCAATACGTTTTTTACGGCTTGCATTCATGATTTCGGGATGTGTTTTTTCTGCAGGCGTCATGGAATAAATAATTGCTTCTACACGCCCCATTTGCTTTTCGTCCACCTTCACATTATCAAGGCCTTTAATTTTGTTGGCACCTGGCAACATCTTTAACATATCCTCAAGAGGACCCATTTTTTTCACAGCCTGAAGCTGCTCTACAAAATCATCGAGGGTAAAGCTTTGAGACATGAATTTTTGTTCAAGCTCTTTTGCTTTTTCCATATCGACATTTGCTTGCGCTTTTTCAATTAACGAAAGTACGTCACCCATACCTAGAATACGAGATGCCATACGTTCAGGGTGGAATGGCTCAAGAGCATCCATTTTTTCGCCCATACCGACGAATTTAATTGGCTTTTCTGTAACAGCACGGATCGATAACGCAGCACCCCCGCGTGTATCGCCATCAAGCTTCGTTAAAACAACTCCCGTAATGCCGATTGTTTCGTTAAAGCTTTGTGCCACGTTAACAGCATCTTGACCGGTCATTGCATCCACAACTAAAAATACTTCGTCCGGCTCTTTTAAGGCTTTAATATTTTTCAGCTCATCCATCAGCTCTTCATCGATATGCAAACGACCTGCTGTATCGATAATGACCACATCGTGATGCTCTTCTTTTGCATGCTCTAATGCTTGACGTGCAATTTCTACTGGAGACACATCCGTTCCCAGTGCAAATACTGGAATAGAAAGCTGTTTGCCTAGCGTTTCGAGCTGCTGAATAGCTGCCGGACGATAAATATCCGCAGCTACCAATAATGGCTTGCGATTATACTTTTTACGCAATACATTCGCTAATTTACCAGTAGTCGTTGTTTTACCGGCACCCTGCAGCCCGACCATCATAATGACTGTCGGCGGCTTTGTATTAAATTTAATCGGGCTTTGTTCGCCACCCATAAGCGATGTTAGCTCATCTTGTACGATTTTAATAACTTGCTGGCCAGGTGTTAAGCTTTTCATAACCTCTGTGCCGACAGCTCGTTCGCTAACTTTTTTGACAAACTCTTTAACAACCTTTAAGTTAACGTCTGCTTCGATTAATGCAAGACGGACTTCCCGCATCATCGCTTTAACGTCTTGTTCGGTAACTAACCCTTTACCTTTTATCTTTTGGATTGTTCCTTGGAGTCGTTCTGCTAACCCTTCAAATGCCATGTTTAGCCTCCTAATCCGTTTCTTTTAATCGATTAACTAATTCAAGGCGCTCTTCTGTAGTTGAAGCTTCATCCTTAATCGCCTCGGTTAACTGCTCAAGAACTATTGAGCGCTGACCAAATTTTTCAAATAAACGTAATTTATCTTCATATTCTTCAAGCATTGCCTCTGTCCGACGAATGTTATCATAAACAGCCTGGCGTGAAACTTTATAGCTTTCCGCAATTTCTCCTAGTGAATGATCATCTAAGTAGTAAAGTTCCATATAACTTCTTTGTTTGTCAGTTAATAATGCCTGATAAAAGTCGAAGAGAAAGTTCATGCGTGTTGTTTTTTCAAGTAGCATTAAATATCTCTCCAATCATATTTTGTCTACTGTATCATATCTGTTTTCAATAGGTGTGTCAAGGAAATTTCCTTGTCCATAAAATGAAGCGAGAATCGGTAAAATTCGTTGTTTTGATGCGAATAGGCTCAAGCCATTTTCTCAGTGCTTACTTGTCTTTTGCTTGCCTTTTTCCCATGCAATAAATAATAAATGCCGATGGAAACTAAAAACAATCCAACTGTCCAGCTATACATAGACCGATAGCTCATATAGCCTAGGAGAATGCCATATAAATAAGGTCCAATACCTATCGCCAAGTCCATAAGAATAAAGAAAGTAGAAGTGGCTGTTGCTTTCCTATTTTGTAAAGCTTCTTTTATGGCGATCGCTAAATAATTTGATTGCACAGTACCATAACCAATTCCGATCAGAGCACTCGATGCCAATACCATCCAGCCGCTGCTGGCCTGACTCAAGACAAAGTATCCAGTTACTAATAAAATCAGGCATGGATACGTTAATTTATTTTCCCCTAACCGATCAAACAAACGTCCAGTTATCGGCCGCGTTAGTACTAAGGCAATGGCGTAAACAACAAAGAAAAACGTTGCTACTTCCCCAAAACCGATTTCCTCTGTATAGGAGGATAAAAACGATAGTAAGCTTGAGTAGCCAAGCGCTAACGTAAACATGCAAACCGCTATTGGCAATGCCCTTTTTTCAAACATATCGCCGATCGAAAATTTCGGCTGAACCTTTTGACTGTCTTGAGGCATGTTTTTTGGAGCTGGAACTTTTAAGAAGACTCCAAGCAAATTACAAAATGCTACGAATACTAAAACCCATACAAACATTTCAAACGTTGCTGCACGGAGCATAAACAATCCTATAAAAGGCCCGGTTGCCATAGCTATATTCATCGCTGTTGCATAATAGCCAGTACCCTCACCTCGACGCTGATCCGGTACAACATCCGCCATAATTGCGTTTGTAGCCGTCATCAAAAACCCGAAAGCTAGTCCGTGGAATGCCCGAACAATGATAAATAACGTGAAAGTTGCAGTGAATTGGTAGGCTAATACGGCCAAAAAGAAAAATACTGCTGAAATTAGGAGAATTTTCTGACGTCCCATCACATCAACAATTTTTCCTGCAAAAAGTCGTGCCACAACTGCCATAAGGACGTAAATTCCTACCGCTAATCCTGCCTCGCTTTGACTTCTTCCAAAATGCCCAATAACATATTGAGTTACTGTAGCTAGTAAACTATAAAACACAAGATGGGTAAAAAAATTGACCCCACATATCATTAAAAAATTCTTTGTCCAAAGTTTCGGACGATCCATTCTTTTCCCTTCTTTCTAAAACAGCGCATACTCATTAAATTATACTAAACATTCAGTTAGTTCAGTAGGGGGTGTTTTAGCATCTGGTCAAGATGAGGAAGCTATGTGATCATAAATTTGGCTTTCCGATCAAAAGTGCCGGCTATATGATCATAATCCTGCTTTCCGCTCAAAAGTGCCAGCTATATGATCATAATCCTGCTTTCCGATCAAAAGTGCCGGCTTTGCGATCATAAACCCCTCTTTCCGCTCAAAAGTAACTCCGTTTCGCCCTAATTCCTATCAACAACAAAAAACTATCCCAGCACTCGCATACTGGAATAGTCTCAAAAGAAATTACTCTTCTATTTTTTCTAACTCTTTTTCCAGGCCTTCAGCGAAAAGGCCGTATACGTAGCGTTCTGCGTCAAATGGTTGAAGATCGTCCATTTTTTCGCCTAGACCAACAAACTTCACAGGGATGTGGAGCTTGTTGCGGATCGCTAATACGATACCGCCTTTAGCAGTACCGTCTAGTTTCGTTAACACAATTCCTGTTACATTTGTAGCATCTTTAAATGTTTGTGCTTGGATTAAGGCATTTTGCCCTGTTGTTGCATCAAGAGCTAATAAGACTTCATGCGGTGCATTTGGAATTTCACGAGAAATCACGCGGTGCACTTTTTCAAGCTCTTTCATTAAGTTTACTTTGTTTTGCAGTCGACCTGCTGTATCACAAATCAATACGTCTGCACCACGTTTTTTGGCTGCAGCGATTGCATCATAAATAACGGCAGCTGGATCTGATCCTTCAGATTGTTTAATTACTTCACAACCTACACGGTCTCCCCAAACTTGCAGCTGATCGATGGCACCCGCACGGAAAGTATCCCCTGCTGCAAGCAAGACTGATTTTCCTTCTTTTGATAGTCTGTGGGCCAGTTTACCAATTGTTGTTGTTTTTCCTACACCATTCACACCGACGAATAAAATTACTGTCAGCTCGCCATCTGGCTGCATGTTTAACTCAGTAATATTGTCTTCGCCCGCTTCATAAATTTCAACAAGCTTTTCAGAAATAATCGCTTGAATTCCTTCTGTATCCTTGATGTTTTTGCGTTGAACTTCGTAGCGCAATTTATCCATAAGCTCCATCACTGTTTCGAAACCAACGTCCGCTTGCAGTAATACTTCTTCTAATTCTTCAAAGAAGTCTTCATCTACTTTGCGATAGCGAGCTACTAGATCATTTACTTTTGATGTGAAAGAATCGCGTGTTTTTGCCAGACCATTTTTGAATTTTTGTGTGATTGACCATGCAGATGGCTTCTTTTCCACAACTTCCTCAGCAGATACGGGTAGATTTTCCTCCGTTACAGGCATTTCTTCGACCGCTTCGGCCACAACTGGTTCTTCTACCGCTTCATCGATCTCTTCGATTACTTGTTCAATTTCTTCATTCGCACCGGCATGCACTTCGATTGGCTGTTCTTCAAGACTTGCATCCGCTTCTTGCGTTTCAACTTGTTCTTGTTGAACTTTTTCTTCTTCAGTACTGCCAGTTAACTTTTCTTTAAGTCGTTTAAAAAAGCTCATTACTTTTCGCTCCTTTGTCCTGTTAAGAAACTAAAGCTTATCGCCAAAATAAATTCCGCGATAAGCCATTTTACCTCTTTTATACTTTACTTAGTGCAGCTTCTTCTTCAAGTTTTACCGAAACTAGTTTAGATACACCAGATTCCTGCATCGTTATGCCATACAGTACATCCGCACCTTCCATCGTACCTTTACGATGGGTAATGACTATAAATTGCGTGTCGCTGCTTAATTTCTTTAAATAATCGCTATAGCGCTGAACATTTGCTTCATCCAATGCAGCCTCTACTTCATCCAGAATGACGAATGGGACAGGACGTGTGTTTAAAATTGCGAATAACAACGCTATGGCTGTCAATGCTCTTTCTCCACCGGATAGCAGGCTTAGATTTTGAAGCTTTTTTCCAGGCGGCTGTGCAACAATTTCAATTCCTGTCTCTAGTATGTTTTCTGGATCAAGCAGTACTAAATCAGCTTGTCCACCACCAAATAGTTCACGGAAAACATGTCTAAACTGCGCTTGAATCATTGTAAAGGATTCTCTGAAACGCAAGGACATTTCTTCATCCATTTCACGGATAGCTTCATGTAAAGTTTCCTGTGCCTCCAGTAAATCATTGCGTTGCTCCGTCAGGAAGGTATGACGCTCTAATACTCTATCATACTCTTCAATGGCCGTTAGATTGACTGGGCCAAGTTCTTCGATGGATTGTTTCAATAGCTTCACTTTACGGCGAACTTGATCCACGTCCTCGATTTCGATGGCTTGTTCTTGAGCCTGTTCGAAATCAAGCTCATACTGCTCTTCAAGAAGCGTATGCAGACGATTCATTTCAAATTCAATTCGGCTTGCCTTCACTTCGACAGTTCGCAAACTTTCTAGGAAGCCTTTGTGAATGCGCTGCAATTCTTTTAGTTGTTCTTCAAGTTGCGTCAAAGCTTGTTGATGCTCGGAACGCAAAGTACGGTTTGTTTGTATGCTTTCTGTTAGCACTTCTTTTTTCGCTGTCCATTCTAGAACAGTTTTCTCAATTTCATCATCAGTAGGACCATTTGTATCCTCATTTTGGATCCATTTGATTTCCTGCGCTAGAGAAGTAACCTGATTTGCAGCTTTTGAACGTTGCAGGGCAAGCTCAGCTGTTGCAATTTGAAGCTGGTTAAGCTGCTCTTGTGCTACTGCAAGCTCTGAACGTTTTTGAGCAGAGGATTCTCTTAAAGAATCCTTTTCGCTTTCACTTTTCGTTTTTAATTCACTTAGGTGCGCTACTTTTTGATTAACTTCCTCCAGCTCTAGTTTCAGTTCTTCCAAACGGTTTGCAGCCGCTTCTTTTTGCTGAAGGAGTGTAGTTTTTCTTGTTGTCATAGAAGTTTGCTCACTCGATGCAACAGTTACCGTTGCCTTTAAGCCTTTTTCTTCCATTCCAATTTCAAGCAGCTGTGCTCGCAGGGTCATTTCTTCCTTCCGGAGCGATTCCCCGTCAAGTTTTAAGACTTCAAGCTTTTCGCGTAAAACAGCAACTGCTTCTTTTTCTGATGCAACCGATTTTTCGGCTTGTACTATGGATTTCTCCATTTTTTCGAGATTGCTTGTTAATTGATCAAGCTCTGCTTTACGTGAAAATAATGATGATTGCTGTTTCGAAGCACCACCAGTTAAAGAACCGCCGGCATTAACAATATCGCCATCCAAAGTGACAACCCGGTATCTAAAACCACAGCTTCTGGCAATTTGACTAGCACCTTCAAGATTGGAAGCAACTAATACATTTCCCAGTAAATTTTCTACAATGGTACGATTTGATTCATCAAATTCTACTAAATCAACAGCAAGACTTACAAAAGCTGGATGATCATTTGCTGCAGCATACCCGGAAGGCATAAGCTTACGAGACTTCATAACGGTTTTAGGCAAGAACGTTGCTCGCCCTGCTCGTTTTGCTTTCAGCCAGCCAATTGCTTTTTGTGCATCTTGCTCAGTATTCGTCACAATATGTTGCGATGCAGCACCTAAGGCTGTTTCAATGGCTTTCGAGTTGCTGCCATCCACCTGAATTAACTCGGCAACCGCACCTTCAATCCCAAACAATTCTCCTCGTTCCCGAGCTAAAAGAATCTCTTTAACACCCTGGAAGAAACCGGAAAAATCAGCTTCAAGCTCCGCTAGTGTTTCTTTGCGGGCCTTTAATTGCTGTTGATGCTGATAGGCTTGGTATAGCATTTGCTGCTTCTCTTCAAAGGATGCGGCCGTTTTATTTAACTGCATTTGCAGAATTTCATGCTCTTCCAGCTTTTCTTTCAACTGAGCTTGTACCTTTTGCAGTGAGGATTCGAGCTCTAATTTTTCTGAAGTGATTTCCTCCAGCTTTTTCACCATTTCTGTCGAACGGTCACTCATGCGTTCAGCGGATTCAAGCTGCTGAGTAAGTTGCTGCTCAATATGTTTTAATTCATTTTTGACCGTTGCTTCTTCATTTAACAAATCAATATATAAATCTTTTGATTGGTCAATTTCCTTTTCAATTTCAGAGGCAGAAGAATTTAGAGTTAATTCCAGCTGCTTGATTTCTTGCTTCAGCTTTTGAACTTCCTTTTGTTTAATGGCAAATTGGGATTTTTTCTCTTCTTCGCCAGTCGCTAGAGACTCTTCTTCTTCTGTTGCAAGCTGCAAAGCCTGCTGTAATTGATTTAACTGCTTTTCCGCGTTGGAACGTTTCTCTTTCATAAGAGCTTTACGGCCTTCCCAACGTTCAACCTCAGAACTTGCTTCGACTAATTGTTCCTGAGCTGTATCCAATACATCATCAATTTGTTTTAATTTTCCACGAATTGCAGCGAGCTTTGCTTCATCCTTTGAGATTCCATCGGCATGCTGCTGCTCCGTCGATTTTAATTGTAGATATTCTGCATTGATTTTTTGCAAATCTTTTGCATGAAGTATTATGTCGTTTACTGTTAAAGCGATATCAGATTCCTTTAATTCATCTGTCATACGCACATAATCTTTCGCACTAGAAGCTTGCATTTGCAGGGGCTCCAGACGACTATCCAATTCATGCAAAATATCTAAAACCCGATGAAGATTTTCATCTGTTTCAACTAATTTATGTTCAGCTTTTTTCTTGCGATTCTTATATTTCAACACACCGGCTGCTTCTTCAAAAATCGTTCTTCGATCATCTGGTCGACTATTTAATATTTCGTCTACGCGTCCTTGAGAAATAATCGAGAATGCTTCTTTTCCTAACCCTGAATCCATGAACAAGTCCGTAATATCCTTCAGGCGACATTGCTGATTATTTAGCAAGTATTCGCTATCACCTGAACGATACACACGTCTCGTTACGCTAATTTCTGAAAATGGCATTGCTACTTGTTCGTCTTCATTATCCAGAACAAGCGTTACCTCCGCGAAATTAAGCGGTTTTCTTGATTCACTTCCAGCAAAAATAACATCTTCCATCTTTGATCCACGTAGTGATTTCGCGGATTGTTCCCCTAATACCCATCGTATGGCATCCGTTACATTACTTTTCCCACTACCATTTGGGCCAACTACTGCCGTTACACCAGGAACAAAATCAATACCAATACGATCAGCAAACGATTTAAAGCCAATTACTTCAAGTCGTTTAAGGAACATACTAATCCTCCTTAATGCCGGACTGATTCAATGTCACCATCGCATTTTGCGCAGCTTGTTGTTCAGCCTCTTTCTTCGATTTTCCTCGCCCAATACCTAATTCTTTGTCATTTAATAAAACGCGGGATACGAAGGTACGGTTATGTGCAGGTCCTTTTTCATCAACAATTTCATAATGCAGTGTACCATTGTTTGATTGTTGGACCATTTCTTGCAGCTGACTTTTGAAATCCATCACATGCGAAAAAGCACCGACTTCTACTTTTGGGAATACAATTCTTTCTAAAAACTCTACAACATTATCCAAACCTTGATCTAAATATAGGGCACCAATAAATGATTCAAAAACATCCGCTAATAGCGCAGGACGTTCACGCCCACCTGTAAGCTCCTCACCTTTTCCTAAAAGCACATATTTACCAAAATTTAACTCATTGGCGAAAATAACAAGGGATGGTTCACAAACAATCGAAGCACGCAGCTTTGTCAGTTCTCCCTCACTCATATGTGGATATCTTTCAAAAAGGTATTTAGATACAGAAAGTTCAAGTACAGCGTCTCCCAAAAACTCTAGTCTTTCATTGTCGGTAAATAATTTTCGACGATGCTCATTCACATAAGATGAATGTGTAAATGCTTGATATAGCAAGCTTTTATTACGAAAATAAATATTTAGCTCCTCTTGCAAAAATTCAAATTGATGTCTTACTTTTTCAGGTAATACACCAACTTTTTGATTATTACCTTTTTTTCTTATAGTCATGAACAATCTGCCTTCCTAATAGATTCTAACGTATAGTTTACCTTGTTAAGCATTAGAAATTCAACTTTTCTTTAATTATACGCCAAACAAATATAAAAAGAGGCACAAAGTTTTCGCTTTTCATAAAGAATGCTTAAACCGTACCTCTTTTCTCATTTAGCTGATTTTAGTTTCAATGTAACTGATAGCGTCGCCAACAGTTGCGATTTTTTCAGCATCTTCGTCTGAAATTTCCATATCAAACTCATCTTCAAGTTCCATTACTAATTCAACAACGTCTAATGAGTCCGCACCTAAATCCTCACGGAAAGAAGCTTCAACTTTCACTTCGCTTTCGTCAACACCTAAACGGTCAACGACAACTTTTGTAACACGTTCTAATACTGTAGTCAAATCGGTCACCTCCCCTCAAATAGGAATATCTAAACTTAAGTTTGCCAATAAAGCGACATTAAATTATTATTCAACTAATAATATTAACAAACTAGTTTAATCATAGATTCATTGATTTTTCAAGTTTACATATACATGCCGCCATCAATATGAAGCGTTTGTCCCGTCATGTAGCTTGCGTCATCTGATGCCAGGAAGACAACTGCTTTTGCAATATCCTCAGGCTTACCAAGTTTCGCTAAAGGTATTTGAGTTAACATCGAGCTTTTTACGTCTTCCGGTAAAGTTTCCGTCATTTCGGTTGTGATGAAACCTGGCGCAATCGCATTAACTAGAATATTTCGAGAAGCTAGTTCGCGAGCAGTAGTTTTCGTTAAACCGATGACACCTGCTTTAGCAGCAACATAATTCGCTTGCCCTGCATTCCCCATTACACCAACGATTGACGAGATGTTAATAATACGTCCAGCACGCTGTTTCATCATTTGGCGAGTAACGGCCTTCGTACATAAGAATACCCCTTTTAAATTGGTATTAATGACATCATCCCATTCATCTTCTTTCATTCGCATTAGAAGATTATCGCGAGTAATACCCGCATTATTGACTAAAATATCGATCGAGCCAAATTGTTCGTGCGCTGCATTCATTAACTGCTGAACGGAATCACTATCTGAAATATTGGCTTGAACAGCAATAGCCTGTGAACCAAGATTTTGAATTTCTTCTACTACTTGGCTCGCCTTTTGCTCGCTTCCACTGAAATTCACGACTACATTAGCGCCTTCTGAAGCTAGCTGCAGTGCAATAGCTCGTCCAATGCCTCGAGATGCCCCCGTTACAATAGCTGTTTTCCCGTCTAATTTACCCAATAGTGTTCACTCCTATCGCTTCAATGGCTTCTTGTAATGATGCTTCATCATAAACACAGTATGTTTTAACAGAACGATCCACTTTTTTTACGAGCCCTGAAAGTACTTTTCCTGGTCCACATTCGATAAATGTTGTAACACCAAGCTCTAGTAATTTACGAACATCCTCTTCCCATAATACCGGACTATATACTTGTTCAATCATTTCTTGACGAATTGCAGCAGGACCTTCTAAAAGATCCGCACCTACATTACTGATAATTGGCGTATGAGGCGTGTTCACTTCAATTGAATCAATCACTTCTTGCAGCTTGACAGCAGCTTCACGCATTAATTCAGAATGGAAAGGTCCGCTTACCACTAAAGGTATCGCACGTTTTGCTCCGGCTTCTTTCGCTGCTGCGGACGCCTTTTCTACACCTGATTTTGTGCCAGAGATAACAATTTGTCCAGGGCAGTTTAAATTAGCCAGCTGAACGACATTTCCTTCAGCTGTAATCTGATCACAAACTGCTTTAAGACTAGGAGCATCCAGTCCTAAAATTGCCGCCATGGCACCTTCACCAGCTGGTACTGCGTCATTCATGAATAAGCCGCGCTTATGGACCGTTAATACTGCATCCTCAAAGGATAATGCACCTGAAGTCACAAACGCGCTGTACTCTCCTAAAGAATGTCCTGCAGTATAATCCGGCTTAATCCCTGCGTCCATTAACTTTTGAGCTACCATAACACCTGTTGTTAATAACGCCGGTTGCGCATTATAAGTTAGTGTTAATTCTTCGGCAGGACCGTTTTGCATTAAGTTCGATAAAGAAAATTGCAGAACCTCATCGCACTTATCATAAAACGCTTTACTTTCTTTACTGTTTTGAACAAATTCTTGTCCCATGCCTACTTGCTGCGAGCCTTGGCCCGGAAAAATAAAAGCTATTTTCGTCATTTCAATTCCCCTTTTCTAACGAAATACATCCCATTAACCCCTTAAATGGATTTATTGTTCTTGGCTTTGGTTTTGTGCAATTGTTTGCGTCATCACTTCTGATACACTATGTTCCGCCATAATCGTTGCTTGGCGTATTGCACTGTAGATTGCTCTTGCATTCGAAGATCCATGAGCTTTAATAACCGGAGCCTTCAAGCCGAATAGGGGTGCACCGCCATATTCTGAGTAATCCAATTTGCCTTTTAGTTTTTTCAATTCATTTTTCATAAGTACCGCACCAATTTTTGTTTTAGCGGATGCCATAAATGCCTCTTTTAACATGGACATCATCGCACCTGCAGTACCTTCGATTGTTTTAAGTGTCATATTGCCCGTGAAGCCATCTGTTACAACAACATCGGCAACATTGTCTAATAAGTCGCGTGATTCTACGTTTCCAATGAAATTGAAATTGGATTCTTTCAACAAAGTAAACGCTTGCTTTGTTAAATCATTGCCTTTTTTATCTTCTGTACCGATATTCAATAATCCTACTCGAGGATTGTCGATACCTCTAACTTTTTTTGCATAAATATCGCCCATTATGGCGTATTGTAGAAGGTTCTCTGGTTTTGCATCAGCATTCGCTCCCAAATCAAGCATTAGGAAGCCTTGTCCATCGATTGTTGGTAAAGTCGTTGCTAAGGCCGGGCGAGCAACACCTTCGATACGCCCAACTTTAAATAAGCCTCCAGCCATTAATGCACCCGTATTACCGGCGGATACACAGGCATCTGCTCGTTTATCGGCCACTGCTTCAAGAATTTTAGTCATCGATGAGTCTTTTTTGCGGCGAACAGCACGTGCTGGATCATCTTCTCCTTCAACCACTTCTTCACAATGTATCACTTCAAGACGGGCATGCTCTTTTAAAAAGGGCTGTATTTCTTGTTGTTTTCCATACAGTTGTATTTCAATGTTTGGAAAATCTTCCAATGCCAGCAATACACCTTCAACAATTGCCTTTGGTGCATTGTCCCCACCCATTCCATCAATAGCTAACTTCATTATTGTCACCTGAACCTTTCGTGCGGTACATTTCAAATTCACCTTTAAACACTGTTTCATTATTTACAGTTGATAATACATCTATATATGTACGATTTTTTTCAGTACTCTTCCCTCGAACCATCGCTTTAGTAATCACGCGGTCTCCTGCTTTTACAGGTTTAACGAAGACAACATTCGACTTGACTGTTAGTGCCAATTCATCATTAATGACGGCAACAGCCAAAGAGTTCGCTTGAGCAAATAAATGATGTCCCCTCGCAATGCCATTGCGTTGAAAAACATGCTCGTCTTTTACATCAAATATGGAAAGTGCCCGCTGATCTAATTCAATATCGATAATTTCACCAATAACTTCGTCTAAGGGCAAGGATTTAACTTCATTCTCATAATTTTGTGCTGCAACGTCTTTTATACGTTCTCGTAATTCCGGAATGGAAAGTTCCATACGATCTAGGCGAATAGTTTGAACGCTGACTCCAAACTGTGAAGCTAATTGTTCATCAGTGACGAATGGGTTATCTTGAATTGTTTCAGTCAGTAGTCTTTGCCGTTCTTTTTTCGTACGCTTCAAAACACTCGTCACCTACTTTTAGTTTTTTAGCACTTGGTACTAATACCAGTATACATTTCTATAAAAAAGAACGCAAGTACAAATAAATTAGGAGAATGGCGGTTTTGGATGGAGGTTGTTTTAAAGAGTCCGTTGCTCTTGTGGGAGATGGCACTCATGAAATAGTCTAGATTATGGGATATCCACCATCGCTTTCATTTTCTCCAATATGATTTTACGGCTAAATATAAAAACGATTCCCGCTACTTAAAGCGAAAATCGTTTTTCAAACTTACTCCTATATGGATTGCATTACTTCTAATCAATCCGCTCTCCATTTAGTGCGCCGGATTCTTCTAGCATCCCACGTAAATAGCGGTATTCATCTGATTGCCAAAATTGGTCATCGTAAATTAGTTTTGCTGCGTCTTGCCTTGCTACTTCCAGCGTTCTGTAGTCATGGACTAAATCGGCCATTTTAAAATCCGGCAACCCGCTTTGTTTTTTCCCGAAGAAATCTCCAGGTCCACGCAGTTCCAAATCTTTTTCTGCGAGTTTAAATCCATCATTTGTTTGCGTCATTGACATCATGCGTTCTTTTCCTTCATCTGATTTCGGATCAGCAAGAAGCACACAATAAGATTGATGTTCGCCACGCCCTACACGACCGCGCAATTGATGGAGCTGGGCCAGGCCGAAGCGATCTGCATCATAAATCATCATGAATGTCGCGTTTGGAACATTCACTCCAACTTCTACAACAGTTGTAGAAACCAGGACATCAATTTTCCCATCAGAGAACTCGCGCATAACCGCATCTTTTTCATCGGGATGCAGTCTTCCGTGCATTAACCCCACTTTAAAGCGACCATTAAAAATAGTTGCTAGCTGCTCGTATACTTCTACAGCATTTTGAACATCTAATTTATCCGATTCTTCAATCAATGGGCAAATCACATAGGCCTGTCTCCCATGGCGTAATTCAGATTCCATTTTGGTCAGACTTGAATTCAGTTGTTCCTTCTTCAGCCAATGTGTTTCAATTTCCTTGCGTCCTGCCGGCAGCTCATCGATGATCGAAACGTCCATTTCACCAAAAGCTGTAATCGCCAGGGTTCTCGGAATAGGTGTAGCCGTCATAAACAGCACATCAGGATTCATTCCCTTGTCACGCAATATTCTACGCTGTTCCACACCGAAGCGATGCTGTTCATCCGTGATAACAAAGCCGAGATTTTTAAAAATAACATCTGGCTGTATCAAGGCATGGGTACCAATTAAAATATCAATTTCACCATTATGTAGCTGTTCTAAGATTATTCTTTTGTCTTTTGCTTTCGTTGACCCCGAAAGTAATGCTACTTTCAAGCCGATAGGATCAAACCAGCCTTTCAGAGACTCTGCATGCTGTTCAGCAAGGATTTCCGTTGGCGCCATTAATGCCCCTTGATAGCCTGCTGTCACTGCCGAATATAAACCAATAGCAGCCACGATCGTTTTTCCAGAACCTACATCCCCTTGTAAAAGTCGGTTCATTCGATGCGGCTCTTTTAAATCCTTGCTAATTTCATTGACCACTCTTTTTTGGGCATTTGTCAGTTCAAACGAAATACTGTTAATAAATTCTCTTACCTTTTGCAAGTCATATTGAATGGCAATGCCCTTTTCATTTTCTTTGCGAATCTTGCGCAAAGACTGAATTCGTAATTGGAATTGCAATAACTCCTCGTAAACAAAACGTCTCCTTGCTTGTTTGGCATGATCGGCGTCTTTAGGGAAATGAACACCTTCCAAGGCATCTGTAATTGAAGGCAATTGATACTGCTCGATTAATTGGCTTGGAAGTGTTTCATCCATGTCCCCTTCTAATAAATCTAAAGCCTGACGCATGTATTTACGGAATTTATTTTGATGTATGGAACCTTTCAAGCTATAAACTGGCTCAAAATCGGTATTATCGGTTTTAGGACCAAATTTTATGGATGAGCCATTAATTACTTGCCGCCCACGGTCCCATTTCCCTGAGACGGTAACAATCTCACCTGGAACCAGTTTCGTTCTTAAATAATTTTGGTTAAAAAATACAACCTTTACAAGATGTCTTCCTGCTAGTACCGTAACTTGAATTCTGGATTTGTTTTTTCCTAGATAAAGTACGGTAGGAACACTTTCTACTCTCGCTTCAATCGTAACTTTTTCATTATGCGGCGTTTCCGCCAAATCTTTTAAACGAAAATCTTCATGACGATAGGGGAACGTCCATATAAGATCCTCGATAGTGTAGATACCCATCTCACTTAAGTGCTCAGCCGTTTCTTTTCCAATTCCTTTTAACGCTGTAATTGGTTCGGTTACATTAGTCAACTTCTACGGCACTTCCAAAAATTTTAGCAGCAAGCGCCTTACCCGTAGGTGTTGCAGCAAGACCTCCTCGAGCCGTTTCTTTTAAGCTCGGATGCATTGTCTGGCCGATTCTAAACATTGCACCAATTACTTCATCACATGGAATTCGGCTGGTAATTCCGGCAAGAGCCATATCTGCAGCAACCATCGCATTTGCTGCCCCCATTGCATTTCGTTTTACACATGGAACTTCTACAAGACCAGCCACTGGGTCACATACAAGACCAAGCATATTTTTCAATGTAATTGCGAACGCTTCCGAACATTGTGCAGGAGTTCCACCCGCCATCTCAACGATTGCCGCTGCCGCCATACCAGCTGCCGAACCTACTTCAGCCTGACATCCGCCCGCAGCACCAGAGATGAATGCGTTATTTGCCACGACAAATCCAAAAGCTCCTGATGTGAACAAGAAATTAATCATTTGTTCACGTGTTGGATTTAATTTATTTTTCACTGCAAATAATGTACCAGGTACAACCCCGGCAGAACCAGCTGTTGGCGTTGCACAAATCGTTCCCATTGCCGCATTCACTTCGTTCGTTGCTACTGCTTTGCTTACAGCATCTAACAGTAGGTCTCCTGAAAGACTTTTGCCTGATGCAATATAGTTTTGAAGCAAAACTGCATCGCCGCCTGTCAAGCCCGATACGGACTGGACACCGTTTAAACCGCGTTCGACTGCTTGCTCCATCACTACTAAATTTCGATCCATTTGCGCGAAAATTTCTTCTCTTGAGCGACCAGTCATATTCATTTCTTGTTCGATCATGATTTCTGAGATGAGCTTATTTTCTTTTTCAGCAAGTTCAACTAATTCTCTTACATTATGAAATAATACGTCCACAAAGCTCACTCCCTAGTTGTTAATTTTAGATACCTTTGTAATATTTGGAATCAATGAAATCTGTTGCAAAATACGCTCATCAATATTTTGATCCACTTCAATTACCATTAAAGCTGTTTGACCGCGTTCAATACGGGATACTTCCATATGTCCGATATTTACATGGTGCATAGCTAAACAGTTTGCCACATTGGCAATACACCCCGCTCGATCGTCATGAACGACCAAAATCGCAGGCATACCTCCAGTTAATCGAAGTTTAAAGCCATTTACTTCACTAATTTCAATTTTACCGCCACCGATAGAAATCCCTTCTACCGACATTTCACCTGTCTCATCTCCCAAAACGATTCGGGCTGTATTTGGATGTTCTTTATTTGCTGTTTCCGGGATAATTTCGAATTCAAGCGCTTCATTCTTTGCATGTTCAAATGCTGTTTTGATGCGTTCATCAAATGTATCAAAATCTAACAATCCACCGACAATTGCTACATCTGTTCCATGTCCTTTGAATGTCTCCGCAAAGGAACCATATAGGTGAATTTTCGCCCATTTAGGTTTTCGGCCAAATAAATCTCTCGCAACTCGTCCGATGCGCGCAGCACCCGCAGTGTGAGAAGACGATGGTCCAATCATAACTGGACCGATGATGTCAAAGACTGATGTAAATTTCAACCTACTCTCCCCCTTACTCTCAATTATATTAAAATCCGAAATGATTTGTTATCAGAAATAATTTCTATTATTTTAAGCATAGTTTATCACGAAGAATCATAGAGACACAAAAAATATATTATTTAGAAAACTTGTTCGAGCCAAATTTCCTTTCTATTTTGATGTGTTTTTGTTCGTTTTGTATTTAATCTTGTTCAGCTAAAAGGAATTGGAATACCTCATCTTTGCTCCTCTTGCTTTGAATTCGGAATTTTAGAGACATTCTCAGTTCTTTCACGGTTCGTTCTGTCAGCTTAATCTGCGTTTTGTGACACTCCTGCTTCAGCCATAACTTTGTTTTGTCAAATTAGCGGGCTGTTCAGGGCATATCTTTGCCTCATTCCATACAATGGAGACTTTTTATTACTGCCATAGCAATCTCCATAAAAAAGAAAATGCCGGCCACAGGGAGTTGTTGCACTCAACAACCTTTTGGGCCAGCATTTGTTCAGCGAAAGAAATTGCCACGAAGCGTATCTTTTCATACACCCGCACCCTTTCCCAGCATCAATTATTCAATCGATAAAATAAATGGATATAACGATTGTTTTCCTTCAACAATTTCTACTTCTGCATCAGGATAGTTTTCTTCGATGAAGCTTGCAAGCTCGTTTGCTTGCGCTTCTGTTGCATCTTCTCCGTAAAGGATTGTGATGATTTCTGAATCTTCATCAACTAATTCCGCTACAACCTTCACCGCTGCATCTAACATTTTCGGCGTGGATAAAATGATTTTGCCTTCAGCCAATGCCATGTAGTCGTCTTTGTGGATTTCTACACCATCAATAGTTGTATCACGAACAGCAAACGTCACTTGACCTGTTTTCACGTGAGAGAATGCGTTTGTCATACCTTGTTTATTATCAGCTACTGAACTTTCAGGGTTGAATGCTAAAATTGCTGCCATCCCTTGTGGAATTGTTTTAGTCGCCACTACAGCCGCTTCGATATCTAATAATTCAACAGCCTGTTCTGCTGCCATTACAATATTTTTATTGTTCGGCAAGATTAATACGCGTTCAGCGTTAATATCTTTAACAGCCTTTACAATGTCCTCAGTTGAAGGGTTCATTGTTTGGCCGCCCTCGATGACATAAGAAGCACCGATACTGCGCAATAATTCTGCAATTCCTTCACCCATTGCAATTGTCACTACCGCATATGGATGCTTTTCTTGTTTCTTCGGTGCAGCTGCAACAGCAGTTTCTTCTTTGTCGTTTACAATTGCAGAATGCTGTTCACGCATATTGTCGACTTTAATTTTAATTAAGCTGCCATATTTTTGACCTGCAGCAAGTACAGCACCTGGTGTTTCTGAGTGAATATGTACTTTTGCAATTTCGTCATCCGAAACGACAAGCAAAGAGTCACCCATTACATTTAGTTCTTCGCGGAATTTTGCTTCGTCAAATGGTTCTTTTGCTTTTTCCAAACGAACCATAATTTCCGTACAATAGCCAAATTCAATATCTTCTGTACTCATAAAATCCTGTGCACGGTGATGCTCTGCACTGATTAAATCATCAAGGGATGCATCGTTTTTCTCTGGAAGCGCTTCACCTTTTAAAGAGGCAAGGAATCCTTCGTATACGAATAATAATCCTTGACCACCGCTATCCACCACGCCAACTTCTTTCAATACAGGCAAAAGATCCGGTGTACGATTTAATGAGTTTTTTCCTTCGCTTACGACTGCTTCCATCACAGCAAGAATACTGTCTTCTTCTTGGGCAACTTCTAAAGCTTTTGCTGCTGCTTCACGAGCAACTGTTAGAATTGTCCCTTCAACCGGCTTCATAACGGCTTTATAGGCAGTATCCACGCCTGCCTGGAATGCATTGGCAAATTGAATTGCATCAATTTCAGCATCTTTTTCGATTGCTTTTCCGAAACCACGGAATAATTGAGATAAGATTACGCCCGAGTTGCCACGAGCACCCATTAATAATCCTTTCGATAAGCTCTGTGCGGTTTTCCCAATATGTTTTGCAACATTGCTTTCCGTTTCTTTTGCTCCCGAGGTCATAGACAGGTTCATATTTGTACCTGTATCTCCATCTGGAACCGGGAATACGTTTAGAGAGTCAACATAATTTGCATTTTGAGATAAATTATGGGCACCCATTTGCACCATTTCTGCAAATTTGATTCCGTCTAGTGACTTCATCCGATTAAAATCCTCCTCTTACACATTCATAACACGAACGCCTTGAACAAAAATGTTTACTGATTTAACGCTCATACCTAATGTTTTGTTTACTGTGTATTTTACTTTAGATTGTACTTGGTAAGCCACTTCTGAAATTTTCGTTCCATAGCTAACAATAATATACATGTCAATATGAAGGTCTTGTCCCTCTTGACGAATAATTACACCTTTTGCAAAGTTTTCTTTTCGTAAAATATCTGTTAATCCATCACGAATTTGATGTTTAGACGCCATTCCGACAATACCATAGCATTCAATTGCTGCTCCACCAGCAATTTGTGCAATTACATCATTTGAAATATCAATATGGCCGAAATCATTATTAATTTCTACTGACATGACTTTGCCCCCTTGGCTCATTTTCACTAAATTCTATTGTACTACACAAAAATTGATTATAAAAGAAAACCTTGGTATTCGTCTACATATTGTCTAGTATTTCATTTTTATCTATATTTTCGCAAATCTTTATACCGTTGGCTTTAGCAATTAATTTACAGTACTTGAACAGTGTCCAGCTTCAGGTGCTTGCTCCTCAGGCAACCATGATGTGCAAGTGCCGACAATTCACGCGCGTGTGGCTTTTTTGTCGGCCAGTTGTTGGGGCTCACAGGATGTGAGTCATGTCGACGATGCAACAGGACGTTGCGCTTTCGTCGACTCGGAGGCTTGCGAGCACCTTCCGCTTTCTTTGTCCAGCTTCAGGTGCTAGCTCCTCGACAACTTCAGCATCGCCTGCAAGGACAAATAGCGTCCTTTTGCCGATTCTTCCGATGCACAGGGATGTCCAAGTGCCGATAATGCACGCGCGTGTGGCGTTTTTGTCGGCCAGTTGTTGGGTCTCACAGGATGTGAGTCATGTCGACGATGCAACAGGACGTTGCGCTTTCGTCGACTCGGAGGCTTGCGAGCACCTTCCGCTTTTCTTTCTATAATAGTTCTTTTTCTATAGCTTTTCCATTTTTAACGCTCTTTTACATGGTGTAAAGGATTTTTTCTTGAAAGGTTATGTGAAAACTATTGCATAGGATTCCTGTCTATGTTAAATTATTAAAGTATGTGAAATAAAGAACTGAAAAACAATCTTTCAGATTCATCTGTAAGGAGGGAATATACATGCCTAAACAATGTGTAGTAACTGGTCGAAAAACTCGTTCAGGCAACAATCGTTCACACGCAATGAACGCTAACAAACGTACTTGGGGTGCAAACTTACAAAAAGTTCGTATTTTAGTGAACGGTAAACCAAAACGTGTATGGGTTTCTGCTCGTGCGCTTAAATCTGGTAAAGTTGAACGCGTTTAATCGTATTTTAAAACATCGATTTTTACATTTGTAAAAATTGATGTTTTTTATTTTTGGCCATTATCCAGACGATAAAAAGAACTGCCCATAACTAATACGGACAGTTCTTTTATACTATCGATTTCTGGGTTGATGCATCTGATTTACTCTCAAGGCGATACAATAAAATCCAATCTATAGGGGACTGGCGAAACACACATAGATGAAGGAATAAGAACATTAAAACTCAAATTTTCGTTTGCTCTTTCGTCCCCGTTGATTGAACTTAAGTTAAGCGCACCAAAAATAGCTGAAAAAATTGCATATTTTGTTGTAAAAGTTCATGACCAATATGCAATAATTGGCTACCTGTGACACCACTTATGTAACCAATATTTATATTGGCCAAAAAGCAAATTCGCAAGTGCTTACAGGTACCCCCACCCAACATTTGGAATCTGTTATCCTACTAATTAGGTGAGGGGCTTGGGTTGTAAGCAATTGCACAGAAATGCTGGACTATTCCTTTTTCTTCTTCTTTCCGCCGCCTGTAAATAAATTAATGCAACTGCGTGTAAGACTACTAACAAATTTCGGCAATTGAAATGTATAAACTCTCAAATGCTGGCCCTCCTTTTTAGTCACTGCTTCTTATCATTAAACATATGCCTGATGAAAAGGAGATATACCCAAGGCTGGAAATCAATTCATTACTAGTAAAGCGAGAAGTACCAATTTCAATGCAATCGTTTGTAGTCTCGTATTTTAGACCTCGTATTGTCACATTTTCTACTTCATTTTCGTAAGCAAAAAATGAAATATATCGAAACTTTTCATCTCGTATTATAGTATGTTCCCCAGGCAATAGTATGCTAATTTCATTATGAGAGTTTATAATTTTTATGTGAATATGCGGATTCTTTACTTGAAAACGGTACATAGAACGCAGAGCAGCTTCAAAATGATCGAGCCTGCCTCCGGTTACACCTGTTATATAGATTTCTGATGGATTATATGATACCGCCTTTAACAGCGCTAAATCCGTATCTGTATCATCTTTTTCCGCTTGAACCTTTTCAACCTTAAGTGCGATACTGGATACTCTTTGCCACTCTTCATCTGATAATGAATCAAAATCACCAACAATTTCAAGTGGAATAACCCCTTCTTCTATTAAATAAAGAGCGCCTCTATCTGCACCTATAAAACGTGTATTTGGAGAAACAAATTCATCAAATGCGCAAAGTTCACGCTTTGGCCCACCTGAACAAATAACAATGCACGTCATTATTGTAATACAGCCTCACCAGCTGTTTTAATCTCTTGTATAGCTTTTGCACGATCATCTTTATTATAAATTGCCGAACCTGCTACAAACATTGTCGCACCAGCTTTCGCACACAAACCAATTGTTTCGGCCGTAATTCCGCCATCTACTTCAATTTCAATATCCAGTCCGCGCTCTTTTATGATTTTTGAAAGTGCTTCAATTTTAGGAACAACAGAAGAAATGAATTTTTGCCCTCCAAACCCTGGATTTACAGTCATAAATAAGACAAAATCGATATCTTCCAAAACATGTTGAATCGACTCAATCGGTGTGTGTGGATTTAATACAACACCTGACTTGACACCAAATGAACGAATTAGCTGAATTGTACGATGCAAATGTCTGCAAGCCTCTACATGCACAGAAATATAGTCTGCCCCAGCTTTCGCAAATTGTTCGATATAATTATCTGGGTTTTCAATCATTAAATGAACATCAAGGGGTAATTGTGTAATAGGACGCAAAGCTTCTACAACAATAGGGCCCATTGTAATATTGGGTACAAAATGCCCATCCATTACATCAATATGGATAAGCTCTGCCCCAGCTGCTTCAACTTCTTTCACTTCTTGTCCTAACTTAGCAAAATCTGCTGACAATATGGATGGTGCAATCTTAATCATCACTAATACCTCGGCTTTCGATCAATAATTTCTTGTAAAAACTGTTGATAATGCTCGTAACGATAATTCTTTGCTTCTCCTGTTTCAAGCGCTTCTTTTACTGCACATTTCGGCTCCTTTATATGTAAGCACCCTCTAAACTTGCAGCCTTCACTCAATCGGCTGAATTCAGGGAAACACGAAGTTAATTCTTCCTTTTCAATTGTATCAAAATCAAAGGAGCTAAATCCTGGTGTATCAGCTAATAAGCCATCACAAACTTCGATTAATTCTACATGACGGGTTGTATGTTTACCCCGACCAAGACTTTGAGAAATAACACCCGTTTCCAGCTCTAATCCAGGCAATAATGTATTTAATAAAGTCGATTTACCAACACCGGACTGACCTGCTAAAACGGATGTTTTTCCTTTCAGTATTGGCTGCAGGCGATCTAATAGGGAGGAATCCTCTTTATACGTTTCGATGATTTCATATCCAATCGCCTTATAATCATCAATATAGCTTTGTAGGCCTGTTCGTTCCTCTTCAGTCAATAAATCCATCTTCGTTAAACAAATAATGGGCTCAACTTGGAAAGACTCCAAAACGACTAAAAAGCGATCCAATAATATCGTATTAAAGTCCGGTTCCTTGACCGAAAACACCAATAGTGCTTGATCAATATTCGCTATAGGCGGACGTACAAGTTCATTCGTTCTCGGATGGATTTTCATGATTGTTCCATCCGATTCTCCTTCTTTGGTAAAATCAACAAAGTCGCCAACCAGCGGTGATTCTCCCCGATTCCGGAAAACACCGCGACCGCGGCATTGTACTAATTCTCCATTGTAATAGACATAATAATAACCACTTAAGGCTTTACGAATTTGGCCTTGAGCCATTGTTTCACTCCTCAACTTTGTCATATGGAATCGTTTGTTCATCAATCCTCATCGCATCACGTTCTATTCGATATGCCGCTGGTTGATCTTCGGTAATTTCTAATTCGAGCTTATAAGTAGTATCCTCTGTAATGGTAAATTCTGCAAAAGGCTCGACCATCGTATGTGTTTTATCTTGAATAAAGATTCGAACCTGTTGTTTATCACCTAATTGAATTGGCTCATAAGGAATGTTAATCGTTTTGTAATACATTTTAGATTCCTTTTCTTTCGGACCTTTCGAGATAACCACATGAATTTTGCCGCCTAGCTCCAAGCTTTTATTTGCATCAGGAGATTGTTCAATGACTTCTCCAGCCGGAACATCATCCGAATAATCTTCAGATATATCGATCTTAAAGCCGGAACGTTGTTCATACCCTTTTAACGAGGCTTTATTATATCCAGAAAGGTCCTCCACTGTTCCATAGCTTTTTCCTTGGCTGACCGTTAACACAATTTCCGTCTCTCCTGGAACAACTTCTTCTCCACCGCTTGGCTCCTGAGCAATGATTGTGCCCTCTGATTCACTGGATTCTTCACTTACTACGCGAAACTTAAAGTCACTATTTTCAAGGAATGATGTCACCTGGTCAATCTGCTTCCCTACATAATCATCCATTGGAACTGTTTCGGTACCCAGACTCACATATAAATCTATTTCTGTACCTTCAACACGTGTTAGACCAGCCTTTGGATTCGTTTCGACTACAAGCCCTTTTTCGACATCTTCCGAATGTTTTTCTTTTGTTTCACCAATAGTAAAGCCCGAAGTTTCAAGCAATTCAATTGCTTCGTCCACTTCTAAATTAGCCACTTGAGGTATTTCAACTTGTTTTGGACTTAGTAGGTTAAACAACAAAATCGCGGCTAAAATAATAATTAAAATCGAAGCAATTATAATACCCCAGATTTTCCCGCGGCTTTTCTTTTTCTTTCCTGCTTTTGGGTCTTTTTTCTTTTTCTTGTGATTTTTTGCAGGTTCTACTTTTTCAATTTTACCAGTTTCTTGCGATAAGATTTTCGTATTTGCTATATCGCCGATTGGCAATGGTTCCTTGATAACTGGCATTGCTTTTGTTTCATCATCATCAATTGGCGGCGCGAATTTCTTTTCATTGCTGCGGCTAGGGGATAAAACTGTTTGAAGGTCCTCCTCCATTTCTTCCACCGATGCATAGCGATGCAGTGGATTTTTGGCAGTAGCCTTTAACACGACATTCTCCAAGCTTTGTGGTATCGATGCATCCAATGCTCTGATTGATGGCGTTTCAGTCTGTAAATGCTTTAATGCAATCGATACTGCAGACTCTCCGGAAAACGGAAGTTCACCCGTTAATAATTCATACAGCACGATACCAAGCGCATAAATATCAGATTGATTTGTAGCAGTTCCTCCACGAGCCTGTTCGGGAGATAAATAATGCACTGTCCCAATAACAGAATTTGTTTTTGTATAGCTCGTTGCAGTTAAGGATGTAGCAATTCCAAAATCGGTTACTTTTACATCCCCTTCATGATCAACTAATATATTTTGGGGTTTAATATCACGGTGAATAATTTGATTTTCGTGTGCATGAGCAATCGCTGATGTTAATTGCTTCATGATTTGAACACTTCTGGCAGGTGTTAAAGGCGAAAACTCATTTATGTATTGTTTTAATGTTTTGCCTTTTATATATTCCATCACGATGTAATGCATATCCTGATCTTCACCGACATCATAGATACTCACAATATTAGGATGTGTAAGGCTGGTAGCTGATAAAGCCTCTCTTTGGAAACGGCGATGGAATTCCTCTTCATTTGCAGCATCATAACGCAGTATCTTCACAGCTACATCACGATTGAGAATCATATCATGTGCTAAATACACATTTGACATCCCGCCCCCACCAATAAGGTCTAAAATCTTATAACGGTCATTTATTCTTTTTCCTTCTATCATCTTTTACACCTCCTCATCATTTGCTAATAAAATCACTGAAATATTATCTTCTCCACCAGAATCATTGGCGAGCTGTATTAACTTTTTGCCTTTTTCATCAATCGATAATGGTAAAGTCAAAATGGCGGCCATCTCTTCGGTAGTTAGTTTATTGCTTAAGCCATCAGAACAAATTACTACATTGGATGCAGGTTCCAGATGAAGTTCATAAAAGTCTGGTTCAATGGAACTTTCCGTCCCAAGTGACTTAACGATAAAGTTCTTTTGAGGATGATTGGCTGCTTCTTCTTCACTTATTTCCCCATATTCCACAAGAAAATTAACATATGAATGATCTCTCGTGATCAAAGAAACGGTTTCCGAAGTGAAATAATAGACCCTGCTATCTCCAATATGGCCGATTAAACAGTCTTGTCCATCAATAAGCATCGCAATTAATGTAGTGCCCATTCCTTTACAGCTTTCATTTGTTAAAGAATGGGTGTAGATCTTTTCATTAACGGATTGAATCGTTTCGAGCATCCATTGTTCTTTCGTTTGTTTAGAATCAAGTTGCGTTAAGCTTGCGTTAAGAAAATAAGCTCTCATTTCTTCAATCGCCATTTCGCTTGCTACATCGCCTGCATTATGACCACCCATACCATCCGCTAAAATGGCGAGCTTAAAGCGATCGGGATGCTCAATAAAAGCAACCCGATCTTCATTAACCATTCGTTTACGTCCTATATCACTTTCGACTGTAAACTTCACATAAGTCACCTGCCTACTTTGTTTCTTCTTGACGTTCTTGTGCACGTAATTGACCACATGCTGCTGCAATATCAGCACCTTGTTCACGTCGAATTGTTACGTTAATACCACGTTTCTTTAAAGTTTTTTCAAAGGCAAAAATACTATTGCGTGAAGTACGGATATAATCACGCTCAGGTACATAGTTAATAGGGATTAAGTTTACATGACATTTAATGCCCTTGATTAAATCCGCTAATTCTTCGGCGACTTCCACCGAATCGTTTTCACCTGACATTAAGCCATATTCGAAACTTACACGACGTCCTGTTTTTTTCGTGTAATAGCGTACAGCTTCAAGCAGCTCATCTAATTTATAGGCACGAGCAATCGGCATTAATTTTTGGCGCGCTTCTTGGTTTGGTGCATGTAGAGAAACTGCGAAATTAATCTGTAATTCCTCATCGGCAAACTTGTAAATTTTCGGCACAATTCCTGATGTCGAAACAGTTATATGACGTGCACCGATGTTTAAACCTTTATCATTATTAATAATTTTCAAGAAGTTCATCATCGCATCGTAGTTATCGAATGGTTCACCGATGCCCATGATTACGATATGCGACACACGGTCCCCTGCTTCATCTAGCTCTCTTTGTACTTTCACAACCTGCTCAACAATTTCTCCAGCCAGCAGGTGACGTTTTAACCCACCAAGAGTGGATGCACAAAACGTACAACCGATACGGCAGCCTACCTGTGTTGTTACACAAACAGAATTTCCATATTCATGACGCATTAAAACCGTTTCAATGGAATAGCCATCTTGAAGCTGGAATAAAAACTTGATTGTGCCATCTTTTGATTCTTGTTTGATAATTGTTGAAAGAGTAGTTAATAAGAAATTCTCTGCAAGTTTTTCGCGCAATGCTTTTGATAAGTTTGACATTTCATCAAAAGTTTTCACACGCTTTTCATATAGCCATTCATAAATTTGTCCAGCACGAAATGCTTTTTCTCCATTTGCTGTCAGCCATTCTTCCAATTGGTCAGGGCGTAATGAATAGATTGATTCTTTTAATTGTGGTTTTTCTTTCTTCTCGCGACGCAAAGGCTTTTTTTCAGCCTCTTCTACCAAGTCTTGTATACGTTCATTAACTTTATTTTCTTCCATTAGTGCTTCGGAATCTCCTTTTTATGTCTAATCTTGTGCGCTTTTTCGAAATGCTGCTACAAAAAAACCATCGCTCCCAATATCTTGCGGGAATACTTGTAGCATGCCACCCTGGCTTTTTTCTAAAAGTTCTTTCGGTAAATTTTCTAGTGGAACTGACTCTATTTCTGGATGAGACGCCAAAAAGGCTTGAACAGTTTCTTCATTTTCCTCTTTATTTACAGTACAAGTACTATAAACCAAACGTCCACCCTTTTTAAGAACCTTCACTGCATTATCTAGAAGCTCGAGCTGGATCGTATGAAGTCTCGAAAGATCTTCTTCGCGTTTTGTATATTTAATATCAGGTTTGCGTCTCATTACCCCTAAACCTGAACACGGTGCATCCACTAATACGGCATCAAAAGATTCCGCCTGTAGAAATTCTGCCGCTTTTCGTCCATCAACCGGCGCAGTTTGAATAATATTTAATCCTAGACGAGTGCTCGTTTCATCTATCAGATCCAACTTATGCGGATGAATATCTGTTGCCAAAATCGAGCCTTCATTATTCATCTTCTCTGCCATATGCGTCGTTTTGCCGCCCGGAGCTGCACACATATCCAGTACGCGCCATCCCGGCTGTGGATTAAGCGCATTAGCCGGCATCATAGAACTTTCATCTTGAATTGTAATATACCCTTCTTTAAACGCTTTTGTTCTAGAAGCTTGCCCAGTAATGAGGTGAAGGCATTCAGGGATTACCTTGCTTTGCTGAGCCTCCACACCTTCTTCTGCTAAAAGCGTGATTACTTCTTCAACTGTTGTTCTGGATGTATTAACACGAACAGAGTTAAGCGGCGGTACATTATTTTCCTGCAGCATTTCAGCTGTTTTTTCCATCCCATAAGCTGCTACAAAGCGCTCGACTAACCATTCCGGATGGCTTGTTTCAATCGCTAAACGTTTTGTCGGATCAGTGATTTCGCTAGTGGAACGGACGCCTTGTCTTAAAATGGATCGCAAAATACCATTTACAACTGCTGCTATTCCTTTATGTCCTCTACGTTTTGCAATCTCAACCGCTTCATTGACCGCTGCATGGTCTGGAACCCGATCCAAATATTCCATTTGATATAGTGAAAGTCGAAGAAGCCACTTTACCCAAAGGTCCATTTTCCCTCTGATAAAAGGCTCTAAATAGAAATCAAGTGTATATTTATGCTGTAGTGTGCCATATGTTAATTCTGTTAATAGCGCACGATCTTTTGTATCGATCTTATATTTATTGATGGTTTGATTTAGCAATAGGTTACTGTATGCTTGATGTTTATCTATGGCTAAAAGAATAGATAAGGCTGCGTCACGAACATTGCCGTCCCAAATTTGTTCTTTCTTTTTCGTCATTCAAATTGGTCCCCTATCGCTAATTTCGATCCTGTTCCACGCAGGTAGTCTTGAGCCGTCATACGCTTTTTGCCAGCAGGCTGCAATTCGAAAATCACAATGGACTTTCCATCACCGGCAGCAACTTCAAAGCTATCTTTGTTAATTTTGATAACCTGACCTGGTGATTGATCCGTTAAACTATCGCCTTCTGTAACAGCCCATAATTTCACATTTTCCCCTTGGAATTTTGTATAGGCTGTTGGCCAAGGCGTCAGACCACGTACTTGATTGAATACTGATCTTGCACTATTGGACCAATTAACTCGCTCTTGTTCTCTGGAAATATTATGAGCAAAGGTAACTTTTTCCTCATCTTGAGGAATTCGTTCATTTTTCCCTTCAATAATTAATGGCAATGTATCTTTTAATAGCTCTCTACCTACAACACTTAACTTCTCAAACATTGTTCCAGTATTATCTTCGTCCTCAATAGGAATCGCACGTTGAGAAATAATATCCCCTGCATCTAATTTTTCGGCCATATACATGATTGTGACACCTGTTTTTTCTTCCCCATCAATAATTGCTTGATGAATCGGTGCCCCTCCACGATATTTTGGCAATAGGGATGCATGGACATTAATGCAGCCAAAACGAGGTGCCTCCAGTAAATCTTTTGGCAGAATTTGACCAAAAGCAGCCGTAATCACGATATCTGGATTTAAAGCTAGAATTTCTTGCAGTTCTTCTGAGTTACGCAGCTTTTCCGGTTGAATTACAGGCAGTCCCAAACGTACAGCTTCCGCTTTCACGGGAGGCGGTGTCAACACTTTCTTGCGACCGACTGGACGATCAGGCTGAGTCACAACTGCCAATACTTCATACCCTTCCTCGTGAATCATTCGTAATATCGGGACAGAAAAATCGGGTGTCCCCATAAATACAACTGAAGTCATCCTTACTCCTCCTCGCCATACATTTGAGCTAACTCTTCCTCTGTTACAACTCGAATTAATTTCGAATCAAATAGTATTCCATCTAAATGATCGATTTCATGAAGAATTGCACGAGCATCAAAGCCTCCAGCTTCTAATTCATAGACTCTGCCTTCACGATCGCAAGCTTCTATTTTCACGTAAGTTGGGCGTTCTACTTCACCAAAAAGATTTGGGAAGCTTAAACATCCCTCTATATCAACTTCTGCTCCGGAAGTTTCCAATACAGTTGGGTTAATCATTTCTAAAATATCGCGTTCTTCACCAAGTTCTACAATTGCAACTCGCAATGGAACGTTAATTTGCGGAGCTGCAATCCCGACTCCATCATGCTCCACCATCGTGTCATATAAATCATCAAGAAGTGTAATTATTTCTTCATTTATCTCTGTTACTTCTTTACATTTTGTTGTAAGCACCTTTGCTGGATGCTTCACTACTTCTCTAATTGCCATTATTAGTTTACCTCTTTCTGCACTTCTCTAAGCTTGTTATTATGAGGATAATGTAAAATCACAAATGACTCTACTTATCTGTTTATATCATGTTGGGATCTAAATCTACGGTCAAATTAATACCTTTTTTAATCCAATCCGATCGATAAATCTTGATCAATTGCAATAAGGTCGGGATTAAATCTGGCTCTATTTTGTATTTTATCAAACATTGATAGCGATATCTATTTTGGAGACGGCTGATCCCGGCAGCAGTAGGTCCTATTATTGAAACATTAAAGGAAAGCTGTGAACGCAGCCACTCTACTGCTTTTCCTGCATAATCCGCTGCCATTAACACATCCTCGTGAGAGACTTGGATTAATGCCAAGTAATAATAGGGAGGATAGCCTGCTTGGTGGCGCATATGCATTTCACGTTCATAGAAAGGTTCATAGTCTTGCGCTTCAGATAATTCAATTGCATAGTGTTCCGGGGTATAAGTTTGAACAACTACTTCCCCCGGCTTTTCATGCCTTCCTGCCCGTCCACTTACCTGCGTCAACAGCTGGAATGTTTTTTCAGCCGCACGGAAATCCGGTAAATGAAGTGATGTATCAGCACTTAATACCCCTACTAATGTAATATTGGGATAATCAAGACCCTTTGCAATCATCTGGGTTCCAAGTAATATATCTGCTTCCCCTTGTCCAAATGCATCCAATAATTGTTCATGAGAGCCTTTTGCTCTTGTCGTATCAACATCCATCCGCAGCACTCTGACTCCAGGGAAGAATTTAGCTAACTCTTCTTCTACCTTTTGAGTTCCTGTACCGAAAAATCGGATATGTTCACTTTGACATTGCGGGCAAGTCTTTGGGACATGGATTTCATAGCCGCAATAATGACATTTGCATTTTTCATTTTTTCGATGATAGGTTAATGAAATATCACAATTTTCGCATTGCAGCACAGTACCGCAATCTCGGCATAAGACGAAGGACGAGTAACCTCGGCGATTTAAAAATAGGACAATTTGTTCTTTTCTATCTAGACGAGCTTGAATAGAATCCATCAAGCTTTTAGAGAACATTGAGCGATTGCCTTTTTTCAGTTCATCTCGCATATCAACAATTTGTACCTCGGGCAATGCTTGCTTTAATGCACGATCTTTTAATGTCAGCAGCTTATAAACATTTTTCTTTGCCCGCGCAAAAGATTCGAGGGACGGCGTTGCGCTCCCCAAGATTACTGGACATTGATGAAACTTGCCGCGCCATATCGCAACATCCCTGGCATGGTATCTCGGTGAGTCTTCTTGTTTATAAGTTGATTCATGCTCTTCATCTAAGATAATGATTCCGACATTTTCAAAGGGTGCAAAAACAGCAGAACGAGCTCCTACTACAACTTTTACTTTTCCTTGATGTATTTTTCTCCACTCATCGTATTTTTCGCCAACTGATAAGCCGCTGTGCAGCACTGCTACTAATTCACCAAATCGGGAACGAAAGCGCTCTGTCATTTGCGGTGTTAAGGAAATTTCAGGAACGAGCATAATTGCCTCTTTTCCATCACTTAGAACCTTTGCGATTGTTTGCAGATATACTTCTGTTTTCCCACTGCCCGTGACCCCGTGCAACAAGAAGGTTTCAGGCTTTTTTTCATCAATGGACGCCATAATTCGATTTAATGCAAAGGATTGTTCATCTGTTAAATTTAAAAAATTCGTCTTTTGGACTTCCTTTGTAAACGGATCTCTGTATACCTCTTGATGAACAAAAGCAGCCGCTCCTAAATCTATGACTGCATTTAGAACTTGAGATGACGCATTTGCTTCTTTATAGATAACTTCTGGATTCATTATTTCGCCCGAATGATTCAGCATCCATTCTACGAGTTGCTTTTGCTTCTTGGCACGATTTGAAATTTGTTGATGAATTTCCGATAACTTATGAAGATCTTCTGTAATTTGAACTTTTCGGACCTCTTTTATTTTTCCTTTTTGTTTAACGACATTTTCTATTGAAACCTGTTTATTTTTTAAGGCTTGCTTGAGAACAGGAAGTAAATTATTTTTTTCAAACTCTTTTACATTTGCGTGCTGGGCAGATCCGAAGACTTCACGCAATTCTGGGGGTAAAAGTTCAACGTCCGTTTGTAAGTTAATGATTTTTTCATATTTTGCTCTTAATGCCGAAGGAAGCATCACTTGCAGGGCATCGATTTCATAGCAGATTGTTTCATTTTTCAACCACTTTGCAAGCTCTAGCATCTCTTCCGTCAAAACAGGCTCAATATCCAGAATCTCTGCAATAGGTTTGATTTTTTCAATTGGGACATCGGTTTCGTTTTTGATCGCTACAACAAATCCGAGTACATTTCGTGGTCCAAAGGGTACTTTAACACGACAGCCAGTTTCGATAATTTGTGTCATATCAGCAGGCACTAAATAATCGAAAGGGCGGTCGACTGGATAGGCAGCGACATCCACGATAACTTGTGCAACTGTGATCATTTACTTTTTGTTTCTTTATTAAAAAAGTCGACCACAATTTGTGTAATTTTTTCTGGTTCTTCTAAACGACCTTTTCCTACGTACCCGCAGGCTAAAAAACCTTCAGATGGCTCGATAAAGGAACAGCCATCCTCCGCTAGCTGCGCGATATTTCGTTTTACAGCAGGATGATCATACATATGTACGTTCATGGCAGGAGCTAGCCAAACAGGACATGTAGCAGCTAGTAAAGCAGTAGTCACCATATCATCGGCAATTCCATTTGCAAGTTTACCAATAACGTTTGCAGTGGCTGGTGCAACGAGAATTAAATCCGCCCAATCCGCTAAATCGATATGCGCAATTTTACTTGAATCCTTCTCATCAAAAGTATCGAAGTAAACATCATTTTTTGACATAACTTGAAAACTAAGGGGAGTGACGAACTCCCTTGCAGATGCGGTCATCATAACTTTTACATTGAAATTGGCTTTTGTTAATTTACTCACAAGTGCTACTGCTTTATAAACTGCAATCCCGCCTGATACACAAAGCAAAATATTTTTTTGCATAGCTTATCTCCTTTCAAATGACAAGCTCCCAAAGAATAATTCTTCGGGAGCTAGCTGATTACAACATATCTACAAACAAAAAATAAATATAATTTTAAACTTCGTCCTCGTAAACAGTTGACTCGTCTTGTTTTTCTTTTTTAAGTACGCCAGCTGCTACTTCTTCCAGAGCTTTACCTACTGGTTTGTACGAAACGTATTTTGCTAACTGCTCATCGCCTTCTTCCTGCATTTGGCGAGCGCGTTTCGAAGCTAAGCTCACTAAAGAATATTTTGAATCGATTTTACTTTTTAAAGCGTCAATAGATGGGTATAACATATATTTTATTCTCCTCTCAACATAGACAAATAAGTTTTTTCAATACGTTCACGGCGGCAGTGCTCCGCAACAATGATAGCATTTATTTTATCACATGCGTTTTGAATTTCATCATTTTCAACCACATAATCATATAAACTCATCATTTCAAGCTCATTGCGTGCCGTATCAATTCTCTTTTTAATAATTTCTTCCGTTTCAGTACCGCGTCCGATTAAACGATTTTGCAACTCTGAAATACTAGGCGGCGCCAGGAAGATGAAAAGAGCTTCCGGTGCTTTTTCACGGATTTGTGCAGCTCCTTGTACCTCTATTTCCAAAAATACATCACGTCCTGCATCCAATGTTTCATTAACATAGGCAAGCGGAGTACCATAATAGTTGCCTACAAACTCAGCATGCTCTAATAAGCCGCCTTCTTCAATCAGCGCTTCAAATTCCACCCGCGATTTGAAGAAATAATCGACTCCATCAATTTCACCTTCACGTGGAGCGCGAGTTGTCATTGAAATCGAATATTCATAATTAGTGCCGGCCTTTGAAAAAAGTTCTTTCCGTACTGTTCCTTTACCGACACCAGATGGGCCTGATAGAACAATTAATAAACCTCGTTCTTTTCTCATTGTTCTCTGCTTCTCCCTTACTACTTCTTTACAGCATTTTTTTAATGATTATTACAGTATAAAGTAAAAAATCACTTAGTGGGGACTTTTTCTTCCTACTAAATTTATTATTCAATATTTTGTACTTGTTCACGCATTTTTTCTAAAATAGTTTTAGCTTGAACCACTGCAATAGAAATTTCGGAATTTTGATTTTTAGAACCAATTGTATTAATTTCACGATGCATTTCCTGCATTAAAAAATCCAATTTACGTCCTATTGAACCCGATTCCTCTATTGTAGTTTCCATTTGTTTAAAATGACTATCCAAACGATCGAGCTCTTCTGCAATATCAACCTTTTCAGCAAAAATCGCGATTTCTGCCAGCAATCGGTCCTCGAGTATCTCCAGGTTGCCGATTTCCCTTAAACGATCGATTAATTTATCACGAAACTTATTGACTGCTTCACTAGACAACTCGCGTATATTGTGGATTAGTTCTTTTAACTGACTATTATAGCTTAACAAGGTCTGCTTTAACTGCTGACCTTCTTGAATCCGCATTTCAACCAGCTTTTCTGCCGCTTCTTTCACCGCATGCTCAATCGCGTCCATTATTTCCTCAGGCGATAATTCCTGCTTCTCGTAGGAGAAAACATTCTCTAATGAAAGAATATCTTGCATCGACCACTTTTCTTCCAACGAGACGACTTCTTGCAGCTGTTCCTTTGCAGCTTTATAAGCTTCAATCAGTGGCCAATTAATTTGAATGGATAAATTTTCGTTCCCGAGGTTTTTTAAATTGATGGCTACATCTACTTTTCCGCGTTTAACATATTGGGATAACTGTTTTTTTGCCGCTATTTCAGCTTCAAACCACTCTTTGGGGAACTTCGTATAAATTTCTAAAAACCGATGATTCACTGATCGAATTTCAACAGTGAGCTGATAATTATTCGTAGCTGTGACACCTCTGCCAAAACCGGTCATACTACGCACCAAGGTCATCACACCCTTCTTTGCATACTATTCCAAGTATACCACATCTAAGTAAAGATTTAATCTATGAGGTTTCGAAAAAGCAAATATTGGAGGAATCATGTCAGAACTATTGTATAATGAAAAATAGACTTTATCTTTCTATAACAAAAAACACCCAATCACCATTTTTAAAATTGATTTTTAGAAAAGAGGTACACAATCATGGCTTTTGATGGATTATTTACATTTGCAATGACAAATGAATTAAAAAAAATAGAAACTGGCCGCATAACAAAAATACACCAACCAAATTCACTTGAAATCGTCATACATATTCGCGCAAATGGTGAGAACTATAAATTATTAAGCTCAATTCACCCATCATATGCTCGAGTACATTTAACTCACCATTCAATTGACAATCCTTCTGAACCACCTATGTTTTGTATGCTCCTTCGCAAACACATCGAAGGCGGCTTTATTCATAAGATTGAAACAGATCCTTTTGAACGAATAATTACATTAAATATAGAAAGTAAAAATGAAATCGGGGACCAAGTTTTTCGTAAACTGACAATCGAAATAATGGGAAGACATAGCAATATTGTGTTAATTGATCAAGCGAATAATAAAATTATCGATAGCTTAAAGCATTTGCCCCCATCAATCAATAGCTATCGTACAGTATTGCCTGGCCAGCTTTATATCACTCCGCCTGAGCAGAACAAAGTAAACCCTCTGCTTGTAAGTGATGAGGAAATAAAACGCTTTTTCACAGGAGAAGTTTTAGCAAAAGATATCGTGGAGCATTTTAAAGGCTTTTCACCAACCCATGCCAATGAGTTATTATTTAGGCTGGAGGGCAATGAGAAGGTCCAGTCCTTCCGCTCCTTTATTGATGAAATTGTGAAAGGTGCAAGTCCAACCTATCTGGAAGCGGATCGAAAAATTTATTTCTCTCCTACTAAATTATCCCATTTGGAAGGTGCAGAAACAAAATATGAGACATTAAGTATCTTATTAGACCGGACATTCTTTGCACGTGCAGAACGAGATCGTGTAAAACAGCAGGCAGGAGACTTGGAGCGTTGGCTTCAAAATGAGCTAAATAAATTAAAACTCAAAATCAAAAAGTTGAACAAAGACTTGGAGCAGGCTTCTAAACTAGATAAATTCCAGCTCTATGGCGAATTATTAATGGCCAATTTGTACTTATTCGAAAAAGGCATGAAGGAAGTTACCGTTACAAATTACTATAGCGAAAGTGGCGAACAAATTACGATTCCTATCAGCGAACGAAAAACGCCTGTCGAAAATGCCCAAAGCTACTATAGCAGATATAATAAAGCGAAAAATGCGCTTGTAATGGTAAAAGACCAAATAGAAAAAACAGAAAATGAAATTCAATATTTCGAAATGTTGATGGCCCAAGTAAACCAGGCATCACCTGCTGATATTGAAGAAATTCGTGAAGAACTAGCCGAGCAAGGCTATCTTCGAATGCGGGCAAGCAAAAAGAAGAAAAAGCCGACAAAACCTTCTCCGGAGTCTTTTGTTTCATCTACTGGAATCCCTATATCCGTCGGAAAAAATAATAAGCAAAACGATTATTTAACCTTTAAAATTGCTAGAAAAACAGATATTTGGCTGCATACAAAGGATATTCCCGGCTCCCATGTCGTTATCCATTCTAACGAGCCCGATGAGGAAACACTGGCTGAGGCGGCTACTTTAAGCGCATATTTCAGCAAAGCAAGAGAGTCTTCGTCGGTGCCTGTCGACTACACAGAGATTCGACAAGTGAAAAAGCCGAATGGTGCAAAACCAGGTTTCGTGATTTACTTTGAACAAAAAACGCTCTACGTTACTCCAGATGAAGAGCTCGTTATGAAATTAAAAAAATAATATTGATATAATTATATTCAGATCTAAGAAGAGGACAGCTTCTTAGATCTTTTTTATTTCTCATTCCATCAGATATATTATCCCACTTCCACACACACCCTTTGCACTAACTTTTATAAATCTATTGAGCAAATATATACAGTCCTTCGACATTTTTTCCCGAATTTGGAATTTTTCCATTTTTTTATGAGAATTCCGATTTATAAAGTATATGAAAATATCATTCTTTTGAATCAAAAACAATTCAATTAAAGGAATATTTCGTCTATTTATCTAATAAAAGAACAATGGATTTAACTATCTTAAAACTATTGAAAGCTAATAGATTTAAATTTAGTTTTTTCTATAACTATTTTCATATGAAACAGGGGGAAACTGAATGAAACTGAGGAAGACCTTACTAGTGGCAATTATTTTTATTTTGTCATTTAGTTCCGCAATCTTTAACATTAGTACCGCAAGTGCTAGTGCAAAAAGCTTAAAAAATCTACCTACCATTCAACAAGAAAAAACAGAAGTTAACATTTCTCAATCTTTGCTGAATCCAAAAAATCCCGATGAGAAAGTTCGAATCGTAATCGAGCTCGAGGGTGAACCGGTTATTCAAAAAGCGACAAAAAAAGGGCTTCTTTACAAGGAATTAAAAGCTTCTGAAAAAAAATCATTAGAAGCGACTGTTGTGAATGAACAAAAAAATGTAAAGTCCAATTTAAAAGCAGCTGTCCCTTCTATGAAATATCTTAAAAACTTCACGGTTGTATTTAACGGATTTTCTGCCGAGGTAGAAGCAAAAGTTGTCGAAAAGATTGCTTCCACTTATGGTGTTAAAGCTGTCTATGAAGCGACAGAATACGAAAGACCCGAGTATACGCCAGATATGGTGTACTCAAAAGAATTGGTACAAGCCCAGCAAGCTTGGAATGATTATGGCTACAAAGGTGAAGGTATGGTTGTCGGCATTATTGATACTGGTATCGATCCTAGCCACAAGGATATGATCTTGACTGATAATAGTACAGCTGAGTTAACAAAAAGCGAAGTTGACGCACTATTAGCAGATGGGTCCATCGAGAATGGCCAATTCTATACTGCCAAGGTTCCTTTTGGCTATAACTATATGGATGGAAATCACGAGATTTTAGATTTAGGTCCAGAAGCCTCTATGCACGGTATGCATGTTGGCGGTACTGTTGCTGCGAACGGCGATGAAGAAAACAATGGCATTAAAGGGGTTGCACCAGAAGCACAGCTTTTAGCGCTTAAAGTGTTCGGCAATGATCCATTATTCTCCTCTACTTATGGAGATATTTATATTAAAGCAATTGATGACGCGATTAAACTAAATGCAGATGTACTGAACATGTCTTTAGGCTCGCCAGCTGGTTATGTGGATGAAAGCAGCCCTGAACAGCAGGCTGTTACGCGTGCAACTGAAAACGGTATTATGGTTGCGATTTCTTCAGGAAATTCTGATATGTATGGTTCAGGCATTTTTTATCCATATGCTGAAAATCAAGATTATGGTTTAACTGGATCACCTGGTATTTCGAACGACTCACTTAGTGTTGCATCCTTCGAAAATAGCATGATTACTGCATACAGCTTCAACTATCAATTTGATGGCGAAAATGCAGGAAGTGCAATCTATTTATTGGCAAATGAAGCAGATCCTCAAGCTGTTTTACCTGGGCAGATAGAAATAATGGATGCCGGATTAGGTACTGCAGCCGACTTTGAAGGCAAAGATTTTACAGGAAAAGTTGCGCTTATTTCACGCGGTGAAAATACTTTTATCGAAAAAGGATTAAACGCACAAAATGCTGGTGCTATAGCTGCAATTATTTACAATAATGCTGATGGTACGATTAATATGGCCTCAGATCCAGCCATTACAATTCCATTTATGTCAACTTTACAAACAGATGGAATCGCAATGAAAACCGCGCTTGATAATGGTCAAAAGGTGACCGTTTCCTTCGAAGGCGATTTTATGGAAGTTCAAAATCCGACTGCGGGTCAAATGAGCAGCTTTACTTCTTGGGGGCCAACGCCGAATCTAGATTTCAAACCTGAAATTACTGCACCGGGCGGCAATATTTTCTCTACTTTAAACGATGATAAATATGGTTTAATGAGCGGTACTTCTATGGCTTCTCCACATGTTGCAGGTGGTAGTGCCCTGGTGCTGGAACGTGTTGACTCTAAATTCAATCTAACTGGTTATGACCGAGTTCAACTTGCAAAAAATCTATTAATGAACACGGCAACTCCAATCGAATTATATGAAGGTGAATTTGTTTCGCCTCGCCGCCAAGGTGCAGGCTTAATGCAGATTGCAAATGCCCTATCCACAGATGTAGTTGTTGCAGATAGCAAAACAAATGAAGGAACGGTTGCATTAAAGGAAATTCAAAACGACCAATTCACCTTCACTTTAGAAGCGAAAAACTATTCAGATGATGAAGCAACGTACAATGTAAATACTCAATTGCAAATTGATTATCCAGTTAATGCTGGAGACGGTCTATACGTTACAGCACCAAACACTTATGGTTCATATGTATTAACTGACGATGAAGCTGATATAAATGTTCCTGAAACTATTACAATTCCTGCAAATGGAACAGCAACAATTACAGTTTCTGCAGATGTATCTGATATTCCGGCTGACATTCGTGCGATCTATAAAAACGGATTCTTTGTAGATGGATTTGTCACTCTAACAGATGCAAATGAAGAAATTACAGGGAATGTTCCATTGTCCGTTCCATTCTTCGGATTTGATGGCGGATGGGATGATGCCCGCATTTTCGATTACTTTGCATGGGATGAGTTAACTTACTGGGGCTATACTGCTTTAGCAGATGAACAAGGTATGTTTATCGATGGCGGCGGAAATTTTGACCCAGCTCGTTTCGGTTTCTCTCCTAATGGCGATGGCGTTCGAGATAAAGCAATTCCAGTGTTCTCACTATTCCGTAATGCGAAACAATTTAAAGTGGAGGTAGTGGACAGCAAAGGCAAGGTTGTACGTACAGTTCGTACAGCAAACGAGCTAACTAAGCATTATACATCTTCAGCTACTACTCTACCTTACACATATAATTTAAATTATGGCTGGGATGGGAAAATCAACAATAAAATAGCCGCTGATGGAGACTACAAGATTCGTTTAAGCGGTGTAATCGATTATGAGGGTGCCGAATGGCAATCAATCGATTTCCCGGTGAAAGTGGATACAGCCGCACCAACTGCTGAAGTAAACTTTGATAACGAAACAAAAACTATTTCTGTCGCTAACTTCGTTGATGAGGCCGGCACAGGTGTTGCATACTGGCAAGTTCTAATTAATGGTGAAGCTGTATCAGAATCTTTACCGACATCCATTAATTCATTTGCCATTCAAGAAGAAGTAACCAATAAAGATACGATTTCTGTTCAAGTGGTAGACGCTGCAAGCAATGCGTCAACTTATGATTTCCAAGCAGGCAGCGAACATGAAACAACACCGCCTGTTATTTATATCGAAGCACCAGCCTTTTTCGATGTATATAATACAAACGAAGTGGATGTATTTGGAACAATTGAAGACGATTCCAGCATCACATCAGTAACAGTAAACGATGAAGAGGCTGCCTTTGATGGGGTAAACTTCTCTCATACTTTAAATCTAAAAGATGGTGTTCAAGATATTCGTGTAAAAGCCATTGATGAGTTTAACAATGAAATGCAGATTGCCCGCAAAATTTTCGTAGATACTCAAGCTCCTACTATCAAGGTTGGAAAGTATCCAAAAAATACGAAAGAGAGTGTGACAACTGTTTCCGTTACATTGAAAGATAATTTTGATGAACTGCGTTTAACAGTAAACGGGGACGAAAGATTCTATCATGAGCTTTCTGAACCTTATGCAATGAACGGCTTCGCACAACAAATTGATTTAGAGCTTGAATTAGCTAACGGCACAAATGAATTTGTAATTGAAGCAGAGGATTTAGCCGGCAACATTACAACTCAAACGATCCAGATTAAGAAGACTGGCAGTTCTAATGAAAAACCGGGTAAAGGGAACGGGAATGGCAAAGGAAAAGGGAATGGCAAATAATTTAAGATAGGGACTAGCATGAAACAAGGGGAGAAAACGATGATTCGTTTTTCTCCCCCTTGTTTTTTTGTTAACTGAATCTGTTAAAAAATAGTTTGAATGGAAGAAAATTATTAAGCAGAGATTTCTCCGTTGTTTTGGAATAGAGCTTGTTTCAGAGGAAAAATTCTAAATAACCGGAATTGTTCCCGTTATATACTGGCGAGGTCAGCCAAAAATGAATTTGGATTCTTCTCGATATAAAATAACCGGAAATTTTCCCTTTATGTCCAGAATGAAGCTTGTTTCAAAGTAAATAAAGGCAAGCTTTCCGGCTATTCGAAGAAAAACTCCCTATTTTCACGTTTTTCGTGTGGATAGGCGGAATTTCCCCTTCTATTTAAGGTATTTTTTTACTTATTTTCTAAATAACAGGAATTGTTCCCGTTATATACTGGCAAGGTCAGCCAAAAATGAATTTGGATTCTTCTCAATATAAAATAACCGGAAATTTTTCCTTTATGTCCAGAATGAAGCTTGTTTCAAAGTAAATAAAGGCAAGCTTTCCGGCTATTCGAAGAAAAACTCCCTATTTTCACGTTTTTCGTGTGGATAGGCGGAATTTCTCCTTCTATTTAAGGTATTTTTTTACTTATTTTCTAAATAACCGGAATTGTTCCCGTTATATACTGGCGTGGTCAGCCAAAAATGAATTTGGATTCTAGCCGATATAAAATAGCCTGCTTTCGGCACAGTTATGGTCAAAATCTGCTGTCTCAACACTTTTAACAATTAATTTTATTAACTTAGCTCTCCCGCTTTAAGTTTCGCGGTGCGCCTGTCGCAAGCTTTCGGCGCAGCTCCCTTTTATGATAAAGGTTGCCTAACACCTAAAGTAGATCTTTAAATTTACGATAACTTCCCTGCCTTAAGATTCGCGTGCCACTCTTTCAAGAACGGGATATCTTCTTCTTTGATTGCGCCGGTTTCAGTGGCTGCTTCTACTAGGTAGTCAAAGTTTGTTAATGATACGTATTTCACTCCTGCTTCTTCAAAGGCTTGTTCGGCACGCGGCAAGTTATATGTATAAACGCATACGACACCTGCTACTTCACAGCCGGCAGCACGTAATGCTTCTACTGCTGTAATAGATGAACCTCCTGTTGAAATGATGTCCTCTACTACTACGACTTTTTGGCCTGGTGCAATTTTCCCTTCAATTTGGTTGCCACGACCGTGTTCTTTTGCTTTTGAGCGAACATAAACCATTGGGCATTCCAATACATCTGATACCCATGCAGCATGGGGAATCCCAGCCGTTGCAGTACCTGCTACAATTTGTGTTTCTGGGAAATATTCGTTAATATTTTGCGCAAGCCCTTGAGCAATTTGTTTACGAACTGTTACGTCGGAAATTGTTAAACGTGTATCGCAGTAAATTGGAGACTTAATACCTGAAGCCCAAGTAAATAAATCAGTGGGGTTTAATTCTACTGCTCCTACTTTTAACATTCCATGTGCGATTTCTTTTTGTACTGACATTTAGATTTCCTCCCATAATGCGCAAACTTTTTTATATGCTTCTACTGGATCCTGAGCACCAGTAATGGCACGGCCTACAACGATTAATGAAGATCCGCCGAGGCGGGCTCCGTTTGGTGTTGCAATTCGTTTTTGGTCATGTGTTTCCCCACCCGGTAAACGGATACCAGGTGTTACCCGTAGAAATTCTTGCCCGCAGGTTTCGCCGATTTGACCAGCTTCATGGACTGAACAAACAACCCCATCCAATCCGGCTTCCTTCGTAATACGTGCATAGTGCAATACAGAATCCAATAAAGAAAAATTAATCTTTTGTTCCTGCTGCATTTGCTCTTCTGTCGTAGAAGTCAGCTGTGTAACTGCAATTAGTTTTGCTCTTTCCTTGCCTGCTGGTGTTCCCGCTTCCAATCCTTCAAGGGCTCCGCGCATCATGTCCATTCCGCCAGCTGCATGAACATTGACTAAGTCTACACCTAAGCGTGCCAATCCCTTCATGGCAGACTTTACAGTATTCGGAATATCATGAAGCTTTAAATCTAAGAAAATATCATGGCCTTGTTCCTTTACTTTTTGAACAATACTTGGACCCTCTTGTAAATATAACTCCATTCCAATTTTTACAAAAATCGATTCATTAAAATGATTCAAAAATTGGAATACTTCTTTTTCACTAGGAAAATCTAGTGCAACGATTGGTTTCGTGTTCATTTACAGATGGCTCCTTCCGATGATTTCTTTAACGCGTTGTACACCAAGCTCTTCTAAATGTGCTGGCAGTGCTTCGATAATATTCGGACAAACGAAAGGATCTACAAAGTTCGCTGTACCCACTGCAACTGCTGATGCACCTGCAGACATAAAATCAATTACGTCTTGTGCGCTTGTCACGCCGCCCATCCCGATAATCGGAATGTTTACGGCTTTGTATACTTCATACACCATGCGAATCGCAACCGGTTTTACTGCAGGACCCGATAATCCCCCGGTTCCATTAGCGATCACCGGTTTTCCAGTACGCTCATCTAAACGCATTCCAACTAGCGTGTTTATCATTGTAATGCCGTCTGCGCCACCTGCTTCAACCGCTTTTGCAATTTCTACGATATCGGTTACATTTGGTGAAAGCTTCACATAGACAGGAACTTTCGAAACTTTTTTAACGGCTTCCACTAATTCTCTAGCGACTACAGGATCTGTACCGAATGTAATGCCGCCATGCTTGACATTTGGACATGAGATATTGAGCTCTAATGCCTTCACATTTGGAGCAGTTGAAATCTTCTCTGCTACTTCAACATAATCCTCCGTAGTAGTCCCTGCAACATTCGCGATAATCGGTACATCAAAGCCTTCTAAATATGGAAGTTCATTTTTCATAACTTTTTCTAAGCCTGGATTTTGTAAACCAATGGCATTTAGCATTCCAGCTGCCGTTTCGGCTACACGGGGAGTTGGATTTCCCAATCGCGTTTCCACTGTCGTTGCTTTAATCATAATGGCGCCGAGCTTTGATAAATCATAAAGACCCGCGAACTCTTTGCCAAAGCCGAAGCAACCGGATGCTGGCATGATTGGATTTTTTAAATCCAGACCCGGGAGTTGAATACTTAATCGACTCATAGCTCAACAACTCCTTTCGGGAATACTGGACCATCCGAGCAAACTTTTACATAATCTTTTTCCGTTTGATCGGTTGTTTTGCAGATGCAAGCAAAGCATGCTCCGATTCCACACCCCATACGTTCTTCAAATGAAAGGTAACCAGCTTTATCTGGATAAAATCCTTCCAATGCACGCAGCATCGGAAGCGGACCACATGCGTAAAACACGTCAAATTCAGGCTTTAATTCGTCCAGCAAATCTGTTACAAACCCTTTTGTTCCTTTAGTACCATCAACTGTGACGAAGTGAGTGTCGCCTAAAGTCGAAAATTGATCTTCATAGAAGCATACGTCTTCTGAAGCGAAGCCGAACACATGGATTGTACGAATGCCACGGGCTGCTAATTGCTGTGAAAGTTCATAAAGAGGTGGTACACCAATTCCTCCGCCTACTAGAAGGGCTGTTCCTCCTTCAGGTACTGCCTCTACCGGGAAACCATTTCCGAGAGGACCAAGGACATCTACTTCATCGCCAACTTGCTTTTGCGAGAGAATTTGTGTACCTCTGCCTTCTGCACGGTAAATGACTGTTGCCTCATTCGTTTCTTTATTAATATTTGCAATACTTATTGGTCGTCTTAGTAGTGGCTCAAAGCTGTCTGACACACGAATGTGGACAAATTGTCCAGGATTCATATCCTGAACAATTTGACCTTGTAATGTAAGTTCAAAAATATGATGAGCTATTTCACTTTGACGAACGACAATCATTCGTTCTTGTTGAATCATTAATGAACTACCTCCGCTTTTGGCATTTCCTCTGCTGTAAATGTCATTGACTCGATTACTTCCAGCATTGCTTCTGCTGTATCTAATGATGTTAAGCATGGCACACCATTTTCTACTGATTCACGGCGGATTCTGAACCCATCACGAGCAGGCTGTTTACCTTTTGTTAAAGTATTGACAACTAGCTGTGCTTGACCGTTTTGAATTACTTCCAGCAATGTTTTTTCTTTTGCTCCGATTTTTCCTACTACATCCGCATGAACTCCGGCTTCTGCAAAGCTTCTTGCAGTACCTTCTGTCGCCATTATGCGGTATCCTACTGTGTTGAAGCGTTTTGCCAGCTTAATCGCTTCTTCTTTATCTTTATCAGAAACTGTGAATAACACAGTTCCGTGAGTTTTGATTTCCATGCCTGCTGCAACAAAGCCTTTGTATAATGCCTTTTCAAATGTAGCATCTTTCCCCATTACTTCACCTGTCGATTTCATTTCAGGTCCTAAAGTAATGTCAACGCGACGCAGCTTCGCAAAACTGAATACCGGTACTTTTACAAATACACCTTTTTGTTCTTTTGCCAAACCAGTTGGGTACCCTTGCTCTACAATCGATTGGCCAAGAATTGCTTTTGTTGCAATATTTGCCATCGGAATGTTTGTAATTTTACTCAAGAACGGAACTGTACGGCTTGAACGTGGGTTTACCTCGATTACGAAGATTTCACCTTTTGATACTACGTACTGAATATTCATTAAGCCGACAATGTTTAACCCTTTTGCAAGACGAGTAGTATAATCTACTAATGTTGCCTTTTGTTCGTCTGTCAGCTTTTGTGGAGGGTATACAGAGATTGAGTCACCTGAGTGAACTCCTGCACGTTCAACGTGTTCCATAATACCTGGGATTAATACATTTTCTCCATCACTGATTGCATCCACTTCAATTTCTTGACCGGTTAAGTAGCGGTCAACCAGGACAGGATGATCTGGAGAAGCCTCTACAGCATTTTCCATATAATGCTCTAATTCTTGCTCGTTATAAACGATTTCCATTGCACGGCCGCCAAGTACATAGGATGGACGAACAAGTACTGGGAAGCCTAGTTTTTTACCGATTGCCAGTGCTTCTTCAGTTGATACAGCCGTTTCACCAGCAGGTTGTGGAATGTCCAATTCACGTAAAGCTTGTTCGAATTTATCTCGGTTTTCTGCACGATCGATATCCTCTAGGCTTGTACCCAAGATTTTTACGCCATTCGCTGCTAGTTTGTCGGCTAAATTAATAGCTGTTTGGCCACCGAATTGAACCACTACCCCGATTGGTTTCTCTAAATCAACAATGTGCATCACATCTTCAATCGTAAGTGGTTCGAAGTATAGTTTGTCAGAAATCGAGAAGTCCGTTGAAACCGTTTCAGGATTCGAGTTAATAATAATTGCTTCATAGCCAGCTTCCTGAATTGCCCAAACCGAGTGAACTGTTGCATAGTCAAATTCAACCCCTTGGCCGATTCGAATCGGGCCTGAACCTAACACGATAACAGATGGTTTTTCGGTTACGATTGATTCATTTTCGTCTTCATAAGTGCCGTAGAAGTATGGTGTTGTTGATTCAAATTCTGCTGCACAAGTATCAACCATTTTGTATACTGGAATGATGTTTTGTTCTTTACGATATGCATAAACTTCCATTTCAGTCATATTCCAAGCCTTCGCGATTACTTTATCGGCAAAGCCCATACGTTTAGCTTGTCGTAAAACTTCGGCATTATTTACATTGTCAGCTAAAGTTGCTTCCATTTTAATAATGTTTTGAAGTTTATTTAAGAACCATAGATCAATTTCTGACCATTCATGAATTTTCTCGATCGTTACACCGCGTCGCATTGCTTCGGCGATGAAGAATAGTCGTTCATCCCCTGCTTTGCGGATACGCTTTTCAATCCAGTTATCACTATTATCTTCTGCATGTTTTAGCTCGATGTGTACATGCCCTGTTTCTAGTGAACGTACAGCTTTTAAAATCGCTTCTTCAAAAGTACGGCCAAGTGCCATTACCTCTCCAGTCGCTTTCATTTGCGTCCCTAAATTACGTTTTGCAGATTCGAATTTATCAAATGGCCAGCGAGGAATTTTCGCTACGATATAGTCCAGTGCCGGTTCGAAATCAGCATATGTTGAACCTGTTACTGGATTGATAATTTCATCTAAAGTTAAACCTACCGCAATTTTCGCTGCAAGCTTTGCAATCGGATAGCCCGTTGCTTTAGATGCTAATGCGGATGAGCGAGATACACGCGGGTTAACCTCGATTACATAATAGTTGAAGCTGTTAGGATCAAGCGCTAATTGTACGTTACATCCACCTTCAATTTTTAGGGCACGGATAATATCTAATGAAATATTGCGCAGCATTTGATATTCACGGTCTGACAATGTTTGTGAAGGAGCCACTACTATAGAGTCTCCTGTATGGATTCCTACTGGGTCGAAGTTTTCCATGTTACATACAACAATTGCATTATCGATGGAGTCACGCATTACTTCATATTCGATTTCTTTGAAGCCTGCAATCGATTTTTCAAGTAAACATTGAGTTACTGGGCTGTATTTTAAACCGCTTGTCACGATTTCTTCCAACTCTTGGTCATTGTTGCAAATTCCCCCGCCAGTTCCGCCAAGGGTGAAGGCTGGACGTACGATTACTGGATAGCCAATTTTGGCAACGAAGTTCTTCGCTTCTTCCAAGTTATGGATAATATCTGATTCAGGTACCGGTGCTCCTAGCTCATACATTAAATTACGGAATAAATCACGGTCTTCCGCTTTATGGATGGCGTCTAGTTTTGTACCTAAAATTTCAATGTTTAGCTCATCTAAAATACCAGAGTTATTTAATTCAATGGCCATATTTAAACCGGTTTGTCCTCCAAGTGTCGGAAGGATTGCATCTGGACGTTCCTTACGTAAAATACGTGACACAAATTCTAGTGAAATTGGTTCAAGATAAACTTTGTCCGCAATTTCAGTATCTGTCATGATAGTTGCAGGGTTAGAGTTAATTAAGATTACTCGGTAGCCTTCCTCTTTTAAAGATAGACAAGCTTGTGTTCCTGCATAGTCAAATTCTGCTGCTTGGCCAATGACAATTGGACCTGATCCGATTACTAAAATAGTTTCAATATCTGTACGTTTAGGCATGTTGTTTCCCTTCCTTTACATGTGATTCCATTAGTTCGATAAATTCGTCAAATAAGTGGTTGGAATCTTCTGGCCCAGGCGATGCTTCTGGGTGGTATTGCACCGTGAATACTGGATGCTTTTTATGGCGTAACCCTTCGATTGTTCCATCATTTAAGGCAATGTGTGTTACTTCTAAATCAGTACCCTCTAATGAGCTTTCATCTACTGCATAGCCGTGATTTTGTGAAGTTAATTCTGTACGGCCAGTACGCAGATCTTTTACTGGGTGATTTCCTCCACGGTGTCCAAATGGAAGCTTGAAGCTTTTGGCTCCACTAGCTAGGGCAAATAATTGATGCCCTAAGCAAATACCGAAGATTGGCACTTTTCCGATTAAATTTCGGATTGTTTCAATTCCTTCTGTTACATCTGCTGGATTCCCAGGGCCGTTCGATAGCATAATGCCATCCGGATGCCATGCTAAGATTTGCTGTGCCGAAGTGTTATAAGGTACCACAAGTACGTCACAGTCACGTTTGTTTAATTCGCGTAAGATACCATGCTTCATACCAAAGTCCATAAGTACTACACGTTGTCCACGTCCTGGACTTGGGTAAGCCGCTTTTGGGGAAACTTCTTTCACATGATTTGTAATCAGTGGAGTCGCCTGTAATGTTGCTACGATTTCGCCAACGTTCACTTCTTCGTCAGCTGCTGTCAGCATTGCTTTTACAGCACCTTTTGAACGAATGATTCTCGTTAATTTACGAGTATCGATTCCTTCAATACCAGGGATGTCTTGAGATAATAAGTAATCATTTAATGACAGGTCGCTTCTGAAATTCGATGGCTCTTTTGCAAGCTCACGACAAACCATCCCTCGAATAGCAGGTGTAATGGATTCAAAATCATCACGATTAATGCCGTAGTTTCCGATCAATGGATAAGTAAATGTAACAATTTGTCCGTAAAAGGAAGGATCTGATAAAGTTTCTTGATAACCAGTCATCCCTGTTGTAAACACTACCTCACCTTGTGACGCTCTTTCGCTTCCGAATGCGTACCCGTTAAAAACTGTTCCATCTTCTAAAATCAATAATCGCTTTTTCATTATTTTGCCTCCTCCTCATAAACAATGTTGCCTTCTACCATTGTTAAAACCGGCCATCCTTTTGCCTTCCATCCAGTAAACGGTGTATTACGCCCTTTTGTTGCAAATTCTTCTGGGTTAATCGTTTGTTCTTTATTTAAATCTATTAATACTAGGTCAGCTGCTGCTCCTACTTCCACCGTGCCATAAGGCAGATCAAAGATTTGTGCAGGCTTGACTGTCATCCAATCCACTAATTGCTTTAAAGTCCATTTCCCAGTCTCAACGTATTGCGTGTATAAAAGTGGGAATGCTGTTTCAAAACCTACAATTCCAAATGGAGCACCAACCATTCCACAACATTTTTCCTCAACTGTGTGAGGTGCATGGTCCGTTGCGATACAGTCGATCGTTCCATCAAGTAATGCAGCATGTAAGGAATCTTTATCATCTGCAGCGCGAAGCGGAGGGTTCATTTTCCAGTTCGCATCATCACTCGGAATATCCATTTCCTCCAATAATAGATGGTGAGGACAAACTTCCGCTGTAACGCGAATTCCTGCCGCCTTTGCATCTCTTACTGCACGGACAGATTCTTTTGTGGATACGTGGCATACGTGGTAGCGAGCACCAGCTGCTTCTGCGAGTAGAACATCCCGGGCAATTTGTACCGACTCGCAAATCGATGGAATTCCCGGCAAACCTAGCTCTTTATTTCGTTTTCCTTCATGCATAACCCCGTCATAAATCAATGAGTTATCTTCGCAGTGCGCTACCACAACCATGTCAAGCTTCGCAGCCGTCTGCATTTGCTCATACATTGTAGCTGCAAGCTGTACACCGACACCATCATCTGAGAATGCAACAGCTCCACTCGCTTTAAGTGCGGCCAAGTCTGTGCGTGCATCACCAGATTGCGCTATCGTTAATGAACCATATGGCAATACCCGAACTTTTGCACTTTGTTCAATCAAACTATTGATTAATTGCAAATTTTCAATTGAATCAGGCACTGGTTTCGTATTCGGCATAGCGCATATTGTGGTAAAACCGCCTTTTGCTGCAGATGCCGTACCAGTTGCAATTGTTTCTTTATGTTCAAATCCAGGCTCTCGTAAGTGGACATGCACATCAACAAATCCCGGTGTTAATAAATGCCCATTTCCGTCTATAATTTCTGCGCTATCCGGCTGTTCCCCGCCAATTTCTTTGATGCGGCCTTCTGCGATTGTTACTGTAGCATTTACTAGTTCACCTTGTTCGTCTAATAGTCTTACGTTCTTAATATATTTTGTCATTTTTCTCTTCCTTTCAGGACTGTTTCTAAGATTGCCATTCTGACAAAAACGCCATTTCGAACTTGATCAAAAATCCTTGACCGTTCACATTCAACTAGCTCTGATACGATTTCTACATCTCGATTGACCGGAGCGGGGTGCATGATGATCGCGTTTTTCTTCATTTTTGCTTCCCGTTCAAAAGTAAGCCCGTATTGTTCATGGTAGCTTTCTTTTGAAAAACTTTTATTGATGACATGGCGTTCATGCTGGATGCGAAGTAACATTACCACGTCACTATCCTCAATAAGTCCATCCCAAGAGTGATATGCTTCAAATCCACCTGCCCATTCTGGTGGACATAAGAAACGAACATTAACTCCTAATCTCTTAAGTGCAGTTGCATTTGATTTTGCAACTCGGCTATGGGAAATATCACCTACGATTGTGACATTTAAGCCTTCAAATGAACCAAATTCTTTATGTATCGTATATAAATCAAGCAAACTTTGTGAAGGATGCTGGCCGGCTCCGTCTCCTGCATTGATGACAGCGACATCGATGCCTTCCAGAAGCTCATTGTAGTACTCGTCTTCTTTTGCGCGAATAACAACTGCATCCATGCCAATCATTTCCAATGTTTTCACTGTGTCATACATCGTTTCACCTTTTAACGCACTTGAAAAACCAGCATCAAATGGAATCACCGTACATCCTACTTTTCTTTCAGCCATCTCAAAGCTTGTTTTTGTTCTCGTACTTGGCTCAAAGAAAAGATTTGCAACATGGTAGGATTTGGTTAAGTTTGACATTTCACCATCTTCAAATTGTGCTGCACGTTCTATGATCTTCAATACTTCTTCATTTGATAAATGTTCCATTGATAATAAGTTTCTCATTACCTCTTCCTCCTAATTCGTGTTTTCCGAAAGAAAACGCGTTTATCAAATTCTATTAGTAGAAAAAATGCCTCGCAAATTCGTTCGCGAGGCATTGGAGGTATAACAAGCTAAGGCACCCTAAAAAAGTGTACCCGCTTATCAATTCCCCTTCTTTGCCTCTCTGGACAATTCATTAAAAGGTTTTTTATTCATCTAATAATGTATCTTTTTTATCTCTTCCTGGTAACACAAGGTTTAAAATCACTCCGACAATCGCTGCCAACGCCATTCCTTCAATGGAGAAGGATTCTGTGAAACGAAGTGCTGCTCCACCAATCCCAACTACCAAAATAACAGATGAAATAACCATATTGCGGCTGTTGCCAAAGTCGATGTTGTTTTCAACCAACATACGTAAACCGCTTGAAGCAATAATCCCGAAAAGCAGGATGGAAATACCGCCAAGAACAGCTGTAGGAATCGTTTGGACTAAGGCCATCGCTTTTCCAAAGAAGGAGAATAGAATGGCCAAGACCGCAGCTCCAAAGATAACATACACTGAAAATACTCTTGTTATTGCAAGGACCCCGATGTTTTCACCGTAAGTTGTTTTTGGTGGTCCACCTAGTATTGCACTTACGAATGTTCCCAATCCATCACCAAGTAATGATCTATGTAGACCTGGGTCTTTTATGTAGTTGCGGTTCACCACTTTCCCTAAAACCAATTGGTGACCAATATGTTCTGAAATTGTTACGATTACGATTGGAACCATTGCCAGTAAAATTTTTGATGTAATTTTAAATTCGTAATCAACACCTGGAATCAAGAATTCAGGCAGGGAAAACATTTTTGCTTCTATTACTGGACTAAAGTCAACAATTCCGATGATTGCTGAATATATATATCCTACGATTAATCCTAAAAGGATCGGCATTGTACTTAAGACATTTTTGAAGTATACATTGAAAATGATTGCTGCGAACAATGTGACTAAAGCTGCAGTGAAATGTTTGAAGCTGTATGCATCATTTACGTTCATCGCCATATCAACGGCCGTTCCAGCTAATCCTAAACCGATTACGATAATAACCGGTGCTACTACTATTGGCGGCAATAATCGCATGAGCCACTTATAACCTGTTTTCCAGATTAGCAAGGATACGATTCCATATACAATCCCTACTGCCATGGCACCTATCATTGCATTTCCCGGGCTTACACTCGCTCCATTTTCATCTAATCCGCCTGCAGCAATTAGAATCGGTGAAATGAAGGCAAATGAAGAACCTAGATATGCCGGCACTTTAAACTGGGTAATTAGTAGAAAGAAGATTGTTGCAATCCCACTTGTTAGTAATGCGATTGCCGGGCTTAATCCTACTAATTGCGGTACTAAAATTGTTGAACCAAACATTGCAAACATATGTTGAAAACTTAATGTAACGAGCTGACCAGCTGTTGGCTTATCATTGATGTCTAAAACCGCTTTTGACATTATCTTTTTCCCTCTTTTATCTTTAATCTACTTTGTGCAGTGTTACGTTATCTTCTTTATCAACTTCTGTTAAGCGAACTACGATACGTTCAGCACCCGATGTCGGAATGTTTTTCCCTACATAATCCGCACGAATCGGCAACTCGCGATGTCCTCTATCCACTAGTACTGCCAGTTGAATATGTGAAGGTCGTCCTAAATCCATTACTGCATCCAATGCTGCCCGCACCGTGCGTCCTGTATATAACACATCATCAACCAGGATGATTTTTTGATTTGTTACAACGTAATCAATATCAACTTGTTGTACCAGGGCTTCACCGTTTTCGTTTTTCATCGATAGGTCATCTCGATATAGAGTGATATCTAATTCACCTGTACGAATTGGTTTCCCTTCGATTTTCTCGATTTTTTCAGCAAGCCTTCTTGCTAGAAAAGCACCGCGTGTTTTAATCCCTACTAGGATACATTCGTCTATCCCTTTGTTTTTTTCGATAATTTCGTGGGCAATTCTTGTTAATGCACGATTCATTGATGGACTATCTAAAAGCTCTGTAATTTGTCCCATCATTTTGCCTCCTTCCTCATTGGAATTTACAAAAGTTTGATACAGTCAAAAGAGGGTTGTAGTTTTTATGTGAATAACAACTATCCGTACACTTCTTATCCGCAAAATAAAAACCTCTTAAAGCATTTGGCTTTAAGAGGTTGGATATACGTGTTGAAATAACATGCCTGGTTATTTTTCGCGCCATACGTATACAGCGGTGCTTACTTTTTAAGACAACAAGGGTATCGTCAAACTTTTCCTCATTATTGCTTAAAAGTGCACAAAATTCCCATAACATTTCTACAAGTACCTTCTCAGCCTCTCTGGACTGCCATTAAAGGTGAATATATTTAATTTTAACTTTAGTTACCCATCTCTGTGGGTTATTCACTGTTGTTATTGTAGACTTCATTATCTTTGAAGTCAACCTTATTTTGAAAAATTATTAGAATATAATTAAATTAAATAATGAATCAGATCAAAATAAGTCTTGGTTTTAGTCGGTGATTTAAGCAAACAAGGGCTGATGCTTCTTTTGTTTCTCGATTAGTTGTGAAGCTTACATAGTAGAATGTGGGTATAGGTTGTTGATTGGATTGAATTGGATTGGATTGAATAACTTTCTTTTTATAATTCAATAAAGTATACTCTTCCGTTTTGTCACAATCCCTCTCTACTGTAAATCACAAAAACCGCAGAGTCAGCTTGTGGCTGTTTCTCTGCGGCCTGTCAATTATGCTTCTTGTCGTAATTCTTCTAATAATGCAGTATAGTCATCTGGAAGCGGCACTTCAAACTCCAGATACTCTTCAGTTACAGGATGAACAAATCCTAGAACTCCTGCATGCAACACCTGTCCGCCAAAATCAATTGTTTTCTTCGGACCGTATTTCGGATCACCTACAAGCGGATAGCCAATATAATTCATATGCACACGAATTTGATGTGTACGGCCAGTTTCCAGACGGCATTCAACAAGCGTATAATTGCCAAGTCGCTCCATAACACCGAAGTGCGTAACAGCATTCTTGCCATTATCTACAACCGCTTGTTTTTGGCGGTCTTTAGGGTCACGTCCAATAGGTGCATCAATTGTGCCCTTATCGTGGGCAATATGACCATGTACTAAAGCTGTATATTTGCGTGTTACAGTTTTGTTTACTAATTGCTCTACAAGTGAATGATGGGCATGATCATTTTTGGCAACCATCAATAAACCAGATGTATCTTTATCAATACGATGTACAATACCTGGTCTTAAAACGCCATTAATGCCTGACAAATCCTGGCAATGATGCATTAACCCATTTACTAATGTGCCTGTTAAATGACCTGGCGCCGGGTGGACAACCATTCCTTTTGGCTTATTTACCACCAGTACATCTTTGTCTTCATAAATAATTTCTAAATCCAAATCTTCTGGGATCACTTCTAAGTTCTCTGGATCAGGCACGTCCACATCAATGACATCCCCTGCTTTTACTTTATATTTTGCTTTTACATCTTCACCATTCACTTTGATAATTCCATCTGTAATCCAGTTAGAAATTTGTGATCTTGACCACTCTTCTTGAATTGTCGAAAGCGCCTTGTCTATGCGCTCTCCTGCATTTTCTTGTTCGATTGTAATTGAGACTACTGTCATTATTTCACCTTTTTCTTTTCTTTCCGTTCTTCTAAAAGCATTACTAAAATAAGCATAATAACTGCGATGGTTAATGCTGCATCAGCAATATTAAAAATTGGGAAGTCATAATTAATAATTGGGATGAGTACGTCAACAAAGTCGACCACTTCCCCTCTGAAAATTCGATCGATAAAATTACCTAATGCCCCGCCCAGCAAGATCATTAAACTGATTCCAAAAGCAGGTTTTCCTTTTGCTTCTTTATGGAAGTAATAAATAATCCCTGCAATCACGATAAGCGTTACAACGGTAAAAATCCACATTTGTCCTTGCAGCATACCCCATGCAGCACCACGGTTGCGATGTGAAAGAAGAGCAAACCATGGATCCCAGATAACCACTCGGTCTCCAAGCTCCATATTTTTTACAACTACCCATTTTGTCCACTGATCTAATAGTAAAACGAGTGCAGCGATACCATAGTATTTATACACAGTATTCCCCCATTTGCCAATAATCTTTACCTTTTTTTCAAATTCAAATTAACATGGCAAAGATCAAATTTATTTTATACTGTTATCCTAACATGGAACGACGTCAGCAGGAAATAAACACTCATGGAAGTGAGCTTCCTATCAGTAAAAACAACCGCCCCCGAAAACGAGAGCGGTTATTTATCTGCGTCGCATTAAGGCTTCCTATATAAATTCCGATTGTGATACGAGAATTGTGACATGCCTTTCAACAATTTTAGAGTTAGCACACTTATTGTCGAAAACCTGGCACTTCCCCCGATATATCCTCACTTTCCCGAAACCTTTTCAAGACTCAAAGAACTACTTATACGTAGTGTTTTTCTACTACATCCGCACAACGGCTACATAATGTAGGATGCGCTTCGTTTTGACCTACTGTTTCTGAGTAAGACCAGCAGCGTTCACATTTTTCTCCGCCTGCTTTTTCAACCAGAATCGAGGTTTTATCTAATACAAGGGCATTTTCAGGTGCGTTTTCTTTACCTGCCACTACTTCTAACTGAGAAATAATGCAGCTTTGCGCAAAGTTAACTGCTGAATCATTTAAAAGTGCCGTAACTTCTTCATTTGCATAAATTGTTAGTTTAGCTTCCAATGATTTACCGATTGTTTTAGCATTTCGTGCTTCTTCAAGCGCTTTTAAAACTTCATCGCGTACAGCAATTACTTTTTCCCATTTTGCACGAAGCTCTGGGAAATTGCTATGCTCGTCAACCTCAGGGAAGTCAGTTAATTGAACAGATACTTCCTCTTCGTTTAAGTAAGACCATAGCTCATCTGTCGTATGCGGCAGAATTGGCGTTAAGACTTTCAATAATGTTTGAAGAGTATCATACATCACTGTTTGCATTGCACGACGGTCATGATTATCTTTTCCTTCAATGTACACAACATCTTTTGCAACATCTAAATAGAATGCAGATAATTCTACTGCAACAAAGTTATTGATTGTATGGTAAACAGATGCGAATTCATAACGGTCATAAGCTGCACGAACCGCTTTTAATACGTCTTGTAAACGCATATACATATATTGATCCATTTCACGTAGATCATCGTATGCTACACGGTCTGTTTGTGGATTAAAGTCAGATACGTTCCCGTGCAAGAAACGAAGTGTATTACGGATTTTGCGATATACTTCAGAAATTTGCTTTAACATATCCATTGAGATACGTACATCTCCAGTATAGTCCACTGAAGCTACCCATAAACGAAGGATATCTGCACCATATTGGTTCATTACTTTTTCAGGAATGATAACATTTCCTAAAGACTTACTCATTTTGCGTCCATCGCCATCTAATACGAAACCGTGTGTTAAAAGCCCTTTATATGGTGCATAGCCATTAATTGCTACAGAAGTAATTAATGAAGAGTTGAACCATCCACGGTGTTGGTCGGAACCTTCTAAGTAAAGGTCAGCTGGGTATTTCATGCCGCGCTCCACTAGTACACCTTGGTGAGATGAACCTGAGTCGAACCAAACATCCATGATGTCATTTTCTTTAGAGAATTTGCCATTTGGACTTCCTGGATGTGTAAAGCCTTCTGGAAGAAGATCTTTTGCTTCCCATTGGAACCAAATATTCGATCCATGTTCACGGAACAATTGTGAAACATTAGCAATTGTTTCAGGTGTTATAATTTCTTCCCCATTTTCAGTATAGAATACTGGAATCGGAACACCCCACGCACGTTGACGTGAAATACACCAGTCACCACGGTCACGAATCATGTTATAAAGTCGAGTTTCACCCCAAGCAGGTGTAAATGTTGTATCTTCAACCGCTTTTAACAGCTCATCACGGAATGCTTCAACTGAACAGAACCATTGTGGTGTTGCACGGTAAATAACTGGTTTTTTTGTACGCCAGTCATGTGGGTATGAGTGAGTAAAGAAGGATAATTTCTCTAGAGCCCCTACTTCTTTTAACTTTTCAGTTACTACTTTATTCGCATCATTATAGAATAACCCTTCAAATCCAGGTGCTTCAGAAGTATAGCAGCCTTGATCATTGATCGGGCTTAAAACGTCTAATCCATAGCGTTTACCAACCTGGAAGTCATCTTCCCCGTGACCTGGAGCCGTATGAACACATCCTGTACCAGCGTCAGTTGTTACATGATCTCCAACCATAATTAATGAATCGCGATCATAGATTGGGTGTTTTGCAACGATGTACTCAAGCTCCTGACCTTTTACCTCTTGAACAACTTCAGGATTTTCCCATTCAAGTGTTTGAGCAACTGTTTCCAATAAATCTTTGGCAATGATGAATTTGTTCTCATTTACTGCAACCACAACATAAGTAATTTCCGGGTTTAAAGAGATCCCCAGATTAGCTGGAATTGTCCATGGAGTTGTCGTCCAGATGATGAATTTCGCATCTTCGGGAACAACACCTTTTGCATCTTTAATGCCAAAGCTTACATAGATCGAAGGAGATTTAATGTCTTGATATTCAATTTCTGCTTCTGCTAAAGCTGATTCAGAAGAAGGTGACCAATAAACAGGTTTTAACCCTTTGTAAATATAGCCTTTTTCAGCCATTTTACCGAATACTTCGATTTGGCGCGATTCAAATTCAGGCTTTAACGTGATATAAGGATTTTCCCAATCTCCGCGTACACCTAGACGTCTGAATTGCCCTTTTTGGTTTTCTACTTGTTCATATGCATATTTTTCACATAGCTCACGGAACTCAGCTACTGTCATTTCTTTACGCTTTACACCTTTGTTTGTAAGGGCCTGCTCAATTGGTAAACCATGAGTATCCCAGCCTGGTACGTAAGGCACATGGTAGCCAGTCATTGAACGGTGGCGTGTAATCATGTCTTTCAGTACTTTGTTTAACGCGTGCCCGATGTGAATATCTCCGTTAGCATATGGAGGGCCATCATGTAAAACGTAATGAGGACGGTCTTTTGTACGCTCTAGCACAAGAGCGTTTATGTCCATTTCATTCCATTTTTCTTGCATTTTTGGTTCATTTGCAGGTAAATTTCCACGCATCGGGAAATCTGTCTTTGGCATTAATAACGTATCTTTGTACTCTACCATTGGTGAATCCTCCTAAAAATAATATTTCAAATGTTAAAAATTGATGTTGCGTAATCTTGATAGTGCAAAAGCTGAGCACTGGGAAAGTAGAATTTTTACAAATAAAAAAGCCTCTCATCCCGGAAAAAGGGACGAGAAGCTATAACTCGTGGTACCACCCAAATTTGCAATCTACTTTGAAACTAGATTACCTCTTAGACACTTTAACGCAAGTGTATACGAAATTACTTACTTAAAAAAAGACACTTGCGCATCCTCATTTCAGTAATTTTGCTCGGGAGTGATTTTCTTTTTTGAATGTTTTGTCCGAGCTTCCACCATCCTCGAATCGCTTTTGACCACTTTCAAAAAATACTGTCTCCGTCAATGCATATTTTAAACTATTTTTAATTCTTGTGTTATCAGTATATGGAAACGAATAATTTTCGTCAAGTAAATCAGATGCAGATATTATAAAAGATTATTTAGTTCTTCATTTGATAATTCGATTTCATCTGATTCTTTTCTTGCATGTTTCTGGATATCTGTCAGACCAACATCGTATTCCATCAAGTGATCCCAGTCATCCGTACTTAGTAAGTCTAATTGAGCTTCCACCAACATTTTAAAACGATTGCGGAAAACTTTTGATTGTTTCTTCAACTCATCAATTTCAATTGCGATTTTACGAGCTTTCCCCAATGCTTCATTTACAATGCGGTCTGCATTTTTCTCTGCTTCTTTAATAATCAGCTTCGACTCTTGCTGAGAATTGCGACGAACCTCTTCTGCAGCTTCTTGGGCAACAATAATCGATTTTTGCAACGTTTCTTCTAATGTATTATAATGACTCATTTGTTCAGTCATCGTTTTAATCTTCTCTTCTAACTCTTTTTTCTCACGAAGGATAATTTCATAATCTTTGATAATCTGATCAAGAAATTCGTTCACTTCGTCTTCTGCATATCCGCGGAAGCCTCTAGTAAATTCTTTGTTATGTATATCAAGAGGTGATAATGGCATTGGTCAACACTCCTTTTCATTTGAAATATCTTTCTCTATTATACAGTGCTGCTCGTCTCTTTACATCAAATTTTCGTAAATTTTAACTATAATCTACTATTTTTGCTCTAATCGTCCTACTTGAAGTCGGATTTTATCCTTTTTTGTTCGTCCCTCCGTCATAATAACCTTAATTCTTCCAAACCCTCTAGCCGATAAAACATCGCTTTCTTGTACCTCAAAAGAAGTATCTTCTCTTACAGTCCAATTTACTTTCACTTTTCCTGCCTTGATCAAGCTTTGAGATTTCTGCCTTGATATATTCACAACTGTTGCTAAAATTACATCCAACCTCATGGAGGATACCGTATAAGTCTTTTCAAACCATTCTTCTGTCAGTGTAATTAATGGATCTTTTGCTTTTAATGATTCCAGCTTTACTTTCGATTTTCCGATTGATGTGAGATTGGCGAAAACATAGTCCTGAACTTCCCCTACTACTGCAAGTTGAATTGTGTCTCCCTCAATCCGAATATCCCCAAACTTGCTTCGTCCAATACCAAGAGACAAAAGTGCCCCTAGTACATCTGGGTGTTTAAGCTGCATAAATTTTGAAGGGTAGTTGATCGAGAAAAAAGAGATTTGGAAATCCTCCGCTGTAGGTTCAAAGTAACTTGGACAGATAAAAAGCCTTTGACGTTCAGCTTCTTGAAAGCCTCCATAAACTTTTACTTGTAAATCATTTTGCTGCCCGATAATCGATGAAACAATAAAACGTTCACGCGGATCAAGGAAATCCGTCAATTTCGGTGCAAACCGGTCTTCGACTTCCCGTTGCCAGCCAATCACTTTTTCTATAAAAGTTTGTTCATCTTTTCGAAAATGCTGTATTAAATGCTCCATCTGCGAAGCCTCACTTTTTCATTACTTTTGTATGTTATTATCCCAGTAATTTTGAAAATTATTGTTGAAAGTTGCAAAAAAACCCCCACTTGTTCGTAGGGGCATGTCCTATGCAATCATATTATAGATGTTGAGAAGAACGATTTTTACTCCACGCTCGATAAAGCTTAATAATAATATCCCGATAATTGGCGAAAAATCGATCATGCCAATTGGTGGAATAAACTTTCTAAAGAAGCCTAAATAAGGTTCACAAAGTTTTGCCAGCAAACGTCCGAATGACGATTGTTGAGCAGCAGGTACCCAAGACATTAAAATGTAAATGATTAGCATAAACGAATAGATCGAAAATGCTAAAGAAATAATTGTTATAATTGTTAACATATTGAATTGATAACCCTCTCTAAATTTAAATTTCCCTTAATTGCCAGGAGCGGATTCACCCAAGCTAGTTAATATTTTGATTATGTACTTTAAATCAGAGGGTAACTTCATTCCACGTGAAAGGAATGAAGTTAGTATTCCTCAGAAAAATAATTAGAGATTTCACCGGACACCTCTACATTTTCTGGTGTACATAAAAATATATCCGTACCAATTCTTTGAATATCTCCGCCTAAAGCATAAACTGTGCCGCTTAGAAAGTCGATAATTCGAATTCCGGCCTCACGATCAATTCTTTGCAAATTCACAATGATTGCGCGTTTATTTTTTAAGTGCTCTGAAATATCCTGTGCTTCAGCATATACACGAGGTTCAACAATCACAACCTTAGAATTTTTCAAAGAATTGGCAGCTTGCAAGCTTACAACATTACGAGGCGGCTGTGCGATAGGAGTTTCGACATCCACTGCTTTTCTTTCTTTTTTAGTTCGCGACTTAGTAACCGACTGCTCTTTTGGAAGATTCACAGGAGCTTGCGTTTGCACTTCAACAGTTTCTTCATCTTCTTCTAAGTAAAAGAAATTTTTGATTTTATTTTTCATGCTCATCTAGTATCCCTCATTTCTATCCAACAAGAGCTGTGCCGATTCTTACAAATGTTGCACCTTCTTCTACTGCAATTTCGTAGTCATTAGACATACCCATTGAAAGTTCTTGGCAAGGTGCAAATGGCAAGTTGAGCTGAACAACTTCCTGTTGCAGATTTTTTAATTCACGAAATACATTTCGAATTATTGTTTCATCTTCTGTGTTTGGCGCCATTGTCATTAAGCCCACAACGCGAATATTTTCAAGTTGCTGCAAGGATTCAATAAATGGAATTACTTCCTCTTTTGCCAGGCCATGCTTTGACTCTTCACCAGAGACATTTGCCTGTACAAAACAATTAATGGGCTTTTGTGCACGTTTATCGATTTCTTCCGCTAAACTAAACCGATCCAAAGAATGAAGATAGTCTATATCATTAATGACCTGTTTTACTTTTCTTGACTGTAAGGAACCGATATAATGCCATTTTGCTTGATTATTTAATTCGCCTTTTTTTGCTAATAATCCTTCTGGTCGATTTTCGCCAAGATGAATTAGTCCAGCTTCGATAGCTTCAAGTGCTCTTTCAGTTGATACTTGTTTCGTTACAGCGATTACGGTCACTTCTTGGTTTTGTTCTGAACGCATTTTTGCCTGTTCTATTTTTTCATTTATAATTTGTAAGTTCTCTGTAATCTTTGCCAATTTAAACCCAACTTTACATTAATAGTTTCTTTCATTGTATCAATCTACATGCTAATTTTCAATGTATTGCTACTCGCATCAAACAAGTTCCCTAACTAGGATGACATCTTTTCCAACAACGAGGATGTCGCTGATCGGCACTTTTCTCACTTGTTCTTCATTTTGCATAAAGGACATGAACTTTTTTGGCTCTGCAACTAAAAACGCAACGATATTTCCGGACTTTTCATCCACTTCCGCGTCAACAATATACCCAATAAAACGTCCATTTCCAGCTTCTATAATTTCCTTCTGCTGAACATCTGAAAATCGCAAATAATATCTCCTTTCGCTTACATCATGGCAATTCGCATTTTACATCTCTTCCGGATCCTTAATAACACTTATGCTAGTTAGGGCGAAATATATACTTGGAGAATGTTTTTACTATATAAAAATTTAAAAAATAACTATGCTTGAGCAGATAGCCGTCTGTGGTGCGAAATAGCGGGAATAGGTGCACGGATACTCGATTTTACGTTTGAGCAAATAAAAGCGCACTTAAAATAAGTGCGCTGCATGTTCTATCCTAATTTATAGTCTTTTTGCATTGTCTCAATTGCATTTTTTTCTAAGCGAGAAATTTGCGCTTGAGAGATGCCGAGTGATTTTGCAATTTCAGTTTGTGTTTCGCCGTAATAGAATCGTTTAGAGAGAATCATTTGTTGTCTTTCATCTAATTTTTGCATACTTTCTTTCACACTAACATAGGCAACCCATTGTTCCTCTGATACATCATCATCTCTTAATTGATCCATAATATAAACGGCATCGCCGCCATCTGAATAAATCGGCTCTTGCAATGATAAAGGATCTTGAATTGCATCCAATGCATACAATACATCTTCCTTTTTCATCTCAATAGCTTCTGCCAATTGTTCAATTGTCGGCTCATGCAGATTCTCAGAAATAAACTTTTCCTTTGCTTGCATTGCTTTATAGGCAATATCTCTTAAAGATCTAGAAACACGTAATGCATGATGATCACGCAAATGTCTTCTAATTTCACCAATGATCATTGGTACAGCATATGTTGAAAATCGAACATTATGCTTCAAATCAAAATGATCAATAGCTTTTAATAAGCCAATACAACCTACTTGGAATAGGTCATCTGCTTGTTCGCCACGATAGGAAAATCTTCCCACAATACTTAACACAAGCCTTAAATTACAAATTACCAGTTCATCTCTTACCCATTCTTCTCCTGCTTGTAAGCGAACGAACAGCTCTCTCATCTCTTCATGTTTTAGCACTGGCAAAGAAGCAGTATCTACACCACAAAGTTCTACTTTAGTACGAACCATCTTCTTTTCCTCCGAACTGTCTTTTTTTTCCCCGCATTAACTGCTGTGAAAAACTAAACAAACAGTCAGTAAATGCATGAATTTCTATGTGCACAGACAAGTGCATAAATGAATGCGGCAATGTCTATGAAGCCAAAACAAGCGCTTCAACTTTCATAAGGAAATTTCATGAAAGTTTCACATATATCTCTGAACTGTTTTTTAAGTTTGTCCGAATTAAAAAAGAATATGCACGAAATTTTCGTCCAATTTCATCCAATCGAGTTCATACAAAGACAAGAAAAGAACGATACTTCAGCTCCGGAAACAACTGAAAGAACCGCCTGCAAGGACACTTTTGGCAGACATAGAAAGTCTTTACCTTTCCATGTCTTCATAAGTGAAACTAAGGCTGACCGCAAAACAATTGGCAATCAGCTAGTTTTTTAATCCTTCGCAGACGGTTCTGAAGTTATCGAATAGCTATTATACACAGCTAGACATTGAGTATGAGTAATTTATGATATCGGTTGATTTAAATGTTCGCGTAAATCTAAAATTATTTTCTTTTCCAGCCTTGAAATATAGGATTGTGAGATGCCTAAATGGTCTGCTACTTCTTTTTGTGTCATTTCCTGTTTGCCATTTAAACCGAAGCGGCATTCCATAATATAGCGCTCACGCTCACTTAACCCATTAATCGCTTGAAACATATGCTGACGTTCAATTTTCTTTTCAACATCATTCATTATAATTTGTTCTTCTGTCCCTAGTATGTCTGAAAGAAGCAGTTCATTTCCATCTGGATCTGAATTTAGAGGCTCGTCCAAGGAGACCTCGCCTTTCATACGGCTTGTCTTTCTTAAATGCATCAAAATTTCGTTTTCAATACATCTAGAAGCATAGGTCGCTAATTTAATATTTTTTTCTGTATTAAAGGTCTCGATCGCTTTTATAAGACCAATCGATCCAATGCTAATCAAATCTTCTATTGGTGTACCAGTATTATCAAAACGTCTTGCAATATAGACAACAAGACGGAGATTTCTCTCAATTAGTGTGTCTCTTGCTCTCAAATCACCATTCATAAAGGCTTCAATAACTGTCATCTCTTCTTCTCTAGTTAATGGTACTGGCAATGAATCGTGACCTCCTATATAGTACGTTCCTTTTAGACGAAACTTACTCCAAATTTTCCTAAATAAGTTAATTATTTTGTTAAACAATCATCTTCCCCCTTTATGCGTAAATTGGATAAAGTGAAACTTTCAACAGTGTGGATTTCCCCGGCTGCTGATTAGCTGAACCAATCGGACCTTTACGGGAAGCTAATCCACCACCTATCTTCCATGTTCACTTCGAATCTAAGGTGGGGGATATTACTTCCCGTTAAGAGTGGGATAAAGTGACCTTTTAAATTAGCGAATGTTTTTGTCCACTAAATTTTCAGGTGACTGATTAGGCATATGTGGGCCGGTCCTTTCTTACACTCTTATAATTGTCAATTAATGAGGTTAAGGACCGATACCTAGAATACAAGAGGAAAGACCTCAAATATCCTTTGTCCAAATTTTGGTTCTTATACTTCATGCAAATGAAAACCCTGTAAGCTTTCTTTACTACCAGCTATTACTGCGAAAGTAGTCTATAGAGCCAAAACGTGGAGAATCATTTGTGCGTCTTGTGGGTACCGCGCATCTTGTTTAGTGAAAACAATATACTGTTCGAAGATTTCTTTCGTAGTTGTTCCACTTAGTCTCAGCTTGTCAAATCGGAATGCAAGTACTGTAGATCGCTCTTGTTGAACTGTCGATAGCGTCAAGATTCTTACCTTTGGATACACATACGCCGGAAACATTTTCAGTTGATAAGGATTCTTTTCATCCCATTGTCGTAATGCTTGATGGAAATCTTCCGGTAGATCTTTTGAAACTGCGGAATATGAAAGAAAATGAACCGGTTTCCCACTCATGGGCTCTGTACATTCATTTCCTGTATCAATAAATCCTTTCAAACTATATGTTTTTTTAAATAATTCGAGGTCACAATCTACGACAAAAGAATGTTGAATCTTTGATTGCATAATATTTCTCCATTTTGAATGGATCGCTGTTAAACCTAAAAAGGCAATGGCTGTACAAAGAATAAAAAAGGTGACATCGGATTGATTTAATAAAAAGGGCAGTAAGCTTGTTAACACGCCACCAAGAAAAAAAGTTGCAAGAAAAAGTACAGTGCCTTGCTTTAACAACGATTGGAGTTTGAACGAAAATGCTAGTCCAATTAATACAATAAAACTTAGTAAGGCTCCAATTAATGTCTGATAGAAAATGCTTGCAATCAGTCCACTACAAAACGCACTAAGTAGCAGCCTACTCCTTTTTACATACAATCCCGTTATTTCTTGCGTAAACTTTAATAAAAAGTAGTTGAATAACGTATTGTATAGTACGAGTAATTCTCCAATCATTTCAGCGTCCTCCTGTTAATAGAGTAACATCCAGCCCCTTCAGAAAATGTCAAACCATCGTACAAATACGAATTTTCTTTTTGACAATATTTTTTAAAATATGCAGTTATTTGACACGATATGTAGAAGTTTTTAGCGTCAATCGAGAGAAGCAAGAGTTAAGCGATCGTAGTTCTTTCTATATGATCAATTCCTATACGAAAGTGATTATTTACCTTTCTATGTATCAAACCAACTTTAAGCGATCCCCCTCCTCCATGTGATCAAACTTCTCTCCAAAACGGGCTCCCTCTCCCATATGAAACGTAGCCACTCTCCCATTCTCAGAATTAGCCAAAAAGAAGATGCTGAGGCAAAAGGAGAATTTTAGAGAAAACTATCGAAATCCCATAATAAGAACCTGACATGATATAAATTGATTGAAGTGCAGGGGCGAGTGTAGCTGTCGGTTGCGCCTTTCGTTACAGAGCCAAGCTTCCTCGCGGGAACAGTACGTTGTCTGAGACTACAGGCTCAAGCCACGCCTATGGATGCGCGTATCCGAAGCAGAAATCAGTATTTGGCTACAACAAAAAGACACCATTTTTCTACTCGAGAAAAATGGTGTCCTTGGGTTTTGTCCCAACCACTTCTTAATATGTCGAAATTTATCTTACAACGGCGTATTATCGATTACGGCGGTTGCGTAAGAATGTTGGAATTTCCAGCATATCATCTTGTGGTTGTTGATGTTGCGCCTGTCTTTGTGGTTCTTGTTGAACAGGCTGTTCTTGGATACGCTCGCGCATCGGTGCTTGTTGTTGCGGTTGAGCTTGTCCAGTTCGCACATTATTGATTGGACGAGTATTTTGTTGGCGTTGCGGTTGCGTCAGGATATCGTCAGAGAATCCTGTTGCGATAACCGTAACAATAATTTCGTCATTCAAGTTTTCATTAATAACAGAACCGAAGATCATGTTTACTTCTTCATCTGAAGCCGATGCAACGATGTCTGCTGCTTCTTGTACTTCAAATAAGCTTAAGTTGGATCCGCCTGTGATGTTCATGATAACGCCTTTAGCCCCATCGATTGAAGTTTCAAGCAATGGACTTGAAATTGCTTTTTTCGCAGCTTCTGTTGCACGGTTTTCACCAGTTGCAATACCGATACCCATTAACGCAGAACCTTTGTCAGACATAATTGTTTTAACGTCGGCAAAGTCAAGGTTAATTAGACCAGGAGTTGCGATTAAGTCAGAGATACCTTGAACCCCTTGACGTAGTACATTATCTGCTTCACGGAAAGCTTCAAGCATTGGCGTGCTTTTATCAACGATTTGCAGTAATTTATCATTAGGAATGACAATAAGAGTATCGACAGCTTCTTTCATCGCAGCAATACCGCCGATTGCCTGTGTTTGGCGTTTACGGCCTTCGAATGAGAAAGGTCGTGTTACTACACCAACAGTCAGTGCACCTAAATCACGAGCGATTGAAGCAATAACCGGTGCAGCACCTGTTCCAGTGCCTCCACCCATGCCGGCTGTTACGAAGACCATGTCAGCTCCGCGAAGTACTTCCTCGATCTGCTCACGGCTTTCTTCGGCCGCTTTTTTGCCTACTTCAGGATTTGCACCCGCACCTAGACCTCTTGTTAATTTATTGCCAATCTGTAATCTATATTCTGCTTTTGATAGATTTAAAGCTTGAGCATCCGTATTTACAGCGATAAAGTCAACACCTTGTACACCATGCTCGATCATTCTATTTACTGCGTTATTTCCGCCACCGCCGACACCAATGACCTTGATGTTAGCTAGTTGGTCTATATTCGTATCAAATTCTAACATAGTTTCTCCTCCTGCCACTAATCTCGAATATTATTCGAAAAACTTATCGAATAGTTTTTTAGCTTTATTGATTACGCTTGTTTTATTTGTATTGCTGCTTTCTTTATCTACTGTATTGGATTGTTTTTTCGGAGGTGTTGTTCCAGCTCCAACTGTTGCATATGCAGGAGCTTGAACTGGACTTCTGCCATAAAATTCATCCTCTAAATGTGCATAGCGTATTAAACCCACAGCAGTTGTATAAGCCGACTCACGAACTCCTATATAGTCTGGAGTATAAATTCTTACACGTGTTTGCATAACTTGGCGAGCAAGTTGTGCAATTCCCTCTAGTTGAGCAACACCACCTGTAAGGACTACTCCACCAGGTAAATCGCGAACTCCTAAACGAGCTAACTCATCTAAAACTAGTTCGAATAATTCTTCAAGACGGACACCGATAATTTCTGAAATGAATTTTTGACTGTATTGATCCAGTGCATCTGTGCCAGAAACAGGTACTTCGAAAATCTCTTCATCAGAAGCATCTTCATAAAAAGCATGTCCAAACTGTTTCTTAATAATTTCAGCCTGTTCAGTTGGTGTTTTCAGTACAATTGACAAGTCTTTTGTTATATGTTCGCCACCAACAGGGATAACTCCTGTTCGTGTCAGTAAACCTTCCTCAAAAACTGCAACTGTTGTAGAACCTCCTCCTAAATCGATAAAGGCAGTTCCTTGGTTTTTCTCATCTTCGGTTAAAGCAAAGAATCCAGCTGCTAATGGTTGTAAATAGATTTCTCTAATTTGTAAACCTGCTCGCTCAACACATCGCAAAACGTTATGAACCAATGTTTTTGATGTTGTAATCATCGTAGCATCCATTTCTAAACGAATACCAATCATTCCACGCGGGTCTTTGATTTCATCTAGATTATCAACAATAAATTGACGAGGGATCAGATTTACAAGCTCTCTTTCAGGTGGAATTGACATCACTTGTGCGGATTCAATTACTCTGTCTAAATCTTCATCAGTAATTTCGCGGTTTTCGCTATTTACAGCAACAACACCCTTTACTGGCTGAAGAGTTGTTTGATTTGCGGGTATGCCTAGTACTACTTCGTTTATTTTAATTCCTGTCATGCGTTCAGCTTGCTCGATTGCTTTTTTAATAGATTGTACAGTAGCATCTATATCAACGATTGCGCCTTTACGTATACCGTTAGATTTCACATTACCAACACCAATTACGTGCAATTGGTTATCTGTAATCTCTCCTATCAAAACTTTAATAGAAGATGAACCGATGTCTAGCGATATATAAATATCCTGGTGATTCATCATTCCGCACCTCCTTCGTTTCCTACTATATTTTATTCTATTGTAATTCCATAGTAATGTCTAAATAAAATCATATATATGATACAATTTTACAGCTATTATACTGTATTTTCATCCTTTTTTACATGTCTCTCTTCCCATTTTGCTATCAAAATTCGTCGAATGACTGCTATATTTTGGAATAATCGGACACCAAAGGCAAAAATGGCGGCTAAATAGAGATCAACCCCTAAATGCACTCCTAAAAATGCTAGTCCGGCAGCAAGTGCAATATTAAAGAAAAAGCCGGATAAAAACACTTTATCATCATACACTTGCTGCAAATTTGCCCTTATCCCGCCAAATAGCGTATCTAATGCTGCCAGTACAGCAATTGATAAATAATTTTCATAAATAGCAGGAATCTGTATATCGGTTAATAATCCTAAACTCAAGCCTAGTATTAATCCTAATAATGGTAACCACATAGCTATTCCCCTTCGTCATTTTCAACTAAATAATCATTTGATAATTTTCCATCAAATTCTGAAATAGTAATATTTTTTTGTGCTTCATTTATACTCAAGTTTAGATTATCAAGGTAAAAATCATCTCTAAACGGCGAAGCATACAAATAACCATATAGTTTTTCAGCTTTTTCGAAGGTTTCAGTGATAATTTTTATGTTAACTTTTGCCTCGTCAATAGGAACACTATTGACAGTAGTTACACCATTGATATCTCGAATCGGTGATTTAAGTGTCAGGCGCTGTCCATCGATTTCAATATAAAGGCCGTCATAACGATAAATTTCATTTACTAATCGAATTAATAAATCAGGTGAAATGGGTTCAATTTCATAACCAAATTGAATCAGCTCCGCAGCAGGAGTTATATTAAGTATAAGCCCTGGACCATTTACGGGTAATAAGCCCGCTTGCCGTTTTAGATCATCCACTGTATTATTCAACAAAACAGCTTGACTTTCTGCATCCTCATCTTCATATTGTTCGATAACTGTATTATAAGTAGCAATTTCTGTTAACAATTTCGAATGATTCTCTTTTTCTTCAGCTAATTCCTGTCTGATTGCCCAAATGTCCCGTGTGTCCCTAAGCGTAGGGTTTTGGACGGTATTATACTGAACTGCAATCATGAGGCCAACAATAAAAGATATAATCGTTATTCGGGTAACTATTTTTGTTGTCATTGGTTCCCCTCCTAACAGGTATAGGCTTGTCCTCGAATAATTCTATGTTTCATCATTTATTGAAGGCATCTGAATTAGATTCTTCTCCTCAATTGTTACCACAATATTATCTACCAGCAATTGGTCCATTACTCCCCCAACAATTTTCAACGAAGATAACAGTGTATCAGCATCACCAACAGCTTCAATCACGAAGGGTGCCGGGAATTGTTTGTCATCAATCGTAATAACCGGGCCATTACATCTGATATATGAATTCGATTTTAATCTTTGCCCATTAATGGCAATACTTTCAGCTCCGGAAATCTTGAGCTCGTTCACAACCGATAAAACATGACTTTCATGGACAATATATTCATTCGGATTGGTTGAGTTTGGATTATAGTCATTATCCTTTAATGTCACTCGAAGTCCTGGTCCTTGTGCTGGAATATTCCCAAGTATTAATCGTAATTTTTCGGCTTCCTCAATTAAATGCTCATATGCATCTTCATTTTCTGCAAAAGATCTTTCATAATCTCTAAGTTTGGTTTGCAAGCTATTTAGTTCTTCCGCTAACTCTTTGTTTCTTTCCTGCTGCTGAATTAAATCCTCTCGATAGGATTCTTCCTGATCTAAATAGGAGTTATTATTCTTTTCATGATTTTTTGTTAGTTTATACGAATAACCAATAATAAATCCTGTTGTAATACATACAATTAGTATGATGAGCTGCTTTCTGGTAAATTTGTTATTTTTTTTACTGTGAAGTGGTTTCTTCATCATCCATCACTTCCTGTTCTTCAATCACCGCTTCACCTGATTCATCAATACTAAAGTCAAACTCAGCGTATTCATCCAGATAGGATCTGTAGTATGAACCTACTTCGATATCAATGATTCCTTTTTCATAGGAACCCGTACTTTCAATTTGTGCCACAATCGAAGGATAATAATTCAACTTTTCAGCTAATGTTGTAACTTCTGCTCGAACCTCGTACCCGTCATTCATAAGCAGGGTTACTGCATATGGATCGGCACTGCTTGGGGTTGAATTGATTTGAGATATTAGGGACAAGACGGTTGGATCTAGCTTCGCAAGTTCTTCTAATAATCTCTTCCTCAATTTTTCATCATCAAACTCTAAAAATAATGGTGCATCGATTGGCTCTAAACTGCTTGCCTCTTTAAATATTTCGCCATTTTCCAGCATAGGGTAAAGCTCATTATCTATAGAAATATAGGCGACTTTTTCCCATTCTTCAATTTCAATTTGTACGGTCGTCAACCATTTTCTTTTTACATGAACATCTTTTACCCATTGTTCTTTGCTTATTTTGTCCTCAACATCAGTTACTTTAAATCCCCACATCGAATCCCCAGTTTTTAAATCAGATTGTTCTTTATAAACATCCGCTTCTACTAACCCGGCACCTATCACATCGACTTTTTTGATTTCGCTATAAGGAGATTGAAAGTAAAGGAGTAAAAATAATGTTATTAAGAATAGAAATAGCAGGAAGATAAATTTGAAATTTGTTCTTTTTCTTCTTTTTTCTCTTAAGGTTGGGATGCGCTCTTCAATATCGATTACTTTATCCATAATTTTTACTCCTCCTTTCCTCCACTATTGTTTGTTATTTAGTTCATAAAAAATACTTCGTTAAGTAGTATCCGATTGATTTGCAAAGCTAATAATGATGGCTACAACAAACCATATAATCATGAGTGACGTTCCACCATAACTTATAAACGGCAAGGTAACGCCTGTAACAGGAATCAATCCAATAACCACGCCGATATTCAAAGCGGCTTGGAAACCTACCATCCCGACTAAAGCGGATATGGCATAAAAATCGGAACTTTTCAGTGATTGAATGGCCAGTCCACAGCCAGAATAAATAAATATCGCAAAAAGTGCTAATACAACACAGCCACCCAAAAATCCAACTTCTTCTAGTATAATAGAGAAGATAAAGTCATTTTGCGGTTCCGGCAAATATAAAAACTTTTGCCTGCTCTGCTGAAAACCATGTCCAAGCAAACCCGCTGGACCAATTGCCATTAATGATTGTACTGCTTGGAACCCGCTGCCTAATGGATCCTCCCAAGGATTGAGAAAAGCTTCAATCCGCTTCAAGCGATAGGGTGCAGACGCAATTAAACCCACCAACCCTACAATCCCCAGAACAATAAAACCAACATATAATTTGATTGGATATTTTGCTATGAACAGTAAAATAAATGCCGCTACGACTAAAATGAAAACTGAACCAAAGTCAGGCTGAAGCATAATTAATCCACAAGGAATTAGGATAATCAAAAAATGCTTAATCTGAACAACCCGTTCATCATTTCGCACTTTACTCAGTAAAAAACTTAAATACATTAAAGTTGTAATTTTAACTAACTCTGCTGGTTGAATGGTTAATGGCCCCAAACCAATCCAGCTTTGTGAACCATTCCGTACAAGACCAATACCAGGAATTAAAACAAGAACCAATAACAGTAATGAAAGTACATAAAGGATTATCCAAGTTCTTTCTTGCGTAAAAAGCGGCATATTTGTAACAAATAGAAATACGATGATTGCTAAACCTAAGTAAATACTTTGCTTAATATAGAAGGGCAGCTCATCTTCATAGTGTATCGAACTCCAATATGTACCAGCCGAAAAAATGAAAGCAATTCCTATCAATGACAGCAAAATCGCAGATATAATGAAGAGCCTTTTATAAGTAAACTTCAGCTAAGGCATCCTTTCTTGTTCTATAATACAAGGATAAATCAGTGCTTAGAGAGGCTGTCTCCAAGCACAAGTTATTCATGGTAAAATCAAGAATTTCGAAACTTCATTTTTGAGACAATTCATATCACGGCAATAGCTATTATAGCTTCAGTGCAGCTTCAATGAATAAATCTCCTCGGACTTCGAAGCTTTTATATTGATCCCAACTTGCACAAGCAGGAGATAATAAAATAACATCTCCGCTTCGAGAGATAGCTGCTGCTTTAGTAACCGCATCTTCTACATTTTCAGCTAATGCAGTTTCTTCTACCCCACAGGATTTCGCAAATTCTATAAATCTTTCCCCAGTTTGTCCAAAAGCCACAACGCTTTTTACATTCTTCATAGATGAGCGCAGCTCCTCAAAGGAGTGGCCCCGATCCAATCCCCCTGCAAGTAAAACAGTAGGCTGAGTGAATGCTTCAAGAGCAACCTTTGTCGCTAGACAGTTTGTCGCTTTAGAGTCATTGTAAATTTTCCGTCCATTCCATTCACGAACAAACTGTGTACGATGACGAACCCCTGTAAATGTTTTTAAGACTTCCTCCAGTGCTTCCTTTTCGCAACCGTATAAAATACATGCTGCGAGTGCTGCTAAGATATTTTCAAGATTATGTTTCCCGGGTAGCGCAATATTTACTCTTTCTATATACGCTTCACCCTGCCAATAGATTGTTGTTTCATCTGCACTAATGCCTTCTTCCGAACGGCCATTTGAACTAAAAGGAATTTTTTTCGCGTTTGATTTAGCCGCATATTGCTTTACAATTTCTTGTTCCGCATTATAAATGAACCAATCGTTTCCATCTTGATTTTTAGTGATGTTAAACTTAGCATCTGCATATTGATCAAAAGTACCATGATAATCTAGATGAGCATCATATAAATTCGTTAAAATCGCAATTCTAGGTTTAAACTCATTTGTACCCATCAGCTGGAAAGAAGACAATTCAGTGACAATGACATTTTCTTTTGTTGCACCAGCAGCAACTCCACAAGCAACTGTCCCAATATTTCCAGCGATTAATGGCTTTTTGCTGCCGCTATTTAACATTTCAAAAATTAAAGTAGTCGTTGTCGTTTTACCGTTTGTACCTGTAATACCAATGATTGGTGCTTCACTAACTAAATAGGCCAGCTCAACTTCAGTTATCACTTTCAGACCACGATTTACTGCGTCTGCCACGATTGGATTTGTATAAGGGATGCCGGGATTTTTAACGATTAATTCGAAACCCTCATCCAGCAAATCCTCTGGATGTCGACCACAGATGACCGTAATCCCTTTTTCTAGTAGGCCCTGCGCTTGTGGATTTTCATCAAATGGCTTTGAATCATTGACAGTAACAAAGGCACCTAATTCATGGAGAAGCTCTGCTGCTGCTACTCCACTTTTGGCCAAACCAAGGACTAAGACTTTCTTATGTTGTAATTTTGTATATTGAATCATAGCAATGCCTCCGATATTACTGCAATTAATGCAACAACTAGTGCTGTTGACCAAAAGACGCCTACTACTTTACGTTCTGACCAGCCAGACAATTCAAAGTGGTGGTGAATGGGACTCATTTTAAAGATTCGTTTTCCGCGCAATTTAAAACTTGCTACCTGTAAAATAACGGATAAAGTTTCAATGACAAACACTAATCCGATTAATAATAAAAGCAGCTCTTCTTTTACTAGAATCGAAACAAGGGCCAGGGCACCCCCTAATGCAAGTGACCCCGTATCCCCCATAAACACTTTTGCCGGATTTGCATTGAAAAGTAAAAACCCTAAAAGTGCACCCGTTACTGCAAATGTGAATAAAGCTACATCGGCTTGCTCATTAAATAATGCGATAACTCCGAATGCCGTAAATGCAATTGATGCAGTTCCTGCAACCAGTCCATCTAATCCATCTGTCAAGTTCACGGCGTTGGAGAAGCCAACTAGCCAAAAGATTAGAAAACCTACATACAAGATTCCTAAATCAACAGACCACTCAGTAAACGGAATACTAATTGACGTATCAAAAGAACCAAGTCGCAATAATAGGAATGCAGCAATCGAGATAATAATTTGACCGATTAATTTTTGCAGTGATGTTAATCCTAAATTACGTTTGAAGATAACTTTAATTCCATCATCCAAAAACCCAATCAAACCAAATCCAGCTAACACTAAAATGATTACGACAGATTGAGTCGTAAATATGTCAGACATATTTCCAACAATTACCGTTGTAGCAATGATTGAGATTAAAAAGATTATGCCCCCCATAGTTGGAGTCCCAGCTTTTTTCATATGTGATTGCGGACCTTCTTCTCGAATACTCTGTCCAAATTTCATCCGACGAAGTATTGGAATAAATATGGGCGCCAAAACCACAGAAACGATAAATGAAATTGCTAGAATGGTTATTGTTGTTGTGATTGTCATTATTAAATCTCCTCTAATTTCTGTTCTTTCTTCTTAAGTAATTCTATAATTGTTGCATCTCACCTAGAAGTTATTGATTAATTATTTTCGTTTTGTTTTTCATCTTCTTTGTTCTCGCTTATATTCCCATCTAAATATAGATGGATTGTTCCATCTTGTTCAAGAATATTTTCTGCTTCTGGCAATTGTGATTTTATAACCGTTCCCTCACCATGGATCTCCATTTTAAATGGATACTGCAATTTCGCTAATTCATCGACTGATAAGCCAACTAAATTTGGAACTCGGTCAGTTATTGGGTCTCCCCAACGATATTGTTTTTCCATTTGTCCTTCACGATCAACTTTTATACCGACAGTTGGGGCAATATCCTCAATGATTTGTCCAACGATTGGGGCAGCAATCGTACTGCCAAATACAGTTGCACTTTTTGGACTATCAATTGCTACATATACAACAATTTCAGGATTATCCGCTGGTGCAAACCCTATAAATGATACGATATATTCACCATCTTTATAACGTCCATCCACTACTTTCTGTGCAGTTCCTGTTTTGCCGCCAATTCGAAGTCCATCGCGGAATGCTTGTCTACCGGATCCATTGGCAACAACTGATTCTAGAGCATTACGAACCTTTGCAGATGTCTCTTCACTTATAACAGTTCGCTTTAATTCCGGTTTATTTTCAACAATCGTTTTGCCCGTTTCAGAATCTACTACTTTAGAAACTACATATGGCGTGAATAACTTACCTCCATTCACTGCCGCAGCAACAGCCTGAACCTGCTGGATCGGTGTTACAGCAATCCCTTGACCAAAGGAGGTTGTTGCATGCTCCACTGGCCCAAAAGCTTCTTTCGAAAATAATATTCCCGAGGCTTCACCAGGAATGTTAGAACCTGTAGCTTCGCCAAACCCAAAATCTTTTATATATTCAAGCAGTTTATCAGCACCTACTCGCTGTCCTAGCTCTATAAAACCTGGGTTACAGGAATTTTCCACCACTTCTAAGAAAGTTTCACTACCATGTCCTTCCCGCTTCCAGCAGCGCAAGCGGGAATCTTCCACCATTGTATAGCCTTTGTCATAGAACGTATCTTTCTCTAAGTCTACAACACCTTCTTCAAGTGCTGCACTTAATGTAATAATTTTAAAAGTAGAACCTGGCTCATAGGTCATCCAAACAGGTAAATTGCGGTTATAAATTGATTGATCTACGTCTTGGAAATTAGCAGGATCATATGTAGGATAAGATGATAATGCTAATATTTCTCCAGTATTTACATTCATCGCAATCCCTAATGCCTGGGTTGCATCATATTTTTCCATTGCTTGTGATAATTCTCTTTCTACTACCTTTTGGACATCCAAATCAATGGTTAAATTGACATCTGCCCCTTGATCTCCTTCACGCCATTCATCATCCACATGCGGCAAGGAATTCCCCTGTGCATCCGTAAAGAGGCGAATTGCTGCTTCTTTAGAAGTCAATACCTTATTGTATTGATATTCAATACCTGCAAGACCTTGTGTATCATATCCTGTGAACCCTATAAATCGAGATAGCAAATCCCCATAAGGATAATGCCGGATATAATCTACACCAGTATATAGCCCGCTTATTTTTAAGCTTTGAATCTCAACTGCCTTTTCATAGGAAATATTTTTCTCAAGCTTCACCATATATTTCTTCACATTCATTTTTTCATATAACTTTTCAGCATCCAAATCTAACACGGAAGCAATTTGTTTGGCAGCTTCTTCAATATTATCGCTTTGTGCAGGCATAAAATAAAGAGTCGGGGCTAACTTATTCGTTACAATTACTTCCCCGTCACGGTCTACAATATCTCCTCTTTCAGATGCAAAAGGAATTTCCCGATCCCAGTTTTCTTTTGCCAAATCCGTCAGCTTTTCATGCTGAATGACTTGGACATAAAATAACCGTAAGACAACAGCTAAAGCAAAAATAATAAAGCCATAAACAATAAACTTCAAGCGATTTTTTGAAATGGTCGAAATCCACTTCATTTTATATTCACACCCCGTTTTTAACAAAGTATGAATGAAAGACAAGTTCTATTCGAATGAAGTTAATCTTGTGGCAATTCTTCTCCTTCATCAGAAGTTTCTTCTGCTGGAGGTGAAGAGTATATTTCCTTTGGTGTCCTTAATTGCACAACGATTGGAGAGCCTTCACCAATAACGGTATCAGGAGAAACACTTTGACTTTCTACATATCCTTCTCCCACAATTTCAATCGACAGCCCAGACATCATTTTATAAACAAGTAAATTTCTTAATGACCAATTTTCAAATGATGGTAAAGTTACCGACCCTTCAGTTTTTAAAAATACAATGCTTCCCTTTGTAATAGCTAAATCTTTTTCAGGGTACTGAGCGATAACCTGGCCGCCATCACCGATAATAATTGGGGTAAGACCTTCATTTGCCAAATCCGCTTGAACGTTTTCAGCAGTTTTACCAATATAATCCTTCATAGTAGTTGTCTCTGCTTCTGCGATATTTTCAGGATTGATATTTAAATATTTCAAGCTATTTTGCATAACAGAAGTGAATACTTCTGAAACCGGCTGAGATCCAACTTCTGTTGCTTCTAGTTTAGGTTTTTTTACTGCAACATAGACAATTAATTGTGGATTATCTGCAGGAGCCATTCCTAAAAAGGAATATAGATAATAATTTTTATTGCCAATTTTGTAGTTTCCAGACTCATCTGGAATATAAGCTGTCCCTGTTTTCCCGGCTACCTCATATCCTTCAATCGCAAAACTCTTGGCTGTTCCTGCCTCCGATGTGACAGTCGATGCTAATATTTCACGAACTTGCTGTGCGGTTTCTTTGGATACAGGGTTCCCTTTAGCAGTTGGTTTCTCGTCCTTAATTACTTCTCCAGTCGAAGAATCTACTATTTTATCAATCACATATGGCTGCATCATTTCACCATCATTTGCAATCGCTGTCATAGCTTGTACGAGCTGTATTGGCGTAACAGTGGAGCCTTGTCCATAGGATGTTGTAACATAGTTAATTGGCCAATCTGTTAACAATGTACCTGATGCTTCTCCCGGTAAATCAATCCCTGTCTTTTGACCAAAGCCAAACTTTTTAAAATAATCTATTAATGTATCGTTTCCGATATACTCCAGCAAATTCGCCATAGCAGTATTGGAAGAACGCTGGAAACCTTCCAAGTACGTAATCTGTCCCCACCCTCTAAGGTTATGATCTCGAATCGTATCCTTATATAGGGTATAAGAGCCAGATTGATATTTTGCATTAGGATACCAGTTGTCCGTTTCTATTGCTGTTGCCAACGTAAAAGTTTTCATGGTTGAACCGGGTTCAATCACTGATTCTATTACATCATTATTCCATGAATCTAGTCCTTCTCTAGTATCAGGGTCAAATGTCGGACGCTGGGACATTGCTAGAATTTCACCTGTTTTTGGATCTGCAACAACTGCAACCATCGATTCTGGATTATATTCTTTGTAAACATTCGTCATAGATTCTTCCAAGAAATTCTGAATAGTTTTATCTAATGTTAAATAGATATTATCGCCGTTTTTAGCTGGCGTTACCATCTTTTCACTATTTGGAAGCAGGTAACCAAATATATCACTCTCATATTGCATGGAGCCATTTTTACCTGTTAGCTCTTTGTTATACGTATATTCCAAACCCATTTTCCCTACAGTTTTAAAGGTACTATCTTCTTGCTCTTCCTTCAAAGCAAAGCCAATCAAATGAGAGGCAAAGGGACCATTTGGATAATAGCGTTTGGTATCACTTGCAAAAGTGATACCAGGAAGCTCTTCATTTTTAATCGCCGTCATAGTTTCGTGATTGATGCTTCGTCCTGCTACTCCAAACTCCACCTGATAGGGCGTTCTTCCATCACTTAGCTTTTTCGTTAGAATCTTATAAATCTCTGATTCTTCCATTGAAATATATTTTGCTAAAATTTTCGCAGTTTTTTCAGGGTCCGTAACATGTCTAGGTTTCTTTTTATTCTCGGTTGCTTCTGGATTGACAACCGCGATTAAACGGTAGCTTAGAGTATCCTCTGCAATAATACCCCCATTACGGTCGAGAATTTTACCGCGCTCAGCAGTCAATACTGCTTCTTTTTCATATAAAGCAGCTGCTTTAACTTCTAATTGCTGCCCCTTAATTTCACCAGTCGACTGAATATAAAAGATACGGATAAATAAAGCAAAAAAGAGCCCTCCGTAAATAACTAACATTAGAAAGGCTCCCCATTGGAATCGAAATCTCTTTTTTTTCATTCTCCCGGCACTACCTTCACATTTTTCTCATTAAGTGTTAAACCGAGTGCTTTTGCTTTTTCCCAAATTCTCTCATAGGTTGATAGCTCACTTACTTGAACTTTTAAATCTACATTTTGTTTTTCGATTTCTGTGATTTGTGATTCGATTTCTTGTATTTCCATGGTCGTTTGCTGGATTGAACTTTGTTTATGTAGTATTGTAACTGCCAGAACTGCAACCATAACCACAAATGCTATAAATAACATTTTCTCTTTTACAGTAAAAATTGCTTTCTTTCTTTTTATACCTTGTTTTTTGACCTGTTGCTTCTGCTGATGTTCTGGAGCTGCTGGTTGTGTTATATAAGAATTTTGCCTAGCACGTACCGCCATTTACCCTCTTCCTTTCTCGTTTATTTTCTCTGCAACTCTAAGTTTTGCCGAGCGTGAACGATTATTTTCTTCAAGCTCCTCTTCTGTTGGCACTATTGGCTTTCTAGTAACAAGTTTAAGTGTAGGCTTGTACTCATCTGGAATTACCGGTAAACCTGGCGGCAAATCTGGAAGTGATGAAGCCTCTTTAAAAATAGATTTAGTTAAACGATCCTCTAATGAATGGAAAGTGATGACACTAATTCTTCCACCGATTTTTAATGCCTCGATTGCATCAACTAATGAGTCTTCTGCAGCTCCTAATTCATCATTCACTGCTATTCGAATTGCTTGGAAGACTCTTTTGGCAGGATGTCCGCCTTTTCTTCTAGCAGGTGCAGGAATCCCTTCTTTAATCAGTTCAACAAGCTGTCCTGTTGTTTCGATTGGTGCGTGTTTCCTAGCTTCTTCGATTTTGCGGGCAATTTGCTTCGAGAATTTTTCTTCTCCATAACGGAAGAAAATACGTACCAAATCCTCGTATGCCCATTCATTCACTACATGAAATGCTGAAAGTGGTGCTGTTTGGTCCATACGCATATCTAAAGGTGCATCATGATGGTAGCTAAAGCCTCGCTCTGGTGTATCTAATTGAGGTGAAGAAACACCTAAGTCGTATAAAATACCATCAATTTTCTCAATATTTAATTTTTGTAATTCCTCTTTTACATACCGGAAATTCGAATGCACAAAAGTCACTCGATCTAAATAGGCTGCTAATCTTATCTTTGCATTTTCTATTGCTGTCGTATCTTGGTCAAAACAAATAAGTCGACCTTCTGATGATAATTGCTGTACTAAGTATTCGCTATGCCCAGCGCCACCTAATGTACAATCCACATAAATTCCCTGTGGATTGATGTTCAGTCCATCAACAGTTTCTTTTAATAATACGGTTGTATGATCGAACATTAACCATTACTCCTTCTTGGCGGTCACTTTACTAGAAGTCAAAGCCAATTAAATTTTCTGCTATTTCATTAAAAGAATCTTCCGCTTCGTTGAAATAAGTTTCCCAAGCTTCTTTAGCCCAGATCTCAATCTTGCTTGATACACCTAAAACTACACATTCTTTTTCAATCTTTGCGTAAGCAGCCAGTGTAGATGGGATATTAATTCTCCCTTGCTTATCTATTTCAACTTCTGTTGCCCCTGAAAAGAAGAACCTTGCAAAAGCACGGGCATCTTTTTTGGTCATAGGCAATTCCTTTAATTTTTCTTCGAGTTTTCGCCATTCATCCATAGGATATCCAAAAAGACAGTTATCAAGTCCGCGAGTAATAACAAAAGTATTCCCTAAGTCTTCACGAAATTTGGAAGGTACGATTAGGCGTCCTTTTGCATCAACGGAATGTTGATATTCTCCCATGAACATGCTACTCACCCCACTTTAGTAAATAATGTACCACATTCCCCCACTTTCCTCCACATTTTTAAAGAGATTGTTAACTACTTTTTACAAATTGTGTATATAGTACTTTTCTACACTTGTTCACTTATGAAATTTGGCACAAAAAAGAAGTCGTCTCTTTTATGAGACGACTTCTACAACTGCACCGAAAGCTCTATATACTGGGGCTTAAAGGATATGATAGGTACAACGACCCAAAAACATTAATGTCCAAATACAATTATTACAGAAGGATTACATAATGCTTATTCGCAATTTCAAATGGAAGGTCACATAAATCCTGAATGAGTGTTGGTCCATAATGATTCAGATATTGGAATGGATTATAAACCCTTTCTTGAAGACTATCATTCGGATAAATTTCAAGTTGCATTAAATCAAATTGACGTATTGTTTTATCATGCTTAACCAATATTTGCTGCTCAATTTTTTTGCTCAAGTAATCAAACTGCATTTCATGATACTTCATATTTCTTTCTATTACTGATTGTAATTCTAAATTTTGCGTTTTTAAATGAGCATCTAATTTTCCATACTGCTCCTTGACCATCTCATTTAAAGCCTCAATGCATTTTTTCGCTTCCTCATCCTGCACACTATCAAGATATTGGGTTTTAAGGCCCTGAGCTTTCCCTTCAATTATATCAAGCATCGATAATTGATAAGTAGATAAAAGCTGATCAATTTTTCGTTCGACCAAGGTAATGTTTAATCTTGGCGCTAAAATTGGCATTTGTAAATCAAGAACTTTGAAGGCTTCTTTTAACGTTGCCCAATAAGCTAATTCACCTGGACCACCTACAAAGGCTAAAACCGGGATTGTCATCTCCTGCATGAGAGGTCTTGTCACAACATTATTACTCAGTTTTTCCGGATGATTTTTGGCAATCTCGAGCAGCTCTTCTTCGGTCAATGTTATAAACTTCGTTGAATCTTGATAGATGCCCTCATTTCTTTCCAGTAAAAAACGTTCGCCTTCATGGACATAAAAAAGATTGGCACCATCAGTTTTTGCCAGGATAGGTGTTCCATAGCCCGCATCATTTAACGCCTGTTCTTTTACCACTACTACTTCTGCAATTTGCTTATTTAACTCGATCATCTTTACAAAGAAATCCGATTCAAGCTTGCGGAAAGGAGGATACGCTGCATCAACCATCAACAAGCCTTGGGTTTGGAATAATTCATTCATTAATCGGGCAAAAAAGTCAGTAAAGGTTTGACTTTGTTCCAAGTGGCTTAAACAGGATTTATAAAGCGACTGGGTATATTCCGTTTCGCCATAATCAAAGAATATAGTATTTAGCAAGCTTTTTAACTCTTCTTTTTGAATGTTCGTCGTGGAAGCCATTGTCTTTAATTTAGATCGTTCACTATATGCCCGTTTCTTGACCATGCCGTTTACCATCGTATAAGTATGATTGATTTCGTCTAAATCATGATCTTCCCCGGCAATCCAAAAAATCGGCACAACTTTTTCGCCTAATTTTTCACTTTGCTCTTTTGCCAATAGAATGACCGAAATCGCTTTATGAACAGAATATAGAGGACCTGTCAGTATCCCTGCTTGCTGGCCGCCCACTACTGCAACCGAGCCATTTGCAAGATCCTTTAAATGTTCTTCTACTTTGCCGGAGATACCAAAGGGTTCCATAAATTGACGAATAATCGAGCTTAATTCTTTATTATAGTAATGCTTGGATTTCAAGTAATGAAAGCGTGTTTTAAATGCTCCATCATTATATTCATATTCAAAAAATGAACGTAATTTTTCGCTGCCTGACCAAAAATCAGCTAGCAATTTATTGTTAACTGGTATTTCAACATGCTCCAGCCTCATAAAAAATCTCCTCTACTCTACGAACAGTTTTCCCTTGTTCTAATTTCTATCTTATCTGCAAATTTTTATCACATTTCTTATTGTAAAGTATCGAACTTCTACTTCAAAAGAAAATGCTTATATCAGCTAAAAGCATATTCCATTATACTTTGAACCAAACCAACAATCCATATAACAAAAAATGCTATGGATAGTAGAATAAAATATAATCTCCAAATTTTCTTTAATAGCCGGAAAACTTCAATTTCTTTTTTCGTACGCCAATCTATGTATGTAAAAATAATCGCTATTATAAGTGCAATAATAAATACGACCCCATTATAATTCTTTTCCCATAAACTCGAAACAGAAAGCGGTACAGAGAAGAACAAAACAAGCGTCGTTAAGTCACTTGCAATCCCGAATGATTTCACCTTACTTTTTTTCCGTTTAAGAGATATAAAATATGTTATGAAAAATAGAATAATAGGGAAAAAGATAATAATACTCAATAGATATTGAATTAGTAATTTCACATTTTCTCACCGTTTCCTTCCTTTGCTAAAACTAATCGATATAAAGTTTCTAACATCGGTAATCTTGCGCCTTTTTGTTCTGCTCTTTTTAAAACAGCTCCAACTATCGTTTCAATTTCTGTTGGTCTTGCCCCTAAAATATCCCCTAACATGGAAGACGTATTGGATGCTGTCCTCTTACATAAGTTTTCCACGTCAGAAAAAGGTATTTGAGACATATCTTCAGGAAAGGCCGTCCTTAATTCTTTATATAATTTTCCAAGAAGGAGATGGGCTTGTGGGTTTTCAACCAACATTCCGTTTGTAACCTGTAAAACAGCCGTCAAGGGATTAATAAAACAATTTAGCAATGCCTTCTCAAATAACATTTTGTCAGCACTTTCAACAAAAGCAACTTGGAATATCGGGTTTGGACATTTCGAAAAAAGAGCAAATGGGTGAGCACTCCCTTTTTCAACCGCAATTTTTAAAATACCTTGCCCGCGATGATGGACCGTTGTATCGTTTTCACGCTGTGCACCAAATTGGCACGAACCAAAGGCTATCGTTTGTTGAGGTAAAGTATTGACTTCCTCCAAATGAGCCAAGCCATTTTGCAGGAAAAGCAGTGGAATCGCAGGATCTAATGTACGCAATGACTCATATACCTGTTTTAGTTGTCCATATTTGACCGCAATAATAATTAACGAATCCTTTGCAAGGTTCGAGAAATCCATGCTTACATTAACTTGTGATATTGTAGTAGTCCCATCTATATTTTCCCTTAGAAGCCCATATTGCCGGAGACTTCTTGCCTGTTCTTCTCTATGGGGAATTAAAGTAACTCTATCATTATATTCCGATAAAAAGCTAGCTAGTAACATTCCCACAGAGCCTGCACCAACCACAACAATTTCCATCAATTTCACCCTCTTAGCAATTGTTATTTGTCTTCATTGTAAATGACAAAGGGATTAATCGAAATACAAGCAATTAGTAAGATATACCAAATGCATAACGAAAATTAAAGGTCTACCAATAGGCAGACCTTTAATTGTTTTAACTAATTATAATGGATACATCAAGTATTTACGATATGTTTAACGAAATTTGTTTAGTATTCCAGGCATATTCTTCAATTCGGCCTTCACATTTTAAAATAAGAACAAAAAAATAAATACAGCCAAATTAGCAGTAACATACCCTCTCATAAACGTACACATCAAAATAATTATGCATTTTTGTGCCGCCCATTTGTTTAAAAGTAATCATTCTATGTGTTACTTATTGTCATTTAGGCGACCCTAAATACATCGATGCAATTTCTTTACATTTTAAAGAGTTCTCATTCATAACATATCCTTCTAGCTACAAACAGAAATTTTCCAACGGGATCTAATCATCCTTAGCTTCTACAGTTTAACAGGTACTTATTTATTTCTGATGTTCAATAAAACTCGAACCTTGCTGTAACCATTTCAGAATTTTTTCGTGTTCCGATTGTAATTCCCGATATCTAATTTCTAATTCGTTATATGCTTCGGTAAGTTCGTCAAAACTGTTGAGTGCTAGTTTTAAATGGCTGCGCATTAATTGCTTTGGACGTTTTCGTACACTATTTAACATCTGGCCATATTGCTGCCTAAGTGTTTTATTCCAGCGGAAGCCACATGCTTGTTTTGTACGATTTAATATACTTGCAGCTTCAGCAAATGCCTCAAGCTGTGTTTTACCGTTTTGAACAGCCTGTATGACGATTTCAGCTAATTTTTCATCGTCATCCGCCGTCCATTGATCCTTACGTCTTTTTCCATCCATATCTATCACCTCGCATTTTTTACTACTATATGCAGGCAAATAGATTAAATAGAATAATAATCAATAGAAAAAGGATAAATCCTATTAAATTTCCTTCTACCACTTAATAACCAAACTGAAGTCTTTTACAAACCCCTATAAAGAGTTCCCTAAATTGTTATTAGTATTTATTTAAAAAGCGATTTACCGCATCGTTATGAGCATCGCTTTCCCATAGTTTTGCACATAAACGAATCTCTTCCATCACACGTTCATAAATATTTCTCTCTCGCCATTTTCGAAGCTCTATCTCTTTATACGCTTGATGAACATCTGGATGGATTTTTCTCATATCTACAATAAATTCTTCTAATGCTTGTTCCTTTGAACCATTATAAACATGCATTGCCCAACCCATCTCATAGAGCTGCTTTGCATCATATTTTTTTGATTCTATAAGCATTTTTAGTGCCCGGTCATGGCGCAGTCCTCTTTCGAACAAATAGGTACCGCCACCCCAGCCGCTCGTAATCGATAAAGTCCCTTGTATAAATCCGCATTTCGCATGACTTGCCACTAATCGAAAATCACAAGCGGTTGCAATCTCGCAGCCTCCTCCGACTGCTGTACCGTTTACTAATGCAATGGTCGGCACACGCAATGTTGCTAGGTCATACAAGATATTCCCCATCTTGCTAAGCATCCCATAAGCTTGTTCTTCTGTTTTTAGTTGATGGAATTCCGATAAATCGCCGCCAGAACAAAACGCCTGCTCTCCGCTGCCAGTAACAACTAAAAATTGTACATCATTATGATTTTTTATATATGTAATAACCTTTTTCAAGCCTTCCATCACTTCATCATTGACTGCATTTCTCTTCTCCTGGCGGTCAATGGTAAAAGTGATAATCCCCTTATTATTTTCTATTTTGTAAGCCATGCGTTACATCCCCTTTTATGGTTACTTAAGGAAAAAACAGTCAATCTAGTTAAAATAGTAAAGGTTGCATCGGGATATTACAAGAGGAGGATAGGGAGGAATCGGGAAATGAGAAAATGAAAAAAGGCTACTAGAGAGCCATGGCCTCTCTAATAGCCTTGATATTAGTAAATACTGAATTATTTACTAACTACTTCTTTACCTTTGTAGTGACCACAAGCTTTACATACGTGGTGAGATAAAGTAGCTTCACCACAGTTTGTGCATGCTACCATACCAGGTACAGATAATTTGAAATGCGTACGACGCTTTCTTTTTGCAGTTTTAGAAGTTCTTCTAAATGGTACAGCCATTATTGGCACCTCCTTACAGATTATCTATTCATCTGTTTGATCAAAATACTTAGCTAAATCAGCCAGTCTTGGATCCACTTTTGGTTCGTCATTTTCGTTTTGACGAGCTTCATCTTCGTCTGTTGAATAGCTCCAGTTTTTGCCTCCCTGTACTTTCCCTTCAGTATCCTCTTTAAATACTTGCATAGGCACTTCCAGTAGCACTAGTTCCTCTAAAACCGGTTTTAAGTCGATAACTTCACCATCAATATAATGTATATCTTCATCGTCATTACCACGATGTTCAGGATCTATCCAGCTGAAAATTTCAACTGCATCGACTTCAATCGGATATTCAACATCCTCCCAAGTTCTTGAACATGGAAGAGTTAATGTCGCTGTCATCGTAAATTGACATGTCATTTGCGATGCACCGAAAGTACAGTGTCCTTTTACATGAACGGGTGAAATATGACGAATTTCTTTGTTTCGTTTCATTACATCATCCAATTGTACTTCTGCATCAATCGGCATCCCATTTTGGCGATACTTCGATAATTGATGAATTGACCATTTCATTCACTAATCACCTCGAGACAACAATGTTGATTATATAATGTGTATTTTTAGATGTCAAGATATTTTCTTGTCACTATACAAATTGAGTACTATAATTTATAAAATATACTTGAAAAATGAGATTGCAAATAGATAGTTTGAAATTCGATGTCTCATCTTTCCTATTTTTCCAGATACTATCACTGAAAATCTTTCCACTTAGGAGTGTACACAATGAAAGCTGTTGGCGTGGTTGTTGAGTATAATCCATTCCATAATGGACATTTTTATCATATAAGTCAATCAAAAAGCAAATCAAATGCCGACGTGGTCATCGCCGTGATGAGCGGTCACTTCCTGCAGCGTGGTGAACCTGCTCTTGTAGATAAATGGCAGCGTACTAAGATGGCATTAAATAACGGTGTCGATATTGTAATCGAGCTTCCCTATGTGTTCTGTACGGGGCACGCAACTCTGTTTGCAGAAGGTGCCATGCAACTTTTGGAGGCAATTGGCTGTACAAACTTCGCTTTTGGCAGCGAAGAGGGCTCCATCCAGCCTTTTTTAAACACCTATAGTATATTAAAAAAGCATGAAGAGCATTATAACGCGCTTATTAAACAATATGTTACAACTGGCATTAGTTATCCCCAAAGTTTATATAAGGCATACGAAGAACTTCGACAAATAGATGGCAATCAAACGATTGATCTGTCACAGCCAAATAATATTTTAGGCTATCACTATATCGAAGCCGCTAAACGTCTAAATCTAAGCATCGAGCCCATGACCATCCCACGGATTCAAGCTGGCTTCCACGATGATATTAATACAGATTCTACCATTGCCAGTGCAACAGGAATACGAAAAGCTATCTTTGAGCAGAAATCCTTAGGAGAAGTGAAACAGTTCGTTCCAGCAGAATCGTATATTCTTTTAGAAAATTGGCAAAGGCAGTATAATGCTTTTATTCAATGGGAGACGTTCTGGCCCTACTTGCGCTTTTCGATTTTACGAAATACACCCGAACAGTTAACACGTTTTGCCGATGTAAGCGAGGGCATTGAATTTGCTTTGATTAAAGCTGCCAAAAAAAGCGATTCCTTTAGTCAATTCATGACTCAAATTAAATCAAAACGGTATACATGGACAAGACTACAGCGAATGGTAACCCATATATATACAGGCATTACAAAAGAGCAATTGCACCAATCTACAACGCCTTCTTACATCCGTTTATTAGGCATGACGAAAAAAGGACAAGCATATTTATCGGAGCATAAGAAACAGTTTCTACTACCTTTAATAAGCCGTGTAGCAGCTACAAACGACCCTATGCTGCAATTAGATATCCGCGCAACCGATCTATATGCACTTGGTGTAGAATTATCATCAGGCAAAAGGATTGCCAGCGACTATCAAACACCTCCCATCCGGATATAGGTGCGCTTTTCTTTTGTAAGTCCTTACCTATAAAGCGCTTCACTTATGAGTCACATTTTATCTGAAAATCCTCAACCAAAAGGGCTTCATTCCTCTTATGATGCATTTTTCATCTGAAGATCTTCACTCTAAAGTGCTTCATCTCTCTTGTGAGGCGCTTTTCTTTTGAAAATCCTCAACCTAAAGTGCTTCATTTCACTTATGAGGCACTTTTTATCTGAAAGTCCTTTGCCTAAGGTGCTTCATCCCTCTTATGAGGCACATTTTATCTGAAAATCCTTTGCATAAAGTGCTTCATTCCTCTTATGATGCGCTTATCATTAAATGTTTCTTACCCAAAAGTCCCTTCAGATCCAAAATTCACCTTACCCCGCGCATCAACTTGCTTTTCCAACTGACTTAAATCAAAACTAAATATCATATATCAATAAAAAAATGGAGAAAAAGCGAATGCTTTTTCTCCACCAGTACCGACAGATAGCTTAAACTTTTCAATCTTTTTTCGGTGTTAGTTGTTTTATATAGTTAAGCGCGTCATCAATTGTTTTTACAGGGACAATTTTCATGTCTGTGTTGATATTTTTGGCTGTTTCTACAGCGACTTGGTAATTGGATTTAAGGTCTGGACTTACTTTTAGCATGGCTTCTGTGATTTCATCGTCTGGAGCGAAGAAAATCTCTACACCATCTCGATCTGCAGCTACTACCTTTTTATCAATTCCGCCGATTCGTCCAACCGTACCGTCTTCATTCATTTCACCAGTACCCGCTATGCTATACCCTTTTGTTAAATCCTCATCGAGTAATTGGTTTAAAATTTCTAAGGTGAACATTAGACCTGCTGAAGGACCACCGATTTTATCCGCGTCCACATTAACATTGGGATCGGTTTTGATCAATTTACTCTCAGAGTAAGTAATACCGATCCCTACTTTTTCACTGCCTGGTATCGGTTTCAAGTGAAGTGTTCGGTCCAACAATTCATCATTTCGTTCGATTACTAAGTGAACTGCATCATTTTCTTTTTTAGCGCTTAATAGATCTGTAAGTTCCTGTGCTTTTTCGATTAACACGCCATCAATCTCCACAATTTCATCCCCTGGTTCAAGCTCTCCATCAGCAGCCCCTTCAGCTAAAACATTCAGCACCATAACCCCGTGGTATTCTATTGTGTAAGGCAGGTTCGCTTTTTGGAAGGCAATATATAAGGCATTAAATTGAGAATCCGACATGAGTTTCAACTGACGGACACTATACTCTTCTTCGTCTTCTTCCTCTTGTCGCACTTCTTCTTCTTTATAAATTTCTTCATACTCTTTGAAATGCGCAAGGGCATATGTAAGAGGTGTTGCTTCAGCCATTGCCACTGTCATTAAGCTCATGGTTCCCTCGTGATTTTTGTCCCCATCATGTACAGTAACAAATTCACTGACATCATAGGCGCTGCCAGGCTTCATAATATAGTAGTCTAGCCTATAAAAACTTAAGAAAAATACAACAATGAACAGAATAATCATATATAATAACGATTTTTTCAATATGTATAGCACCTCCAATAGTAACCTTTTAAGACTAAAATTTTAACGCATCGCATATATTAGTTTAGCATTTGCGGAAATGGAAAACAAAAATTTGAAAAGAGATGATGCTTATTCCTCTACTCTATTTATTGATCTGTATCACTTTAATCTGTTTATTATTATTTTTCCCAGGAATCGCACACCAAGGTACAGACCTAGGCGTGGAATTATTTATGGAGGCCCTATTTCCCTATTTATTGCCCTATTTAATCTTAACGCAATGGTTTATTAGATTAACACCTAATAAAAGCAGTTCTTCTTCGAGATTCAAACTTTATTTTAAAACATATGGAATTAGTGCTCTTGGGGGATTTCCGACAGGTGCTGCCACGATTACTTATTTGAAGAAAAGCAATCAAATATCCCTGAAAGAGGCCAATATCCTCTTAAGCATTTGTCATAGTCCAAGCCCGCTATTCGTTTTAGGATTTGTGGGGAATGACTTATTAAATGATAAAACCTTTAGCTGGCAGTTTTTGATTTTATATCATATCGTTTCACTTCTACTATTAACTGGAATATTTTTTTATTTTCGTAGAGAGGATAAAGGAAAACCCATTACCACCGAATCTGCAGCGAAGCATACAAACCCTTTTACGAGCAGTGTGAAGGATAGTATTCCTACTGTTATGGTTGTTGGCGCTACCATTATCTTTTTTACAACGATTTATACGGTTGTCATGCATTCTGTTAAAAGCTTAGTCCCTGACATACATAATAATGTCATGCTGCTGATTGCAGCGATGCTTGAAATGACAAACGGTTTGCGAATTGGACAAGAACTATTCGCCGATCATCATGCACTTCTCTGGGTTCTTATGGCTACCTTTTTAACGAGCCAGGGCTTGAGTATCCATATGCAGGTTGCAGTTATTGCGAAAAGCGAACAATTGTCTTTAAAGCCCTATATTTTAATGAGAATTTTATATGTAATTTCCATTCCTGCTCTCTTTTATCTTCTTTTCCTATAAGAATCCCAAGTTTTGGGTATGAAAAACGACAGAATCTTTTTCTTGGATTCTGTCGTTTAATGTATTCGTTTGCTATTTATTAAATTTTTGCAGCAATGCTTTTTCTACTAGTTCCGGAACAAGGCCAGTGACTGTTCCACCGTATTGAGCTACCTCTTTTACAATGCTTGAACTTAAGAAAGAGTACTGGTTTTTTGTCATGATGAAAAAAGTTTCGATTGACTCATCCAAAAACTTGTTCATGGAAGTAATTTGCATTTCATATTCAAAATCTGAAATGGCACGCAGCCCACGAACAATCGCTTTAGCATTTTTAGCTCTAGCATACTCGATTAATAATCCTGAGGAGCTTTCTATACGGATATTAGGAATATCCTTCGTCACTTCAGAGATCAAATCAATTCTTTCGTCTATTGAAAATAGTGGCTTCTTAGAAGAATTATTTAATACGGCCACATAAATGATATCAAACACGCCTGCTGCACGTTTAATAATATCTAGATGACCATTTGTGATGGGATCAAAACTCCCTGGTACAACTGCTATTTTTTCAGACACCGCTTTCTCCCCATTTCCCTTTTGCATTTCTTTATAGGTCTTTTTTATAAACTGATATAATCGTACTTCCGTATGTCTCTTGCCTTTTTAAAAGAAAAGAGCCGTAACTAGTTGGCAAGCTCACTTCAGTTGAATGTTCGCACACAATTATTGCATGATCAGAAACTTTTCCATGCTCGATCAAAGAATAAAGTAAATCATAGTATTCGGTTTTGTGGTAGGGTGGGTCTAAAAACAAATAGTCCAGTTCAATATCTCTTTTTAATAACCCTTTTACTGCACGTGTGGCATCCGTTTTGAAAGATTCCGATACCTCTTCATAACGGCATTTTTTTATATTTTCCTGTAAGGTTTGAAATGCACGGCCATCTTTCTCTACAAAAATCGCTTTATCGGCACCTCTACTTAAAGTTTCGATGCCAAGCCCTCCACTGCCGGCAAATAAATCCAGCACAATCCCGCCATCAAAAAACGGCCCGATTATATTAAAAATAGATTCCTTTACCTTATCTGTAGTTGGTCTAGTAGTTGTTCCTGTTATTGCTTTTAACGGCATTCCTTTTCTTTCACCTGCTACAACCCGCATTCTATCACCAAGCCTTTAATTATTGTTAAGTTGCTGTAGGTCCATTCCATGCGACTCGAAAAACTGCCGCCCATTATTGTTTGATGTTTATTGTAGTTTCACTTTTTTGGATGTCTATATTAAAGAGTCGTTGTATCCACGTCTCTTCCATATAAAAATTATCTGCTATAACGATCAACGGTTCAGAGACTGTATTATAACGCTGATCATTATAAACGTAAAATCCATACCCTTGAGGGAATCTAAATTTTTGCGTCTCATTTTGAATGTAATAGCCATTTTCGCCTACCGCAGTTTCGTAACCCAAGCTTTTTAAAATTGGATCTAAAGCGTAAAGGACTTGTCCATCTTTAAAGATTACCTTCACACTATCTTGTGGCTTATTTGCTACATACACTTCTCTTTCGTCACTGAATAAAAATGGATAAACTCCTTTAACCGTTTCATTCATTTCGAAATATTCCGTATGGAGACCAAAAACTTCGGTTAATCGTTCATCTAATTGTTTTGCAGAAATTTTTGAACCTTTTGCTTCCTTCAATTTTCCCATCCAGTTTGCCTTTTGATCATCTGACATGTTTTTTGTCAAACTCTCCACGATTTCACGAGATTTCTTACTGCCAATTGTTGAATCCGTCAAGAAGGAGGCGATTACTTCGCTCACCCAAACTGGACTTTCCGCCAAATCATATTGTGTTTTCACTTGGGAAAGAATGACCTTCTCATTTATAGAAGCGATCGAAAGCTCATCAATAAAGAGTATTCGTTTTCCCTGGCTGTCTGAAGAATTCTTTCCTTGTATAATGACAATATGGTCTTCGTTTAACAATTTTATAGCCTTTAGCTGTTCGCTCATTTCTTTGTTTAACGGCTTATTGGAATAAATAGATAAAAAATCTGTTGCTTTTTGAATGTTCATTGCATCTTTTTGCCAATATAGTTCAGAGATATCCCCTGCTCCAGCAAACATGGAATAGTTAACCAGCGACAATGTTTGCTGTCCTATTAACGGCAAACCTGTTACCCACTGCCCCTGTATTTCACTGTCTGTTGATATATGAACCGTAGTGTATCCGGCATTTCCATTTTTTAAGGTGACAAAAATATCCTTTAATAATTGAGTCGACTTTAACCCGCCATCTAAAGGGATAATGTAGGATAAGGATGCATTTCTGCTCTCTTTTTCCTCAAAATTTGTTTTGTCCTCGCTTAAACGATCACAACTTGTTTCCGATTCTAAAAAACAGTCTGTACTTACAGCCAAGTTCGGCCAAGAAATATCAATCTTTTGGTTTGATAAATTGTGAAAATGCTGTCGAATATCCAAACTTCCACTTCGATATGTAATTTCAATTTCCTGAGTATATGTAAATCCACCTTCTCCAGTGTCGAGATGATCTGAGTACGCATGATACTGGAAGAAGAGAGTACCGCAAATAACGAGTAGTAAAATTCCCAAAAAACTTATTGCATATTTCATGTGCCTTCCCCCCTTTCGTCATGATACTATTGTTATCGGAAAGGATGTGTGAAAGTTGATTCAACAATTTATCGAACTTGGGCAAGGTTACGGAGACATTTATGAACTTTGCGAACTTATAAAAACAAATGAAAAAAGATATCATCATGCCTTTATCTTTATTGCCAATAAAGGAGACGCACAGGTTGCTTCCATTGCTGTTGCGTTTAAACCAGTAGGGGAAAGCAAATTTATGCCGATTTATGTATGTCGAGAAGGAATTCCATATAATCCTGAAAAACCTTCTAAACGACTTGAAATCTTTGAAGAAACTTTAAATGAACTAGGCAAAAAGGCCATTTCAATGGAAATAAAGCATTCCTCTGTATTTTCAGAAACAGTATTGTTTTATCAGCATTTAATTGGCATTTTACGAATGAATCACTTTATTCCACCAAAGCAATAAGAAAAGCGGAAGGAGCTCGCCAGCTTCGAAAAAAAACGGAGGAATCGCATGTAAGGACGCTCTTTGGCAGACGAATTAAACCTTCCTTAGTCTGCATAAGTGCAACTAAGACTGGCTGCCAAAAACCTTTGCAATCAGCCAAGTTCTCTAATCCTTGCATGCATACCAAATTGCGTGAGAGCTGGCACTTGATGCTCTTCACTAATTAGGATAATTATAAGCCAACTTTATAATCATATTCTTTCGCTTTATCTGGTTTGGCATTTTCAAACTCAGTTTTTAAGAATGGTCGAAATGATTCTACAACGTCTTTCACAAAGGGAAGGCGTTGTATTTTATTTATCGTGCCTTCGATTTCTTGGCGATTGCAATAAATAACAACATATTTTAACTTCCGAGAAATATAATGTACATGTCCATATTTTCTCAAACTCTTTGCATGTTTCAACTGATGAATGTATACAATTAACCCTTGTCGCTCTTGCATTTCACTTCCCTCATTTCTTACCTAAAAGAATACCATAATGTCAATTTTGATAGCAACAGAGTTTAGTGACACGAGATAATTATTTCCGTTATAATCAATTTTAGAGAGTTTACATTTCACAAACTTTCATTTAAATTTACTTAAGTCCATATTTTGTGGCACGAATCAACATAGATATTTTATAAAACAATTTTAACAACAACAGCAGAAATCTAACCCTCTATAAAAGATGGACTTTAAGATTTCTATTTTTAAGGGACTCATCCCATTCATTAAATTGAACACGATTTGGTTGAATCAAAAATTGACTATTGAACACAGGTTAGATTTAAGGAGGATTTCCATGGGTAAAAAAACGAAAGTGGCTATTGCTATTGCAGCTGCCAGTGCAGCAGCTTGGGCTGGCAGTAAAGCAATCATAAGACCTCAGAAAAGAGAAGCTAAAGAAGTATTACAATACGGGCGACCTATAGTGCTTGCTCATCGCGGAGGATCGCGTTTAGCCCCCGAGCATACAATGGCGGCCTTTGAAAAAGCACAATCTCTAGGAGTAGATGGTTTTGAAATCGATATACGCTTAACAAAAGATGAAGAAATTGTTGTATTCCATGATGAAACAGTCGATCGGACAAGCGATGGCACTGGTTCTGTTAAAGATTTTACATTAGAGGAATTAAAACAGCTAAATTTCGGATATCAATTTGAAGATTTAAATGGAAATTTTCCTTATAAAGAAGATAAAGCTGAAATCGTAAGTTTACGTGAACTTTTGGAGATTTTCCCAAATATGTATATCAACATGGATATTAAAGATCATCCCGATACGTATGAAGGCAGCCTGATGCCATCCAAATTATGGCGGCTTATCGAAGAGTTGGAAGCACATAATCGCGTTGTCATTACAAGCTTCTACAGCGAACAAGTGGACCGATTCAATTTATATGCTCAAAATCGCGTTGCCTTGGGAGCAGGTGAAAATGATGTACGTAAAGCGTTTACTGCTTTTACAAGTCAATTCGGCCATCTGTATCACCCAAAAGTAGACGTATTCCAAATTCCAACAAAGCACGGCAGAGTCTCTTTGGATTCACCAAGGTTTATCGCTTTCCTTGCCAAGCTCAACATCCCTGTTCACTATTGGACAATCGACGATGAAGAGACAATGCGAAGCTTAATCGAAAATGGCGCACAAGGCATCATCACGGATCGACCAGATATTGCAGTCAGTGTTCTTCAAAGCTTACAAGATGAGCGTTTTGAACAAGAAGAATAAGTAAAAACTTGCCTCGTGGATTTTT
>JASENG010000039.1 GCA_030027265.1 Lysinibacillus fusiformis | reverse complement strand
TGTATTTGGCAAGCAAAAAATGCATTAAACGGCAATCAAAAATGTAACCACTTGCCAACGAAATTTAATTCTGAATAATTGACTCCTTATAACGATAACTATCGCCTTTAAATACAATCAAATGCGAATGATGGATGAGTCGATCAATTACTGCCTCCGTTAATATTGGATCCCCAAAAACGTGATTCCATTGACCAAATTGAAGGTTTGTCGTGATTATGATGCTTTTCGTTTCATAACACATCGAAATAACCTGAAACAATAATTCAGCCCCTTGTTTGTGAAGAGGAATGTAACCTAACTCATCCAAAATCAAAAGATCCAATTTCTCTATTTGCTTAAAAAGCTTATTGAGATTACCTTTTTCATTTGCTTCTAATAATCGATTAACTAATGATGCCGCTGTATAGAATTTAACAGCTTTGCCATACCTTTGTATGGCATTCAATCCAATTAGCGTAGCTAAATAGGTTTTACCTGCACCTACACCCCCATAGAAAATTAGATTTTCTTGCTGCTCCATGAATACTCCATTTAATAGGTCTTCACTACTTAGTCCTGCTGTTAGGACAATGTCCTTCCAATCAAAAGGTTTCCCATTGACTTTAGGTAAGCTTGCTTGTGTAAGTAAAAGATTTGTTTTTCGTTCTTCTCGTTGCTCAATTTCTTTTTCAAAAAGCTTCAGTAAATACTCTTCATTTGATGTGGCTTCTATCTCTTGATAATGCTCTCTAATCCAACTTAATTTCAATCGTTTAGCGAATTCTTGAATCTGCGTACTCAATTTATTTCAGCTCCTTTTAGAAGCTGATTATAATGCTGTAGACCTCTAGTAGCCTCCGGCATAATAGGCAATGACTTTTGGAGATGTACTTCTTCGCGTATCCCTCGACCATTAATTAGTTGGTAGAATACTTGTTTAATTGATTCAACCGAAGGATGACCATGCTCTAATGCAATCTTCAGCGCTTCAGTAATTTTACTAAAATCATAATCTTTCATCACTGTACCTAATAACTTCAGGGCCTCTGATTTTTCAGAAGAAGTACATGAATTAAAATACGTTTGCCACTCTTGTGGTAACTGCTCATAGAAACTAGTATATTTAAGTGCCATTGGACGTTTGGCCATTAGATTTAAGTATGGCTGCCAATTAATCGATTTTCTATATTGACCATAGAGTCGCGCATGGCTAACGACTAGTTGATAATCATCTGTAAGAATATCAATCGAATTATATGAAATACGAATTAGAACCTTATTTAAAGCATATCTTGGTGAAGTAGAATATAGATTTTTTTCCACTTTAATATAGCCGTACTTATCGGCTTTTACTGTTTCGTATCTGATGCATTGGTATTCCTTACTTGGTAAAACCAAAAAGGCTTTCCGATCCTCTTCAAACAGCTGGGAGATGAAAGATTCCTTTTCATAATGGTTTCTCTCACGATCCTTCTCAGCTTTTTCCCACAATGTCTTATTAAGTTCGTCTAAGTTCAGTACGTGTAGACCAGGCAATAAATAATTGTTTCTCACATACTTCACCATTGCTTCCACATGACCTTTTTCATTCCCACTATTAGGATTACAAAACTCACTTTCGAACCCATAGTGTAGAACGAAGTTCTGAAATTCCTCTGTTAACTGCCGTTCGCCATTTGGCAATATCTTCTTTACGGCAGCTGAAAGATTATCGAATCTAATTGTTTTTGGAACACCACCCATATGGTGAAAAATCCGCTTTAATCCTTCTAAAAAACACTCTTTGTTTTGAGCAGGGAATACCTGAAAATAAAATGAATTACTATATGGATAAGAAAGAACCAGATAGGGTAGAGTTATCTGTTCCCCTTGATATTTAAACGGAGCTTCTCCAAAATCCACTTGGGCTGACCCAGGTTTGCTCTCTAGCGATAATGCTGCTTGACTCGCTTCATTTAACAATTCTTTTTTTCGTTGGGATATGTAGTTTCTTACTGTTCGATCAGAACCCTTAAAATCAAATTCCTCTTTTAATTGCTCCCAAATTCTCTTTGCAGTTCTACGGAATTTTTTCTTTTGTTTAAAATCTTCTAGTAACCATTCATCTACTATATGTTTAATAGGATCCATCACTGGAGATGGTCTGTCTTGTTTGATTTTTTCTACAGGACTAAAATCATCCTGTTCTGCATACTTCTTAACTGTTCTAGGATCTCTTCCAAGTCTCTTTCCAATCTCCGAATAGTTACTGTCTTTTTTGTTTACCTCATGTCTGATATAATTAATTTCGGCCACTGCCAACATCTCCTTAATACCTCCTGCGCTTGTTTGTCCCAACAGGAAGTGTATGTGTATTTTGGAATGTTGACAAGTGGTTTTTTAATTTGTGCAGGGCCTACGGCCCTTCTGCACAAATTAAATGCCATAGCTTACATTTTTATGATGCCATAAACA
>JASENG010000038.1 GCA_030027265.1 Lysinibacillus fusiformis | reverse complement strand
TGTAAACGCTAAAATAAAATGGACAGATATCGCTAAATAAGATTGAACACTTTCGCCAAAAATAACCCTTATCCTTTATACTAAATTGGTAGTAGATTGGTAATCGGGGGCATGATGAAAGGTGAAAAAGAAATTGATGTTATATTTAGCAATCCAACAAATGAAAGAACAAAGATTTACTGTAACACAGATTGCAGAACAGCTTAAAATATCTCGAACGACGGTTTATAGCTATTTGGAAATGTCGCCTGAACAGGCTTATGAGTGGGCGAATACATTAAAATCCAGAAAGAAAAAATTAGACCCTTATAAAGATTGGTTAGTCGCTTGGCTCAAAGAACATCCTCATTTAAGTGCTGCACAACTGCATGATTGGTTACTAGAACGTCATCCTAAATTGGTTGTTGGAGAAAGTACGATGCGCATGTATGTCAGTGAGTTACGAGAAGAATATCAAATTGAGAAAACCAAAAAAGTTAGGCAATATGAGGCCATAATCGAACAGCCAATGGGAAAACAAATGCAAGTTGACTGGGGAGAAACTCGTCAAAAAACGAAAGAAAATACTGAAGTGAAACTGTACTGTATTTGTTTTGTATTATCGCACTCTCGGTACAAATATGTAGAATGGCAAGATCGACCATTTACAACACGCGATACGATAAGAAGCCACGAAAATGCTTTTCAGTATTTTGGAGGGATGCCAGAAGAGATTGTCTACGACCAAGATCATCTAATAACAGTCAGTGAAAATGCCGGGGATATTATTTTAACAGGTGAATTTCAATCCTATAAACAACAACGTAAGTTCAGAATATATTTATGTCGTAAAGCAGATCCAGAATCGAAAGGTAAAATTGAAAATGTAGTGAAGTATGTGAAAGGAAATTTCGCAGATAGCCGTATTTTCACTACTATAGATAATTGGAATGAACGATGTATAGAGTGGCTGAAACGTACGGGTAATTACAAAGTACATAACGGTACAAAAAAGAGACCGACAGAAGTGTTTCTCCTCGAAAAGCAACACTTAAAGCCAGTCTCTAACCCACTCTCAATAGAGAGTAACAATACAATTAGTATAACAAGAACCGTTAATAAGGACAACACCATACACTATAAATCTAATCGTTACTCTGTCCCACTGGGAACATATAGACCAAGAGGTCTAAACCTTGTTTCAATTGAAATGGCTGTAGATGAAAGCAATCAGCAGCAACTGGTGATTAAACGAAGTCCTGATGGTGAAGTTCTAGCGAAGCATCGTCTTGAATTAGCCAAAGGAAAATTAGTCAAAAATCGAAATCATGAACGTGATCGTTCAAAAGGTATCCAAGCCTATAAAGAAACAGTGATTCGCCAGTTTAATAATACTGAACTAGCGACTACATATATTAATCAGGTCCTAGCTGAGTATCCTCGATATAAAAGGGACCAGCTGGCCATCATCCATAAAACAACCAATGATTATCCAGATTATATCGATGAAACCCTAATAAAATGTGTTGACGAGCATTTCACAAGTGCCAATGATTTTCATGATATTGCAAAGTATATAAGCAAGATTCAAAGCAAAGAACTACCAGTTCCACCTCTCGAATCGAGTAGGTTAAAAACAAGGAATATCAAAGTAGAAACACGTTCTATCAGCACATACACAGATATTTTAGGGGGTGTCATCTCATGAATGATGGCTTAGAAAATCTACAAAACTATTTTAAACAACTAAGATTAACAGAAACAGCCACTGAGCTTCCTAATATATTAAGAAAAGCGGAACAGTCCACATGGACTTATCGGGAATTTATTAAAGAAATCGTTGAATTCGAATTAACTAAACGTGAAGAAAAGAGTATTGAAAAACGAATGCGTTGGGCGAAGTTTCCTTATATGAAAACGCTGGAACTATTTGATTTATCTGATCAAACCTCTTTAAACGAAAGGCAATTAAACCAACTAAAAGAGCTAAATTGGCTAGAGCAACAATATAACTTAATTCTATTAGGACCGCCTGGTGTTGGTAAAACCCATTTGGCCATAGGATTAGGAATTGAAGCAATTCAAAAAGGATTTAACGTCATGTTTGTGACTATGGGTGAATTAATCAATCTTTTAAAAACCAGAGAATTTACACGGAAATCACAGGTGCAATTAAACCGAATTGAATCTTCTGATTTAGTAATTATTGATGACTTAATGTACATGGCAATGGATTCACGTGAAGCAAATCTATTCTTTCATCTGATAAATCATCTTTATGAGCGTAGCTCAATTATTTTGACTTCTAACAAGAGTCCTGATCAATGGGGCGAATTATTGGGAGATGAAGGTATAACTACAGCTATTTTAGATCGCATTTTACACAGAGTAGAAGTTGTACAGATGAATGATGATAGCTATCGAATGAAGCATCGTCAAGGTATGTTTTAACATTAGCAAATGGGTATAAGGAGATTTCATTTAAATGAAGATTTTAAATATAAATGAAGTAAGAGAAATCATATTAGAATTAGGTTTAACTTGTGACCATCAAAAAGTTGAGAGCTGGTTATCGGATGGCTCTATAAAAAATATCCAGGATGGCAATCTTTACAAGATTATTGAGCATGATATCGAAGATTTCGTATACGACACTTTGTGGATTGGTTCACCATATGAAAGAGGAATCAATAATGAAACGAAGATCGATAGATTACTTGAGGAAATTGCCTCTTTAAAGGCGAAAGTATCCAAACTTCAAGATGAAAAGCATGAATTAGAACTAGAACTTGGCAAGATGCCATTTTAATAATTCTTTCTCCTACTTCTACAAAGGAGTGGGAGAAGAATCAACGAAATTGTTCAAAATTAATTAGCAAAATGTGTCCAATTCTACTTGACGCTTACA
>JASENG010000037.1 GCA_030027265.1 Lysinibacillus fusiformis | reverse complement strand
TATTTCCAAAAAAAGCCCCACAAAAAAACCGAGGGTTCAACGGTGCGTATGGAAGAGGAAACTCGAAAAGTGGGAGAACCAAGGAAAATAAGAACGAAGATAACATCAGTTAACGGTAGAGTTTCTTTTGGTATCGATAAAACTCAAATAAAAACATCCTTGAGCAAAATCTGGATGTCTCACCTAAAAATAACCGGAGAATTTTCGCTTAGTTAGAAGATAAGATCAAAAATAGCTTGAATAGACGAAGAAATTCCGCTTATCGGTACGAAAAACATGAAAAAGGAGGCATTTTCTTAGTATAGTCGGAAAATCTACCCTTAATTGCTCACGAAACGGGTTGTATTTGCATATAACGGAAGAAATTCCGCTTATTTTCCCGCTAAATCTTATTGGAAGGAATAGAAATTTTTGAAAATGAATTCACTTTAATTGAAATTGAGGAACAGATCGAAGCGCAATGTACAGATGACGCAGTTAGCCGTCGATGGTAGTTAGAGGCTTCCCCTGTGAGAGCCAAACGTCACTAGGTAAAGGGGAAACGACTGCGTATTCAGTCGCTTTTTTATTTTCAAACACCACAATAATTAAGTAAATTTGTCAACCTAACCATTCATCAAAAGTATAAATTCGTTAATTAGGAAGCAAGAAAGTAATAATATTTGAATTATAAGGCAAAATTCAGGAAAGAAGGGAGCAGTCTTATCATATTGCCTATAATCCCGCCACTTTTGATTATGATCCAGCTACGTTTATTGAAAATCAACCAAATCCCCAATATCTAGCCACTTCAAAATTTAGAGCCCCAAAAATATTTTTTAGACATATAAATTTATCTAAATGAAGGTAATGGCAATATTCATTAGAAATAAAGGTTTCACTCAACTAACTTTTGTGATGCGAAATATTGCATTAGGGAAAGTTCTTTTTTACGAGAATAAAGAGTGTAATCTTTTAGCCACATCGATAGGTCTTATATCCAATGAAAGAAGATCATCTAAATTAATCCACATGGGCTGATAAATACCACGGTTTCTCGTTGAATCCGTAAACTCTTCGCCTTGGCCACTCCCAAATTGACCAGAAATAACTTCGCCTATGAAATAATATTGTGTACCGTTATAGTGAACTTTTTGAAAACACTCCTTTATCTTAATCGTTACGCCTAATTCTTCAAATGCCTCTCTAATCGTTGCCTGTTCAGGTGTTTCTCCTTTTTCAATTCCTCCACCTGGAAAAACATAATAAACTTGTCCATCTCTTATTCTTTTAATCAAAGCGATCTTCTTATCGTTAATAAGAATACAAGAACCCCGATCTCTCAGATAAAACACCTCCTATATAATTATCAACTTTAAATTTTGATTATTCAAACAAATAATCTTGAAATAGTAAAAGAATAAGTGAGAGAATGTACTTAAAAGGAGGAGAAAATGTTAAAAAGAAAATATGGGAATCGGCCAAATTGGCAACGCGTTTTAAAAAGTGACTATCGACAAATTTATCACAGTGATAAAGATTTTAAAGGATATATTACTTTATTGAATATCAACGAAGTAAGAGAACCCCTTATTGTCAAAAATGGGAGAAATGAAGTGTGTATCGTAAATAACGGGTATTCCTGGCTGCAGCATTTCCCAATTGGTATGAAACACTCAGTTACGACAATGTTTGATGACAAAGGTGAAATCGTCCAATGGTATATAGATATTTGTAATGAAATTGGTATAGAAGATAACATTCCCTGGATGGATGATCTATATTTAGATATTGTAGTATTTCCAACTGGAGAAGTAGTGTTATTGGATGAAGATGAACTAGATGAGGCATTACAAAGAGGTATAATTAATCAGGTGATGTATGATTTAGCTTGGAAAGAGACAAGGGTAATAACCGACCTAATACATCTTGGAAAGTTTAATTTAATCAATCTAGCGAGGGTCCATGAGGGGATGGTAAAAGTTAAGTTTAATTGAATATAATTTCAGAAGTCTGAAATATAGGAGATGTTATATGTACTCAAACATCTCCTATGAAAATATTACTCTTCCACTTTCAAAGCTTCGTATTGGAACCCTTCTAGACGATAGTTTTGCCTTTGATACATTTCTCTAGGTGTGCCTTCACCGTCAGCTACTAAAATAATAGTTTTATTATGAAAATGGTCCATGACAAATTGTTGAAGAGCACTTCCTATACCTTTACGTTGATTGGAATCCTCTACAAATAAGTTATCAATCTCTGCTGTATCTTCCTTTTCAAAGACAATAACAGATCCAATGGGTTTAGATTGATTATAAGTAATAATGTAATGAACATTATCTACCATGTGTTGAGAGCGAAGGTATTTCTGTTTCTCCTTAGCATAACTTTCGCCAAATTGCAGGTCTTCGTCATACTGCAAATGCAAAAAATCCTCTATATTCTTCTCAGTTACAAATTGAACTCTTACCGTTTCGTTTTTATTAGCATTAAAATTTTTAGGGTGGATAGAGTAAAGTTCCAGAAAACCGATACTATAGTTATTTGCTGATAAATAGGTATGTATTTCGTTATTTATTTTTTCATTTGGCGGGAAAATAAACTTTAGATGTTTTTGGTTCTTTTGCAAATGAAAGTTTCTCAAAGTATCTTCAATTTCTTTAAATAATCCGATAGATGGCATAGACTTCCAAGTAATTAAATTGCTATCATAACGGCTTAAAAAATCTGCATCATGAAAGTGTTTGTATTCCATTGTTTCTAGAATGACTTGCCCATCCCTGTGGATGTGGTTGAATGTTATATTAGGCATGTTAGTCTCCTTTAGAGTAATTAAATTAAGATGAAAATATTAATAATAAACACTTGCATTATAATTATTATAGTGATATATTATTAAATGTTGTTGAGGTAATATCAGATTTATACTATGAATGAAAAATAGTTATTGCTTTTGAGTTCCTTAAATGATATGATATAAAAGTTGTTGATTGTGAAGTTTAATATGAACAATTAAATCGACAATTAATAACAATGTTAATACAAATATTTACTTTTTAAAATAGTTAATAATTGTTGTTGACATTGTAAGTTAATAGTGATAAGATATAAAAGTTGCCATTGAGGCAGTTTAAAT
>JASENG010000036.1 GCA_030027265.1 Lysinibacillus fusiformis | reverse complement strand
GAGCAGCGTGTTTACAGATGCGGATAATGATACATTAAGTTTAACAGCAGTGTCTTCAATAGGAGCTACAGCGACAGTTGACATGAGTGGAAATACTTTAACAATCACTCCAGGTATCGCAGGAACAAGCACCATTACTGTTACAGCAAATGATGGGAATGGCGGTACAGTTTTAGAAAGCTTCATAGTTACAATAAATGATCCGCAAACTGAAGCAGCGCCAGCTCTCTTTTTCTCTGAAACAATTTGGGGATCGTTAGATTTAGCATTAGAGGTTTATAATCCAACTAATGAAGAAATAGACCTATCTCAATTAAAAATAATGCTACCGGAAAAGGAAATTAATTTTGAAAGTTTTGGACTCACTTTGAAACCTGGAGAAGTGCTCGCCGTTTTAGATGAATGGTTCATTTTAGAGAATTATGAGATAGCTTCAGAGGCGGTAACGCGCGTGCCGTTCAATATCGAACAAGAAATTGATGTTGATTACTTAGAAGTTCAGTTGGTATATGGTGATCAAGTAATAGATACTATTCAATATAAAAAGGATATGACAATGGTGAGAAAAAGCGGGGTCACTCAAGGTTCCACATCTTATAATTTAGATGAATGGAGTGAATTTCCAGCGAGTGATCTTGATCATATTGGAACCCACACACCCTAATCAATTACTCTCTACTTGTGTTGTAAGATTTGTAGTATAGAGGAAAATACTTTAAAAACCGGTTGTCACTTCGACAGCCGGTTTCTTAGTTTATTTTTACTTTTTAGTTTAGTTACCGTTTTATACTATATGTAAATAGCCAGCTTAATATTGTTGACTCTTAATAGCTGTCGATTTCAAAGACGCCTGATAGTTTTCCTTTGCAAAAAAGCTTAAAAAAACCTTCCTTTCAGAAGAAAGGAAGGTCTACAAGCTATGAGAGTTTTACTTAAGGAGTATGACTAAACAAATTTGAATAGGTAAGTGGAAGAAGATCGAATTCTCCGCTTAAATTAAAAGTGGTCGAGCCTGTGGAAATGCCTTTTTTCCGAATCATTGTACCCTCGATTGGAAGAATCGTAGCATCGGAACCCGGTCTCCAATTTTTATCGCCGATTACATCGACTACTTGACCATCTTTAATAAGTTCAAACGCACAGACTACATATTGGGTATTCCCATTCCCGGTCATATCGAACTCACCATGATACCACTGAACCGGGGTAATATCCATCAAGTCATAGAAGGTGTGATTGATGATGATACCCAAAGAACCTGGATAGACTTGATAAACGTTTGTGTACGGATCAGCCGTAATCTCCCTGTTTTTCATGACTTCCATTTGTTGGGTCGTCATATTGAACCTATAGCCAACTACTTTATAGTTAATAGTACTTTCACTTTTATTATAGAACTCCAAAGCTATTCTACCCTCTGGTCCTCGCGTATATTCCGCGAAAAAGACCCCAGCGCCCTGCTGCTCTTGCACAGTTAGTTCAATGAATGCAGCCGTGCCGTCATTCCCTACAATCCAATAACTCGTAGTTGTTCCAACGGTACCCGGTATTGTCTTAAACATCCTGCCGTTCAGAGGCTGTTTGCCGTCCTTCGTCAATGCACCTTTTTCTTGACGATAAACATTTAATGCATTGTCTGTTGAGAAATAAGAAGCCAAATCGTAGGACACGTCTGCAACTCCAAATTTAGTTGTAATTTGTTTTATATTCATAACCTGGACAGTATTCACATCGATAGTTGAGCTAACCTCGCCGCCTTTTCCATCATTTGCTGTCACGGTAACTGTTGTCCTACCATGTCCTGTTCCTGGAGCAAGGGTAAGTACATTGCCGTTGATAGTTGGATTCACAATATTGCTGTCAGCTGCTGTCACTGTATAAGTGAGCAAGTCACTGTCTGCATCTGTAAATAGCTGATCGATAGAAAATTTATTAGCGGGCACTCCCAATCCGATTACTTGTTCTGGAATTGAGCTTACAACTACTGGCGCCTCATTTGAAGAGACTTTAATATTGAATGTTGTACTTGTACTTTTGCCCGTTATGTCAGTTGCCGTAACTGTGATTGTTGCCTCTCCATCGGAAACTCCGCTGATCGTTAACTCGCTTCCTGCAATGGTTGCTGTTGCAACAGCTGAATCTGAAGATATGGCTGTATAGGTCACTGTATCTTGATCCGGATCACTGAAAACAGCAGCAACATTGACAGCACTTTGTACGCCAGGTGATAACGACTTGTCACTGATCGCCTGTTCAATAATAGGAGCCTGGTTTGGTCGCACAGTAATAGTAAATGTTCTCGCCACTGTCCCCCCCTTGGAGTCAGACGCTGTGACAGTTACTGTAGTACGGCCCAATGCTCCAGGCTTAAGTATTAACTGCTCGTCTTCCACTTGAACAGTGGCAATACTCGGATCACTTACAACTGCACTTAATAACAAATCATCACCATCTGGATCGCTAAAATGAGTGTGCAAATCTAGAACTTTGTCTACACTGCCTAAAGAAATAATTTGATCGTCAATATTAGCAGCTGTTGGAGCTCTATTGATACGTACTTTAAATGTTCGAACTGTTTTTCCACCTTTTCTATCATCTGCTGTCAATGTAATGGTAGTCATGCCTGCTGCAACAGGATGAATACTTAATACATTGCCACTAATTTCTACTGATGCTATTGCTGTGTCCTCTGAAACTGCAGTGAAAGCTAATGAATCACCATCTGCATCGGTAAAGATGCTGCTGAGATCCACTGTTTCGCTCTCCGCTCCCAAAGTAATAATCCGATCCGTAATAACAGCGGCATCAGGAGATTGATTCACTTTAATATTAAAGGATTCAGTTATAGAGGCACCTTTTCCATCCTTAGCTGTTGCCTTAATTGATGTCGTCCCTGAGCTTACTGGGGTTACTTTTACAAAATTCCCTTGCAGAGCAACAGTAGCAATTGCATTGTCATCTGATTCAACCTCATAACTTAAAGTATCACCATCTTGATCTTGAAACACGTTTGTTAGGTCAAGCATCACATCATCAGCACCCGCAGTTCCCGTTTGATCATCTATTACATTGCTGATTTCTGGAGCGCGATTTACAAGTACGTGCAACGTCTTGCTCACTGTCCCACCTCTACCATCATTGGCCGACACTGTAACATCCGCTGTGCCTGCTGATTCAGCAGAAAGAATCAAATCTTTCCCACTAATAGTTGCATTCACTGCAGATGAGCTTCCTGTTGTAGAAGTAAAGGTCAAAACATCACTATCAGGGTCTCTAAAAATCGCAGACAAATCAAGTGTTTTATCTTCTGCTCCCAGAGTAATTATTTGATCTGAAATTTCTATTCCAACTGGCTTTCTATTCACGATGATACTAAAACGTGAACTAGCTGATTGCCGACCATCAGTAGCTGACATTTGAATAACAGCCGTCCCTGCTGCAATAGGAGTAACCATCAATTGATCGTCTGTTAATTGTACAGCAGCAATCCCTGGAGCACGCGAAATCGCAGTAATAGTTAAAGGATCGTTATCTGCATCGCGGAAGACCGTCGAAATATCAATTACTACAGGACCATCATCAAGGATGACAGTTGTGTTGGAAATAGGATTTGCTTGTGTAGGCGGACGATTTGTTGGACCTGACGGAACTACTGTGTTGGTAGTGCCATTAATCTGAGATATTTGCGATTGAACAGCTGTATAGTTCTGTATAACCTGACTTGCTTGAGTACCTGCTGGCATTGCTAAATTTTGTACTTTTGTATTAGAACCTACTGTTAGGTTGGCTTGCGGCTGGGTCACAGAAAGTGTCTTGATTTCTCCTGCGCGCTCCAAAAAGACTGGAGCAACAGAGTCTACTATTAATTGATTTATATTTCCGCTTCCAATAAGATGGAGTACCTTTTTTGTGGACAAAGTCAGGGCACCAACAGAAGCCTGCAAATCTACATTACTCGCTTCATCCTTCAGTATTACGTGATTAATTGATGACTGAGTTGAGGCAATGATTGTGGCATTTGTAGTCACTTCAATAGATTGAATGCTTGTATCACCCAAAGATTCAACACGAACATTTGGTTTATTCACATCTAATTGATTCAAAGTAGCATTCTCAAATACTACGGTATTCGTGTCACCACCGTTAACCTGGACAAACCCACGCACATTCACATTATTAGAATAGAAATCATGCTCCAATTTCTTATCAATTTTCAAGTTACCTGTAATAGTAAAGTTCTGAAGCGAAATAAAGTCTCCAGCCACTTCTAAATCTCCATCTATCGTAGCACCATGACCATCAAGAAGCAGGTTGCCCGAGAATTCTGCTTCATTTATGGAAGCCGGTTTCCCACTAGCAGTAATCTTTACAT
>JASENG010000035.1 GCA_030027265.1 Lysinibacillus fusiformis | reverse complement strand
CTCACGGACAAGATTCTCGGAAAGCGCCTGGAATTGTCCGCGACATCACTTCTCGCGGACAAAATACTCGGATTGCGCCAGGGAATTGTCCGCGACCCCGCTTCTCGCGGACAAAATACTCTGATTGCGCCTGGAGTTGACCGCGCCACGGCATCTCGTGGACAAGATTCTCGGAAAGCGCCTAGAATTGTCAGCGACACCGCCTCTAATTGAATTTCATTCTGAACTTAGATTCTTTTCATCCCCCAACATCCCCCTACAACCCTTCATCAATTTATCGCCGTAAATTAAAATTATATTCCTAGTCATATTTTCTTAGGTAAATTTCTATATTGTAAAAGACCTCAAAAATTAGTGCTACATATTCAATAATTCTCCAAATAACGGTATTATTCTACCGATATAACAGCGGAAAAGTACTACATAGTTTCATAGTGCGAATCGGATTTTAATAAGGATTCATCAACATAATGGATGGTGATTGCGGCGTAACAGGCGGGTTAATGGAATTTGTCGATGGCTGAATACATGAAATTGAGTAAAATGGAACACCTGAGTTTGATTTTAAGATGGGGGAATGAATGGTTGTCACCTTTAAAATTAAATACAAATTTAGATGAGCAACTGATGAATTTCAATGGAACGGATTATGCGGAAGCCATTTCCAATATCCATTATTATCTTGAGGAGGCCATTGATTTACCAAATGGCTGGTTAAATATTCCTTATATGATGGATTCAGACGTCATTGCCGAAATCTTGGGGGTTTCCTTTGAAATAAGAAAAAAGGCGGATGTTTTAGTCGTTGTTGGAATTGGCGGGTCGTATTTAGGGGCAAAAGCCATAAAAGAGGCTTTGTCTCCCTATTTTAAACCTTGTGAAGAAGGAATCGAGGTTCTATTTGTCGGCCATAATTTGAGCGGCCGTTATATGAATCAAGTGATCGAACGTCTTCAAGGCAAAGAGTTTTATATCAATGTCATCTCCAAATCCGGCTCGACCATGGAAGTTTCGATTGCCTTTCGCATCCTTAGACAATTGGCGCAGAAAAAGTATGGAACAGAAGCAAACGAGCGCATCATTGTGACGACCGATTCAGAAAAAGGGTCACTGAAAAATCAGGCTACTAATCATGGGTATCGTCAATTTCATATCCCCTCCAATATTGGCGGCAGATATTCTGTTCTTTCCCCGGTTGGCTTGCTGCCGATAGCCGTTTCAGGTGTAGACGTTGTTCAATTATTGGAAGGTGCAAAATCTGCCGCCTGGGCGTTAAAGGAAGCGGATGTTGAAAAAAACCTGGCCTATCGCTATGCCATGTATCGGCATGCTTTATATACGAAGGGGTATAAGGTGGAATTGTTAGCTTCCTTTGAGCCGGCATTGGCCTATCTGCATGAATGGTGGAAGCAATTATTCGGAGAAAGTGAAGGGAAAGCGAAAAAAGGATTGTTCCCCGCATCTGTCAGCTATTCAACGGATCTTCATTCTTTAGGGCAATTCGTTCAGGAAGGAAATCCCATTCTCTTTGAAACGTTTTTAAGTTTCAGAGAAATGGAAGAAGATTATTCGATCCCCATTGATTTGCAAGATGAGGATGCATTAAATAAGGTGTCTCAATATACATTAAATGAGATTAATGGAATAACGAAGCAAGGGACGTTTTTTGCCCATTCAGAAGGTGGAGTGCCGATTATCGAAATTGAAATAAAACGGCTGGATGCCTTCCATATGGGGTATTTACTATTTTTCTTTATGAAGTCCTGTGCAATGAGTGCTTATCTCTTAGGTGTTTTTCCTTTCGATCAGCCAGGCGTGGAAGCTTATAAAAAGAAAATCGCCGAGCTATTGATTACTGAAACAATTGTTAAATAATGTTGGAGGATTAGGGGGAAATAATTAATGAAGGTAAAAAAAGCAATTATTCCAGCAGCCGGGTTAGGGACACGATTCCTGCCGGCGACAAAGGCAATGCCCAAGGAAATGCTGCCGATAGTGGACCGCCCAACGATAGAGTATATAGTGGAAGAAGCAATCCGTTCAGGCATTGAGGAAATACTCATTGTTACGGGTAAAGGGAAACGGGCCATCGAGGATCACTTCGATCGCAATTTTGAACTGGAGGACAATCTGGCCAAAAAAGAGAAAAGTGATCTGCTTGCGAAAGTTCAATATTCATCCGAAGTGGAGATCCACTACATTCGCCAAAAAGCACCGAAAGGACTTGGACATGCTGTGTGGTGTGCACGCAAATTTATCGGAGACGAACCCTTTGCGGTCCTTCTCGGGGATGATATCGTCAAAAGCGAAACACCTGCAACCAAACAGCTCATCGAACAGTTCGAGGCAACCCAATCTTCTGTCATCGGCGTTCAAGAGGTGGATGCGAAAGACACAAGCCGTTACGGCATTATTGACCCGGTTGATTGTCATGGCCGATTATATCAAGTAAGGAATTTTGTCGAGAAACCTCCATTATACACAGCTCCATCAAACTTAGCCATTTTAGGTCGCTATATTCTTACACCTTCCATATTCGAATTTTTAGAGTTCCAGGAAACAGGTGCCGGTGGCGAAATCCAATTAACCGATGCCATTCAAAAATTAAATGAGCACGAAAAGGTCTATGCCTATAACTTTGAAGGCAAAAGATATGATGTTGGCGAGAAGTTGGGGTTTATTCGAACAACATTGGAATTTGCTTTGGAGGACAAGGAATTAGGGCAGCAGGTGGAGGAACTCATGAGGGATATCCTTTCTAAAAAGTTTGTGGAAAATTTACAATAATTGGGACGTGCTATGTTAAAATAATTAAGATATATCTATTAATAGTTGTATAACACAACAAGACACATAGGTATTTTAGTGTATACTTTGTAATGTTGAATTTAAAGAAGTTAAAGAACTAGGCAGGTGCTAAGATGAAAGAACTATATACAAAATGGAGATCCAGTCACTTACCCGACTACTTATTAGAGGAATTAAATGCAATTTCAGCAGATGAAAAAGCGATTGAGGATCGGTTTTATCAATTTGTTTCCTTTGGGACGGGTGGTATGCGCGGTGTACTGGGAGCTGGTACGAACCGTATGAATATTTTCACGATCCGCCGTGTTGCAGAAGGGCTGGCCCGTTATATCGAGTCCAATGGGGAAGAAGCGAAAAAACGCGGGGTAGTGCTTGCCTATGATACGCGCCATTTCTCGCAGGAATTTGCAGTGGAAACAGCTGGTGTCCTGGGTGCGCATGGAATTACAACGTATATCTACAAAGAATCCCGCCCAACGCCTCAGCTTTCCTTTACGGTTCGCGAGCTCAATGCCTTTGCAGGAGTGGTGATTACGGCAAGTCATAATCCGAAACAGTATAACGGGTTTAAGGTTTACGGGGAAGACGGAGCTCAGCTTGTCCCGGCAGGTGCAAAGCAAATTGTTGACCATATGGAACAGATTGAAGATATTTTTGAAATCTCGGCTGCAGAAGTGGATGCGCTTGAGTCGCAAGGACTTGCCCACTGGATTTTAGAAGAATTAGACGAAAAATATGTAGAAAATCTTCTTACATTAAAAGAGAATTCTGCCATCGATCCGTCGATGAATATCGTTTATACCCCTTTGCATGGTGCGGGATTAGTGCCAGTTACAGAGGGCTTGAAACAATTTGGGTTTAGCAATGTGCATGTAGTCGAAGCACAGGCTATCCAGGATGGGGCTTTCCCAACGGTTTCCTATCCAAATCCAGAAGAACCGGCCGCGTTTCAATTAGCGATGGAGCTTGGCGAGAAGGTAGGGGCAGATTTGCTTTTAGCCACAGATCCAGACGCTGACCGCTTAGGCGTAGCAGTGCGAAATGGTGACGGCTACGAGTTGTTGACTGGAAATCAGTTAGGTGCATTATTATTGCACTATATTTTGCAAACAAATCTGAACAACGGTACACTGCCGCAGAATGGCGTTGTCATTAAAACAATCGTCACTGCTGAACTGGGTGCGAAAATCGCGGCCCATTATAAGATCGAGACCCTAAATACATTAACAGGCTTCAAATATATCGCCGAAAAAATCGAGGAATTTGAAAAATCACAGGAGTTCTCTTACCTATTCGGCTATGAGGAAAGCTATGGCTACTTGATCAAAACCTTCGCCCGCGACAAAGACGCAGTTCAAATCGCTCTAAAAGTAGCGGAAATGGCGGCCTATTATACAAAAAATGACGGCCAAACCTTATTGGATGTGTTGAACAATCTATATAAAGAGTTCGGCAATCACAAAGAAGCCCTTGTCTCGCAAGTGTTTGAAGGAAAAGATGGCCAACAGCAAATGAACGCCATTTTAAATCAAATGCGCGAAAACATCCCTTCTGAAATTGCCGGCATCGCGGTTGCAAGAGTAGAGGATTATTTAACAAGCATCGCAACACTTTCGGACAATTCCCATGAAGAAATCCATTTACCAAAAGAAAATGTCATTAAAATTATCCTGGAAAATGACGCCTGGATCGCCATCCGCCCATCAGGCACCGAACCAAAATGTAAATACTACTTTGGCGTAGTGGCAGATTCCGAGGAAGAAGCAAGTAAATTGTTGGAGGAAATTAAAGCAGGAATCTTGTAAGCTGGATAAGCGATTGAATATGTGTTTGGAATTCAGGCTATGGCTGCATCTCCGTTATGAGGTGCGGTTTTTTTATTTTATGAATGAACGATTTTGTGGATGGAGAATTTACTATTGGCTGCATCTCTTTTATGGGTGCGGTGTTTCATTTTATGAATGAACGATTTTGTGGATGGAGAATTTGCTATTGGCTGCATCTTCTTTATGGGGTGTGGTTTTTCATTAGATGAATAAACCTTTTTCTAGTTGGAAACAATTAGTAAAAAAGGATTGAGGCTAATGGAAGAAGAAGGAAACTTTTTCAAAGGAATCTTCATTGCATTCTTACTTTCGATTCCTTTATGGATGGCCATCTTTGGCTGGTTTAATATGATTACTCGATTACTGAAATTGTGAGTCACTAGAGAGATGGAGCTCTGGTGATTTTTTTGTTCTCTTACGGGTTCGTGTTAAGGGGGGCACTCGATGAAAAGCACGGTGATCGTATTATTTCTCGGGTTCTTTTGCGGAAACGGTCTATATAATGGTAAAATGGAGTGACTGTTTGAATTTGTTAGAGAGAGTGATTGTATGAAAGTGATTTTTATTGGGGATATAGTGGGTTCAATTGGCCGTGAAGCGGTTGAAAAATACCTGCCTCGTTTGAAGAAAAAATACGCACCGGATGTTGTCATTGCCAATGGCGAGAACGCTGCAGCCGGTCGCGGAATTACGCAAAAAATTTATCAACAATTATTGCAAGTTGGTGTGGACGTCATTACAATGGGGAACCACACTTGGGATAATAAAGATATTTTCGAATTTATCGATGATGCGGATTATTTAATTCGCCCAGCTAACTTTTCAGAGGAAGCGCCTGGAAAGGGAATGGTGCAAATCTCGAAAAATGGTGTAACTTTATCGGTTATTAATTTACATGGCCGTGTCTTCTTGCCGCCTCATGAAGATCCATTTGCGATGGCCGATGAGCTAGTAGCCGAAGCGCGCAAAACTTCACCATTAGTATTTGTGGACTTCCACGCTGAGGTGACAAGTGAAAAAATCGCTTTAGGCTGGCATTTAGATGGTCGCGTGTCTGCAGTTGTAGGGACACATACGCATGTCCAAACTGCCGATAACCGAATTTACCCTGGCGGAACAGCCTATATTACTGACGTAGGAATGACAGGTCCATACGATGAAATCCTGGGAATGAAAAAAGAAAGCGTCATCTATAAATTCCAAACAAATATGCCTGCTCGCTTCGAAGTCCCAAAAGAAGGGCGCGAAGTCCTAAGCGCCTTCTTCGTCGAAATCGATGACAAAACAGGAAAAGCATTAAAGTGCGAACGCATCTATATCAACGCCGATAGCCCATTCAAAGGGTAGCACCAAGCGAAAAACCCACCAACTATG
>JASENG010000034.1 GCA_030027265.1 Lysinibacillus fusiformis | reverse complement strand
GAAGCGTGATTAATTTCACGCTTCTTTTTTGTCTCATGTTTCTGAGTCAGTTAGACTCAATTATATTTTTTATGAATTTTTAGAAAAAAATGACACCTTTTCCAATACTCATCCGTTAAATTATATGTACCCTATTTGGAGAGGATGAGGATGTATGAAAAAATGGAGAATGATTTTATTTGCAAGTTTGCTTGTTTTTGTATTGGCAGCGTGCAATGACACGGCTAAACCACAGGAAGGATCTAATAATAGCAGTGAGTTAACACTGGAAGAGGTCTATGAAAAAGCGATAGAACGCCAAAATGAGTTGGAAAGTGTATCAGCTCTTGTGAAAATGAATCAAGTCATGACTTATGGTTCCGGCGAAGAAAGCTTGGAAATCAATTCTAAAAGCGATATGAAGATGGATATGATCGTTAAGCCGCTTGCAATGTATATGAAAGGAAATATGGGCATGAGTGAGCCAGGTGCTGAAGAAGAAGCAATGATTGATATGGAAATGTATATGTCAGAAGAAGGCTTATATATGCAGGATTCGTTGTCAGCTCAATGGACTAAGATGCCATCGAATGATTTTGAAGCGATTATGGGACAAACAGCTACTCAAGTAAATGCCGCAGAGCAGCTTGAACAAATGCAAGAATTTATCAATGATTTTAAATTTGAGCAAACAGATTCAACATATGTATTAAAATTAGATGCTTCTAGTAAAAAGTTCAATGAGTTTATGCTGGAGCAATTAAATGTAAATGAAATGGTTGGCATAACGGAAGAAGATCAGCAGCTGCTTCAAGATACAAAATTCGAAAAAGTGAACTTCGAAATTACTATTGATAAAGAATCATTTGATATTACTGAAATGGTGACGTATGTAGATTTTACAATGAATATTGAAGGCGAAAGCATTAAAACTGTTTCAGATACGGCAATTACTTTCAATAATTTCAATGGTGTAGAGGCAATCTCAATTCCTCAAGAGGTAATCGATACAGCAGTTGAAGTTGACTATTAATTCTTGAAAACTTGGCTTGATTTTTAAGTCGAGTTTTTTTATTGCTAAAAATAGAGTAAAAGTGTAAAAAGTTGGGTTTTCAACGATTCTCATTCTCATTTAGTGTTGATTTTTGAATATTTAGTCCTTATAATTAAAGACGTACTCGAGGTTGAGAATCATTTTCATTAAAATACATACTTGAGAATAAATAGAATATGGGGATAAAAATGAGACTGTGGATGTTAATTATCGCAGCAATCATCCTGTCGTTTATTTCGCTCTTTATTGGCGCGATTGATATAAAACCAAGTCATTTACTTGACTGGGACTCACGAGAAATGCAAATTTTCTTAATCAGTCGTGTACCGCGTTTAATCGCGATTATTCTAGCGGGAGCAGGGATGAGTATTGCTGGCTTGATTATGCAAAGCTTAAGTCGAAATAAATTTGTATCTCCGACAACTGCAGGTACTTTAGATGCCGCTAAGTTAGGGATTCTCATTTCGATGCTGTTCTTTACAAATGTAACGTATACACAGCAAGTTATTTTCAGCTTTGTCTTTGCGTTAGTAGGAACTTTGCTTTTCATGCAAATATTAGACCGTATAAAATTTAAAGATGTCGTTTTTGTACCGCTAATCGGGATTATGTATGGGAACATTTTATCCTCGGTTACAACGTTTTTTGCCTATGAAGCAGATTTGCTTCAAAATATTAGCGCATGGTTAATGGGGAGTTTTACATTAATCATTGCAGGTCGATATGAGTTGCTTTATCTAAGTATACCGGCTGTAATTCTTGCGTATCTTTATGCTAATAAGTTTACTGTTGCAGGTATGGGTGAAGATTTTGCAAAAAACTTAGGCCTAAGCTATAAACTTGTTCTTAATATTGGGCTGATTCTAGTGGCGATTATTGCAACAACTGTTGTTCTGACAGTAGGGGTAATTCCATTCCTAGGTTTAATAGTACCGAATATTGTTTCCCTTTATATGGGAGATAACCTGCGGAAAACAATTCCACATACAGCTGTACTAGGGGTAGTATTCCTATTAATCTGTGACATCATTGGGCGTTTAGTAATTTATCCTTTCGAAATTCCAGTGAATGTTACTGTAGCGGTAATTGGCAGTGCGATCTTCTTAATCATGTTATTTAGGGGGAGAGCATATGCGAAAAAATAGTACAAAGCTGATTATTTTAGCTGTTGCAGCCATTATTTGTATCTTATTATACGGTTTTTATGATATTAAAGGCGGCTTTGACTATGCCTTTCCAAGACGTATGATGCGTGTCGGCGCAATGGTTATAACGGGATTTGCTATTGCTTATTCAACGGTGGTTTTCCAGACCATTACACAGAATCGTATTTTAACGCCTTCTGTGATGGGACTTGACTCCATGTTCGAAGTTGTACAAACATTGATTTTCTTCTTTGCTGGGTCGGTTTCAATTTGGGTCGTCAATCAGTATTTGAACTTCGCAGCATCTATTGCCGCGATGGTATTATTCGCGCTGGTTTTATATCGTTTCCTTTTCCGCGCAGATAAGCATCCAATTTATTTATTGCTGTTAATAGGGATGATTATAGGTACCTTCCTGGGAAGTCTTGTTTCCTTCCTGCAGGTACTGATTGATCCAGTTGAATATTTGAGTTTGCAAAGCAGATTGTTTGCGAGCTTTGTAAATATAAAAGTAGAGCTGCTCTATATTTCTATGGGGATTTTATTCCTCGCATTTGCATATGGCTACCGGATTTTGAGCCAATTGGATGTCATGTCACTTGGCCGGGAAAATGCCATTAATCTCGGCATCAATTACGATCGTTTAGTATTGAATGTTTTAATCTTATCTTCGGTTCTGATTGCAACATCAACTGCTTTAGTCGGACCGATTACATTCTTTGGTTTGATAATAGCCAATCTATCTTATCAGTACTTAGTTACTTACAAGCACTCAGTGCACATTTTAGGCGCTGGCTTGATGAGTGTTATTGCATTAGTCGGTGGTCAGTTTATAGTCGAACATATTTTTGAAATGAATACAACTTTAAGTGTCATTATTAACTTTGTTGGCGGTATTTACTTTATTTATCTATTATTAAAGGAAAGTAGGGCAGCAGGATGATTGAAATCAAAGGATTAACAAAAAGATTTGGTAACAAACCTGTTGTAGAAGACGTTTCCATTAAGATTCAACCAGGGGCTATCACTTCTTTTATCGGTCCGAATGGTGCAGGGAAATCGACACTATTATCAATGGTTAGTCGCCTATTGGATGCAGACACAGGTGAAGTATTATTAGATAAAAATAATGTAAAGCAGTGGAAGTCCGATGAATTTGCAAAAAGGGTTTCCATTTTAAAGCAAGCAAACTTTTTAAATGTCCGTTTAACGATACGAGAATTTGTTTCATTTGGACGTTATCCGTATTCAAAAGGTCGTTTAACGGCTGAAGATAAACAATTTGTAGATCAAGCGATTGACTATATGAATTTAACGGACATGCAGGAAAAGTTTTTAGATGAGCTATCTGGTGGGCAAAAACAACGTGCTTTTATTGCAATGGTTATTGCGCAGGATACAGAGTATATTCTGTTGGATGAGCCATTAAACAACTTGGATATGAAGCATTCTGTTCAGATTATGAAAATTTTGCGTAAGCTTGTTGATGAATTAGGTAAAACGGTTGTTATCGTGCTGCACGACATTAACTTTGCATCTGTCTATTCTGATTATATTGTCGCATTAAAGAATGGCCGAGTTGTTAAAGATGGAACAACAAACGAAATCATTAACTCTGATGCCTTACGGGAAATCTATGATATGAATATACCGGTACAAGAACAAAATGGGTGCCGTATATGCGTTTATTTTAATTCGCATTCGTAATGAATTAATGGTTTAGAGAAGTTTATGGAGTAACTTTTCTAAATCATTTTTTTGAGGAGAAGAAAGCAAAAAAATTCCTTATCCGCAAAAGTGCAATTATGACCTAGAGTTAGCGACTTTTCAATAAAGTTAAATAATTTCCAAAAAAAGTGTTGACCTTTAAATTCTAAATGCTATAATTTCAATTAGTTAGTTGATAATGATAATCATTATCATTATATTAAATAGAGAGACAGGAGAGAAAAGAAAATGAAAAACTGGAAATTACTTAGTGTAATTTTAGCTAGTCTATTATTTGTTCTAGCAGCATGTGGATCTGATGATTCAAAAACAGAATCAGAAACAGATACTACAACTGAAGAACAAACAGCAACAGAAGGTACAACAGAAGAAACAGAGGGTCCTGTTTATCCAATGACTATATCTCCAACAATTGCTTCAACTGAAAGTGAAGAAGCAGGAACTATCGCATTTGAAGATGTAACATTAGAAGAAATGCCGAAGAAGATTGTAGTATTTGACTATGGTTTCTTAGATACACTGGATGCAATCGGTGTTGAAGGAATCGTTGGGGTAGCAAAAGATTCTACATTACCGGCTCACCTTTCTAAATATTCTGGTGATGAATATTCAAGCATTGGTAATTTAAAAACTCCATTACTTGAAGATATTGCAGCTCTAGAGCCAGACGTAATTTTCATCTCTGGTCGTCAATCTGCATTCTATGAGCAGTTAAAAGAAATTACGCCGAATGTCATCTTCGTTGGTACAAACCAAGATGATTACTGGAATACATTCTTGGCATCGACTGAAATTGCAGCAAAAATGTTTGGCAAAGAAGCAGAAGTACAAGAGCATATTGCTAAAATTGATTCAGCTATCGAAGAGGTTAAAGCTGTAAGTTCTCAATATGACACTTCATTAGTAACAATGTATAACGAAGGTAAATTATCAGGCTTTGCAAAGAAATCACGTTTTGGTTATATCTATGACATCTACGGATTCACTCCAGTAACAGATGATATCGAATCATCTTCACATGGTTCTGACTTTGGATTTGAGGCAATTTTAGAGTTTAACCCTCAAGTGTTATTCGTAATTGACCGTACTGCTGCAACTGGTGGTGCTTCTAATATCGATAAGGATATGGAAAACGATATTATTAAAGAAACAGATGCGTATAAAAACGGGAAAATCGTCTACTTAGATGGTCCGCTTTGGTACTTAAGCGGAGGCGGCTTAGAATCTGAGCTGGCTAAAGTTCAAGAAATTTTAGATGAATTAAAATAATATATTCATCAAGAAGGCTATCCTAGATTTAGGATGGCCTTATCTTAAATAAGAGGAGGGAAATCATGTTTGTTCAAATGCGCAGATGGACAATTACTGAAGGAAATTCCGATAAAATCCTGGAGCGTTTCAAAAAGAAACCAGATCAAGGGCCTTCATTAATTGAACAAAGAGAAGGTTTTATTAGCCGCGAGCTTCTTGTTAAAAATGTAAGACGTGGTGAAGAAGAAGTAGTCATGATTATTCGCTGGGAATCTGAAGAGGCTTGGAAGGCTTGGGAGAAGAGCCCTGAGCATATTGCAGGTCACAAAGAGAAGATTAAAGAGCATGGCGGAAAGCCTCCAAAACCAGAATACGTGATTAATATGGAGCACGGTAGCTACACAGTAGTGGAATAAAAGGTAAGTCCCAAAAGTTTGTTGCTAAAATGAGCTTTCGGGACTTTTTTATGTAGAAAATGTGGATATATTTGCACTTAAGCTATTAATTTATCAAATAAGAAGAAGCATAAAAATTACTAATTCATAATAATGAATAATATGGTAATATGTTTTAAAAAAAGAAGGGGGTACATATGAAAAAAGCTTCTTCTATTCTTGCCATTCTTACATTCTGTTTATTTTTTATCATGCTGATTAATTTTGAAAAACCCTCTTTTGTCACATTCGATAAAGAGATGTCCGATGTTCTATTTGGAAATGATTTCATGATTGCTTTTCATTATCTTGGCGAAACAAAGGCTATCATTGGAATTGCACTAATACTTCTACTCGTTTTATGGTTCAGACATCGGAATTATCGGGGCATGCTCTTTGTTTTATTGACGATTGGGATGGGAAGAGTAATAAACCAACTCATAAAAAATTGGGTTGACCGTCCAAGACCTGAAATAGCAAGTGCAATAGATCCATCATTTAGTTTTCCATCTGGACATGCTATGATCGGGTTGCTTTACTTATTTACGATTGCCTATCTATTATCTGAGGCTTTAATGAGCAAAAGAACAGCTATTATTATCATATGGATAACGGCCATTATCTTAACTTTGCTTACTGGATTATCAAGAATAGCAGAGAGCCATCATTATGCCACTGATGTCATTGCTGGATGGTGTATCGGATTTAGCTGGTTTATCATTTGTGTCATTTGGTATGAACAAAGAAAACGAAAACTTAATAGGCTAACAGATAACACCTAAATGCTGGGTGTTATTTTTTCCCCTTAGGGCAGTGAGAGTGTTTTTCTACTCTTAAAGTTTACCTAATGCACAAGATATAACTTTGGCGAAAAAAGTTGCACAAAGGAAACATTCGGGTATATAATACTAGTATCATATTAAAAGAGGAGACTATAAACTAATGGAAGGTAATGTACTTTTAGCTTTAGGTTTAACACTGTTTGCCGGTTTGGCTACTGGGGTCGGGGCTCTAATAGCATTCTTTACTTCACGGACGAATAAGAAGTTTCTTTCTGTTGCTTTAGGCTTTTCCGCGGGTGTTATGATTTATGTCTCTCTAATTGAAATTTTTGTCAAGGCAAAAGATGCACTAGTAGCTGCACACGGAGAAACGCAAGGGTATTGGCTGACGGTTATTGGATTCTTTGGGGGAATTGTATTTATCGCTTTAATCGATCGCTTTATTCCACAAAAGAATAATCCGCATGAGGTAAAAACAGTAGAAGATGTGCATGCTGCGGAATCACAATCTCCAAGTGTAGATGAAAATAAATTGATGAAAATGGGGATGTTCACAGCATTGGCCATCGCAATTCACAATTTCCCGGAAGGTATCGCAACATTTATGTCTGCTTTGCAAGACCCAAGCGTTGGAATTGCCATTGCCATTGCAGTAGCGATACACAATATTCCTGAAGGGATTGCCGTTGCCATTCCAATCTTTTTTGCAACGGGTAATCGAAAAAAGGCGTTCAAGCTTTCATTTCTATCAGGTTTAGCTGAACCAGTAGGAGCTTTTGTAGCGTATTTAATATTAATGCCATTTTTAACAGATACTATGTTTGGGATTGTTTTTTCGGCAGTAGCAGGAATTATGGTCTTTATATCATTGGATGAACTTTTACCAGCTGCTAAAAAATATGATGAAACTCATTTATCCATCTATGGATTAGTAGCAGGGATGGCAGTTATGGCATTAAGCTTGTTGTTATTAGCATAAAGTAGCCTGTCTATTTGCAGACAAATCTTGTCCTATAAACTTTTAAATGCCCTTAAAGACATTAGATGACTTTAAGGGCATT
>JASENG010000033.1 GCA_030027265.1 Lysinibacillus fusiformis | reverse complement strand
CGTTTCTTCAAATTAATGAAGAAACTATATTCATTAACGTTTTGTTGTTCAGTTTTCAAGGTTCAAAACCGCCGTTGTTTTACAGCAACTTTCACATTCTAACGCCTCGCACACATTGTGTCAAGTGTTATTAACAAGTTTTAACAGCGACTTTTATATTATAACTCATCCTCAACTTCGAGTCAAACACTTTTTAAAAATAGTTTTTCTTAAAAAGCTTATGTCATTAAGGACAAGTAATAATATACTATATACAATTTTATTAATCAAGCACTTTTTCTAAAAAACTTCTTAATTATTTTTATATCAATAATAAAAAGCAACACACCAACTATAACAATGATTCCACCTATAATCTGAGTGGCAATTAATTTCTCTGTAAATACAAAGTACGCTAATATTGCAGCTCCTATCGGCTCAAATAAAACTGCTACAGAAATCACATTGGTACTCACCCACTTTACAGCCCAGTTAAATAAAGTATGTCCCAACAAATTGGGAATAATCGCTAATAATAAAAACCAGACCCACGTCATAGGTGAATATGGCCCGAACGATTCTCCCTTTATAAGTACATAAAAGAACAAACAAATTGTACTGCAAGTGTAAACCACCATAGTATAAGTAATTAAAGAAACACGTTTACGAACATCTTGTCCGAACAATAAATATCCTGTAATTAAAGCACAAGCAATTAGCGCCAGCAAATCACCATACAAGGCACTTCCACTCACCTTAAAGTCTCCCCAGCTTATTAAAAAGCTTCCAATAATCGCGATGATTCCTGATAGAATTGTCTTAAAAGAAAGCTTTTCCTTAAAGAAGAAATAGGTACCAATAAATGCGAATAGCGGCTGCAGTGTAACAAGTACTGTTGAACTAGCAACGGATGTGTAATTTAAAGATTCGAACCACAATATAAAGTGGAACGCCAAGAAAACTCCTGCTATTGATGAAAAAATCCAGTCCCTTTTGTTTAATTCCTTTATTTCGGGTATGTATTTATAAAAGAATATAGGGCTCATGATTAATACCGAAAATAACAAACGATAAAATGCGATAACTCCCGAATCCGCCTTCGCCAGCTTCACCAAGATGGCGGAAAGAGAAATTGAAATAACACCTATTATTATAGGTATGTATGGATGTATTTTTGGTTTTTCCATTTTTTAAACCTCAAATCCTTATTTTTGCTATATTAATAAAATAGAAGTCTATTACATATTCTTTCATTTATAACCAATTTTATCAACAAGAAAAAGGGGGAAACTAATTGGATATTACATTTCTAAATGAAACACTTTCTTATGAAATTATTTTCAAGTTAATTATTGCTGCAACCTTAAGTTTAATTATAGGGATTGAAAGGGAATTAAAAAAGAAACCAGTTGGATTAAAAACCAGTTTAGTGATTGCTACTTTTAGTTGTTTGTTAACCATTATTTCGATTGAAGCAGCGTATAGTACTCCCTCTCGTGAAGATATTAATATTACAATGGATCCCTTACGTTTAGCAGCACAAATTGTTAGTGGAATTGGTTTTCTAGGTGCTGGTGTAATCTTGCGGAAAGGCAACGATAGCATAACGGGATTGACTACTGCTGCAATGATTTGGGGGGCAGCAGGAATTGGGATTGCTGTTGGAGCAGGATTTTATATAGAAGCCTTTGTTACGGTTGTAATCGTTGTAGTAGGAATTGAACTAATCGCTCCTTTCTTATTAAAAATCGGTCCAAAAAGATTACGCATGAAAGAGCTTGTACTTAAAGCCATATTAAAAGACGAGGAGAATGTGCAAAATTTACTTACCTTTATGAAAGACAATGAAATGCATATTGATAATATTCGCATTCGAGATGTTCATATTAGCGCAGACCATTCTTTATTTGAAGTAGATATCAGATTTTCAACATTATTTAAGACAGATACCATATCAATTTACCGTACTTTGCACACACTACCTTATGTACAAAAAATCGAGCTTGAAAGCTTAGGCTAACGGAGGAAAATAATGGGTGGAATATTCAAATTATTAAAAGGTGGAAATAGACCATCTCTTATCGCAGCATTAGTTAACTTGTTTCTAGGCATTATTAAAGGAGTTGCATATTTCTTTTCAGGAAATGTCGCAATGTTTGCCGAGATGATGCACTCCCTCGGTGATGCAGCAAACCAATTTTTCGTATTTATTGGTTCGGCCTTATCAAAAAAAGCACCTACTGAAAGATTTCCAAACGGTTTCGGGCGGGTTGTAAACTTAGTATGTTTAGGTGCTGTATTAATTGTCGGAATTTTATCCTATGAAACGGTTAAAGAAGGCTGGCATCATTTCAGACATCCCGCCGAAGAATCTGGAGGTATATTAATTGCACTTGGCGTATTACTACTCGGTTTTATTTTAGAAGGATTTGTACTTCATAAAGCTGCAAAGGAAGTGTTGCATGAAGCCGGGATAGAAAAGGCAGGAATAATGGCAATCCCGAAATCGATTCCTTATCTAAACCGCGCTAAACCAGCCACAAAACTTGTATGGATGGAGGATTTAGTTGCAACAAGCGGTAACATCCTTGCCTTCCTAGCCATTGTTATTGCTTATTTTACAGGCTTCAATGCATTGGAAGGTATTGTCTCGATGATCATCGGTATAATGATGTTCTTTGTGGTCGGTAAAGTCTTTCTTGATAATGCACGTGGAGCAATCGGGGAAACAGATGAGGAAATGCATGTCCATATCGGAAATCTGGTAATGGAAGATCCCCACGTTACAGATATCAGAAGGTTGGAAGTAGTAAAAGAGGGCGAGTTTTTGCATGTTGAGCTGGTTGCGGAAACCGATCCAAATCAATCACTTGCCTACTTGGATGATGTTCGAGATCATTTAATCGAACTGATTATGAGCCAGAAAAACGTCACTAAAGTAACGCTCTCCTTCGATGAAGAAGATGGTAAAACAGAATGGAAACATCATTTAAAAGAAAAGAAAATCCTGAACGATGAAGTAAAAAAACCATAAATCAAAACCCTTGCGCTTAACATGGCACAAGGGTTTTGAATTTTATATTAAAGAGACATTTCTAAAATTGTTCGTACATCTTCTGCCTGCAATGTTTTAAATCTACCGAATGGCCCGTTTATCATCGATTTTTCTACAAGCACATCTAATTGAGCATCATCGATATCATAGTCAGCTAATCGACTCGGTGCCCCAATAGAATTCCAGAACTCGCGAAGGCGTTCGATTCCTTCTAACGCCACTTCTTCTACTGTTTTCCCCTCTGGATTAACATTAAATACTCGTGTAGCCAACCCAGCAAATCGTTCAGGATTTATGGATAGGTTGTGTTTCATCCAATTCGGGAAGATAATCGCCAACCCGCCTCCATGCGGGATATCATATACAGCCGATACGGAATGTTCGATATTATGTGTCGCCCAATCTCCACGTGAACCAATTGAAAGAAAACCATTTAACCCAACAGTACCTGCCAATAAAATCGTCTCGCGCAGCTCATAATTTTCCAAATCATCAATGAGCTTTGGAGCAGCATTCATAACTGTACGCAATACTCCCTCGCACATTTCATCTGTAATCGGCGTATTTGAAGCATCATGGAAGTATTGCTCAAATACATGAGACATGATATCTACCATTCCATAAACAGTATGGTTTTTGGGTACTGAAAATGTATAAGATGGATCTAATATAGAAAATTTCGGGAATACAAGGGGATGGCCCCATCCGTATTTTTCTTGCGTTTCCTCATTGGAAATAACAGATCCAGAATTCATTTCAGAACCAGTTGCAGCTAAAGTTAGGATTGTTCCTAATGGAAGAGCATCCACCACTTTAGTTTTCTTAATGACAATATTCCAAGCATCTTCGTCTACCTTGGCACCTGCCGCGATTAGTTTAGAACAGTCAATAACTGAACCTCCACCAATTGCTAATACAAAATCAATGGATTCTTTTTTACAAATCTCAATTCCTTTACGAGCAGTCTCCACTCGAGGGTTTGGTTCGACTCCACTTATTTCAAATACATTCATATTTAATTCTTTTAAAATCGATAGGGTCTCATCATAAAGACCGCTTTTTTTAATGCTGCCGCCACCATAAACAATTAAAACATTGCGTCCATATTGAGGCAGCTCTTCTTTCAGCAGTTCGATTTGACCTTTTCCAAAGTGCAGACGAACGGGATTGTAAAACGTAAAATTATTCAAAAAGATAACTCCCCTTTAGTTAAAATAAAAAAGCTATGTAAAGACAACTCTTTACATAGCCATTTTAGCAGACAGATAAATATAATTCCTCTTATCTGCATTCATATTAAGACTTTTCGATAAGCCTATTAACTTTTCTAATAATTATACCCAACCGCGGAAGCGAGATGCTTCAGCAGTACGGCGAACACCAACCATATATGCGGCTAGACGCATATTAATGTTTCGTGTTGTTGCCGTAGTGTATACATTTTCAAACGCATCGACCATTTTTCTATATAATTTTTCACGTACTTCTTCAGCTGTCCAATAATAGCCTTGGTTGTTTTGTACCCACTCGAAGTAAGAGACTGTTACTCCACCAGCAGATGCTAATACGTCTGGTACTAAAAGAATTCCGCGATCCGTTAAAATTTTCGTGGCATCAGCAGTTGTTGGCCCGTTTGCAGCTTCCACTACGATACTTGCTTTAATATCGTATGCATTCTCTGCTGTAATTTGGTTTTCAATAGCGGCTGGTACTAAAATATCGCAATCAAGCTCTAATAATTCTTGGTTTGTAATTGTATTTTCAAAAAGAGTTGTAACTGTACCGAAACTGTCGCGACGATCAAGCAGATAATCAATGTCTAAACCATTCGGATCCGTTAACGCGCCATACGCATCAGAAATCCCGATAACCTTCGCGCCTAAATCACTCATGAATTTCGCTAAGAAGCTTCCCGCATTACCAAAACCTTGGATTACAACACGTGCCCCCTTGATATCGATATTACGTTTTTTTGCTGCTTCTTGAATCACAATCGTAACCCCTTCTGCAGTTGCACGATCTCGACCTTGAGAACCACCAAGAACGATTGGCTTACCTGTAATGAAGCCTGGTGAGTTAAATTCATCCATACGGCTATATTCATCCATCATCCATGCCATGATTTGTGCATTTGTAAATACATCTGGGGCAGGGATATCTTTCGTAGGTCCAACGATTTGTGAAATTGCACGAACATAACCGCGACTTAAACGTTCAAGCTCACCCATTGACATTTGACGCGGATCACAAATAATACCGCCTTTACCACCGCCATATGGTAAATCAACAATTCCACATTTCAGCGTCATCCACATTGAAAGCGCTTTAACTTCATCTTCGCTTACCATTGGATGGAAACGCACGCCACCTTTTGTTGGTCCAACTGCATCATTATGCTGTGCACGATAGGCAGTGAATACTTTAGTCGTGCCATCATCCATTTTCACAGGAATGCGCACGTGCAGCATACGAAGTGGTTCTTTTAACAATTCGTACATTGCTTCATCATAACCAAGTTTATTTAACGCGTCTTTAATTACATCCTGGGTTGATGTGAAAAGATTTAAATTTTCAGCCATTATTTTCGCCTCTTTAGAAATAGTTATATTTATTTATATCGCAAACATTGTAACATACTTTAAATCTCATTTGGTCAATAAAATCATCACATTTGAGATTGAATCTATTCTATTAGGAAAATGGAAAATATTATTAAAAAAACGAGATTTAATATAAATATATGCTCCACATTCGCTGAATTATGGACTTTGTGAAAAAAAGCAGACGCTTGTGTACGCCTGCTTTTTTATTGGTAAAAATTAAAGTGCTTCAGATACTGATTTTGCTTGCATATGAAGTGTTAAATAGTCTGGTCCGCCAGCTTTTGAATCAGTGCCCGACATGTTGAATCCACCAAACGGTTGGTAGCCAACTGTTGCAGCAGTACATCCGCGGTTGAAGTATAAGTTTCCTACATGGAAGTCTTCACGAGCTTTCTCTAAGTGGAAACGATTTTTTGATAATACTGCTCCTGTTAAACCGTAAACTGTATTGTTTGCGATGTCGATTGCTTCGTCAAAGTCTTTTGCTTTCGTTAATGCAAGAACTGGTCCGAAGATTTCCTCCTGCATAATGCGTGCTTGTGGATCAACGTCTGCAAAGATTGTCGGGTTAATGAAGTAACCTGTAGAATCATCAGCAGTACCGCCTGCAACTAGACGTCCTTCACCTTTACCGATTTCAATGTACTCCGTAATTTTTTTAAATGCGCCCATATCATTTACTGGTCCTACAAAAGTATCTTCGTTTGTTGGATTGCCAACTACTAGTTCATTTGTTAGTTCAACAACACGGTTTAATACAGTTTGGTAAGCTTCGTCACCAACTACAACTGCACGAGAACATGCAGAACATTTTTGGCCACTGAAACCAAATGCACTTGTTACGATTGATTGAGCAGCTAATTCAAGATCCGCGCTGTCATCAACAACGATCGTATCTTTACCGCCCATTTCAGCGATGACACGTTTAATCCAAATTTGGCCATCATTTAATACAGATGCACGTTCGTTAATACGTAAACCAACATCACGTGAACCTGTGAAGCTGATGAAACGAGTACGTGGGTGATCAACTAAGTAATCTCCAACCTCTGCACCAGAACCTGGAATATAGTTAACAACACCAGCTGGAAGACCGGCTTCTTCCATGATCTCCATAAATTTATAGGCAATAACTGGCGTTGTTGAAGCTGGCTTCAATAATACCGTGTTACCAGTTACAACAGCAGCTACAGTTGTTCCAAGCATAATTGCGAATGGGAAATTCCATGGAGAAATAACAACACCCACACCTAGTGGAACATAAGTATATTTATTAATTTGATTTTGGTTTTGAGCTAATGGTTTCCCCTTAGCAAGTTCTAGCATTTGACGGCCATAGTATTCTAGGAAGTCGATTCCTTCTGCAATATCTCCATCCGCTTGAGCCCAAGGTTTTCCCGCTTCTTTTGTTAACCATGCACAAAGCTCGAATTTACGGCGGCGAGCGATAGCAGCTGCTTTGAATAAAACTTCTGCACGCACTACAGGATTAACTTTTTTCCATGCATTAAATGTTGAGTCAGCAATTTGCATTGCTTTTTCAGCTAATTCTTGATTTGCTTTCGAAACCGTACCAACTACTTCAGATGTATTTGATGGGTTATATGAAATGATTTTTTGTTCAGTTTCAACTCGTTCTCCACCAATAATTAATGGATACTCTTTCCCAAGTTCACTTTCAACTTTTTTTAAAGCTTCTAAATAAGCTTGACGGTTTTCTTCAACTGTAAAATCAGTTAGTGGCTCACTTTTGTACGGAATCATAAATAATCCTCCTTAAAATAATTACATTTATAGTGCGTGATTCGCTAGAAATTCATAAGCGCAAAAATTATTTGCACCATTTTCATATTTCTATATATAATAATGCAAAAGATTGTTGCGTATTTCAAGCGATAATTGTTATAAAATTCAATTTTTTCGAGGTGAATCTCATTGAATGAGAAATTTAGTCATATCATAAAGTTTTTAGAATTTGCCATCGAGCATGTATCCGTTGGTGTACACGCCATAGATCATAAAGGACACACGGTTCTTTACAATAATAAAATGAAAGAAATCGAAGGATACGATATTGAAGATGTTTCCCATCGTTCCATTCTAGAATTATTTTCCTTTAGACAAAATGACAGTACATTGCTGCGTGTGCTTCAAACAGGTTTGAAAGAAATGAATGTAAAACAGACCTATTGGAACAAAGATGGCCATGAAATCACAACTATTAATGATACTTATCCGATTTTCGATAATGATGAAATGATTGGTGCAATAGAATTTGCACGAGATATCACTTCATTGGAAAAGCTTGTCTACCAGCCGCTAAGACGATACGGAGAGCCTTTGACATTTGATATGATTACCGCAGTTTCCGTACAAATGCAGTCGGTCATTGACAATGCCAAAAAAGTGGCCCATGCAAGAGTACCCGTTTTGTTAATTGGTGAGCCAGGAACTGGGAAAGATTTAATTGCTGAAAGCATTCATCATGAATTAAAACCTGCTAACGATAACTTTGTTACCCTGTTTAGCAGAAGAACAAACCAATCCATCCCAGAAAAACTAGGGTATTTTTTGAAATATAATAAAAGTTACACTTTCTTTTTTGAACGAATTGAATTCTTAACTATCCCTATGCAGCAGCAACTACTCGAAATTTTAAACGAACTCTCATCTAAAAAACTTATGTTTATCGGAAGCATTGGTGATGATCCAATTGATTTAATAAGTAAAGGTCAACTTTTAAAGGATTTATATTATTATTTTGCATCCATGACTATTTATATACCTCCCTTAAAAGCACGAAAAGAGGATATCATGCCATTTGTAAATGACTACTTTAGCAGGCATCGGGAACGTTTTGCTTCGAACATTGAAGGATTATCAGAGGATGTCATCGAGTTATTTCTGCAATATGATTGGCCAGGGAATTTAAAGGAATTGGAATTATTGCTGGATGAGATAGCATCCATGATTACGAATGAAAAACTTGTTACCTACGAAATGCTGCCTCTGCATTTTCGTTTTAAAGTACAGCATTTAGATGATATAACAACTCGAAGACCGGATTTCTTCATCGTTCAGTCAAGCAAAGAATTGCTGCCATTAGACGATTACTTGCGGGAAGCTGAGAAGTATTATGTACAAAATGTACTTAATATGTTTGAGGGAAATATTACGAAAACGGCAAATGCTCTGGGGATGAGCAGACAAAATCTGCAATACAGGCTTCGAAAATTCA
>JASENG010000032.1 GCA_030027265.1 Lysinibacillus fusiformis | reverse complement strand
AAAATAAACGCCCCAAAAGTTTAAGTTCAAACTTTCGGGACGTCCCCTGTACTTTAATTTTACTTGGATCAGGAGCTTTTTTCATTTTTATACTAGGAATTTGAATTCATTTTTTATTTAGAAAACCAGTCCGAACAGTTTTCCTCCTTCATTACTAACTAATTTTTCCGAATAATCATTACTTAAGTATTAGTTTATCCTATTCACTACTAAGGAATACAGTTATTGTGAAGAATTAATTGGAATGGAGGATTTTTTCATGGATAAAAAACAAGAACAATTACAACAATTTAAATCGGATGACAGTAATAAACCGCTGACAACTAATCAAGGATTAAAGGTTTCGGAAGATGAATTTTCTTTAAAAGTCGGTTCTCGTGGTCCAACAATTATGGAGGACTTCCATTTCCGTGAAAAGATGACCCATTTCGACCATGAGCGTATTCCAGAGCGTGTCGTTCATGCACGAGGAACCGCTGCTCACGGCGTATTTGAATGCTATGAAGATGCCAGTGATATTACCAAAGCGAAATTTCTATCGGAAAAAGGGAAACAAACTCCTGTTTTCGTTCGCTTTTCCACCGTTGCGGGGTCTCGCGGCTCAGGAGATACCGTGCGAGATGTACGTGGGTTTGCCACTAAGTTCTATACGGACGAAGGAAATTATGATTTAGTCGGCAATAATATTCCGGTGTTCTTTATACAGGATGCTATTAAATTCCCTGATTTTGTTCATGCTGTGAAACCAGAACCACATAACGAAATTCCCCAAGCTCAAAGTGCCCATGATACATTTTGGGATTTTGTCGCTAATAATCAGGAAAGTGCTCATATGGTTATGTGGCATCTGTCGGACCGCGCCATTCCTCGAAGCTACCGAATGATGGAAGGTTTTGGCGTGAACACGTATCGTTTCGTCAATGCAGAAGGACAAGCCCATTTTGTTAAATTCCATTGGAAACCAAAATTAGGGGTACATTCACTCGTTTGGGATGAAGCCCAAAAAATTGCCGGAAAAGATCCCGATTTCCACCGCCGTGACCTTTATGACAACATCGAGCAAGGGAACTTCCCCGAATATGAACTAGGTGTGCAGCTCATTGCCCAGGAAGATGAATTCAAGTTCGACTTCGACATTCTGGATCCAACAAAGATTTGGCCGGAGGAAGAAGTGCCCGTTCGTATTTTAGGAAAAATGACATTGAATAATAATGTCGATAATTTCTTTGCCGAAACAGAACAAGTAGCCTTCCATGTGGGCCACGTGGTGCCAGGCATTGACTTTTCGAATGATCCTTTATTGCAAGGCCGCCTATTCTCTTATACCGATACGCAGTTAATCCGCCTTGGGGGGCCAAACTTCCATGAGCTGCCGATCAATCGTCCAGTCTGTCCATTCCATAACAATCAACGCGACGGTTACGGTCGTCAAACGATCAACGTGGGACCTGTAAGCTATCACAAGAACTCAATTCAACAAAATACACCAGCCCCTGTCCCAGTAGAAGAAGGCGGCTATGAACACTATCAAGAAAAAGTGGACGGGATGAAGGTCCGCGCAAGAAGTGATTCCTTTAAAGATCATTTCACTCAAGCCCGTATGTTTTGGTTAAGTATGACGGATATTGAAAAGGATCATATTTTGAAAGCCTTTAGTTTCGAAGTCGGCAAGGTAGCTCGTCGCGAGATTCGTCAACAAGTGGTCGATACCTTTGCAAATGTGGATGTGGAATTGGCGACAAACATAGCCATGAATGTCGGGGTTAATCCGCCGCAATTACAGCAGCATGTCGATACAAACAAAACATCTCCTGCAGTAAGCTTATACACAAATCCGGTATTCTCTACTGAAACGAAAAAAGTAGCGGTTATTGTGAACCAGGCATCAGAGGAGCTCGGAAATGTTGTGGATTCCCTGAAAGCTCAAAAAATCACGGTGGAATTAGTAAGTGACAAACAACAAGACATCTTGAATTATATGATTGACCAAACTCTTGATACAACTTCCCCTGTCCTATATGACGGAATCATTGTTGCCGGGAATTTTGCTGATCCAAAAATGCAAAATAAGCTAAATCATTTTATCGAAGAAACTTACCATCATTACAAACCTCTTGCCTTTTTAGCTGGTGCGAATCCGCAAAACCCAATCGCTAGCGTAGGAGATGAAGGCGTTGTGCAAACAGTCGAGTCCTTCATTGAAGCCTTGCGTATTGGCCGTCATTGGAACCGTCCAAATGCAATTGGCTAAGAACTAACCAATTTAAAAACGAAGAAGGGTGTAGTTTTCCATGATACAAGATTCAAATAATGAACAATCTTACCCTGAGATTCCGAATTACAAGAAAGAGACACAACCCCAAGAGGTAACGCTGACCGTTCCTGAGCAAACACAAAATGCTCAGCCCGGGATTGAAGACCTGATGGAACCGCGACCAATTACCGAAAACCCTGCTTATACCGGCAGTGGAAAATTGAAAGGAAAAGTAGCCCTAATTACTGGCGGCGATAGCGGGATTGGTGCTGCTACTGCCATTGCCTTTGCAAAAGAAGGGGCAAATGTCGCCATTTCCTACTTCGGGGCGCAAGAAGAAGCTGATGCAGAACGTACAAAATCAAGAATCGAAGAACTTGGCCAAGAGTGTTTGCTGCTTCCCGGCGACTTAAGAGAAAAGCAGCAGTGCATCGATATTGTTACACATACAGTTGAGGAATTCGGTAAGCTCGATATTCTCGTCAACCATGTCGGGGTCCAATTTGAGCAAAAGGATTTTCTTGATATTTCCGACGAACAATTCGATGAAACCTTTAAAGTGAATGTTTACTCGCATTTCTATACAACACGCGAAGCACTAAAATATTTAAAATCCGGCAGTGCCATTGTTAATACCGCGTCAGTTGTCGCCTTTGATGGCAACGATAAATTAATGGATTACACAATGACAAAAGCAGCCAATGTCGGGATGACGCGCGCACTAGCCAAAAACCTTGTCGGTAAAGGCATTCGCGTCAATGCGGTTGCACCAGGCAGAGTATGGACTCCGCTCATTCCAGCAAGCTTCTCTGCTGAAGAAGTCCCACAAGCCGGCAATCCCATGAACCGACAAGGCCAACCCTTTGAATTGGCACCGGCCTATGTCTACTTGGCTTCAGATGACTCCCGTTATGTTACTGGGCAAGTTATTCACGTGAATGGCGGACAGATATTTGCATAATACCAAAAAAGGGTAATTCCAATTGGAGTTACCCTTTTTTGGTATTAATTTACCCCTTCTACAATTCTGCCTTCAAAAGCAGACTTATAAATAGTATAAATATCATTGTATTCTAGAGTAAGAGGACTTCTTGCTAACAATCGCGCTTGTTTTATCGCATCATCCGTTAAACCAACTAAAGAATCCTCCATTATTCCAAATTCTTTTAATGTCAAAGGGATATTCACATCTGATATTAATCTATTTAGTTCATTAATACAGAGGTAGGAAGCTTCCTGTAGAGATTTAGTAGAGCTGTTAAAGCCCATCGCTTCATATATATCTTTCATTCTTTTTTCACAGCTTGAACGGATATACCCCATCACATAAGGGAGTAAAACGGCATTAGATTCACCGTGAGAAATATGATATAAACCACCTAAAGGATAGGCTAATGCATGAACCCCGGCAACTCCCGCATTAAAAAATGCTAACCCAGCTAAATAACTGCCGTAACTCATTTTTATCCTAGCTTCTTTATTTTCTCCCTCATATACAGCTGTTCGTATCGACGAGGAAATATATCGAATGGCTTGTAAAGCTAATGCATCGGATACTGGACTAGAACCTTTTGATACATAAGCTTCAATTGCATGTGTTAAAGCATCAATACCTGTTGCTGCCGTCACTTTTGCCGGCAAAGAAATAGTTAATTCAGGATCTACAATAGCGACATCTGCTAACAGGTAATCATGAGCAATAACATCCTTTGTTGTTTCAAGAGATAACACCACAATATTAGTCACTTCTGAACCTGTTCCAGAAGTTGTAGGTATTAGGATTGTTGGTATCCCTTTTTTTGTAATTTTCCTTGTAGCAGTAAGATTTAGATAATCCTTTACAATCCCGGGGTGAGTAGAAATACCACCTGCTAACTTTGCTAAATCAAGTGCACTGCCCCCACCTAGACCTATCACTAAATCACTATTTTGCGCTCTTGCATATTTTACTAAATCTTCTCCCACTTGTAGTGGCGGTTCTGGTACTACTTTAGTATAAATATCTACTGATACCCCCAATTCTTTCAAGGGATCCAATACTTTTTGGGTTAGTCCTAAATCATGTAAAACTGGATCTGTAACTAATAATACCCGCTTTGCCTGGAAGCGCTCGACTTCAACTTTTAAATTTGATATTGATCCCCAACCTGTATAACTTAATGGAGGAAAAGTAACTTTCTCGCTCATTTTATATCCCTCTTTCTTAGTTCCAGATTATCTATTTTTTCATATAAACCTCCATTTCACTGAATACGTAAACATTCATCATGGCGAAACACAAAAAAGCATTAACACCTCATCGTCGTTTTCCTTTCATATATACAAACAGATTTAGTAACCTCTGTTTGGACATTCGTTTCTCCTTCAATTAGCGCTATTAATTTTTTGATTGCCAAAAGACCCAGATTCTCCCCATGAGCATCACCAACAGTTGTTAACTGAATACTTTGGTGTTTTGCTTGCTCCACATTATCAATCCCAATAATGCTTATTTCCTTTGGAACCTGAATACCTAACTCCAATAAATAGTCCAGTATAATCAAGGCTATTGAATCCGTGGCTGCAACAATCCCTGTTACTCTCGGATTTCTTTTTAATAAAATATCAATTCCCTTTCGAACATCTTTGGGGGTTGTATCAGAATGATAAATTAAATTTTTATCCGTGATTGTTAAAGCCTTTTTAAATCCTTCGAAACGATTATAAAAAGTACTAACTGATAATGGACCCCCTACATAAATGATTTCCTTATGATTCAGTTTTTGCAAATATGTTGTTGCCAGAAAGGATGCTTGTTCATTATCAATTTCCACAAATAATTCATTATCTCTATGTTTGCGGTTAAATGTAATAAAGGGGATACCGATTTTTTTTAATTTTTCCATAAAGGGATCATCTATAAGAATACAAGATAAAATAACGCCATCTACTTTGCGTTTTAAAAAATTTGTATAAGCTTCATCCAAAGTTTCATCGCTTACGAATTGAACATCTACGTTATATCCTTTTTGATTGGCGTACTGAACAATATTCGAGGTACTATCGACAAAAAATGGATTATGCAACGGACCTGATATTAATGCAATTGTATTGGTTTTATTTTGTACTAGTGACCTAGCTTGAGAGTTTGGTATATAGTGTAATTCATCTATAGCCTTTAATACTTTTTGAACAGTTTTTGGTTTCACTAAATTAGGTGTATTTAACACTCTGGAAACAGTTGTCTGTGAAACCCCTGCATATTTTGCTACATCTTTTGAAGAAACCATTATTCCACCTCTCATTTACTCCAATTCTGTTTGCTCAACAAACTTCTTAAAAAGATAAATTTATAATCTGGAAGTCTCATTCTCTTTTAATTTGCGTCTTAATACTTTGCCCGAGTTTGTTTGAGGAAGCTCTTCAATAAACTCCACTTCCCTTGGATATTTATAAGCAGCCATTTTACTCTTTGCCCAGTTAATAATATCTATTTCTGATACATCCCTCTCTTTTGTCTTTACAACAAAAGCTTTCACACTCTCACCTCTTACAGCATCTGGTATACCTATTACTGCTGCTTGTGAAATTGCAGGATGCTGAATTAGCATTTTTTCAACTTCTTCAGGGTAAACACTGTATCCTGAACATTTAATTAATTCTTTAAATCTTCCAAGAAAATATAAGTAACCTTCCTCATCAACTTTGCCCATATCTCCCGTAATGAAGAATTCACCGAAGAAATTCTTATTTGTTTCCTCAATGCGTCCTTTATATCCTTTAAATACGGATGGACCTTTTACTAAAATCATGCCTTCTTCACCAGCTGCTAATTTACGTGTATAGTCGTTTGGATCAACAACAAGTATTTCTGTACCTTCTGTTGGTTTACCTACCGTTCCGTACTTTATTTGTTGGGGAGGCATTAAGGTGTTGCCTGTATGTGTCTCACTCATGCCATATGCAAATTCCATCATTGGTATCCCCATCGTTCTTTCCCAATCTTCTGAAATTTCTTCGGTTAATTGAATGCCAAAGCTTGTAGTTATATTTATTCTGAGTCTATTATTTTGAAGTTTTTTTGCGAGAGGTTCTTTGAGCATTTGCAAGTTCATTGGGGTTGTCGTATATAAAAAGGTTACATCATATTTTTCGATAGCTTGCAACATACCTTTTGCTGAAAACCGCGAAAATAAAACAATCGTTGAACCCGCAATAAGAGAACTTAATAGTCCTACCAACTTCCCAGCAATATGGCATACTGGCATTACACTAATCATTACGTCATTTTCTGTTATCATAAAGTTCCGTGCTACTGCATATCCTTCATATTCGGAATTTCCATAAGTGAGCATTGCTCCTTTGGGATTTCCAGTTGTACCAGAAGTATAAATAATTAAACCTACATCCTCTTCCAAATCAATATCCGCCATCTCTTGCAATGGATGGTTTTCCATAAGAATATCTTTCCAAGAATCCTTGTAATTTGAAGGGACAGAAGTTATTTCTTCTGGAAATTCTGGATAAGGCTTTTCTGGCAAATAATCCTTATAACTTGTTAAAATAACTGTTTCAACATTAGTGTTGTTACTTATAGCTTCGTATATTGGATATAAATCTGGTGTTGTAATCAACATAACTGCCTCTAAATCTTTTAATTGATAAGAGAGTTCATATTCTTTAAACATCGGATTGCAAGGGCCAACAATTCCCCCCAGCTGCTGAATAGCATAATATACAATAAAATACTGCGGACAATTCTGAAGGTAAATCGCAACTGTATCGCCTTTTTTAATTCCCTTTGCTTTCATATAAGCGGCTATTCGATTTATGTCTTCTATTAAATGTTTATATGAAATTTCATTTCCATAAAAATTAATAGCTGTTTTATCGGGAAAAGTTTCAGCATGTTGTACAACATAGGAATACACTGGTTTTTTTAATCTTTCCATAACATCACTTCCCTTTAAAATTTGGTTCCCGTTTCTCTACAAATGCTTGTATTCCTTCCTGATAATCATCTGTATAAAAAGAAGCAAATGTTGACAATGCCTGCATATCCATCGCTTCATGCAAGGCCAAATCTGCAGAATTATGCATTGCTCTTTTCATTAAACTAATCGATCGAGTAGCTGAGTTTGCTAATTTCTCTGCTAATAAACTGACTTCATTGTTTAATTCTTCGCTTGTCGTAATTCGATAAAGTAAACCGTAACTTTCCAATTCATTTACAGTAATCATTTCGCCTGTAAATAAAATTTTGGCTGCTTGATGATATCCAATCATTTTAGGCAATAAATAAGTTCCCGCCGCTAAACCTCTAAGCACAAATGGCAAGCCGAATTTTGACTCTTCACTGGCGATGATAAAATCAGATGCTAAAGCGATTTCAAACCCTGCCCCTAAAGCATATTTATGAACTTGCGTAATAACGGGTTTTTCTAGATCCCAAATAGCCTTCACGATTTCTGGATAACCTTGTATATATTCTGTAAATTTATTGGATGGATTCGGGTGATCTTTCGTTCCCATATCGACTAAATCATCACCGGAACAAAATGCTTTTCCATTTCCTTTAATGACCACAACTCGTACTTCATCATTGTTATTACATCCTTTTAGATAGTGAATAATGTCTGAAATCATATCATTATCTAAAGCATTTAAAGCATTTGTTCTATTTAAAGTAATTGTTGCGATATGTTGTTCCAAATGAAATAAAACCTTCTTTTCTTCCACTTATTTTTCCACCTCTCTGACAAAGTGCTTTAGCTTTTCTTTAATCTCCAATGGAATAGACTGTGACTTTTGATTTTCTTGACTGAAGTTCACATAGGTTGTATAAGCCTCGATACATTTTCTATTATCCTGCCAAATTTCTTCATATAATTCTAAACTCGAATTTCCAATTCGGTTTACATAGCAATGTATTTCAACATCTTTCCCAAAATAAATCTGCGCCTTATATTCGACAGTTGTTTTGACAATTACCATATGCCAATCATAGAAAGTATCTTCTGGATTAAATAATTTAAATAGATGATTTCGACCAGCCTCTAGCCATATAGGAATGGTTGTGTTATTTATATGACCAACACCATCAGTCTCGGATACTCTAGGAGAGATTACCGTTCTCCACATTTTCCAACACCTCTATTTTCGCTAATTTTAGTTTCCAAGTTCCATCTGCTACACAGTTGTTTTTTTGATTAAATGCCCGAAATGTTAGAAGACATGTTGCATTCTTAGGATAGGAAATGTCAAAATCAACAGAAATTGAATCATTTACATAAACAGTTTGAAAGAATGCTATTTTTTGTTCAATTACAGCCAATAAATATTCCTCTAGATTTAAACTTCTATTTAAAATTCCATGAATAACAAATAACAATAGGTCAGAAGGAACCGCAGAAATATTTGCGGTTCTTTCCATTCCAAAAACATCTTGAAAGTACTGAATATCTGTTTGGAAAATAGTACGTTCAATTATCCTTGGTTCAAATAATTTAAAAAGCATAGCGATATTCCCCCTCCATCACACAAACCCCATCCTGATTCCATGTAGTGAAAGTTAGAAAATCCTGTGATTGCTGAAATTCTACATAGATTTGGTCACCAACATAAGTTGGGACTAGGAAACGACAGTTAAATTCATGTAAAGGGAATTTCTTTTTTAATTTCCTTCGTAATAGTTGTATTGATAAAATAGCCGTTGTATCACCATGAATTATATTCTTTTTAAATGGCGTTTTTTTACCGTATTCTCTACTTGTATGAATACGTAAATCCCCTTCCCAAATTATTGCTTGCAACAGATGAAACTCTTCTACTGTAATTTTTTCGGTTTTCATCAAATCTCCAATTTATATTTGATCACTTTCTAGATACTCACGCTCATGGGCAATGGTTACACGATGTAAATCTTTTTCCGTTGGTGGTGCTGAAACTAATGAACCAATAACACATCCCAGGAATGAAATAGGTAATGAATAGCAAATTTGAGACAACGATGGCAATTCAAAGCCCCACAGTAAGACTAAGTAAGAAACACTTCCTAAAACAGTACCAACTAATGCACCAATACTATTCATACGTTTCCACCAAATACCCAATACAACCGGGAAGAATAAACCTGAAGCTAACAATCCCATTGCAGCAGAGTAAAGTAATGTTAATAATGCTGGTGGATTTAGTGATAATAATAAAGTTAAAATTCCAAAGCCCACGATAGCAATCGGTACAAATTTACGTTTCTTTTCTTCTGGGAAATCAGGTTTGATTGTTCCTATTAAATCATAAGCCAATGCTGCACCTAAGGCTAAAAGCATCGCACTTACCGAAGACATCACTGCTGCAAAAATCCCCGCATAAGCAAGCGCTTTTATAAACTCTGGTACGGCTTGATCTAAGAATAATAGGAATGCTGCGTCATTATCTGACAATGCCTGACCTTGATTTAAAATAATTGTCATGGCTACTACAAAGATACAAGTTATAATCGCTGTTACCACATACATAAAGATACCGATTGTAAGTGATACACGACCTGCTTTTTCTGTCTTAGCTGAAAATATTCGCATGACGGTATGTGGTAAAACCGCATTAACGGTCATCCATACTAGGAACCCCCCGATGTAAGCTATATATGGGAATCCATCGGTTTTTGTCCACTCCGGCTTAATCTCCTGTGCAACAGAATATAGATCTCCTACTCCGCCACCTTTAGTAATGGCAATTGCTCCTACGACAATTACTACTGCAATCATTAATAATCCTTGAATAAAATCTGTCAGAGTAACCGCTTTCATACCACCGTAAGCTGTATAAAAAATATAAACAAGACCAATTAATACAACTGACCAACCATAAGGAATATGAAATAATCGTTCGCCAAGAAGCCCTCCAACTTTCATCTGCGCCACTAAATATGCCGTTAATGTACCTATCAAAATAAGAGGGACAATTATATTTAAAGCCTTATTATTAAAGCGAACACGGATAAACTCAGGTACTGTTGACACATTCATGTTACGTAATACTTTTGCTAAGAAGAAGGCTGTAAATAAATATCCACAAGCTACCCCTGCATTATAAGCTGTAATATAACCCCAGCCGCCTGCATAGGAAAGACCCATATTTCCAAGCATAGTACCACCCGTTGCAAATGCAGCAAATATTGCTACTCCGTTTACGAATGCACTAACATCTTTTCCCCCTGTTAAATAATCATTTGTTGTTCCTTGTTTCTGTAATTTATTGGCGTATACACCGATGCCAATACAAAGCAACAAATACAAAATAAGTACAATTAACGATATTGACATAGATTCCCCCCTATTCTTCTTTTGTCATTAAATTATCAATCAGCATAATTATCCAAGCCACAACCATAACGACAACCAAGAACCAGTTTGTAACAATCGTTCCATTTGAATCATTTTCAAAAAGCGGTTTAGAGAACGTGATAATTACTAAAATAGCAAGAAAAATAAAGCTAATCAGACGGAACTTATTAAATTTAAAAAACATGAGATCCTTCTCCTTTCCCTATCTTCTTTTCATTTCTTTACTTACCAATTGCATCTCAGAAGCCCTATCAACCCAAAAGCCTCCTTTCAACCTTTTAGAAAACTCATTCATTTACTTAGAAAAAATTATCTTAAAATATAATGAATACGTAGTCATTTTATTTTAATTAAATAATTTCCTTGAAGATGAAAGCCCTTTAAAGTAATGCAACTGTTATGTAAATAAGTTATGTGCTGCCAAAAGATATATGACATTTTTAGTAATTTTTCTTTGAACACATCCCAAACTAAATAGTCTTATCCATTTACAATACTTCCTAGTGCATAATGGCCATTTTCAACAACATGTTTTTTGTTCGCTGAGCAAGATACTTTTCTTCCTCTTTTTAATGTAAGGGGGGTTCCAACTCAAAATGATTCAAAAGGAAAAGTAATAATTTAGAATCTGTATTATAATTTATGGGGAAATATCATTATTTGAAGAGAATGAGAGGCAAAAAAAAATAAAAAAACAGTTGAAAGGTTCGATCCAATCGAACTTTCAACTGCCTGATAGTAGCTATAAGGTAAAAACGATTAATTTAAAATTATAGTTTTACGATGTTAGCAGCTTGTGGTCCACGTTGACCGTTTTCCACTTCGAATTCAACTCTTTGACCTTCGTCTAAAGATTTGAAACCTTCTCCTTGAATCGCTGAGAAGTGAGCGAATACGTCAGATCCACCTTCAACTTCGATGAAACCGAAACCTTTTTCTGCGTTAAACCATTTTACTGTACCTTGTGTCATTTAAATGACCTCCATTAAATTAAATTTTTCATAAGCTTTCGAAAAAAAATTCACCCATTACAAAAAGTACCGAACAAACACGATTACTTTTTGTAATAGGTGAATTGATCTTGTCCTATGTTGGACCTTATAGAATTTATTATATACAATAAAAAAGCATTTGTCAATTGCATAACAGCAAAAGTAAAATCAATTGGCTTTCTTCTTGCATAAAAAGACTTGGATAAAACCCAGAAACAGCATTTTTCTTGAGTAGAAAAATGCTGTTTTTTCCGGTAAGAAAATTTTCAATCGTACCTAAAACAGTCGAATAGATGATTACTCTGTAGTTTCGTCCTCACCATTTCCCATGTCGCTTTCCGGACTTTCTTCTAAGTTACTGTTGGAAGTACCATCTGAGCCATTTTCTGTACTGTCTGTATTGGATTCTGGATTTGTTTCAGTATTTTCTTCTGAATCTTTTTCTATATTCGTATTACCTTCCTCTTCCTCGATGATATTAACATCTGCTTCTCCATCAGTTGCTGGTTCCTCTTCGTTAACATCTACGTCTACATCTTCTTCTCCGTCTTCTGCACAGCCTGCCAGCATGAATAGCAATGCTGATACAGGGACAACTGATTTCATAAACTTTTTCATATGATTCCTCCTACGATTTTTTAATTGCCTTTCATAATTCCTTAATACCCCTATTTGATCGGCAATTAAACCTCTGCTTGAGGATAGTAAATAAAAAGGAAACGCAATCAGTATTACGCTTCCTTTTCGTTTACACAGTATTGAATTTTTAGAAGGGAATAATCCCCAATACTAGACATACAACAATCATGACAACCGTTGAACCGAATGCCCACTTAAGGAAGATGCGCTGGAATTTCCCGAAGTCTTCTCCTACCATTCCTACTAATAGATACGTAGATGGAACCAATGGACTTAATAGATGGACCGGCAATCCTAAAAGAGATGCCCGACCGATCAATGCTGGATCGATTCCGTATACGGCACCTGCTTTTGCAAGGAGCGGCAGCACTCCATAATAGAAGGCATCGTTCGACATAAAGAAAGTAAATGGTGCACTGAGTATCGCCGTGATCACTGCAAAGCGAGAACCCATTGCCTCCGGAATATACTGAATCACAGAATTCGCCATGGCATCAACCATCTCAGTCCCTGAAAGAATTCCTGTAAAAATACCTGCTGCAAAAACCATCGAAACTACCGATAAAGCATTATCCGCATAATTTGCAACACGTTCTTTTTGATCTTTGATTTTTGGATAGTTCACTGTGATAGCGATTGCAAAACCTAGCATAAATAAAGCAACCGGCGGGAATAGCTCTGTAATTAATGCATATAAAAGCGCGATTGTTAAAGCATAGTTAAAGATAATCAGTTTCGGACGTTTCAGGTAATCCACTTCAGCTGTGGCAGCCATTTGAGTCATCGCTTGGAAATCCACTTCGATAATGCCGATTCGTTTTCTTTCCTTTCTCCCAAGCACAAAAGCCATTAGGAGTACAAATAGTGCACCACCCACCATTGCTGGAATAACGGGTGTGAATACTTCAGACATCTCCAGACTTAATGCCGACATAACCCGCGCAGTTGGTCCACCCCAAGGCAGCAAGTTCATAACCCCTGAAGCTGAAACCGCAATCCCAGCCAGAATAATCGGCTTCATGCCAATTCGTTTATAAAGCGGCAGCATTGCCGAAATTGTAATCATATAAGTTGTTGTTCCGTCACCATCTAAAGAAATCATAAGGGCCAAAATCGCAGTCCCGATCGCAATTTTTACTGGATCCCCTTTTACCACCTTTAAAATTGTTTTAATAATTGGATCGAATACGCCTGCATCAATCAATGTTCCAAAATACAGAATCGCAAATAAAATCATAATGCCTGTTGGGGCTACACTCTTAACCCCTTCTAGCATCATCGGTCCAATTTCAGTTCCAAATCCGCCAATAACCGCAAAAATAATCGGTATAAGTATCAAGGCAATCATGGCAGAAAGTCGACCTGTCATGATTAAAATCATAAATACAAGAATCATTAAAAATCCTAATAAAGCAAGCATCTATTTCATCCCCCTATAATTATGTCGCATTTTCATTTCGTTTTCCCCGTGTATCTATATTAAAATAGAAATTCCAATTTGTAAGCGATTGCAAAATATTGTGTTTTAAAAACATTTAGAAAGTTTTGTTCATTGTGTTCACGGGAGAACTAAATTTGCCCAAGAACAAAAGCGCAAGCGCCCTGATTAGCCCTGACAAGCGCTGGAGGGACCTGACAAGTGTGCTTGCCACACGTAGGAAGGTACCGAAGCGACCTCGAGGGGCTAGGGTGCTGGAGCTAGATGTCAAATTTATTTCTTTAAAAGTGATCCCCAAAGCGAAATTTTATAATTTCCT